>JAXMHH010000005.1:0-377705 GCA_046346845.1 bacterium
AAATTTTCCGTGATCAGCCTCGCGATCAGGTCGGCGCTGGCCGGGGCCAGCTCGGAGGGTTTCAGCACCGCGCAGTTCCCGGCCGCCATGGCGCCCAACAGGGGGCCGAGCAGCAATTGAAAGGGATAATTCCAGGGGCTGAGGATCAGGACGAGGCCGTAGGGTTCGTAGGTGACGCGGCCTCCGGCCGGCCAGTGCACCATGCCCAAGCGCACCTTCTTGGGCCGGGCCCAGGCCTGGAGGTAGCGTTCGATGTGCTTGGCCTCCTCGAGCAGGATGCCCACCTCGCCGACGTAGGCCTCGAAGGTCGGCTTACGCAGGTCCTCGTGGAGGGCCCGATAGATCTCCTTTTCGTGGTCCAAAAGGACCTCGCGCAGCTTGCGAAGCTGCCGGCGGCGAAACTCCAGGTCGCGCGTGATCCCGCTCTGAAAAAACTGGCGTTGGGCTTGCATAGCGGCCATTTTGGCACCGGGAATTCAGATTGCCAAGCATGACTTCCCGGAAAATCGGGTATATTGGGGTATATTTAAGATGGAGAAAAAGGAGAAAAAATGTCCGAACACCGCGCCGTCTTAGAGTGGAAACGCGAGACCCCCGAATTCAAGTACGAGAGTTACGACCGTACCCATACTCTCCGCTTTGACGGCGGGGTGGCAATGCAGGCCTCCTCCGCCCCCGAGTACCTCGGCAAGGCCGAGCTGCCCAACCCCGAGGAGCTGCTCGCCGCTTCGGCCGCGAGCTGTCATTTCTTGACCTTTCTCGCCATAGCCGCCAAGTCGCGGATCGTCGTGGACAGCTACCACGATGATCCGGTGGCGATCTTGGAAGAGGATGCCTCCGGCAAGATGGCGGTGACGCGGATCTACCTGCGGCCCAAGATCGCGTTCGGCGGCCAGGCGCCCGCGCAGGAAAAATTGCTCGCGATGCACGAGAAGGCCCACCAGGCCTGCTTCATCGCCAATAGCCTCAAATGCGAGATCATCCTCGAGCTTCAGGAGTAGCCCATGTCCGACGAAAAAAAATTCTACCGCATCAAAGTGCACACCGCGGATGGCGGCAGCGTGATCTGGAAAAAGCAGGGGCAGGACGCTCTGCTTCCCGAGGAGCTGGCCGACACCTGGGTGAACAAGTTCCGTACCGATATCTGGGAGATTACCGCTGAGGGCGAGATGGTGGGCGTGGGCCGGGCGATGGGCCCTACCCTGAAAATCCTCAAGGTCGAAAAGATCGACTGAGGCTCAGGGCTCCGCCTCCTCAGGATTTTCGTCGCAGCCCGGGCGAAAGGCCTCGTGTTCCCGCGCATAGGAAAGCTCCTCGGCGATCAAGGCCTTTTCCTTCTCGATGTAGTGCGCGATCCCAGCGCGAAACCCGGGATGCTCGATCCAATGCGCGCTATAGGTCAGCTCGGGGCGGAACCCGCGCAGCATCTTGTGGCTGCCGCCCGCGCCCGCGTCCACGCGCCGCAAGCCATGGCGGATCGCATAGTCGATGGTCTGGTAATAACAGAGCTCGAAATGGAGGTTGCGGTACTCCTCGGCGCAGCCCCAGTAGCGGCCGTAAAGGCTCGGTCCTTTCCGGTAGTTGATGGAGCCCGCCACCCATTCGCCGCCCCGGCGGGCGAGGATCAGGACCAGACGCTCGCGGAGCCGCGCGAAGACCTCCTCGAAGAAGCGCCGGCTCAGGTAGGGGGTGCAGTACTTTTTGTAGAAGGTCGAGACGTAAAACTCGTACATGGCGGCGATGTGCTCGGCTTGAACCTCGGATCCGGTGAGCGCCGCGATCTCCACCGGCAGCTCGGCGACCCGCCGGCGTTCCCGCAGGATCTGCAGGCGCCGTTTGCGGCGCAGCCCCTCCAGGAAATCCTGGAAATCGCGATACCCGGCGTTCTCCCACTCGAATTGGTAGGAATGCCGGATCATCGCCCCGCAGCTCGCGAACAGCGGAATTTCCTCCGGGGTCAAATAGAGGAAGTGAAGCCCGGTGTCGCGCTCGCGACGGCGCAGCTCGAGGGCGGCCTCAAGCAGGGCGTTTCCCACCGCCTCGCGGTCGGCATCCGGGTGAATGAGGAGCTTGGGGCCCGTGACCGGCGTGAAGGGGCTGGCGGCGACGAGCTTCGGGTAATAATTCAAGCCCTGCTGGGCATAGGCGCGGGCCCATGCGAAGTCGAAGATGAATTCGCCGTGGCTGTTGTCCTTGCGGTACAAGTAAAGCGCGCCCGACAGCCGCGGGCCTTCCCACAGGGTGAGGTAGTGCGGCAACCAGCCGGGCTCTTCTCCGACGCAGCCGCCCAATTCCATCGCGAGCAGGTAGTCGTATTCGCAAAAGGGGAAATCGCCCATCGCCAGGGCGTTCCAGGCCTCGCGGGGGAGCTCATGCAGACTGCTGTTGCTGTGAAGCTTCAAATCCATTGGTTGCATAAAGCAGCTATGATGAACTTCGCAAGGTACGATCAAAAATTGAATGGGTGACCGGGCGGGGGCCCCCCGCCGCGCGCAAGCATGAGCACGGTGGGGGTGCAACCCGGACAGGACCCATTCAATTTTTGATCGTACCTTGCGAACACCATGATACCCTGGCGAGTATAACGCATGCGGAGAATATGAACAGTCTATGGATCCCCTGACCCACGGCCTGCTCGGCGGCGTCACCGCCCAGGCGCTCTATCGGAAAAAAGTCACGCCCGCAGTGACCGCGGCCGGCGTCCTCGGCGCAATGGCGCCGGACCTGGACATCGTCCTCCAGTCCAAGGCGAATCCCCTGCTGCTCTTCGAATACCACCGCCACTTCACCCACAGCCTGGCCTTCATCCCGATCGGGGGCTGCCTGGTCGGCCTCCTCCTCTGGCTGCTGCTGCGCAGAAAGCCCCCGCTGCGCGACCTCTTGTTGGCCGCCGTCGCGGGCTACGCGACCCACGGACTCTTGGACGCCTGCACCTCCTACGGCACCCTGCTGTTCTGGCCCTTCTCGCGGGCACGCGTCTCTTGGGACCTCATCTTCATCGTCGATCCGATCTTCTCGCTCCTCCTGCTGGCCGGGCTTTGGGTCTCGCTCCGCAGGCACCGCGGGGGCGCGGCGCTGGCGGCGCTCGGCGCCGTAATCTTTTATTTGTCCCTGGGCGGCCTGCAACACCACCGCGCCGCAGCCCTGCAGGCCAAGCTGGCCGAGAGCCGCGGACAAGATCCCGAAAAAGCCCGGGTCATCCCCGGACCCGGACCGCTCTTGTTGTGGAGATCGCTGTATCTCTCCCAAGGGCAGCTCTTCGTGGACGTGCTGCGCACCGGCCTCGATGACCCAAATATCTATTGGACCGGAGGCACCCTGCCCTATTTTAACGTGGACCGCCTAACCCAGGAGCTGCCGGAAGGTTCCACCCTGGGCCGGGACCTTCGCACCTTCGCCTGGTTCACCGAAGGCTTCGTGGCCCGCCTGGCGGAGGCCCCACTGGAGCTGGGGGACCTGCGTTTTTCGCCGTTGGTGGGCGGCCTCAGGCCCCTGTGGGGCATCCGGGTGGATCCGAACCAACCAGGGATGCATGTCCAACGGCTGCGTTTCCCCTGGACGGGGCAGGATCGCTGGGATGGCCTCTGGGAAATGCTGCGGGGACGCGCGGCCGGCGCACAAAGGCTCTCGGCAGGCGCCTTCAATAAAAGGTTGCTGGGAGCCCCAAGCGAGGCTATGCTGGGAGGCCTTAATTAGAAGGAAGGAATCCATGTTCGAAAACCTGCCCGCCGAGGTCAAATCCGCTTTCGACGACTATCTCAAGAGCGCCAACAAGCTCGTCCCCGATCCCAAAGACGACACAAAGTTTTTCAAATTCGTCATCCTTTGCCATCAAAAGAATGCGGCCATCGATTCGGTCGAAATCTACGAACTGCTCGAAAAACAGGGCTTCGACGAGGCGATGCAGGATCACCTGGTCATCCTTCTGGAGGGCGGCCGCGAGCTCCTGAAGGAATACGACAAGGCCCTGGGACGCTAAGCCCCGGCCCGGCCGGCCGCCGCGCGCCTTCCAATCTTTCCGCCCCCCTTGCAATATTGGTCAATCCAAGCCAGGGCCGCGCGCATCCCATCGACGGCGGCGCTGGTGATCCCGCCCGCGTAGCCGGGGCCTTCCCCGCAGGGAAACAGCCCCTCGGTCGAAAGGCTCTCGAAGGTCTCCGGATCCCTCGGAATGCGGACCGGAGACGAGGTGCGAGACTCCACGGCATGGAGCAGCGCCTCCGGGTGGGCGAAGCCGCGGCGCCGACGGTCGAAATCCAGCAGCCCCTCCCGCAAGAATGGGACGATCCAATCCGGAAGCAGCTTGGAGAGATCGGCGGCCACGACCCCCGAGGGACAGCTCGACTTGGCCGTCAGCCGCCCCTCGCGGCCCGCCAAGAAGTCTTCCAGGCGCTGCGCAGGCACCGCCCGACCGTCGCCGCGGGCGCGGCTGGCCTGGTAAACCGCGCCCTCGATGCCCCGCTGAAAGCGCATCATCTTGAAGACATCCTCGCCTGGGACGCGCTGGGCATCGACACTGCAGACCACGGCGGCGTTGGCCCACTTGGAATTGCGGTGGTAATTGCTCATCCCGTTGACGACGATCGTCTCCGGGTCGGTGGTGCTGGAGATGACGTAACCGCCGGGGCACATGCAGAAGGTGTAGACGCCGACCCGCTCGGCCTCCCAATAGCTCTGCAGCTTGTACTGCGCGGTCTCCAGGCCGGGCAGGCCACAGACCTCGCCGTATTGCCAGCGGTCGATATAGGCCTGGGGGTGCTCGATGCGCAGGCCCAGGGCGAAGGGTTTCGGCTCGAAACGGACGCCCTGCGCATGCAGGGCATGGAACAGATCTCCGGCGCTGTGACCGCAGGCAAGGAGGAGTCCGGTGCCCGGCACGCGGCTCCCGTCGGCCAGCACCACGCCCCGCACCTGATTTCCGGAGAGGTCCAAAGATTCCACGCGCGTCTCAAAACGCATCTGGGCGCCGCGGGCGATCAGGTCGTCGCTCATCCTGCGGATGACCTCGCGGATCAAGTTGCTGCCGACGTGGGGGTTATAGACGTAGGCGATCTCGGGCGGGGCGCCGTAATCCACGAAGGCCTGCATCACCCGCGGGATCAACGGGCTCTTGATGCGCGTGATCAGCTTGCCGTCGCTGAAAGTGCCCGCGCCGCCCTCCCCATTGCAGACATTGCTGTCGGGATCGAGCTCGCCGCGCCGCCAGTAGCGGCTGATCTTGAGCATGCGGCGGTGGGTGCGGGCCCCGCGCTCGAAGAGGATCGGCCGGATGCCGTGGGCGAGAAAGGTCCAGGCGGCAAACAGCCCCGCGGGCCCCGCCCCGAGGATGAGCGGCGGGAGACCCCGCCAATCCAGTTGGGGGAAGGGCGCGAAGGCGCGAACCGCCTCTTCACCCTCAAGATAAACCTCCAGGGAATAGACCCAGGCCAGCTTGTGCCGCTGCCGGGCGTCGAGGCTGCGCTTGAGGACGCGGATCTCGCCGATTTGGGAGGGTGGGAGGCCGAGGGATTCGGCGACTAGGGTTTTCAATTCGGGTTCGCGCGCAAAGGGGACGCGGAATTCGTGGAGGACTTTCATGTTCTTTCCCGGCCGCTGTTGATGCGGCAAAGGAGGTCATTCGAGAGAATGGTGCCAGGCGCAAAGGCGCGATACCGCCGCGCCTAACCCCGCGCGCGCTTCGGAGCCTCGCCTTCCTCGGCGCTGCCCAGGATGGCCTCGATGCCGGCGCGCAGCGAGGGGTGGATGATCCCCGTGATGACGAAGGTGTAGATCTCGCGCTCGATCTCGCGCACCGCGGGCTTCTCGGTGCCGAGGACGTATTGGTAAAAGACCTCCTTCACCGCGCCGAGGACGCAGACGGCCAGGACCCCCACGTCGCAGTCGCGCACAAAGCCCATCTTCTGCCCCTGCTTGAGGCCGCGCCGGATGTAGTCGAGGACCAACTCGTAAAAATTGCGGATGTGGGTGTCGAATTCGCTGTCGAGCCCGACCGCGTCGCTGAACACCAGCTTGATCCAGAGCGGATTCTTCATCAACAGGGCGGTGACCCGGCGGAGGTTGCCCATGATCTGCGAGGGGATTTGGTCGACGGCGTCCAGCGGGAGGGCGCGGATCTGTCCGGCGATCTCCTGGAAGATCTGCCCGATGATGGCCTCGAAGATCTCCCGCTTGCCCTCAAAATAAAGGTAGAAGGTGCCGCGCGCGACCTTGGCCTCGGCGATGATGTCCGAGACCTGGGTGTCGTGATAGCCCTTCCGGCCGAAGGCCGCCAAGGCGGCCTGCATCAACTGACTGCGTCGTTCTTCTTTGTCTAAATGTCGGCCCATAGCTGGTTCGGGCCCGTCCTGCAGGCCCGCCTCGACTCCCTTTCTCACGAGGGACCCCAGGCTGTCAAATACTGGAAAAATCTTGGGAAATTGCCCTAATATTAAACTGACATGTCAGTCTAATTTTGCCTTGTTTTTCCCTGAGAATTCGACTACCTACCTCCCATCCTTTTCCAGTCTTAAAAAAGGAAAAACGCATGCAAACACCGGCGACGCGCATCCTGCCCCCGCCTTTTTCACCGCCTGCCACCGAAGCGGAGAGCCTGGACGTCTGGGGCTTCCAAGACACCCATTTCGAAATCTTGAAAAACGGCAGCGTCCGGCTCACGGGCTCCCGTTACTCGCTGTGCGGCCAGGAGCTGCCCGCCTTGCTCCCTTGGGTGAGCGAAGTGATGAAGGTCCCCGTGCGAGCGGAGGACCAGAATCCCCCCGCCTACCCCACCGCCATCCCGGAGCCCTTGGCGCATCCCGAATTCGTCGCCGAGCTGAAGAAAATCTTTTCCGCAGACCAGCTCAGCCAAGACCCCAAGCAGCGCCTCCGCCATGGCCATGGCCACACCCAAGAAGAGATGTACGCCATCAAGTACGGCCAACTCGGCCGCATCCCCGACTTGGTGGCCTATCCCACCGAGGAAGCGCAGGTCGAGACCCTGGTCGCGGCGGCAAAGAAATACGATGCCTGCCTCATCCCCTTCGGCGGCGGCACCTCGGTGACCGAGGCGCTGCGCTGCCCGCAAAACGAGGGACGCTTCATCGTCTCGGTCGACATGCGGCGGATGAACCGCATCCTCTGGATCGATCCGGTCAACCGCATGGCCTGCATCCAGGCGGGCGCGGTGGGCCGGCACATCGTCGAGCAGCTCAAGAGCTACGGTTTCACCATGGGCCACGAGCCCGACTCGATCGAGTTCTCCACCCTGGGCGGCTGGATCGCCACCCACGCCAGCGGCATGAAGAAAAACCGCTACGGCAACATCGAAGACCTGATCCTCGACATGAACGTCGTCACCTCCGCCGGCAAGCTGACCCGTTCGGCGGTGGCCCCGCGCGAGTCGGTGGGCAGCGACCCCCGCCTCTGGCTCTTCGGCTCCGAGGGAAACCTGGGCATCGTCACCTCCGCGGTGGTGAAGCTCTTCCCCCTGCCGGAGGCGCAGAAATACGGCTCGGTCCTCTTCAAGACCTTCCAGGACGGGGTCGCCTTCCTCTACGAGCTCACCCAGCACGGCGCCATCCCGGCCAGCATCCGCCTGGTCGACAACCTGCAATTCCAGTTCGGCATGGCCCTCAAACCCAAGGCCGAAGGGCTCAAGGCGCTCAAGAGCAAGCTGGAGAAGTTCTTCGTCGTGAAGCTCAAGGGCTTCGATCCCCAGCAGATGGTGGCCTGCACCATCGTCTTCGAAGGAGGCCGCGAGGAAGTCGCCGCCCAGGAAAAGGCGGTCTACGCCATCGCCAAGCGCCACGGCGGCATGAAGGCGGGAGCGGAGAACGGTATCCGGGGCTACCAGCTCACCTTCGGCATCGCCTACATCCGGGATTTCGTGATGAAGCATTATTTCCTGGCCGAATCCTTCGAGACCTCGGTGCCCTGGAGCCAGGTCGAAGCGCTCTGCGCCAACGTCAAGGCCAGGCTGGCGGAAGAATACGAACGGCGCGGCCTGCCGGGCAAGCCCTTCATCACCTGCCGGGTCACCCAAGTCTACGAAACCGGGGTCTGCGTCTATTTTTACTTCGGCTACTACTACAAGGGCGTGCCGCATCCCTCCGAGGTCTACGCCGAATTGGAAATCCTCGCCCGCGAGGAGATCCTCCGCAACGGCGGGTCCCTCTCCCATCACCACGGCATCGGCAAGCTGCGCGAGCGTTTTCTCTCCCAGATCAAGTCGCCGGCCGCCCTGGCCTGGATCGACCAGGCCAAACAGGCCCTCGATCCCGACAACGTCTTCGGCGGGGGCAACCAAGGGGTCGGCAAATCCGCCGCCCTGAAAAAGGCCTCCGGAGGTAACCCATGAGCCAAACCGGCAACCACGTCCTGATCACCGGCGTCACGGGCTTCGTCGGCAAGGTCGTCCTGGAAGAGATCCTGCGCCGCTCGGAGGAATTCCGGCTGGGCCAGGTCTTCGTCCTCATCCGCCCCGGCAAGAAGGGACACTCCCCGCAAGAGCGCTTCCATCAAGAGGTGGCGGCATCGCCCTGTTTTTCCAAGCTCCCTCCGGATTGGGAAAAACGGGTGACGGTGATCGGCGGGGAATTGAGCGAGGCCTGCTGCGGCATCGCTGCCTCGGATCGCCAGCGGCTGGCGGAGGGGCTCACCCACATCATCAATTGCGCCGCCTCCGTCGAGTTCGACCTGCCCCTGCCGGTGGCCGCCAAGGCGAACGTCGCCAGCAGCCTCCACGTCTTGGAACTGGCCAAGGCCTGCACCCGGCTCGAGCGTTTTGTGAACGTCTCGACCGCCTACGTGACCCCGCACCGGGGCGACGAGGTCCCCGTCCCGGAAGAGCCGGTGCGGCTGCCGCGCCCGGCCCGGGACATCTATCAAGGCATCCTCGACGGCAAATTCAACACGAAAAAATTGCTGAAAGAAACGGGGCATCCCAACACCTACACCCTGACCAAATGCCTCTCCGAACACTTGCTCTTGGAGAATCGCGGTTCGGTACCCCTCACCATTGTCCGCCCCAGCATCGTCTCGGCCTGCTGGAAATTTCCGTTTGCCGGCTGGATCGACAGCCGCGCCGCCTTCGCGGGCTTCGTATCGCTGATCGGCGCCGGTTACCTGCGCGCGGTGGTGGTGCGCGAGGCCACCCGCCTCGACATCGTCCCCTGCGACGTGGTCGCCGACCGCATCCTGCGCAGCGCCTTCGCGGACCAGGGCCCCGAGCCCCGCATCCGCCACGCCGTCGCCGGACCCAGCCGCAGCTGCTCGGTGCGGGAGAACATCGACGTGATCGAGGGGTATTTCCGCCGTTTCCCCGTCGACCGTTACCCGCACCTTCGCTACACCGGCCCGGACAACCTGCAATTCCGGCTGCGGCACTGGCAATGGCACTTGGCGCCCAACAAGCTCAAAGCGGCGTTCTGCGGGCTCACCGGCAAGACCAAGCAGAAGCGGCAGCTGGAACGCCTGATCGGCAACCTCCATTACCTGAATACCGGCTTCCCCTATTTCACCCATTGCAGCTTCGACTTCCGCGCCGCCATGCCCATCGACGATCCGACCTTCGAGAAGAAGGCCTACATCGAGACCGTCTGTCGCGGGGTGTACCGCTTTTTGATGAAGAAGGACGACCGGGAGGTCCTGTTCGCGGGGCGCCGCCACCGCGGCTTCCAAGGCGACCTCCGCTGGGCGATCGGCAGGCCGAAGGGCAATGCGGCGATCCGCGCCTCCGCTTGGGCGGCCCGAAAGGTGCTGCGGCGCTGCGTGGACCAGATCACCTTCGACCGGGCCGGCTTCGAGGCCCTGCGTGCCCGACTCCCCCAAGACACCCTGCTGGTGGTGATCCCGACCCACCGCAGCTACCTCGATTTCATCCTCTGCTCCTACCTGTTCTTCGCCTACCCGGAGCTGGGCATCGGGATCCCCCACATCGCGGCGGCCCAGGAGTTCGGCAAGATCCCCCTCTTGGGAAAGATCATCCGGCAAACGCAGGCCTTCTACGTGCAGCGCGGACTGGGCCGGGAGAACCCCGAGTTGACGCGACAGATCCACGAGTTGGTGCGGCGCAAGGAGGCCTTGGAATTTTTCATCGAAGGCACCCGCAGCCGCTCCCGGGCCCCGCTCCAGCCCCGCCGCGGCATCCTGAAATGCCTGCAGGCCTCGGGGCAGACCTGCACGGCCTTGCCCCTCTCGATCAGCTATGACCGGGTTCCCGAAGAGGCGACCTTCAAGCGCGAGTTGAGCGGCGCGCCCAAGCCCAAGATGCGGCTCGGCGGCCTCTTGGCCTGGGTCGGCCGCGTCCTGCGCGGCGAGATCCGGCTGGGCCGCATCCACATCGCCTGCGGCGCGCCCTTGACCCTCGACGCGTCCAGCGACCCGGCCAGCTTTGGCCATGCGGTGATGGCCGAGTTGCAGGCGGGCCTGGCCCCGACCACCCATCACCTGCGCGCCTTCCTCCAGGAAAACCCCATTCCCGGACTCGGATTGGAGTGGCTGAAGTCCGCGATCGAGGCCCGGGGCGGCCGCATCCTGGAAAGCCCGCTCAAGGGCGAAGAGAAGATCCCGCGCTCGGTCGGTTTCACCTTTCAATACCAGTGGAGCCACTACTTCTTCGCCGAGGCCCTGGCCGCCTTCCCCGAGCATTCGGCGATCCGGCATTTCATCCTCCGAAACCTTTACATGGATTTGCCTCCCCCGGCGGCTACCGAAGGCGCGCCGTCCGACGAGCGCCTGCAGGCCTTGCTGCGGGCCCTCTTCGAACCAGTGTGTCGCGCCTATTTCGAGACGGCGGAATTGCTCGGGCGCCATGCGGAAAAGATCCCCTTCCGCTCCGCCGTGGAATTGCTTCCGCAGGTATCCGGCGTTCCCCTGCCTTACCTCGAGGCCTGCCTGGAAGACCTGCTCGAACGGGAGATCCTCGTCGCCTTGCCCAAGGGAGAAGGCTATGCCTGGGGCCCCAAGGCCCAAGATTTAAATCGCTACCGAGAGGCCTGCCGCTGGCCCGAGGTCGGGTCGCGCCTCGCCGCGGTCGGATAAGGAGCTCGTCATGAAGAAAAAACCCGTCCTCGTCACCGGAGCCACCGGTTTTCTCGGCCGGCATTTGCTGCAGGCCCTCGTTCAGGATCCCGCCGTCCAGCCGATCGCCCTGGTCCGGGACCGGAAAAGCTGGACCTCGCAGAACTGGACGCACGGCCTCAAGGGCATCGAGCTGATCGAAGGCTCCGTGACCCAGGCCGATTCCTGGAGCGAGGATCCCCGCCTCCAGGGCCTGTCCGGCATCTACCATCTGGCGGCGATCATCAAGCACACCCGCAAGGACCCCGAAGAGATGCTCCATACCAACGTCGAGGGAATGCGGGCGATGGTGCGGCTCGGCGCGAAATACCACTGCCGGGTCGTCTTCGTCTCCACCTCGGGGACCGTGGGCTGTTTCCCCACCCCAGCAGAGTCGGCGGACGAGCGAGCGCCCTACCAAGAAAAGACCGTCGGCGCCTGGCCCTATTACGCCTCCAAGATCCGGGCGGAGCAAGAAGGGAAGAAACTCGCCGCGCAGTTGGGCGTCGAACTGGTGATCCTCCGGCCTCCCGTCCTGCTGGGACCGGGCGACCACCGGATGCGCGCCACCAGCCACATTGCCCGCCTGTTGCGGGGCAAGCTGCCCTTCATCGTCAACGGCGGCATGCACTTCGTCGACATCCGCGACGTCACCCAAGCGATGCTACGGGCGATGGAAATCCGCAATCCCAAGCCCGTCTACCACCTATGCGGAACGACCTACCGCATCGAGGACTTTTTTAAGACGGTCGCCGAATTGGGGCATGTCCCCCCGCCCAAGCTGCAATTGCCCTCCTTCGCGGCGAAGCTCTTGGCCAAGACCTCGGGGCTCTTGGACTCAATCCTGCCCCCGCGCCCCCACCCCTTCCTGCCGGATCCCGTGGTCTTCGAGATGGCCTCCAAATACTGGGGCCTCAAGTCCCTCTACGCCAAACAAGACCTGGGCTTCGTTTCAAGAAACCCGGAAGAGACGCTGCGCGATACTATCGCCTGGCTGAGGGAGAATGTGCCGGAGCTGAAACAGGCGGCGGAGGGGAAGTTAAAAGCGGCCGAGCTTTAAACCAAGATTGCTATCCCGCTTTTCGCCTTGACCCCGGCGGGCGAGATCCTTCACCTTGTCCGGAATGAAAAAGCTCTTCGCCCCCATCGACGCCGCCTCCCTGGGCATGTTCCGCATCCTGTTCGGGGCCTTGATGGCCTGGCAGGCCTGGTACTTTCTGGAAAAAAGCCGCTACGTTTCCTATTTTCTAAAACCTGGCTTCCATTTCACCTACGAACTCTTTCCCTTCGTCCGGCCCCTGCCCGCGCCCTACTTCGTCGCCCTGCTCGTCGCGATGCTGGCGGCCGCCATCCTGATCTCGCTGGGGCTGTATTACCGGTTCGCGGTGTTGAGCTATCTGCTGGGCTTTTCCTACATCTTCCTCTTGGACAAGGCCTATTATAACAACCACTACTACGCGATCATCCTGCTCTGTTTCCTGATGCTGTTCGTGGACGGCACGAACTGGGCCTCGCTGGACGCCCTCCGCCGGCCACGTCCCGCCGTCGTCCCCTACTGGCAGCTCTTCCTGCTGCGGGCGCAGGTCTTCGTCGTCTACTTCTTCGGCGGCATCGCCAAGCTCAACTCGGACTGGCTGCACGGCGAACCGATGCGCCACTGGCTGGTCAAATCGAGCGGCCTCCCCGTGGTGGGCCCCCTGCTCACCACGCCCTGGGCCCCTTATTTCTTCAGCTGGGGCGGACTGGCCTTCGACCTCTCCATCGGCTTCCTGCTCTGGTGGCGCAAGACGCGGCTCTGGGCCTTTTTCGCGATCCTCTTCTTCAACCTGACCAACAGCCTGCTCTTTCAGATCGGGGTCTTCCCCTTCCTGATGATCGCGACGGCGACCCTGTTCGACGAACCGGATTGGCCGAGAAAAATCCTCCCCCTCCAATCCCCAGCTCCGGACTTGAGCCTTGCAACGGGACTGGACGCGCGGCGCGGGGCCGTCACCGCCTTCGTCTTCCTCTACCTCGGATTGCAGTTCTTCCTGCCGCTGCGCCATTGGCTCTATCCCGGAGAGGTCAGCTGGACCGAGCAGGGCCATTATTTTTCCTGGCATATGAAATTGCGCGACAAGAGCGGACACCTGAAGTTTTACGCCGGAGACGCGAAGACGGGGGCACTCGAGGAGGTCGACCCCGGCCTGGAGTTGAACTCCTTCCAGCGGGCCAAGCTGATCCAACGCCCCCAGTTCATCTACCAATACGCCCAACATTTAAAAGACCAATTGCTGGCCCGCGGCGTGGCTGAGCCCATGGTTCGCGTGGATGCCTGGGTCTCCCTGAACGGACGTCCCCTCCAACAGGCCATCGACCCGACAGTCAACCTGGCCTCCACTCCCTCCAGCCTGTGGCGCGGCGACCCTTGGATCCTGCCCCTCGATCCCAATAGCCGCCCCGGCACTCTTTCTTACGAGGAATGGGAGGCGCAAAAAAAAGGCCCTCGCGAGGAGCGAGGGCCCGAAGGGCAAGAACCGTAATTCGAGCTCAGAAGGCGGGGTCGTCCACGTCGATGACGGGGTCGATGTCGTCGACGATGACCTCGCAGTTTTGGCAGTTCACCACGTTGCAGACCCCGTTCTCGAAGGTAAAGGAATCGCAGTCGTTGGAACTGGAGTAGTTCTGGCAGTCGCTGACCGTGCTGACGTTGACGTCGCCGCTGCAGGGCCCGGCATTGCCGTTGCCGCAGGTGGCAAAGACGGCGCTGAACACGAAGGCGACGGGAATCATGACCAGCAAGGCACGCACCCCGTTCAAGATGAATTTTCGCATGAATAGGCTCCCTCTAGTGATGATGGAAAAGGAATGGGGCCGATTCTAGGGGGAAAGCGGAATCCAGGCAATTGATTTTCGTCAAGAAATCGCCGGCTCGAGGGTGTACTGAAAGGGCGCCAATTCCTGCTGGAAGCAAAGGTAGGCCGTCTGGGTGAGGCGGATTTGGATCTGATTGCCGTAGCGCTTCAACCTCCGGAGCAAGGGTCGCAGGGTTACCAGACCGGATTGCCCGAGGCTGCGCAGGTCCAGGACGATCGAGCCCTGGCAGCGCTTGAGGTAGCGCCGCAGGCTCCGGAGCAGCAGCTTGGCCCCGCGCGGATCGAGGTTTTCCTTCAGTCCGATCCAGATTCGCTCGGTCCCCTGCCGCACCGAGATCTTCAAGGCCACTTGCTGGTGCAGCTTGCGGTAGAGATTCTGGACCAGGCCCCGCTGGAAGTGCCGCTGGGTCCATTCACCGAGGGCGGAGGGCTTCTCCAGTCGCCGGCGCACGAAGGACCGGAGCGAGATCGCGGCGACCCAATCCGAGACGATCAGGGAAAGCACCCGCGGGTTGCGCATTCCCAAGAGCATGGAACGCCCGAAATAGTACATCCGGCGGGGGCCTCCCGCCAGCACCCCGCGGATCAGGAATCGCCCCACGAGGCGGAGCTTGGTCCGCCAATCGAGGTTGGCGGCGAGGTTGGGTTGCCGCAAATGGGCGACCTTGTTGGCGATGCGGCGGTAGATGCTCCGATCGGAGCTCAAGCGCTGGTGCAGGCCGACGTAGCCGGTGACCAGCTCCGCAGCGCTCATCTGCAAGGGCACGATGTTGGTGAAGGCCCGGGTCTGGTCGGCGTCGGTCCCGTCCGTGAGACGACCCTGCTCTTGCAAGCGGCGGTAGAGCGGGGTCTTGGGCAAGGCCACCAAGACCCCCGCCATCGCGATCACGATGCCCGAGGCCTCGATGAAGCGATACTGACGCTCGAAGATGCTGGTGTCGTCGGAGTCGAAGCCGACGATGAAGCCGGCCAGGATGTCGAGCCCCCCTTCGTGGATCCGGCGGATCTTTTCCAAGAGACTGCCCTTGGTATTCTGGACCTTCTTGATCTCTTTCAGGCTCTCCTCGCTCGGCGACTCGATGCCGATGAAGACCCATTCGAAATTGGCGCGGCGCATGCCCTCGAGCAAGGCCTCGTCGTCGGCGAGATTGACGGAGGCCTCGGTCCCGAAGTTGAAGCGATAGCCGTGGCGCTCCTGGTATTCCGCCAAGAAGACCAGCAGGTCCTTGGCCAATTTCTTGTTGCCGATGAAGTTGTCGTCGACGAAGAAGACCCGCCTCACGCCGCGTTCGCGGAGGCAGTCCAGCTCTCTCTCGATTTGGGCGACCGCCTTGTTGCGCGGCGTGCGGCCGAACATCACGATGATGTCGCAAAACTCGCACTGGAAGGGACAGCCCCGGGAGAACTGCAGGGAAACCCGCTGGTAGCGGTCGAGCTTGAGCAGGTCGAAGCGGGGACAAGGGGAGTCGTGCAGGTTGACCGTCCCGCTCTCCTGATAAAGGGCCTGCGGGCACCCCGCCAGGTAATCGCGGCAGAATTGCGGCCAAATATACTCGGCCTCGCCCGCGATCACGCTGTCGGCGAGCTCGGTGAATTCCTCCGGGCAGAGCGAGGCGAAGCTCCCGCCCGCGACGACGAAGATCCCGCGGGACTTAAAATGGCGCAGGATCTCCTTTTGCCGCGGCGCCTGCACCCCCATGCCGCAGACCCCGACCAAATCGGCCTCCGCCAGCCAATCGAGGGGCTCGATGTTCTCATCGACGATTTCGATTTCCCAATCCGGCGGACAGAGGGCCGCCAGGGTCGCCAGGCCCAGGGGGGAATTGAGGGTCTTGATTTCGGTGATGACCTTTTGATGGGCCCACTCAAAGCTCCAAAAACTCTCCGGAAACTTTGGGTTGATCAGGAGGAGCTTCATGAAGAAATAAGTTTAAGACGATTCGGAAATTTGTACAAAGGGATATCTGCCGAAGCCGGAAATTTCTCAGAGAATTTTTCCGGGACCGGCGGCCACGGCGGCTCGATAGCGCCCGCCTTCGCCCCTCACCCGAATCCGACAGCCGTAGGCAGCGCTCAGCAGGGGGCCGGTCAAGACCCGGCGTTTCGGGCCACAGGCCAGGGCCCTCCCCTCCTTCATCAATAGAACCTCTTGAAAAATAGGAATAATTTCTTCGACGTGGTGGGTGACCAAGACCAAGGTCGGGGCCCCCCGCCGGCGCCCCAGGCGATTGAGGAAGGCCAAAAAGTGCTCCCGGGCCACCAGGTCCAGACCGGCGCAGGGCTCGTCCAACAGCAATAGCCTGGGCCCCGCCATCAGGGCCCGGGCGATCAAGACCCGCTGCTGTTCCCCCTGCGAAAGATGGCCCCAGGCCCGCTCGGCCAGGGCCCCGCATTCGACCTCCCGCAGCAATCGCGCGGCGCGGCGCCGCTCGGCCTCCGGGATCTCGCCCCAATAATTGAGCATCGCCGCCTTCCCGCTGGCCACCGCGTGGAGGGCAGGTTCCTCAAAGCGGATCATCGGTCGCAGGGCCGAGCTGACCAGTCCGATCGCCTTGCGCAATTCGCGCCAGTCGCATTCGCCATAGCGCCGGCCCAGGACGCGGATCTCCCCCGAGCTCGGCGTCACGTAGGCGGTCAGGGCGCCCAACAGGGAGGTCTTGCCGGAACCGTTGGGGCCCAGGATGGCGCAGTGCCGACCCGCCTCGACCCGCCAGTCCAACGAACGCAAGATGCTCACCTCCCGCTGGACGGTCAGGCCTCGCACCTCGAGGATGGGCATTGGACTTGGCTTGGACTTTGGGCGTTTCAGGCGAACCCCGTTTCGAAAGGAAAAAGCAAGCGGCTACTTGCCGGTGAGCGTCAGCCAAGCGACGAAGGCGACGACGAGAAAGGCGAAGATCGCGACCATGGCGAAGACCACGGTCTTGGCCGAGATCGATTTGGGTTCTTCCAAGGAATAGCCTTGCTTCCAATCCTGGGCCGCCACGGGCTGGGGGGCCGAAGCGCCGCTTTTCATGGAGAAGGTCTGCACCTGCACATTGGGGCTCGCGCCGGAGGTTGCCCCGAGCTGGGTCATGAGCTTTTGCAACTTTTCCCGCATCTCGGGCGGAATTTGTTCGAAGCTTTGGTAGCCGGCCCGCTCCATGGCCTTTCGCACCAGCGGATTGTCGAGGATGCCCTCCAGCATATCGGGGATGCCGTTGTTGTTCTGGTCGGCAAGGACCTGGCGAACGGCCTCGGGCAACTCCCCCATCTGGCCGGGGTCGACCTCCTTGCCGTTCACGATGATCTTGCGGAACTGGCTCATGGTAGCCCCTTAAGATTTCGACCCCGCCTTAGGCTGCACCGCCTCCTCGGCGGCCTTCAGCAAGGCCTGGGAGTCCACCCGCACCTTGTAGTCGGGGTTGATGTAACTGAAGAGTATCTTGCCTTGCTTGTTCAAGACGAAGGCCGCCGGCACCGGGAGCAGGTGATGCGTCTTCCCCGCATGTTCCTCGAGGTCGATGCCGTAATCCTGTTTCATCTTATTGTAGGTGGCGTCGTCGACCTGATAGGCGAGGCCGAAACCCTTGATGGCCTCCGCGTCGGCGTCGGAGAGCAGCATATAGCTCAGGTCGTACTTCTTGAGGCTCTCGCGGATCCTTTCGACCTTGTCCGGACTGACCGCGACGATTTGATAACCTAATTTTTGCAAAGGCACCTCGACCTGCTTCAACTGGCCCAGTTGGGTGTTGCAGTAGACGCACCAGCCGCCCCGGTAAAAGATCAGCACGGTCGGCTGGTTCTTGATCAACTTCTTGAGGTTGAAGCGCAGGCCGTCAGCATTGGTGAGCATGACGTCGGGGATGATATCTCCGACCTTGACCGGCTGGATCTCGGTGGGGGAGGCGGCGACGCGAGGAGCCGGCGAAACGGGAGCGGCTTTGGCGGCTTGGACCGGGACCGCGAAAAAGCCGCTGGAAACCGAAAAAATTCCAACTATGGCATAACGATAGAGTGCTTTCATAATGCCTGTTCTAGGTTAATCCCCTGGGGGATTCAATCCAATTTATGAAAGGCCAGGACCATATACCGCATCCAATCGAGGCGGGTGACCCATTCCGCCATCCGGCCGCCCATCCGGTTCCAGCGCTTGTCGCCGCCCAGCTCGGCCTGGAGCTTGCGGAGAAAGGGATAGGTCGGGACCGTGTTGCGGGCGATATCCTCCTCCCAGAGCGAGACAAAGCCGGTCTCGCGCCCCAGCCGGCGATAGTCCTCGAGGCTATGCGTCATTTGGCAGGTGCCGAACAGGGGGGCCAGGGTCCGCTGGGTCATCCGGGAGGCGCTGATGGGGCGCAGGAAACGCCGCGGGACGAAGTCGCAAAGCGCCAAGATGCCGCCCGGCTTCAAGACCCGGTGGGCCTCCGCGAAAAACTCCCGGCGCGAGGGGAAGTGAAAGATGCACTCCACGGCCAAGACCGCGTCAAAAGAATCGGCCTCGAGGGGCATAGCGCAGGCGTCTCCCTCGACGAAGCGGATCTGATTGCCGCCCCGGGCCACGAGGCGCCGCCGCGCGCGCTCGAGTTGCCGAGGATCGATATTCAAACCGACCAAGTCCATGTTTTGGAAATGCTCGTTGAGGCTGGCGATCGTTCCGCCGAAACCGCAGCCGGCGTCCAACACCCGCATCCCGTCCTTGAGCAGGGCGGCCCTCCAGACCTTCTGACTAAGCGCTTCGGCGGCGCGGGCGAAATCCTCGGGGCTGCCGTCCGCGCGCCTGGGGTCTTCCCAATAGCCCCAATGCACGTGCCGGCCGAAGGCCAGGTCCAGCGCGGCGTGGCCACGGTCGAGCTGCTCGAGGAGGAGATCGAAATACGGAAGATTGGCCGTGGACATGGGGCGCGGCCCCCTTACATGCCGGGGCGGTAGTCCGCCGCGCGGATGCGTTTTTGGATTTTGGCCTTCAGTTCTTTGCCGTTGGGCTTGCGCAGGATCATCTTATTGCCGTCGAAGCGGACCTCGATCGGATCGCCGATGATCCAATCGCCCGGCTTGCCGAAAAACATGGGAGTGTATTCCCCGACGTAGACCAAGTCATCGGACTGTACGGTGATGAAATAATGCTTCTGCTCGGTGGTGGTGGGCGTCGTGACCGTGGTGCCGTCGCTCTGCTTGGTGGTGGTATAGGTGGTGGTCTTGTCCTTCTTCTCTTGGAGGTCGAGCAGCTTGCCTTGTTGGTATTCCTTGGGAGCCTTGTCTTTGGCGAAAATTGCGCCTCCAGGAACGGCGCAGGCGAGGAAGAGAACGACGGCAATGATGGGCGTGAAAAGTTTTCGCGACATCGGAGGCCCTCCTGAGGAAGATGTTCCGCCTATAGTAGAAAATAGCGGTCAAAAAAACCACGGGGGCCCCGTGAAACGGAAAACAAGGGGCCGCTCACCCCGGCAGCTCGCTCTCGCCCATCAGAAACTTGTCGATCCCGCGGGCGCACTTCCGGCCCTCCGCAATCGCCCAAACGATGAGCGACTGGCCGCGGCGCTGGTCGCCGGCCGCGAAGACCCCGGGCACATTGGTCATGTAGTTTTCGTCGGCGACGACGTTGGTGCGGCCGTCCAGCTGCACGCCCAACTGCTCGAGCATGCCCGGCTTCTCGGAGCCGGTGAAGCCCATCGCGAGGAACAGCAGATCGCAGTCCACCGTAAACTCGCTGCCCTCGATCTCTTTCATCTGCGGGGGACCGCCGTTCTGCGAAGGCACCCATTCCAGGCGCACGGCGTGGAGCTTCTTCAGGACGCCGCCCTCGCCGCTGAGCTTCTTGGTGAGGATATTGTAGTCGCGAACATCCTTGCCCCCATAGACCTCCACCGCCTCATGGTGCGCGGACGAGGTGCGGAAGATCGCCGGCCACTGCGGCCAGGGATTGTTGGGCGCGCGCTCCAGCGGGGGGCGCGGGAGCAATTCGAACTGATGGATGGAGGCGGCGCCCTGTCGGACGGCGGTGCCCAGGCAATCGGCCCCGGTGTCGCCGCCGCCCAGGATGATCACTTTCTTTCCGGTCGCGAGGATTTGGTCGGCCACGGAGTCGCCGGCGTTCACCTTGTTTTCCTGGGTGAGGTAGTCGACCGCCAGGTAGACGCCCTTCAGCTCGCGGCCCGGCACCGGCAGATCGCGGGCCTGGCTCGCCCCGCCGCACAGCGCGATGGCGTCGAAATTCTTCCGCAGCTCGTCCACCGGCACATTTTTGCCGATATGGGCGTTGGTGCGGAACTCCACGCCTTCCGCCTTCATCTGCTCGAGGCGCCGGTCGATGCGGTGCTTCTCCATCTTGAAATCCGGGATCCCATAGCGGAGCAGGCCGCCGATGCGGTCGCTGCGCTCGAAGACCGTCACCCGATGGCCGGCGCGGCGCAATTGCTGGGCGCAGGCCAGGCCCGCCGGGCCCGAACCGACCACGGCCACCTTCTTGCCGGTATCTTTTTGGGGAGGCTGCGGCGCCACCCAGCCCTCCTTGAAGGCCCGGTCGATGATGTTGAGCTCGATGTACTTGATGGTCACCGGCTTGTCGTTGATGCCCAGGACGCAGGAGCCCTCGCAGGGCGCGGGGCAAAGGGTGCCGGTAAATTCAGGGAAATTGTTGGTCGCGTGCAGGCGCTCGATGGCCTCGCGCCAGCGGTCTTTGTAGACCAGGTCGTTCCAGTCGGGGATCAGGTTGCCCAGGGGGCAACCCTGGTGGCAGAAGGGAATGCCGCAGTCCATGCAGCGAGCGCCCTGGATGCGCAGGCGCTCGGCCGGGAACTCCTTATAGATCTCCCGGTAGTCCTTGATGCGCTCGGTGACCGGCCGCTCGGGGTAGTGGTCCCGCTCGTATTCCATGAATCCGGTGATCTTACCCATACAGCGCGGCCTCCAGCGTGATGTTCAACTCTGCCATCTTCTTCTGCGCTTCCGTCAGGACCCGCTTGTAGTCCTTCGGCATCACCTTGACGAAATGGTTCAAGGCCTTGTCGAAATCCTTGAGCACGGCCTGGGCCAAGGTGCTGCCGGTGTACTCGAGGTGATCCTCGAGCATCTCCTGGAGCAGCGCGATGTCGCCGTCCTCGTTGATCGTCTCGAGGTCGACCATCTCCAGGTTGCAGTTGCGCTTGAATTCGTTCTTGGGGTCGTAGATGAAGGCAGTGCCGCCGCTCATTCCCGCGGCGAAATTGCGCCCGGTCTTGCCCAGGACGACGACGTGGCCGCCGGTCATGTACTCGCAGCCGTGGTCGCCCACGCCCTCGACGACGGCCTTCGCGCCGCTGTTGCGCACGCAGAAACGCTCGCCCGCCACGCCCCGGAAATAGGCCTCGCCTCCGGTGGCGCCGTAGAGCACCACGTTGCCGACCAAGATGTTCTCCTCGGGCACGAAGGTGGAAGCCTTGGGCGGGAAAACCACGAGCTTGCCGCCTGATAGGCCCTTGCCGACATAGTCGTTCGCGTCGCCCTCGAGGATCAGCGTCATGCCCCGGGGCACGAAGGCGCCGAAGCTCTGCCCCGCCGAACCGTGAAACTTGAGCGTCATGGTGTCGTCGGGCAGGCCCTTGAAGCCGTGCTTGCGCGAAACCTCGCTGCCGATGATGGCGCCCGTGGTGCGGTTGCGGTTGGTGATGGGGTGCTCGACCACGACCTGCTCCCCGGTCTCGATGCTCTTCTTCACCTTCGGAAGCAGTTCGTAATCCAGGACGCTCGCCAAGCCGTGGTCCTGCTCGGCGACGCGGCGGAGGGCGGTCTCGGGCCCCACCTCGGGGCGCTTGAAGATCGGGCTGAGGTCGAGGCCCTTGGCCTTCCAGTGGGCGATGGCGCGGTTGAAGTCGAGCAGGTCGGAGCGTCCGACCATGTCCTCGACCTTGCGGAAGCCCAGCTCGGCCATGAGCTCGCGCAGCTCCTCGGCCACGTAGAAGAAGAAGTTGACCACGTGCTCGGGCTGGCCCGCGAATTTCTTGCGCAGCTCGGGATCCTGGGTGGCCACCCCGACCGGGCAGGTGTTGAGGTGGCAGACACGCATCATGATGCAGCCCATCGCCACCAGCGGCGCGGTCGCGAAGCCGAACTCCTCGGCGCCCAGCAGGGCCCCGATCGCCACATCGCGGCCTGTCTTCATCTGGCCGTCGACCTCGACGATAATGCGGTCGCGCAATCCGTTCATCACCAGGACCTGTTGGGTCTCGGCCAAGCCGAGCTCCCAGGGAATGCCCGCGTGCTTGATGCTGGTCTGCGGGGAGGCGCCCGTGCCGCCGTCGAAGCCGGAGATCAGGACCAAGTCGGCCTTGGCCTTGGCGACGCCCGCGGCAACCGTGCCCACCCCGACCTCGGCGACCAGCTTGACGCTGACGCGCGCGCGGGGATTGGAGTTCTTCAGGTCGAAGATCAGCTGGGCGAGGTCTTCGATGGAATAGATATCGTGGTGCGGCGGCGGCGAGATCAGGCCGACCCCCGGCGTCGAGAAGCGCACCTTCGCGATCCAGGGATAGACCTTGTGGCCGGGCAGTTGCCCGCCCTCGCCCGGCTTGGCGCCCTGGGCGATCTTGATCTGCAGCTCCTCGGCGTTGACGAGGTACTCGCTGGTGACCCCGAAGCGGCCG
The DNA here is from genome assembly GCA_046346845.1 of bacterium. GTDB lineage: Bacteria > UBA10199 > UBA10199 > DSSB01 > DSSB01 > DSSB01. Next base: position 22,490 of record JAXMHH010000005.1, read on the forward strand.
GAGGCGACCTGCTTGATCTTGCTGTTCTTGGAGTCGCCGTTGGCGAGCGGGATGAAGCGCTCGGGGTCTTCCCCGCCCTCGCCCGTATTGGACTTCCCGCCGATGCGGTTCATGGCCACCGCGAGGGTCTCGTGGGCCTCCTTGCTGATCGAACCGTAGGACATCGCGCCGGTCTTGAAGCGCTTGACGATCTCCTTGGCGGGCTCGACTTCCTCGATCGGGATCGACTTCCCTTTCTTGAACTCGAAGAGGCTGCGCAGCGTGCAGAGGTTGCGGCTCTGGTCGTTGACCGCCTTGGAATATTCTTTGAAGTCCTTGTAGGAGCCGCTGCGCACCGCGGCCTGCATCTTGGCGACGGTGTCGGGGTTGAAGAGATGGTACTCCCCTTCCCGGCGCCACTGGTACTGCCCGCCAACGTCGAGCAGAAGCGGGCCGCCGACCCGTTCGGGGAAGGCCTTGCGGTGCCGGGCGAGGGTCTCTTGGAAGATTTCCTCCAGGCCGATGCCCTCGATGCGCGAGGCGGTGTGCGTGAAATAACGGTCGACCACCTCTTTGTTGAGGCCGATCGCCTCGAAGATCTGCGCGCCGCGGTAGCTCTGGATGGTCGAGATGCCCATCTTGGACATGACCTTCACGATGCCCTTCTTGACCGCCTTGATGTACTTCATCTCGGCCGTGCGGTGGTCGGTCTTCTCGAGGACCCCGTCGCGGATCAGGTCGTCGAGGGTCTCGAAGGCCAGGTAGGGATTGATCGCGCCGGCCCCGAAGCCGACCAGCAAGGCGAAGTGGTGCACCTCGCGCGGCTCGCCCGACTCGAGGACCAAGCCGACCTTGGAGCGGGTCCCCTCCCGAACCAGGTGGTGATGCATCCCGGCCGTGGCCAAGAGGCTGGGGATGGGGGCCTGGTCGCGGTCGACCCCGCGGTCGGACAATATAATAATGTTACAGCCGGCCTTGATCGCGGCGCTGGCCTCGGCGCAAATCCGGTCGAGGGCCGCGGCCATCCCCTTCACGCCTTCCGACACCTTGAAGAGGATCGGCAGGGTCTTGGCCTGGAAGCCCCGGAAGGGCTTGGTCTCGAGCTGCTTGAGCTTGGCCAGCTCGTCGTTGTCCAGGACGGGATTCTTGAGCCGGATCTGGTGGCAGGCCGCAGGATTCAGTTCGAGCAAATTGCCCTCGGGGCCGATCGTGGTGTCGACCGAGGTTACGATCTCTTCCCGGATCGCGTCCAGCGGGGGGTTGGTGACCTGGGCGAAGAGCTGCTGGAAGTAATTGAAGAGGTTCTGCGGCTTTTCGGACAGCACCGCCAGGGGCGTGTCCGTACCCATCGAGCCGATGGCCTCCTCGCCGTTGGCCGCCATCGGGCGCATCAACAAATTGATATCCTCGACGCTGTAGCCGAACATCGCCTGCCGCTTGGTCACCGTCGCGTGGTCGGGCTCGGGCAGATGGGGCGAGGCCGGCAGGGCTTCGAGGGCGACCAATTCCTGCTGCAGCCATTCCCCGTAGGGCTGGGCCGAGGCGAGCTGATGCTTCAGCTCGGTGTCGTCGATGATGCGGCCCTGCTGGATATCGACCAGGAACATCTTGCCGGGCTGGAGCCGCCCCTTGAGCAGGACCTTTTCGGGCGGAACGTCGATGACGCCCACCTCGGAGGCCATGATGACCAGGTCGTCCTTGGTCACGTAATAGCGGCTGGGGCGCAGACCGTTACGGTCGAGGACCGCGCCGATCATCCGCCCGTCGGTGAAGGCGATCGAGGCCGGGCCGTCCCAGGGCTCGATCTTGCAGCTGTGGTACTGGTAAAAATCTTTCTTCTCCTGGCTCATCGACTCGTGGCCGCTCCAAGCCTCGGGGATCATCATCATCACCGCGTGCGGCAGCGAATAACCGCCTTGAACCAGCATCTCGAGGGCATTGTCGAAGACCGCTGAATCGGAACCGAACTCCCGCACCACCGGGAGGACCTTCTTGATCTCCTTGCCAAACAGCGGCGAGGCGAAGAGGGCCTCCCGCGCGCGCATCCAATTGATGTTGCCGCGCAGAGTATTGATCTCGCCGTTGTGGGCGATGTAGCGGAAGGGATGCGCCAGCTCCCAATTGGGGAAGGTGTTGGTGGAGAAGCGCGAGTGCACCAAGCCGATGGCGGTCACCATGTCGGGATCGCTCAGGTCGGGGAAATAGGGATTCACCTGCTCGGAGGTCAGCATCCCCTTATAGATGAGGGTGCGGCTCGACAGGGACGGGATATAGATGTCCATCCAGTTCTTCATCCGGGAAAAACGGACCGCGTTCTCGAAGACCTTGCGGATGATGAACAGCCGGCGCTCCCAGGCGTCGTCGGCCGGACCCGGCAGGTTGGGGCCCTTATCGCCGATCCCGACCGCAAACTGCTTCATGATCGGCATGGCCGACTTGGACATATTGCCGAGCATCGAGGCGTCGACCGGAACCGGGCGCCACCCCAGGAACTTCTGCCCCTCCTCGGCCACAACCTGTTCGAGGAGCTTTTCGGCCTTTTCCCGCTGAGCGGAATCCTGGGGCAAGAACAGGGTCCCCACCCCATATTTTCCCTCTTCCGGAAGCTTCACGCCGACTTGACCAAAGACCTTGGTCAAAAACTGGTGGGGGATTTGAATCAAGATCCCGGCCCCGTCGCCGGTATTGACCTCGCAGCCGCAGGCGCCACGATGGGTGAGGTGATGGAGGGTGAGCAGGGCCTTTTCGATGATGTCGTGGGACTTTTTGCCCTTCATGTGGACAATGAATCCAACGCCGCAAGAATCGTGCTCAAAGCGCGGATCATAAAGGCCTTTTTCTTCAAGATTTTTGCGGATTTCTTCCCGGTTCATAACGCCTCAATCGCAATTGGACCATCCTGCCCCAAAAAATATGTCCAAAATCCACAGGGCAAATGGGGAAGCTACATGCCACGTTTTTTTCGGGGATTTCAAGAAGGTAATTTCAAAAAGGCCCCCCAAAATCCCGGTAAATATATGTACACAATCCCTTTTCCGGATACCATAGGCGAGCCCACGCTGTGGCGGAAATCGGGCTTCGTTGACAGCCGAGGGAGGCTTTGGCATCTTCGGCCGACTTGAAGCCTTTTCTCAAAAAGCTCACCGAAGCCATCTTCCAAAGACGCTTTTTCTTTTTGTTCCTGGCCCTCTTGCTGCCCTACCTCGCCCATCCCCTGATCGCGACCGAGGTGGTGGGCATCTTCGTCCTGGACCTGGCCTTTTCCCTGGTCTTGATCATGGGGGTTTTCGCGGTGAGCGATCGCAAACACCTAGCCGTGGGCGCCCTGGCCCTCGTGCTGATCGCCCAGGCCTTAACCTGGACCAGCCATGCCATCTCCAATCATGTCTTGATCCTCACCGGCAGCGCGGTCAACTGCATCTACCTCCTCTATACTGTCAGCCTTTTACTCAAGCACGTCATCCACAGCAGAACACCGACGACCAACACGATCTTCGCGGCGCTCTGCATCTATCTCCTGCTGGGATTCATTTGGGCCTTTCTCTATTCCTTCATGCAAGATCTCGATCCGCGCTCTTTCTGGTTCAACCCGCAGCTCTTCACCGATACTCCGCACGGCACCCATCTCTATTCCGAACTGTATTATTTCATTTATTTCAGCTTCACCACCCTGACCACCCTGGGTTTCGGCGACATCATGCCCAGCTCGCACTGGAGCCGAATGGTCGTCTCGATGGAGGCGGTCTTGGGTCAGCTCTATCTGGTCGTCATGGTGACCTATTTGATCGGGCTGCACATCACCGAACGCCACAATCATCCACCCAGCCAATCCTAGCGGATCAGCTCGCCGGGTTGAGACGCCAAATCGCGAAATTGAGGGCGGCGGCGAAGCTCACCCAGGCCCAATAGGGCAGGAAGAGCAGGGCCGAAAAGGGACGCACCCGCCCGAAGACAAGGGTGGTCGCCCCGATGGCCAGCCATAGCAGCAGGATGTCGAGGAGGGCCAAGGCGGGGGAATGCCCCCAAAAAAACAGGAAGGACCAGGCGAAATTGAGCAGCAGCTGGAGGAAATACAGGCGCAGCGGGGCGCTGCGCAGGCCCACTTCACGCCAGACCAACCAGGCCGCCACGGCCATCAGGGCGTAGAGGACGGTCCACACCGGGCCGAAGATCCAGGGGGGCGGATTCCAGGCCGGCTTTTGCAGGCCGGCGTACCAGGTGGCAATCTCGGGAAAGGTCGCCAAGGCTCCCCCCGCCTGGACGGCGAGGCTGAGCAATAGGAAGCCCAAGAGGGCCAAGGTCGATTTTTTGCTCATGGCCGCCGATGTTACGGGCTCTCGCCCGTTTTGCCTAGGATTAATGCCGCTGCCCATCCCGGGAGCAGCGCTGCCGGCGCGGCTTCCCCGTCACCCCAAAGGATTTCACCCACTTAGCCTTTGCCCGGCCTGGCACCGGTATTGCTGAGTCAAAAGCCACTCAACCATCTTTACCCCATAGGAGGGCACACCATGGGTTCCACGATCGTCGACCGCTACGAGCACAACAAGCTCGAGGCGGTCCTGCAGAAACAAATCAGCGACTCCTTCAAGGTCTCGGACCCCGAGGTCGCCGTCACCGGTGGATTTCTCACCGACCTCGACAATGACGGGGAGTTCGACGACTTCGCCGGCACCGCGATCCTCAAGGTCGGGCGCTCCTTCAAGAGCTTCATCTTCCTGACCCGCGAGGACGGGGCCCTGCGCTTTTTGGAGAACAACGGCGCCGCCTTCTCCCCCAAACAAGGCTTACAGACCCTCTCCTGCTCCAGCAAGCCCATCGCCTGCCCCGACACCATGGACCGGGCCAGGCAGCAAATCCGCTCGGCCCAATACTCGGTGATGGAGTTCGACAAGGGCAAGGCCGGCCTGGAGGTGGTGATTCCGCTGGTCGGGGGCAAATACAACGTCCTCAATTCCCTGGAAATTTTCGCGGGGAAGTAGCCCCGCGAAGAGGCATTGCGGCGCGGCCTAAAACGCGCTAGGGACGCGCCGCATGTTAAAGCTACAAGGTCTCAGCAAATCCTACGGCGGGCGCGTGCTGTTCGAGGACGTCAACCTGCAAATGGGCTCGGGCGAACGCCTGGGCCTGGTCGGGCGCAACGGCCACGGCAAAAGCACGCTGTTTCGCATCATCCTCGGCGAGGAGGAGGCCGACTCCGGCACGGTGAGTTTCCCCCGCAACTACCGAATCGGCCACCTGGCCCAGAAGATCGAGTTCAGCAAGCCCACCGTGCTCGAAGAGGGCTGCCTGGGACTGCCCAAGGGCGAGGAGGACTACCATTATAAGGTCGAAATGATCCTGTTCGGCCTGGGCTTCAGCGAGGCCGACATGGCGCGGCCGCCCGCGGAGTTTTCCGGCGGCTACCAGGTGCGCCTCAATCTCGCGAAGGTCCTGGTCTCGAACCCCAACCTCCTACTGCTCGACGAGCCGACCAACTACCTCGACATCGTCTCGATCCGCTGGATCACCCAGTTCCTGCGCGACTGGGAGAACGAGCTGATCCTCATCTCCCACGACCGCGAGTTCATGGACGACGTCACGACGCACACGGCGGCGATCCACCGCCGCAAGCTGCGCAAGATCCAGGGCGGCACCGAGAAGCTCTACGCGCAGATCCTCCAGGACGAGGAGATCCACGAGAAGACCCGGCTCAACGAGGAGAAGAAACGCAAGCAGGAGGAGGCCTTCATCAACCGCTTCCGCGCCCAGGCCACCAAGGCCTCGGCCGTGCAATCCCGGATCAAGCGCCTGGAAAAGATGCCGGCCCTGGAGAAGCTCGCCCACATCGACCACCTCGACTTCTCCTTCCGTTCGGTCCCCTTTTACGCCGAGCGCCTGATGGAGCTCAAAGGGGTCTCCTTCCACTACGATCCCAAGACGCCCTTGATCCGGAACCTGAGCCTCGCCATCAAGCCGGGCGACCGCATCGCGGTCATCGGCAAGAACGGCAAGGGCAAGTCAACCCTGCTCAACGTGATGGCGGGCGAGCTGCGCCAGACGGAGGGGGAGATCTACTCCCACCCCAACGTCCAGCTGGGCTATTTCGGACAGACCAATATCGACCGCCTCAACAAGAGCCTGACGGTCGAGGAGGAGATCCAGAGCGCCAACCTCGAGCTGGGCCGCACCGCGGTGCGGAGCATCGCGGGAACCATGATGTTCAGCGGCGACGCGGCCGAGAAGAAGATCGCGGTGCTCTCCGGCGGCGAGAAGAGCCGCGTGCAATTGGGCAAGATCCTGGCCCGGCCCGCCAACCTGATCTTCCTCGACGAGCCCACCAACCACCTCGACATGGAATCCATCGAGGCCTTGATCGAGAGCATCCAGGAATTCGAGGGAGCGGTCGTCATCGTCACCCACAGCGAGATGATCCTGAAGGACGTGGCGACCAAGTTGGTCGTCTTCCACCACGGCCGGGTGGAGGTCTTCCCGGGCACCTACGAGGAATTTTTGGAAAAGATCGGCTGGGAGGAGGAAGACCCCGGACCCATCGCGGAGGAATCGCCCCTCCCCGCCGTGCCCGCCGCCAAGCCGGCCCTCAACAAGAAAGAGCAACGCAAGCTGCGCTCCGACATCGTCGCCGAGCGTTCCAAGGCCTTGGCTCCCCTCAAAAAGGAGATGGAGGAGCTCGAGGCCACCATCGGCTCCTGGGAGGGCGAGGTCGCGAAGATCAATCAAGAGCTCGCCGCGGCCTCCCAGCAGGCCAAGATCGACCGCTTCGTCGAGATCTCGAAGTCCCTCAAAGACCTGCAAAAGAAGCTCGACGAGGCCTACGCCCGCCTGGACCTGGTCACCACCCGCCACGAGGCCAGGGCGAAGGAATTCGCGGACAAGCTGGAAGGCCTTGAAGAGGACGGGGCGCATTGACTTCCCCGGGCCTCCGCGGTTACCCTGAGCCATGTCCAAGCTCAACGAACTCGTCCAACGCATCTTCCCCCATCCCGACAATTTCGGGACCCTGCTCGGCTACGACGTCGAGAGCTATGCCGAAGGCAGCGCGCGCACCTCGCTGCTCATCGAGGACAAGCACCTGAGCCCCGCCGGCGTGACCCATGGCGGCGTCATCTCGGCCTTCGTCGATTTCTCGATGGGCGCGGCGGTCTTCAGCAAGCTGGCCAAGGGCGAGCGCACCTCGACCATCGAGTTCAAGATCAACTATCTTTCTCCGGTTCAAGTGGGCGAGAAGATATTCTGCGACGCCAAGGTCAAGTTCAAGGGCCGCTCCCACGCCGTGATCGAGTGCCATGTCTTCCGCGAGGAGGGCAAAGACGTCGCCTTCGCGGTGGGCACTTACAATATCTATTGATGCCTAGTTCAGGAAGCGCTTCGGCTTTTGGGGTGCCGGCCGGTCCGAAGGCCGGGTGCCCGAACGCCGCGGAGGAGGGGCCTCCTCGCCGGCTTGCCGGTATTGCTCCATCCCGATGCGAATCTGCCGCTCGATGAAAGAACCCGGGATCAGGTCCGGCGTGACGAGGCCGCTCGGATTGTCGTGGTAATAGGCCTCTTTGTTCGGCTCGGCCTGCCAGGTCTCGACGACCCACCGGCTGATGCCCTCCCGGGCGCGCAGCGGCAAGGCGTCGAAGCCTTCCACCATCCCGCCGTGCTGATCCACCACCATTTCGGGGGTGATGACAGAAATCAATTGGTAAGGATCGGCGTTCAAGAGGCCGCGCAGGCGGTTGCCCAACTGCGGGGAGGCCCCGATCTCGCGGAGCACGGCGGGATTGCGATGCTGGGCCAGCAGACCCATCGTGTACAAGGCCCGATCGGAGCGTCGGGCTTGCCGCAGAATCTCAGCGGGATCCATCCGTTCGAGGAAATGATCCGCCGACCGCAACCCGGCTAGGGCCAGGTCGTGCAGGACCGATACGGCCCCCAGGTCCCCTTCTTGGGCCAATTCGTTGAGGTCCTCCAGGGAATGCTCGCTCCCGTAGCGGTAGAGTTTCAGCAAGAGGCCGGATACGCCCGGTCGCAGGGCCTGGAGGTCGATGCCGGACAAGGCATCCCCGGCCATCTCATTGCCCGCTTGCGCCATGAGGTAGAGGGCCTCGATGGTGAATTCCTCGATCTCGGCGTTTTCGTAGAGCTCCACCGGGAATTCGCGCAGCAGCCGCAGGGCGGAAACCGAATGCCCTCCGCCGCTCCGGCCGATCACCCCCAGCAAGAAGACGGCCTTGGCAGCGTTGGAGTGGGAACCGACTTGGATCTCCCGCTGGGCCTCGCGGGAAATTCCCTCGACGGCGTCCCCGGTCAGGCCCCGCACGAGGGCTTCCGCCGAGGCATTCTCACCCTCGAAGGCGTAACGCAAGGGCGCGGCGATGTCGATCAGGGCGCGGGGACTGTTGGAAAACCGCTCGGCATAGGGCGAAAAATCCATGCCTTGAATTGCTCGTAGGGCCCGGACATTTCCCGTTTTGGAACCTAATTCGAACAAGCCGCGGAGCGCATAAGGATTGCCTCTTGCGAATTCCTCCAAGGTCGACACGTCTAGGGTCCGCAAACCCGCCTCGATCTGTTCGAGGATTTCCGCGCGCCCCTGGAAATTGCCCTCGGCTTCCCTGGCCGATATCAGGAAGGCTACGGCATCGGGCGAGCGTTTCGCCTCGTCCAGCATCATGCGGATCAAATCTCCGCGCAATTTGGGATCGGTGTTCATGCGCAGGGTCAGCCAGAGGCCCTCGAACTCTTCATGGCTCAGGATGCCGCCCTCCTGCGGTTTGGCCTCGGCATTCGCCGGCTCCTGCCTGGACAATTCCACGCGCGTGAAGCCGCCGCGGCCCTTCGAGCCGGGGGGCTCGGAAGACATGAGCAAGGGACGGCTCATCAGCTCGCTCAGGCTCTCCATGCTTCGCAGGCCCGGACGCCGGCCGGCGAATCCCGCCACCGCCAAGGCTTCAGGAGAGCTTCCCGTGAAAATTCCCGGCAATCGGGGGAACAGGGGGGCGCTGCGCGCCAAGGATTCGGCTTGGACATCCAGTCCCCTTTCCCAGGCGGCCCATCTTGCGCCCAGCAGGCCCTGCGAAACGCGCCCCGCAAGGTTGAATTGGATCAAGGTGGCCAGGGCCTCGGTGAGCTCGTTGCCACGGGCCGCTTCCGGCCGCAGGCCCAGCGAAGCTTCGAGGCGATGGCTGAGCAAGATGCCGCCCAACATCCCCGCCTGGGGAAACAAGGCGCGGGCCAGGCCCAGGGATAGTCCCTGACCTTGCCCCAGTCGGGCCAAGGTGCCCTGCGCTAGGGTCCCCGTCGCGCGCAAGGCCAGGAGGGTCATGGCGCCCGAGGCCCACTCCCGCCCCAGGGCCCTCGAGCTCCAATCCTGCTCGCGGCCCAGCAGCGCATTGCCCGAGCGCACCCCGGCGGTGAAGGCCAGGCTCTCCGCGAAGAGCCCGCCCGAATAGGCCAGGGCCCGGGGCAGGATCCCCCGCGTCAAGAACGAGGCGGTCGGCGCGCTGACCAAACGGCCGAGGGTCGCGACGCGCGTCAGGCGAAAGGCCATCCCCGCCGCGGTCATGCCCAACAACATGGCGGGATCCAGGGCCTGGGTCGCCAGCCGGCGCGATAAAAATTCGAAGCGGGCGCCTGCCGGCCCTGCGCCTTGCATCACCTGCAGGCGCTCCCTCGCGCGATGCTGCAGGGCCCCTCGCCAGTCCGAACCCGTGGCGCCCTCGGTCCCCGCCCCCGCCAAGGCCTGCTGGACGCAGACATAGACCTGGGCGGCCGCCTGGAGCTGATCCCGATTTTCCAGGTCGCGGCCCAGGGCCAAGAGACCTTCAAAAAACATCTGCGGGTCGCTTTCGCGGGCCAGATCCAGGGCCGCAGCCAGCGCGGAAGCGCCCCAGGCCCGCTCCAAACCTTGGCGCGTGGCCGCCCCCTGCCGGGCGAAGGCCGCGCGCAAATCGCCCTCCGCCAAGGCCAAATCGCGGCTGAGGGTCCCGGGCGCCTCGCCCCCTTCCAAGAGGCGAGCCAAGAGGCCCGCGGCCTGAAAATCGGCGTTTGGGGTGCGGAGCGACGAACCGGGCAACGCCCGAAGCGCTCGGACGCGAGGTCCGGACTGAATAAAATCCATAATAATTTCGCTTAGTTAATAGGGTTTCCTTACCGGCAATTTTTATCGACCTGGCCCCAATTTTGTTTCGGACGATTTCGCGGGGGGAGTTTAGCCCTGTTATGATGAAATCCAAGCGAATCTTCGGAAATCGGTGACCTTTTGTCGGAGCCCCCATGGCGGATCCACGGAAAAAAGTCCCGGAAAACCTCCCGGGTGATTTCTACGTCGACACCAGCTGCATCGACTGCGACACCTGCCGGCAATTAGCCCCCTCGACTTTCGCGGACGCCGGGGAGTATTCTTATGTCTACTCCCAACCGGTCGGCGAGTCCGAGAGGCGTCTCGCACTCCGCGCCCTCCTCGCCTGCCCCACCAGCTCGATCGGTACCCAGGAAAAGGCCGCGGCGCGCGAGGTCATGGAAGATTTCCCGCTTCCGATCGAAGACGGCGTCTATTATTGCGGGTTCAATGCCGAGGCCTCCTTCGGGGCGAACAGCTATTTCGTGACGCACCCCTCGGGCAATTGGCTCATCGATTCCCCCCGCTTCCTTCCCTTTCTCGCAAAAAAATTCGCGGCGTTGGGCGGGCTGCGCTATATTTTCCTCACCCACCGGGACGACGTGGCCGACGCGGCGAAATACGCGGAGCGCTTCGGTGCCGAGCGCATCATCCATCGCGCGGACGCGGCGGCGATGCCGGATGCCGAAATCTTGGTCGAGGGCGAGGCGCCCCATCCCATAGGGAAGGATTTCCTCATTATCCCGACGCCGGGCCACACCCGGGGGCATTGCGTCCTGCTCTACCGGAATCGTTTCCTGTTCAGCGGCGACCATCTCGCCTACAGCCGGGAAAAAAAGCGGCTCATCGCCTTTCGCAACGCCAACTGGTATTCCTGGCCCGAGACCATCCGTTCCATGGAAAAATTGAAAGATTTCCGCTTCGAATGGATCCTGACCGGCCACGGGGAACGCCTGCACCTCCCACCTGAGCGGATGCGCGCCGAACTGGACCGGGTCGTGGACTGGATGCGCGCTCGTTGACAGCCCATCCTCGATTCGGTAGGAGGGCGGTGCCGTGAGAAAATCACCCTCCATCCTGAGATTCTCCACGTTCTGCGTCGCGGCCCTGCTCTTCGCAGCCTCCTTTTTGGTCAGCCTCCACAACCATCCCACCGCGAGCCCCGAAGGCGGCCATCATTGCGTCACTTGCCAACTCCTTCCCCAAGGACTGCAGTTGGTGAAGGCCTCGGCCAGGCCGCAGCTGCCGGTCTTCGCGCGCGCCAGCGAAATTTTTGAGTGGGCATGCAGCCCCACGCTCTCCCGCTATTCGATCCCCTTCCCCATCCGCGGCCCGCCCGCGGCTTAAGCGCCTCTCAGCCTCGTTCCATTCCATTTTTCTTGAAGGAGCTATTATGACGAACCGAGTTCGGTGCTCGTCTTGGCTCTTGAGCCTCTGCCTGCTGGCGCTGAGTTTTCCGGCCCATGCCGAAAGCGAAATCGAGCTGCTGCGCAAGGAGGTTCGGGAGCTGCGAAAAACCGTCAACCAGTTGAGTGAAGTCGTGCGGGAACAGAACCGCAGGATCGAGACCATCACCGGCAAAAGCGGCCCTGCCCTACCCGCGACCGAGACCCAAACCGCTAGCGAGACAGCCACCCCGACGCCCAAGGAGGAGACCCAAGCCGCCAAGCCCACCACTCCCTCCGGCGGCGACACGGAGGTCGCGGAGCTCCTGAATCAAGTCAATTCGGCCCCCGCGCCGGCGGGCTCCACCTCTCGCTCGGTCGGCCTGTGGCGCTATCCCTCGGGCGGAAGCGGGGCGGCGAAACTCCTTCCGGACATCAGCTTCATTCCCTCCTTCGGCGTCGGTTATTTCTCCCTGGATCCCACCGGCGACACCGGGCACGACCCGGCCCGCACCGGCTTCACCCTGCAGGAGATCGAGATGGCCGTCTCCTCGGTGATCGACCCGTATTTTCGCGGCGACATCTTCCTTTCCTTCCATGAGGACGGCGTCGAGCTGGAGGAAGGCTACTTCACCACGCTGGGCGCCGGGCTGCCGCGTGGCCTGCAGTTCCGCGGCGGGAAGTTCTTCATCCCCTTCGGGAGACAGAATCCGAAGCACCTGCACAACTGGGCCTTCGCCGACCAGAACCTCGTCAACAAGCAGCTGTTCGGCCCCGAAGGCCTGGCCGAATTGGGCCTGGAGCTGTCCTACCTGTTCCCGACGCCCTTCTTCCTGCAGCTGCAGGGGACCTTCAGCAACGGCGACAACGACACCAGCTTCGGCGGCACGCGCAAACAGGACTTCCTCTACAACGGCCGGCTCTCCGCCAGCGTGGACCTCACCCCGGACCTGACCGCCTTGGTCGGGGCCTCGGGCGCCTTCGGCTTCAACAACTCCGGGCCCGGAGAGACCACCAGCCTGTATGGCGGGGACTTCCTGCTCAAGTGGAAGCCCTCCGCTCGCACCAGCGTCGCCTGGCAGACCGAGTACATCCTGCGCCGCATGGGATTGCCAGGTTCCACCGCCACGGACGGAGGCCTCTACAGCTACGTCGACGTGCAATTCTTGAAACAATGGCATGCGGCCTTCCGTTACGACCAGATGGGCATCCCCCTGGGCATCGTACCGCGCGAATTCCGGCTGACCCCGGCGATCAGTTTCGATCCGACGGAGTTCTCGCGGATCCGGCTGCAGTACGAGTTCGACAAGATCGCCAACGCCGATCCGGTGCACTCGATGTTTCTGCAATTCCAATTCAGCCTGGGACCCCACGGGGCCCACCCCTTTTAAATGGAGAGGAAAGCCATGAAAAAATTTCTCGTGATCTGCGCGCTGCTGCTCCAACCCATGGCGCTGCAGGCCAAGGTGAACGTCGTCGCCACCCTGCCGGTGTTCGGGGCGCTGGCCCAGGAAGTGGGCGGGGACCGCGTCGAAATCACCACCCTGGCCCGCGGCAACCAGGATCCGCACTTCCTCGACGCCAAACCCTCCTACGTCGTCGCGCTGAACAAGGCCGATCTCCTGATCGAGGGCGGCTTGGACCTCGAGGTGGGGTGGCTCCCGCCCATCCTGGTGCAATCGCGAAACGGCAAGATCCAGCCGAATAACCCGGGCAACGTGAACGCGGCACAGGGTCTGAACATCCTCGAGGTCCCCAAGACCGCGATCGACCGCTCGATGGGCGACGTTCACCCGCTGGGCAACCCCCACGCCTGGCTCGACCCGCGCAACGCCAAGCTCATCGCCGCCAACATCTACCAGCACCTGGCCAAGGTCGATCCGGAGGGAAAGGACTACTACGAGGGGCGCCTCAAGGACTTCCTCGCCCGTCTGAATCAAAAACTGGCGGAATGGGAGCCCTTGATCCAGAAGATCCGCGGCAAGAAGGTGGTCACCTACCACCGCAGCTTCAGCTATTTCGCCGATTGGACTGGGCTCGTCGTGGCGGATTTCATCGAGTCGAAGCCAGGGATCCAACCCAGCTCGAAGCACATCGACGACTTGATCAAGACGATCCCTCAAGAGGGAGTCAAGGCGATCCTCGCGGAAAGCTTCTATCCCAAGAAGGTGCCGGAATACCTCGCGGAAAAGGCGAGCATCCCCTTTCTGATGCTCCCCACCGACACGGACGAGATGGGCGTCACGACCTATTTCGGATTGATCGATTACCTGCTTCGTGAAATAGCCAAGGCGGTCGGATGAGCGCAACCCTCCTCCAACTGAAGGGCCTGGTCACGGGCCATCCCGGCCGCCCGCTGACCTCCCCAATCGACGCCGAGCTCCCCTCGGGCGCGCGGCTGGGGATCATCGGCGGCAACGGCAGCGGCAAAAGCACGCTGATGAAGACCTTGCTGGGCCTGCTCCCTCCGCTGCGCGGCGAGCTGCGTTGGCGAGACTCCGTCTCCTTCGGCTACGTCCCCCAGGAAAACCAGGTCGACATGCTATTTCCGCTAAGCGTCTTCGACCTGATGAAGATGGGGATGCTCCCCGAATTGCCGCGCTGGCGCCGCTGCTCGCGCCGCATCGACGCGAGGCTCGACGCCGTCCTCGGCGAGATGGAAATCCAGCCCCTGAAGCACGCCCTGCTGCGCGACCTCAGCGGAGGCGAACGGCAGCGCGCCTTGATCGGGCGCGCCTGGATCAGCCGGCCCAATGTCCTGTTGATGGACGAGCCCTTCAACTCGCTCGACCATCGCTTCAAGGAAAAGCTGTGGAAGATCTTCGCCGAATGGCGGAACGGCCACGAGCTGAGCCTGATCCTGATCGACCACGACCTCAACCGCCTGATCAACCAGGTCGACTACCTGATCGTGCTTGGTCCCCAAAGAACGCTCTGCGGACCAAGCCAAGAAATATTGCAACCCGAAACCCTCAGCCAGGCCTACGGAGCCCCACTGCATGTCCACCGCGAAAATGGTTTATTTCAGGTTCATTTTTTATAGCCTGGCCACCGGCCTGCTGCTGTTCGCGGGGTGGAAGTCCCGGCCCGAGGAGACCCGGCTTTTCTTCGAGAGCTGGGGGCTGTGGCGCGAACCCATCCTCGCGGGGCTGCTCTGCGGCCTGCTCGCCTCGGGGCTCGGCGTCTACATCCTGCTCAACCGCATCGTCTTCATCAGCCTCGGGATCGCCCAGGGCGCCAGCTTCGGCATCTTCCTGTCGTTTTTGGTTGCGGGCTGGTTCGGCGTCTCCTTGAGCGAATCTCCCGTCTCGCTGCTGGCCGGCCTGGCCGTCGCGCTGGGCGCCGCCCTGCTCTTCGCCTGGCTGCGCCGCGCGCGGCGCGTTCCCGACGAAAGCCTGATCGGCCTCCTCTACGTCGCGGCCTCCGGCCTGACCATCCTCATCTCCGACCGGGTCGCGGAAGGCCATCACAACATCGACGACCTGTTGTTCGGCAACGCGGTCGCGGTCACCGCCTTCGAGCTCAAGGCCATCGCCGGAATCACCGCGGCGCTGTTCGCCATGCATTTCTGGTTTCGCCGCGAGTTCCTCTACACCTCGGCGGACCCCGAGTTCATGAGGGTCCGCGGCACCCCCGCCCGCCCCTGGACGCTCTTGCTCTACTTCACCCTGACCCTGGGGATCACCTTCAACCTCAAGACGCTGGGCAGCCTGCCGGTCTTTGCCCTGATGGTAATACCGCCGCTGGTCTCGCTGAAGGGCGCCCACGGCATGCGCGAGGCCTTCGCGGTTTCCCTGCTGCTGGGAGCCGTGATCCCACCCCTGGGTTATTATTTCTCCTTTATTTTCTCGTTTCCGACCGGGGCCAGCCTCATCGTCACCGGCTTGCTCTTCGTGTGCCTTAGCCTCTTGGAGAGCCGGCTATTGCGAGGCCGGTCCGCCCGGACGGAAAGAGCCTCACCAGCTTAGCGTGAAATCGTCCCAGTAAACGTCCCCGGACAGGGCAACGCCCTCCGGAGGATGCTCGTCGTAGCGAGCCTCGAAGATGAACTCGACTTTTTTAAACTGCTCCGGAACTTTTCCCCAAGTCCGCAAAAAATCCCTTCTCAGATCGGCCTCGAAGTGAATCCATTCACCTTCGACGGGCCGATCAGGGCTCGCCACCAAGAATCGCACGTTAAGGGCCTCTTCCGGATAGGGAACCTCGTTCAATCCGTAGAGGATGTAGCGCAATTGCTGGGTCTGCTGCCCGGTCGCCGGGATGAACTCGTCCGAGACCATCACCACCATTTGCAGGAATTGCAGCCGCGTCCCCTTTCGCCAATTCTCCACCCGATACCAGAATCCGATCTTCTCCGGCATGCGACGCAGCTGCGGGTCCTGGATAAGGCCCCAAATCCTGGCCAGGGGCCGTCCCGGCTGGTTCTCCAAGCGGAGGTGCGCGGAATGCTTCCCGCTATGTGCGCGCTGCGCGGTGATCTCGAAATCATTCCAAGAGGCGCTCTCGCTCCGCCAGGACCAAGGTTCCCGGCCCGCCTCAAAGGAGGGATTTTGGAACAAATTGCCGCGCCGGGGGAAATAGCGCAGGGAAAAAAGCCCCAAGCCTGACGCCAGCAGCGCGCCCGCGACCCACCCGAACCAAGCTTTTGATTTTTTGGATCTCTTAGCCACGGGGAAGCATCAATTCTGGGGCGGGGCTTGCAATTGGGGCTCGAGGTACTCGATTTTGACCTCCGCCTTGAGCCTTGCCACGACCTGGGCCCGCACCTCGTCGCGAAACTTGTCCCGCAGCATGCCCTTGACCTCTTCGAAACTCTGCCTTTTCACCGGGGCCGTGGTCATGATCAGGTGCACCCCCTCCGCGGTGGCGATGGGTTCCGAGATCTCGCCGGGCTTGAGGCGGAAGGCCGCTTCCACCAGGGGCTTCCAGCCGAAATCCTGGACCCGCCGATCCAGGAAATTGACCGCTCCAATGCGGCCTCCGTTATTTCGCCCGAGAACGCTTTCGCTCTCCTCCGCGGCGATGGCGGCGAAATTATCCGGCGTCAGGCGCTTCCGCGTCGCCTCCGCCCTCCGCAAGGCCGCGGCGCGCTTCTCCTCCGGAGTGGTTCCGGGGGCGTTCTGATAGGCGTAAAGGATCTCGGCCACCTCCACTTCGGAAAAGAGCCGTTCGTTCTGCTGGTCGTAGAATTCCTTGGCCCGCTTATCGACCTCGGAAATCAGGTAAGCGCCTCCGATGGCGTCTTCCTCCTGAAGCCAGAGTTGTTTCTGGACCTCGAGATTCCCCTCCGCCAGGCCGGAGCGGCGGGCCTGCTGCGCCAGCAATTCGTTCTCGATGATCTCGTCGAGGATTTTCTTCCTCCCTTCGGGTGTGGCGAAAAGCCGATTGAAACCGGGAATGAATTCCCCTATGAGTTGGAGGCGCCCCTCATACAGCACTGTATCGCCGACTTTCAAAAGGGGCTTTCCTTGCTTGAGGCGCTCTTCCACCTGGGGAAAACGCGACCCCGACCGGCAGGCGACGAGCATTAGACAAAAGAGCAAGATCCAATTGACCCGCTTCATCGAAGCTCCTTTATGAAAAAAAAACGGCCCATGCTTGGTTGGCTAACGCTCGGCCTGCTGTCTTTCGCGGGCCTGGCTTGCCAAAAATATAAACTCACGCAGGACAATCTCCAAGTTTATAAAAACCTGGAGCAGAGCGAGCTGCGGCAAATCAGCGGGGGTGAATCTTCTTATTACCTGAACCATGCCCTCCAGGGCGCCACGGAATACGGCGACTTGGCAACCCATTTCCGGGATTTGCGGGAATTCACCTTCAGCGAGGAGCTTTCGGCCAAGGCGCGGCTCTGGGCCGAGCGCGCCAAAGAGCTACAAAGTCTCTCCATGCAAGCAAGCCTGGAGCGGATGACGGGATGGCTGTCCGACCTGACCCTCCCTCCCCCAGCCCCGCGAAAGCCCAAATATTTCGCGGGGGCGGACGCCTTCGAAGCCATCGCCAACGCCCGTTCGAGCTTCGAATCCATCCCGGATCGGCTCTGCGCCTTGGCGTCGGGGGTACCCCTCCTCCCGGCCTTGGCTCACCTCGACGCCGCCTCGGATTGGTTTCAAAAGAAGGTCTATGCTCGAGCGCTCTTCCAGGCGGAGCGGGCGAAAAATTACCTGGTCAACGCCGGGGCTTCCACGTGCAAGGATCTTGACCAAGATCAAATCCCGGAACCCCTCGATGCGTGTCCCCGCGAGCCGGAAAGCCGTAACGGCTATGAAGACGAGGACGGCTGCCCCGACCAAAGACCTCCACCTGCCGCCGTTCCGGCGCGGAAGCAGGCGCCCGCCAACGCCACCAAAACCATGGGAAGACCGAATTAACTTGGGGAATAGGGCGGTTTTTGCTACCTTCGCCCCACCAAGGGTCCTCAAATGTCCCGAACCTTCCTAAGGTTTCTCCTCATCGCCACTGGGGCGTTATTTTTCTCCTATGCCTCCCTCGCCGCGGCTCCCCAGCCGGGAATCCTGCGCGTCCACGGCGAAGTGATGCCCGTGGCCCGCCTCGTAGTCGAGGTCCAGGGCCAAGTGGCCGAACGCGGAAGTGGGCACCGTCTGTCGCTCAATTTCGGCGAAGTCGACGCGCAAGGCATCCACCGAAATCCGATTGGGCGCAGCGCGCGAAGCCGCCGCTTCCCCGAGGCCTATTACCAGGCCGACGTCCGGATCCGGGTGCAGCTGTCCGGCAATCAGAGCCCGGCGACCTTGATCGTGAGCCAAGTCGGCGGCGGCCCCCTCCAGGAATACCTCTACGAGACCGACCAACACATCGACTTCGACCGAATCCGCGATTTCCGCCCCATTCCGCCCGAGCCCCAGCGGCAGATCGCCGTGGCCAATCTCAATCCAGGCAGCCACGAATTGCTGCGGCAATTGGTGCTGCGGGTGCCCGGCAACCTCCCCGGCGGAACGAAGCAGGCCCTGGTGCGCTATAACCTCGAGGTGAGGCCATGAGGAAACCCCTCGCTCGGCTGCTCTTCGCCCTCGTGCTGCTCGCTTCGCTATCGGCCGGCCCCCGCCTACGCGGCGCACCTGCCACCGCCGGGGGCTTGAACATCGAAATTCAGGTCGTCCCCCAGGTCTCCCTGCGGATCAGCGCCCCGGGACAAAAGGCGATCAGCGGCGCGCCCCTGCTGCTGGAGTTCGGCCGCGTCGACGCCTTCGGCATCTCGCGCAGCCCCGGGGTCTACGTCGAAAACCTGCCTCAGGGAGCGGCCTATTATTTCCCCGTGCAAATCGAAGTCGGCAGCTCCGGGGCCAGCCTGCGCGGGGCCCTGCGAGCTCAGCTGGCGCCCGGCGGAAACCCAACCCAACCCCAGATCTTCGAGGAAGAAGGGGAACGGATGATGCCAGGGCAGGCCCTGCACGTCCTGCGGGGCGGCGAAACCGCCCTGGTCTCGCCCGCCATTGCCGGGGCGCAGATTTTCCCACGCATCGTCGGGGTTGTGGTGCGCCCCGAAACCCCGGCGGGGCCCTTTTCTGGGGAACTACAGTACAGCTTGGAAATGGGGGCAGGAATTTGAAACGTCTGATCCAACTGACATCCTGTCTCGCCGGATTTTTTCTGTGCTGCGGCGCCCTGCAGGCGCAGACCCTTCGCCTGAGCATCCGAAGCCTGGGAGGAACCTTGATCTCCGGCGACCGGGTCTTGATGAACGAAGTCGACGGCCTGGGGGTTTCGCGCAATCCCATGGGCGACGTGTACTACGATGCCGCCCGCCGCGGGGCGTATTATGATTTTGGGGTGGAGGTGATCACCGAAGCGGAGGGGGGCGCCATTTCGCGCGGCGTTTTGTCGGTGACCCGCAGCCGGGCCTTCCGCCCGACCGACATCCCGCAGGACGCGCTGTACGACGCCGATTACGGAATACGCTTCGGGCCGGGCGCGGAGATCCACCTGCTGAACGACGTCCAGCCCTACATCATCCGCTCCGACCTCGGCGCGGCGCGTACCAGCACCAGCCGGAAGATCGGGGTCTTCGTAAGCGAGCGCTTGCCGCCTGGCCGCTACGAGGGCAGCGTCATTTATAGTTTCTCGGTGCCTCAATAATTCAAGGAGACCTATGATGCCTTCCCGTTTTCGCCGTTTGATCTTGACCGCATTCTTCCTCGGTGCCGCGGCTTGGCCGGCGATCCCTCTCCAGAGCGCCTTCGCGCTGAGCGCCATCGGCCTCTCCCCTTCCGAGGTCTACCTCTCGGGAAAACCAGGCACCTCCGCGGGTCAGGAAATCGTCATCAGCAATGACGGGAACTCGGCCTTTTTGTATTCCTGCTACTTCAACGACCTCTGGCACGACGGGGAAAAGAGTTCGGTGCAGGAGCTCGGCACCTTCAAGGAGCACCAAGCCGGAACTTGGCTGAACTGCTCCCCCAACCGCAAACTGGTGCCGGCCGGGAACGCGGAAAAGGCCAACTTGGTGGCGGCAATTCCCAAGGATGCCGCGGGGGATTATTTCGCCCTCCTGTATGCCGAGATGCGCCCGCCGGAAGAGGCGATGCAGGAAGGCGGAGGCACCACCACCCTCAACATGTCAGGGCGGATCGGGGTCATGGTCGTAGTGACGGCGCTGGGAACCGAAAAGCCCCAGGCGGAAATCCTCGCGCCCCAACTCAAGGCGCAAAAGAAATTCAACGTCTTCCAGGCCAACATGAAGAACACCGGCAACGTGCACCTGAGCGGAAAGGGAACCTTGTTGCTGACCGATGCCCAGGACCGCATGGTGGCCAAGGTCGACATCAATATCCCGTTTCTCTTTCCGGGACAGGTCAAACCCATCACGGCCACCTTGATCGATCCCGTAGCTCCGGGAAGCTACAAGGCCGTGTTGACCCTGGCCTCGTCGACGCAAGGCCCTTCCTTGATAAAGGAATTTTCCGTGGGCTTCGGACGTTGAGGCATTTCACCCTGGGAGCTGAGGTCGTTTGATGGGCTTGACCCGTGTCCGCCTCTATTTTCATATCGCTTTTTTTTCCGTAGCCTGCCTATTGGCGGACTGCTGCCTCGCGCCACGCGCCGCCCTCGCCCAGATCGAGACCGAAAACATCGCGGTGCCTCGCATTGAAATGACCTTCCGGGAAATCCGCGATATTCCGGTGCCGGGGCTGCGAGAGTACGTCCTTACCCAGTCCGGGGTCGTCAACATCGAGCAAATCCCCGGGAATGTCCTGCGCCTGGAAGCGGTCGGTCAGGGCAGCACCTTCCTGCACATCTGGGACTCGAGCGGGCGCCGGACCCTCGAAATCCTGGTGCGCGGGCTCGGCCCTTCCGAGATCCTCACCACCACCCGCAAGGGATTCAAGCCGGGCGGGGCGAAATTCACCTATAGCTTCCGCATGGACAACGACCGAATCCCCGGGATCGGCTGGCAGGATCCCATTTACGAGCACGACTTCGAGTCCTATGTCCCGCTGCGCGGCGACCAGGAGTGGAACACCATCCTCCGCGCCCTCACCAATCCCCAGATCAAGAGCGGCCCCGCGGCGGCGCCCTTCTCCCAGGCCACCGAGCCCACTTACATGCTCTCGTATTACCGCACCCGCCGATTCCTGATAGGGGCCGGCGACGTCAGTTATTATCCTGGCGATCTGTCCATCACGGGCTTTTCTTTGCGAGGCGGCCTGTTCCAAATGCAAAGCAAGAACGGGCGGGACCGCCTCCAAGTCTTCGGCGGCTGGTCGCGGCCGCCCTACGGAAACAACGAATTCCTCGAAGTCACTCCCCAGCAACTTTACGGGGTCGGCGGACGGAAGGAGCTGATCCCCGGCATCGCCCTGGTCCCGAGTTTCAGCTATCTGAACCAGTCCTCGAGCCCGCCCCAGTTCGGACAGACCTTCCAGAACGATTTCGTGGGCACCTTGGGGGTGGAGGCGAATCCACTCAATTCCAAATGGACCGTCGAGGCGGAATACGGCCGATCGAAGGACGACAACGCCTTCCGTGGCCTCGTCGAGTATCGACCCTTCTGGGGTCGAATCCTCGGCACCTTTCGGAGAGTGGGCACCAATTACGTCACGCTGGCCCAAGGATTCCTGCTGAAGGATTTTCAAGAGGCCGATTTCGTCCTCGACGCCCAGCCCTTCCGGACCATCGATCTGACCTTCAATTACCAGTTCTTCCAATTCGGCCTGAGCAGCAACCCGGCCATCATTCCCAGCTTCAACCACGCCTTCTTCTTGAGCGGCAGGTGGAGGCCCAATGAGAACAACGACTACATCGGGTCCTTCAGCGTGAGCCGCAACACCCAGTCAGGCCTGCCCAGCAACGGCTCGGAGCTCGGCATCTTCTCCTGGCAGCATTTCTTCGCGGAGCGCCGCAGCAACCTGTTCATCCAGGCCTCCGGGGAACACGATTTTCGGGGCGCCACCCTCGGTCC
Source organism: bacterium (assembly GCA_046346845.1). Classification (GTDB taxonomy): domain Bacteria; phylum UBA10199; class UBA10199; order DSSB01; family DSSB01; genus DSSB01. The sequence goes on from JAXMHH010000005.1 coordinate 44,373, forward strand.
GGGTTTCGACCGCCTGGGAGGGGAACTGCAAACGCGCTACCAGCGCAACCTGAGCGAACACCTCCGGATGTACCTCACCCAAGACCTGGAGGTGAACCGGATCCGGGAGGCCGACACCTTTGGCAATCCGGACAGTTTCCTGCAGACCTTTTTCTCCTATGGCCCCAGTTTCACCTGGGAACACGGCGGCCTTTCCCTCAACGGCGGTTTTTACCACTCCATGCTGTTTTCGGGTCCCCAGGACTTCAATTTCATTCAGCCCTACTTCTCCGCCTACTTCAGCCCCAACCAGGCCCTCACCTTCGGTACCCGGGCCAACTTGAATTACGACTTTCGCCAAACCCAACTGGCGATGAACCTGACCGGAGAATTGGTCTACCGCTTCGGACCCGGCGTGCCCGACAACATCGCCAGCGGCTGGAGCCGCTCCGGGAAGATTCGGGGGACGGTCTTCCGGGACGAGAACGGGGATGGACAGCGCGGTCCCGAGGAGGCCTTGTTGGAAGGATTTACCGTCCAGCTGGACGGCGGTACCCCGGTCGCAGCGGCGGGCGGCCTCTTTCAATTCAAGACCGACCCCGGCCGCCACCAAGTCTTGCTCAACATCCCCGAAGGCTATCAGGCCTACCGCCTCACCGTCCCCAACCCGCAGGACGTGACGGTGACGATCGGGTCCACCGCGGAGGTCCCCTTCGGCTTGACCGAGGGCATGCAGGTCCAAGGCCGTCTCATCCTCGACGTCAACGAAAACGGCAAGGTGGATGCCGATGAATTTGGAGTCCTGGGGACCCGGGTCCGGGTCAGCGGAGAAAATTTCTCGCAGACCGTCGCCGTTCCCGCCAGCGGGGTCTTCCAGGCCTTCGTGCCCAAACCCGGCAACTACCGGGTCGAGATCTCGGCCGTCGACCTGCCGAGCGCCTATCGCATCGCCGGCCCCGCCGCGGCCGAGCTCCGCGTGGGCCCGGGTGAATTCGCCCAATTCCCGGCCTTGTTGCTGCAGGCCAAACGCTACGTCGCGGGGCGGGCCTTCCTCGACGTGGACGGGGACGGGAAATTCTCGCCCGCAGACAAGCCCTTGCCCGGCATCCGCGTCCAACTGGGCCGGTATTCCACCAGCACCACGACGGACGGGACCTTCCTGCTCAGCGGCATCGGTCCGGGCAGTTATCTCCTGCAGGTATCGCCCAACCGGACCCAAGGCTATGAGTTGAAGGCCCCCAAGGAACTCAGCTTTGAGGAGTCGGGCAAGGGCATCGAGCTCAACCTGCCCTATGAGAAGTCCGGCGTCCGGCCCTAGCCAAAAAAAAGCCCCTCCGCGAGGGAGGAGCTTTTTGCAAGAGAAGCCTTGGCTTGGACTAGTTGGGCTGCGCGGTCACGGTATAGGTCACACCGCCGACGATCACATTGTTGTTGCGATCGGTCCCGGGGAGCATCGCAATGCCGACCGCCTGGTCCAGATTCGGGTCACGATCCGTGCACTGGAAGTTCTGCTTGGGATCCTGCGGAAAATCGCCCCCGCAGACCTCCGCCGTACCCGAGTTTTGGGCATCGCGATAGACCGTTACCGTCTTTTCCTGGCGACCGACCACGGTCCAGGTGCTGGTATCCCGGGAGGTGACGCTGGCCTCGGCCACGGCCTTGGCCGCCGTGTAGGTTCGCTGCGGCGTGGTGGCCACTAAGGTGGTCTCCTTCTGGGTGACCGTATAGTTGGGATTGCTTTGCGCGCTCGCGGAGACCGCCACTGCGGTCTTGTAGGCGTAGACGGACCGGTTCGTCACGGGATCATAGATGGCGTAGTCCGGCATCTGCGCGGTTTGGGCCGCGATCACGTTGCCCTTGGCATTGGCCGTGAAGGTGTATTTCAGCCCGCTGGCGCCGATGAATTGCGGAATGGCGATGCCGACGGCGGCCACTCCCAAACGAATCGAACCACGCACGGTACCTTCGACGACGATATCGACAGGATTATTGGCCGTAGTGTCTCCGTCGACCGGTCCGGTCTCGATCAAGGTAAAGGCGAAACTCCTCCCCTCAAGCACGAAGACCACGCCCAGTATGGCGACGAGGCCAGAGAGATATTTCATGAGTTTGGATTGCATAGATTCACCCCACTTCCCCAATGATTTAATGGATCTTGGGGCAGAGCCCGGCTGCTGTGGCGCCCCCCATCCGGAGTCATTACCCAGGAACCACCTTGAGGAAAAATGATTGAAATTAAAAAGAACGAAGGAAAAAGAAGGAAAAAATAAAAAATAATCAAAGTTTAGCGATTGGGAGGGTTTTCCTGGGACTGGAAGCCTTCATTGACAAAAATCAATTGCCGGAGGTTCCGAACTCTTTGGAAAAAAAGGCCTATTTGCACAGCCATCGCCCCTTTTAACCGCTGGCATTTTAGGATTTGTACAATATTTTAGGACGATGCAAAACGATGACAAGAGAAAAATCCTCTTTTTTTAATTTTACCTTGGCCCTCTGCGGCATGGGGGCGGCCGGGAAGGCCCGCAGGCTTGCGACGCAGGGCGTCGAGGGTCTTCAGGTCGTCGCGGAGGTATCGCGCCGGCCGGGGGTGGGAAATCAAAGCTGGGCGGAGGTCTTGGCGGATCCCGGCATCGACGCGGTGGCCATCTCGACCGAAAACACCGCCCATGCCAGGCAGGTAGAACAGGCGCTGCAAGCCGGCAAGCACGTCCTCTGCGACTACCCCCTTGCCCTGGAGGGCTCGCGAGCCCGCGGCCTATTTCGCCTCGCGCAGGCGCGCGGCAAGATCCTGCACGTCGAGCACATCGCCTTGCTTTCGGAAGAACACCTGGCCCTCAAGGCCGAGGTCCGGGCCGCCGGCCCCCTGGTGAAGGGAGAATTTCTTTTTCAGGGAGGTTGGAACGAGAAACTCGCCGACCCGGACTATTCCGGCCCCTACCCCTTCCTGGCCGTCTCGCGCCTCCTGCAGATCGCCGACCTCTTCGGAGCCTTTCAAATCGCCGAGGCGCGCCAAGAAGGCAGCGCGCAAGGCTATTCCCTGCACCTTCACCTGCAGTTTCCCGGGGGAGGCCGTTTGGGCTTCACCGAAGAGCGCCGGGTCGGCCTGCCCAGGCGTCGCAGCCTGATGGCCGAATGCGAGCGGGCCTCCGTCGCCTTGAAGGCCGGGACCCTCGGCGGAGGGCTGTTCGCAAAGGACCTGGCCTGGTTTCGGGACCGAATCCGCGGAGAAAAAAACTGCTACTACGACGAAGGTCTCATGCTGGGGATCTTGGACCAGCTCACCATAATATAGTTGGTTGAAAAAAATGGATTCCCACTTCGGCGGCTTGGCCCCGTCTCCGGCGTTGTTTCAAGGGCCCGATAGTATCAGCATGCAATCCCCGTAGCTGAAGAGCCGATATTGCGCGGCGATGGCCTCCCGGTAGGCCCGCAGGATGAACTCCCTCCCGGCCAAGGCGCTCACCAACATCAACAAGGTGGATTTGGGCTGATGGAAATTCGTCAACAGACAGTCGACGACCTGGAAACGGAAGCCCGGCCGGATGAAGAGATCGGTTTCTCCGCGGGTCCGCCCGCTGAGGGCCCAACTCTCCAAGGCGCGCAGCGAGGTGGTGCCCACCGCCAAGACGCGGCCGCCAGCCTCCCGGCAGCGGCGAATGGCCGCCACGGTCTCGGCGGGGACCTCGTAGGCCTCGCAGTGCATGCGGTGGGACTGGATCTCTTCGCACTTCACCGGCAGAAAGGTCCCCGCCCCCACGTGCAGGGTCACGGTCGCCCAAGCCACCCCCTGAGCGCTCAATCGATCCCTCATTTCCGGCGTGAAGTGCAGCCCCGCGGTGGGTGCGGCCACCGCGCCGGGATTTTTCGCGAAGACGGTTTGGTAACGTTCGCGGTCTTCGGGACGAGGCGAGCTTCGCTCGATATAGGGTGGCAGCGGCATCTCGCCCCAGGACTCGAGGGCGGCCCTTTCCTCTTGGGGCGAGTCGAAACGCACCCGAAACTCCCCCTCACGAAGCGAGGCGATGGTGATGTGGGGAGGATCGCAGTGGGTGGGTACCCTCGAAAAAAGCGGAAGCCGCAGGCCCTCGCGCAGGCCGCGGGTCGGAGACAAAAAGACCTCCCATTCTAGGGCCGCCCGGGGCCGCAGCAAAAAGACCTCGACGACCCCGCCCGTCGCCTTGCGGGCGAAGAGCCGGCTGGCCAAGACTGCGGTATCGTTGGCGACCACCAGGTCGCCGGGACGCAGGTAGCGAGGCAGATCCTGGAACCGCGCGTGACTCAGGCCGTGAGCGCTTCGCTCCAACACCATCATGCGGGAGCCCTCCCGCTCGGCGAGCGGCTCCTGGGCGACCAGTTGGGGGGGAAATTGGAAGTCGTAATCGGAAAGTCGTTCGGACATAGCGCTCCGCCTGGGAATAAACGACCACGGCCGCGATACCGAATCAAGCCAAAGCTCGAACCTGGGACAAGCCGCCCTGCCGGCTTGACAGGGCCCTCCCCAGGGCTTAACCACCCCTTTCCATGCGAGACCGTCTGCTACGCCGCTATGCCCGCTGGCTTTTTTCCCATCCCATCCATGTCATCGTGGCGGCCTGCATCTTGACTGCGATCAGCCTCTTCCTCTCGATCCGCTACCTCAAGACCCAGACCGGGATCCTCGACCTCTATTCCGAAAATACCCCTGTCAACCAGCGCTTCCTGTCCTACACCCGCAAATTCGGCGCGGTGGAAAGCCTGATCCTCGTATTCGAGGGACCCAAGGAGGAAGACCGGCGCCGGGCCATGGACGCCCTCGCCGCCCGGCTGCAGGACGACCCCCACGATTATATCAAGGATATCTTCTACAAGATCGATCTGGGCCTCTTCCAAAGGCACGCCTTCCAGTTTCTCTCGGACCGTCAGGCGAAAGAGATGCTGAAACAAACCCAGGCGCCCGATGGCGGAATCCTGGCCCTGTTCCGGGCCCGCGGCTGGGTGGACTTTCTCGCCTACCTCAACGCCACCCTGGAAAGGGGTCTCAGGCAAGGCGCCAAACCTTCCCCCGAGGCGGCGGGCGAGTTCGGAAAACTCCTCCGTCCCCTCCAGTTGTTTCGAGATTTCCTGGACGGAAAGGATCTGAGCGGACCGGCGATAGCCGCGGCCCTCGAGGAATCCCCCGACGAAAAGGCCAGCGTCGACGCCGAGGGATATCTGCGCACCGACGACAAAAAGATGCACGTCATGTTCCTAAAACCTTCCGACAGCAAGCAGGACTACAAGGTCGATCAAAAGCTGATCGAATGGGTGCGCCGCGAGATCCCCCCGGTGGAGGCGCAATTCAAGGACGTCAAGATCGGCGTGACGGGCGGTCCCGCCCTCAACAACGACCAGTTCAAGATCAGCCAACATGACATGACCTTGGCGAGCGTCTTCGCCTACGCCTCGACCGCGGTGATCTTCATCCTGGCTTTCAAGGCCTTCGCCCGGCCTTTTTTAGGGCTGCTCAACCTCAATCTCACCCTGACCTGGGTGTTCGGCTTCACCACCCTCGCCATCGGCCACCTCAATTTATTCTCCCTCGCCTTCGTGGTGATTTTGGTGGGGCAAGGCACCTACTACGGCGTGCACGTCATCGCCCGTTACGAGGAAGAGCTGCACCGCGGGCGCAGCGTCGCTGCAGCCGTGGAGGAGACCCTCGCCAACGTCTTCGGCAACATCACGACGTCGGCCCTGACCACCGCGGCCGCCTTCTATGCCACCACCCTCGTGGAGCTGCGCGGCTTCGCCGAGCTGGGCTGGATCGCCGGCACCGGCGTCCTGCTCTCCGCGCTCAGCATGCAGCTGGTCCTGCCCGCCTTCCTCATTGTCTACGACCGGCGACGTTCGCCGGCCGCGTTGCGGGGACCGGGGCAAACGGCGACCCAAGGCCTCAAACCCTGGATGCTGCTCTGTCGCGGCGGCCTCCAGAGGTATGCGCCCTGGATCGTCGCGCTGGTCAGCGCCGCCGGGCTCTGGGGTGCTTATATGTTCTACAGCCCTAAGCACGGGGTCCCCTTCGACAATAACCTGCTCAACCTGCAGGCCAAGGATACCGAGGCGGTGCGCTACGAGAAAAAACTGATCGACACCTCCCTCTCGCCTCGCGCCGGAATCTACATGACCGGCTCCGTTCAAGAGGCGGAGCGGATCGCCCAGGAGGCAAAACGGCTCCCCACCGTGCAGCGGGTGGAATGGCTGGGAGAGGTCTTCCCCGAGGAAGCCCTCGACCCCTCGGTCTCGGCCGCCCTGCGGCGGGCGATCTTGGACCTTCCCGAAGAGCCCTTGGCCGCCCCCAATCTGGCGAGGCTGCAGTTGGAGCTGGAACGCCTGAAGAAGAACCTCGAAGAGGTGGAAAACCAGGCCCTCAATTCCGCCGAGGCCGAGTCGATCCTCTCGACCTCCGAGGCAGGGATCGAGGCCCTGGACGAGATCCTGAAAAAATTTCCAGCCTCGCGGCTGGACGCGAAGAGTCGGGCGCTTTTGGAAAATTCCTATTTGGGACCCCAGATTCGGGAATTCCAAGACCGATTTTTCGGCGCCGTCCGCGACATGCTGCGCTCCGCCGCTTCCACCCCGCCCATGACCCTGGAGGAACTGCCTCGGGGGATCCGGGACCGCTTTCTCTCGCCCGACGGGACCTACGCCGTTTACGCCTTTCCGAAGGTGGATATTTGGGAACGGCAGCCCTTGGAAGATTTCGTGCTCGACTTGCGGAAGGTCAGCCCCGAGGTCACGGGGCCGCCCATCATGTTCTTCGAAATCCTGCGATTGGTCAGGAAGGATTATTTCAAGGCGGGCCTGTTCTCGTCGATCGCGATCTTTCTGCTCTTCCTGCTCGACTTCCGCTCGCTGCGCTATTCGCTGCTGGCCTCCCTGCCCCTGGTCATCGGGGTGTTCAGCCTGTTCGGCCTGATGTCCTGGCTGCGTCTTTCCTTCAACACCGCCAACATGATCGCCCTGCCCATGATCCTGGGCATCGGGGCGGACAACGGGGTCCATATTATCCACCGCTTCCGTGAAGAAGGCAGCCGAAGCATCGATTTCCTCTTCAAGTCCACCGGCAAGGCCCTCTTGATCACCTATTTGGATTCGGTCACCTCCTTCCTAGGCCTCGCCTTCGCCAGCCACCGCGGCCTGGCCTTGCTCGGTCAAGTGGTCGTGTTGGGCCTCACCTGCTGCACCATCGCGGGGATCTTTTTCCTGCCCGCCGTGATGTCGATCTTGGTGCGGCGCCGCTCAAGGTAGGATGAATTTTTGGGAAAAAACGAGCTTCCCGGAGAGAATCTCGGCTAGCGAATTGTCGTCGCTGGACAGGGGAGCCCCGGGCTTGGGCATCACCTCCCGCCATCCTTGAAACACGGTATCCGCTAAAGCCTTGAGTTCCGGCGATACTCCGATAGGGCTCGAGGCGTCCGTAGGCGGCCCTTGCTCAAAGCCCCAAAGTTGCAGGGAACGGTTGCGGGTGTTTTCGAAGGCCCGGACCGCCGGAAATTCGCTCCTCAAGGTCTGTTCCATCAGGGTCACGAAGGGCGAGCCGCCCTCGGGCGCGAACAGATTCATCCAGACGATGCCCCCGGGGTTCAAATGGGCCCGCAGTTCGGCGAAGAATTCCCGGGTGGTCAGGTGGACGGGCACGAAGGCCCCGTCCCGAAAGACGTCCACGAGGATGAAATCGTATTTTTCCGAGCTGCGCCTCAGGAAAACACGGCCGTCGGCGATTTGAACCTTCACCTGCTCGGGGGCCAGGCCGAAGTAGCGGCGCGCCAATTCACCCACCAGGGGATCGATCTCGACGCCCTCGACTTGGAGGTCCGGAAAAAACTTCTTCGCCACCCGGGCGGAGGTCCCCCCGGCCAGCCCGATGATCAGCATTTTCCTGCCCTCCGGGTGCAGGAGGGGAAGCAAGGCGGCTTGGTCCCAATAATAGCCCGTCAAGACTTGGTCGGGATGGAAAAGGGACTGGGCCCCCAGGCCTTCGTTGATCTTCAAGAGGGTCGCCTGCTCCCAGCGGTTCCCCATGCGAATTTTCCCGGTTTCCACCTTGAGATATTGATAGACGGACTCGCCTTCAAACAGGACGCGCCCGCCCACCGTGCCGCGGCCGGAAGCCAGGGCAAGCAAGGCCAGCGGGGGAAATACCGCCACCAGGGTCAGGACGGGCCGGGTCCCTCCCAAGGCCCCCAACAGAATCAAAATTCCGCCCAGCGCAAAAAAAGTCCATCGCGATCCGAGATAAGGCACGGTCACCAAGACGGGCAAGAAGGTGCCAACCAGGCTGCCGAGCGTCGAGAGCGCGTAGATCGAACCGATCACCCGCCCCGCCCCCTGCAGTCGGCTGAGCGCCAGCCGCGTGGCCCAGGGCGTCACCATGCCGAACAAGAAAAGCGGGAGGGAAAAAATCAGGAGGATGGAAACCAGGGAGACCCAAAACACCGAGACGGCATGCTCGGGGAGCAGACGGACCGCGATCTTGAAGACGCCCCCGGATATCAAGGGGATCAAGGTCACCAAGACCCCTGTCGCTAAAATCAGGCGATACAGGCCCTTGCCGAGCTTATCCTCGGAAATTCGGTCGGCCCAAAGCCCTCCCCAAAAATAGCCGAGGGACAAGGCGAGCAGCACGACACCGATCAAGTTGGTCCAAACAAAAAAGGAAGTCCCGAAATAGGGAGCCAAGAGCCGCGAGCCCGTCATCTCGACGGCCATCACGGCCATGCCCGTCAGGAAAACGGTCAAGAGTAGGAAAGGACGATTCATTGCCCGGAGATCCCGCTAATTTAGTAGACAAATTACCAAAAGAACTTCACAAATAGGAGCTAATCTTTTCACTTTGTTTCGACGGGAGGTACGCATGTCGATTCGCAATCGCCTGGAACCCCTCGCCCTCACCCTGCTCCGCGTCTCCACCGGCGTCATCATGGCCGCGCACGGATGGCTGAAATTCCAGGACCTGCAGGGCACCATCCAACAATTCGGCGCCATGGGCATCCCGAAGGCGGGTGTCTACCTCGCCATCGCGGGCGAGCTGGGCGGCGGCCTCGGCCTGATCGTGGGGCTCTTGACCCCCATCGCCGCCTTCGGCGTCTTCTGCACCATGGCCGTCGCGATCCTACACGTTCACCTCAAAAACGGGCTGTTCGCCAAGGACGGCGGCTTCGAATACCCGCTCACCCTGGCGATGGTGGCCCTCTACTTCATCATGAAAGGCGCCGGCCCGATCAGCTTGGACGCCCTGTTCTGCAAGAAGAAGGAAGCGGCCTAAATTCGGGCACCGAGCCAGAATCCGATTTCTCGCCAGGGCTAGATCCATGTTAAGCTAGCCGCGATGGACAGGCCTCGCGACACCGACCCCCGCGAAACCGAGGATTGGCTGCAGTCCCTGGACGCCGTGCTGCGCAGCCAAGGCAAGGAGCGCGTGCGCTTCCTGCTCGATCGCCTGCTGCAACACGCCGCGGCACGGGGCGCGGCGCTGCCGCCCCGGCTCAACACCCCCTACGTCAACACCATCCCGCTCGCCCAACAGCCCCCCTACCCCGGCGACGGCGCCATCGAATGGCGCATCCGCAGCCTGGTGCGGTGGAACGCCATGGCGATGGTGGTACGCGCCAACAAGCGCTATCCCGGGATCGGCGGGCACATCTCGACCTTCGCCTCCGCGGCGACCCTCTACGAGGTGGCCTTCAACCACTTCCTGCGCGGCAAGAACGGCGACGTCTCGGGCGACCAGGTCTACATCCAGGGCCATGCCGCGCCCGGCATCTACGCCCGCGCCTTCCTGGAGGGGCGGCTGAGCCTGGGACAATTGGAAAATTTCCGGCGCGAGCTGGAGAACGGCGGGGGCCTCGCCTCCTACCCACACCCCTGGCTGATGCCGGATTTTTGGGAGTTCCCCACGGTCTCGATGGGACTGGGCCCACTTGCAGCCATTTACCAGGCCCGCTTCAACCGTTACCTGCAAGCGAGAGGGATCAAGAACACCGAGGATTCCCGCGTCTGGGCCTACTTGGGCGACGGCGAGACCGACGAGCCCGAGGCCCTCGGCTCGCTTTCCATCGCCGCCCGCGAGGGCCTCGACAACCTGATCTTCGTCGTCAATTGCAACCTGCAGCGGCTCGACGGTCCGGTGCGCGGCAACGGCAAGATCATCCAGGAGCTCGAGGCCGTGTTCCGCGGCGCGGGTTGGAACGTCATCAAGGTGATCTGGGGCTCCGACTGGGATCCGCTGCTGGAAAAGGACGAACAGGGCCTCTTGGTCCGGCGCATGGGCGAGGCGGTGGACGGCCACTACCAAAAATATTCGGTGGAGTCGGGCGACTACACCCGAAAGGATTTCTTCGGCGTCTCGCCCGAGCTGCTCCGCATGGTGGAGCACCTGAGCGACGACCAGATCCGCAAGCTGCGGCGCGGCGGCCACGATCCGGACAAGGTCCATGCCGCCTACCGCGCGGCCGTCGACCACCGGGGCGGACCCACCGCCATCCTCGCCAAGACGATCAAGGGCTACGGCCTGGGCGAGGCCGGCGAGGGCCGCAACATCACCCACCAGCAAAAGAAGCTCAACGAGCAGGAGCTGAAGGCCTTCCGCGACCGCTTCGAAATCCCCATTCCCGATTCCAAGCTGGGCGAGGTCCCCTTTTACCGACCCGATCCCAAGGGTCCCGAGATCCAATACCTGCTGGAACGGCGCGCCCAATTGGGAGGCCCCCTGCCCCTGCGCCGGGTCCGCAAGCGTGCGCTGGAGATCCCGCCGCTCGAGCATCTGAAGGAATTCTTCGAGGGCACCGAGGACAGGGCCGCCTCCACCACGATGGCCTTCGGCCGCCTGCTCAACCTCCTGCTCCGCGACAAGAAGATCGGACGGCGCCTCGTCCCCATCATCCCCGACGAGGCGCGCACCTTCGGCCTCGATCCCCTGTTCCGCCAGGTCGGCATCTATTCCTCGCTGGGCCAGCTCTACGAGCCGGTCGACAAGAACATGCTGCTCTACTACCACGAGTCGAAGGACGGCCAGGTCCTGGAGGAAGGCATCACCGAGGCTGGGGCCACCGCCTCCTTCACCGCGGCCGGCACCAGCTACGCGGTGCACGGGGAGCCGATGATCCCCGTCTACTTGGTCTACTCGATGTTCGGCTTCCAGCGCACCGGGGACCAGCTCTGGGCCTTCGGGGACATCCGCGGCCGCGGCTTCCTGTGCGGCGCCACCGAGGGACGCACCACGCTCTCCGGCGAGGGGCTCCAGCATCAGGACGGCCACAGCCACCTCCTCGCCAGCACCGTCCCGAATATCCGGGCCTATCACCCGGCCTTCGCCTACGAGATCGCCGTCATCGTGCATGAGGGCCTGCAGCGGATGTTCGTCGATCAGGAAGACACCTTTTACTACCTAACGCTGCAAAACGAGAACTATCCCATGCCTCCGATGCCCGAAGGGGTTCGGGAGGGAATCCTCAAGGGACTCTACCTGTTTCGCGCCGCGCCGCATCGCCACGAGCGCCGCGTGCACCTCTTCGGCAGCTCCTCGATCCTGCGCGAGGCGCTGCGCGCCCAGGAAATCCTCGACGAGCAATACCGGGTGGCCGCCGACGTCTACAGCGCCACCAGCTACCAGCAGCTGCGCCGCGAGGCCTTGGCGGCGGAACGCTGGAACCGCCTGCATCCCGAGGCGCCACCCCGGCGCTCCTATCTCGAAACTTTCTTGGCCAACCTCAGCGGCCCCTGCATCGCGGCGGGCGACACCCTCAAAGCGGTGCCCGACCAGATCGCCCGCTGGGTGCCGGGCGGCCTCACCAGCCTCGGCACCGACGGCTACGGCCGCAGCGACTCGCGCGAGACCCTGCGCCGCTTCTTCGAGGTCGACGCCGCGCACATCGCGGTGGCGGCGCTGGCGGCCCTGGCTCGCGAAGGCAAGCTGGAGAGGCGCGTCGTCTCGCAAGCCATCCGGGATTTCGGGATCGATCCCGACCGGGGAAATCCGGCGGATCTGTAGCATCGACAAATCGGGGGGTTACATCGGTATTCGGACGTCGGTGCTTTCCTCGCCGGGAAAGGCATCGAGGAGTCGGCGGAACAGCTCGACGTGGCGCTCTTCGTTCTTGCCCTCGGCGAAGGCGCGGGCCTTGTCGAGATAGGCGCGGCATTCCTCGAGCCCGGCCTTCTTGCGCAGCAGGGCCTCGACCAGCTTGAGGTCGATATTGCTGGCGGAGAGCAGGCCGGCAAAATCGTCTTGCATGGCGTCGACCAGGGCCTGGACGGCCTTGGTGCGCTCGCCCTTTTTCAGGTAGGCGAGCCCCATCGTCACGTTGGCTTGATGCAGGAAGGGCGGATCGCTGCGGGAGATCTCGAGGACCTTTTGGCAGCGGCGGATGGCCGTGTCAAACTGGCCGAAGACGTCGATCAGGAGGCGGGCCGAGATCAATTTGAGGGCCGGGTCTTCGGGCAGGAGCTTTTCGGCCTTCTCGTAGTACTTCCAGGCCTTGGGGAATTCTTTCTTGATCTTATAGAGGACGCCCAGGCTCGAGTAGAACAGGGCCGCCAACACCTTGTCTTGCTGGGCCTCGGCCTCGGTCAAGCCGGCGTGCAGCTCGGTCTCGGCCGCGTCGAGGTTCTTGGCGGCCATCAGGTCGAAGGCTTTGTAAAGGCGTTCGCTTTTCACCTTTTCGTGGACGCTGAGCATATCGGGTGTCGGAAGGCTATCAAATCTCCTCGAGAAAGGCACTTAAATGTTGGGCCCCCAGCTTATTGGGGATCCCCGGTCGAAACGATCAACTGTACTGGAATCTGGATCGCGAGCGCGGACAGGTCAAACTCCTTGGGTTGCCCGCCCACGAAGAAATTCAGCGGGGGGAGGTCTTGGGCCAATTCTAGGGTCGCATTGTTGCTGCTGAGGCTCAAATGGCTGAGGGTCAGGTTTTGGTCGGGAGTCTCCACGATCAAGCTCAGGTCCATCGTATTGGTGCCAAAGGGATTGTTGTTCCGGTTGAGCTTGAAAACGGTCGCCGTGGAAGTGAAGTTGGGATCGAGGACCATATTGATGTCGCCCACGCCGGCGAAGTTGGAATTCACCTGGAAATCGGTGATCTCCAATTCGAAGCGGTCATGCAGCTCGTCGGTCACTTCCGCGGTCAGGTTTCCGGTAACGATCTGCTGGACTGGGTTGATCAGGCTGGGACCGGCGTCGCCGACGATCATCGTGGCGGTGACATCCATCACGAAGGGTTGGCCGGAGCTGCCGCAGGCCCCCAGGGACAACATCGAGGCAAGCAAGGTGAAGGGCAAACAGGCCCGTGAAAATTTTTGCAGCAGTTTTTCCATGGCTTTCAGGACTCCCGGACGTTTTGGATTTTAGCAAGTCTCGCCCAACAGCCCAAAAAGTTTCTTAAAAATACCAAAAATTTTCATGAGTTAGACTTAAGGGGAGAGATCCCCGCCTGGGGTCTTTTGGCCGGAGGGACTCTTCGGAGGTTCAGCTACAAGCCTTTGAATTTCGTCGTTTTTTTTCAACCTGGACCCGGGCCGGGGCATGGGATAAAGGAGAAGAAGGAGGAATTTTGGACTCTGCTCTGCACATGCTCACGCCCGCCGCCACCTCCTGCGCGCTCAGTGCGCGCCGCGAAGGCCTCGCGGTGCGGGGGCTCTTCGTCCTGATCCTGATCCCCCTCGTGCTCTGGGCCATCTGGAAAAAACGCCGGCGTTAGCGCCCTAGGCGCCGAGCCCGCCCAAGACCGCGACCATGGCTTCGTGCAGCTTGCCGTTGCTGGCGCAGATCTCCTTCGCGTAGATGTCGAAGGGCCGGCCGCGGAAATCGGTGACCTTCCCCCCCGCTTCCTGGATCATCAGCAAGCCCGCGGCGACATCCCAGGGGAAGAGGTTCAATTCCCAAAAACCGTCGTACCGACCGTCGGCGACATAGCAGAGATCGATGGCGGCGACGCCGTCCCGGCGAATCGCCTGGGCCTTCATCAGGAAATTCTCGAAGTGGTCGAGGTTGTTGTTCTTGGCCTCGCGCACGTTGTAGGCGAAACCCGTCGCGAGCATGGCATGGTTGAGGTCGGCGACCTCGCTGACCCGAATCCGCTCGCCGTTCAAGGCCGCGCCGGATCCCTTCTCCGCCAAAAACATCTCGTCCCGGTTGGGCTCGTAGACCGCGCCTACCACGATCTCGCCGCGACGCTCGAGGGCGATCGAGATGCAGAACAGCCGGTAGCCGTGGGCGTAATTGGTGGTGCCGTCGAGGGGATCGATCACCCATTTGTATTCGCTGTCCTTGCGCCGTCCGCTGCCTTCCTCGGCCAGGATGTCGTGGTCGGGGAATTTCCCCTGGAGCAGGTCGACGATCTCTTTCTCGCAGGCCTTGTCGACGTCGGTGACGAGGTTGATGCTGCCCTTGAACTCGATCTGGCGGGCGCGTTTGAGGCCTTCCAACTGCAATTGTCCGGCGAGGCGGCAAGCCTGGGCGGCGATTTCGGTGAATTCGCTCACGGTCACTCCTTTATTTAGAAGGCTGTTGAAAAATTGATATTATTCCCGCCGGAATGAATCCGGCCCCATCCACCGCCCAAAAATCCGAAGGATTTTCGGGGCCCGCCAAGCCGCCTGCGGCGGCTTGGCCCAACCACCGGTGGTTTTTCAACAGCCGCTTAACCATCCCGATTTCGGGCGGTTCGAGCCAGGACGTACACCTGCACCGCTTCGGCGCCCGCTTGCAAGAGGCTTTTGCTGAGGGCCTCGACGGTGGCCCCTGTGGTCATCACGTCGTCGAAGACCAAGAGCCTCCGCCCTCGAATCGCCGCCCGGTCCGAAATGTGGAAGACCTCCCGCATGGCGCGGAGCCGGGCCGCCCTGCCCTGCCGGGCCTGCGGGGCGGTGGCGCGGCGCCGCGCAGCGAGCAGCAGCGGCAGGGACTCCCCGACGGAGCGAAGCAGGGACTCGGCGAGGACGTAGCTTTGATTGAAGCCCCGGCGCAGGCGACGCCACCGCCCCAAGGGCACGGGGAGCAGGGCCTGGGGTGAAAATTCCCGCAGGACCTCGCGAAAGGAAGGCAGGGCGCCGCGCAACAAGGGCGGCAAGACATGCAGCTGCCCTCCGAATTTCAGTCGGTGCAAGAGGCCGGCGGCGCTACCCTGAAACTCGTAGGCCGCGTCGACCCGCTGGAAACTGGGAGGCGCGACCAGGCATTCCTCGCAACGGTGGCCCGCGGTCGAACCGGCGGGAAAGGGCAAGGCGCACTGCGCGCAGCGCTCGGGACGCAGGGGCCGCAACTGGAGACGGCAGGCGGGGCAGAGCTCCGGCGGGGCCGGGACCAAGTTGAGACACAGCTCGCAGCAGGGCGGGGCCAGGCAGGCGCGAAGCCAGCGCGACCAAGGCGCCAGGGAGGCGGAGAGGTCCATAGGTTTATTCCGAAAGGATCATACTGCGGCCCGACATCTCGGGCGGCTGGGGTAGGCCTAGGATCTGCAGCAAGGTGGGGGCGATGTCCTCGAGCCTCCCCTCCGGCCGCAGCCGGGCCGATCTCCATCGCTCTCCAATAAGCAAAAACGGGACCAAGTCGAGGGTATGGGCGGTGTGGGGGTGGCCGTTTTCATCGACCATCTTTTCGCAATTGCCGTGGTCGGCGGTCACAACCATGGTCCCGCCGCGGGCCATCATGGCCTGGTAGATGCGACCGAGCTGTTCGTCCAAGACCTCGACGGCGCGGATCGCCGCCGGCAGCTTCCCGGAATGCCCCACCATGTCGGCGTTGGCGAAATTCAAGACGATCACATCGTAACCATCGGATTCGATGCGCCGAAGCACCTCGTCGGCGATCTGCGGGGCCGACATCTCGGGCTTGAGGTCGTAGGTGGGCACCTCGCGGGGGGACGGGATCAAGACCCGATCTTCCCCGGGAAACACCGTCTCGTCTCCCCCGTTGAAAAAGAAGGTGACGTGGGCGTACTTCTCGGTCTCGGCGATGCGCAGCTGCTTCAGACCGCGCTGGGCCACCAGGTCGCCGAAGGTATTGCGCAGCTGCACTCGCGGAAAGGCCACGGGCAGGGTCAGGGCCTGGTCGTACTCGCCCATGCAGACGAAGCTGGAGAGCTTGGGGAAGACGGCTCGCTCAAAGCCCGAGAACTTGGGGTCGGTCAGGGCGTAGGTGAGCTGCCGGGCGCGGTCGGCGCGGAAATTGAAAAAGATGACCGCGTCGCCGTCGCGCATCGTCGCGAGGGGCCTTCCGGCCGCATCGACGTGCACGATCGGCTTGATGAACTCGTCGCCCTCCTGCGCCGCGTAAGAGGCCTCGATTGCCTTGGCGAGGTCAGTGGCCGCCACGCCCTCCCCCGCAACCAGGGCCTGATAGGCGAGCCGGGTGCGCTCCCAGCGCTTGTCGCGGTCCATTGCGTAATAGCGGCCCACCACGGTGGCGATCTGGCCGACACCCAGTTCCCGGATTTTCGCCTCCAGCTGGCGGAAATATTCCAGGCCGCTGGTCGGCGGGGTGTCGCGCCCGTCCATGAAGGCGTGGACCGCGACCCGCGAGACCCCCTCGCGCCGCGCCATTTCCAACAGGGCGTAAAGATGGTCTTGGTGGGAATGGACCCCGCCATCGGAGAGCAACCCCATCAGGTGCAGGGTGGAGCCGTTCTGCTTGGCGGCCGCGAAGGCCAAGCGCAATGCAGGATTGTTGAAAAAGCTGCCATCCTCGATGGCCTGATAGATACGCGTCAGTCCGACGGCGGCGATGCGGCCCGCGCCGATGTTGAGGTGTCCCACCTCGGAATTTCCCATCACCCCCGCCGGCAACCCGACCGCATGGCCGGAGGCATCGATCGCCGCGTGCGGGTACATCTGCAAAAACTTGTCGTAATTGGGGGTATGCGCCTGGGCGATGGCGTTGTTGGCGGGATCAGGATTGATGCCCCAACCGTCGAGGATGACGAGCATGAGGGGGTGTTTAGTCATGGTGGTAGGGGACATTTTTTAAAATCGTCAAGGCGCGATAGAGTTGTTCCAGCGTCAAAACCCTAGCCAACTGGTGGGGCAAAGTCAATTTGCTGAGGCTCAGCAGCACCTTCGCCTTTTTCTTCAAGGAATCGGCGACCCCGAAGGCGCCGCCGATCAGGAAGACGATCTCCGAGACCGGCTGCTGGAAGAGCTGGCCCAGCTCCCAGGCGAGGTCGACGCTGGACCACTGCTCTCCCTTCTCGTCCAGGACGATGAGGTGGCTATCCCGCTTCAGGGCCTTCTCGATCCGCTCCGCCTCCTTGTCCAGGATCCGGGGCACGTCGTTCTTGGAATTGACCTTCTCATCGGGGAGCTCGACGACCTCGAAGGGGTGAAAATGGCGGATGCGCCGCTCGTACTCGTCGGCCAGGTTTTGGAAGGCCTCGCGCTTGACCTTGCCGAGGGCGATCAGCTTGAGCTTCATGGTCGCCGTTTCTTCTTGGGTGGTGACTTGCGCTTGGCGGGGGCGCGCTTCGCCGCCGCCTTCCGCTTGCCCGGCTTGGCGGTGGGACGCCGCTTCGCCGCCTTGCGCTGGGCCGGAGGCTTTTCTCCGGGCACGGCCAAGCGGGGCGCGTCGGCCCACATCTCGTCCAAGCCGTAGAACTTGCGCTGCTCGTCCTGGAAGACGTGCAGGACCACGTCGCCGTAATCGAGCAGGACCCAGCGTCCTTCCTGCAGGCCCTCGTAGCTCACCGGCAGCTTGCCCTGATCGCGCTTGAGCTTGAGATGCACGCGGTCGGCGATGGACTTGACGTGGCGATCGCTGGTGCCCGTGCAGAGGATAAAGAAGTCGGTGTAGCTGACCAGGTCACGGAGGTCCAAAAGCTGGAGATCCTTGGCCTTGGTGTCGAGGGCTTCGCGGGCGATGCTTTGGGCGAGTTGCAGTGTATCCATGGTGTGATTATTCGCGGACTTGGCCGTCGCCGCGCACGACGTATTTTTGGGTGGTGAGTTCCTCGAGCCCCATCGGGCCGAAGGCGTGCAGTTTGGTGGTGGAAATTCCGATCTCGGCGCCCAGGCCCAGCTGGCCGCCGTCGTTGAACCGGGTGGAGGCGTTGACCATGACCGCCGAGGCGTTGACCTCGCGGAGGAAGCGCTCGGCGTGGCCTTCGTCGTTGGTGAGGATCGACTCGGTATGCAGCGATCCGTGCCGCTCGATGTGCTGCAGGGCCTCGTCGAGCCCCTCGACCACCTTCACGGCCAGGATGAGATCTAAATACTCGGCGTCCCAGTCGGACTCCGCCGCGACCTTGGCCTCGGGCACGATGGCGCGGGTCTGCTCGCAGGCCCGCAGCTCGACGCCCAGGCGCCGCAGCTCCTCGGCCACGCGCGGCAGGAAGGCGTGCGCGGCCTTGCGGTCGACCAGCAGCGTCTCGAGCGCATTGCAGACCCCGGGCCGTTGCACCTTGGCGTTGATCACGATCTTCTCGGCGCGGTCCAAGTCGGCGTTGTAATCGACGAAAATATGGCAAACCCCCTTGTCGTGCTTGATGACGGGGATCTTGCTGATCTCGCGGAGCGTCTTCATCAGGCCTTCCCCGCCGCGGGGGATGACGAGATCGACGAAACGGTCCTGCTCGAGCAAGACCTTGAGCGCCTCGCGGTCGGTGGTGGGAACCACCTGCACGAGGTCGGGGGAGACGCCCGAGCTTTGCAGGGCCTCGCGGAGGATGTCGCCCAGAATGCGGTTGCTGTGGATGGCCTCCGAGCCCCCGCGCAAAATGACCACGTTGCCGGACTTCAGGCAAAGCGCCGCCGCGTCGACGGTGACGTTGGGGCGGGACTCGTAGATGATGGCGATGACGCCGAGCGGGATGCGGACCTTCTCGACGCGCAGGCCATTGGGCCGGGTCCAGCCCCGCACCACCGCGCCGACGGGGTCGGGCAGCTCGATGATCTCGCGAAGCCCCTGGGCCATCTCGGCGATGCGTTTTTCGTCGAGCGTGAGGCGGTCGATCATGGCCTTGGAGAGGCCCTTGTCCGCGGCGGCCTTGAGGTCTTTGCGGTTCTCCTCAAGAATGCGCGCTTGCGAGGCGATCAGGTGCTCCGCCGCCTTGGCCAAGATGGCGTTTTTCTTGGGGGTGGCCAGGACCGCCGCCTCTCGCGTGGCGGCCTTGGCTCTACGGGCGATTTGCAAAATTTCTTCAAAGGCCATCGTCGGCAATTCCCTTGCGCTTTAGGGGCGGAAGCTCGAGACTTACGCCGGTTCATCCATCCAAACTTAAGCAAAAAGGAGGTCTTATGTCGAGTCTCCAAGAAGGCCAAGCCGCCCCGGAATTTAGCGCCCAAGACGACCAGGGAAATACGATCCGCCTGCAGGACTTCAAGGGCAAGAAAAACGTGGTGCTCTACTTCTATCCCAAGGACGACACCCCCGGCTGCACCATCGAGGCCTGCAACTTTCGCGACGGTTATTCGCAATTTCAGACCAAGGACACCCAGATCTTGGGGGTCAGTTTTGACGACGCCGCCAGCCATCAGGCCTTCAAGCAGAAGTTTCACCTGCCCTTCCCCCTGTTGGTGGACAGCGACCGAAAGATCGCCCAGGCCTACGGGGTCGGGGGAGACAAATACCCGAATCGGGACACGATTGTTATAGATAAGAACTTGAAAGTATTAAAGATTTTTCGAAAGGTCGACCCCACCCACCACGCCGGGGAGATCCTTAATGTATTGGGAGAAAAATAAACGCAACCTTGACACGGCGCGTTACGATACTTATGGTGAGATCGAGGACTTCGAGGGAGTACGTGGCCTAGGGCCACGCGGTAGTAGAATTCATCGCTACCGGGCTTGTTTCGAAGCGTGGGCCCACAAGGTTCACCCTTGGAACGAGGCAAGAAAGGAGGTCCTCCATGAAAACCACCTCCACAAGGGGTGTCACCCGCAAGGCGCCGCGAGGGATTCCTCAACCGCGCAAATCCCGGCGAATCCAAAAACCCGGCTACCTGAAACGCCCCGAATTGGGGTTCGTCGATCGACTGCTGCGATCTTTCCATCAGGTCGCCCCGGAAGAGTGGATACCCTCTCAATACCAAAACCTATTGAAGAGCAAACGAGGCCGAACCAAGACCCTCCATTGATCGGCCGAAGGAAAATAAAAAACCCCGCGAAAGCGGGGTTTTTTTCGGAAAAAATACGATGCCTGATTACTTCTTCTCCTCGGGTTTCTTGCCCATGGGAAAGAGCGGGACCTTCTTGAAGATCTCGGGAATCGGCCGCTCCGGATCCTTGCTGGATTTGGGTCTCTGGGAAGCTTGGTTGTCACGGGCGGGACTTTCCCGCTCCGGCACATCGTCATAATCCCCTCGGTCGAAATCTCGTCCGCGGCGCTGCAGGGCCGCCCGCTGCATGGCGGCGTATTCTTCGGCATCGGCGCGGGAGTGGCCCGGGTCGTAATCCCGCGAAGGGGTGTAGTGGTTAGCTCCCTCCGGGTGGTTCATCCCTCCTGCGGAAGGCGAGGGTACCCCCTGCATCGGAGCGACATAGTGATCTCCACTGCCTCCGGAAGCCCCGGGGAATAAGATCGCCCGCGTCAAATTACTAAAATTGTTATTGAACCAATACAACGATTGCCCCCGCAATCTGGCGATTGTCCTGGCGTGTTTCAAAACACGCGCGAAAGCGGGCGACAATAGAGAGCAATAGACCGCTAGGGTGCCCGCCATCCTAGCAATGGATTTATCGTCGGTAAGTCCCTGAAGTTGTCCCTTTATCCAAGGCCGCGGAATTTTCCAAACCTTGAATTATTTCATTAAATTATCAAATATTTTCAAATAGTTATATCGTGGACTGCGCCTTCCCTCCGCACCCCGGGAGGCGTCCGGATTTCAAACCAGGCGTTTGAAATCAAGACGGTCGCCGCTCACCCCTGCCGATGATCCTCGGCAAAAAGCCCTCGATTTTCGCAGCCTCCCCCGAATTCCCCCACCCGGCCCCGGGCTTGCAATCCCTTCTGGGAAACCTCTTCTACAAAGGAGTCGAATATGAGGCACCGTGTTTGGAAGTTTTTCTTTTTGTTCTTGCCTTGGCTGGGGGGGAGGGCCTGGGCCAATACCAGCCCGGCATTCATCACGCCAAATCCTGCGACCCTGACGGAGATCCAGGCCGCCTTTCCGGAGGGCCTAGAGGTCGCTCCCCGCCTTTTAGATTATCGCGTCGACCCAAACCTTCACCTGTTTCAAGAAGCCGAGATCGAGATCACCTACCTCGGCGAAGGCGCGGGATACCATAATTCCTTCGGCTATTTCCTCTACCAAGACTTGAACGAGGACGGCGCCTTGGATCCGTCGGAACTGCTGCAACGAGAGATCTTATGGGAGGATATCTCGGACGCCAGCGAGGGCGGCGAGATGAAGGCTGGGGACACGCTCCGGCTCGGTAAATTCCCCGCAGGCACTCGCATGGGATTTTTCCTGATCGCCGACGCCTTCCACGGGGGAACGAAGACCTATTTCACCATCGATTCCTGGAATCCCGATGGACATCGCCACTTGGCCATGCTGGCCACTTCCGATCGGGAGCAGATCATCTTGGGCATTGAGGACCTGCCCTGGGACCGTTCGGACCGGGATTTTAACGATATCCTGTTTAGCGTGGGCGTCTCGCCCCGTTCAGCGCTGCAAGCGGCCATTGAGGCGGGAAATATCCCAGTGAACGGCGGGGAGACTGCGCCGCCGGATTCCGCCACCGTTCGCGAGTCCCCTCGCCAAGCCCCGCCCGCCCCGATCGCGCAGTCCCTAGCCCCTCCCGCCCTCCTGGAAGGCGCCGGTCTCGGCTGTCAATTGAATGCGGGATCCGATCCAGCGCCCCGCGCGGCGTCGCCCCTCTGGGTGGTGCATTTCTTGGGATTGACGGTCCTCTACCGGAAGTGGCGCGATTGGAAGGGCCGACCCTAGGGCCCCTCGAGCAAGGGCACCCCTCGGTAAATTTATCGCGGTCGGCGGAGCATATCCCGGATGCTGGTGCCGAGATCCGTCCGCGGGGGCGTGGCCGTGCCCGTGGTCGGGGGCGTAGCAGAGCCGCTTCCGCCGGAGCCGCGGAGCAGGTCGCGAATTCTCGCGCCTAAATCCGGGGGAGTGGCGCTTCCGGTCGCGGGGGGAGGAGTCGCCGCCGCGGCACCCGCGGCCGTCGCTCGCGGGCGGGCCGCGCGCGTCCGCCGGGATTGTTCCGTCTCCTCCGAATCACGGCTGCCGCGTTGCCCGCGGGAAAGCCTTCTCAATTCGTCCTCGTCTTCGGCGTCCGGTCGGCCCCGGCGGCGAGCGCGAGCCCGGGGGCTATTGGGGTCTTCCTCTTCGGAAGGGTCGCCGGGCGAGCGGCGCCTCGGGGCGGTCGCCGGCCCAGTCCCGTGATCGGGACTAGGGGCTTGGGGGTGATGGGCCGCCGGAACTCCCTCGGAAGCGGAAGAACCTGCGGAACCAGGAAACAAGATGGAACGGGTTAAGTTGCTGAATTGGTTATTGAACCAGTACATGGCACTCTTTCGGACCGAAAAAGTGCCCCCAGGGACGTATTTATTATCGGCTAATATTTGTCAAGGTTGCGAAATCAGGCCCGATTTCCCCACCACCGCACCTGCCGGCAGATCCCGCGAAAGATCCGCACCTCCTTGTCCGTCGGACGGGCCCGGTTGAAGAGCTGGCGCAGGAGGCGCATCAGGTGCTTGGGGTTCTGCTTGTTGAGGAAGCCGATCTCGCCGAGGAGCGTCCCCAGGTCTTCATACATCGCCTCGAGGCTCTCGAGCTTGGCGGGTTTTTTTTCGGCCGGGGTCGAGGCCGGTCCAGACTTGGGCCTCGCCTTCGCCGCGAAGAGCTCGTAGGCGATCACCATCACCGCCTGCGCCAAGTTGAGGGAGGGAAAGGCCGCGTGGCTGGGGATGTGGATCATCCGCTGGCAGACTGCCACGTCATCGTTGAGCAGGCCGCTGTCCTCGGGACCGAACACGAGGGCGATCTTGTAGCGGGGCGGAAATTCGAGCGCCGCCGCGGCGAAACGGCGGGGGTCGGTCCAATTGCCGCGCTCCCTCCCCTTGCGCCGCGAGGTGCCGACCACCAGGTCGCAGCCGGCGACGGCGGATTTCAGGTCGGAGAAGACTTTGGATTTTTTCAAGACATCCTGGGCGTGGGCCGCCATCTTGCGGGCCTCCAGGTCTTCTTTATCGGCCTTCGGCGCGACCAATCGAAGGTCTTTTAGCCCCATGTTTTTCATGGCGCGGGCGACGGAGCCGAGGTTTCCGGAGAAGAGCGGACGGACTAGGACGACAGAACAAGTCATAGGTTCCACTTTTCTTCAGGAAAAACGGGAGGTCAAGCCAGACATTGTTAGAGGTAACCCTGCGCAGGCAGGAACGAAAAAACCGGAACCCCTCAGCCCTCGGTGCCGTAGCCCCGCGCCAAGACCTCACGGCCCTTCGCGCCCATCGGCGCGCTGACAATGCCCTCGGCCTCCATCCGCTCGATCATGCGGGCGGCGCGGTTGTAGCCGATGCGCAGGCGGCGCTGGACCATGCTGATCGAGGCCTGGCCGGTCTCGGTGACCACCGCGACCGCCTGGTCGTAGAGCTCGTCGCTCTCCTCGTCCATGCCGTCGGGGCCGGCCTCGGCGGGGTCCTTCATGTTCATGATCTCTTCGTTGTAGACCGGGCGGCCCTGCTGCTTGAGGTGATCGACGATGCGCAGGACCTCCTGGTCGCTGACGTAGGCCCCGTGTACGCGGGTCTGCTTGGCCAGGCCGGGGGGAATGAAGAGCATGTCGCCGTTGCCCAGCAGATGCTCGGCGCCGATCGAGTCGAGGATGGTGCGCGAGTCGTGCTTGCTGGTCACCTTGAAGGCGATGCGCGAGGGGAAGTTCGCCTTGATGATGCCGGTGATGACGTCGACGGAGGGGCGCTGCGTCGCCAAAATCATGTGGATGCCGGCGGCACGCGCCATCTGGGCCAGGCGGGTGATGTACTCCTCGACCTCGCGCCCGGCCACCATCATCAAGTCGGCCAACTCGTCGATGATGATGACGATATAAGGGAGCTTGGAATCATGGACGATCGGCATCTCCCCTTCCGCCGTCGGCTGGGGCTGGTGGTCCTTGAAGCCACCTTTTTCGAACTTTTTATTGTAGCCCGCAATGTTTCGAACCTGGCCGTCGGAGAGCAGGCGATAGCGCCGCTCCATTTCGGCGACCGCCCAGCGCAGCGCCAAGGCAGCCTTCTTGGGCTGGGTCACGACCGGCAGCAGCAGGTGGGGGATGTTCGCGTAGATCGAAAGCTCGAGCATCTTCGGGTCGATGAAGATGAAGCGGACGTCCTCCGGCGTGTTGCGCAGCAGCAGGCTCAAGATGAAGGAATTCAAGCCCACCGATTTGCCCGCGCCGGTCGCGCCCGCGACCAGCAGGTGGGGCATCTTGCCCAGGTCGGCGACGACGGGAATGCCCTCGATGTTTTTCCCCAGGGCCAAGGTGAGCTTGGACTCGGCCTTTTGGAAGCGGGCATCGGCGACGATCTCTTTATAATAAACCGTCTCCCGCTCGTGGTTGGGGATCTCGATGCCGATGGCCGGCTTGCCTGGCAGGGGCGCCACGATGCGCACCGGGCGGCCGCCCATCGAGAGCGAGAGGTCGTCGACCAAATTGGTGACCTTGTTGACCTTGACCCCCGCCGCGGGCTCGAACTCGTACATGGTGACGACCGGCCCCGGGTGGATCTCGGTCACCCGGCCCTCGACGCTGTAGTCGCGGAGCTTGCTCTCCAACAAGAGAGAGGAGGCCTTCAGGCTCTCTTCATCGACGGTCTGCTCGGCGGCGCTGGCCGGCACGGGGTCGAGCAAGGCGATGGGCGGCAGCTCGAAGTCGCCGGAGAGCTTGTTGATCGGAAGCTGGTCGTCCTTCTTCGCCTCGTTCTTGACGGGCGCCCGCTGGAAGATCTTGGGCTCGTTGGAGCCGGCCGCCGGAACAGGCGCGGGCCGTGGGGGCAGCGGGGCCTCGGGCGCTCGGGGCACGGCGGCCTCGGCCGGTTTGGCCTCCGGCCCGTCGACACGCTTGGGCAGGTTGATCTTCGGCTTCGAGACCGGCAGGGCCGCGCGGGCGGCGCTCTGCGTCTCTTTCTCCTCACGTTCCTTCTCTTGGCGGCGCTTTTCCAGCCATTTTTCCAGCCGGGCCCGATAGATCGTCGCCACGGAGGCGACGCGGCGGAAAATTCCGGCGAAAAAGCCCTGCACCATCTGCGCGACCTGCACGAGGGAGATCTTGGTCCCCCAGATGAAGGCCAGCAGGCCGACGGAGATCACCAGCAAATAGGATCCCACGTCGCTCAAGTAGCGGCGCAATTGTTCGCCGATCACGGCGCCGATCAGGCCTCCCGCCAGGGTGGTGTGGCCGAACAGCGAGACCGTGTTCCACTTGAGCTGAAAGAGCACCGAAGCCATCAGCAAGGCCAAGACCAGGAGCAAGGCCTCGGGCAAGCGGATGCGTTCGCGCTTTTTGGTGAAACAAAGGTAGGCGGCGAGGATCAGGAAGGAGGCAATCAAGAAGCTGCCCAGGCCGAAGCCCGAAATAAGCAGATCGGCGAGGTAGGATCCGACCAGCCCGCCGTAATTTTGGATCTCTTTGTTGCCGGCCGCCGAATTGAGGGAAGGATCGAGCGGCGAGTAGGAATAGAGGCAGATCAAGACAAAGACCCCCAAGGTCATCGCGATGATCCCGAGGATCTCGTGCAGGTAGCTGTGGAATTCTTCCTTGTCGTCTTTTTCGGGGGTCTTTTTCGTCATGCCTCATCCAGGGCCGCTCGCGGGCGGCCCCCGTCAATCCGCCTGTTTGCGCAGGAAAGTCGGGATATCGTATTCATCCTGGCTCATGTCCACGACGCCGATCTCGGCCACCAGCTTCTTCAACTCGGTCATCTCGCCGCCGCGGGTCTTCAACAAATCGTATTGGGCCTCCGCCTCTGCCTCGGCGGCCATGGACTGGGGCCGGGAGAAAAACTTCGCCCGGATCTCCTGCTGGGGGGCCTCGTGGCGCTCGGCCATCGGGGCCGGCTCGTGGGCGACGGGCTGGGAGCGGATCACCACCGGGGTCGGCGGAGGCGGCGCGGAAACGCCGTTGGCCAAGTGGGCGTTCTTGTACTTGGGAAGGGTCGTGGCCGGGGCATAGGTGGACTTCTTGACCTCTTTGTTGAAGCCGGTCGCGATGACCGTGACGCGCAGGGTGTCTTTCATGCGCTCGTCGATGACGGCGCCGAAGATGATGTTGGCGTCTTCGTGGGCCTCTTGCTGCACCAGCTTGCTGGCCTCGTTGACCTCGAAGAGGGTCATGTCGGAGGGCCCGGTGATATTGATGATGATGCCGGTGGCGCCGTTGATCGAGACGTTTTCGAGCAAGGGCGAGCTGATCGCCTTTTGCGCAGCCTCCATGGCGCGATTTTCGCCCTGGCCGATGCCGGTACCCATCAGGGCCATGCCCATCTCGCCCATGATGGTGCGGACGTCGGCGAAGTCGAGGTTGATCAGGCCGGGGATGGTGATCAGGTCGCTGATCCCCTTGACCGCCTGCAACAGGACCTCATCGGCCATCTTGAAGGTGTCGATCATGGGGGTATCTTTTCCCGCGACCGTGAGCAATTTTTCGTTGGGGATGACGATGAGGGTGTCAACGCTCTCTTTGAGGGCCTCGATGCCGAGGTCGGCGTGCTTGGAGCGCTTCTTGCCCTCGAAGGCAAAGGGGCGGGTCACGACGCCGACGGTCAGGGCGCCCAATTCCTTGGCGACCTTCGCGATGACGGGAGCGGCGCCGGTACCGGTACCACCCCCCATCCCGCAGGTGATGAAGACCATGTCCGAGCCGCCTAGGACCTCGGCGATGGTCGCCTGGTCTTCCATGGCCGCGTTGCGCCCGACCTCGGGGTTGGCGCCGGCACCCAATCCCTTGGTGGCCTTGGTGCCGATCTGGATCTTGATTTGGGCCTCGGAAAACTTGAGGGCCTGGACGTCGGTGTTGGCCGCCAGGAAGTCGACGCCGTCGAGCTTGGCCCGGATCATGGTATTGACCGCGTTGCCGCCTCCGCCACCGACCCCGATGACCTTGATTGTTGCGTTTTGGGCGAGATTCTCTTCGAATTCGAACATGGGCTCTCCTCCAGGTTGCCGGCGCCGCCAAGGACCCGGCCCGTTGAGAATGGTATGCAATGGATATGGAAAACGCCCCTCGGCGCGTCTGGGCGCATCGAATTGGGACGTTTCTTTGGACCTGGAATAGAGCAAGAAAAGGATTGGAAGAGATCCCTTTCTTTCCAAAAAACCTATACCGATTTTCTATATATTCCCAACTAAAAAATTTCGCCAGAGCGGATCAAAAAAATACGCATTTTTCCCGATTTTTCCTCAAAAAAACGAAAAGAAAAATCATCGTTATAATCAGGGTTCTTCTGGAAGAGCGTAAAAGCTTTTCTTTATCTCAAGCGCTGGTTGCCGCGCTGCCGGTGCACTGGGCGGAAATAGCCCAAGGCAGGGCTAGCCCCGTTCCACTGAAAAAAATTTTGGGGAAGGCTCCAAAAGCTCGTGTCCCACGAGTCTATTGGAATCGGGAGCGGAGAAAAGCAGCCAAGACTAGAAGATCTCCCCAAACCACTCTTTCATCCGCCCCTTCACCTTGGAATAGATGTTGGACTCGCGGACCTTGAAGCGTTGGTTGTCGGTGCCCTTGCTGCCGGCGATCACCAGGCCGACCCCGGTGGCGTACATGGGGCTCCTCACCACGTCGACCAGGCCACCGATCGCCCGGGGCGAGCCCCGGCGCACCGGCATGTTGAAGACCTGCTCGGCCAATTCGGGCATGCCCTCGAGGATGGTGCTGCCGCCGGTGATGACCACCCCGCTGGCGATGCGGTCGTCGTAGCCCGACTTGAGGATCTCTTGGCGCACCAGGGAGAAGATCTCCTCGACCCGGGGTTCGATGATCTCGGAGAGGATCTGGCGGGAGAGGATGCGCGGCTTGCGGCCGCCCACCGAGGGTACCTCGATGGTCTCGTCCTTCTGCACCATCGAGCTCAGGGCGCAGCCGTACTTCTGCTTGATACGCTCGGCCTCTCCGGCCGGGGTGCGCAAGCCGACCGCCACGTCGTTGGTGACATGGTTGCCGCCGAGGGTGAGCACCGAGGTGTGTACGACCGCGCCTTCCGAAAAGACCACGATGTCGGTGGTACCGCCGCCGATGTCGACCAGGGCCACACCCAGCTCTTTTTCGTCGGGGGTGAGCACCGCGTCGGCCGAGGCCAAGGGCTGTAGGATAATATCGGCCACGTTAAGGCCGCAGCGATTGGCGCACTTGACGATGTTCTGCGCGCTGGTGACCGCCGCGGTGACGATGTGCACCTTGGCCTCGAGTCGTACCCCGGACATGCCGAGGGGCTCTTTGATGCCGTCTTGGTCGTCGATGATGTATTCTTGCGGGATGACGTGGATGACCTCGCGATCGAGGGGAATGGCCACCGCCTGGGCGGCATCGATGACCCGCACCAGGTCGTTCTCGCCGACCTCTTTGTCTTTCACCGCCACGATGCCGTGGGAATTGATGCCCTTGATATGGCCGCCGGCGATCCCGGCATAGACCGAGGTGATGTCGCAACCGGCGACTAATTCGGCCTCGCTGACCGCGCGCTTGATGGATTCGACCGTGGATTCGATGTTGATGACGACTCCCTTGCGCAGCCCTTTGCTGGGGTGGGAGCCGATGCCGATGATGTCGATGCCGTCTTCGGTGACTTCACCGACGACGGCGCAAACCTTCGTCGTGCCTATGTCGAGACCGACGATAAGATCGTCTTTTTTGCCCATGGAATGTCTTTCCCCTCACGCGAAGATCGCATTTCGGGGGAAA
This sequence comes from bacterium, assembly GCA_046346845.1. Lineage (GTDB taxonomy): Bacteria > UBA10199 > UBA10199 > DSSB01 > DSSB01 > DSSB01. Next base: position 73,209 of record JAXMHH010000005.1, read on the forward strand.
AAACCCGGTCCAGGGGCTTTTTCCCGGTTACAGCGTCATCAAGACCTTACCAGGATAGTTCAGGTCGATGGAGGAAATGCGCGCGTTGGAATTTTGTACTTTTTCCCAGATCTCTTGGAACTTTCGGATTTTTTCCGGAAAGTCCTTTAATCCCATCTTGATACTATATTTTTTCTTTTCTGGGTAGAGGGTAAATCCAATATTTTTTTCGTAATGGATCTCGCTGAGCCCCAGTTGCTCGGCGAAGGAGGCCGCCTTGAAGAGGCTTTGCAGCTCGGCGGCAGCCCGCATGGCCTGGCGCGAGCCCTGAGGATCGGTCAGGATGCTCTCGTCAGTGAATCCGCTCAGGACCGGCAGGTCGCGGCTGTCCTCCGAATCGGTGATGTCCTTGAAGATCTCCCCTTCCCGGTCGACATAATAGAGCCGTCCGGTATTGAGGACGAATTCGGGGAGGTGCTCGCGAATTTCCAGCACCAGGGTGTGGGGGATCTGGCGCTGGACCGAGACAAACTTGAAATAGGGATGCTGTTGCAGACGGAACTGCACATCCTTCATGTTGATCTTGAACAGGTTGGTGCCGAGCTGCACGCCGGAGCGTTGGATGATCTCGGCCTCGCTGAGGCTCTTAGGGGCCCCGGTGACGACGATTTTCTGCAGGGCAAAAAAGTCGAAGCGAGTGAGAACCTTTCCGCCGCCATAGAAGAGACCCGCGATGGCGGCGCAACCGAGCAATATCCCGCCCAGCAAGCGCAGGCGGCGCTGCCGGGCCTCTTTTTTGACGTTCTTCTTGCGCAGGATGGGGCTTCGCTTTTTCACTGCACCTTGACCCTCGCGGTGAACAGGATCTTTTCGACCAGGTCTTCGAAGGAAATCCCCGCCGCCGCCGCGGATTTCGGCACCAGGGAGGTCGCGGTCATCCCGGGCAGGGTGTTGATCTCGAGGAAATAAGGCACGCCGTCCTCGCCGATGATGAAATCCGCCCGGGCGGCACCCTCGCAGCCGATCCGGCGGTAGAGACGCTTGGAGTAATCCTGCACCAGCCGGGTCGTCTCCTCGCTCAGTTGCGCGGGACATATATAGGTGGTGGCGCCAGGGGTGTATTTGGAGGCGTAGTCGTAAAACCCGCTCTTCGGGACCACCTCAAGCACCGGTAAGGGCTCTTGGTTGAGCACCGGCACCGTCACCTCCCGTCCCTTGACGAATTTTTCGACCAAGACGCGGCTGTCGAGCTGGGCGGCCTCGAGGATGGCGGCCTTGAGCTCGCGGGCGTTCTCGACCTTGGCGATCCCGATCGTCGAGCCCTCGCGGCTAGGCTTGACGATCAAGGGGAAGGAAAGACAGAACTTGGCGAGAAACTGGTCGAGATTTTCGAAATAGGCGTCGAAGAACAGCGAATCCGGGGTCGGCAGCCCCTCCTGCCGGGCCACGTCCTTGGTGAGGTGCTTGTCCATGGCCAGGGCGGAGGCTAGGACCGAGGAGCCCGTGTAGGGGATGCCCAGGATCTCCAACAGCCCCTGGATGCAGCCGTCCTCCCCGAAGCGCCCGTGCAGGGCGAGGAAGGCGACTTCGATCTCTTTTTTCTTGAGTTGGTCGGCGACGTCGGGGCCGACGTCGATGGGAACGGCGTCATAACCGCGCAGCAACAAGGCGTCGAGAATCGCCGAACCGCTGCGCAGCGACACCTCGCGCTCTTTGGACAGGCCGCCCATCAGGACGCCAACGATTTTATCCTTAAAGGTGTTCATCCTCGCCGATCACCTTCACCTCGAGCTCGAGCTTGAGGTCGAGCTCTTCTTTGACCTTGTCGCGGATCAGCCCGATCAGCACCAGGACGTCCCGAGCGGTGGCCTGGCCCTCGTTCACGATGAAGTTGCCGTGCTTTTCGCTGATGCGGGCCCCGCCGACGCGAACCCCTTTAAGCCCCAGTTCGTCGATCAGCTGGGCGGCATGGCCTTTTTCGGGGTTCTTGAAGATGGAGCCGACGTTGGGAAACTCCAGAGGCTGGCTGTCGTGCCGCTTTTTCTGGTACTTGGCCACCGCCGCCTGTACCTCGGTGGGATCGCCCTTCTCGAAGCGAAACTTGCCCGAGACGATGATCTCTTTGCTGGGAAGGTTAGAACAGCGGTATTCAAACTTGATCTTCTTGCGGGGATAGCGATGCAGGCTGCCGTCGGGACGCAGCACCGTGACTTCTTCCACGAAGGCCTGGATGTCGCCGGCCCGGGTGCCCGCGTTCATCTTGAGGGTGCCTCCCACCGAACCGGGGATCCCGTAGAGGGTCTCGACGCCCTTCCAGCCGTTTTGCCGGCCGGTCTCGACGACCTTGGGCAGGGGAACTCCCGCCTCGACTTCGAGGGAGACGGAGGCTTCGGTCTCTTCCAATATCTCAAATCGCGTGAAGGTCTTCTGCAGGCGCAGGACGATGCCGCGGATCCCGCCGTCTTTCACCAGGACATTGCTGCCCCAACCCAAGATCATCCAAGGAACATGCTTTTCGTGGGCAAAAGCCAGAATCTGCCGCAGGTCCTCGAGGTCGGCGGGATAGACGAAGGCGTCCGCGGGACCGCCGATTTGGATGGTGGTGTGTTTCTTGAGCGGTTCGTCGAGGCGAACCTCGCCCTTGGCCAGCTCCATCAGTTGCTGCTGCCAGCCCTCCTCGGGAAGCTGCGGCGTCCTTTCCTGGAGCAAGGATTCGATCAGTGCGGCATCCATGATGTGCGGCGAACTCCTTTATCCCGTTTGCAGAATAGAAAACCCTCCAAAACCGGGTTGTCGGTTCGGCGGCCTTAGAATTGCTTTAAGGGAATTCCTCTGTTCTGTAAAGAGAAGAGATTGTTTTTAAACACTTTTTTAGCACTAACTCTCCTTTTGCAGCGGTGGCCCTTGCGGGGAAGGAGCTTGGGAGTATTCCTTCCGGCTTTTCCGAAACTCGCAATTTATTTAGATGGCCGTGCCGTTTACCTTGTTGGCAGCAATGAGAGTGACGAACAAAGGACGCTCGGACATCGGAAAAGCCGGAAGGAATACTCCCAAGCTCCTTCCCCGCAGGGCGCACGGACTCGATCGCGGTCTTCCATCAAGATTCCAAACAATAGGCACCTCTCCTGCCCCGGAAATTTTTTTTAAGGCTAATGATTGACGTCACAACTTTGTCAGGCTACAGACGAAAACATAAACAGCAGGGGGCTCGGGCATTTCAGCAACGCTGCAAAGCGAATCCCCCGACATCTTCAGGCACTCCACCCACAGCACTCCAAGCTTGAACGAGAGGTTTTTTAACAACCACCGCTCGCAAGGCGGAGTTGTGCCTCCTTAACTCAAATCGTCTACCCACCCACACTCATCCCGTTCCCATTCCGCAAGGAATCGCAATTCGGGGGCGCAAGCCGTCGGATTCGGGGACGGGAAGAACCCGGAACACCCCGGGCGCCCTTTGGGCGCCCGGGGGAATTTTCGAACGGCCAAGGCCCGATCTCCCCTGGGGGGAGGTCGGGCCTATTTTTCCCAGGGAGGCCGCATCGCTGGAGACCCAAGCTTCCAGGACTAGGGCAACGGTGTGCTAATTTTCTGAGGATTTATCGGGGACTATATTCCTTAGGCGAGCCCGCGCGAGATTATCCGGAAGTCTCGGGGACGGCGGCAGGGAATTGCCTCACTTTTCATTTCGCGGCGCCAGGAGAAGTTTTGAGGAGCTTGGCCAAGTCGTGGCCGATCCTGGTGATGTCGCCGGCTCCCAAGGTCAAGAGCACATCCCCGGGCTGGGCCTGGCCAGCCACGGCGGCCGCCAGGGTGCTTTTGTCGGGGTGGTAGACCACCTTGGCCTGATCCATGGCGTCGAACAGCGCACGGGAGGAGACGCCTACGATGGGATCTTCCCCGGCGGGGTAGACCTCGGTGAGAAAAACCCGGTCGGCGTCCCCGAAGGCCTGCGTGAAGTCGTGGAACAAGTCGCGGGTCCGGGTGAAACGGTGCGGCTGGAACAAGGTCACCAGGCGTCGCTCAGGGAAGGCCTCGCGCAGGGCCCGCAGCGTAGCCCGGATCTCGACCGGGTGGTGGCCGTAGTCGTCGATGACGGTGACGCCGTTGTCGCAGAGCACCTGGAAGCGCCGCTCGATCCCGCGGAAGGCCTTGAGGGCCGCGGCGATCTTGCGGAACGGGATCTCCAACTCCCGCCCCACCGCGATCGCGGCCAAGGCATTGGAGACGCTGTGCCTCCCAGGCGATTGCAAAACGACCTCGCCCAATTTCTCCTTGCGGTAGAAGACGGTGAAGCGCTGCCTCAGGCCCTCGGGGACGATCTTTTCGGCCGAATAATCGGCGGGATTCTGCAGCCCGTAGGTGACCGTCTTGCGTTGGAAGCGAGGCAGCAGTTCCTGCACCACCGGGTGATCCGCGCAGGCGATGATGCTCCCGTAAAAGGGCACCTTGTTGGCGAAGGCGACGAAGGTCTCCTTCAGCGCCTCGAAATCCTTGTAGTGGTCGAGATGCTCGGGGTCGATGTTGGTGATGACCGCGATGGTCGGGTTGAGCTTGAGGAAGGAGCCGTCCGATTCGTCGGCCTCGGCCACCAAGAATTCGCCCTTCCCCAACTTGGCGTTGCTGCGCAGGCTGTTGAGCCGGCCCCCGATCACTATCGTCGGGTCGAGGCCCGCACCGGAGAGCAGCTGGCCCACCAGCGAGGTCGTCGTCGTCTTGCCGTGGGAGCCCGCCACCGCGATGCCGTATTTCAGGCGCATCAGCTCGGCCAGCATCTCGGCCCGGGGGATGACCGGCACCCCCAATTTTTTGGCGGCGACGACCTCGGGGTTGTTCGGCCGCACCGCGGAGGAGATGACCACCACGTGCGAGCCGTCGACGTTGGCGGCCTTGTGGCCGTATTGGATACGGGCGCCCTTTTTCTTGAGGCGCGCGGTGATGGGACTGCGCTTCTGATCGGACCCGGAGATGCGGTAGCCGAGGTTGAGCAGGACCTCGGCGATGCCCGACATCCCGATCCCGCCGATCCCGACGAAATGGATGTTTTGGAAGCGCTGGAACATGGCCTCCCCCTAGGAAGCCTCGGCCAAATTATCAAGAAAAATGCGGTTTTGGCCTGGACTCGGCGCTACGCACCCTTTAATAAAGCCGGCCGATAATTAAAACAGACCATCCTTCGGGGGCCATGAAGGAAGAGGCCCCATGACGCCCCCCGTCCTCGACAACCGGCACTGCTCCCCGGAAATCCGCGCCCATCCGCTGCCCGGTGACCGTTGCTCCGACATGACGCAGGCCTATTACCCCCCGGAACGCCGCTTTCGCATGTTCTCCCTCAACGTGGACCTGCCGGCCAGCTTCAGCATGCGCTCCGGCCGAACCTCGGGGCCCGACTTTTGGTACCGGGAGGGGATCGGGGCCTTGTTTCGCCCCCTGCCCTGGCTGGGCCTGGGCGCCCACTTCGATACCAATGCCGCCAACGAGATCACCCTGATGGGGCGGGTCCAGGGACAGATCCCCCTGCACCGCTTCGGGATGCTGCGCCTGGATATCGCGGCGCTCGCGGGCCTGCGGCAGGTGTTCGGCCAACCCCACGACCTGGGCGCAGGCGAGACCAACCTGTCCGGGTCTTTGTTCGCGGCCGGCGCCCACGCCTCCTTCAACATCCAATTGACGCAGGAGGCCTCGCTGTTCCCCTATTTCCGTTTCTTGATCTCGCCGCCGAGCGAGGTGAGCCGCGACTCCGACGGGGCGCGGATTTCCTTGCCCTTGAGTTACGAATTCCAATTCGGCTTGGGCTGGAGTCTCGATTTCGTACCTTCGGGATTTTGATATTTCCCGGTCCGGGATTTTTGTATCATCGCCTTATGCCCAAGGGAAAAAACCAAGTGCTCTACCGCAGCGATCGACTCTACCTCTCGCCCCTGAGCGTGGATTACGCCGACTACTACCTCAAGTGGTTCAACGACCCCGAGATCTTCGGACACCTCCGCGACATGACCTACCGATCCAGCCTGGAAGAGCAGCGGCGTTGGGTGGAGGAGACCAATCGCGATCCCTGCCAGCGGGTTTTCTCGGTCTTCTATCTCCCCGACGACCAGATTATCGGGGACGGCGGCTTCATGCACATCAACTGGGAAGACCGGAAGGCCGAGGTCGGCCTGGTGATCGGCGAGAAGAAATACCAAGGCCTCGGCTTGGGCGCGGAGGCCCTTTGGCTGCTTTGCAAGTACGGCTTCGAGGAGCTCAAGCTGCACAACATCCTGGGGGAGAACTATGCGGACAACCCCATCGCCATCAACAATGCCCGCAAGATCGGCCTGCGCCACTTCGGAACCCGCCGCCAGTCCCGCCGCATCGGCGACAAGCTGATCGACGTGCATTATTCCGACATGCTGCCCCACGAGCTGGTCAAACCGGAGTGGAAGCCCAAAAATAAGTAGGTCCCACAACCTTTTCCCCAAGCCCCCGAAACAATTGCCGAATTCAATTCCGGCTATGAAGACACCCACGCCACCAGCCGGCGCCACCGCGCGTTTCGCGCGTCCGCCACAGTTATCGACCGTCCGGGACACGCCCCTCCGTTCCGGCCTCGCCGCGCTCGCCGCGGAGCCGAGCTTGGGCGCCGCCCTGCGGGCCGAATGCCGCGACCTCGCCCGCGAACCCGACCTGATGACGATGGCCCGGGAGGCCCTGGGCCTAGCGCAACGCCTGAAGAGAAACCACCAAGAGGAGACCGCGGCGCGTCTCCTCGCCCTCTTGACCGAAACAAACCAGGTCCCCGCGGTCGCCGCCGCGGCCCGGCAAGAATGGGATGCCCTGCTCGGAACCGGCCCCGCCGGCCTCCGGGCGGAGTACTTGGTGGGCCGGCTCGGCGACGAGCTTTCGGATTACCGCAGCTTCCTCCCCATGCTGGGGGCGGGTCTGGTCGGCGAGCTGGCGGGCGCCGCGACCTTTGCCCGCCTTTCGGCCTCGGGACGCAGTGTCGCCACGGCGGGCCGCCTCGCGCGGAGCTCGGGCTTCCTCGCGGAGACTGCGGCCTTCGCCGGCCTCCAGCGGGCCCTCTCGGAACACCCCCGCCCCTGGCCGGGCGAGCTCGCCAGCGCGGCGCTCAACCTGGGGGCCTTGAAGGGATTTGGCCGGCTGGCCCAGGGCGCCTCGGAAAGGGTCCTGCGCAGCGCCGCGGGAAGAGCGGCGCCGGCGGCACTGTTCCTTTCCCTGCAGCAGGCCTTGCTCTTGGCCGGGATTTTTTCCGCACGCCGCGCCGAGGAATTTTTTGGGCTGCGTCCTTCCTTGCCCAACGCCACCCTCCTAACGGATGCCCTCGCCGCTTCCCTAGGCCTGCAAATCGGCGGCCGGCTAGCCGCAGGGCTGCTCCCGGGCGGGCTGACGAGGGACTTAAGCGAGTGGCGGAGGGCCGAGCTGTTCGCGTTCCGCCAACTGGCCTCGCGCCTGAAGGCAAACCCCTCCGCGGCGGCCCTGGGTCCCCTGCTGCTCGGGCTCACGGGCTGCGCCCAAGAGGGGCTGGGCAGGGGCGGCCACGCCTGGCTGGGCGCGGGTGGCTTGGCCTTGGCGGGCCTGAGTCTCTATGGCATTTACCGGGCGACGCGCCCGCCCCAGCCCCGCTTGGGGGAATATTATTACCGGCCCAGTCCCTCGGAGCGCTGGCTGCTGCGCGAGTTCTTCCTGTTCGGCCGGGTGCCGGAGCTGATCACTTGGCCGGTTTGGCAAAAGATCCAGCGGCGGGTCTTGATTCAGGCCCGGATCCTGCCGCCGCGCCGGATCGAAAAGATTCCCCTTAGCTGGAGGAGCAAGGAATTGCAGCTGTTGGCCTTGAAGATCCTCAGCGAGAAGGAGCTGCACGACCTGCGGATGGACGGCTGGGTGATGCGGGATCCCTTCCCCTCGAAGAAAGATTAACCTTTCAAGCGGGCCTTAGGCCGGGCTGGTGTCGATGCCCGCGATGGCGATCTGGTTGGGATCGGCGCTGTCGATCCGCACCAAGAGCCGGGCCCCCGGCTGGAATTGGGGAATCTGCAGCATCGAGATCACCATCTTGGTCTGCACCTGGTAGGGCCGACGGCTGCGGTCGGGGGTGACCTCGAGGGTGAAGAGGACTTGGGGGTTGTCGTTGATCTTGACCCCGGTGTCTTGGATCATGAGGATCTTGGCCTTGCCCGGTTCTCCGGTCTGGAGGATGCGTTTGGCGTTTTGGCTGGGTTTGATGATCTTGGCGTAGACCATATAGAAGACGAAACCCAGCACGGCGAAGGTGAAGAGCAGGCTGACGGCGGTGATGACCATTCCCAGGCCCATGGAATTCTCCTTTTGATACGGGAAGCCCTTGCGGTATTTTTAAACCCATCCGGGCCGCGAACCAAGGTGTTTTTTTGAGTCACCCGTAGGATCGGAGGTCCTACGGCTGCATTTTGGAGTTGCCTGATTTTATCGAATTCATTAAGCGATGCAAAATCGCATTCTTTCGGGGATCGTCTAACGGTAGGACTATGGACTCTGACTCCATCAATCTAGGTTCGAATCCTAGTCCCCGAGCCATTTAAACACTTCCTATTTATTTGGAAAGATTCGCGAGGCCAAATTGCTGTGCGGCAAATTGGATGCGCTCTTGTTCCGTGATCGGATCCTTGGAGTGCATCGACGGCTCGAGCTCGGCATGGGATTGTTCTCGCAGATTGCGGATCTCGTTATCCAGGTAGTTCACGAAAATCGTCTGTTCTTCCGGAGTTAGTTGGGCCAGGGCAGCACGATAGGCTTTTCCCTTCACGTCGGTGTCTCCCATCGGATTAATTTGCGACCGGTACATCGTATACACGGCTTGAACGCTCAACAGGACTTGCGCCTCGGTCCTGGTCGTTTCCGTTTTGGTTCCCGAGCCCCATGCCATGGGCTTGCCGAACAAAAAAACAAATCCCGTTGAGAGCCTAAAATTATTCTGCACGCTGCCGCCAAACGCGGTGAGCAAATAGTCCGTCTGAATCGGGCGCCAATTCACGCGGGAATTGATGCGTAAGTCCAGGCCACCCCCCAGGGCCATCGCGAAGGCCGCGACGGTGGAGCTGGTTTGAGCGGCGCCCAGGGTGGTTTTGTTGGAATCGAGGGCGGCGCCGAGCAGGGCGTGGGCGAATGGGGTCACCCGTGGCACTTGGGGAAAGCTGAACTGGGCTCCGACCAAGAACAGGTGACGGCGCAGGGTGGTGTCGGCGGTACCGCCGCCCGGCAGGTCTTCGGAGACGGAACCGTAGCCCCCGCTAAAATCGGCCACCACGCCGACCGGCTGACGGATATTGGCGGCGAACTCGACATTCCACCCGTTGAGATTGTCCGCAGCCTCACCCGAGGCATGCATGAAAGCATAACCACCGAAAAACTCAAACTGCCGGATGTTGTTTTCTTGGGGTGGTGATACGGAGGTTTTCTCGGGCTTGACAGGCTGACTCTCCGCCGTTTTTTTCAGGCACTTCTGAGTTAGACCTGGTTGCCATGTTATTTCCTCAACTACAATTCCGAATTCATCCACCCACTTTACGCGCTCTCTGTCCCAGTGGATTTTCTTTTTTAAGGTGGTGCCCGTTTTGTCTTTTTCATTTTTATACGTGGTGGTTTCAAAGGTCCCGTTGCTTTCACCTTCTTTGCTCTGCACCTTCACATATTGTGTGACTCGGCCTTTCTCATCGTATTTCCATTCTTCACTATCACTCACAACGGGGCAATAGACATTTCCTTGGAACTCATATTCTGTTTTCGATTTTTCAGTAATGTGACTGTTCTTATCAAACGCCGTGTAATTATGGCTCATGCTCACATTAGGGTTTATTTTTTCGGTAAGGATCCATTTGGGTTTGCCATTGGGATAAAAAAAATTATCTTCCCTAATTGTATGGTCCTTACTGGTCTCTATTACCTTGGTCGAACCATCCTCGTATTGAGATGTTTTCTTTTCCCCACCGGGAAACTTCTCGGACGCCTGCTTGCTTTCCGAAACTTCGGTTTGAGCGAATCCTTGTCTCGCCCAGATTGCGAGGTAAAGGGAGAGCGCCAAGAGACATAGGATAAGGAAAGGTAGGGAAATCCAAAAAGGCTGGCGTCGGTTTTCCATCATTCTTTCCTTCGTAAAAACAATGAAAAAGCGCTTGCGGTCTCTAGTCTTAATACGGTTCTTGATGATTTCCTAGCAATTTAACAAATTCAAATTATTCTTAGGCCACACCTTAAATCATGGTGTTGGAGCAAACTCCTCGAGTCTTTTATCTTTTGCCAGATAGTCGGCTCAAATTGAGGGAATCTTCTCTCGGCTCGATGGGAAGATAAGTCAGGGCGATGTCTACGAAGAGGCGCGGCATATCCCGAACAAAAAGACTGCAACCTTCGCTCCATGCCTTCGCGAAGGCACTGCCAGCGCCGCAGGCCCGATCGGCTGGAAAGTTATTTAAAGGCCGGAGCCGACTGCAAGACGCCGGGATCCAAAGGCCGGGAATTCTCCTTCGTCTTTAAGGAGCAGATCAGCGGATCGGAATTGCTATCCGTGATGTGAAGGGTCGCGGAACCGTCCTTGCCCGTCTCGGAAGAGATGATCTCGAATCCATAGCGGGACGGGTAATGGAAGGCCAGCATCGCGTCCTTCTCGCAGGACTCGAACAGCTTCTGGGCTCCCCAACCTGGGTTATTGACCGTGATGCTCAGGCTCATCGGTTTCCCGCCGGATTTGCCCTCGATATTCAACGCCAAATAATTTAGCCCTATTCCCGGATTGTGTTGTTGCGACACCTTCGTGACGGCATCCAAATAAATTGGATTTATCGCCAACCCTTCCCCCGCGAGGGCATTTCCGATACCCGTCCAAGAAAGCGCCAGCACACCCAGGAGGAATGCGAATCGATGTTGGATCTTCATCTCGGTCTCCTTTAATTGACGATCAGCCGAAAGGCATCGTCCTCTTCCGGTTTGCCACCGTCATCTTTATCTTTATCCTGCTGCCCACCCGCGTCGCCATTGGCCTTGCCGGCGTCGCCCTCACCGCCCTCATTTTGGAAATCGCCCGCCGAGTCGACCTTCGAGACATTGGTGTTCGTTGAAGTGATGGACTGGGCGGGGCTTGAAAACGAGTCCTGGCCTTGGTCTTTCTTGCCCGTGCAAGCAAGGACGAGAAGGAAGGCGAGGCAAAGCAGGAGGAGGCGCAAGGGCTGGATAAACGAACGAGGACATTGCAGCATATGGAGAATATTGACTCCCTGCCGACTATTCTATCGGCGCTCCGGCAAAGTATCCAGCCAAGATGGCTATTTGGACTCTTTTTTCCCTTCCATCTGTTTCTTTTCGAGCCAGATATCGACCAAGTTGGCCTTGCAGGGGTCGGAGAGCTGGGCGAGGTGCTGGTGGAGGCAGGTCTTCAGGGCGCCACCCTCGATGCCGGCATCCTTGCAGTATTTTTCGATGTCTTTCTTGCAGGCGCCAAATTCAAAGGCGTGGGCAAGGGGGGCCAGGCTGGCCGTAATTACCAATCCTAGGGCGGCAATGATGAGATTTTTCATATAATCCCTCCTGTCAGAGGGGGCAAAATTATCAAAAAAACCGCCGCCTAGGCAGCGAAATTTTTCGGCAGGCTACCCCCTCGCAGCCATCGCGCCTTGCCTTCCCGTTCGCCCCCGGCCCTCCACCCCAAGGCCCTCCGATTATTTTGTTTCGGAAGGACGGTGCCTATATTAAAATCGGCCCTCTCTACTATGGACGCCATCTTCGAAAACTTCGAAAGATCCGCGCGCAAAAACCCCGGCCGCATCGCCATCGGGTTTCTCGCGGAGGGACGTCCAAGCCACTGGACCTACGACCAGCTGCTCAGCAAGGTCAACCTCTGCGCCAGGGCCCTCCATGGCCTGGGACTCAAGCAAGGCGACCACGTCGGCCTCGTCTCGGCCAACGATCCCTCCTGGCCAATCGTCGATCTGGCGATCAACAAACTCGGCGTCGTCCTGGTCCCGATCCATACGGTATTGACCGTCGACCAAATCGTCAAAATCCTCTCGCAGTCACGGTCCCGAATGCTGGTCGTCGGGCCCGGCATCGAGGACAAGCTCCCCGCCCTCCTCGGCAAGCTGCCAGACAATGTCGCGGAAATCCTCTTCCTCGAGAAGGACCTCTGGAAGGGTGAGCCGCCCGCGGGTAAAAAGACCTATTTTCTGTCCGACCTGATGAAGCAGGCCGAGACCCTCCCCGAGGTCGAGACGCCCAAGGTGAAGGGCGAAGACCTCTCCACCATCATCTTCACTTCGGGCACCACCGGCGAAATGAAGGGGGTCCTGCTCACCCATCGCGGGTTGGTCGACTCGGCCTTCCACGGCAACACCCCCGTCGAGGCCTCCGGGAACGAAATCCTCCTCTCCGTCCTGCCGCTCAGCCACGCCTTCGAGCGCAACGCGGGCCTCTTGGCCCCGCTGTTTATCGGCGCGCAGGTCAATTACGGGCGAGGCCTGCAAAATCTCGTCGAGGACATCCAAGTCTTCCGTCCCAATCGGCTCAATGCCGTGCCGCGCCTGCTGGAAAAAATCCGCTCTGGGGTCATGGACAACCTGAAAAAGCGCTCTGAAGGGCTCTACCAGGTCTTCCTCAAGGTGCTCGACCAGAGCATCGCGAAAAACCGCAAGCAATTCGACAAGCAAGCCGGCGCCTGGTTCCATCTGCCCGCCGATCGCCTCGGCGAGTTGCTTTTCTACCGCAAGATCCGGCAAAAATTCGGCGGCCGGCTCCGCCGCATCATCTGCGGCGGCGCTCCCATCGACCCCGAGATCGTCGAGTTCTTCCAAGCCGTCGGCATCGACGTCTTGCAGGGCTACGGGCTGACCGAGGTTTCCCCCACCGTCAGCGTCAATCCGCACCATCGCAACAAGATCGGCTCGGTCGGGGTCCCGCTCGCCTGCGTGGAGGTGAAGCTCGGCGAAAGCGACGAGATCTTGGTGAGGGGCTCCTCCTTGATGCGGGGCTACGACAACGAACAAGCCACGCAGGAGGCCATCGACAAAGAGGGCTGGTTCCACACGGGAGACCAAGGCTTCATCGACGAGGAGGGTTACCTCTTCATCAAGGGGCGCATCAAGGAGATGCTGGTCACCTCCTACGGAAAGAACGTCATCCCGTCGGTGGTGGAACAGGCCTTGGAAAAGAGCCCTTACATCCTGCAAGCCGCGGCCTTCGGGCACGGCAAGGCTTTCCTCACCGCCCTTCTGGTCCTCAACCAAGAGGCGGTCCGAAAGGAATTTTCAGCTCCCGAATACGCCGCGCTCTCCTGGCCCGAGCTATGCCGACATCCCAAGGTCGTGCAAAGGGTGAAAAGCGAGCTCGCACGGGTGCAGAAAGAATTGGCTTCCTACGAGCAAATCAAGAAATTCGAGATTGTTCCGGAGGAGTTCTCCCAGGAAAACGACATGCTCACCCCGACCCTCAAGCTCAAGCGGCGCAAGATCCTCGAGCGATACGAGTCGCTGGTCAACGCGCTCTACAAAGAAAAATAGCCCTCTATTGCCGCGAAAGCGGCCTGCCATGATTTCGAAGCAGCGAGGTCGCTGATGATTTCACGTCATTTACGATCGGCTACTCCCGACCCCGGGAGGCCGGCAGAAACAGCCGGAAGGTCGTCCCCACCCCCAGCTCGCTCTCGACCTCCACGCGGCCGCCGTGCAGGTTCTCGACCGAGGCCTTCACGTTGGGCAGGCCAAGGCCGGTGCCTCCGGAGTGCTCCTTGGTGGTGAAGCCGAAATCGAAGATATGCGGCAGGTGCTCGGGGGCAATGCCGGTGCCGGTGTCCGTGACCTCAACCACCGCCTCGCCGCCCCGGGAGTAGCTGCGGACCCGCAAGGTGCCGCCGTTGGGCATCGCATGGCAGGCGTTGACCATGAGGTTCAAGACCGCGTTGATCAGCAGGGCCTCCTCGCCTTGGATGATCGGGGACTCCGGGCTAAGTTCGGAGACGAGCTCGATGCCCGACCTGTTCCTCGCGCCTTCATTCAAGCGCAGCGCCTCCTGCAACATGGCGTTCACCGAGAGGACGCGGATCTCCCGGCGGCCCGCGCTGATGCGCCGCCACGCCTGGTACAAATCCATCACGTTGCCGATCGTGGCGCCCAGATCCTTCAAGTCCCCCTCGAAACGCCGGAGTCCCGATCCCGAGGACTCGGGTGCCGGGGCCCCCGAACTGCCCGTCCCGCCGACCATGCGCTCGAGGTTCCGCTCCCGAAAGAACAGCTCTTGGATCAAATTGCCCTCGTCGTGCAGGAACTGCTGGGCCAACCTCGCGTTCGCCTCAAGCCGCGCGTTGGCCTCCTGCAAAGCGGTCACTTGGGCCTGGAGGCGCATCAGCTCGGTGACATCGCTGAGGAAGTGGGCGGTCAAATCCTGCTGTCCTTCCACTGGTTTGGTTTCCATCCGCCAGTAGGTGGTGTCGGTTTCGGCTCGGCGCCAGACATAGATCCCCTCCTCGCTGGGATGCGGCAAAAACCACTCGGTCAGACGGATATTGGCGAGGGCCGTGAGCGTGGGATGGAAGATCTCCCGCGCCCGGGCGTTGGCGTAGCGGATATCGCCGACCCCGTCGGTCACCAATACGGGGTGGGGCGCCACCTCGAACAGGGCCCGAAACACGGCGGCATTTTGGAGGATGATGGAATCGGTCCTTCCCTCCGCGGCGGGCAGGGACAAAACCGGGGCCTTGGGGCGTTCCATCATGAAAATCCCGTCGGGCCGAGGCGTGGCCGGGGCCGCAGGCGGCCGGGCTTCGGCCAGGGCCCAGGCCAAGCCGGCACTGGGCCGCCCCAGCGGCGGGAAACCGCCTCCGGGAGCGGAAAGGGAACGGGCGCGGGCCTCCAGCGCATGGGTCCAGGCGGCGAACCCGCGGGGTTGCAATCGGTGAAAGATCCGGGCCCCCACCTGGAATTGCAACAGGGTGGCCAGGGAGTCGACCAGCAAGGTCGAACCGTCCGTCGCCGGCCGCAGCCCCAGCTCAACCTCAAGGCGGTTCGATGCGAGCAAGGAACCCAACATGGCCGCCTGGGGGAACAGCAGGCGCGAGAGCCGGGCGGAGGCGGAGAGCCGGGCAGCGCCCGCGCCGAATTCCGGAAAGCCATGGAGCCGGGCGAAGGCGGCCTCGGCAAAGGCACCCGAACCGCGCAGCAGGCCAAGGGTGATCCCGGCGCCCAGAAGCTCGCGACCCAAGGTTTGGCGGTCCCAGGCCTGAGGCTCTCCCAGGGCCTCGCGCAGGCCGCGGGCGCTCAAGGTGAAGGCCACAGTTTCGGCGCCAGTGCCCAGCAAGGCGGCAAGGGTGCGGGCGGGCCAGGCCCGGGTGAAGAATCCCGCGGGCGCGGCGGTCAAACGCGCCAGCCCGAGGAGGCGAAAGCTTTGAAAGGCGGCGGTACCCGCGGCGAAGCCGACCAAGGTCGCGGGATGGGAGGCCTCCCGCGCGAAACGCCGCACTAGGGATTCGATGCGACCGCTCAGCGGTCCCCGCCCTTGCAAGGTTTGGAGCTCGCGCTCCAGGTCTCCGCGCAGGGCCGGAGAAATCCCGGCGCGCCACTCCGGCCTCAGCTCGAGGCCCTGGCAGGCCGCCTGCAGCAAGGTCACCGCGACCGCTTCTCCCTCTTGGTTGGCGAGGCGCCGCGCCGTAGCCAGGAGAGAACTGAAAAAGAGCTCCGTATCGGACTCCTGGGCGAGCGAGAGCAATTCCGCCAAGGTCGCCGATCCAAGCTGCTGGGACAGACGGGAACGTTGGTAGAGCGGCAGATTTTCCACCGCCTCGCGAAGCGTGCGGCCGCGCTCGGACACCGCGGTGCTCAGGGCATGCCCTTCCCGAAGGTCGGAAACCGCGTCAAAGACCGAGGCCAAAATAAGGGCGGAAGGCGAGGGATTTAGTCGCGGCGCGTCATTTTGGGGACGGAAGAGTCTTCGGGTGGCGGAGACGGGGATTCGCGATGGACTCGCTTCAAACATACCCAAACCAATTTTACCCGGGGATGCGGGGAGATTATCTCCCGATTGCCTCCAAAGTTGTCTAGCATATTTGCAAAACTTGCGCTGGGATTTCACGGTTGAAGTCGGCGGAGGCAGGGCTTATGTACTTTTTTAATGTTGCACGACCGCCTCCTAGCCCTGCTGCACAAATACAATATGCCTGGCCCGCGCTACACGAGCTACCCCACCGTGCCGGCCTGGCACGAGTCGGTCGGCGTCTCGGATTACCGCCGAAGCCTCCGACGCCTGCGCCCCGGAGAGCGCCTCTCCCTTTACTTCCACCTCCCCTTCTGCGAGCGCTTATGCCACTTCTGCGGCTGCATGCGGGTGATCACGAAAGACCATAGCCGCTCCAAGCCCTATGTCGAGGTCCTGCTCGCCGAATTGGACCGGGTGGCCGCCGAATTGCCGCCCGGGGTGCGGGAGGTCAGCCAAGTCCACTTCGGGGGCGGGACGCCCAACTTCCTGCAACCGGAGGAAATGACCGCGATCGTCGAGCGCCTGCGCGGCCATTTTCAATTCCTGCCCGACGCGGAATGGGCCATCGAGATGCACCCGCGCACCAGCACCCCCGCCTTCTGCGAGGCCCTCGCCCGGCTGGGCTTCAACCGGATTTCGCTGGGCGTCCAGGATTTCGACCCCAAGGTTCAGACCCTGATCAACCGAAACCAAAGCTACGAGGTGACCGCCGAAATGGTCGGCCTCCTGCGCCGGCTTGGCTTCACCTCCTTCAACTTCGACCTCATCTACGGCCTGCCGGGGCAGAGCTTCGCGGGCTGGGAAAAGACCCTCCAGCAGACCCTCGGCCTCAGGCCCGACCGCTTGGCGGTATACAGCTACGCCCACGTGCCCTGGAAAAGCCCCGTGCAGCGTTCCTTCCAAGACAGCGACCTCCCGCCGCCGGGGATGAAGCTCGAGCTCTTCCAAAAGGCCTACGAGACCTTCACCCAAAACGGTTACCGCCCCATCGGCATGGACCATTTCGCCCGCGCCGACGACGAGCTCGCCCGCGCCGCCGAGCAGGGCGGGCTGCACCGCAATTTCATGGGCTATTCCACCAAGGCCGACGCGCACCAACTGGGCTTCGGGGTCAGCGCCATCTCTTACGTGGGGGGGAATTACTTCCAAAACCTCAAAGAGCTGCCGCAGTACGAGGCGGCGATCCGCGCGGGCGAATTGGCGAGCTTCCGCGGCTTCCTGCTCCAGCGCGACGACGCCGTGCGGCGCGACCTGATCACCCGCATCATGTGCAATGGCCTGGTCGCCTGGCCGGAATTCGACGCCCAATGGGGCATCCGCCACGAGGAATACTTCGCCGCGGAACTCCCGGGCCTGCGGGGCTTCGTCGAGGACGAGCTGCTCGAGGTGGATGAACGGGCGCTGCGGGTGACCGGGCAGGGATTTCTGTTCCTGCGCAACATCGCGATGGTCTTCGACCGCTACCTCGAGGATATCCGCAGCCAGGCCACGACCCCAACTTTCTCCAAGACGGTTTGAGGCAAAAATGCTAGGGCCCCGGGCATGGTTTACCTTTGGCTGAAGGCCTTTCACATCATCTTCATGGTCGCCTGGTTCGCCGGGCTCTTCTATATCTTCCGGCTCTTCGTCTACCACGCGAAGTTCCAGGACCAAGAAAACCTGCGGCAGGCCTATGCGGTGATGGAACGCAAGCTGCTTTACATCATCATGCACCCCGCCATGCTGCTGACGCTCCTGTTCGGGATCTTGCTGATCGCCCTGAACCCCTCGGTGCTGCGGGCGCCCTGGTTCCATGTCAAGCTGCTGGGGGTGCTGCTCCTGATCGGCTACCAGGCCTTCGCCGGCATCGTCGCCAAGCGCTTTGCGCGCGGGGACTTTTTCCTTTCCGAGCGGGCCTGCCGGATCATCAACGAGATCCCGACGGTCCTCTTGATCACGATCGTCATCATGGTCGTCGTGAAACCGGGGTCTTGAGATGGTCGGCGTCCTCCTGATCAACCTCGGCACCCCCGCCGCCCCGACCACGGCGGCGGTGCGCCGCTACTTGCGGGAATTCCTCTCCGACCCCCGCGTCATCGACATCAACCCGCTCGGGCGCTGGCTGCTGGTCAACCTGATCATCGCCCCCTTCCGCTCGCCCAAGTCCGCGGCCGCCTACCGAAAGATCTGGACCGAGCGGGGCTCTCCCCTCCTGTTTCACACCCAAGACCTGGGAAAGGCCGTGGCGGAGGGCCTGGGCGCGGGCTTCTGCGTGGAGATCGCGATGCGCTACGGCGAACCCTCCATCGAATCCGCGTTGCGCAAGCTGTTCGACCGTGGCGTGAAAGAGATCCGCATCCTGCCCCTCTACCCGCAGTATTCCTCCTCCGCGACCGGCTCGACGCAGGAGGAGGTGTTCCGCGTCGCCAAGCGGATGTGGAACATCGTCCCCTTGCAGTTCTTGCTGCCCTTCTTCGACCACCCCGGCTTCATCGGCGCCTTCGCCGAGATCGGGGCCGAAAAACTGCGGGACTTCCGCGCCGACCACATCCTGTTCAGCTTTCACGGGCTTCCCGAGCGGCAGATCTTGAAGGGGGACGTGGGCGGCGGGCACTGCCTGCAAAGGCCGGACTGTTGCGACAAGATCGTGCCCGCCAACGGGCTCTGCTACCGCGCGCACAGCTACGCGACGGCCCGCGCCCTGGCGACCTCGCTCGGGCTAAGGCCCGAGCAATACACCGTATGTTTCCAATCCCGGCTGGGCCGGACTCCCTGGATCAAGCCCTACACCGACTTGGTCATCCCCGAGCTGGCGAAGGCCGGAAAGAAACGCCTGGCGGTGTTTTGCCCGGCCTTCGTGGCCGATTGCCTGGAAACCCTGGAAGAGATCGGGATGCGGGCGCGCGAGCAGTTCCGCTCGCTGGGCGGGGAGGAGCTGATCCTCATCCCCTCGCTCAACGCGCATCCGACCTGGGCGCGGGCGGTCTGCGACATGGTGAAGGGGAATTGAATGAAGGCCCTCGACTCCCTCGTGCTGAACATCGAGCTCACCCTCATCAGCATCATCCAGGGCGTCGCCCTCTACTTCCTGGTCGATTCCTCGCGGGCGCCGATCCTCGAGCGGAACTACGCGGCCTGGCCCTACATCGCGACGGGCCTGGTCGTCATCTTCCTGTTCTGGTCCCGCTCCATCCTGCACAGCCTCACGGTGATCCGCTGGCCCCTCGAGTTCGGCCACAACTTCCTCTACATCGCCTCCACCTTGGTCGAGGCGGTCCAGTTTACCCAGGTCGCGAAGCCGGAGACTTGGTTCTCGCTGGGCGCGGCCTACTCGGTCTTGATCTGGCTGCTCTTCGTCTATGACTTGCAGATGATCCGCAAGCGGGCGCGGGAAGACCGAAGTCTCCCGGGACAAAAGCTCTATGCGGCGGTGGAGCGGGTCCAGAGGACCAACATCTATTTCCTGATGCCGGCGACCCTGGCCTTCAACCTCGGGGCGGCGGCCCTGATCCACGGCTTTCCCGGCTTTTTCTTGGAACGGGGCGGGCATTGGCTCCTGGCCGGCGCGCAATTCGCGGCCGCCCTCGCCTACCTGATCCACGGAGTGAGGTTTTTCTCGAAGCTCCATCCCCTGTTAGGGGAATCCACTCCATCATGATCCGATTTTCCAGGCGTGGACGAAATCCACCAGGGCCATGACGTGGTCGACGGGCGTCTCCGGCAGGATGCCGTGCCCCAGGTTGAAGATGAAGCCCGGCTTGGAGCCAACCGCCTCGAGGAGCTTGCGGACTTCCGGCAGAAAAGCCTCGGGCTTGGAGAAGAGCAGGACGGGATCGAAATTCCCCTGGACCGCGACCTCGCCTAGAGACGACCAGGTTTTTGCCATGTCGACCCGCCAGTCCAGGCCGATCACGTCGCCGCCGGCCAGCTTGATTTGGTCCAACAAGGAAGTGGTGTCCGTCCCGAAGTGGATCGAGGGAATGTCTTTGGGCAGCTCGGAGAAGAGCCGCTGCATGTGGGGGAAGACATACTCGCGATAATCCGAGGGGGAGAGGCAACCCACCCAGGAATCGAAGATCTGGAGGATCTGGCAACCCGAGGCGACCTGGGCCTGCAAGTAGGCGACGGAGGCCGCGGTGATCTTATCCATCAACTCGTGCCAGGCACGGGGCTCCTCGTGCATCAGCCGTTTGGTGGGGATGTAATTGCGCGAACCCTTCCCCTCGATCATGTAGGCCGCGACCGTGAAGGGCGCTCCCGCGAAGCCGAGCAGCGGGATGCGCGGGTGGAGGTTCGCGCGGACGCGGCGGATCGCCTCGAGGACGAAGCCGAGCCCGGCCTCGGGGTCGACGGGGCGGAGCTTCTGAATATCTTCGAGACTCCGCACCGGGCGTCCGATGACCGGCCCTAAACTCTCTCGAAATTCTAACGGCACGCCCATCGGCTCGACGATCAGCAGGATGTCGGCAAAGATGATCGCCGCGTCGACGTTGAGGCGTTCCACGGCGTCGAGCGTGACCTGCGCGGCCAACTCGGGGGTCTTGCAGAGGGTGAGGAAATCCACCCCGCCGCGCACCAATTGGTACTCCGCCATGTAGCGTCCCGCCTGCCGCATCAGCCAGACCGGGATGCGGGAGTTCGGCTGCCGCCGGCAGGCGCGAAGCATGGGGGAATCGGCGGTTTCCGCCGTCGCACTTCCGGTGCCCGCCACCCGCACCCAGGACTGGTCGGCACGGGCCCGCTTGCGAGCAAGGATTTCGGCGGCGACGCCGGCCGTCTGCTCGACCAGGTCCGCCATCTTATTGGGCTTGGCCTCGTAGTCCGGGAACAACTGCCGCTCGCGCAGGGCCTCGCTGGTCGTCGGTCCGATCGAGCCGATCGCCACGCGAAGCAGGGCCCGACGCAGGGCCAGTTCGCGCCGGCCGGCCACTTGCAGAAGGTGGTGGACTTGCGTGGCGGTGGTGAAGAGGAGCACGTCGACTTGCCCTTTCAGGATCGCCTCGATCCCTCTCTCCAAGGGGCCTAGATCCTCGGGAAGCGCCCATTGGTAAATCTGCACCGGGCGAACCTCGGCGCCTGCCGCCCTCAGTTCTTCCAAAAAGGAGGAGTTGGAAGCTCCGTATTCGAGCACGGCGATCCGCCGGCCGCGCAGGCGGTCTTCCTCCCGCAGGATCGTCAGGATCTCCTGCCAGGTATTGGGTTCGGGGACGGTGACCGCGACGGGAATGCCCTGCATCTTGCAGACGGAGAGCGGCTTGGGGCCCCGCACGACGACCTGGGTCTTGGCGAAGGCCGCCAGGACGCGGTCTTTCGGAAACCGGGTCTCGAGCACAGCCAACAAGGTGCGCAAGCCAACGCCGGTCATCAGGATGAAAAGATCGTAACGCCCCGCCTCGAGTTCCTCGAAAAAGCGGAAGGCGTCGGAGTTGTCCTCCAGCGGCAGCTCCCGCATCGAGGGGGCGCTGACCGGCTTGCCGCCGGCTTTCTCGACGAGCTTGGCCATGGGCAGGGCCATGCGGCTCTCGAGCGAAAGGACGGTGAGGCCTTGAAAATTTTTTACGGCTGCTTCCATGAACTAAAGGCTTCTGCCCATCATTGCGATCAAGGGCTTCATCTTGTCCATCATTTCCGCGAACATCTCGAGGGTCTGGGACTGGGCCCCGTCGCTGAGGGCCTGCTCCGGGGTCGGATGCACCTCGACCATCAGCCCGTCGGCACCCACCGCGACGGCCGCCATTGCCAGGGGCGCGACGTAGCTCCTCACTCCCGTCCCATGGGAGGGATCGATGATCACCGGCAGATGGGTCTGCTCGCGTAGCACCGGGACGGCGCTCAGGTCGAGGGTGTTGCGGGTGGCGGTCTCGAAGGTGCGGATGCCCCGCTCGCAGAGGATGACGTGGCGGTTGCCTTCCGCAAGGATGTACTCCGCGCTCATCAACCACTCCTTGATGGTCGTGGACATGCCGCGCTTGAGCAGGACCGGTTTCTTGACCTGCCCCAGCTCCTTGAGAAGGGCGAAATTCTGCACATTGCGCGCGCCCACTTGCAGGATGTCGGCGGAACGCTCCACCCGCTCGATGTCCCGCTGGCTCATGACCTCGGTGACGAGGGGCAAGCCCGTCTCGCGCTTGGCGATCTCGAGCAGGCGCAGCCCCTCCTCGGCCAGGCCCTGAAAGTCGTAGGGCGAGGTGCGCGGCTTGTAGGCCCCGCCCCGCAGCACCTGGGCTCCCGCCTGCTTGACGGCCTTGGCGGTCTTGACGATCTGCGCCTCGCTCTCCACGCTGCAAGGGCCCGCCATGACCACGAAGGATTTCGGTCCGATCTCGACGCCGGGGGCCACTTTGACGACCGTGGGCTTGGGGTGCAGCTCCGTCCCCGCCAATTTGTAGGGCTTGGAGATGGGGATCACCGCCTCGACCCCGACCAGGGTGGTGAGGACCATGAGGTCCTGCTTGCGCTTTTCGTGGCCCACGGCCCCGATCACGTCTCGGTCTTCCCCGTGGATGATGTGGGCCTTGAAGCCCATCTGCTCGATATGCTTGACCACCTCTTTGACCTGGTCTTTGGTGGCGTCGGTTCGCATCACGATGATCATGGTTGTCACTCCGTCCGTTCTGGACTAACACTTTAACAATGCGGCTGAAAAAAGAACAAATCCAAAAAATCGCCGAAAAAATCCTCGACCAGCTCGAAAAATCCAAGCAACTGATCGCCAAGGCCGATAAAGCGGCCCTCCTGGAAAAAATCCAGCACGTAATCTTCGCCAATTTCCAGGCCGAAGACCGTATCGACGAAGAGGCCAAGCGCCTCATGGACCAATTCCGCCGTCAAATCTCGGCGGGCGCGATTAACGAGCATGAAATGTTTCAGAAGATCAAAAAGCAACTAGCCAAGGATAAGAAGTTCGTCATTTGATCGAGAGTTGCCGGGCTTTGGCGTTATGCGGACCCCTTGTTTTCTTGCGACCGCCCCTTCGTGAGAGGGGACCTATACCCCTTCCGCTTTTTCTGCCCGCCCGGCTTGAGGGCGGGCAGAAAAAGCGGAAGGGGGGAGCCCTTTTCCTACAAACGGGCGGCCGCAAAAAAGCGGAACCAAGCGCAAGATCCAATGGCTGCTAGAAAGCAGAGGACCTATGAAGATCAGCGAAGAACGAATCTCCCATTTAGCCCACCTCGTCTGGGACGCCCTCTACGACGACAACCTGGCCGACTACGCCAACGACGAGGAGGCCCTCAAGGTGATCAAGCGGGCGATGACGGATTACCTGAAGACCGACGACCAAATCGATGATTTGGCTCGGCAAAAGATCGCCTCCCTGAAACGCGGAGTCCAAGAAGGCAGCCGTGAATGGGATATTTTGTACCGAAAATACTATGAAGAAGAGGCCCTCAAGAAGCGATTTTAGGATTTTTCGCAAATTCCCCCCGCCCCTCCCTTGACACTTTATCCACAGAACATATATGACTCACCGGCCTTAGCACTCGTCTGTAAAGACTGCTAACCGGCTGGTATTAAACAAAAAATATTTAATAATTTCATAAAGATATTTTTAGGAGGACATCCCATGGCTAAGAAGCTCAACATCCGTCCCCTCCGGGACCGCATCATCGTGAAGCGCCTGGAAGAGGTCGAGAAGACCAAGGGCGGCATCATCATCCCCGACACCGCCAAAGAGAAGCCCCAAGAGGCCGAGGTGGTCGCGGTGGGCAGCGGGCGGATCGACGATACCGGCAAGACCATCCCGATCGACCTGAAGGTCGGCGACAAGGTCCTGTTCAGCAAGTATTCCGGAACCGAAATCAAGCTCGACGACGAGGAGTACCTCATCCTCCAAGAAGGCGACATCCAAGCGGTGGTCCTCTAATCGTCCCAAACTTTCTTTTTTAAGGAGATATTATCATGGCTAAGATTATTGCTTTCGAAGAAGCCGCCCGTAACAAGATCCTCGCGGGCGTCAACACCCTCGCCGACGCGGTGAAGGTCACCCTTGGTCCCAAGGGCCGCAACGTAGTCCTCGAGAAGTCCTTCGGTTCCCCCACGATCACCAAGGACGGCGTCTCCGTCGCCAAGGAGATCGAGCTGGAAGACAAGTTCGAGAACATGGGCGCCCAAATGGTCAAGGAAGTCGCCAGCAAGACCAGCGACGTCGCCGGCGACGGCACCACCACCGCGACCGTGCTCGCGCAGTCGATCTTCCGCGAGGGCGCCAAGATGGTGGCCGCCGGCCACGACCCGATGGCGCTGAAGCGCGGCATCGAGAAGGCCGTCCAAGTCTGCATCGAGGAGCTCAAGAAGCTCAGCAAGTCCACCAAGGACCGCAAGGAGATCGCTCAAGTCGGCACGATCTCGGCCAATAACGACGAGACCATCGGCGGCATCATCGCCGAGGCGATGGACAAGGTCGGCAAGGAAGGCGTGATCACCGTCGAAGAGGCGAAGGGCATGGAGACCACGCTCGACGTCGTCGAGGGTATGCAGTTCGACCGCGGCTACCTCTCCCCTTATTTCGTCACCGATCCCGAGCGCATGGAAGCCGTGCTCGAGAACCCCTACATCCTGATCCACGAGAAGAAGATCAGCTCGATGAAGGAGCTGCTCCCCGTCCTCGAGCAGATCGCCAAGCTGGGTCGCCCGCTGGTGATCATCGCCGAAGAGGTCGAGGGCGAGGCACTGGCCACGCTGGTCGTCAACAAGCTGCGCGGCACCCTGCAGGTCGCGGCCGTCAAGGCCCCGGGCTTCGGCGATCGCCGCAAGGCCATGCTGGAAGACATTGCCATCCTGACCGGCGGCAAGTGCCTGGCCGAGGAGCTGGGGCTTAAGCTCGAGCAGGTCCAGCTGGCCGACCTCGGCAAGGCCAAGCGCGTCGTGATCGACAAGGACAACACCACGATTGTGGACGGCGCCGGCAAGAAAAACGACATCGAAGGCCGGGTGAAGCAGATCCGCGCCCAGGTCGAAGAAACCACCTCCGACTACGACAAAGAGAAGCTGCAAGAGCGGCTAGCCAAGTTGGTCGGCGGTGTCGCCGTGATCAACGTCGGCGCGGCCACCGAGGTCGAGATGAAGGAAAAGAAGGCCCGCGTCGAGGACGCCTTGCACGCGACCCGCGCGGCCGTCGAAGAGGGCATCGTGCCCGGCGGCGGCGTGGCCCTGATCCGCTGCATCCCGGCCCTGGAGAAGATCAAGGCCTCCGCCGAGGAGCAATCGGGCGTCAACATCGTCCGTCGCGCCCTCGAGGAGCCTTGCCGCCAGATCGCCGAGAACGCGGGAGTCGAAGGCGCGGTCGTGATCGACAAGATCAAGGCCGGCAAGAACAGCTTCGGCTTCAACGCGGCGACCGAGGAGTTCGAAGACCTCCTCGAGGCCGGCATCATCGACCCGACCAAGGTGACGCGTTCCGCCCTGCAGAACGCCGCCTCGATCGCGGCCCTCATGATCACCACCGAGGCGCTGATCGCCGACAAGCCCGAAGAGAAGAAAGAGCTCCCGGGCGGCGGCGGCCATGGCGGCATGGGTGGCATGGGCGGCATGATGTAACGCCATATTTAGCAAAAAGCCCGCAGGTCATGACCTGCGGGCTTTTTTTTGCTTTGAAATCCCTGGGGCGTTCCAAGGTACATCACCCCAAAGAGCCAGGCATGGCTACGGGCAATTCACTCCGTCACAATAAGGATTCACGCTGCATTACGGGATAGGACTCACCGTTGGCCGGGCAGAAAAAGCGCATCGGTGTTCCGTGTGGATCGTTCGTCCCGAATACCAACGCTCCATTCCACGGGATCTCCCTGACACAGGGGCACGGCCCCACCCGAGCACCAACGAACCTAGCAGTTTTCAAACCGTCGCCTCAGCCGGTTTGTCTTTCGCTGACATTTTCCAAAGATAACCGATGGCCCGTTTCCAGGTATTCCACCAGGTATCCTCACCATAACCGGCACCGTAGCGGTCGCAGATCTCCTTTACCTCCGACCTTATCTGCCGCAAACGATTGGGCGGAAATTTGGGAAAAAGATGATGTTCAATCTGGGCATTGAGGGTGCCCGATAGGATCTGGAACACCAAAGGAGAAGTAAAGTTATGAGCGGCCCTAACCTGAGCCTTGTAAAATTCCCCGCGGCTCTTCACCTTAAAATCAGGAGGATAAAAATCGGTGTCTTCGCCAAAATGCCCGGCATAGACGCTGGCCGCCGTGTAGACGTTGTTCAGCACGTGGGCCAGAAAATTTCCCGACAGAACTTTCCACCACAAGGGACCGGCCAAGACAGGCCACAAGACAAAGTGGTATCCGTAAAATGGCACGATCTTCTTTAAGGATTGGAATGCCGCTCTGGCGATGGTCTTCAGTTTGCGGTCTGGCAATATGTCAACGTATCCCGGTGTTTTTGGTTTGCGCAAGAGATCGGTCAAGCCCGTATTGTAAACACCGATCACCTCCATGAAAAAAGGCGCGGTAATGAAAAATTGGATAACCTGGATCGCATGGTACAGGCCCCAAGGCGTGTGTTCACTGGTACGCAAGGTACCGTAATTGACGTCGGGATCCTTGCCAACGATATTGGTGTATTGGTGGTGCAGGCCGTTATGCCCGTGTTTCCAAGACTCCTCTTCGGCAGGTGACTCCCATTTGAAGTGTTTGGAGTGAAACTCGCTTAATTCAGGAAAGCGATCCCACGCCCCATGCAGGGCGTAATGCCCGATTTCGGTGGTTTCTATCTGACGGTGAACCCAGAGCGCCGTGACGCCGACAAGCCAGGTTACGGGATCCATGCTGACGAAAATCAAAAAACGCCCAAGGGCCTCCATTTGCCGCGAGACCTTGCGTAATTTTTTAACGTAACGGACGTCCTCTTCGCCCAGAGAGGCCTCTATTTCGGCTCGAACCGAGTCGATTTCTTGGCTAAAGGCTTTGAAACGATTTGCATCCCAGATTACCTCTGGGCGAGCAGAAACAGACTTGCTACCCGTGCGGGTAGCAGAACCCACATACCCCATACACACTCCTTTTTCTTTCCCCAAGATTGCTATTAGCAATTTTAGGACCTAATAAAATTTGGTCAACAGAGTTTTTTTAAAATTAGAGAAGCTGATTTTTTTCCTCAGACTTACCAAGCTCTCTGCATCCCGGCCCTGGAGAAGATCAAGACCTCCGCCGAGGAGCAATCGGGCGTCAACATCGTCCGTCGCGCCCTCGAGGAGCCTTGCCGCCAGATCGCCGAGAACGCGGGAGTCGAAGGCGCGGTCGTGATCGACAAGATCAAGGACGGCAAGAACAGCTTCGGCTTCAACGCGGCGACCGAGGAGTTCGAAGACCTCCTCGAGGCCGGCATCATCGACCCGACCAAGGTGACGCGTTCCGCCCTGCAGAACGCCGCCTCGATCGCGGCCCTCATGATCACCACCGAGGCGCTGATCGCCGACAAGCCCGAAGAGAAGAAAGAGCTCCCGGGCGGCGGCGGCCACGGCGGCATGGGTGGCATGGGCGGCATGATGTAACGCCATATTTAGCAAAAAGCCCGCAGGTCATAACCTGCGGGCTTTTTTTTGCTTCGAAATCCCTGTGTCGCTCAAAGACACTTCCCTGTGATAATAAACGGCTATGGGCAACTCACCACATTAACCACCCTTGTCCGAGTACCAAAATCGGCAGGAACCACGGTATTGTATAAATCGGTCACGATGGTGTAGGACCCTACCTCAAATTCACTCAGATCGATGAGGTAATTCACCCCGTCACAATTCTGTTCGGGAGTTCTTGGAGCGCCAGTGGCATTTAAAACTTCCTGATCGCAGGTCAACTGGACTGCCCCGGGACCCGCATTTGGATTCTGAAGATATTCCCACATCAGGGATTCACGCTTCATCACGGGATAGGATTCACCGTTGATAGTAGCGATGAATTCCCAACCATGGAGAAAGGCTCCGTGGGCAAAGCCCACTTCGCTCATTTTGCAGGTAGGTTCCTGGTCGGGCAAAAAATCGCACATATGCGGTCCGTTAGGATCGTTGGTCCCGAATAGTCCAACACTCATTCCCACAGGGTCTCCCTGACACATGGTCACGGCCCCACCCGAACGCCCGATAAGCCTAATTTTCCAAAAAGGGTGGGTCAGCGCGGTTCTTGATTCGGATGCCCTTTTGGTCAATGCCGATAATACGTTGACCGTGCCGGCCTCAGCGAATTGAGGCAAAAAGGTGAGAAAGGATATGAGCAACAGCAGGGACATCTGCCTTTTAACATCCATTTGTGTTTTCATAACTCCCCCTAACTGATTGATATTTTGTTAATTTACGGATTGCATGACTAGCAATCTATGTTTGTACATAATTTTCGCTTAAATTTTTTTTTGCTGTCAATTATCCGTTTTTTATTTCATTTGCTTTTGCTGGTAGAGCCATCAGGAGAATTTCCTGAGGGCTTGTTTTGGGACAAATCCGCTAAGTCCTTTTTTCTTTTGACCTTTTTCCCCGAAATGCTAGAGTCGTTCCCGGACTGGGGATGAAGGTAAGCTATTGAATCGCTTAACTTTTTCTCCGCACACTCCAAAATTGTCGATTAATCCGGCGCCGCATTGATTTCGCCGATGAGCCTTCGGTTATTGCGCGCCTCAGCAGCCTGTTTTTGAAGGGAGGAAATCCTCATGAAACGCGTCCGCACCCGTCTATTGGCCTGCCTCGCGGCCATCGGACTCAGCGTCTCCATCGCCAGCAGCGCCCATGCGCTCAGCTTTTCCGCGCACGGCTACTACCGCTTGTTCGTCGATTGGTCCCTCGACCTCGATACCCAAAAGCCCTCCAACATCGCGCAGGGTAAGCAGCTGGGCAATGACCGCTTTGGAAACATCCTCTTCGGGCAGCAGCGCTTCCGCATCGAGCCCGTCCTCAAGATCAACGACAACATCTCGATCCAATCGCAGATCGACCTGCTCGATGACGTCATCTTCGGCACCAACGACGTCGAGCAACTTACGGTGTTCAATCCCATCACCGGCACCATCGTCCTGCCGGGCGGCGCGGGGGCCTTCGGGGTCACCGGCGGCGCCGCGGGCGACATCGTCACCGGCGGAGGCGGCAGCCTCAACGTCCGCCGCCTCTACGTCGACATCCTCACCCCGGTCGGAAAATTCCGCATCGGCCGTCAGCCCAGCAACTGGGGTCTCGGCATCTTCCAGAACGACGGCAACGGCATGTTCGCGAAGTTCGGCGACACCTTCGACCGCTTCCTGTACCTGGGCAAATACGACTTCGCCGATTCCAGCAGCCTGGCCTTCGCCTTCCTCGCCGACTTCGTCTTCAACGACCAGCAAGACCCGACGATCGGCCTGCTTGAAAACCAATTCGGCACCGTCAGCAACGGCACCTACCAGCTGACCGCCGCCCTCATTTATAAGCGACAGGATTGGGAGATCGGCACCTACTCCGGGGTCCGCCTCCGCGACGGGACCGGCAAGCGCGTCCCCAACGGCGCCATCGACGCCCAGGGCAACGTGGTCGATGGGGCCGTCGACGGAAATACCCGCGCCTTCTTCTTCGACCTCTACGGCAAATACGAGAAGGGGCCCTACCGGATCGCGGGCGAATACGTCTTCCTGGGCGGGACGATCGGCACCGACGTCTGCATCAACGCCATTTCGGTCCCGGCCGGCTTCACCAATCCCCTGCCCAATCCGGTCTGCCTGGACGGAACCAACGACCTGCAAGTGCACTTGGGCGCCCTGGAGGCCAGCGGAAAGTATGACTTCGGCGGCGAATGGAAATTCATGGCGGGCATCGCCACCGGCGACTCCTCGCCGCTCTCCCAGCGGATCACCCAATTCGGCTTCCGCCCGGACTACGAAGTCGCCCTGATGCTCTTCAACATGCCCCTCGGCACCTCTCCCGCAATCCAAGTCAACGGCGAGACCAAGCTGGGCAACCGGCCCATCACCTCCAACCGGGTGAACAACGCGATTTACGTGGGCGGCACCTACCTGCACCGCTTCGACATCTCCAACGCGATTCCCCAGGCCCAGTACTTCAAGGCCGGGCTTCACCTGCTGACCGCATGGGCGCCTTCCCGCGTCATCGACATTGACTTCGCCGAGATCACCGGCATCGGCAGCCTGCCCCGCATCGTCAACAACAGCCGATGGTACGGCCTCGAGACCGACATCATCCTCGAAGCCAAGTTCTTCGAGCACTTGATCTGGAACATCACCGGCGGCGTGTTCATTCCGGGCGGCGTCTTCGACATCAAGAACGACGACTTCGCCAACAGCACGCTCGACGGCAACCCGATCAACCCGATCCAGTTCGACCGGGCTTCTCCGGCCTACGCCGTGCGTTCGACTTTGTTCATCGAATTCTAATCCTCTTTCCGAATTCCTTTAGGGGCCCTGCCAAGGGCCCCTAATTTTTTTACAGGCTGTTGAAAAAACACCGAGGCTTGGGCCAAGACCATTGAGCTCCGCAAATTCTTCGCATTTGCTGCAAGGTTCGGGAAACCCGAACCCTGCCCCGCAGGCGGATGGACGGGCCCCGAAATGGAGGATTTATTGGAATGCGCGGCTTTTCCCTTGTTCTCATAGCCACCCTGTTTGCTGGGATCCCCTACGCCGCGGGCGCCAAGACCGCTCTCCTTGTGCCGCTCGAGGGTCCCGCCTTCTTGCTTTCCTTGAAATACGCCACCGAAGACAACTTCCTGAAGAAGAATGTCTACGCCCCATTCCAGCTCGACCGCTGCTACCTGCATGCCGACCTGGCGGCCAAACTGAAACAATTGGCCCCCAAGCTCGAGGCGAAGGGGCTGAAGCTGGTGCTCTGGGATTGCTACCGGCCCCTCGAGGTGCAGCGGGCCATGTGGAAATTGGTCCCCGACCCACGCTACGTGGCTGATCCCAAGACCGGCTCCAACCACAACCGCGGCATCGCCGTCGACGTCAGCCTGGCGAATGCGGACGGGACGCCGGTCGAGATGCCCACGGCCTTCGACGATTTTTCTCCGGCCGCGGCGCCCACGGCCCCATGCAAACCCGAGCACAGCTCGCAATGCAACAACCGCGACCTGCTGATCACATTGATGGCGGGCGTCGGCCTCAAGCCCCTGAGCACGGAATGGTGGCACTTCCAGCTACCGAACGCCAACCGTTACCCGATCGTCGAGGCCCTCGATGCCGCAAGCCCTTGATGCGTGGCGCCGCGCCCTCTCCTGCGCGGCGCGCAGACGGATCCGCTCCTTGCAGGACCTCCTGCAGCGGCGGCGCTTCGCCAATGAGCGGTCGCGGGAGGACCTACCCTGCCTGATCCTGGAACACCGACTCCCCCTGTTCCGCAATTTTCCGGGAATCGATCGGCGGCTCTTCGAAAACAAGCGCCGCAACCTCGAGCTGGCCGCCGCCCAGCTCGACGGCGTGATCCTGGCGCCGGGAAAGGTCTTTTCGCTGTGGCGCCGGGTGGGGCCTCCCACCGCGCGCCGGGGTTATCTCGAGGGCCTGGTGCTCGACCGCGGGCGACCCGCGCGGGGCGTCGGCGGGGGGCTCTGCCAGATGGCCAACGCCTTGTTTTGGCTGGCCCTGCATTCCGAGCTGCAGGTCCTGGAACGCCACCACCATAGCGTCGACCTGTTCCCCGACGACCATCGAAAGGTCCCCTTCGGAACCGGGGCCACCATCGTCTACAACTTCAAGGACCTGCGCTTTCGCAATGGGAGCCCCCGGCGCTACCAGTTTCGCGTGAAGGTGGAGGAAAGAGAGCTAGTGGCCAGCCTGCGCTGCGACGCAGCGCCGCCCCACGCCTTTCAGATCCGCGAAGAAGGGCACCGTTTCCTCGAGGCCGAGGACGGGCTTTACCGCCGCAATTCCATTGTTCGGGAAACGCGCGATCCTTCGGGGCAGCTCGTCTCCGTCCGACCCTTGTTCGAGAATTTTTCCAAATGCCAGTACACCCTCCAGGAGGCCTTATGAAAATCGCCGCCTTGTTCGCCCTGCTCTTCCTCGCCGCGCCAGCCCACGCGCAAAGCGCCAACACCGTCCTGTCCGCCGCGGCCACCAGCAGCGCCCCGGGCTCCCCTCCGGTCACCTGCCTGCTCGACCCCTCCTGCCAGGGCTCCTGGACGCCGGGCGCGGCCGACTTGGGGGTCGACGAGGGGGTCTACGTCCAATTCGAAAAACCGCTCAGCGCGGGTTTCGTCCAAATCAAGGCGGCGCCCGAAGGGATGGGCCAGCTGCGGGTCTATGTGAACGGCAGCAACACCGCCGCCACCAGCCGAAAGATGACGACGGGAGAATCGATGGACAACCAGATCCTGGCCTTGGGCGGGCAGGGCTCCGCCGTCGCGGTGAAGTCCCTCTTTTTGAAAGTGGAGTACTCGGGCCTCGGCAAGCCGGTCCGGCTCGAAAAAATCCTATTCTTCCCCGCCGGAAAGGACATCCAAGAGATCTTCGCGGGCAAAGTGGCACCGCTGGCCCTGGGCCTGCCTGGCCTGACGCCGGCCGGCGTCACCGCCTCCTCGATCCTGGAGCCCGTTTCCGCCTACCACCCGGCCAACCTCTTCGACTCCAAGGCGGACATCGCCTGGTCGACGGACGGAAAGAAATCCGACGGCAAGGGCGAATCCTTCACCTTGACCTTGCAAAACCCCCAAACGATTTCGGGCCTGCTGGTGTGGAACGGCTACCAGCGCTCGGCCGAGCACTTCAAGGCCAACGGACGGGTGCTGGAGGCCGAGGTACAGGCGGACGCGCAGCCCACCTTCACGATCCGCTTGGCCGACCAGATGGGCGCGCAGCGCGTCGCCTTTCCCCAGACCCTGGCGAACGTCCGCCAGCTCCGCCTCACGATTAAAGGCATCGCCCCCGGCAGCAGCTACAAAGACGTCCTGCTTTCGGAGCTCCGTTTGGTCGGCGCGGACGGAAAGCTGATCTTGCCGCAGGCCCCCTTGCCCAAGGTCACGGCCCCGGCGGATTTTTCGCCGATGCTGAACCGATCCTACGCCTCGATCCTGCACCAACCGATCGCCGGGAAGGTCCCGGAGGAATTCGAATTTTATTCCAACCTCTCCAATGGCTGCGACAACAGCCGGCTGCGGCTCCGGGACAACGGCACCTTCGTGCTCTACAAGGACTTTAACTACGGAAAGGCCGACAGCGCGGCGCGCCCCGCCGACATCAACGCCAACGTCTTGGAAGGAAACTGGGAACCCAAGGGGCCCAATATCCGCATCTTCGGCAGGAAGTACGTCACGGCCCTGCAGAAATCGGAATACCTGCAAGAGTCGACGAGCGCGACGCCGCGGGTGGCGATCTTCCAGAGCGAGCTGAGCGTCAAGCCCTACCGCGCCTTGACCGCGGAGGAGAAGCAAAAGCTGTTCGCGATGCTTTGGGCCAAGAAGAAGGGCCCCGCGAACCAAAATCAAGCCCTGACCTGGATCGTGGGAGCGACGCGGTGGAACGGCACCGACCAGTACCGCAAACGGGAAGTCCACGGCGCCAACTACGCGGCCCTGCAACAGGCGCTGGACGCGCTTTTGCAAGAGCTGAATCCCCTGTACCTGAGCTCCTCGGTCTTGAGTGACCTCTTGCTGCCGACCGACGAGTCGGAGGCCTGCTGGCATTCGAGCTCGCCCCAAGGATGAAGGCCTTCGCGAAAATCGCGCCGCTGCTCTTCCTGCTCTCGGCGCTGGCCGCCGCCCGGCAGCTGGACCGCCGCTGGAATGCCGAGCCCTACCTGCGCGGCGCCGACGCCTATTACTACGCCCTGCAGGCCAATTATTGGGCCAAGACGGGCGCGGTGAAAATCCCCGACAGCTCGGTCCTCCACCGCATCACCGGGACGCTGCAGAAACTCGGTTGGGACAGCGAGGGAGCGGTGCGAGCCTGGGAGAGCGCCTCCCTGTGCCTGTTCCTGCTCCTCCTGCTCGGCTTGGCCATCATTCCCGGGCGCGGACTCAATTGGCATTGCGCCCTGCTGCTCGGCTACGCGGGCCTCTCGCCCTCGCTCTTGTTCCTCGCCATCGAATTCCCGAAATTTTTCCTGATGCTGATGGCCCTGCCCCTCTGGTTCTACCCCCTCGCCCTGCGGCGCCCGCAGGCCTGGTTGGCCTGGACCATGGCCGGGGGCACTTGCCTCTTGCACCGCGGGGCGCTGCCCCTGGCCCTGGCCTTCAGCGCGGGGCTGCTGGTCTCCCAGCTTCAAGAGAGAGGAAAATTAAGCAGGAAATTTTGGTGGCT
This sequence comes from bacterium, assembly GCA_046346845.1. Classification (GTDB taxonomy): domain Bacteria; phylum UBA10199; class UBA10199; order DSSB01; family DSSB01; genus DSSB01. The sequence goes on from JAXMHH010000005.1 coordinate 107,354, forward strand.
CGCCGCCCTGGGAACGGCCTTGGCGATCGGCGCGGCGTTTTTTCCGGGCGACCGTTTTCGCTTCCTCGACTTGCAGCGGCTGGGCTGGCAACAACCGCGGCCCGGCTTGCTCAGCTTGCTGCAGCGGCGCCAGCTCCCGCCCGTTCTCAAGGCGGAAATCCTCGTCTCCCTGGCCTTCCTGGGCTTCGAGATCCGGCGTTTCGGGACAAGGGCGAAGGGATTATCGCATCGCGTTTGGCCGCTCCTCGCCCTGCTGCTCCCGGCGCTGTTTCCCTTCGGCAGCGAGGAGGTGTTCGGAGCGGGCGAGCGCTATGCGATCTTGCTGCCGGCCTTGGTGATCTTGGGCGCCCTGTCTCTGGAGGGCCAAATTCCCGCGGAGACGAACTGGAATTGGGCCCAGGCGCTCTGCGTGGCGCTGCTCGCGGCGCTCGCCCCCCTCTCCGCCTCGCGGCGCATCGACTTGGCCCACCCCCGTTCCCTCGATCCGGAGTTCGCGAGCTTTGCCTCGGTCACGGCGGAATTGGCCCCGCTCGACATCCCTATGCTGGTCGCCCAGAAGGGGCTGGTCTTTTATTATAAATTTCGCCTGATGCGCGAGGCCTTCCCCTACGAACCGGAGCCGCACTGGAACAAGTCCCGGATTTGGCGGGTTACGTCGCAACTGACGGTGGACGAACTCCAATATTACGCGCCGGAGGGCTGCGGATTTTTCAGCGGAGAGCTGAAAGGGCTGGTCACGCCCGGTTTCAGCCTGGTCCGGGAAGATTGCTGGGTGCGCCTGCGCGCCGCCATTCCGAGGGAGGTGGACCCGGATCTCTACGAGCGCGCCTGGCAAAGTACGCTCAATCCCTCGCGACCTCGGCCGGCCTTCCTGTATCCGAAGCACGCCGAGGACAAGGACGAAGAGTTCCCGGCGCTACCACCAAAAAAAATCTAAAAAAAGGACGCCCCGGATTGCTCCGAGGCGTCCCTCGCGTGAGAAAGTGAGAAGCCTTCCCAGCGCAAAATGTTGTTGTACCGATAATAGAAAGATCGGCCTATAGACTCGGAAGTTGCGGGATCAGCCGTAATTTGGATAATAATTCCGGGGCCAGGCCAAGGCATAGGCCTTTTTCAATTCCGCTTCCGAAAAACCTTCAAAATCCGAAACTTCACAATTCGAATCGACGTGCTGGACGCTCCGCATCCCGGGGATGACGGTGGTGACGGCCGGATCCATCAAGCAAAACTTCAAGGCGGCTTGGGCAAGGCCCAGAAAGGGAGGTCGGATCAAGAAGGAAAAGCCGGCGGCCCGCTCGCAGGTCTCGCGCAGGCGATCCCCTTTGAAATAAACCGATCGCCAATCGCCTTTGACGAATTTGCTCTCCGGAGTGAGGGCGCCGCTCAGGCCGCCCTCGTCCAGCGGGACGCGGACGATCACCGCGACCTGCTGTTCACGGCACAGGGGGAAGAGGCGCTCGCGCGGAGTCTGGTCGAAGAGGTTGTAGATCACCTGCACCGAGTCGACCAGGCCGCTCGCCACCAGCGGGAGCCCCGAATCGGGCTGATGGTCGTTGAGCGAGACGCCGAAATAGCGGATCTTGCCGTCCCGCTTGAGCCTCGCCACGGCCTCCTGCCAATCGCCCTGCTCGAGCCAGGCCTCGTCCCAGACGTGCAGCTGCTGCAGGTCAAGGCAATCGACGCCCAGGTTGCGCAGGGCGGTCTCGGTCATCTCGATCAGGTAATCGCCGGGAAAGACTTCCTGGGCCGGAACGCCCGGCTTGGCGGGCCAGAGCCGATTTTTGGGAGGGCACTTGGTGGCGAGGAAGGCGGGCTTCCCGCTTTCCCGCAGGGCGCGGGCAATCAGCCGCTCCGAGTGGCCGTTGCCGTAGACGAAGGCCGTGTCGATGAAATTGATGCCCCGCTCCAGCCCGTGGCGCAGGGCTTGGAGGGCCGAGGCGTCGTCGCGAGGCCCCCACATGCTGCCCATGGCCCAGGTGCCGTGGCCGATTTCGGAGACGAGGACGCCGCTGCGCCCAAAGGGACGGTATCGCATGGGCGGGCATCCTGCCTCGCGCCCAGGTCGGCGCCAAGGAATTTTTTTTAGGGAATCGCTCCGCCGGTCGGCGAGGGGGAATTCGGGACGATCAGGTCGGTGCCGGGGCTCTTCTCGCCGTCGACGGTTTGCACGATGCGAATGGTGTCTCCCGCTTTGCCGAAGATCCGCATGCGGAAAGAGCCATCCGAGGCCCCCACCACGTCGCGTTCGACGGCGGGCGCCACCTGCGCGCGGGCGATGCCGTAGAGGGCGGACTCCCAAAATCGCACCTGACCGCCTTGGCTGAGATTGGCGCCCGAGACAACCGCGCCGGGCAGCACCGCCCCCGGAGCGCCGAAGATGGCCACCGTGCCGGAGCCATCCGGAGGCTCGATCGTCATCAAGTTGGAAACTGGAGCCGGAATCCCCAGCGGAGGCGAGGCCCCGCCGCAGCCCGGGGCGGCGAACGCCCAGCCGATCAAGGCCGCGAGGCACAGGGTCCGTCGCAGAAAGCGAAACCATCGCACCATGTCTTGAATCATACCGCCCTCACGCCTCTTTCACTATGAAACGATCCCACCCCAGCGACAAGCGAAAGAAAAAAAGGTCGCGTTTTCCAAATCTATCAAGGGGCACTCCAAACACCTCGACAAACCCTTCTAACGCGACCTTAAATCTTTTTATTTTTGGAGGCTGCGTCTTTTCTCTCGCGCCTCGCTGATTTCCACTTTCTCTTTTTTTCTCCTTCGCCCTTCTGTCAGAATACTAAAGCAAGAGGAATGCCAATCTTGGTCGAAACCGGCAAGGCCCGTGGAATTTACTATTAAATTATTGAAATTATTTTACTTTTATTAATCTTATTTACTGGAGCCACTCCGCCACCCTCCGGATCGATAAAAATAGTATTAATAAAAAATTCAATATTAATAATAATTATTATTATTTTTGTCCTAAAATTCATTTTTAATAATTATTCCCTTGGGCCGCCGTAGGAAACACACTAAACTCCCAACCGTGACCGACCCCACCCTCATCGACGGCCGCTATCGCGTGCGCCAAAAGCTCGGCTCCGGCTTGAGCGGAGAGGTCTTCGCGGTGGCGGGCCCGGAGGGGGAAGCGGCGCTGAAGCTACTCCGCAGCGAAGTCGAGGGGCTCGCCGACGAGGAACGGATCGCGACCTTCAAATTCGAATTCAGCCTGCTCAAGGGCCTGCAGCATCCCAACATCGTCCGCATCTTCGATTTCGGCTTCGACCCCGAGCTGCGCCGCTTCTATTTCACGGAAGAATTGATCCAAGGGCGCAGCCTCGACCGGGCCGCCCGCGGCCTGGCGGTCCAGGCCTTGCGCGAATACTTCGTCCAGGCCCTGCAGGGCCTCGCCTACCTGCACGCCCACAAGGTCCTGCATGGCGACCTCAAGCCCGAAAACCTCTTGGTCCACGAAATCCGGGGCGAGGAGCCCCTGCTCAAGCTCATCGACTTCGGCATCTCGCACCCCAGTCTCGCGGTCGTTGGGGGCACGCCGCCCTACATGGCGCCGGAAAAGATCCTCAAGGAGGCGACGGACGCCCGCAGCGACCTGTATTCGCTGGCCGTCGTCTTCTATTCCCTGCTCACCGGCGAAAATCCCTTTTTGAAAAAGAACCCCCTCGCCACCCTGCAGGCCCACTTGCACTTCCAGCCGCCTCCTGCCACCCTGCGCAACCGCGAGGTCGACCCGGTCTGGAGCTCCCTGCTCGACCGGATGTTGGCGAAAAATCCGCGGCAGCGCATCGCCTCCGCCGAGGACTGCCTGCGCTACCTCGAAACCCAGGGAGAGAGCCCGCTGGCGGCCCGCCCCCGCGACGTGCCGGAATTTTTCATCGGACGGGAAGAAATCCTCCGCGAGGCGACGGGATTCCTCGACGAAATCAAGAAAAGCCGTAGCCCCCGCGCCCTCCTGGTGGTGGGAGAAAAGGGACTGGGCAATTCTTCCCTGCTGACCGAGTTGAAATACGAGGCGGAGCTGCGCGAGATCGAGGTGGTAGGGCCCGACGAAACGCCCAAACGGGGAGCCGCCTTGCGCTTCCTTGCGCCCGCGGCCTTCCGCGAGGCCCTCCAGCAGCGCCGCCTGCCGAAATTGCTGGAACAAACCTCGCTCGCGGCCGCGCTCGCGCCTGAGGAAGAGGCGGAGGCTTTGCGCGCTTGCGCCTCCGCTCAACCTTTGGCGCTGCGCCTGCGCCCGCTCAATCTCGCCGAGACCGAGGCCTATCTCCGCGAGGTCACCCGCAATCCTGAAATTCCCTCTCCCTTGACGGCCGGTCTCTTTCAATGGAGCCGCGGTTACCCGGGCCCGCTGCAGACGGCCCTGCGCTCCCTGCTCAAGGACCCCTTCATCGTCGACAGCTCCGGCAAATGGAACCTAGCCCCCTTCCGCGAGGCGGGACCCGAGCTCGCGAGGTTGGAAGTCACCGAGGACGCCCTCGCCCACGCCTTGGAGGGAGAGCTGGGTGCCGACCCGCGCGAACATTGGCGGCTGGAGCTGCGCCGCGCGGAGGCCCTCGCCCGCCAAGCCCGGCTCGATGCCGCGCTGGAGCTCTTGACCGATCTGGAGGAGCGGCTGCCCCGGGTCTTCGAGCGTCCCCAACGCCTCTTCGAACGAGCTCGCCTGCTCGAGGCCCGCGGCTGGGTCTACGTGAAGCAAAACCGCTTTCAGGAGGCGCGGGAGGACTTCGCCTCGGGCCTCTCCTTGCTCCGGGAGTGCGAGGTGCCCGCCGCCGCGCTGGAGCTGCGGCTGAAGAACTTCGTCGCCTTCCTCGACCTCCGGGAAGGGCGCTTCGCCGAGGCCATTGCCGCCTTCGAGGCCACCGCGGCCCAGGCCGAGGGCCTGCCGCCGGCCGAGCGGCAACGCGTCACCAACAACGAGCTCGCCAACGCCTACCTGGCCGCGGGGCGGGTTCCGGAGGGTATCGCGCGACTGAAGCTGGATTTCGAATTCTTCGCGACCCACGCCAACCCCTCCTTCCGCATGAAGGTCGCCTACCATTTGGGAGAGGCCTACCTGAGGGTCAAGGACTACCCCGCCGCGGCCGACAGCTACCTGCAGGTCGCCGAGCTCGCGCGCGAGGAACGCCATTGGGAATACCTGATCCGCGCCTATAACGGCCTGGGGAACGTCCGTTCCCTGCAGAAGCGCCTCAATGAATCCCTCGATTATTATCAGCGCAGCCTCGCGCTCGCGGAATACCAGCGCGACTTCATGAGCGCCGCCACCGTGGCCCAAAACCGCGGCGTGTTGCTGAGCGAGCTCGGCCGGCTTGAGGAGGCCATCCACGACCTGGAACTCTCCAAGCGCCTGGTCGGGAAGATCCACCCTTCCTCCCACACCCGCAACCTGATGGCCCGCGCCACCCTCGAGCTGGGCGAGGTGTACCGCAAGCAAGGTGACTTCGCGAAGGCGCGCGCGTCTTATACCGAGGCGCTGAACCGCGCCGAGGAAGACCCCAATCTAAAACCCTTCCGCTTCTACCCCAATGCGGCCTTGGCCACCTTGGCCCTGGCGGAGGACGACTTCGCGGCCTTCCGGGAACTCGCCCCCAAGCTGATCTATTTGGCGGAGACGGAGGAGGAAAAAAAGACCCTGGCGGAACTCTTGGCGAAGGCGCCTGCCGAGGCGCGGGAGGGCATGGCCGCCGCGCCACCCACCGCGGCCCCGCCCGCCCCCATGGGCGGCGCCCCGGACGCCTGGGCCAACATCCTCAAGATCAACCGCGCCCTGCTCACCGAGCACGACCCGCGCTTTCTCTTCCAAAAGATCCTCCAATACGCGGCGGAGCTGTGCGGCGCCGAGACCGCCCTGCTGCTCCTCGAGAACGAGGCCGGCGACTTGGTGGTGGAAGAGGCCTTCAACGCCGAGCTGAATCCCGAGCAGCTCGAAGTCAGCCAACAGGTCTCGCGACAGGTCTTGCAGACGGGCTCGGCGATCGTCACCGCCGACGCCCAGGTCGATTCGGGCTTCAACCAATTCCAGTCCGTCATCGCCCTGCACCTGCGTTCCATCGCCTGCGTCCCGATCCGCGCCCAGCAAAAGGTGGTCGGCCTGCTGTACCTGGCGCATCGCTACAAGGCGGGGCTCTTCCATCGCGAGGCCCTGGGCCTCTTGGAGGCCTTCGGCGATCAGGCCGGTCTGGCCTTGCAGAACCTGCGCTACCTGCAGCAGCTCCAAGCCCTCAACGCGCAGCTGCAGAACCGCCTGGAGGCCGCCGAGGAGGAGATCGACCGCCTCAAGACCGACCTGCGCGGCCGGGTGAAAAATCCCTACCCGATGATCCTCGGCAAGAGCCGCGCCATCGTGGACATCCTGCACCTGCTCGACCGCATCAGCGACACCAACCTGAGCGTCCTGATCTTGGGCGAGACGGGGAGCGGCAAGGAACTGATCGCGCGCTCGGTGCACGAGCACTCCCGGCGCCGCAAGGGGCCCTTCATCGCGGTGAATTGCGGAGCCATTCCCGAAAATCTGATGGAGAGCGAGCTGTTCGGCTATAAGGCGGGTGCCTTCACCGGCGCCACGCGCGACAAGCGGGGCTTGCTGGAGGAGGCGAACGGCGGGACCATCTTTCTCGACGAGATCGCCGAGCTGCCGCTCAACACCCAGGCCAAACTGCTGCGGGCCCTGCAGGAACGCGAGATCGTCCGCCTGGGGGACACCAAGGTCGTGGCGCTGGACATCCGAATCGTCGCCGCGACCCACCGCCACCTCGAGGCCTGGGTTTCGGAGGGAAAATTCCGCGAGGATCTCTTTTACCGGGTGGCGCAGATGGTCCTCAACCTGCCGGCCCTGCGCGAACGCAAAGAAGACCTCTTCCTGCTCGCCGAGCATTTCCTCGAGCGCGCGGCCGGCGAGTTGAACTTAAGCAAGACGCCAAGGCTCTCCAAAGAGCTGCTCAGCGCCATGGCCGCCTACCACTGGCCGGGCAACGTGCGGGAGCTCGAAAACTTCATCCGCGCCGCGACCGCCTTCGCGGAGCGGGGGTTGATTCGGTTGGAGGACATCCCGGAGTTCCTGCGCCGACGCCTGCAGGGCGCCGCGCCCGCGCCGCTCGAGTCCCTGCCCGCCTCCCCCGCCCGCCCGCTGCCAACTCAGGCCGCGGCGACAAGGACGGCGCCTGGCGAACTCTACCGGCCAGGCTGGCCCTGGACGCGTTATGAAGAGGCCCTCTACGCTTCGGCCCTGGCGCGCCATGGGATGAACTGCGAGCGGGCCGCCGAAGAGCTCGGCGTGGGCGTCGCGACGGTCTATTTGAAGATGCGGAAATACGCCCTGAAGGCCAACGCGGCGGCCAAGGCCCAGGAGACGGGCCTCCCCTCCGGCATCGGCGCCGCGGAACTCAAAGAGCGGGTGATTCGGGAAAGCTACCGGCGGCATGGTGAGAGTCCATATGCAGTGGCCAAGGAATTAGGGATCAATGTCGGCACGGTGTACCGCAACCTCAAATAGCCCCTCCGCTCGGCAGGATCCTTCACGCTTCACTGTCTTTCCACCCCTAAGGCCCATCCATTAACAATGAATACCCTAGTGGGCGGCCTGGATGATTCTCACTTTGAGGAATTTATCAAAATGAGACGAAATCCTAGCGGGTAGCCCGATACAACTCATTGAAAATAAAGATATTTTTATTGTCTCGCCCTGGTCCTCAAATTGCAGACAGAAGTGATGGGCACCTTTTTTCATCGTCCCAGGAGGATTTCATGAAACTTAAATTCAAAAAATGCGGATTCGGATTTTTCATTCCGGCGCTCTTGCTCGCCAGCCTAGTGGCCTGCGGAGGAAATAAGAAGGGCGGCGACAGCAATGCCCAGCTCAATGCGGGAGATGTCCCCAAGGTGACCCAAGCGGGCGGTGGTGGCGATACCGGCAAGGATACCAGCACCGGAAATGAAAACGATATTTGCGACAGGCAGGGCGATGCCTACGCCAAGTTCGGCATGGCCACCCATCACTCCCGGGACATGGTCTTCCAAGTGGCTCAAAACGTTGGTTTTCATGCCCTCTACACCGCGAAGCCCGCCAACTACACGGCGGCTGACTACGCCGTGATGCATAATTATTTCCTGCAGGCGGACAAGGCCGTGTACGGGAGGCTGAGCGCCCAAATTGAGACCCGAACGGCGATGGCCCAGAAGGCCGCAATGAACATGGCAAGCGCCGCCCCGGCCTCCCCTGGGGAGCGAACCGTTCGAGGACGGATCGAGCGATTCTCGGACCTCCAGGCCATGCTGTCGATGCGCAGCACCCTCTTCAATTACTACGCGAATATCTTCGGAATGGCCGATGCCATCACGTGGTTCAGTGACAATGACCTGGATGCGGAGTTGGCCGCTGCGACCAAGACCTTCCGGGATCAACTCTCCAATAACACCGCCATTGGCGCGGTCGAACGTGCCCAAATCGAACGAGGCATGGTCTATGCGGCTCAGGGCCTCGTCATGCGGATAGATAATAAAGATTTCGCCGTCCATACGGTCTTTGTGGCCGAAAAGAAGGATTTTGCCGTCGAGTTGGTGCCAGTCACCGAGCAAAGCGTCAATTATGCGGCCTATAAAACCTACACGGAGACCGAACTAGCCGTGGCCAAAGAGACCTACACAGCCCTCGTGGAAAAAACCGAAAAGATCGAGAAAGAATACGTCGTGGCCACCACGAATCGGGCCCAACTCGAAAAAGACTACGTCGAGTATGTTGCCATGAAAGACATGCTCGAGATGTTGTTCCGGGGAGGTAAAGATTACGTCGCCGCCGAATTAGGCACTGCCACCCGAACCAGGGATGTCGCGGAGGCAGCAACCCTTAAGCAAAAGCTCGCCGCCATCGAACATGACATGATAGAGATTGAGGCCAAAATCAGCTCCCTGAAAGCCAATAACGCCAATGGGGCCAATGACGCAGAGATTCGGGACCTGACCGCCAAGTACAACAACCTCAAGGCGGATCGAGACAAGATCGAGGAGCAGCTTAGGGCCCTCACCTCCTCGAATGAAGCCGCCCCCGCGCCAGCCGCCGCGTCTGATACTACGACCGACACCTTCCAAAATACCTTAAAAGATAGCCTGCTTCGGACGAATCAGAGAGTCATCGAAAACGCCAAATAGGTCGTTTACGGATTTAGGGGCTTGGCCGCGCCTTTCACAAGAAGGCGCGGCCCTTCTTTGACCGGCGCTCGCGACGAGGCCGGTCTTTTTTCTTCTCCCCCGCCAGGCTTCACGATAAAACCAGGGCATGAAATCGCCAGCCCTCGTCCGAGACCTCTACGACTTCCTCGCCAAGCTCGCCCCGCCTTCCCTGGCCGAGGACTGGGACTCCGTCGGCATGCAAGTCGGAAGCCTCCAAGACCCGCTCCAGGGGGTGATGGTCTCGCTCGACGTCACCGAGGCCGCCCTTTGGGAGGCGGTCGAACACGACTGCAACGCCTTGGTCACCCACCACCCGCTCTTCTTCAAGCCGCTGAGGCGCCTCGACGACCGCACGCCGGTCTCGCGTTGCGCGCGGCTGGCGGCACAGATGGGAGTCAACGTCCTCTCCTTCCACACCAACCTCGACGCCACCGAGCGGGGCCTCAACGACCAGCTCGCTAAAAAGCTCGGCGTCAAGGGCCTCAAGCCCCTCCTGCCCTCCCGGGATCCGCGGCGGCCGCGGGCGGGCCTGGGCCGCATCGGCCAAGTCGTGCCTACCAAGTTGGAGAAATTTCTGGGACAGGTTGCAAAGAGCCTCGGCCTGCGAGACCTGCGTTACGTCGGAGAAGAACACCGCGTGGTACGACGGGTGGCCGTGATGACCGGCAGCGGCGGGGGCTATTTCAGCGAGGCGAAGGCCGCCGGCGCCGACGTCCTCGTCACCGGCGACGTCAAATACCACCAGGCCTTGGACGCCTTGGCCGAAGGCATCGCCCTCGTCGACATCGGACACTTCGCCGGGGAGATCGGCATGGTCCCCTGGCTGACCCAGGAATTGCGCCGCTGGGCCAAGGCCCGGAGCAACCGCGTCAAAATATTCGCCGCCACCAGCGGCGCCGACCCCTTTCGGTTTTGGCGCCCCGGGCGGAAGGCGTAATTTCCCCTTTGGAAAACCCTAAAAGAAACGTAAACTTCCACTATGCAGAAATTCTTAAGCTCCTTGATGAACAAGGCCGGCAAGGTCGTGGAGAAGGTCGCCTCCGCGACCTCGCGAAAAAAGGCCCCCAAGCCGAAGAAGACCGGCGTCACCGACGGCGAGGGGCAGGATTTCGGGTTCATCCAGTGGAACGAAAAGCAGCTGCAGGGCCTGCTGGGGGGCGCCGAGCGCAAGGAATTATTCCCGCTCCTCCCCGCGCTCAACGGAAAAAAATGCCTGCACTTAAGCCCCGGATCGGAAGTTTATCTCGAGATGCTCGCGCGACGCGGGGCCCAGGACATCGTCGAGCTCGACGTCAGCCGCGCGTCCGCGGGCGCGACCGCCGCGCCGGCCCCCTCTCCCTATCCGAAGGCGCGCGGCGCGGTCGAGCACCTGCCCTTCGCGGGCGAGAGCTTCGATTTCCTCGTCTATCCCTCGGCGCTCGCCTGGCGTTCCGACCTGCCCGCGCTGGTCCCCGAGGCCGCGCGCTGCCTGCGCGACAACGGCCGCGTCGTCTTCTCAACCATCCACCCCTTTTTCGAATACCTGATGAACCCCCGCGCCGGCTTCAAGAAGGGCATCGATCCGCTGTTCAATACGCTCAAGAAGAACGGGTTCTTCCTCGAAGAACTGCGGGAGGGTTCCCTGGATGAAGCCATGAAGACCGCCTCGCTGCCACCGAAGCTCAGCGAGGAATTGAAACGCTATCCCGGACTGCCCTTGATCCTCTTGGTCAAGGGGATCCGCCTGGCCAAGAGGAAGGCCCCATGAGCGCCGAAGATCCGAAAGCCCCCGGCACGCCTTCCCCGAGCCCCGCCCCCGCGGCCCCCGCGCCGCCCGCCGTCGCCAAGTCCGGCAAAAAACCCGACGCCATCGAGCAGAAGCTCCTCCAGATGCTACACAAGCTCCCGGAGATGCCGCCGGCCCTGGGCAGCTACGTCCCCGCCCTTCGCATGGGCAATCTCCTCTATATCAGTGGCCAACTGCCGATCTTCAAGAACAGCCTCGGCGCCTACAAAGGGAGGTTGGGGAAGGAGATCACCCTCGAGGCCGCGCAGCGCGGCGCGAAGCAGTGCACGTTGAACGCCTTGGCCCTGGCCAAGGGCGAGCTCGGCAGCCTCGAGAAGATCCGCCGCGTCGTCAAGCTGACGGGCTTCGTCGCCGGGATGCCCGGCTTCCACGACCAGGCTAAGGTGATGAATGCCGCCAGCGAGCTCTTGGTCGAACTCTACGGCGAGAGCGGCAAACACGTCCGCGTCGCGGTCGGCGTCACCGACCTGCCGATGGGCGCCTGCGTCGAGATCGAGTATTTGTTCGAGGTAAGATAGCGAACGAGCGCCGAAGGAACAAAGCCCCGCCTACCGCCGCTTCTGGACGGCAATCCCCATAACCCGGATTTCCGGCATCTCCCTCGCTCGAGGCCCGCTCGCCTCTCCCTCAGGCGCTGCGCTCCTGCTTTTCAAACAGGTATTGGATCTTTCGCGCCAGGGAGGCGATGTGAAAGGGCTTGGTGATGTAGTCGTTCGCGCCGTACTCCAGGGCCCGGCGGCGATCGGCCTGGGAATCTTTTGCGGAAAGCATCAAGACCTTGATGGGGGACTCCGGCCTGAGCTCGCGAATCTGGCGGCAGACCTCGATGCCCGACATGCCCGGCATCATGATATCGAGGATCACCAAATCGGGGGGATCTTCTTGAACCTGATGGAGGGCGGTGAAACCGTCCACGGCGCTACGGACCTCGTAATTCGGGCCCACCAGCATCCGTTCCAAAATTTTCCGGATTTGGGGGTCGTCGTCGACGACCAATACCTTCCGCCTCCCCCCTGTTAACGCCTGGTCCATAGCCACCTTGTCCCCATGCCCCCGACCAAACTAAAACCCGAGCCGCTTAAAGTCAAACCGGCAACGAGGATTTCGGCGACCTTATGGGTATTTGATAGCGAGGGAGGGGGCTCGGCGTTCAGAAAATTCGTAACGCACTGCATAAACAATATCATTGACTTTACCCCCGGCATCCGCGATTTAGCCCGCCGAATTGGAAACACCCTTCGGGACGGGCCCGAAAAGCAGGCAAATCAGGGCTAAGGGTGGGAAAAATATTAAAAACTTGACCTATAATTATATATAAATTAAGTTCCAATTCAATTAAATTAAGTTTAAGTACATTTCGTCCCAAGCCTGATCGGACCTAATCAGGCCCCGAAAAAATCAAATTACCGGGTAGGGTTGGCCCGCTTCGGCTAAACCCCCCATAAATTTTTAGGCTGAACTCCTTCACCCGCAGAGGAGAAAGACTATGAAAAAATTGAGCCTTTATGCCCTAACCCTGAGTTTGACCTCGCTGACCGCCATGGGTCAGGCGCTGAGCCGTGAATCGGCGGCGGCCGGGATCGAGTTCAGCGGAAACGTCGACATCGTCACCGGCTGGCAGCACGACGACGGCGCCACCACCGACGGCCCCACCGGCGTCTTCCCCGGGCAAACGGGCGGCAGCTGCTCCTTCGGCCCCGGCGGCCTGGGCTGCAATTCCATCGATGACCGCGGCTCGGGCAGCGGCCTGTTGGGCGACTTCCGCGGCCTGGCGGCCCCCTCCCGCGACACCTTCGACTTCTACGTGGACCAAGTCGAGCTCGACCTCCAAAAGACCTTCGGCGAGAACATCCGCATCCGCGCCGACCTCGATTTCGGCCGCTTTCTGAGCGGCAGCATCCGCAACACCCAAAACGGCTCCAACTTCAACCTCGAGCAGGGCTACGTCACCACCAATATTCCCTTCGGCAAGGGCATGGAGCTGCTGCTCGGCCGCTTCAACGCGCCGATCGGCCTCGAAAGCGTCGATCGCGCCGACAACACCGCGGTTTCCTTCTCCAACGTCTACCGTTACCTTCGCCCCCACAACCTGACCGGACTCAAGCTGTATTACGCCTTCACCGATAACTTCGACTGGAGCCTCTACGTCGTCAATAATCTGGGCGACGTGATCAGCGCCGCCGTCGGCACGGATAGCGCGATTCCCTCCTACGGCACACGGTTCGGCTTCACCTGGGGCGCGGAAGGCAAGGAGAGCACGGTCGGCTTCAGCTATGCGGGCGGGCCCGAGCAGTTCGGCAATAACGCGCACCTCACTCATATCCTCGATCTCGATTTCAACATCCATGTCGGAGAGAAGATCACCATCGGCGGCGAAGGCATTTACCGCCAAGACAACGTGACAGGCGCCTTCGCGGGATTCCCCAACAGCAAGGGCTTGGGCGGCTTCCTCCTGCTGGGCTTCGAGCCCAGCGACACCTGGAATCTCTATTTCCGCTACGGCTACCTGCATGACATCAACCCCACCGGCGCCTACACGGGCTTGGACCAGCAGATCCACGATTTCGCCCTGGGCGCGGGTTACCAGATCACCGACGGGGCGAAGGTGAAATTCGAATACCGGCTCGACTTGCATCATTACAGCGCGGCGGTGGCCGCGGCCCTGACCGGCAGCGACCGCACGGCCTTGCAAAACGCCATCGCCGCCGAGTTCGCCTACAACTTTTAGTTCGGCGATCGCTCTTTGAATTTTTGGATTTCCGTTTCCGCCCGGCCCGGTGCCGGGCGGAAAAATTTGCCTGCGCATTGACCAATTGCCCGGCGATTAGGCGCGGCGCCCTCCACCGAAAGAGGATGGGGACGCTAAGCAGGCCATTTGCAACGACAAAAACCGCCCCGCGGCTGGTACGACGCTTGCAATTTAACTCAAGGAAATCCCTCGATCTTTTTGTACAAACCCTCAGGTTTCGTGGCGAATCCGCCCTCGACCACCTGGAGAAAAGTAAGGAGATGAACATGAAAAAACTAGCTATCGCGGCCAGTCTGCTCGCGCTCAGCGTCAGTCTGCCGGCCCACGCCGAGGAATCCAAGGCGGGTGGTGTGGAGTTCAGCGGTAACGTGGATATCGTCACCGGTTGGCAGCACGACGACAGCGCTGCTATCGGCGACGTCAGCGGCCAGCTGCGCGACTTCCGCGGCGCCACCGCCCCGAGCCGGGACACCTTCAACTTTTACGTGGATCAAGTCGAGCTCGACATCCAAAAGAGCTTCGGCGAGAAGATCCGCCTGCGCGCCGACCTCGATTTCGGACGCTTCCTCTCGGGCAGCGGCCGTAACACCGACAGCGGCGTCGTCGGCAGCAACTTCGAGCTCGAGCAGGGCTATGTCACCGTCGGCGTGCTGAAGGGCGAGTTCCTGATCGGCCGCTTCAACGTGCCCATCGGCTACTACCTGGTCGACCGGGCCGACAACCCCACGATCTCCTTCCCGAACACCTATAACTTCCTGACCCCGACCAATGCGACGGGCGCCAAGATGTATTGGGCTTTCGGCGATCACTTTGACATGCACCTTTACCTGGTCAACCAGCTCTTCGACTGCGTCATCGTCGGAGCTCCCTGCTTGACCGGCAACGGCCTGCCTCCCGTGCCCGGCCCTGCGGTAGTACCCGGCGACAGCGCCATTCCCTCCTGGGGTACCCGTTTCGGCTACAATTGGGGCGAGGAAGGCAAGAAGAGCACCCTGGGCCTCAGCTATGCCGGTGGTCCCGAACAGGCCGGCAACAACGCCCACCTGGATCACATCATCGATATGGACTTCGCGGTGAAGTTCACCGAGAACCTCCTGTTCGCGGGCGAGTTCACCTACGCGCAGCGCAACAACCTGCCGGGCACGCTCGGACCCAACGCGAAGTCGCTCGGCGGCTACTTCGTCCTGGACTACAACCTCAGCGACATCTGGGACCTGTTCTTCAGCTACGGTTACCTGCATGACTTCCAAGGCAAGTTCACCGGTGCCGACCAACAGATCCACAACTTCATCCTCGGCGCCGGTTATCAGATCACCGACGGCGCGAAGATGAAGCTCGAGTACCGGATGGACCTGCACCACTTCGCCTCTGCCCCCGGCAGCCAGGCGACCCTGATCACCCCGGGACCTGGCGGCGACCGCACCTCGCTGTCGAACGCCCTGTCGGCGGAATTCGCGTATAACTTCTAATCCCCTCGGGATATCGTTCCAAACCCCGGTTCGCCCCGCGAACCGGGGTTTTTTTTGGAATTTTTTATTTTTTTTCGGGGCCAAAAATTGCCCGCGGCGGCAGCATTTGCCGCGAACTTGGGCAATTTTCGCTACCTGTTTCACGGGCGAAAATCGGCTAAGCTTCCGAAAGTTATAGGAATTTACCTTTTAGCCCCATGGCACCGCCGTTGCATTTTTGACAGGAGGGGAAAGGGAGTTTCGGATGGGCCTTAGCAAATTTTTCGCGGTCATGTCGAAAATCTCGCTGGGGTTAACGATATGACACCACCTTTATCTTCAACTGGAACGCCCGCGTCGGCGCCGGCAGCGGCGCCCGCGGCCTCCGCGGGGAATCCCGTGTCGCCTTACCGTCTGCAACTGAGCGGCGGATATACGAGCCTGGCCTTGGGCGGGAGCGCGCCGAGCTATTCGGGCGGCTTGTTCCAAACCCAGGTCGGTCAGGCCTTCTCCCTGGACTCGCGGAATTCCCTGTTCTTCAACGGGGTGTTTCGCCTCGGAGCGCTCAACGACGGCAACGGCCACAATATCTCCTTGGTCCACTTCGGATTGGAAGGCGGCTACGAGGGCTGGATCGCGCCCGAGATCCTCAGCGCCTTCGTCTACGCCGGCCTGGGCACCAATGTCCTCTATTCGCAGCAAGCGGGCGTCGCCCCCTCGGTGACGCGCGCCCTCGACAACCAATCGATGCTCGCCCTCACCTTGGGCGGCGGTTTCTCCCTGGGACGGGGCATCATCGTGCTCTCTGGGGGATTCCAACCGAATTTCGGCCTCAGCGTCCCCGAAACCCCGGATTCCTATGGCGGCCGCGGCTACAATCCGATCGGCTATTTCGTGATGGGCGACCTCGATTTGGCCCGCCTCGTCGATTGGGCCGGAGGCCGCTTCCCACGGGACGTGTCGCTGGCGCAATTCGTGCGCGGCATCCAACCCGGCATCATCCTCGACACCACCTACACCTACAACGCCGGCGCGCCCGCGAACGGGCAAAACGCCCTGCGCATCTTCGACACGCGGGCGGACCGCCCGATGTTCAATTACCTGGAGCTCTCGCTCGACCGTCCGGTCGACGCGGACAACCCCTTCGGCTTCCGCTTCGACTTCGGGGTCGGCGAAAATTCGCGAGTCGCGCGGTCGCGCTCCTCTTTCAGCGGAGATTGGTACGACCTGCAGCAGATCTACGCTCGGCTTCGCCTCCCCATCGGCAACGGCCTGACGCTGCGCGGCGGTAAGTTCGCCACCCTGATCGGGACCGAGGTCATCGAGAGCCTGAGCAACAACCACATCAGCCATTCCTGGCAGTTCGGCCTGGCCGAGCCCTTCACGCACCTGGGCGTGCTGGGGGAATACCCCATCGTCCCCGACCGTCTCACCGTCACCACCGGCATTATCAACGGCTGGGACAACGTCCTGGACCGCTCGGCGGGCATCGGCTGGCTGGGCGCCTTGTCGGGAAATCCCACCAGCTGGTTGACCCTCTCCGGGGCAGGCACGGTCGGCTCGGAGGGCGGCAGGCTGCGCAGCATCGCCGACTTCATCGCCTCGGTGAAGGTGAACGACGCGGCCGCGACCGCGGGCAATTTCGACCGCTTCACCGCATCGGTCACCTACGACTGGGGCCATGAAGGCGCCGGTGCGGGCCAACCCGAGTCCAACTGGCACGCCTTGGGGATCACCGGCCGGGTCGGCTTCATCCCGCAAGCCAGCTTCGCCCAGGGCTTCGAGCTGTTCTTCGATCCCGACGGGGCGCGGACGGGGGCACCCCAAACCATGTGGTCGACGCGTTCGACCTTCCAAGTTCAGCCCTTCGCCACCATGGATGTCACGGCGCTCCGCGGAATCCGGGCCCGGCTCGAATTCCGGCACGACAGCTCGACGGCCCCCAGCTTCCTGGCCGGTGCCCTGCCGGCGACCTCGCAAAACACCTTCGGCATCCAATTGGGCTACGTTTATTAAAGGAATTCCTCTCCACAGAGGGATGCACAAAACACTGCACGGAAGGCCCTCCTAATCGCAAGGTTAGGGGGGTCTTTTTTTTTGAGTAACCAATGCACCGGGAGATACCGATGGGGGTTGAAGGGGGAGGCGGAACCGCCCCCTGGGCTTTAGCGAGACCGGACTTGCTCCGGGCTCGCGAATCACCTGCACAAAACACTGCACGGAAGGCCCTCCTAATCGCAAGGTTAGGGGGGTCTTTTTTTTTGAGTAACCGATGCACCGGGAAATACCGACTCCCGGGGGCGAGCTCCGCAAAAACTCCCTCAAGGCCCAAGCAGCCACATTTCCCTTGCATATAGAAAGGCAAGATTCCTAGATTTCCGCATGTCCCTATTCATCACCTTCGAAGGGGGCGAGGGCAGCGGCAAGACGACCCAGATCCAGCGCCTCGCCGAGGCGCTCAAGGCCCGCGGTCGTGCGACCCTGCTGACGCGCGAGCCCGGTGGGACCGCGATCGGGGGCGAGATCCGCAAGATCCTGCTCGACGGCAAAAACCATCACCTCTCCCCCTTGGCCGAGCTGATGCTCTACGCGGCCGACCGCGCCCAACACATCGCCGAGTCCGTCCGCCCCGCCCTCGCGCAAGGGCGCATCGTCCTTTGCGACCGTTTTTGCGACGCCACCGTGGCCTATCAAGGCTTCGGCCGCGGGCTGGACCTGCAGCTCATCTCCGAGCTCAACGAGCTGGCCACCGGCGGCCTCAAGCCGCAACGCACCTACTTGCTGGACCTTCCCGTGGAGATAGGACTGGCCCGGGCCAAGGCGCGCCTGGAGCGGCAAAGGAGCTCGGAGGGGCGCTTCGAGGCCGAGGCCCTCGCCTTCCACGAGAAGGTGCGGAAAGGCTACCTGCGCCTGGCCAGCGAAGAGCCCGAGCGCTTCCGGGTGCTCGACGGCACCCTCGAGGTCGAAGCGATCCACCGAAAAATTTTTCAGGACCTTGAAACCCTGCTGTGAGGGCCGAGCCACGATGAGCGAACTGCCCTTTCTCGGACATGAAGAACTCTACCGAAGCCTGGACGCCCTGCGCGCCGCGGGCCGCCTGCCCCACGCCTTGATCTTTCTCGGGCCGGAGGGCATCGGCAAGCAACTCGTCGCCCGGCACCTCGCCAAGGCCCTGCTCTGCGAAGCGGCGTCCGAGGCGCCCTGCGGCGCCTGCCGCTCTTGCCACTTGGTCGCCGAGGGCAAGCACCCCGACCTCTGGCCGATAGAGCCGGACAACGGCCGCATCAAGATCGACGCCATCCGCGAGCTGAAGCAAGGTCTCACCCTGGCCCCGCTCGTCGGAAGGTGTCGGGTTGTGCTGATGCCGGAGGCCCAAGCCCTCAACGCCGCGGCCGCCAACGCCCTGCTCAAGACCCTCGAAGAGCCGCCCCCCGCGACTTACTTTTTGCTGGGTAGCCATGCCGCCGGCTGGGTGCCGCGCACGATTCTCTCGCGCTGCCAAAAGCTCCGCTGCTCACCGCTTCCTCCGGAGGCGCTCGCCGAAATCCTGCGCCGGCAGGGTAAGGAGTCCGACGCCCGCCTGCTGCGCTGGGCCCAGGGCTCGGCGCGCCTCGCCCTGCTGCTTGGCGAGGCCGAAGGGGAGCTACCCTCCTTGGACCAGCTGTGGGGCGACCGGGAGGCCCTCGACCTAGCTTCGGCCTACTCCTTGGGCCAAGCCCTCAATGAGCCCGAGCGGCTCTTGCCTTTCTTAGAAGGGTTATTGCTCGAGGCCCACCAATACCTCACCCAAGGCCCCGACCTGCCCCCGCGCAGCTTCGAGGCCCTGACCTTCGCCGAGAGAATCCTAGAGTTCCGCCGGGAACTCAGGCAAAATGCCAATCCGAAGCTGCATCTGCCGCGACTCCTGATGTTCTTCCGAGAACCGCTCGAAAGCCGACTATGACCCGATTCTATCTCACCACCGCCATCGACTACGTCAACTCCATCCCCCACCTGGGCACCGCCTACGAGAAGATCGGCGCCGACGCCCTGGCCCGCTTCATGCGCCTGGAGGGCCGCGAGGTGCATTTTCAGATGGGCAACGACGAGCATTCCACCAACGTGCTCAAGGCCGCCCAAGAGAAGGGCCTCGAGCCGAAGCTCTATTGCGACGAGATGCGCGGAAAGTTCACCGAGATCTGGAAAAAGCTCGGAATCAGCTACGACGACTTCATCCAGACCAGCGAGCCCCGGCACCATCGGGCCACGCAAAAACTCTTCGACGCCATCCTGAAGAACGGCGACATCTACGAAGATCTCTACGAGGGCTGGTACTGCGAGTCCTGCGAGGCCTTCTACACCGAGAAAGACCTAGTCGAGGGGCTCTGCCCGCACCACAAGACCAAGCCCAAGTGGCTGAGCGAGAAGAACTTCTTTTTCAAGCTCTCCAAGTACCAGCAGCCGCTGCTCGACCACATCGCCGCCCATCCCGAGTTCATCGTGCCGGAGATCCGGCGCAACGAGATCGTCAGCCTGATCAAGGGCGGCCTGCAGAACGTCTCGGTGTCGCGCTCCGGCTTCGCCTGGGGCATCCCCCTCCCCAACGACAGCAGCCACGTGGTCTACGTGTGGTTCGACGCCTTGATCAATTACCTCACCGCGGTGGGCTACGCCGACGACCCGGCCCGCTTCGAGAAGTGGTGGCCCGCCGACCTGCACGTCATCGGCAAGGACATCACCCGCTTCCACTGCGTGATCTGGCCCGCCATGCTGATGAGCGCGGGACTGACGCTGCCCAAGACCGTCTTCGGCCACGGCTTCGTCTACCTGAAGGGCGAGAAGATGAGCAAGAGCCTGGGCAACGTCGTCACCCCGCTGGACGTAGCCGACGTCTACGGGCCGGACGCCCTGCGCTATTACTTGCTGCGCGGCTCCAGCTTCGGCGCGGACGGAAATTTCACCTGGGAAGACTTCATCAAGCGCTACAACGCCGACCTGGCCAACGACTTGGGCAACGTCCTCAACCGCTCCATGGGCATGGCGAAGAAATACTTCAACGGCCTGCTGAAACCGGGCGAACCGGCCGAGGCCGACCAGGCCCTGATCCTCCAGGCCGGCGAGACCGGCAAGAAGGTGCGGCAGGCGATGGATTACCGGCGCGGCGACCTCGAGTACCACCAGGCCTTGGAGGCGATCTGGGCGCTGATCGGCGCCGTCGACAAATACATCGACAGCAGCGCCCCCTGGACCCTCAAGAAAGAAGGCAAGGAGCCCCGCCTCGCGCAGGTGCTCTACAACGTCTTCAACTGCCTGAGGTTGATCGGGATGTGGATCGCGCCCTTCCTGCCCTTCACCAGCGAGAAGATCTACGCCCAACTGAAGCTGCCCTTTCCCAAGGGCTTCGCCGAGGGCGCACCCTGGACGGCGATGCCGACGGAACACCAACTGGGCGAGGCCTCGCCGCTCTTTCCTAGAATTGAAACTGAGGGAAAATAAGCAAGGCAGCAAGCCGTTGGGCGCTAGCGCCCAAAGCCATGCCGATGCACCGGCGCTTCTCCGGTGCTGTCGACCACGTCGATCATGTGGCCGGACTGCTGCTCCCATTTCTGCAGCGCCTTTTCCAGGATGGGCTGGTTAAGGGACCAGAGCTCCTGGTTCTCGCCCTCCAGCACGACGGTGGAGAAGAGGTGATAGCTGATGGAAAAGTTCTGAAAGCCCGTCTCGTCGGGGCCGCCCCACACGATGAAGCTACAGGGCTCTTGGATCTGCAGGCGAACCGGATTGTCCGTCTGGAATCGGGTGCGCAGGAAACCGACGATGTTCAGGTTGAGCCGGAAGGTCCAAAGCGGCTCCTTGAGGTTCTTCATCACCAACATCAGCTCGTCCAGGAAGGTCTGCTGGTCGAGTCCGGTCTTCTGGATGTGCTGGGTGGCGTCGTAGGTGATGATCTCCATCGAGTCCGGCATCACCAGGCCGAAGAAGGCCCGCAGGAAATTGAAGACCTGCTCAAAGAACCAAACGTTCGTCTCCTCGGGGCTGAGCGCGGTGAAGTTCATGTTGGAGTTGAAGCCCCAGGCCCCCACCACCTGATTTCGCTCCCAACTGGTCTCGAGGAATTCGTCGAAGTTCTTCAACATAGGCCGAAATACGATAACAAAAGTCCAGGCCCAGGCACAGCGCCATCTTCGGGTAATCTTTAGGGGTTTTGGCCCTCGGCCCGCGGAAGCCCGCGCCGCAAGCCCTTCCTCCGCAGCCGCCGCGGACCGGACCCTGATTACAACTCATTGATATTTATAAAAAAATACGGTCGGTCAGAATTGCTGGAGTTCCGCCCAGGCCGAGGCGGCCGGAATCCCATCGGCCACGGCCTGCAGGAGCTCGCGCAGCTCCTCGGCAGAGGAAAAATCCACCTGCAGGCAGAAGGTCCGACCCTCGAAGTTCTGCGGAGGCCGAACCCGGACCCCGCGGGGCAGGCCAAGGCGCTTGGTCCAGGCCTCGAAGGCGAGTTCATGGGCATGGCGTTGGGGGTGGAGGCGGCGGTCCAGGGCGTCGCGCAGGCGGCGGCCCAGCTCTTTGGAGGTCAGCTGCTTGGCGGAAACTTCCTCGAGCAGCTCTTCAAGCAATAAGGAGGTCGGTTTTCCGGTCTTTCTAGCGAGGTCCTCGAGTTGTTCGAGGATTTGCAGGGCCAGATTGATCCCAACCGGTTTCCCTTCCAGCCATTCCTCTAGGGCTCGAGCCTCGTTCGGGGAAAATCGCTTCAGCCGTCGCGCGACGGTCTTCTGGTAATCATCCATGGCCCTTTCATAAAGGAAGGCCCTGGGGATGAGAAGCGGGTTTCGGAATTATAGCGAATAGAGGGTCTTGCGGAGACGCTTCATCTCTTGTTTTTCGCGTTTTCGGAGGGAATCGGAAAAGAGATACAAACCGATGGCGGCAACCAATGCAATGCTGATCATGGACCTAACTCCCTAAGCTACCCCTGGTGCTGTCCCCTTCCTCAATTAAGTTTATCGGCCTCCCTGGACCCAAGTTGCGTACAGAACCTACCCTAATAAAGGTTGACACCCCGTTCCATAACCCCTAATCGGGGGCTGGCCGATGCGAAAGCAGGGGGGCGAAAGTCCCGAAAAATACATGCAGGCCGCGCTGGGCTTGGCCCGGCGGGCGGAGGCACGCGGCGAGGTCCCGATCGGCGCCGTCCTGGTCCAGGAGGGGAAGATCGTCGGACGGGGCTTCAACTTGCGGGAGACCCGGCATCGACCCACCGCCCACGCCGAACTGCTCGCCATCGAGTCCGCGGCCCGAAAATTGGGGCGCTGGCGCCTGGAAAACACCACGCTCTATGTCACCTTGGAGCCCTGCCTGATGTGCTGGGGCGCCATCGTCCTGGCCCGCATCTCCAAGGTGGTGTTCGGCGCCCGGGATCCGAAGGCCGGGGTATGCGGGTCGATCCTGTCCTTGCACGAGGAACGCCGCTTCAATCACCACCCCAGCGTCGAGGCGGGCCTCTTGGAGCGAGAGTGCGGCGGGATCTTGAGCGAGTTTTTTAAGCGGTTGAGGAAAGAGAAGAAGCAGGGTAAAAAATAAGATTCTCGATCGGCGGATATCCATCCAAAAAACACTTTACCGAGAGGGTAAAAGGGGGAGGAGAATCCGCATTCAAGCTTGAGCAGGCCGCGGGCCTGCCGGGCTTGCGAAACGGAGAGGTGACCGAGTGGTTGAAGGTGCACGCCTGGAACGCGTGTGTACGGGAAACCGTACCGTGGGTTCGAATCCCACCCTCTCCGCCAGAAAAAAATTAACGGGCAAATCGATATCGTTCTCCCTTTGTTGGGAATGGAAGGGGGAGGAGCGGCGCCGCCCAGGGTTTTCGCCGACCCGAGGTATTTCGGGTCGGCAATCGGAGAGGTGACCGAGTGGTTGAAGGTGCTCGCCTCGAAAGCGAGTGTGCCTTAACGGGTACCGTGGGTTCGAATCCCACCCTCTCCGCCCTTCTTTTCAAACCCGCTGCCCCGCGGGCTGCGCGGATTGCCGCGCATAACGCAGCTCTTTGTCGAAGAGCTCCCGCTCCAGGGCGCAGGACTCGCACAGTGCGTCCTCACTACTCGCATCCGCCCCCATGACTTCACCGCAGGCGCCGCAGACCAGGCGCTTCGCCTCTCGGTCGACCTCCGTGGAATCCCCGTCGCCCCGGAGAAACTCCAGGGTCTCCGCCAACACCCGGGCATCGCGCAGGATGCGGCGGTGCCCCAACCCCTCGGTGATCCGCAGTCGGCCCCGCAAGGCGTAGGCGGCAATCGCCGCCCCGTCGTACCAGATCACCTCGGCGTCGCCGCGGTCGTGGATGACCAGCAGGGGCGCGCGCAGGAAAGGGCCCAGGACCTTCGCGTTGAGGCGATCGAAGCGGAAGCGCAAGCGCCGTTCCATGCGGCTCCGAGCGGCGGCGGCGACTTTGGGAGAGAGCCGGAGCTGCTTGGAAAACTTCAGCCACCATTCCAAGGCATCCGCGGGCGGGGCCAAAAAGACCGCCCGGTTCAGCGATAGGCCTCCGGCCATCGCCAGCGAGGCGGCCGCGCCCCCCATGGAATGGGCGACCAAGACCTCGACCCCTCCGACATGAGCGGCCACGCCGGCGATCGCGGCGGCGAACTGCGGCAGCGAGCTGAGCCTGCCCCCGGAATGCCCATGGGCCGGGGCGTCGAAGGCGACCACGGCGTATCCCGCCCGGCGCAGGGGGGCGACCCAGGGGGTTAATTGGGCGGCGCTCCCGCCCCAACCGTGGACCAAGAGCGCAAGGGGACCCTCGCCCCACTTCCAGGCCGCCAAGCGCCTCCCGTCCAACTCGAGATCGAGGCGCTGGGCGCCGGCCAGGATGGCGAGTTCCGCCTCCGCATCCGGACGCCGCGGCGCACGGCGGAACCAGCGCTCGGCCAGCACCGCGGCCCAGGCGGTAGAAACCCAGGAGACCAGGGCAAGGCCCCGGCGATAGAACTCCAAAATTCCAAAACGAACGATCGTGCTATTTTTGGCGCGCATGAGGCGTCTCCTTTCCGGCCGAAAGGCGATTATCGCTGACTTCTCTCCATCAAGAATGCGAAGGCGGTTTCGGCCCATCGCTCCGCCTTCGGATCGGCAAGCAATCGAACCGCGTAGTGGTAAGCGAGCATGATGCCGTAGAGCTCGTAGACGAATTGTTCCGGATCCACCTGCTTGTGAAAATGCCCCTCCGCGATCGCGCCGCGGACCACCGTGGCGAGGGTATCCAGCCAATCCTTTTGCTGGTTCACCAGCAGGTCGCGCACCGGCCCCGGCCTGTCGTCCAGCTCGGTCGCGGCGGCGACGAAGAAACAGCCTCCAGCCATGCGGCTGGCCTTGGGCCAGCGCCGCCAGTATTCGAAGAGGGCCCGCAGCCGCGGCGCCCCGCGGGGCGCCTTCAGGGCGGGACGGACCACCGTCTCGGCGAAGCGATCCGCCGCATGCTCCAATACTTTTATCTGTAGGGCCTGCAGCGATTTGAAGTGGGCGAAGAGTCCGCTCTTGGAAAGGTTGAGGTCTTCCGCGAGCCGTCCGAAGCTCAGGCCCTCCAAGCCCACCTGGCTAGCCAAGGCGGCGGCGTGTTCCAGGATGGTCTGACGGGTCATTTCTCCCTTGGGCAACATGATTTCTTTTTAGCACGATCGTTCTATTTTGCGAGAGGGAAAATTGGCGTCAGACCCTTAATCAAAAATTATTAAATAATAACAATAAGTTATATTTATTCGTTTCGCACATTTTTTTAACAACCCCGCGCCGACCCAACCGAAAATCTCTCAGGGCCGGGAAATGGGGGGACTATGAATCACCTGCGCGTGGCGATCGGAACCGGCTCCGCTACCGGAAGGAAAATTCCCGGGAGCGAGCCCGTCCAGGCCGCCAAACAACCTGCCACCCCGTCCCAAGAACCCAGGGCCAACGGCCCCGCGGTAGGCTCTCCAAAAAACCATCCCCCTTCCCCACCGACCCCTCCCAAGGAGTGGGCCGCGCCGCATCCCGCAAAAAACTTTAGTTTCGGGCACCCGAGCTTTGCGCCGGAATGGGGCCGCGTGACGCGGGGCTTCGACGGGACGCCGGAGCGAAGGGAATGGCAGGCCGAGCAAATCCTCCGGCGCTTCGGGCAGTGGCCCCCGCCCGAGGGCGAGGTCTATGTGATCCAAATCGACCAGGACAGCCCACCCCCGCCGCCCCCTTTCCCCAAGCCGACGGGGAACCATGCCGAATTCCTGGCGAAGCAGGCGGCTTGGAAGCAGGCCATCTTGGAACTCAATGCTTATTTGACGAGCTTCAGTGGAGAGACTTCGGTGTTTCGCGCCCAGCGCGTGGCGGGTCACCTCAAATTGGTGGAATTGAATCCCCAAGGCCCCTTCCGCTCGGCCTCCCATCCCGGCCAACTCGATCCGGCGGGACAGGCCAGCTGCAACGGGACGGTCTGCGGCATGGCCTGGTTGCGCAGCGGAATCTATCCCTACAAGGCGGGAACCTTGGGCCTCTTCAACCCGGTGCAAGACTCGCTGATGGAGGTGGCACGGGACGTGAATTTCGACGGAGCCATCGACCGCCGGGATTCCCTGCGTTCGGCGCGGGCCTTCGGCCTGGCCATCCAGATTCATGCGGGGTTCCCCGGATCGCCGCGCAGCGTGGGCTGCCAGACGCTGCCGCCTCCGGATTTCACCGCCCTGCAGCAAACGGTTGCGGGCACAAAAGCCCCGACCTTTTCTTACGTGCTGGTGCGGCGCCCGAACGAAAAATTCGGCGAAAGAATCTGGTAAGCCTACTTCTCTTCCAAAAAGGCGCGGAGCATCCACGCCATCTTTTCGTGGTTTTCCATGAGGCCGGTGAGGAAGTCCTCGGTGCCCGCGTCCCCATGCTTTTCGCCGGCAGTGGCCAAATCCTCGCGCAAATGACGGATGAGGGCCTCGTGGTCGGCCAGCAAGGCCGCGAGCATCTCGCGGGCCTGGGGATACTTTCCGGGATGCTCCTTGAGCCGGGAATTTTTGGAAAATTCCTCAAGGGTCGCCACCGCGTGGCCGCCCAGCTTGCGGGCCCGCTCCGCCACTTCGTCGATGGCCTCGTCCAGCTCCTCGTATTGTGCCTCGAAGAATTTATGGAGGTCGTTGAACTGGGGCCCGACCACGTTCCAATGAAAATTTCTTGTCTTGGTGTACAGCAGGTATTCGTCGGCGAGCAGGGTGTTGAGGATTTTGACCACGCCCTCGCGGTGCGTGTCGTTGATGCCAATATTGGGTTTCATGCTTCCTCCTTCTTTTGATCCCGTTTCGGACAAAGGATCCACCAAGGACGACAGGATCTCAATATTTTTCTAATTTAGCCTACCAGGCCAAAGGCGTTCAGGAAAGCCGCTTGTGGAACTTGAGGACGCTCAGCGTCAGCACCACCGTGGCCATCAAGGCGAGCACGCCCACCTCCGGCCACAGGTCGGCCAGGTGCAAGCCCTTGAGCGTGATACCCCGGATGATGCGCAGGAAGAAAGTCAGGGGGATAATGTTCCCCAAAAGATAAATCGGCTTCGGCATGGTCTCGCGCGGAAAGAAGAACCCCGACAGCAGGATGGAGGGCGCCGCGAAGAACATGATCATCTGCGAGGCCTGCATCTGGTTTTCCGCGACGGTGGAGGCGAGCAGGCCCAAGCCGAGGCACACCATCAGGTACAAGGCGGTCAACATAAAGAGCAGCAAGGGGCTGCCCCGCAGCGGCAGGTCGAAAAGGAAGCGGGCGGTGGTGAGCACGGTCATCCCGATGAACAGGCCGATGATCATGTAGGGAATCAATTTGCCAAGGATCAGCTCGTAGGGGCGGATCGGCGTAACGAGCAGCTGCTCGAGGTTGCCCCGCTCCTTCTCGCGCACCACCGCGGAGCTGGTAATCATGGGGATCAGCAGCATCAACAGCAGCCCGACCACTCCCGGCACCAGGAAATAGCTGCTCTTGAGGTCGGGGTTGTACCACATGCGCGGACGGAACTCGACGGGGGTCACGGTCGCGCCCGCCAAGCCCTCTTGCTGCAGGAAATTGTTCACGATCGCGGCGCTGGTATTGAGGGCCGTGTTGGCGGGGTTGGAATCGGTCCCGTCGATCAGCAGCTGCAATTGGGCGCCGACGCCGGAAAGCAGCTTGCGCGTGAAGTCGGGGGGGATATGCAGTCCCGCCTTCGCCTTGCCCCGGTCCAGGGCCACCCGCACCTCGTGGTCGGACTGGGCGATGTAATTGAAGTCGAAATAGGCGGATTGCTCCAGGGCCTGGATGAGGCGGCGGCTGAGCGGCGATTGGTCCTCGTTGTAGACGATGGTGCTCATGTGCTTGACATCGTTGTTGATGCCGTAGCCGTAGATCATGAGCTGCATGACGGGCATCATGATGATCAAGGCAAGGGTCTTCGGATCCCGGACCAGCTGGATGAATTCCTTCCAAATGATGGCGCGGATCCTATACATCGCCGCCCTCCGACAGGGTCGCGAACACGTCTTCGAGGGCGGCCTCGATGGGACGCATCTGGACGATCTGGATATCCTCCCGGGCCGCGGCCTCCCGCAGCGCGCGCTGGGCGGCCTCGGCGTCGGCCACGTTGAGATGCAAGGTGGTCCCGTAGGTGGTCAGGCCGGTGACTCCGGGCAAGGCTCCGAAGACCCGCGAGGCCTTCATCAGGGGCCTGCACTCGATCTCGAGGACCTGTCCCGGGTTATGCCGCTTCAGCTCCTGCGGATTTCCAATCTTGAGGAGTTTTCCGAGGCTGATGAAGGCGATCTGGTTGCAGCGCTCCGCTTCCTCCATGTAATGGGTGGTCACGAACAGCGCGACACCCTGATCGGCCAGGCCATAGAGCACTTCCCAGAGGGCCCGCCGCGACATCGGGTCGACGCCCGCGGTCGGCTCGTCGAGGAACAGGATCTTGGGCTCGTGCAGGATCGCGGTCGCCACCGCCACCCGCTGTTTCCAACCGCCCGAGAGGTTTCCCGTCAGCATGTCGGCGTAGCGGTGCAGGCCGGTGAAGTCCATCACCGCCTGAATGCGTTCTTTCAGCCGGGCCGAGGGCAGGCCGTAGATGCGCCCGAAGAATTTCAGGTTCTCCATCACCGTCAGGTCGCTGTAGAGGCTGAATTTTTGCGAGACGTAGCCGATCGCCGTCTTGACGCTCTCCGGATCGCGGTTCACGTCGAAACCGCCCACGGTCGCATTGCCCCCACTGGGGGCGAGGATGCCGCAAAGCATGCGGATGGTCGTGCTCTTGCCCGAGCCGTTGGAGCCGAGGAAGCCGAAGATCTCACCGTAGGCGATCGAGAAACTGATATTGTCCACCGCGACCAGCTTGCCGAATTTTCGGGTGAGGTTCTTCACCTCGATGGCGGCGGGGCTCATGGCGGCCCTTCCGCGCGCAGCGGGAGCGTGACGTCCGCCGCGACCCCGGGACGCAGGTAGGGCTCGATCTCGTCCAAGGTCACCTTGACTGCGAAGGTCTGGGTCACGCGCTCCTCGGGCGTCTGCACGTTGCGGGGGGTGAACTCGGCCTCCGGCGAGATGAAGCTGACCTTGCCCTTAAATTCCCGCGTCAGGCCGTCGAAGCGCAAGGTCGCCGCCTGCCCCATGCTAATGCGGTTGACGTAGCCTTCCGGCACATAAACCTTGACCCAAAGCCGGGAGCGGTCCCCGATCACCAGGACGGGGGAATTGCTGGAAATCACCTCCCCGGTCTCGTGGACCTTGGTGAGCACCACCCCGTCCACCGGCGCCAGCGCGCGCTGGTCTTCCATCGCCAATTCGGCCTGCTCCACCGTCTGCTGGTTGCCGCCGCCCCTCGCCAAGAGGGAGACTTGGCGCTCGTAATCCCGCTTGCTCTGCTCAAAACGCTCCAGCGACGCCAACAGCTGCCCCCGCTTCACCTCGTCGCCCTCCTCGACCAGGAGCTGAACGAGCCGTCCTGGCACGGGCATGCCCACCAAGTGCTCGGTCATTTCCAGGGTCCCGGCCAGCTCCAACTGGGAATCGATGCGGCGCGATTGGCAGGCCGAAAGACACAGGAGCAGAAAAAGCACGAATCCTAAACCGTGGTATCTCTTCATGGGCCCTTTATCTCCTCCATCCAGGGGATCATCCGCCCCAGGCGATATTCCAGATTGATCCAGGCCAGGCGGTAGGTGGCCAGGGACTCGCTCAAATGGTCCTTGCTCGAGGCCCAATCGGCCTGGGCCTCGATCACCTCCAACTCGCTGCCCACGCCGATGGCGAGACGCTCCTTGGCCAAGGAGAGTCCCTGTTGGGCCTTGGCGAGCGTGGCCTGAGCGGCGCGATAGGTCTCGGCCGCCTGGCGCAAGGAAACCAGGGCGCTCTTGGCGTCGGCGAGCTTGTCGCGGCGGGTCTGCTCGAGCTGCGCCTCGCTCTCGCGGATCTTGGAGCTGGCCTCTTGAACCCGAGCCCGGCGCAGCCCGCCTTGGTAGATCGGGATGTTAAGCTGGCCGCCGAAGGAATAGGTATCGGTCGCGTTGCCCGGATGCGGGCCGCTGGCCCCGATGTCGGCGCTGGCGCCGATCTTTGGAAAGTACTCGGCGACCTCCTGCCGGCGCTGCTGCACCTGCGCTTCCACCTGGCGCTGGGCGACGGCCACGTCGGGATGGGCGGCGAGCAAGGTTTCCAAATCCGTCTCGGCCGGGGGCGCCTTGGCGAGCCAGGGGTCCCGGGTAGTGAAGCGCAGGGGCTGTTCCGGGGGCAGCCCCAAGGCGGCCACCAAGTCAAGCCGCCGCTCCTCCGCCTCCGCTCGGGCGCGGGCCACCAAATTTTGGCTGTCCGCGAAGGAGGCCTTGGCCCCGGTGACATCGTAATCCGAACCCAGTCCCAATTGTTTTTGCGAGGCGGCGATGCCTAAACGGGCGCCGTCCCGCTTTTGCAGGTACTGCACATATTCGACTGCGTCCTGGGCCCGCTGCGCCTCGAGATAAAGGTTGGCGACCAAGGCCAGTGCATCGGCCTCGGCCTTTTCCTGTTCGGCGAGGGAGAGGCGCTGCCCCGACCTGGCGGCGCCGAGCCGTCGCAGGACGGTGAGGTCGAACAAGTTCTGCTTCAGGTAGAGGCGCGCATCGAAGACGTTAAAAGGCGGAGGCGTCAGGTCGAATCCCGGGGTCCCGGGATCGATGCCAAAGGCCTCGAGGTTGACGGTCTTGCGGTATTGGGAGGTGGCGGCGTCGAACCGTGGATAGAGACCCGACTTGGCCTGGGCGATGCGGGCGATGGCTTGGCGGACGCGCTCTTGGGCGACCAACACCTGGACGTGTCGCTCCTTCGCAAGCCGCAGGGCTTCGTAGAGGCTGAGTTGGCGAGCGGCGCTGGATTCCACGGCTGGAAATGCCAGCGGGAGTGGGCTTGAGGCCAGGCTTAGGACCAACCAGGCCAAGATCCGAAGAATACGCGCCGTCATTCCCTAAAGCCCATAGGAAGTACCCGGTGAATTGTCAATCGCGCAGGCCTCGGAAATCGAGCCGCGGTGCGTCTTTTTTTTTGACTTGGGCGGCGATTCACTACAAAATACTTCAACAATCATTCATCCGAGCCATTTTTTTAAGGTTCCTAACAAGTGTAAGGAGGTCCTGGTAGTGAAGTCTAAGCTTTTACCCCTATTAACCCTGGTAAGCCTGTCCTGTCTGGGGGTTGCCCAGCAACTCCATGCCTCGACAGTCACCGTCAACACCAACGATGACGTCATCAACGCCGAAACCTGCTCGCTGCGCGCCGCAATCGAGACCGTCAACAAAGGGATGCAAGTCGGCGGCTGCGTGCCCAGCGACGCCTCGACCCCCGATACGGTCAACCTGCCCTCCAGCGATCAGCCTTATGTCCTGAGCATCGCGGGCACCAAGGAAAACGGCTGCGACAACGGCGACCTGGACGTCCTCGAAAATCTCACCCTCAACGGCGGCGGCTCGGGCAGCACGATCATCAGCGCCGCGGGCCTGAAGCCCGACACTCCGGAGCGGGTCTTTGACATCAATCCCCAAGGAAACTCCATCGACGTGGTTTTGAACGGGGTGACTATCCAGGACGGTCAGGACTTCGGAGGCGCCGGCATCCAGGTCTTCGGAGAGGCCTTTAACAACATCTCCTTTATCGATCTGGGAAAACTCGGCAGTTTGGGCAGCGCCACCTCCCTTGTCTTAAACGACGTGGTCGTGACCAATAACCAAGCCACTTTTAATGGCGGCGGCATCTTCGACGGCGGCGCCGATCTCACCCTGAATAATTCCCAAGTTATCGGCAACGAAACGGAGCTTTGGACCGGCGGCGGCATCTCGATGGAAGGCGGCTGCTTGGGCAAATGCCTGGTCGACAACTCCGGGGGCCTCTTGACCCTGCAGGACTCCACCGTCAGCAATAACACCGTCGCCGGCCGCGGCGGCGGCATCTACAGCGAGACCGAGATCCTCATGGACAGCAGCACCGTCAGCGGCAATACCGCCGGCGAGGATGGCGGCGGCATCTATTCTTCTTTTGGGGCCCTCGCCCTGATCACCAACTCCACCCTCAGTGGAAACGAGGCCCTCGGGCAGACCATCGAGGTGCTCCGCTTTCCGGACCTAAAGCTGGCCGGTTTTGGCGATACCGGCTATGGCGGCGGTCTCTTTCAGGAGCCTAACGGCCAGATCGCCCTCGTCAACAGCACGGTGAGCGGAAATACGGCCTTTGCTTCGGGCGGCGGCGTAGCAATCGTCGCCTTGCCCCAACCCCCGGCTCCGCAAGTCCCCGCGATGAAATTGATCCCGGCTCCCGCATCGACCATGCTGGGACTCTTCAATGTCACCATTGCCGACAACACGGCCGAAACTAAGGTGGGCGGCGGCCTTTTCGTCTTCCAACCCGTATTCTCCGACCTGAAGGCGGCGGTACTTCCCTTCCAGTCCATGGTGGCCAACACCCTGATCGCCGACAATAGCGCCGAGCTGGCAGGGCCCGACTGCATCGGCCCCCTCACTTCGCTCGGCTATAACCTGATTGGCAAGGTCGACGAGAACTGCACCGGCTTCACCGGGACGGGTGACCAGGTTGGAACCCTCGAGGCCCCGATCGATCCCATGCTCGCTGACTTGGCGAACAACGGCGGACCCACGGCGACCCGGGCCCTGAAGATCGACAGCCCGGCCATCGACGCCGCCAATCCGGACGGCTGCCTTGATGAAGACGGGAACCTCCTGACCCGCGATCAGCGCAATTTCAAACGGCCGGTGAACATCACGGGCAAGCCCACCGCCATCTGCGACATCGGCGCCTTCGAAGTGGGCACTTCGCTGCTCAAGGTGGTGAAGACCGATAACACCGCAGGCAAGCCCACCGCCGTCGGCAGCACCTTCACCTACACCATCACGGTCACCAATGAAGGGCCCGACGCGGCGCCTGACGTGCAATTGAACGATCCCCTCCCGGCCCAAGTGAACTTCGTGGGTCCGATTACGGCCAGCCAAGGGAGCTGCACCAACATCGCAAACACCGTGAAGTGCGACCTGGACGCCCTCGCCCTGGGCGCCACCGCCACGGTCAGCTTCCCGGTCATCGCCGTCGCGCCCAGCAACGCGGTGGTCAATACGGTCACCGTGACGAGCACCCCGAAGGACTTCGAGCAGGGCCAGACCTATACCGCCTCGGTGACCACGAACCTCGGCGGAGGGCTGATCGAGGGCGCCGGTTGCGGATTGAATCCCGCCGGCACTGCCACCGGTTCGCTGGCGACCCTGGCGGCCTTGGCCTTCGCCTTGAGCCTATTCGGATTGGGACGCCTGCGTCGCGAATCCTGATAGCAAACTCTTCTACTGCAAGCGCCCCGCCCCCGCGGGGCGCTTTTTTTTTGGGCTTGGCATTTTCCCAACCAAACGATTCAATGGCATCCATGCATGGGGTGATTTTTTTCGATGGCGTCTGCAACCTGTGCAACGCCAGTGTCCAGTTCGTCCTGCGCCGCGATCCCCGCGGCTATTTTCGCTTTGCCTCCCTCCAATCCAATACCGCCCAAGAACTGCTGCGCGGCGTCCCGGGGGCGCCCGAGGAGCTCGCCACCATCGTCCTGCTGGAAAACGGCGCTTGCTATACCCGCAGCGAGGCCGTACTGCGGATCGCCCGTCGCCTCTCGGGGCTTTGGCCGACGCTTTATGTCTTCAAGCTCATCCCCCGCTTCCTGCGCGACCCGATCTACAACTTCATCGCCCGGCACCGTTACCGCTGGTTCGGAAAACGGGAGTCCTGCATGCTCCCGGAGCCCGGGCTGCGGGAGCGCTTCCTATCCTAAGGGCCTCGCCACCGCGGAGTTCCCACCCAAGGAGGCCAGGCGATTGGGGGCCTCAGCCCTCAGCGGCCATTTCCGATCACAAAAAATATTTAATAAAATCAAATAGTTAATTTGAAACGGGGGCTGGCACTGGGTTTGCTTCTTCCTCCCTTGAAGGCGGAGGGGGCTCGTTTTGGAAAACCTGCCTCTCAACAAGGTCTCGCTTCTGGGACCTCTGCCCTAAAAACACCCTCGGCACTCCAAGAATCCAAGGGGCTCGACCATGGAGAAGGGCAAAATCACCGAGATCACCGCAGGCACCCAACAGCCGGTATTCTTTTTCGACCAGTGGAAACAACTGCGGGAGACGAATAAGCCAGCGCGCCTTTGGGGGATTGGCTCTGCCAAGGCGCCAAACAGCGACGCCGAGTCGAATCCCAAGCTCGCCGCCGAGGCCACTGACCAGCTGCGGGAAACCGCCCACGCCTCGCTCGGAAAATACAAACAGACTCTCGTGGAATACCAAAAGGCCCAACAGGCCCATCGGCTGTGGAAGGAAAAGGCCCAAGCCGCCGCTTCGCCGCGCGAGCAGGCAGTTGCCGTTCAAACCCTACGCCGCGTCGAGGCCCAGCTGGACTCCCTGGAACGGGAATTGCGCAACGGCCGCCAACGCACCAAAAGCGCGCTCGACGGGCTCCGCGCCGCCTCCTAAAAAAGTCCCCCAAACCCGCTCTTCCGCCGGCCGCCACCGAAGATCGAACCCAAGACGCCACGGATAATCTGATTGCCCAGCTGCGAGCCGATGCTGCGCGCCGCGGATTTGACGAAGGCCTCCCCCGCGCTCTGCCGTTGGCTTGCCCGCGGGGCGGGCGCCGCTGTTTGAGGCTGCGGCGCCGGAACCGAGGCGGCCGCTTGCTGTTGGCGCTTCTTCAACATTTCGAAGGCGGACTCGCGGTCCAGGGCCTGGTCGTACTGGCCGGCCAAAGGCGAACGCTGGATGCGTTCCGCCCGCTCGGCATCGGTGAGCGGCCCGATGCGGGACTCGGGCGGAGCCACCTTGGTCCGCTGCACCGGCGCCGGGCGCCCCTCGGCGTCCAGCAAGGATACCAGGGCCTCGCCCACGGCCAATTCCGTGATGGTCTTCTCGGTATCGAGCTCGGGGTTTTGCCGAAAAGTCTGGGCCGCCACCTTCACCGCCTTCTGATCCTGCGGGGTGAAGGCGCGCAGGGCGTGCTGCACCCGGTTGCCAAGCTGGCCCAACACGCTCTCGGGGATGTCGAGGGGGTTCTGCGTCACAAAATACACCCCGACTCCCTTGGAGCGAATCAGTCGCACCACCTGCTCGATCTTCTCCAGCAGGGCCTTAGGTGCCTCCTTGAACAGGAGATGCGCCTCGTCGAAAAAGAAGACCAATTTGGGCCGGTCGAGATCCCCGACCTCGGGCAATTGCTCGAAGAGCTCCGAGAGCAGCCAGAGCATGAAGCTGGTATAGACCTTGGGATCACTCATCAATTGGGTCGCGTCCAAGACGCTGATCACCCCGTTGCCGGAAAAATCCTTTTGCATGAGGTGCTCGAGGCGGAGGGCGGGTTCCCCGAAAAAGACGTCGCCACCGGACTCGCTCAACACCAACAGTTGGCGCTGGATGGTGCCCAGGCTTTGGGGCGAGAGGTTGCCGTATTCGCCCTTCAATTCCTTGGCATGTTCCGAAACCCATTGCAGCATCGCCTGCAGGTCTTTCAGGTCGAGCAGCAGGAGGCCCTGATCGTCGGCGATCTTGAAGACCACCTGCAGGATGCCTTCCTGGGTCTCGTTGAGGTTGAGCACCCGGCTCAGCAGCAGGGGCCCCATTTCCGATACCGTGCTGCGCAGGGCGTGGCCCTTCTTCCCATAGATATCCCAAAACACGGTCGGATAGGCGCGGGCTTGATAGTCCGGGACCTGCAGCTCGGCGAGCCGCTCCTGGACCTTGGGATTGGGCTGACCCACCTGAGCAAGCCCGGAGAGATCCCCTTTCACGTCCGCCATGAAGACCGAGACGCCCTGGCGGGCGAAGCCCTCCGCGAGGCGTTGCAAGGTCACGGTCTTGCCCGTCCCCGTCGCGCCGGCGATCAAGCCGTGACGGTTGGCCATGCGAAGTTCGAGTTGGATGGCTTGGCCCTTGGCATCTTTGCCAAGAAACAGCTGGGTCATGGAAAACTCCTTCCGATCGGAAAGACGGCGTCGAGGGCGCGGAGCGTCTCGTCCGTCAAGGTAACTTTCAAGGCGCCCAGGTTCTCCTGCAATTGCTCGACCCGGGTCGCTCCGGTGATCACGCTGGAGACGCCGCGCTGCGAAGCCGCCCAGGCCAGGGCCAACTGGGCGCGGGTGCAGGCGAGTTGATCGGCGATCTTTTTGAATCGCTTCACCTGCTCCACGCGTTCCGGGGTCAGGACCGAATCCTTGAGCCACCCGATATTGGCCAGGCGCGAGCCGGCAGGCACCCCCGAATCGTATTTGCCGGTGAGCAGGCCCGAGGCCAAGGGGCTCCACACCACCAATCCCATGCCCCATTCGACGGCGACCTCCCGCACCTCCAACTCGAATTTGCGGCGTTCCAGCAAGCTGTATTGGGGCTGCTCCACCTGGGGCCGGTAGAGATGCCTCTGGTCGCAGAGCCGGTGGACGGCGGCCAACTGCTCCCCGCCCCACTCGCTGGTGCCCCAGTAGAGCACCTTGCCCTGGCGAACCAGATCGTCCATGGCCCGGGCCGTCTCTTCGACCGGGGTCTCGGGATCGAAACGATGGCAGAAATAGAGATCGAGGTAATCGGTGCCGATGCGCTTCAGGCTCTTCTCGACCGATTCGAAAATATGTTTGCGGGAGAGGCCTCGGTCGTTGATGTCCTCGCTCATCGGCCAAAATACCTTGCTAGAAATCACCAGCTCATGGCGGGGAAATTCTTTCAGGACCTTCCCCATGGCCCGCTCGGACTCTCCCTTGGCGTAGATATCGGCGATGTCGAAGAAATTGATCCCCGCCTCGTAGGCGGCACGCAGGATGTCGCGGATCGTGGACGCCTCGGTGACGCTGCCGCCGTAGGTCGTCCAGCCGCCCAGGCCGAAGACGCTGACCTTGGCGCCGCAGTTTCCGAGGGGGCGATAGGGCATGGAGGCTTGAAACATGGCGAGAGCTTAACCGAAAAGCGGCCGCCTTCCCAACGGGAATTTAGGCCGGGAATAGCGACAGTTGCGGCGGTCGCGGACGGCGAAAATCCTTGGTGGAGAGCTCCGGGCCCCGCTTTTCCATCCCCGCCTTCTTGAGTCCCATCTCGAACAATTGGGCGACTTGGTCGGCGAAGGGCCCCTCGCCGCGCATCCGCTTGCCGAAACGGGGATCGTTGCGCTTGCCGCCGCGCAGCGACTCGAGGCGGTGCAGGATCTTATGCCTGCGGTCGGGGTAGTGCTCTTCCAGCCAAGTCTCGAAGAGACCCGCCAGGCCGTGCGGCAGGCGGAGCATGACATAGCCCGCGAAGCGCGCCCCCGCTCGGGCTGCGGCGTTGAGGATGGCGGGAATTTCCGAGTCGTTCAAGGCCGGGATGACAGGGGCGGTCAACACCCCCACTGGGATCCCGGCCTTAGCCAGGGCCTCGATCGCCTCCAGGCGATGCCGCGGCGTCGAGGCCCGGGGCTCCAAGCGACGGGCCAACTCGGCGTCGAGGGTCGTGATCGAAAGATAAACCGAGACGCCCTTCACCGCCGCCAGTTCTTGGAGCAGGTCGAGGTCGCGGGTGACCAAGTGGTTCTTGGTCACGATGCCGACGGGATTGCGAAATTCCGCCAAGACCTCGAGGCAGGCCCGGGTCAGCTTCAATTTTTTCTCGATGGGCTGGTAACAATCGGTCACCCCGCTCATCGCCAGGACCTTCGGCTCCCACCGGGGAGATGCGAGCTCCTTGCGCAACAGCTGGGGCGCGTTCTCCTTCACCATGATCTTGGTTTCGAAGTCCAGGCCGGC
Organism: bacterium; assembly: GCA_046346845.1. Classification (GTDB taxonomy): domain Bacteria; phylum UBA10199; class UBA10199; order DSSB01; family DSSB01; genus DSSB01. The sequence continues at coordinate 144,772 of JAXMHH010000005.1, forward strand.
GGAAAACCCCAGGTATTCGTGATAGGGCCGCGCGTAACAATAGACACAGCCGTGCTCGCAGCCCCGATAGACATTGAGGCTCGCCTCGAAGGGAACGTCCGGGCTTTCGTTTTCCACGATGAGCGATTTCGAGGTGTCCCGGAAGAATTGCGTCGCCGGGCCCGGGGCCTCGGGATCGAAGGCCTCGGCGTCGTCCTCCCAAGCGAGCCTTTCGAATCGGTTGGGTGGGTTCTCCGCCGCGCCGCGGCCCTGGGGAGATTTTTTGGGAAGGCCATTCATGAGAATTACTTCTTCTTTATCGTCTCGAGGGCGCGCAAGGCAAGGGCCCGCGCCGCCCCGTGATCGACGATCGGAGGGGGGTAACCCGCCGCCCCCGCCTGCCACGGTTGGTGCACCCGTTCCTTCGGCAACGAGGCCAATTCTGGAACCCAGCGACGCACATAATCCCCTTCCGGATCGAATTTTTCTCCCTGGGAGACTGGATTGAAAATGCGAAAATAGGGGGCGGCATCCGCACCGCATCCGGCGGTCCATTGCCAACCCAGGGTGTTGTTGGCGAGGTCGGCATCGACCAGCGTGTCCCAAAACCATCGGGCTCCCTCTTGCCAGGGAATCAAGAGGTCCTTGACCAAGAACGAGGCGACGATCATCCGGACCCGGTTGTGCATCCAGCCGGTGCGCCACAACTCGCGCATCCCCGCGTCCACGATGGGGTATCCCGTCTCGCCCCTCTGCCAGGCCGACAGGGCCCGCGCATCCCTCCGCCAGGGAAATTTTTCGAACTCCGGGCGAAGCGGCCGCTCGGCCGTCTCGGGAAAATGGTAAAGCAGGTGATGGGAAAACTCCCGCCAGCCGAGCTCCCGCAAAAATCCCTCCGCCCCGCGCTGGGCACCCGCGCGGCGGTCTCGAGCGGCGCGCTCCCGCACCGCGTGCCAGACCTGCCGGGGAGAGATCTCTCCGAAATGCAGGTAGGGCGAGAGCCGGGAGGTCCCCACGACCCCCGGACGGTCGCGGTCGCTGAGATAGGCGGGCATCGCGACCTCGAGGAAGCGTTCCATCTCGTCCCAGGCCCCGGCTTCGCCGGGACGCCAGGCCTCGCGCAATCCTTGGTCCCAGGGGATCTTGGGCTCCAAGCCCAGGTCTGCCAGGCGAAGCGAGGCCGGAGCAGGGTCCGGCGACCGCAGGCGAGGCGGCAGGGGCGTGGGCGAGGCTACCTCGGGACGGCCCAGACAGGCCTTCCAAAAGGGAGTGAAAACCCGATACGGACCTCCGCCCTTCGTCTCGAGCTCCCAGGGCTCGAATAACAGGGCCGCATTAAAACTCTCCGCCCGGATCCCCCTGGCGCGGAGGCGTTCTTTCACCGCCGCATCCCGGGCCATGCTGGCGGGCTCATAACGGCGGTTCCAAAACACGGCCCCCGCCCCGCTCTCTTCGATCAGGGCCTCAAGCGCCGCAGCGGCGGGCCCCCGCTGGATCACGAGTTCCAAGCCGCGGCAGCGCAACTCGGCGGCAAGGGAGTTTAGGGATTGATGCAGCCACCAACGGCTCGCCGCACCGGGGGCCCAGGCCCCCTCCTCTTCGGGAGACCAGAGAAACACGGGCAGGACCCAGCCGCCCGCCGCCTGGGCCGCCTGCAGGGCGGGATTGTCGGCCAGGCGCAGGTCCTGACGAAACCAGACAATGGCGCCGGAGTTTTTCAGGGGAGCTCCACTTCGACGATGCCCTCATCCTTGCGGCCGCTGCGCAGGCGTTCGCGGGCCTGCTGGGCCAACCTTTCATAGCTAGCCCGGATCCGATCCAAGTCCGCCTCCGTCAATTCCTCCAAGTCGAGCAAGGCGTTGTGGGCCTCGCTGTTGGCGCGGATCAGCTCGTCCAACTTGAGATGCATCGCCTCGCTGTCCCGGTTCTGCGTATTTTGGATGAGAAACACCATGAGGAAGGTGACGATGGTCGTCCCGGTATTGATGACCAATTGCCAAGTATCGCTGAAGTGAAAAAACGGCCCGGTAAGGCCCCAGAGCAGGATGATCGTGACCGCAATCGTGAAAGCCAAGGGCTGTCCGGCCCTCCGCGCGGCGGCTGAGGCGAATCGCGCAAAAAGGTCTTTGCGATGCATAGGACCCTCCTTAAGATGATATCTCCTTTTACCCTGCCGAGGAGGGCCTGACAAATGCTTCGCATCCTGGTCACCGGAGCGACCGGTTATATCGGAGGCCGCCTCGTCCCGCGCCTGCTCGAGCGAGGCCATGCGGTTCGCTGCCTGGCCCGGCAGCCGGAAAATCTTGCGGGACGCGGTTGGCCTGGAGCGGAGATCGTTCCAGGGGACGTCTTAAAACCCGACACCCTTCCGGCCGCGCTTCGCGGCGTGGATATCGCCTATTATTTGGTCCATTCCATGCGAGCCGGAGAGGCCGGCTTCGAGGAGAGGGATCGGCAGGCGGCGCGCCATTTCGCTCGGGCCGCCCGCGAGGCGGGGGTAAAACGCATCCTCTACCTGGGCGGGCTCGGCGCCGAGGAGCGCGGCCTCTCCGCGCACCTGGACAGTCGCCACGAGGTGGGCGATCTGCTCCGCGAATCCGGCATCCCGGTCACGGAGTTCCGCGCCGCCATCATCGTCGGGTCGGGCAGCATCTCCTTCGAGATGATCCGCTACTTGACCGAGCGCCTCCCCGTGATGGTCTGCCCCCGCTGGGTCAAGAGCCTCTGCCAGCCCATCGCGGTCCGGGACGTCCTCGCGTATCTACTGGAAGCCCTGGAACGGCCGGAGAGCGCGGGCCAAACCTTCGAGATCGGCGGCGCGGATGTCTTGAGCTACCGGGAGATGATGCTGGGCTATGCCGCCGAGCGGGGCCTCCGGCGTTGGCTCTTCCAGGTGCCGGTATTGACGCCCCGCCTCTCCTCCTATTGGGTGGACCTCGTCACCCCAATCCCGGCCTCGATTTCCCGGCCCTTGATCGAAGGCTTGAAGCACGACGTGATTTGCCGGGACTCCAGCGCGCTGCGAGTTTTTTCAGTTCAACCGATCGGGTATCGCGCGGCCGTGCGGCTGGCGCTGGAGCGCATCGCCCAGGGCCAAGTCGAGACGATCTGGTCGGGTTCACAGGCCTCGTTCCGGCCGGGGGCGCCGCCCAAGGCCTACCTGGAAAACCGCGAAGGCATGATCCTGGAGGTGCGAAAGACCGAGGTGGAGGCGCCTCCCGAACGGGTATTCGCGGTGTTCAGCGGCATCGGAGGCGATCGCGGCTGGTTTTACGCTGATTGGGCCTGGCGCCTACGCGGGTTGCTGGATCGCTTGGTGGGAGGGCCCGGCATGCGCCGCGGCAGGCGTAATCCGGACACGCTGGTCGCCGGGGACGCCCTGGACTTCTGGCGGGTCGAGGAGGTGAGGCCCGGTCGCCGGATCCGCCTGCGGGCGGAAATGAAGGTCCCGGGCCGAGCCTGGCTGCAGATGGAGGCCGAACCCCTGAACGGCACGGACGCGCATTCCCTCTACGTGCAGACCGCCTATTTCGAGCCCAAAGGCCTCCCGGGACTGCTGTATTGGTACCTGCTGTACCCGATTCATCAGGTGATCTTTTCGGGGCTGTGCCGGGAAATCAAAGCGCGGAGCGAAGCCCTCCGGATCGATCAACGCAGGTCCACGAGCGAGGAAACTTCTCAGGGTTCCAACACTTCCACTCTTCCGGAACCCAAAAGGTGATAGGCCCCCACCACCCTCACCTTTCCAGCTTGGTAAAGGGGAGAAATGACCTCCGATTGGGTTTGAAGGAAACGAACCATGCGACGAATATTGACCTGGGCCGCCCAAGTCTGTCGGTCTGGCAGGTCCGGACTTTCTTTTGGCAAACCTGCCCGCACTTTCTGGGCCAAGACTTCGATCTTTCCCGGCAGGGGTTGGTCGGCGATGGCGGCGCGTATCATCCCGCAACCCTCGTGTCCCACCACCATCAGCAAGGGAGTCTTCACCACGCCCACGCCGTATTCGAGGCTGCCGAGCACTGCCTCGTCGACATAATTTCCGGCCACCCGCACGACAAAAAGATCGCCTAGCCCCTGGTCAAAGATCAGATCGGGAGGCGTGCGAGAATCCACGCAAGCCAAGACGGAGGCGAAGGGCTTCTGCCCCTCCACCAAAGCCTGGCGTTGGGCCGCGTCTTGCCGCGGATGCTGCATCGCTCCGGTGACAAAACGGTGATTGCCGGCCAGCAAGGCTTGCAAGGCCTGATCCGCCGTCATCGGGGATTCCTGGGGGCTGTGCAAGAATTTCCCCAGACCCGCCAAGGTGGTCAGGGAACCAAGGGGAGGAATAGTGTTGCCGATGGGACGGGGCCGCGCCGGAAGGGGGTCGGACTTGGAACTCACATCGTCCGGAGGAGTCGCATCGGACTTGGTTTCGCCGCGTTTCCATGCTTCTCTCTCGGCGCCGCCTTCTTGCCGAAGTTCGCCAGGCCGCGGCGCCAAGGGGTCCGAATTTTTTCCTCCGCCCGGCCCGCGGTTCTCGGAGAGAAAGATATGGGAGCGCCGAGGCTCCGCTCCGCGTTCCGCAGGAAGCGAAGGGCCTTGCGACATCGCGAAAGCCAAACTCGGTCCCGAGACCGAGCGGGGCGGCAAGGTCCCCGCGCCTTCCGCCGCTAGATCCAGGCGTCGTTCGAAGCGGAGGAAAGAATTTCCCAACAGCCGACCGGCGACGGCGGCTCCGGCTTTGAAATTCAGGAACGTGGCGAGCCCGTCGAGCAGGACGTCGGAACCTTGGCCGTCGGCGCGCAGCCCGAGGCGGCGCTCCAGCCCTTGTCCCAAGAGGATTCCGCCGAACAGGGCGAAATTCGGTGCCAGGCGCCGCGCCACCAGGTCTGCGGCGGAATTTCCCGCGGCCCAGCGGCGCAGCCCGCCCTCCGTCCAAGCGCCCGCCACCCGCAAGGAACCCAAAGTCATGGCGCCGCCCAACCAGTCGCGGCCCAGGGCCCGCGGCGACCAATCGACATTCTCGCCGGACAAGCTTGCCGTCGTTTTTCCGGCCAGAGTGAATGCGGCCGTCTCGGCCCCAAAGCCACCCAAGGAAGCGGCGAAGCGCAGCCCCAAACCTCTCGTAAAAAATCCCGCCTCAGCCGACGAGGCCAAACGACTCAAAAAGGCAACCCGCGTCAGGCGAAAGGCTAGACTACCAACGCCCATGGCGACGATGGCGGTGGGAGAGGTCGCGTCCCGCGCCAAGCGGCGCAAAAAAATCTCGGCGCGCGGGCCGAAGCCGCCATTTCCTTGCAGAAGCTCCAATCGTTTTCGGGCCCGCTCCGGGAAACCACTAAGACCGCCTTCGCCGGCAAGTTCCCCATACAAATCGGCCGCTCCCGCAAGGCGCTCTTCTTGCTCGAGGCGCTGGGCGAGGCTCCAAAGTCCGGCTTGGCGAAGTTCCGAGTCGGTCTCGCCCTCAAGATCCTGCAATTCACGGAGAGCGGCGGTGCTGAAATGCGCGGCGATACGAGGAATCATGTGCCCTGTTCCTGGCGAACCCCAACGGGGAGCCAATGGATTTAACTAATAAAATCAATAAATTAGATTGCGCCCTTCTCGGTGAGGGATGAAAAAAGTTGCCACGGAAAGGCAACGAAACTCAGAAATCCTTCTTCCCAAATGAGCCCTGATACAAATCAGCTTTTGGAAATATTTTCCGATGCTCCGACCTCCTCCGGTTTCGGCCACAGCAGGGAGGCCAGGGAGGAGAGCAGGAGGCACAGCGCGATAAAACCCAGCGCATAAATGGTGGGGATCTTGTACCAGCCGGACAGGATCATCTTGACGCCGATGAAGGAGAGGATCGCCGCCAAGCCGTAATTCAGGTAGTGGAAGGCCCGCATCAGCCCCGCCAGGGCGAAGAACAGGGCGCGCAGCCCCAGGATGGCGAAGGCGTTGGAACTGAACACGATGAAGGGATCCCGGCTGATCGCCAGCACGGCGGGCACCGAATCGACCGCGAAGATGACGTCGGTGGTCTCGATCGCCACCAGCACCACGAACAGCGGAGTCGCCATCAGCTTGGCCCCGCGTCTCAGAAAGAAGCGATCCCCCTCGTAGTCGGAGGTGATCGGGAATATTTTTCGCACCACCTTCAGGAGCGGATTTTTCTCGGGGTGGACCTCCTTCTCGGTCTCAAAGACCAGCTTGATCCCGGTGAAGACCAGGAAGGCGCCCAGGAGGTACATCAGCCAATGGAACTTCTCGAGCAGGGCGATGCCCGCGAAGATGAAGATCGCGCGAAACACCAGGGCCCCGAAGATCCCCCAAAACAACACTTTATGCTGATAAACGGCGGGCACCCGAAAATACGAGAAGATCAGCAGGAAGACGAACAGGTTGTCGACGCTGAGCGACTTTTCGATCAGGTAGCCGCTCAAGAACTGCAGGGCCAAGTCGTGTCCCTCGGCGAAATAGATCCCCAAATTGAACAACAGGGCGAGGGCGATCCAGAAGACGCTCCAAAGGATGGCCTCTTTGATGCGAACCGCATGGGCCTTGCGGTTGAAGACCAACAGGTCCAAGAGCAGCATCACGAGGATGAAGACCAGGAAAATGAGCCAGAGCCAGCCTTGCAGGGTCATGGGGGTTCTCCGTTAAGCTCCATAGGGGCAAGGGCGGGAAAGATCAAGCGAAAGGGCCCGCTCAGAGCGTCGCCAATTCCCGGTTGTCGAAGTGTCGCCGGTAATAGCCCATGTACTCCACCTTGCGCTCCAAGGCCTCGATCACCGCATGGGTGAAGTTGACGCCCTCGAACTTCTGCGCGCTGCCCAGGCCTCCCGGGCTGAAGACATTGATCTCCATCAGTTTGTCGCCCACGATGTCCAGGCCGACGAGGAACATCCCGTCCTCGACCAGCTTGGGCCGCACGATCTCGGCGATGCGCAGCGCGGTCTCGTCGACCGTCGCCTGGCGCAGCTTTCCTCCGGCGTGGATATTGCTTCTCATGTCGCCGCCGCTGCGGACCCGGCGGAAGGCCGCGTACTTTCCCTTGTACTTCAAGGGCAGCCCGTTCATCAGGAAGAGCCGCGTGTCTCCCGCCTCCGCCTTGGCGAGGTACTCTTGCGCGATCACGTAGCCGTCGCGGGTGAGGGATTCGATCATCTGGTGGATATTGGCCAGGTCGTCGGGCCGAACCAGAAAGACCCCCTGCCCTCCCGAGCCTTGCAGGGGCTTGAGGACGATGTTGCCCTTGTGCTCCTTGGCGAAGGCCTTGATCTCCTCGCGGTCGCGGGTGATGAGCGTCTTGGGCCGCACCTCTTCCGGAAACAATTGGAAATACATCTTGTTCATCGCCTTGCTGAGGCCATTGGGGTCGTTGAGGACAATCACGCCGTGCCGCATCGCCACCCGGCCGAAGGTGATGCCCGCGGCCTGGGCCCAGGCTCGGTGCACCAAGTCTTCTGAAGGGTCGTTGCGCAGCATCAAGACGTCCAGGTCGTCGACGGTGATCCGTTCCGGCCGGGCCTGCTTGCCCTGCAGATCTTTGAGAAAATTCTCGGAGGATTTGTATTTTTTCTTCGGCACAGTCCGCGCCCGGGCGTGGATGTTCTCGTCCGGGTCGTAGGCGAAGTCCCCCGCCCCCATCACCCAGATCTCGTGGCCGCGGTTGAGCGCCGCCATCGCGAGGCGCGTGGTGGTGTAGCCCGGCTGCTCCGTCTGGATGTCGTTCACCAAAAATCCCAGCCTCATAGGCCTCTCCTTTTCAGCAGGTCGAGGACGTCCACGCCCCGGCGCAGTTGTTCCAACATGTCCAAGCTCTCGGGCCGCTCCATGTAACGCGGCAGGAGCGGCGGCTTTTTCAGCACCCCGCGCCATTGCAGCTCCTGCACCACCGGCACGTGGTCGGCGGCGATCTTGCCGACGAACAGGGTGGAGAGATCGCCGCCCTCCCGCAAATATCGGAAGATGGCGACCACCCCACGCAGATAGACCGCGTCTTTCGTCAATCCTCCCCCGCGGAAGATTCGCAGCGTGATCGTATAGGCCCCCTTCCGCTCGAAGCCGTAATCCTGGGTCAGCATGCGGAAGACCTCGAGGAAATCCGCGCCCTCGACCATCGCCTTTGTCGCCAGGACCCGTCCCGCCAAGAGTCGGATGCGCGGGCGGCTCAGGCCGCCCACCAGGTACTCCGCCAGGACGGCGAGCCCCTCTTGCAGCTCCTCATAGCCGGCCAATCCGGAATAGAGCTGGCGAAAGGGCTGGGCCCTGCCGTTGTAATAGGTGACCAGGTGGGTCCCCACCTCGTGGTTGAGCAGCGCCTCCACCCGGGAGACGGGGATCTTGCTGTGCATGCCGACCAGGAGATGGCCGCGCGAGACCATCAGGCCCGAGGCGATGTCGTCGCGCACCTCCACCCGCGCCGCGAATTTCGGGTAGCGGCTGCGGTAATAGGCGATCTCCTCGCGGGCCCGTTCCGCGAAGCCGGCCGCGTCCACGTCCCAGCCCGGCTGGGCCTCCCGGCTGCGCGGCGGGAAGATTTTCAGCAGGCGCTGGGCCATGGCCAAAAGCTGGGGCCCCACCCCGCCGAACAATTGCAGGCTCCCGTAGAGGAAGCGCCGCGTCCCGCGATCGACCAGCATGGTCAGCTCGCGGTCCATCTCCTCCTGCTTCTCGCGGAAAATCTGGGCGAGGGTCGGGTCCTCCACGCGCTCGATGGGCACCGCGAAGAGCCGGCGCTTGAGCAAGGGGGGATCCACGGGGATGGGCCGGTAATGGAACACCGGCTCTTCCCCGAAATGCGAGCGCTTGAAGGCGTGCCAGGCCCGCTCGGAATTGACCGGCGTCGCCTGCAGCAGGAAGTCGTAGGCATTGCTGATCTCGGCGAGCTGCCGGTCCACCTCCCACACCGCTTTGACCATCGCGCGCCGGCCCAGCGCCAGGAAATGCGGCGGCCGGTGCGTGGTGCGCGTCTTCACGAATTCAAAAAAGGCCTGCTTGAAGGCCCTCCCCAACAGGCGCTGCAGGGCGCGGCGCACCAGGGGAAAGACCTCGCGCGTCTTGGGATGGAGGTAGATGGGACGCAGCTCCAGGCCCAAAACATAGCATCGCTTGCGCAGGGGGCTCTTCGCGGGCAGCAAGGGCCGGGCATAGCTGGGATGTTCCGGCTCGTCGAAGCGGAGCTCCACCTTGGCCTCGCGGCGCGGCCGCGAGAGCTCCTTCAAGGCGTGCTCGAGCGCATGCAAGGTCGGAGACAGCTCCCGGCCCTCCCGCGCGCGCAGCTTGAAGACCGGCGTCAGCTCCTCCTGTTCCACCGCCGCCTTGCCGCGCGGCGGACCGGCCCACAGCTCCACCAGGAGGAAGGCGCCGAACTCCCGCGCCTGCACCTCCACGACGGTCTCGACGAGACGCGCGATCCCCGGCTGCAGCTCCGGAGCCGCCGAGGTCGCCAGGTAGGCGGCCTCTCCGGTGATCAAGCGCTCGGTGCCGCCCAAGGTCCTGCCCGGCGGATCGCGGTAGACGCAAAGGAAGGGTAAGGGACGGTCGATGTGCAGCCGACCGCCGTGCGGCAGGTTGCGCCGCACCGGCCGACCCTCGGCCAGGCGCCCGGCGACCTCGCGAATCCAGGCGGCACTGAGCGGCGCGTGGGCGGACTTCATCCCCGCCTCCCCATCTTTTCCAGCTCGGCGAGGACCCCGGGCACGGTGGCGGCCAGGGCGGCGCGGATCGCCTCGATCCTGGCCCGGTCGGGCGCCCCGCTCCATTCGTCCATGAAGATTTTTTTGAACTCGAGGGCGAGGGCGCAACCGGTCTCGGGAAAGGTCCGGTGCACCCAGCGCGGAAAATTCCCGCCGAAGAATTTCACGTTCTCGCGGACGTCGAGGGCAGCCCCCAGGCAATCCGCCGCGCGCAGGTCGGCGATGAAGCGGTCGACCAAGCTCCCCCAGCGGACGCGATCCAGCGAGCCGGTGCCGACGTTGACCTCGGGATTTTCCTCGGGGTCTTCGGGGGTCGCCTCGGGCCCGCCGCGCCGGTGGTTGTAGGAATGGATGTCGAAGAGGACGAAGCGGCCGTGCCGCCGCACCAGCTCGCGGAGCCTCGCCTCCACCCCCGCGTAAAAGGCGTCGTATTCGACGAGCGAGGCGGTTAGTAAAGATTCCGCAGGCTCTTCCCGCCACACGCGTAGACCCCAGGCGTCCTCGGGCCGAAGGTACACGGCTTGGGCCCGCGGCCGGTTCAGGTCGACCTCGAAGCGGGAACGATATACCCGGATCCGCTGCGGGGCGACCTCGGTCCAAAGGGAGGTGAAGGGATCCTCCTCGCGGAGGCGCTCAAGCTCCGAGAGGGCGATCCCCTCGGCGACTTCGGGCCGCAGTTGGTGGCCGTCGTGGATGGCGCTGGCCACCAAGGGACCTTCCCCAATCTCCAGCCATTCCCAAAAAGGTTCCAACACCCGCCATCCCTCCTCGAGTCGCTATTCCCATCATTATAAGGAGGGCTGCCGGAGCTTGGCCAAGACATCCTGTACTAATTTTATTTCTTAAAAAATTTATTTATTTTTCAAATAGTTACTCTATAACGAAAGGGCGCAACTTCCGTAGGGTTTTTGCGAAAATAGTACTGATTTTTTTCAAGACAATCCGGTTCTTCCGCTCGAAAGATCGAGCGCGAGTCGTTGGGGGACGGTTTCGCGCGGCATGAAAGGTAGTACCTTGTCTGCGCCGCAGCTGAAGCCAACCTTGCGACCCCGTCCGGCGACCGGCCCTTCCCCCTGGCGCCAGAGCAACTACGCAGCGCTCGCGGAGTTGATCGAATCGGAGCAGAGACGCCAGGACCTCGGTTCGATCTACCCGGAATTCCGCTCTCTCCTGACCGAAACCCACGAAGGGATCTTGCGCGAGGCCATGACCGGCCTGGCTCGCCGCCTGCGGGAGGCGGGACGGGATCCGCTCGCCGAGCGCATCGATTCCCTGTTGGGCGTCCATTCCAAGCCCCACCTGGCGGAGCAAATCGCAAAACAATTCTTGAATGAGGCCTCGCGGCCCGCCACCTGGATCGGAATGGGCTTGGGCAGCCTGGCCTATCGCACGGTTCGCTTCGGCGCCTTGTCACGACTGTTGAGCTCGGCGGAGGCCGGTTGGTGGACTCGCGGCCTCGGGGCGCGGGCCTTGGCTGGTACCGCCGGCTTTCTCGCCGAACTGCCCGCCTTCACCCTCGGCGGCGAGCTGGTCCGAAGCCTTGGGAACGGAAAGGGCCCCGACTCCTCGGATTGGGGAAGCCGTCTGATGGGCGGCGCCCTCTTGCTCGGTTCCGCAAAACTGGGCGGTCTCCTCGGCGCGAGCTTTCCGGGCGGAAGAGCTCTCGGTGAAACTGCCGCTAGAACGCTATGGACACATTCTTGCGGCCTCGCGGGTGTCTTGCTCGGGCAGGGCTTGGAACGAGGCCTCGGCCTAGAAAGCCGGGAGGGAGGCCTGCCTCCCTTACTTTCGGGCCTCCTGACTTATTTGCAGATGCAGGTCAGCGGACGAATCGCCACCAAGTTCTTGGGGGGAAAATGGCAATCCCTCGAACGGCGATTAGACCTGGCCGCGAAAGGCCTTTTGGACAACTACCCAAGGCCCGCCGAATGGCCGGGAGCCCGCTGGGTGACCGCAGCCACCGCGGCAGGAAATTTCCACCGCCAGGGCGAGGAAATCTCCCTCCCCGGAATATTTCTCTCCGAAAGCACCAAGCCCTTGGACTCCCAACCCACGCGCAAGGCTTGGCGGGATCGATTCGCGTCGCGCTTTCCCGCGCCGGGAACCAATAATTACACCGAGGAAATTTTCAGCACGGTGGCGGAGACCCCCCTGCCCCAGGAGGCCTGGCGGGAAACGCTATTGGAGGCCTTCGCCCAGTCTCCGAAGCGAGGGAGCTTGTCCCAGCTCTTCACAGCGGACGCCCTCAAGAAGCTATTCTCCTTCGACGCCCTAAACACCGGCACCGGCAGCTTCGATCTCGCGCTGCAGCAGTTCGCCTTCGAGCGCGTCCTCGAGGATCCCCAGCCGCAGCGCCGGCACAACCTGCTGCGCCTAGCCGTCTTTCTGATGGAACACGATCCCTCGCGAGCGGCTTGGACGCGGTTTTTGGAACTGGGCGCCTACCACCTGGGCTTGCGCCCAGAATCGGCGCCGAAGTATCCGGATTTTTTCCACTGGTTGCACGCGGGGCAGGTCCAGAGGGAGTGGGGAGACTTGCAACAGGCCCACCGCGATCTGCTGCTGAACTTCGTCTACGATACCTATCCCCAAGAGCCGGCCAAGGCCCAGCGTCTGATTCGCGTCTTTGGGGCCGCCGTCCGTCGGTATCCCAGGCATAACCTGGAAAGGGCCCTGGACTACGCCACGGAAAACCCCCTTGGGAACTTGATCTTGAGACGCATTGTCCTGCTCTCCGCCGCAGAGGAACCGGTCTACAAGCTCAAGGACCTCGCGGACCCGCGCTCTGCGAGGAACACGACGGAGGTCGTCGCAAGCCTGGCGGCAAGGGGCTACGACTTCGAGGGGATCGCCAGGGCCCTCGCCGGGACCCGCCACACCGCCTACCTCGACGACCTGCGCCTAGCGCGTAAAGTAGCCGCGTTAACCCTAGAGGCCAACCAGATACAGGGATTGGACCCCACCTGGCGACGGCTGGCCCGGCGGCGACTGCGCGATGCGATTCAAAGCGTCGTAGATCGCGGTGCGGAATTGAGCCCGCAAATTTTATGGAAACTCTTGGAAACCAATGCCCGGAGACAGGTAGCCGACGCGAAGTTGGCCTGGGAACGGGGCCGTTTCAAACTTGAGGTGCTCGGCGACTCGGCCTTCCAAGCTTTGCTCAGGCGTTGCGGCCTCGAGGCCCAATCCGACCTGGCGGTCTTTGTCCAAGCCTCGAGGCCCTTGCAAAAGGACCGGATCGTGATCCGGGACCTACCGGCCGCAGGGACCACGGGGATCACCCAACGCTACGAGGGGGTCTTGACCCGCCTGCTCGCCCTGGCCCACGAACTGGAGCACTGGCGTCACTTCAGCGGGAATTTTCCGGGCCGCGAACCGGGCATCGCTCCCTTCCGCTTGCAGGGCATCGGCCACGAGGACCGCCTGGTCACCGAGGTCATGGCCTCGCTGGAGGAGGAGCGTTGGTACCGACTCCACCACGACGAGGACACCTCCCTGGCCCGCACCGCGCGGCGCCTTGGGCAGAACCTTCCCCTCTTCTTCCGGGACTTCAACGATTGGTCCTATTTTCAGGACAGAAGGCGCAAAGCGACGCTGGGTATTTTCCCTCAATGAGGTGGATTGAGTTTGCATCGCTTAGGCCGATGAGTTCCTCTCCAGCGGGAATCACAAGCTATGCGCGGTGTTAAGATTGGATCGGCACCCCGTCGCGGTACTCGTAGCCGATGAAGACCGTCTTTTTGATCTCCTGATAGAGGCCTTGGTAGGCCTGCTTCACCGCCGGGTCGGAGATCCCGGCAATGTGCTTGCGCAGGCCCTCGCCATCGACCACGTACTGCATGGTGAACTCGGCCATGAACTCGTCGAACTGTGCCGTGTAATCCTTCCGAAACTCCTTTCCGCCGGCCCAATCCAAGGCGTAGGTCGCGTCCGCTGCGACGATCTTTTTGACGGCCGCGTTCACCGCCGCCCGCATGGCGGGGCTAACCTGGGCGTCCGGGGGACCGGATAGCTGATAGCGCTCGCTGACGCTGTGGCCGATCTCATGCAGGACTAGGCCCAGGAAATTACGCCGCGGACCGACGAGGACCCCGCGGTAGAGATGAACGTAGCCGGCATCGAAGGCGCTCATTTCCGCCGCTTTGACTCTGTCGGCGCCTAGCACGATGCCCTTCAGATAAGGGGTTCCATCCGCGGACTTCGCGTTGAGCAGGGAAGAGGGCAGTTTGGCGAGAATCCCCTGAAGATAGGCCGCCTGATGCCCGGAGATCGACCAATCCTCGCTGTCCTGGTAGCGGCTCCTAGATTTGATTTCGAGGCCCCGGGCCTTCCCGTATTCCCTCAGCTCGTGGCTGGCGACAGCGTCTTTGGCCGCGACCTTTTGGAAGCCCATCCGGACCTTCCATTTTTGATAGACCTCGAAATCGGCCTGGGTGGATTTTCCGACCGAGACGGTGCCCGCGCCGCTGCCTTGTTTGAATTCCTGAAAACCCAAGCCGATCGAGGTGTGGTCCTCGATGGTGTCGCCGCGGAGAAACTTCATCTCCAGCTCAGGGGTCAAGCCGGGGATGTCCTTGACGCCGGGGCTATTGAAATTCTTGGCATCCCACTCCACCGCCGCCTTGGTGGAGGCTGGTTCCAGCGGGGCCTTCGTGAAGGCGGGAGGCGGCGCCAAGGGAGGAACGCCTTTCACGGCCTGCGGGCCCGAATCCCAGCGCTCCATCGGCGCCATCGGGCTATGAGCCGCAGCGGGCAGGGGTTGCGGGGCCGGGGCCAAGGGCACGACCTTGGGCGCCACTGCGCCGCCGGCCTTCGGATCGTGCAGGTAGGTGATCAGGCTGAAATTGTCCGTCTTATAATGATTGACCGCCTCGCCGCCGCTCGCCTGCTCGTAGACGGCCCCGGTTTTGTCGATGAACAGCTTCTGGCCGTGGTGTTCGAAGGGATAGCGGGTGGCCCCCGCGGGATTCTTCACGGGGTCGCGCAGCCAGTCCCTGGCCTCGCCCAAGATTTTCATCCTTTGGTGGGCCTCATGGCTGAGCACATCCCGCGCCTCCTCGGCGGTCTTGCAGTATTGGATCAAATCCAGCACCTCGCGGGTACTGCCGAACTGTTCCCAAAAACCGTCGGAACCGGCGAGGATCATCTGCCCCGGCTTGATCGCAATGCCGCCCTGGTAGCCCTCGCCGGCGAGTGAGGTCCCCGTCGGCTGCGTGGGATCCGGAAATTCGCCGTCGGAGGTCTTTTTAATGACGAGGTGATCGCCCAAGCCCAGGCCGTTGGTCACGATATTGGCTTGTGGGTCCAGAGCCAGCCGAAGCGTCCGCTTCTTTCCGCCCATCTCGAAATCCACCCCGGGCTGTAAATACCCGGGCATTCCCGGCAGGCCTTCATCGACGGTACGATAGACCCACTGCCATTTCCCGTCGGGGCCGCGTTCTATCATGACGGCCCGAGCGTCCCCCACCCAACTGAACTCTACCCGCGCCACTCCACCCGGATCCTTGGGTGGATGGATCTTCACCGCCACCGAAACGGCACCGGCGCCCCCGGCGGTCGGGAGTTGGTCGGCCAGCTCCGGATGATCGATGACTTTTTTTCCCGCCAGGATCGCCGATTGAAGGTTCCTCGACTTCTTGAATTCTCCGTTAAAGACACGGACCGCGAGGTTGGCCAATTGCCAGCTCGCCTCGGTATCGCCGGAGCGTTTCATCTCGACCTTGAAGGCCTCGGCGGTCAGATAGGCCGCCAAGTCTCCGTGACCATGACCCCCCATCCCGTCGGTATCCAGCAAGAGGGTGCCTTCCTTGCCGCGCAACACCAGGACATTGTCCTCGTTTTTCTTGCCGTAGCCGTCCCCTTGGGTGGTCACGGCGCTTGCCGAACCGCCCGACTCATCGGCGGAAACCTGGTGCACGGTGGGATTTTTCAGGTCGACATCGCCGTGCAGAAAGCCCTCGCTCTGGTCGAACTTCGGGGGCGAGCTCGGCGCCGTGACCGGCTTGGGTTCGGCAGGGGCCTCCGGCGGCTGGAACACGCCCAGGATGTGAAACTGTCCCTTGGTGTCCTTGGTGCTAAGCACATCTCCCTTCCGGATCCAGGCGCTGCCCTCCACCTTTTGGCCGTTCAAGTAGAGTCCGTTGGTGCTCTTGAGATCGGCGACATACCAACCTTCGGGACTGTGCTGAATGCTGCAATGCCGCCGCGAGACGGCCTCATGACTCACCACATGTCCGGCAACCGTGGGATCCCGACCGATGATGATCGTGTCGGAGCCGGACGCCGGCATGATCGCCCGCCAAGCCCCGTCGCTGGCGCCGCCCACGCTAGGATGAAACTCCACCGCATCTCCGGCGCCGAAGGGGTGTTTGCCCTTTCCTCGACCTTCGACGGAAAGCTCCTTTCCCGTCTTGGCTTGCACCAGTTTCATCGCGCCCGTTTTCGGATCGACGGAGCTGACCGTCCAGCGCTTCTCCGCCGGGGTGGCCTCTCCGGCAAAGACCACGATCCCGGAGGATTTTTCCGACTTCACTTGCCATTGGTAGTCGTCGACGAATTTCGCTTCTTGCGGCACGGGTTTTCCAGCCTTGTGGGCGGCCAGGTAATCCTTCGCGGCCTGGTACGAGGCCTGATATTCCGGGTCGCCGTGGATGGGATTTTTGGGGTCCTCGTAGGCGACAACAAAGGCCGAAGCGACCTCCGCCCGACGCGCGGAATCCATTTCCGGAGCGACCTTCCGGGTGACGGGGCCGGAGGGCGAGCCCGAATCGACGCCGCCGGGATATTTCGATTTGGGCGGCGGCATCGTCTTGCCGATCGGGTTCGGGTGGAACAGGCCTAGCTCCGGCGAAGTGAGAATTGCCGAAACCTCTTTGGGAGTGAGCAGGGTCCCGCCCTTCATCGGGTTCGGGAGGATGACGTTGTCTTTGCCAAACCAAAAGTTCGGCTCCACCCCGAGCCGCTCGGCCTTCGCCTTTTCGGCGGCGTTGACCTTCTCGAGGACGCTCAGCAGCCCCTTGCCGGAGGGCAGTTCGCGACCATTCGGGATGGCGACGATCTGCAAGGTCTTCGGAACCGCGGAGCCATCGGCGGCCGTGACGGGTTTCATCGGCACCACCGAGACCTGCAGGCTGTCGGGGTTGCCCGGGCTCGGCTCCACCCGCGGCAAGGCGAGCCATTGTTGGAAGACGGTGAAATCGCCCAACTTGGTCAGGTCGAAGAAGCTGAGGTTGGTCTCGCCTTGGTGCACCGAGGGCTCGCCCATCAAGGCCTGCGCCGCGGCCTTGTCTTTGCCAGCTTCCACTTTCTGGAAAAATTCCTGAGCCGCCGCCTCGCGGGCGACCGGGTCCGACACCATTTGGTCGATCGCCGCCAGGGCCTCTCCCATCATCTGTTGCGCCTTTTCCGGCGGCATGCGGTCGCTGCCGACCACGCCGTGGGCCTTCAGGATCTCGCCGTATTTTTGAAATAGCGCGGCCTGCAGGCGCACGCCCGGGTCCTTGCTGTTATATTCGGTGCCGAAGGCGGTGAAGTCCTCGAAGTGGGTGGCATCGGCGATCAGTTTGCGCAGCTTGGGGTCTTTCAGGACCTTCGCTTGGTGCTTCGCAATCCACACGCACCAGCCGCCGTCCGCGAGGTTGTCGGTGGTCACTTCCTTCAGACCCAATTCTTTGAGCGCGGCGGCCACCAGGGGATCCCCACCGGCAGCCTGCATGGCAGCCTTGTCTTGCTTGGCGGCTTCCAGCGCCTTCTTATCGCCCCGCAGTGTCTCGAGCGTCGCCTCGAGGCGATCCAACAGCTGCTCAGTCGCGTTCTTCGGATTGCCGAAACGGCCGTGGTGGTCGATCGTCGCCTTGTCGAGATGGGCGGTCTCCGGCTTGGCGGGCAGGCTGGTGTCGTAGATATGCGTCTGCTTGACCTGTTTGTTGCGCGCGTCCAGGATCACCTGCTCGGCCCATTGTTTGGCCTGCGCCTCCGCCGCTTCCCGCGTCAGGCCCTTTTTCTTCATCAGGTAATCGGTGTAGCGGGAGATGCGTTCCGGCGACGGCTTCGCCTTGGCGATCTTGTCGGCCTTCGCTTCGATCTCCGGCATCGATTTGAAATTGGCGACTCCCAGTTTTGTCCCTGCCGTCGGCTCCGAAGCGCCTTCCGGCGTCGCAAGCGGAGCACTTGACTTCGCCTCAAGCGTCGCCTGGCCCGGCTTTTCGCTCAATCCCGTTACCAATGTCGTTTCCGCCTTAGCGCTTCCCTCTCCGCCTTCCTTCCACATCACCTCGGGATAGAGCGCCATCGGCGGCGGTTTGGTCTCGCCGCCCTTGAGGATCACCTCAGAAGGGACCTTCCTGGTTAGAGGCAAGGATTCCGGCGGCTCGAACAGCGAGATCACGGTATCGGGCACGGCCATCTTCAGGGCATCGTAGCTAGGCGCGGAACTCGCCTTCGCTCCATCCTTGCCGTGCTTCCCGCTCTCGGTGGGAGGCGCGTGGTCGAACCAGGTGTCGGGGGCGGAACCTTCCGAAGCGAAGAAACCCTCGCCTTTGGCCCCCAGGGGGCCATGCGCGGCCGCGGGCAGGCCCTCGCCGGACTTCCAGGTCGGGGGCAAGAGGCTATCCGGTTTCGTCTTGGGCCCCTCCAGCTCGGAGGGCGGCTGGCCGTAGTCGACGAGCAACTGGTCCACGGGCCATTCCGGGTGGGCGTCCAAATTTCGGAGGACTTTTTCCAGCCGGGCGACGGCGGCCTCCTTCTGCTCCCGCATCTCGAGGTCGTGCTCCGCGCCCACCTTCGCGGGATCCTCGTGAATGATCGTATCGATGTCTTTGCCCAGGGCCTCCGCCTTGGCGAAGAGTTCCGGCGTGGGCTCCTCCATCAGCCGACCCTCGAGCATAGTGAAGATCGCGTCCAGCTTTTGCGAGGCCTGCCTCACGGGCTTTACCTCGAAGGCGCGGGGCTTGGTGGCCTTGGGTTTCCCCTCGGGGTCGGGGGCGTATTCCGCGCGCGCCTCGAAGATTTTGTCGAGGAAGGCCCGCCGCAATTTGCGATCGGCGGGGTTGAGTTTGTCCGCCTTGGGAATTTTTGCGGCGGGGCCCTCTTTCGCGAAGCCCTGGGCGGCGACCTCCATCTTTTCAAACAACAGTTTTTTCAGCGGCTCCACGAAGGCGTCTTCGTGGGCCATCCCGAATTCTTCCGCCAAGCGGACGACCTCCTTGGCCAGCTCGGCCCGCTTCGCGGGACTCAAGGCCTCGGGGCCCTCCACCTCAGCGCGGTGAATGTGGTCGTAGGCAAAATCCAAAAGGCGCTTTTTCAGGCCCGCGTTCAACTTGAACAAGTTGCGCAGCAGGACCAGCTCGTTGGGTTTCGCCGTCAAGGGCTTGTCGCCGAAGACCCCCGAGAATATCGAATCCCCGCCCGCTGATTTTTCCAGCTGCCCCTTCAAGGACCCCTGCACCGAGAGGATGAAATCAGCAAAGTCCGTCTGCATCTTGTCGAGAAACTCGCCCCGTTTCGGCAGGTCCACGATGGTATCGGGTACTAGGTCCACGACTTCGAGCGGGGGCGGAGGAGTCAGGAGGGTGTCCGAACCCTTGGCGGCTTGCTTGGCCTTGGTCCCGCCCAGATCCTCGCGCAGCCGGTCCCGAATCAACGTCTCGACCCGTTTCGCCAAGAGATTTTTCCCTTCGCCGCCGTATTGGACCCCCAGCTTCTTGCCGAGGCCCTCGGATAAAATTCGCACCTGTTCGGCGATTTCCATCGGCGAGGGGTGTTTGGCCTCGATCCACTTGCGCAGCTCGTGGAAACCGACCACGGTGGCGCGAACCAAATCCTTTTGGAAGGCCTCGGGGTGCTCGCCGACCTCCTTCGCGAGCAACCCGGATTCGACCACCAGGCGATCCACGTCGAGCACCGGAGTCGGGCCCGCGGCGGACCCTTCGGCGGGGGACGCGGGCTTTTCTACCGGCGCCTTCTTCTGGAAGGCCGCGGCGGCCTCCGGGGCGGCGTCGTTCGCCGGGGCGGCCCCCTTGGTCAGCGCCTGCATCGTTTCGGCGCGGCCCAATTCTCCCACCACCAAATTAACCAGTGTCTTACGGAAGGAAGGATCTTCGGATTTTCCCAGGCCCTCGCCAAAGGCGGCTGCCCCATCGATTTGTTTGCGCAAAAATTCCTCGCGGGGCGGCCGCGTCGCGGGATCGCTCTTCGCCCAGGCCTCAGCCTCGGCGCGGACCTTGGCGGAATAATCCTTCAACTTTGCCGAGACTTCCGTCGGCGAAGCGGCCGGCTTGGCGGGCTTTTCCGGAGCGGCCGAAGGCGTTTCGGACAGTTCAAAGGAAGGCAGCTTTTCGTTGTGGGCCTTGGCCACGCCCTCGAGGCCTTCGGCCAAGAGCGCGGTCAACTTTTTCTTGAACCCGGCCTCCTTTTTGAGGCCCAACTCTTCCCCGTAACGCTGGAGAAAATTTTCGGCGTTTTTCTCCGCGAGCAGCGGGATCTTCTTTTTCTGCTGCTCCGGGCTGGGCTCCTGCTCCTTCAGGGTCTTCTCCGCCTCGAGCAAGACCGACTTGGTGAAGGCCTCGAGCTCCTTGGGAAGACGCTGGGCGGCATTGGCATCGACCAGGCCGCGCTTGGCGCCAAGCTCACCCAACTCGCGGGCCTTCTTCGTCTGCGCGACAACCACTTCCGAAACACTCGGGATAGGCTGGATTTTAGGCGACTTCGGCGAGGCGGCCGACTTGGCGACGGCCTCGGGCTTCGGTGCGGCAGGTTTGGCGGCTACCTCCGGCTTCGGTGCCACGGGTTTGGCGACGGACTCGCCCTTGGGTGCCGCCTCCGGTTTCGCCGTGACAGTCTTCTTCAGCGGAGGGGGCGCCTTTTTTTCAGGAGCTAGGGTCGGGCTCTCGATCTTCAGATCCTGGTCATGCAATTCGACGTGGGCCTCGCCGACCTTCACATCGATTTTCAAGGACTTGGCGTAGTCGACGGCCTGTTTGGCGGCGTCCTCCTTGGGTACTCCCTTTTCCACCAACTTGAGGTAGGATTCGCGGACCTCCTTCATCTTCACCTGCAGGGCCTGGTCGGACTCCACGCCAAGATTTCCCGTCGCCATGTTCAGAGAATGGGTACCGTAATGGAAGGCCAGCATGCGGAAGGTCTCGGCGCCGAAGCGCTCCCAAAAGGTATTCGGATTGTCGTGGTTGAGAATCAGGTCGCCGGCATAACCCATGGTCGTCGCCACCGAGGCTTGGGTGAAGATACCGCCGCCGGCATTCAGCACTGACTTGCCTGCGACCGACTTGCCCTCACTACGCAAGGCAAAGAGGGCCGCCTCGTCGAGCCCCAACTTGGCGCTCACTTTACCCCAACCCTTGCCACCGCCGTGGAAGGCGATCGACATCAGGGTATTGAAGCCGACATTCTTGCCTTGAAATTCCCCCGGCGTGAAGGCCTCCATCATGAAGCCCTCGGTAACCGCTCCACCTAAGAAGATGCCCGCCCTCATCGCGAGGGCCCGGCCGCCGCCGCGGGCGATCCAATTCAAGGCCAACGAGGTCCCGCCGAGCGTGCCGCGCACCACCGCGCCCGCGCCCATGGTGACCGGCATGGTGACCGCGGTGATGACCACCTCGTCGACGATCCCGTCCCAGCTCTCGTCGGCCAGGTTCCAGGTCTTGTCGGTGGGGTCCTTCATGTCGTCGTAGATCTTCCAGGCCTCGGTGGCGATGGGGTCGCTCAAGCCGCCCTGGTCTGCCTTCGCATCGATCCTTTCGAAGGCCAGTTTCCGGACCTTGATGGAGAACTTGCCCGCGAGGGACTGGTCGACCATCTGCTTGATGTCGGCGTCGCTCGGCGCTCCCTTCGGGAAGCGCTTCTGGTAGTCGGCGGGATGCTTTTCCTTCATCTTCTCCAACTCGGCCTTCACCTGCTTCTCGACCTTGGGCCGATCCGCCTCGACTTCTTTTTTCACCTCTTGCAGCTTGTCGGCGGGGATTTCTTTCATCGCCGCCTCCAAGTCCTTGGCGAAGAGCCCTTCCAGGATCTCACCCGCCACCGCATAAGAGCCGGTGCGGTGCCGGATCTCTTTGGCGGCCTCCAACAGGGCCGCCCGTTTCTTATCGGGGGTGTCGGTCTGCTGCAGCCCAGCCTTGGTCTCGAGGCGAAATAAGGCGAATAGATCTTGGTCCCGCTTGGCGAGATTTTTGCCGTGCTCCGCGACCAGCCGGAGGGTCTCGGGGTCGCCGGGATGGAACTCCGCGGAGTTGGCCCACAGGAACTCCGGTTCGTGCTTGTAGGAGGTGCGGATGAAATCCTTCTGCTTGTCTTCCTCGTTGGCGAGGCGGGTGGGGTCGTAGATCAGCTCCTTGAGGTTGCCGGGCTTCAGCTTGCCGCCCGAGATCACGACCTCCTTCGTGCCCTTGCCCGGCGGGAAGACGTAGGCATAGGTATCGGTCTTGATGCAGCCGCCTTCCGGCCCGATCACCACCTTGAGCTTGTCCGGGTATTGGGTGTCGCTTACCGCCGCATTCCCTAAGTCGAGGGTCCCGCCCTTGATCTTGATCTCCGCGCTGGTCTTCCCCGCCGCCACCCAGCGGCTGTAGGTGATCTTCATCCCGGTCTTGACGGTGGGATCTTTTTGGAAATCGTCCATCGCCTTCAGGTTGTCCGCCTGGATGGCCTCCAACGCCTCGTCGATGGTGTCGGCCTTGCCGTTTTCCAGGTAGTACTTCAAGGCGGCGATCAGGCGGGGAGACTCTTTTTGAAAACGCGCCGAAAGCTTGTCGTCGGTGACGGTCGCGGCCACGGTCACCAGCGAAGAGTGCCGTTGGGCGTCGAGGGCCCCCTGCCATTCGCCCAGCTTGTTCAAGGCCGCTAGGTTGAGCTGCCGCAAGACCAGGCCGGCCTCCTCGCGCATCTTCAGGACCTCGGGGTCCTTGGAGTCCTTGCTCAGCGCCTTGAACTCCATCAATTTGAGGCGCGCAGCCGGCAGGTTGCCCTCCAAGAGCTGCACCTTTCCCTCGTAGTAGTTTTTCTTGGCCGGATCGGTCTCTTTGGCGGCGAGGGATTTGTTGAGGGAGAGGAAGCCCTCGAGGTGGAGGCGCTGCAGAACTTCCAGCTTCTTCGCGTCGTCGAGCTTTTTAAAGGAGTCCGTGAACTCGAGTTGGTAGCCCTTGTCGTTCGCCTTGGGGGAATACTTCAAGTATGGGGCAAGATCCTTGAGACTGGCGTTGAGCGGAGAAAGGTGCGCCTCGCCCGCAAATTCCTGCGCCTTGGCCATGAGCTTGTCGAAGCTCATCTCTTTGCTCAGGGCGGCGAGTTTTGGGGAAAGCTCTTTGACCCCAGCCTCGTCTCCCAGGGCCTGGCGAACCTTTAACTCTTCCAGAAGGAAGACATTGGCCTTGCCCGAATCCCCCATCGCCTCGGCCAGATGCCATTCGGCGGAATACTGCTTCGCGAGGCCCTGCAGGTCTTGCCGGTAAGACTCGGCATACCCCGCGTCCTCCGGCGACTGCTTGCCGAGCGTCTTGTAGTCCTGCAGGGCGCCGCCGTAATCCCCCAAGCCATGGTGGATCTTGGCGCGCAGCAGGTAGATGTCGCTGTACTTCGGAGCATCGACGATGAGCTTGTCGACGTGCTTGAGGTAGCGCTGGTAGATATCAACCGCCTTGTCGTGCTTGCCCTGCCGGTCGGCGATCTCCGCCTGGTAGACATTGACCTCCAAGAGCCGCGCGCGAATCTTGGGGTTGCCCTCGAGGACCTTCCTTTGTGCGGGGTTGAGCTGGAGGAAAAACTCTCCCTTGATCTGCTCGGCGAGCTTGTCCGCCTCGTCCAGCTTCCCCTTGCCGATCAAGGTGTCGATGCGGCCCACCTGCATCTCGTCCGCGACCGCCTCGAGGTGCTTCTCGGCGGATTCGGCCTGCTGCTTCTTGAGCGCCGGATCCTTCGTCTTGTCGGATTGCGCCTTCAACAGGCGGGCCGCGTCGGCATGCAGGCCGATGTCCTGCGGGGCGAACATGCTGGCGGAGTGATAGAATTGCGCGGCCTCATCCAGCCGGCCCTCCTCCTCCAAGGCCTTGGCCTCGAGCTTGAGCGAGAGCGAGAAGCGCAGCCGGCTCTCCTTCCAGCCGCCCGCGGCCGGTTTCACCGCCGCCTTGACCTCGGCGTCCGCCCAATGGAGGGGTTCGCCTTTCAAAAAACTCAATTGCTGGTCATAGGGGAGGAGGGAAAACTTTGTCTCGCTGTTCAGGAAGGCGAGCGTCGTCTTTTTCGCGGCGCCGTTCGCCTTGGGATCGGAGGCCTCGGGGTGGCTTTGCAGGAACTGCGCGGTCGCGGCGGCGATCTCGACCTTCGCCTCCTCGCAGTCTTTCTTGCTCTTGAGTTTCCCCTGCTCGTCCAGCTTCTCCAGATTTTTTTGGATCTTCTCGGCGACGCCCTGGATCTTGGCGATGACGCCCTTCACCTTCTCCAGGCTATCGAAGCTAAACAGTTTGGGCTTGGGGGCCTCTTCGATGACAACGGTTGGAATTTCGTTTTCAGGCGCGACGGGCGCCGCCGGAACCGGCGCCTCCTTCCCACTGACTTTGGTATCCATTCAACCCTCGACGATCCTTGGAGAGAGACCTACGAATTGTAGCACCCCCCTCCTCCTATAGAGCAACCGCCGTGCCAGAAAAAAACAAGGGGCCCCGGGGCAAGGGCCGTTGAAATCCCAAGACATTTTCGAGGCCTTCCCTGGGACTATTGGACACCTTGTGCAGACCTTAGGTTCATCTTGTGCAATTGGCGCATTGCGAAACCGTTCCGAAATTAATAATATTATAATAATTTCAATTAGTTAAATAATGGCATCCCCCTTGCTTTATCTCTAGGTGAGAGCCGTGAGCTCGAGGGAGAAATCGTTATGGGAAACGCCTTCGTCAATGCCTTCGCCGTCCTCGAACCCGCCACCGGGACCGACGGGTTTAGCCGTCGCGAAGCCCCCCGCAAGCCGGCCGCCTTTTTCGAGGCCCGCGCCGGCATGAACCGCCTGTTCCGCGCCAACCTCGCCTTCGCGCCCACGCCGGTGGAAATCGAAAGCCCGGCCGAATTCGTGGTGGGGGAATTCCTCAAGCGACAAAAACAAATCTGATTTTCAAGGACGCCCAGCATTCTAAAATGGCCTATCCTCGCCGGCTCTGTTACTAGGGCTCATGCAGCGCCTGGTCCAGATCGGCCCTTTCACCCGCCTCTTCCTCACCCTGCTGATCGCCGCCATCGTCTACCTTTTATTGCACCCCGTGCTTTCCTGGCGGACCAATCTCCTGGTCGCCTGGTCCGCGGGGGCCTTGTTTTTCCTGGCCCATTGGGGACGATGTTCGGCCTCTTGAGCTCGGAAGAAGTGAGACGCCGTTGCCAACGTCAAAAGAGCGAAGGCCATGGCCCCATGTTGGCGAGCGTCGTCCTGATGATGAACGTGATTGGGACCCTCTTCTAACGAAAAAAAAAGGGCCCCGGATCGCTCCGGGGCCCTACCCTTCACCCTATTACCGATAAGTTCTATTGCCTGCGGCGGAAACGGAGGGCCCCCAACAGGGCGCCCATCGCCGCAAACGCAGCCCAATCCGCGGCGTAGCCGAGGCCGGGATTCAAGGCGCAGCCCATGGAAGCGCCGCCGTCGAGGTAGAAGCGGCCATGGTCCGAAGGCCCGTCCGCGAGCGGGGCCGCGTCGTCGCCCGGCTTGCCGGGACTCGCGGGGGTCTCCGGCATCGATTCCTTGGGCGGAGTCCTTTCGCCGTCGGCGGGCGGATCGTATTTCACGGGAGGGGGCAACACCACATGGCAGGTGCTGTCGCAGCCGTCGCCGTCGACGATGTTGCCGTCGTCGCATTGCTCGCCCAAATATTCCTGGACGATGCCATCGCCGCAGCCTTCCAAGATAACCGGCGGATCTTTGGGATTCACCTCGTCGATCGGCAGGTTCACCCGCGGCGGAATATCGCTCTTGGTGTAAACCGGGGGCGGCGGGTCTTTGAGTCCCAGGTCGAGGCTTTTGCAGTCGGTGGAACAGCCGAAGCCGCCGTCGCACTCTTCCCCGACCTCGATCCGGCCGTTGCCGCAGACCGGCGGCAGATTTTCCAGGTCGACGGCCAGGCACAAGCGCGTAGCCGCGAATAGCAAGGACGAGACCAGGCCCGTCATCAGCAATAACTTTTTCATGTTTTTCTCCTCCAGGGCCCATTTCAGATCCATGTTAGCGATCCGGGAGTATTCGGGCCGACAATCAGGAGACAAAGCAAATCGAGTACCAATTAATAAGCTTTTGAAATTAATATATTTTTACCGCTTCGCCGGAACGAGCGGAGGAAAAGACTCGCACAAGTCGCGCAAAAAATTTTTACAAGATGTCCGGGACGAATGGCGGAAATTCCATGGCGGGCCGCAACTTAGGAATCTATAATTCAGATAATAATATCGAAGGTCCACCCGTGCCGGGGTGTGGGGGAACGCTTGAACTGCTCCTCAATTCGAAAAATCCAACATTTAGCGGCGCTCCTCTGCGGCCTCTTCGCCTTGAGCTATTGCTCGGGGATGAGCAGCGGCGGTCCCGGCGGCGAGATCGGTTCCGGCCCGAAGGCCCCCATTTCCGGGCCCGTGGCGGCGGCCAGCGGCGTGCTCTCCGCCCCTGCCGACGACGACCTCATGGGCAACACCCTGTGCACCCTGCCCTTCTTGCTGTACGGCGAGGGCTTCGAGCAGAGCTTCAAAGAAAAAGACTGGGCCAGCTGGCGCATCGACTCGGGCGATACCTTTAGCGGAAAATTCATGGTCAAGGGCACACCCGGCCAGGGATACAAGGACATTCAGATCCGGGTCGTCTACAGCAGCGCCTCCGGGGCCGAGCGGCGCTACCGCGACTTCCGCTTTCCCGAGGTCCCTCCCGAGGGGAGCGTCTTCGAGGTCAGCGTCGAAAAGGTCGGCTACGGCTCCTACGTCGATTTCCTGATCATGCCGCGAAAGCGGGTCCCGACGAAAAACGGTCCCCTGGATGATTTCACCTGCGTGCCCGCCGACCTGCCGAACTTCTCCGAGGCCTGGACCAACGCAGGCGCGGAGGACGTCGAAAAAGACCTGGGCCTCATGGCGAAATTCAAGATCTTCACGACCTTAGAGAAAATGGAGGTCCTCGACCGTCCCATCCATCCCGAAGTCGATTTCAAGTTCGAAAAGACGCCATGAAAAGAATAGCGCTCATCTTGCTCGCCCTGGTCGGCTGCTCCGGGATGTCGGGTGGCTCCGGCCCCGCCGCGGGCGGCGCGGTGGGTGAGGCTCCGAGCGGCGGATCCCTGGTGGCCGGCGGTTCCGCGCCGCTTCCGATCTCGGCCCCGGCGGCGGCCGCCAGCGGGGGCGGCGTCCTTTCCGCCCCGGTGGATGAAGATTATATGGGCGGCTGCGACCCCAAGGCCTTCCTGCTCTACGGCAAAGACTACGGGACCTTGGCCGAGGGAGATCTCGAAACCGGCATCCCCTGGCGGCAGATCTCCGACCAACCCTTCCGAGGGGAGTTCAGCGTCATCGCCATGGGCGGCACGAAGGTCCCGGGACTGCAGGTCCGCGCCATCCGTCTCTCGGCGGATAAATCCAAGGTGAGCTATCGCGACTTCATCCTCAACCCGACAAAACCTCCGCATCATCCCTTTACCGTGGAATTCCCCGATCCCGCCAATGGCGATCGGGTCGAGCTCTATTACTTCCCCATGAAACAGAGGAAAAGCGAAGTGGATGGAGCCATCGAGTGCGCCCCGTTCAAGACCCCGGATTTTTCCGAAAGCTGGGTGAACTTGGATGCGGCCGGCTTCGAGGAGCTCTCCAAAAAGATGTATGCCAAAATCCCGCTGGGAGTTTTCACGATCCAGACCTTCTACCGGCTGAGGGACCCAGCCGTTCCCCTGCCGGGGGTGGACACCCTCCTGAATCCTTGAAAAAATCGGCGGATCTTGACCTAGGAACCGACATGACATCCCGAACATCTCCCTCGCTAGGACCGATCCTCATCTTTTTGATTTCCTTGGGATGGACCGCCTGCAGCGGCGTCGTCGGCTCGCCGCCCACGGAGCTGCCCCAGGCCGGCTCTTCGGTTGCGGGAAACCGCGTCCTGCCCGTCTCGGGCAATGCCATGGCGGGAGGCGGGACCGGCATCTTGTCGGCGCCGGCGGATGACGACGACATCCAAACCGATGGCGTGGAACGGCGGGTTCACTTCGAGGCCTTTTTCGCTCCGGATTTCAAGCAATCGCTGCAGAAAGAGGGCAACAACGGCCTCACTCTCCAGCAGAACCGATTCCTCGTTGGAGTGGCCCGGGAACGCGAGCGGGACTGCTATGCGAAGGGCGGAGCCGAATGCTGGGAATGGCTGGATCCCAACCTATTGCAGGGCCTGACGCTCAGGGTTTGGGTGCGGCGAGAGCCCTCCGACATGCTACGCCTCGCCGGGTCTACCCCTTCCGAGGAGGAGGACTGCAAAGTCTTCTATCAAGATTTCCTCCTAAGCGAAAAGAAGCCGGAGGGTTACAATCTCTCCCTGGAAGAAATGAAACTGCGGCCAGGGGACCAAGTGGAATTGGTGCTGTTCCGAAAGTCCCCCAAAATTCCGCCCTTTTCTTCCTCTTTCACCTGCCACGAGGGCACGAGCGAACAAAAATCCTGGGGGATCCACCACCTCGGCGTCTTCGAGCTCATTAAGTTTCAATTGGCGCCCTTGCAATTGCGCTAAGGTGATTGCCGTCTCTCCAAGGCCTGCCAAGGTTTCGGATCTTCGCTGACGCGATTCGCGATTCCCTCACCATCAACATGCTTCTGCTTGGCCAATTGGCCGAACACCCGGTGGGATTGAATTTCAAAGCTCCGTCTGAATTTCCCTCCGAAGAATACGAACGGACTTACCCCTGGCCCCTCACTCGAGGATCCTGGAAAAAAATAACCGTCCGGTCAAGGAATCGCCGAAGCCTTCTGAATAAGATCGGCCTTCACGGCAAGACCGAAATCGGTGGGGTTCAAATCCATGCCAAGCCCTTCCGTCTCGGTATTTTTATCCCAAGTTGCCCCGGGCTTGTCCGCGATGAGGTTGGGGAGACAATAATGGTGGAACGTCCATGCCAGGTAAGGAATGCCAGCCGCATTCGCTTGGGACATCAGGGTCTGCATGTCCTGAACGCTCGCCTTGTGGAACGGGTCGTTGATGGGACCATATTCGCCGATGACGACCGGGATGCTTTTCCCCGAATTGAGAAACAAAGCATTGAAGTCAGTGGGTGCGTTATACACGTGAGTATGGAATAAGCTCCCGCAAATGTATCCCTTCGTAAAAAGGACGGTCAATGGACCGAAGGATACCATGAAGACCAGGGAAAGCATTGCCTAATCGTTGAGTATTTTAGGTTCCGCCTAAAGACGGACAGATACGGCAAACAAAAGGGAGATTTTTGCTCAATTATAGAAACTGGGTAATTGACTTACCCAAACTACGACCTGATAATGAAACGATGCGCCTCTTAAATGCGATGGATCGCCCCCTGGTCCTTACGTGTTTGGTTGGCTTGCTAATCTCCTGTAGCTCGAGCAACAAAGCCCCCGATACCGAAGGTCTCGCTGGAACCGAAAATTCAACCTCGGGTACTTCTTCGAACTCGAATGCACCGGGCTCCTCTTCCGGCAATATCGTTAACCGCGTCGAAAAAGCCGGACAAGTTTCCTACAAACTCTATCTGCAACCGGAAGCCAACGCCTCCAACCGTAAGGGTTTGATTTTATTAGGCGCCGGCAACGACGAAAACGACCCTTCGACCGGCAGCCTCGATGGCGCCCTCGAAAACAACCTTGCCGGCGAGTTGGCGAAACTGGGCTACGTCGCTGCGATCGTCGCCTACCGCGACCAGCCTCCGCTGGTTCCCAACGACGGGGGGGCCTCCTGGAACCGAAACAGTGAAATGTTAGCTACTGACATGAGCCAGGTCGCGGACGCGGTCATCGCTTCCGTCGGTGGCGGACTCAACCGGAGGCGCGTCTTAACCGGCGGAGTTTCCTACGCCACTTATTCGCTTCTTACCAACATCTCGCTCGACAACACGCCCCTCTCGGATATTCGGGGTCTCTTGGCCGTATGCGGGGCAACCGGGGATTTTGAGGCCAAGAACTTAAAGATCCCCATCTTTAACCTCAATTGCTCGGGCAACCCCGAGGGTGATTACAACGGCCAAGCTCTGATCGATCGAATCGACAATCCTAAGCTCAAGGCAGACAGCGGTTTCTTCACAGACCCCAACTGCAACAGCCATTGCGGCGGCGCCATGAATACCTGGACCTCCAAGCTCGTCGAGCGCACGCAACTTTGGCTGCCGTAAGAAAAAAGACGGAGGTTGGTTCTTCGAAAAATTAAGATAAGGAAATAGGCGTTTTAGGAGGACTACTATTTCGACATTTTATTACCTTCTCTTTAGTCGGCGGACTATTGTGGCCCTCTATAGTTTCGGCCCAACCCGCGCCCGCAGGCTATGTGCCTCCACCTCTGCCACCGCCACAGCCCCCGCCGCGGCTCCCGCCGAACCGGAAGCCGCCGAAGGCACCTGCCCACGCTTCTATAAAGATCTCTACGAACTTTGCAGCAAAACCTCGGAGGAAATGGGGCTCCATGCCTGCCCTACCGCCGTCCAATACTGCATGAACGAGACTTTTTCCTGCTATCGGAGGGCGGGGTGCGCCTTAAGCAAGGACAGCCCCCCAAAAATCGAATGTAATACCCGCACACCGAGTTGCGGCCCCCCGGATGTCACGGAACTGATGGCGATATACCGGGGCCGCAACGGCACCTGCGCGCAGCTTCCCCAACCGCTCGACGTTTCGAGTTGTGGCAATGCCGTCACCGAGCTGGGAGAGACCTGCGACGTGGCGAACAAGGCTGACCAAGTCTCTTGCCCGGCGGACTGCGGCGTCGCCGCCAACACTCGATGTTGGGACGGGCATGTCGACGCCGGGGAAGAATGCGATGCGGGGATACAAAACGGAAAACTCAGATCGGGTTGCGACCTAGAGTGTAAAAGAATTATGGCGGCTTCCGGCCCCGCGGGAAACGAGGGCAATCTCTCAACGGCGCCGAATTCGAATTCCTCGAGCCCAAACAATCCCTCTTCGAATACGAGTTCTTCAGGAAATTCCAAGCCATCCTCTAGCGGCGATACTGGCTCGAGACGGGACAGGAATCCGACGTCGTCCTCGCCCTGGGGAAATATTTTGCAGCCTGCCGTCGGCCCGATGGGACCTCCGGGGCCTCCCGGCGCAACAGGGCCTGCAGGACCGCAAGGCCCGCCAGGCGTCGCCGGCCCGCCAGGGCCCCCGGGCGCAGCCGGAAGCGGTGGCGGTGGATTTTCGATTCCTAGCACCGGAACGCCAACCCTGGGGACATACTCGAATGCCTGCCCTCCCGGAACCAAGGTCGTCGGCAGCGACCAGGGCGGTCAAATTCAGCTTCCAGATGGCCAACCTAAGAGCCAATGCATGATCTATTTTGCAAAACCTTTCGCGAAGGCTCCCGTGTGCATAGCAAACATGGGGGTCAATTACGAGACTTACTCCGACAGTATTCCGAGCGTGGCAACGACGACTTCCACCAAGTATGTCCGCTTTCTTATCGCCAAACCCGGCAACGAATTTTACAGTCCGATGACGATCAACTATTTTTGCTTCGAGGTTCCGGAATCGTCCCCTTATCTCAACAAATTCATCGATAATAGCTGGATGCGGAGCTACTTACTGCCCAAGTGAGGAATGATGAAAATCAAAACCAATGTAACGTGGATTTTATCGCTAGCCTGGCTACTCGCCACGCCCGCGGCGCAGGGGCAGGAGGCCTCCAAATCGTCTGCCGCCGATCTTTGCGCCTCGCCCCGCTTTGAGGAGATTATCGCGGCCATCGAGTGCAAACGCATCGCTTGTCCCGATCCTGACGGGGCAAAGGATTATCTCTATGTAAGGGCCTGCACCGAGGTCGATCCGGAGGCGGCGAATCTGGTACCCGCGATCAGCGCAAGGGATGACGGAAATTTCAATACCCAGCGGACTGTCTTTCGTCGGATTAACGAAAGCTACGACCTCATCGAGGTCTTGGATGTCACCCGCTTTGAGAAGCCCGTCAAAACGACGACCCTACCGCCTTGCGATTGCCTCGCCAAGATCGCCACCAAGACCCAATGTAAGGTCGAACTGTGCCCAAAGGAAAATCCAATCCCTCCTCCTGCCAATCCCCGGCCTGCAGACGATGCGCGAACCGAGCCGCCCGAGAAAGAGGTCGTGCCGACAGGATCCTCACCGTCTCTGCAAGGCGGAAATTTTTGCGCTCTCGACTCACGCAGCCCGGCGCCTGGCAGCGGGTGGATTTGGATGTTTATGCCCTTCGGTAGCGGGCTTTGGCTCTTGAGACGGCGCCGCATCTCTTGATCCCCGGCTCCAGCATTCGAATATTCCAAAGAAGACGGTCGAACGACGGTTAATCGAACGGTTAAGAAATCGAACAGTTAAGTAATTTCTTTTGCTCCGTTTGTAATTTCCCGCTCCGCTGTCGCGATGAGACCCCGCGAAACAGCTTGTGCGAATTCCAGTCACAGCTTGTGCAGGTTTGAAAGGGCAGTGGGGCTTTGCCCGAAAATTGAACAAACATAACAACCGACTTTTTTTCAACCTTCCGTTGGCATCAGCTTTGCTTTTGGTCCCCCTGGTTAGGGAGGCTAAATGCCAGAAGTTCAAAAATCCGGCCCGACTTTTGACTTGAGGAGTCTCCTGCTTCAGGACTCCCAAGTGCCTAAGGAAAAATTGCCCTACGGTTTGCCGGAGGATCCCTTTTCCGCGAGTGGCCCCCTATTGGATTCTAGCAAATTGATCCGCGCCGGTTTGACGCTGATCCAGGCGACGCCGACCGGTCTGGCGCTGACGAGCATCATTCATAAATTTAAGGCCTCGAAGCCGGTTGAGGGCAAAGACGTCCTGAAGTTGGAACGCGAGCTGCGGGGGCAACTCGGCCAAATTGCGAAGCTGGTCCAAGCGAATCGATTCGCCGAGGCGGAATCGGCCTTGAAAAAGCTCAATCAAGAGTTTTTCCTGGACGAGAAGTCCGCGCTTCACCTCGATAAGAGCTCCCAAAACTATTCGGTCCTGTTGGCAAAGGGGAACTTGCTGCGCGCCGAGATATATTTGAGCCTGGGCAAGGCCGAGCGCGCCCTCGAGGTCTATCGCAAGGTCTACACCTACCTCGATACCGCGCTGCAGAACGATCCCAAAAACGCCGAGCTGTTTTCCCTGCGGGTCTTTGCCCACCAAGCCCTCGCCGAAGGGGAGACGGACGCCGGTAAGAAGCTGTTCCACCAGGCCCACCTGGCTTTAATTCAGGGGCGGCATGCCGAGGCCCAATTGCTGTTGCGGGACTTTGTCGCCAAGGCCGCCGATACCAAGGATCCCGAAACGATTCGCTTTCGCGCGGAGACGCGCCTCTGCCTGCGCGGCTACGCCCTCGGGGCGATCGCCAAGCTGAGCCTGCAAAACGCAAGTCTTCCCCACCCGGAACAAGCATCCACAGCCCAACTATTGGGGAGGCTCCAGGAGATCCTGCAAGCGGGCCAGGCCGATACCCTCGAGGCGGCCTTGAGTTTGACCCCCGCGGGGGCGATGTATCTCGATTCGGAAAAAGCTCCCCGGGTGGCCCAGGGTTTCTCCCTCGTCTTGGATCAGCCGGGGGTCTCCGAGGTCCGGATCGAAGGCGGTACCCTGGAGGTACCGTCTCAAGGTTATCCGGCGAACTGCAAGCTGCATTTCGGCAAGGCGGGCGGTTATCTCAAGACCGCGGACGGAAAGACCTATCACCTCATGCCCAGCCCTCAGGGCCGTGAAATTCTCTTGCAGAAGGGGATCCTCGATACCTCCACCCTGGTGGAGGGAAGGGATTACCTCCAGGACAAGAGCCTGGGGAAGACAGCCTCGACCCCGAACGCCAAAAAGGACGAGATTTTCGCCTTGCTTTTAGGAATGGAGACCCAGGCGGGGCTGGAGAAACTCCAGAATCCCGGAGGCCGCGAATTCCTCCTCGCCTCCGCCAAGCGCCTGCGGGCGGAGAACGCCCCGCAGCTGGCCGGGGAGATCTTGGAGTCACTCTTCCAAACGGAGCTGCAACAGGCCCTGGCGGCGATCCCACCGGAACAACTCCGTCGTATCAAGTCCCTGGCGGATAGCAAGCGACCCGCCTTGGAGAAGCAGCTGATAGCCCAGCTGGAGCGGGAGAAGAAAAGGCACCCGGAGCAGTTTGCCAAAACCTATCCCAGTGCTTGGCCCACCGAACAACAATTCCAGGTGATGGTCGCCGAGACTTGCAACCGGGGGATCGAGCAGGAGATCCGCAAGCTGGCCTTTCAGAAGATCGACGGCTGGAAGAAGTCGGGATGGATCTTTGCACAAGACCCCCTCGCGAAAGAGGCTTGGGAAAGCTATGAGAACATGCTGAACCCTTGCGACTGGTCGACTACGATCTCCGACCAGGAGTGGAACGCCCTGCCCGCGCAAGTCCTCCAAGAGGCCGCGATCGCGATGGCGACGGTGGGGGTTGGGAGCCTGGTCAGCGCGGGGCTTCGCGGCAGCCGGGCCATTCGGGCCTTGTTGGCCGCTACCTCGGAAGGTAGCGCCGCGGAGTTTGGGATCGAGGCCGCGCTGTGGGGGACGCGGGTGACCGCGGAAGGCGCGGTGATGCTGAAGATGTCGGGCGAAACCCTGAGCCTGAAGAATCTCGGCCACAACATGCTGACGATGGCGATCTTCCACGGGGGCGGCAGGCTGTGGCACTCGGTCTCGGAGATGCTAGCGGTGGACGTGGCCAGCATCCAAACCGCCCAGGCCTTTGGCCAGTCGACGGTCGGCAAGCAGGCGATCCATCAACTGGGAGCGATCGCGACGCCGACGGCGATCTCGATCGGCGCGGATCTCGTCCAAGGCGGGGATCTTACCGCCAAGACGGCTTTGGTACATGCCTTGAAGATGGCCGGATTTCACCTTGCCGGTATTGGCTTCCAGGCGCTCACCGATGGTTATTTTCAAAAACTCGAAGCCAAGGCTCGAGTTGAGGTCGCAGCTGCACGGTTGACTCCTCCTGAGAGCGCTCCCGAATCCCCTTTCAACCCCTACGCGAAGCCGGCGATGAGCTTCAGCCTGGGGGCGGCGCTTGTCGGGGCGACCGATGCCGCGAAGCCTAGGGCCGTTGCGGATCTCACCCTGGTCGGATTGGGTGCGGCAGCCGTGGGATCGCTTTTGGCCTGGGGAATCGCAAAGCTAAGGGCGCGCGGTTCCGTTACGGAAACGCCTCTGCTGGAATTGCAAAGATATCGGCGAGAAATCGATTCGACCGATCCTGTCGCCTTAGGGAGGCAAGCGAGCCAGGCGGAGAAATATCTGCTCGAAGCGGGAAAGTATGGACCGAACCAAAATTTGTCGCTGGCGGTCGAGTCGGTGGGGTTTCTAGAGGCGGCCCTCCCGCGCCTGGCTCCTAAGGATCGCACGAAGATCCTGCTCGCTGTTTGGGGGCTGCTCTGCGAAAAATATGTCAGCCACCCGGCCTTGTTGATGCCGATATTACAAAAATCATTCCGTCATCTCGATGCGGAAGGCATTTCGACCATAGCGAAGACGGCTTTGCCTGGTCTGCGATATCGGCCGGAGCTGATGATGAGAACGCTATTTCTCTTCCAGGGGCTTTTGCCGCTTTTGCCAGAGGGACGCCGAACAGAAATATTGGAAAAAATCGAGTCAGTCTGCCGCGAACGGTCCGCGGAGATCATGGATTTTCAAAATTTCCATCGAGGGAATTGGGGTGACCTGAAAACCTTCGCGAGATTCCTCGGCGAACGTGCCGCAGCACAAGGATACACCCATGAAATAGGGATCTACCGGATGAGCGGGGCGGCTCAGGCTTTACACGCGGAAGATCCGGCGGAACTTGCCGAAGCCTGGTTTCGGTATAAGAATCCACAAGAATCCTTAACGGAATTGAAAGCCTTTGCCCTAGGTTTAACGGGGAAAAGAAAATT
Organism: bacterium; assembly: GCA_046346845.1. Lineage (GTDB taxonomy): Bacteria > UBA10199 > UBA10199 > DSSB01 > DSSB01 > DSSB01. Next base: position 180,491 of record JAXMHH010000005.1, read on the forward strand.
CAATTTGCCCTGGGACAGGAAATTGTTGGCCTCTCTCCGGGAAGCGGAAGAGCTGCAGGTATTTTTCGCCCCAGAATTCCAGGTACTCCCTCCCAGCGCAGGCCCCGTCCGACGCTTGGAAGCCCTGCAACCTTACCTTGAGGAGGGAGATGCCTGGATCCGCACCCTGACGCCGGAGCTGATTATGGATCGGCTGGTCAGGGCAGGAGAAGCCTTTCCTGGGCCTGGAGGCCTAGGGGGGAAAGCTGCCGAGCCTTACCTGAGAAAAATCGGGTCCGGGCTCTATCCAGAAACACATAACCAGCATTCGGATCCCCTGGCCCCGGCCGGCAAACCGATGCCCGAGATTTCCGAGCGACCGGAGGACCTCGTCTCGAAAATCAAGTTGGTCCAGGACTTGCCGGCCCAACCAAAGCGGACGCAATTTCCCTTCAAAGCCGCCGGCGAAATCGAGATCCCCGGCTTTCACTTCCCAAAGGGAAGCGTCGCCCACTTCACGAAAGGCGGGCTCGGGATTTGGGTCACCACCAGCCGAGAATTCGACTTTCACGGCATCCGAATCCCCGACGACAGTGTGTTTCACTTCGACAAGGCGGGGAATTTCCTCCTGTTGCAGCATAGCGCTGAGGAAAATCTCACCAAACTTATCGAGGCTGCTTTGAAAGGCACTCCGCTGGATCTCGACCAGCAAATCCTCCAAAGCTGGGGCCATGAGGACACCGCGCAATCCTGGATGAAACTACAAGAGGCCTTGCCCAGCATTTCTCCGGAAAAACGCCTCCCGCTCGTCGTGAAGGCCTGGGAACGGCTTCGGTCGGCGGATATTTGGAGCACGGTTCATGCCCTCGTGTCCCTGCCCAATCTTTTTTCTTATCTCAGCTACCTTGACCAAAAAATACTCCTCTCGCGGGTTGAAGCTGGCCTGAAGGATGAAGATCCGGAGGTCAGGGCCGAAATCACCTCAGGCCTGAAGAATCTCATCCCTCACCTCGACCGGAAGGACCGCCCGCCTCGGGTAACGAAAATCGAAGCATTGCTCCGCGATCATGCTTGGCTGGTCCGCGCCAATGCAGTCAAGTCCTTGGGAGAGCTCGTGCTGTATCTCGATCCTGCGGAACGTTCAGCCGTGCTGGAAAAGATCCGCACCCTCTTGCACGATCCGCATGAGGCGGTACGAGCCACGGTCGCCGACGTCTTAGCCCATTGGGAGACGGAGGACGGAAATGGAGGCGCACTCCATTCCATCGGACTCGGTGCCCTTGGAGCCTCGCTGGTGGGCCTCACCGAGGGCGCAGGCCCCTTAGCGGCGTTGAAAAATGCCTGGAACGGTTTCGCCGAGCTTCCCACGGAAGTGAAAGCAGCAATCGTGGGGGTCAATGGCCTGGTGCTGGCCATGCATCTCCACTACCATCTTTTTCATAAGCCCAAAATTCGCGCGGTGATGAAAGAAGCCGTCGTCGAGCTCTGGCCCGACAAAGTCGATGCGACGCGCCTGCCTCAAGAGATCCGCCTGAACCCGACCCAATTGGCCGACTTCGCCAAGGGCCATTTCCGCAAAGATTTCGACATCGGCGGCCGGAAGTTCACCGATATCACCCTGCAGCGGGATGCTGAAATAGGACCTTTCACCTGGTTGCCCAAGGGCTTGACCCTCCGCTTCAATCAGGATGGGGTATTTATCCTGATCGTGAAGGACGCGGCCGGTCAATAGACAGCTCCAAAAGGACGGATACAGCCGAACCACAACCAAAATTTTCCCGGATCGAAAAATTTGGAGAATCTCCATGAATAAAATTCCAGGGCCCGTGACCCAAGACACATTCCAAATCCAACAGTTCCACGACGAAAACCACAATGGGTGGGTGGATCCCGAAGAGCCGGTCCAAGTGCAGATGAGCTCGACCGGCGCCACCGCCTCGGGACGGACGGTGATCGAAAAATCTGAATTCAAGGTCTCCGCCAAAGAGTTCTGTCTCTCCAAGGCCTTCCAAGGTTTCGGATCTTCGCTGACGCGGTTCGCGAACCTCCAAGGAAACCTTTGGAACCAGCCTTATTCCCTCACCATCAACATGCTCCTGCTCGGCCAATTGGCCGCGCACCCGGCGGGATTGCACAGGCTTTCCTTGACTCAGGATTTCCAAGAAAATAATTTATTAAAATTGGGATTGCACTTCGGCGACGATGAAGCCTGGAGGTGGGAATACCTATCGACACTTGGCCTGGCAAAGCTCGCCCGCACCGACGAAAACCACGGCTACGACTTCATTGAAGGAGTCTCTAGGCTGGAGAAGATCGGGGAGCGCAACGGCATGAACGCCGCGGCCCTGGCGCTCATCAAAGAGGAACTCGAAGACATCTATATCCTCGCCAAAGAAGGCCATGCCTTCGATCAAAGGGCTTATGCCCTGGGCGAGCTGCTCGCCTCGGGAGAACCCATGGCCTTCGAGGCCTTCCAGGAGCTGCTCCGCAACTACGAAAAAAAGTGCGAATACCTCATGGTCTCAGACGCCGAAAAGCGGGGAGCGATCGAACGGGTGCGGGAATCGTTTTACCAGGGTTTCATAGCAAATCCAGCTCACCGGGATTACCTCAAAAATACTCCGCTGAACGAGTTTCCTTACGGCTTTCTTAGCGAGGAAGCCTTGCGAATTTGGAAGGCGGCGCTCGGCGGCTAGACGAACTTTTCGTCGATATAGGCCTTCAGCTCCTTCAGTTCCACCGGCACATTGAATTTTTCCAACTTGGTGTAGAGGTTGCGCCGCGAGATCCCCATCGCCTTGGCGGCGTTGCCCTTGTGGTAGCCGTTGTCCCGGATCGCGAGCAGGATCTTCTCCAGCTCCGGATCCATCGCCTCCTTGGCCACCGTCTTCATCAGCAGATTTTTCATCGCCTTCTTCTTCCCGAGCAGGATCGGCTTGAAGGCCAAGGCCTTCAGGCCGATCGCCCCGTTCTCGGCGAAGAGGGCCGCGGTCTCGAGGGTGTTCTGCAACTCGCGGATGTTGCCCGGCCAGGGGTAGTTCATGAACTGCCGCAGGACCTCCATGCTGACCCGGCAGGGCTCCCTACCCTCGTTCGCGGCGATCTTCTTCAAAAAGTGATCCACGAGCAGCGGCAGGTCTTCCATCCGCTCGCGCAGCGGCGGCAGGGTGATCGTCACCCCATTCAAGCGAAAATACAAATCCTCGCGGAACTTCCCCTGCTCCACCAGCTCCTGCAGGTCCTTGTTGCTGGCCGAGACGACCCGGACGTCGACCTTGATCACGTCGTTGGAACCGAGCGGCCGGATCTCGCCCTCCTGCAGGAAGCGCAGCAGCTTGGCCTGGAGGTTGAGGCTCAGGTCCGCAATCTCGTCCAAGAAGATCGTCCCGCGGTGGGCGTACTCCAAGATGCCCTTCTTGTCCTTGTCGGCGTGGGTGAAGGCGCCCCGCTTGTGGCCGAACAGCTCGGATTCCATCAGGGTCTCGGGCAGGGCGCTGCAGTTCTCCGCGACGAAGGGCTGCTTGGCGCGGCCGCTGTTGAAGTGCAGGGCCCGCGCGATCGATTCCTTGCCGGTCCCCGACTCCCCGAAGATCCACACCGAGATCTTCGAGTCGGTGATCTTGTCGACCAGCGAGAGCACCTCGACCATCTTTGGGGAGCGGCCCACGATCTCGCTGTACTCATACTTCAGCTTGAGCCGGCTTTCGGCCAGCTCCATCTGCATGCGGTGCAGCTGGTCGCTCTGCTCCTCGACCTGGTCGGTCAGGTGGGCGTTGGCCTTCTTCAACTCCTCGATCATCTGGGCCTTCTGCAGGGCCAGCGCGGCCTGGTCGGCGAAGGCGCGGAGCGAGGCCAACTGCTCGTCCCCGAACAGGCCCATCTCGAAGCGGTGATCGAGGTAGAACACCCCCAGCACCCCGCGCCGGCCGTTGATCGGGAGGGCGAGGATCGATTTCAACTCGTGGAGCTGGACGCTCTTCGCCTGGCTGAAACGCGGGTCCTGCAGGGCGTTGTCGGTCACCACCGGCTGCCCGCTCTCCATCGCCTGGCGAATCGCGGACAGGCTGAAGGCGAACTCCTTGGACTCCAGCGCCTCCTTGCCGACGTTGCGCGCCACCACGACGCTGAAGCCGGGGATCGGCCCTTCGCTGTCCTCGCTGCGCAGGACGAGGAAACCGTTTTCGGCGCCGGAGAGGCGCATCGCCGCGTCCATCAAATGCTTCAAGACGCGGTCCATGTCGTCCTCCAGGAGGAGTTCGCGGCTGATCGTGGCCAGGCTTTCGAGGATCTGCATATCGTGCTTTCCTTTCTTGGGAGCTGGGGGAACGGCGACGGGTTTGTTCTCGATCCAACGCCGCCAATCGTAACGGTCGACGAAACTCACCTGCAAGGCGACGGGCAACCTTTCGTGGAGTCCCCGCAGCCGGGCCCGGATGGCCTCCACCTCGCGGGCCTCGCGCTCCAGCCGCTGCAAGTCGGCCTCCACGTCCCAGTCGCTCTTCTCCCCGGGCAGCGGCTCACCGGAGCGGATCCAGCGTCCATAGGCCTCGGCCTCGGGGAGGAGTTTCCCCGCGGAACACGAGCGCGGCAGCAAGGCGCGAAGCTCCGCCAGCAGGGCCTCGGCGCGGGGGAGCCGGCCCAGCGCGAATTCCGCCCGGGAAAATTGGCTCAGGTGCTCCGCCAAGTCCTCCGGATTTCCGAAGGCCTGCAACACCTCGTAGGCGCGGGTGAAACTCTCCAAGGCGGCCGCCAAATCGCCGCGGCGGCGCTCGAGGATGGCGCGGTTGTTCCAGACTCGCGCCAGGAACAGGTCGTCTTTCCGGGCCTCGGCGAGGCGCTCCGCCTCCCGGTAGGCGGTCTCGGCCTGGACGGGGTCTTGCAGCTGCAGGGCGAGATTTCCCTCCTGCAGCCAGGTCGCGTATTCCCCCGCGAAGAACCTCGCCTCGCGATACAGCGCCTTCGCCTCCTCCAACAGGCCCCAGGCGCGCTCCCGCTCCGAATTTTCCACCAAGAGGGCGGCCAAGTTGCGGCAGAGCTCGGCGCGCCGCCTGCCCTGCGCGGCGGGCAGCGCGAGGCCCGTCTCGAATTGCCGCCTCGCCTCCGCGGAGCGTCCGGCCTCCATCTCGAAATTTCCCAACAGGGCATGGGCGCGCACGCGGTATTGCTGGACCTCCCGATCCTGGGAGTCGCCCGCCGCCTCCAGGCATTGACGGAAGCGATCCGCAGCCTCCTCGGCCCTGCCCAAATTCAAGCAAGCGATCCCCGTCACCGTCCAATATTTCACGGCCTTCAACTGCCCGGGTTCGTCGGGCGCCGCCAAGCGAAAGACCTCCTCGGCGGCCTCCATGGCCTCGGCGTAACGGTTCAGGGAAGTGAGCAGGTTGGCCTTGGCGCGCAGCAGGCGGGAGAGCTGCACCGGATCTTTCAGGAAGGGACGCGAACGTTCGGCGATATCCAGGGCCGCCTCGGCCCGCCCCGCCTTCGCCAGCGCTTCCACCACCGGCAAGGCCAAGCGGACGATCACCTCGGCGTCTTGCAGGGCCAAGGCGTGCCAGAGGCGCCGCGGGGCGAACTCCTCGACCTCGGGCAGGCTGCGCAACCAGCGCGCATGGGACTCGCGGAGCTCCGCGGCGGGGATGCGGGCCAACAGCGCCGACTCCATGGCCGGCAGCGCCAGGCCATAATTTCCCCCGCTTGGCTCGCGGCGCAAGAACTCCCGGTCGCATAAACCCTGGAGGCGGCCCCCGAGCTCGCCGGGTTCCCCCATCGCCCTCGCGAGGTCGGCGAACGCGACCGGTTGGTGGGCCGTGGCCAGCATGAGGAGAATCCCCCGCTCCGCGGGCTCCAAACCGGCGAGGCGTTCGGCGAGGATATCCTCGAAGGAATGAAGGCCGGCCAGCTCCTCTTGCCAATCCCGCGTGAAGTGCCGCCGCGCATCCGCCCGCCGCTCGCGGAGGAGCCGCAGGAACTCGAGCAGGATCCGTGGATTGCCCGAGCTCTGCCGGAACAGCTCGTCCGCCAGTTCGCGTTCGGCCGTCTCGCCCAGGGCCTCGCGGACCAAGGCACGCACCGCGGATGCGTCGAGGTTCCTCAGCGCCACCTCTTCGCCGCCGAGCCGCTGCGGCAAGGCGGCGAGGAATCGCCTGCCCTCCTCGCCTAGAAGATCGTCGTTCCACTCGAAGGCGAGCAAGAGTCCGGGCGGGATCCCTTCCCGCTTCAAGCGCAGCAGGGCCGCCAGGGAACCGGACGGGACCCGCTCCAAATGACGGAAGAATACCGCGGCGGGCGCTTGGACGCCGTGGAGCTCCTGCAGGGCCGCGGCGAAACGCTCGGGCGGGACCTCGCGCGCAGTGAAGCCGCGCACCGCGCAGCGGATCGCCGCCTCTTGCAGGAAACGCGATTTGCCGACCCCGCCCATCCCGCGCAGCCACAGCAGGGCCGCGGCCCGCGGCGCCGCGTCCAAGGCGCGGTCCAAGGCGGCGAAGGCGCCCTCGGCCCCGAACATCCTCGCGGAGTGGTATTCCGCCACCGCTTGCCCGCTCGCGCCTGGCTCCGCGGCGCGCAGGGCCGCCAGGACCTCCTCCGCATTGGCGAAGCGTTCCTTCAGGTCGATGCGAATCATCCGGTCGACCACTCGCGCGGGCACGGCGCATTCCGGCTCCAGACCGGGGACGGCCTCCAGCAGCGGCGCCGCCGGGGCCCGCAGCATCTCTTGCAAGCTGCGACAGGCGGCGCGGGGGTGCCTGCCGGCCAAGGCCTCGTAAAACAGGGTCCCGAGCGAAAAGAGATCGCTGGCCGGGAGGTTCTTGCCCTGCAGGCGCTCCGGCGCCACGTACGGGAGGGTGGCTGCGGCGAGCGGCTTCCCCTTGCCGAAGCCCCCGGCCAGGCCGAAATCCAAGAGCTTCAATTGCCCGGTCGAGTTGATCAAGACGTTGTGCGGCGAGATATCGCCGTGCGAGATGCCTTGCGCGTGCAGGGTCCGCAAGGCCTCGAGGGCCGCCTGCATCCAGGCGAAGACCTGCGCCGGTCCGGCGTCGGGTGCGGCCTCCAAGAGGCCGCGACCCTCGACGTATTCCATCCAAAAACAGGGGCCGCGGTCTTCGCCAAAAATCGCGGCGCTATCCGCGGCGTAACCGTGGATGCCGGCGATCGCGGGGTGCCGCAACTTGACCAGGAGCTGGGCCTCTGTCTCGAAGCTCGCGACCTGTTCGGGCTGGACCTGGGTGAGGAGTTTTAGCGCGACCCGCTCGCCGCCCGCCCCCTCGGCCAGAAAGACCTCCCCCATCCCGCCGGCGCCGAGACGACGGAGGATCTTGGGAACGGACAGGCTGGGCGAGGCTAGAACCACCAGCGATTATTCTAGCACAGACTGTTCCTGCGCCCAGCGATTCTCTAAACAACTTGTAAAAATAATCAGCGCAAGTTGTGCTATTTTTCTCAGGCTCGAAATTCCTTAATAATTAAATAATTAATAATTTCAATTATTTAAATGTGGCACACCGATTGCTTTTAGTAAAAGCGTCTGCCAAGGCCCAAGCAGGGCAAGAGGAAAAAAACATGAGCGAATCCATTCCAGTCAAGACCACCCCGACCCAGCTGCCCTCGGTTTCCAAGGAGCAATTGGAGATCTTCCTCCAGCGGGATCCCAAGCTCGGCTCGGTGCTTCAAGAGCTGGAGCAGCAGGAATCCTACCAGGCGCAAGACAAGTTTTTGACCGGCCTGGTCTGCCTGGAGCCGGTGAGCAAGGCCTGCATCTCGCGACTGATCGGTCTCTGGCAAGGCCCGCCGAATGCTTCGCAGGCCACTTCCGAAGAACTTCAACACGAGATTTCGCAGCGCATCTTTTCGCTTCAGTCTTTCGCGCGCGAATTCTCCGAATTGCTGGGCGAAGGACTCTCCCACTACTTCGTCGAGACACCGAGCCCCAGCGCCCCGGCCAAGGCCGAGCCGGAATGCGAGGTCAAGAAAGACGCGGTGGGCAATATCAGCGTCGAGTGCACGGTGCCTGGAAATTTTAAATAAGCTTCGACCCGGCGGCACACCGGATCTGGCGGAGGGGGCCGAGCAGAAGGCCGGCCTCCTCCCCAAAAATTTCGAGCCCCTTCCGTAACAGGAAGAACCTCTGACCCCGGTCCCCCCTGACCGGGGTCTTTTTTTTTGGAAAGCGAGTTCAGTTGAGAGCTTTGCCGGTCTCGGGCCGGACCAAGGGCTGGGCCGAGCGCAGCGCCCGCTCCAAGACAGGCCGCCAAGCCTCGGGAAAGTTGGAAAGCCGGCTCAGGTCCCGCACCAAATCTTGGCTGGGGGCGTGGCGGCTGTTGGCCAGGTAGAAGAGCGTCTGATAGAGGATCTCATCCTCCACGGGAAAGCTGATCTTGTCCCCGTCCAGGCCCCAGACGAAGGCCTGGATCCCGGTCGCCTGGAGCCCCAGGACCTCGCGCAGCCTGTCGTGCGCGACCCGCAGCCAGGCCCCGGAATCCAGGCTTTGGAGAAGCTGCGCCGCCCGGCGGTGGACCCGCGCGGCGAGCGGGGATTCGCTCGTGTAGTTCATGCGCAGGATCTCCGCGACCCCCCTCGCCAGCGAGGCCCGCCCCGTCGCATCGCGCGGCAGGAGGCTGGCGCCCTCGTAAAGATGGACGCGCGCCCACAGGCGGTAGGATTCCGGCAGATCGGAGAGATGCTCCAGGGCCCAGGCGAAACCCGCTTGGGAAAATCCCAGCAAGGTCGCGCGCCGCGCGACTCGTTCGACCTCACCCTGCAAGGCCGCGCGCCGAATATCTTCGACGGCGGCTGGATGGTCTTTCGGGACCTTGGCGAAGGCCAGGCGCGCGGCTCGCTCCAGGGCCAGTTCGGCGATGCGCCCCGGCCGGGCCTCGGCAACGATCATGATGTCCGTCTCGATGGCCTGGCGCGCCTCCTCGTAGAGGGCCTCCCCGGCCGCGCGGTCGCCGGCCTCCACGAACAAGCCGGCCAGGCGAATCAACCCCTGGTCCCGGCTCGGCAAGCCCCGGGGAAATTCGTGGAGGAGGATCAACTCGCGCGCCTCCCGCAGTAGGCCCCGGGCCGTCGCGCTCCATTCGCCGCGCTCCTGCCGGAGCAGGGAGGCGAGCCCGACCAAGACCATAAACCTTTCGCTGGCCTGCATCCGCTCGGAGCGGAGGAGCAATTCGGCCTCGGCGATGCGGCCCGCGCGGCCCATTTCCATCAGGATGGTCCCCAGGGCCTCCGAGCGCAGGGCGGGATCGCGGCTCTCCATGCGCAGCAGGGAGAGGGCCTCGCGGAAATGCCGGGCCTTCGCCGTCAGCTTGATCAGCTCCACCTGTTGATGGGCGAGGTTGACCGGATCGGAAATGTGCTGGTCGATATAGCGGCGCAGCTCGAGGGTCACTTCATAGGCATCCTCGCGGAAGTCCTCGCCCGCCTCCAACATCTGCTTGGCCAAGCGCGCCAGCGCGTAGGCGGGATAATTCCGCTCGCGCACCGAGGCCCCGCGATCGATCTCGGCCCGGGCCTCCAGGAAAATCGCCCGCGCCACCGTCTGGTGCTCGGGACCCGCCTTGGCCCATTGGCTGGCGAGATCGCTGAGGGCGAAGGCCCGGTACCCCTTCGGCAGCTCGTCGATCAAATCCCGCGCCCGGCTGAGGCTCCCCTCCGCGATCACGTGCAACGCCAGGGTCTCGGAGTTCCAGGGATGGTTCGCCGAGCCCTCCCGAGCGGCGGCCTGGAGCGCGCCACGCAGGGTATCCGGAGCATCGAGGTCCCCCGCCCGCTTCTGCCGCCTCCACAAGGACCCCATCAGGTGGGGCTCGAAGCCGCGGTCGGACTGGGCGATCTTCCCCCTCGCCTCGGAAAAAACGGAGCGCGCGACCTCCTGCCGCCCCAGCCCGGCCATCGCCTCACCGACTTGACCCAAGGCCTCCGCCGCATGGTTGGGGTACTCGAGCTTTTTTGCCAGCTCCCGGGCCTTTTCCAAGACGAGGTAGGCGTTCTCCTTGAGGTCGGCGGTTTCCAATTTTTTGGCCAGACGCAACAGGAAGGTAACTTCTTCATAGGGGACATGATGGCGCGGCAGGACTCTCAAGCCGCGCAAGGCGGCAACGGTGGCGGCTAGGGGATTCCCGCGCGGCCTCCGGCCCGAGGCTCCCCCTTCGTCGCGGCCCATCGCGAACAAGACCTCCGCAGCCGGCGAATCGACGAGGGGCGGGCGTGGGATCGCGGGCCCCGCAGCCAGAGACAGCTCTCGAGGGGGAAATAGAGTCGGCCCGCCCTGCCCCAGGCGCTCGGCCGCCGCGTCGAGCCGCGCCTCCCAAGCCTGCAAGCGGCCCCCGAAGAGACCCTTGCTGAGATTCGCCGCGACGTGGAATTGCCCCAGCAGGAGGAGGGAATCGAGCAAGCTAGCCTCGAGGCCGCGCGGTTCCCGCAGGCCGGCCCATTCTTCCAATCCCTGCCCGAACAGGATCCCGCCCCAGGCCCCGCCGTGGACCAGGGCGGTCGCGGCGGGACCGCGCAGCTCCCAGGCCCGTGCCAGGCCCCCGCTCGCGGAGGCGCCGAGCTTCAGCCCGCCCAAGAACAGGAAGCTGGAGGCCAGGTCCCGACGCAGGGCGGAATCGCTCCAATCGAGGCGCTGGCCCATGGCGGCATGGCCCAGGCGCGCACTCAGCGTGAAGACGGGGACCTCGAGGGCGAAGCCGGCCATGCCCGCCAGGGCCCGCGCCCCGAACCCGCGCGTCAAGGGATGGGCCGCCGGCGAGGCGAAGAGCCGGCTCAACACCCCCACCCGCGCAAGCCGAGACGCGACGCCCGCAAAACCCATTGCGGCCAAGGCGGCCGGATCGCAGGCCTCGCGGGAGAAGCGGCGGGCGATAGTTTCGTAACGCAGGCCGAAGGGCCCGCCGCCTTGCAAGACCTCGAGGCGCTCGCGGGCGCGACGCGCCGTCTCGCCTCGGGCCTCCGCGCTCGAGGCCAGGGCTGCGTAGAGTTCGGCGGCGAGGGGCAGACGTTCCGCCTGTTCTTGCCGAATGGCAAAGGTCAGCAGGGCGCGCTGGAAAAGTTCGGGGTCTTTTTCTTGGAAGAGATCGCCCAGCTCGCGCAGGGCCGGACCTTCGGTGACTTGGGGACGGATTCGCTCCCACAAGGCCTGTCGTGAGGGGGCCAAACTCTGGTTAGCAACCACGAGGCGCATAGCAGTCCACGCAAGATCTTCCTGCGACATCGGCCCCCCCTGGACCGCCAATGTGTGGGAATTAATACGACGTTACTTCGATGAAAATCATTCGGCAGATGCGAAAGGAAGTTGCGAATCCGCCTCGACTCGAGGCGGATGCCGACTTCAATAAAAAATCAAATATTAACAACGAATTGAATATCCATGCGGCGATGCCGAGCCCAGTGCCCCTCCCGTCACAATCTGGCAAAGCTTGAGTCGAGAATGCTCACAATGTGAAGAATTTCTACTGAGCGGACGACCCATATTCAGAAAAAGATCAATAATTTCAATGAAACACTCTTGGCACTCCCCTTGCTTTACTACTGTGCATCGCCGCCCCGCGGTTCCGGGCGAGGCGGCCAAAGGGGGTATTCATGACCGGCTTCCCAAACGAGACGCAAATCATCCGCACCGCTGAAGTGATCGACCTGCAGGAGCGCCGCGAGGCCAAGCAGAAGAAGTACTCGATCTACCTGGAGGCCATGGAAGGCATCCACGAGCTGCGCTCCCAGATCGCGGACTACGATTTTTACATGAGCGTCTTGGCCCTCGAGATCGAGGCCGATAAGCTGCCCGAGCTGGGCCCCCTCAGCGCCGACCAGCAGATCCAAGAGGATTTGAGCCGCCTCAACGGCTTCGTCAACGCCCTCGAGCAGATCGTCGAGGCCAACAAGGGCATCTCGCTCGCCACCGCGCGGCACTTGATGCAGAAGCAGGGCCACCGCGAATTCCGCCTGATGCTCGATTATCTCGCGCAGACCGATTGCCCCTTCCTGGCGAAGATGCACGAGATCCTGAATCCGGCGGCCGGCGGCCAGGCGCTGGAAAAGCAGGCTTAATCTCCAAGTTTTTTTACAACCCCTTCCTCAATCCGAGCCCCGGTTACCCCCGGGGCTCTTTTTTTCCTCGGTACAACTTGTGCTTAGACACAGATCAGCTTGTGCGATTTCCAAACAACCGATTTGTGCATATTTCAATAAATATTAATAATTTCAAATAATTAACTATGGCATTGGCTTTGCTTTATATCCAGTTGAGACTCAAGAGGTCTCAAGGAGCACACGATGTCATTAGAAGGATACAGCAAGGTCTTTTTTGGTCCCCGCGTCCCACCCGCCACCATCGAGGTGAAGCCGGGGTTTTTGAAGCCCGGATCGGAGCCCAAGGCGAAGTCCGCCGGCTATCAGGGCCCCAGCTACGGCCTGAGCCATCTCAAGGCCGGAAAATGGCAGCCCAAACCGCTCGCGAGGCCCGGTTTCTTGGCGGACCAGCCCGGCGTCGCCAAGTCGGGAAAGCAGGGCGCTGATTACGAAGCGGCAAAGGTCCGTTACCAAAAGGCCGAGGGCGAGGCCGAGAAAGCCAAGGCGGAATACGAAAAATTCGAAAACACCGCCAAGGGCTTTCGCTCCCTGGGCAAAGAGAAAGAGGCAAAGCTCTATACCTCGAAGGCCGCGGTCGCGAAACAGAATTACGAGCAAAAAAAGCTGGCCGCGCAAGGCGCCAAGCAAAAGATGGAAAAGGTCGGGGCCAAGTATGCCAAGCCCTCCGTTCCCGCGAAGGGGATCGCGCCTGCGGGCGAGGAACTGAGCGGCCCCACCGGCCTGACCCTGGCGAAGAACCATTCCGCGCTCTCCGCACCGAAGCAGGGGGTCGCCTGATGAAAGCAGCCGCCACGGTTTCTAAAATTCCCATGGTCCTTGCCCTGCGCGACGAGCTCACCGGCAAGGAGGTCGAGGTCGCGCTCGACGCCAAGGGCAAGCCCGATTTCTTCGTCGCGGGCCTGAAGCTGCGCAAGCTGCAAGACCAAACAACGCCTCCCCAAGAGGAGGCCCCGCCCGACAAAAAAATTCTGGCGGCGCAGGCGGGCCTCAAGGCGGCCAAAGCCGATTACCAAAAGGCGCTCAAGGAATACGAGGCCGCGCGCGGCGCCTATGAAAAGGCCCAGGCCGCCACCGCCAAGGCTAAAAAAGAGGGCGTCAAGCCGGCACAGATCGCAAAATTGGAGGCGGCGGAGAAAAAGGCGAAGGAGCGCTATCTCAGCAAGGAGGGTTCGCTCGGCGCCTATCGCAAGGGCTATGAGCATTCCAAGGCCGCCTACGAAAAGCTCGCCAAGGCGCGGCACCGCGCCCCGGCCTACGATTACAGCACCGCCAGTTATGCCGGCTTCGGGAAGAAATATCCCAGGCAGTACGGCGCCTCGGTGCTGGTGATGGTTCCGGCGAAACCCAAGGCCGCGGCGACACCCGCCAAACCCGTCGCCAAGCCACCGGTGAAAGCCGCCGTGCCTCAGGCGAAGGCTGATAAGTCTAAACCCGTTGCGAAGCCGCCCGTGCCTCCCGCCGCGAAGCCCATCCCAGCCCCGCCGCCGAAACCCGCGGTCGTGGCCGCGCCCAAAGTGGCGGTGACTCCCGCACCCAAGCCCGTCGAGACGAAGGCACCGGCCGTTCCCAAACCTGTGGGAATCATCGTCACCGAGCAACCGGTCAGCCCGGGATTGAGCAAGGAACGTCCGATCTTGTATTCGCAGAGCGAGGTGAAGGACGGCTTCATCGTCATCCACACCACCGACGGCAAGACCGTGAAATTTCCCAAGGCCAGCTCGGAATACCAGTCCCACGGCGGCGGCCTGGGTTCGATCAAGACCGCGGACGGCGTGGTCTTCTGGTTCCGCCATGTCCCGCCGACGGAGGACCTCGGCGGAGACGCGGCGCCTCCGGTTGCCGCCAAGCCGGAGACCCCACTCAAACCGACGGCCCCGGAGCCAAGCCCAGCCAAGGTGGAAACCCCGGTCGTCAAGAAGGAGGAGGCCCCCGCCGCAGCACCCGCGGTCTCCGCGACGCCGACCTATACCGGCGTGAGCGACGCCGAGGCGGCCGACTACACCGTCCCGGTCCCCGGCTATCCCACGGAGAAGGCCCCGATCTATGTCTGGAAACACAAGAGCCGAGAGGAATTCCTCGCGGTGGGAGCGGGCAAGCGGGTGAAGCTCAACCAGGCCCAGTTCCTGAGCCTCGACAAGGGGGCCCATCCGGAGCTCTACGCCAAGGGCCCTAAACCGCTGCCCAAGGGCCCGGCCCCCAAGCCGCTGACGACCCCGGATTTCTAGGGCGAGGCGCCCGGGATCACCTTGGTTCAAAACGTGTCGGCAGTCTGCACAAGATGGGCTAATTGTGCGCAACCACAATGCGCATTTATTAAAATTAATTAATAATTTCAATTAGATGTATTTGGCATTCGACTTGCTTTATCTCTTCGTGTCGCCCGAATAAATCGGGACTTTCTAGGAGGATCGAATGAAAGTTCAAACCCGCGAAGCGATGAATACCCAAGGAATGGTGACGATGCTCTTGGACCAGCTCAAGGGCATGGAGGGTTTCGCCAAGGCCGCCAACGGCCTCTCGAAAGAGACCCTCCCGGCGGGTCGCCTGATGGAGCGCGACGCGGCGGTCGATTCGGGCAAGCTGGGCAAGCTCTGCGCCGCCAAGAAGGAAGAGGCCGCGCCGAAGGGCACGGTGCGCGAGGCCGACGAGTTGAAACAGCAGCAGGGAGTCGAGACCGCCAAGCTGAAACAGCAGCAACTCGGCGAGTCGAAGGCCCTCTATGCCAAGCAGGAAGGCCAGAAGAAGGAATTCGCGGCGAAGCAAAGCAAGGAGCTGGCCGGCTTCGAGGGACACCAAAAGGCCGTGAAGGACAAGTTCCTCGCCAAGAAACCCAGCAAGGACCAGATCGCCTCCTTCGAAAAGACCCAAACGGAGGACAAGAAACTCTTCGCCTCCAAGCAAGAAACCGAGAAAAAGACCTTCGATAAGGGCCTCGTGGAAGAAAATCAGAAGCTCTACGCCAAGCACCAGAAGGAAACCAAGCTCCTCGTTGCCAAGCACCAGAAAGAGACGCAGGTCCTTGAGGCAAAGCACGCCCCCGCACCGAAGCCTGCCGCCCCTAAAGTCAAAGCCGCCGCACCCGCGGCCCCCGTCTCCGGCAGTGGCGAGCTGAGCGCGAGCGTGGTGAAAGGCGTCTCGGACATGATGGGATTCCTGAAGGGCAAATTCGGCGGCATCGCGGTCTAGTTCGAATCAGAAAGAGAAAGGATTGAGAACCATGGAAACCTCCCTCGTCACTCGCGGCGACCCCAGCCTCTACACCGTCCGAGCCCCCGCCGAAAAAATTCATCGGCCGGAAAGCCGAGGGCTCCCGGTGCGTTCCCTGCCCTCCCAGACCCGCGAGGGATTCTATGCCAAGCAGGCTCTGGGAACCCTCGAGGCCGGGACTGCCAAAGGACCGACGAAATTGAAGACCATTTCCGCGCAGGGCCTGGCGGTCAAACCCGCCGATCACCTCGCCGTAAAATCCGCCGCTGCGATGAAAAAGTAATTCTTTTTGGGCGGAAGGACCCCTTGCCTGAAGCCCGGGCCGAGGGCCCCTCCGGGGGCCTCGGTTTTTTTCTTCGACCGCCTGCCAAAAATAATATTTTCCCCGCCCCGCGATCCGAGGGACAATTCTGGCCGGAGGATCCATGGCGCAGACCGCCCATTCCCATGCGCGGGCCCTCGAACGGAAGGTCGCGGAGGGCAAGAAAAGGCGCGAGACGCTGCCCCGCGAGCGGCACGGCCCTTGGAAGGCCCATCCCCGCCGCGACCCCACCCAAATCCTGGAGACATCGAACCAGGGCAGGCTCCACCGCCTGTTGCCGATCCGCTACGGGCGCATGGCGCAGTCGCCCTTCGCCTTTTTCCGGGGAGCGGCCGCGATCATGGCCGCGGATTTGTCCAGGACCCCGACGACCGGCTTCGAGGCCCAGCTCTGCGGCGATTGCCACCTGCTCAACTTCGGCGCCTTCGCCACCCCCGAGCGGAGGATGATCTTCGCCATCAACGATTTCGACGAGACCCTGCGCGGCCCCTGGGAGTGGGACCTGAAGCGGCTCGTGGCCAGTTTCGTCATCGCCTCCCGGCACAACGCCTTCTCGAAGCCGCAAGCGCGCGAGATCGCGCTGGCCTGCGCGCGGAGCTATCGCAAGCGCCTCCGGGAATTCTCCGAAATGCGGGTGCTCCAGCTGTGGTATTCCAGCCTCGACGTGCAAACCTTGGCCGAGATGATCGACGACCGGGAATCCCAGTTGCGCCTGAAGCGGCGCGTCGCCAAGGTCGTATCCCGGGACGTGGTCGAGGACGATTACCCCCTGCTGGCGAAATATTCGGGCGGACGGCACCGGATTCGCGACAACCCCCCGCTGATCTTCCACCCGCGTATCCAGGAGCATCCCGGATTCCAATCGGTCGTGCAGGAGGCCTTTAAGCAATACCGCCTCAGCCTGCTCCCGGAGCGCCGCTTCCTGCTCGACCGCTACACCATGCAGGACATCGCGATGAAGGTAGTGGGAGTGGGGAGCGTCGGCACCTGGTGCGGCATCTTGCTGATGATGGCGGGGGATGAGGACCCGCTGTTCCTGCAGGTCAAGGAGGCCCGGCCCTCGGTGCTGGAGCGCTATCTCAAAAAGAGCCCCTTTCCCTGCCACGGCCAACGGGTGGTGATGGGCCAGCGCCTGATGCAATCGGCGAGCGACATCTTCCTCGGCTGGACCCAGGTGAAGAATGGGCGGCACTTCTACATACGGCAGCTGCGCGACATGAAGCTGAAGCCGCGCGTGGAGATTTACCGTCCCAGCGAGCTGCAACGTTACGCCAAGTTCTGCGGCCTGGCCTTGGCCCGAGCCCACGCGCGGTCTTCCTTCGACGCCGCCGGGATCAGCGCCTACCTGGGCAAGGGCGACACCATGGACCAGGCACTGGCGAATTTCGCCGAGAGTTACGCGGACCAGAACGAGCGGGACCATCAGGCCCTGCTCGAGGCTATTCGGATGGGAAAAATCGAGGCCTACTTTGAATGACCGGCCCTGGGCGTGAGGGTCAATTCGAGGTGTTAAGGATCACGGCGACGGAATCCCCCGGCGAATTCGCAACGACCAAGTCCGGCTTGCCGTCCCCGTTGAAATCGCCGACCGCGACGGAGCGCGGGTGGTTGGGCAGGCTCGCCGCATCGACTCCGGCGGTGAAGGTCTTGGGCGCCTCGAAGCTGCCGTCGCCCTTCCCGAGATAGACGCAGAAATCGCCGTCGGTGCCGTTGACGCCGAAGGCGTTCACCACCACCAAGTCCAACTTGCCGTCTTTGTTGAAGTCGGCCGCGGCCGCGGCGAAGGCGTCGGCGCCGGCGGGCAGGAGCGGCCCCGCGGTGAAATTGCCGCCGCCCTGGTTGAGGAAGACGCTGACGTTTTTGCCGTTGGGATTGGCGGCGGCCAGGTCGGGCTTGCTGTCCCCGTTGAAATCGGCCGTCATCACGCCCTGCACCCCCGCGCCCGCGGGCAAGGCCAGGGTGTTGTTGAGATTGGCCGCGGGAAAGAGATTGGCGGGATTGGCGTCGCCCGTGTTGGTCCACACCGCAAGGCGGTCCCCGCCGAAATCGGCGATGGCGACGTCGGGCTTATTGTCCCCGTTGAAGTCCGCGGCCACCAGGTTGCGGGGCCCGGTGAGCTTGCCGCCGGAGTTGAAGCTGTGGTCGGCGAAGGTGACTCCCCCGTTGTTGAGCTTGACGGTCAAAAATCCCTCCGCTCCATTCGCCGTGGCGATGTCCGGCTTGCCGTCGCCGTTGAAGTCCGCCACCGCGACCCCTTCAGGCGCGGTGCCCGCGGCGAAGGGGGCGTTGTCGGCGAATTGTCCGTCCTGGTTCGGATCGAAGAAGATATCTACTTGGTTTCCGTTCATCGAGGTCACCAAGTCGACATTGGGCAGGGTGTCGAATTCGCCCGCAGCCAGGGCCGTCGGCGTCGTGGCGGCGGGATTTTTCGTCGCGTCTTTTTTGGCTTGGAAGGTCCCGTCCCCGTTGCCGACGAAGACGCTGATCGCGTCGTTGATGACCGCGAAATCCAATTTCTGGTCGTTGGTGAAGTCGGAGACGAACAAGGATTGCGCCTTGCTGGGCACCGTGCCGGCGGGCAGCGTGGTCGGCGTGCCGAAGCTCAGGTTCTTCAGGCCCTGGTTGCCGCCGCCTCCGCCACCGCCGCCGCCTCCGGGGGCGTTGCCGCCGCCGCAGGCGCCCAAGAGCAGGGTGGAAAATAAAAATCCCGCCAACAATTTGTCTGGAATAAGACGCATCGGAAAGACCTCGCTTCCTTAGAAAACGCTTTGCGCTTCAACCCCAAGCCCGGCCTGTTATCGGGGGGACGAAGTCACGAAGTTGCCAAAGAGATACCACGAATAGCCGAGGGATTCCATATTGGGACCCCGGGTTGCTTTTTCTTCTCGCCAAGGTTAAGGCGAGGGACCGATTCAACGCCACCGGGTTTTCCGTACATTTTTCGAGCGGAGGATATCCATGTCTTTGCACCTTCCGGCCCCCAGCCTAGTGGGGACTCGCGGGCCCCGGCCCGCCTCACCTTCCCCACACAGCCTGATGCTCGCGCAGCTCCTCGAGTCTCTCGACTTCGACGGCGAAAACCACGCCTTGAGCGCGGCCTTGCGCAATGGCGAGGCCGTCCGACTGCAGGATGCCCTCGCGCGGCTCAGCGCCTCCGACGCCGCGCGCCTGAACCGGCGTTGGGGCGTTCACCTCTCGGAGCTACAGTCCCTCGCCGCGGCAAACGACCCGCTGCTCTTTCAAGAAGGCCTGCTCAACCTGGGGCTCCGGCTCGAAAGGGCCGACCGCCTCCAAGAGGCGGGACTGATCTACTCCGCCCTGGCCTCGCTGGGCGGCCCGGTGGCCGGCCGCGCCCAAGCGGCCTGGGACGCCATCCAAGGGGTCGGCGCCGCCGCGCCCCGCTTGGAATTCCTGGCCCGCCGCTTGGCGCAAGAAGCCGCTCGCCCGGAAATGCTGTTGGCGATGGGCGTCGCGGGCGCCACCTTCCGCTTCGCCCGCCTGGCGATGACCGCCAGGCTCGCGGGTTCCCTGCGCCAGGCCTGGGCCCTGCGCGCGGTGGCGAACGGCACCGGATTCTTGGCCGAGACCCTGGCCTTCACCGGCACGGCCAAACTCGCCGGCGCCGGATTCGGCGTCCCTCAGGATTGGAGCGCCTCCGCCTGGTACCGGGAATGGGCCGGCGGGGCCACGATGCTCTTGGGCCTGCGCGCCTTGGGCGGGCTCTCCCAGTTCGCGGTACGGCGTTGGGCGCAGGGCAGCGGCGGCTTGGAGGTCTTCACGCGGGCGGCGCTTCCGCAGGCCGGGATGCTGGGCGGCATTTATCTCGGGCAGCGCCTCGAGGAGTGGGCCGGTTTCCGGCCGCGCCGCGCCGGCGGCACCGCGCTCGCCGACACCCTCGCGACCTGGATTCAATTCCACGCGGCGGGACGCCTGTTGCACGGAGCGACGGGCGGACGGCTGGCGGCCTGGGAACAGGCGCTGGACCTTCGCACCGAGGCCGCCACCCGGCCCGCGCCGGGCTTGCCGCCACCGCCCTCCGGTCTATTGGCCTCCATGGGGATGGGCGAAGTCGCGGGGCTGCGTCCCGCGCTGGAGGGGCCTTCGGTCCCCCTAGGGGCGGAACCGGTGTTCATGAACTCCCAGGAAGGGAACGGCGTTTCCGGAACCAGTTCCGCAAGCGGAGAGACCGCCGCGATCCCAGCGGCGAAGGAGCAGCCTCCCTCCGGAGATTCGCTCCCCCCCGAGTCCCAACCCGAGCCGGCCATCGACCTGCGCGCAGCCCGCTACCACCTGCCGCAGACGGAATACTTCGACGGGCTCACCGAATCGCTCACCTTCGAAAAATTGGTCGGCTATGCCCGGGCCGAGACCCGCGCGAAACTGCTGGGCGTGAATTTGCGCAACTCTCTCGTGGCGCCCCTCGACGGTCCCCTGGAATACTCCCCCTACGGCGCGGGCCTGGTCGAGCGACTCCGCGAGAACCCCGCGGCCGTCCATACCCTCACCGGCAAGTGGGAGCGCGCCTTGGTCGCCTCTCCGGGCACCGCCATCCTGGGCCTGGGCTCGGCCTCCACCTCGCCCGACCATATCCTGCGCGCGGAGGCCGCCGACGCCATCATGCAGGGCAAGGCGAAGTATTTCCTCTGGACCGCGGGAGTCACCGCCACCCCGCTCTGCGTGCGCAGCTACTTCACCGCCGAGCAGCTCCGGGCGCTCGAGGCGATGGACGGGCCGCAGCGCGCCGAGCAGGCCCGCATTTGGCGGGCGGAGCGCTTCGCCGAGACGGTCCGCGCCATCGCGCCCAATTTCGGCTTCATCAATATCGAGGACGCCCAAGGCAAGGATCTGCCGATCATCTTCGGGATCCTCGAATCGTTGCGCGGCGACACGGCCATCTGGTCGGACGACAAGCAGGGCACGGGGGTCATCACCGCGGCGGCGATGCTGTCTTGGGCGGAACTGACCGGACGGCTGAATTCGGAACAGCGCCTCTCCGGAGCACGCGGTATCATCTTCGGCGCCGGCGCGGGGGCGATGGGCGTCTATGACGAGCTGGTCAACCACGGGGTCCTGCCCGAAAACATCCTGGTCACCGACAGCCGGGGACCGCTCTACGAGGGCCGCCGCGGCATCGAGGGCGATCCCTACAAGCTGCGCATGAGCGAGGGGATCCGGCCCGGCACCCGCGTGGAAGATTTCGCCCGCGGCGCCGACTTCGTCATCAACCTCGGCGTCAAAGAGACCTTCACCGACGACTTGGCCTGGACGGAGGCCCTGGTCCGCTCGCTGGGACCCCGGCCCTTTTTCGGCGCGATGACCAATCCCGAACCGGGCATCTCCCCGCAGATGCTGCGCGGGGTGCGGCCCGACGCCTTCTACGGCAGCGGCAACCAGGTTTATGAAAATCCGGTGAACAACTTCACCGCCTTCGGCTACATCGGCGCCGGCGCCCTGATGGCGCGGGCGGGCGGGATCAGCCCGGCGATGACGGTGGCCGCGGCGCGCGGCATCTTCGCGGTCGCGAAGCTGGGACCGCCGGAGCACCTGCGCGAGCTCCTGCCGGAGGAAGGCCGCGAGTTCGGGCCCTCTTGGCTGGTGCCCCGGCCCGACGACAGCCGCCTGATCGTCCACGAATCCGGCGCGGTGGCGCGAGCCGCGGCCCGCGACGGCCTCGCCATCCTGCTGGGCGCGAATCCCTCGCCCGCCGACCTGGCGCGCTTCGACGGAGAGATCGACGAGCTGGTCAGCTTCCGCGAGTGGTTCGTCCGCAGCATGCGCGACGGAATCGAGGAGCAGGGCCGCCAATACCTGGCGGGACGCCACCCACGGCGCTACGCCCCCTTTGTGCCGCGCCGCCGGGGCGAACCCGCCTACGAGGTTGCGCCGGAGATTCGGCGGGACCACTTTGAATATTTCGCACGGCATCTCGGCATCCGCGCCGAGCGTTGGCAGGACCTGCTGACCGAGGACGGGCAATTGCGCCCCAACGCCCTCACCCTGGTTCTGGAGCGCCTGCGACCCGCGACCGAGGCGGAGGGCCCGGAGGCGAGGACCGCCCAGGACGAATTGCACCTGATCACCCAGCTCGCCGAGCTCAGCCCCTCCCTGGGCCTGGCCCTGGCGCTCCGGCGCAGCCGGGTGCGTCCCGAGAACCTCGCGGCCCGGCCCACTGTCTTCCACCGCGAGGCGGTGCTGCGGACCGTGCTGCACCTGATCCCGGAGGCCAGAACGACGCTGCTGCAGACCTTCTCCGGGCTCCCGCAAATCCCGTAAAAAAAAACCCGGATCCCAAGCGGGATCCGGGTTTCAAGGACGAGAGTTTACGCTAGCTGCGACGGCGGCGCAGGGCCAGGACGGGGAAAATCCCCACCAGGCCGAGCAGCCATGCGGCCGAGGGGGCCGAGGCCATTCCCAAGCCGAGGCTGCAGCTGAAGCCCGAACCCTCGAGCAGGGTCGGTCCGACGATCGTCACCGTATCGGTGTCGGAGAGGCCGCAGGCGTCCGTACAGGTCACCTGCAGGACCGCCCCAGCGCTGGCATTGGTGATCAGCGGATTGGCGGCGGTCGGGTCGCTGATGGTGGCAGTGCCCGAGATCACCGTCCAGCGGATCGCCTGGGTGTCCTCCGAGGGGTCGGAGCAAGTCGGCTCGCCACCCACCAAAACGCCACCCGGGGTAAGGGTTCCCTGGCCCGCGTCCGCCACCGGAGCCTCGTTGGCGTTGAAGGCGACCGAGGCGAATTGCGAGTCGGCACCGATAAATCCAAACTTCACCTGACTAGCCATTTCGGACAGCTTGAGCGCCGGGGTGGGAGGGGCGCTAGGTTCGGGAACCTGGAACCCGGCGTAGGCCAGGTCGGGTCCGCCGCAACCGTCGATATCCTTGGCCACCACCTGGACGATCAGCTGCCGCGCTTCGGTCGCGCCCAAGAGCAGGCTTTGGTCGGGGCTGTCATTGAAGCCGGCCCCCTGGTTCAGGTAAACCCCCACCGTGCCGCTGATTTGAGTGAGACTGCAACCGGCGTCCGGGCAGCTCAACTGGGCGACCGCCAAGTCATCCAGACCATCGCTGTCAAAATCGGCGGCGGCCAGGTTGAAGACGACGGTATTGGCGGGAGTCACGGTCTGGGTGGTGCAGCTCGCCGGCGTGCCGGGGCTGCACAACACCACCACGATCTCTCCGAAACTCGGACCGGTCGGGTTTTCAGGGACATTCCCGAGGGCAAAATCCAAAAAGCCGTTGCCGTCGAAATTCCCCAGGACTAGGCCGTGCAGGTCACCGTCATCGCCGATCGAGACGTTGACCGCGGGCTCGGGATTGAAGGTGCCGTCTCCGTTGCCCAAGAAGGCCAGCAGGCGGTCGGGACCCGGCTCGGCATCGTCATTGATGACATCGAAGGTCATCGCCAAGTCGGTGATGCCGTCGCCGTTGATATCCCCCGCGACCACGTTGTAGCCGCCGTTTTGGCCGGCCACGTCGCTCGGGACATTGAGGGTCGTGTTGGTTCGGGGAAGCAGGCCCAGGGTGCCGTTGTTTTGGAGCACCGCAGCCAGGTCGCTGGTGGCGTTTCCTTCGATGATAAAGTCATAGATGGCGAGGTCGGAGACCCCGTCCCCATCAAAGTCCCCGATGCCCATGGCGGGCTGGGAAAATTCCAGGAACACGGCGGCCGGGGCGGAGGCATCAGGCCCCTGCTGACCGAGCAGGCTCTTCGAGGTGGCGAAGAAGGGGGCGGAGCCTTGACCGGGGATCCCGATCACCCGAGCCGGGCTGGCGGAGCTGGATTTCGCCAACTTGAGGGTGCCGGCATTCACCACGACCTCCGCGGCTAACAGATCGGTGGCATCGAGCAGGGCCAGGTCGTTTTGCCCGTCCCCGTTCAGATCGAGGATCTCGAGGCTGGAGGGCTCGGTGTAAAACAACTCCCCCTCGCTGGTCACTACCTGGTCGGAGGGTACGGTCTGGGTCAAACTACGGGTGTCGCTGCCGCTGTTATGGACGATCGTCCATACCCGATTGGTCAAGGAGGGACTCGGCCGAAGGATAAAACTGGGGATACCGGAGATGGCGACGTCGTTGAGCCCGGCACCGGTCACCGTCGATTTGACGCTGGAATCGAAGTCGCCGATGTTCAGCGTCGTGGGCACCGGCGCAAAGGAGACAAATCCACCGTCGGTCGGGGCCGACACCAAGGGAAAATCGCTGGGCGGCGTATCAAAGACCTGCGCCGAGGCCGACAGCGCAACGGCCGAATAGGCGGCCAATACACCGAGACCTGTGGTCCATTTCTTGGACTTGAAATTCATAATGGCTCCTTATGGATGATTGTGGGTCCGGAAACGAGGGTGACCTACCGAATTTGCAAAAATATATCAAGAAATATAATAAGTTAGGAGGATTTTGCAAATTCCTGCAGGACATTCCCGCGCAGCAGGGCCGAGGCGGCCACCACCCCTCCCATCAGGGCGCCGGCGATGCCGTCGCTCACCACGTCTTGCCCCGTGAGGAAGAGGCCGGGAATAGGCGTCACGGGGCGAAGCCATTTTTGCCGGAAGCGGCGGGGGGTATGGTCGAGTCCGTAGATCTCCCCGTGGGGATAATTGGCGAAGTGCCGCGTCGAAAGCGGGGTGGAGAGCTCGTAGTAATCCACCTTGCCTTGCGCCTGCGGGATCCAGCGGTAGAGCCGCTCGAGCAGGCGTTGCGCGAAGCGTTCTTTCAAGGCCTCGTAGTCGGCGCCGCGCTTGCGCCACTCCGTCCCCTCCCAACGCTGGAACCAATCGTAGGGCGCAAAGGTAATCGCCTCGATGGTGGCGCGGCCGGGATAGCGTTCGTCCCAACTGGGGTCTTTGAGGGAGGGAAAAGACAGGTAGGTCACCGGCAAGGGGGCCTCGGGATCGCGGCGGAAGCGTTCGATGCTGAGGTCGTGGTCGTAGCCCGGGTAGATCCAATAATTGGAAGGAACGATCCCCAGCTCGGAACCCGAGTGCCGCAATCCGATATAGAGACAGAGGTGCCCCGCGGAGGGCTTGATCTCGCGCAGGGCCTTGCGAATCTTGTCCACCCTGCCCTCCGACGGAGGGAGGAGGCGCAGGAAGGTATTGGCGACGCCAGCGTCGCTGACGATCCAGGGGGCCAGGACCTCGTTTCCGTCCGCCAGCCGCACCCCGACGGCCCTGCCCTCACGCAGCAAGACCTCTTGGACCTCCGCCTTCACCAGGATTTGCCCGCCGGCGGATTCGATCGCCGGGATCATGGTCTCGGCGATGCGCCCCGCGCCGCCCACCGGATAATTGCCGCCGTCGAAGTAATGCCGCGTCACCAAGGCGTGGATGGCGAAGCTGCTCTGCCGCGGGGGCAGACCGTAGTCCCCGTATTGCGCGGTCAGCACGCCGATCAAGCGGGGATCGGAGGTGAGGCCGGAGAGCACCTCGTAGGTGGTGGAATCGGAGAGGCGGTGAAATTTTCGCGACAAGAGCCCGCCCGCCAGGGAGCCGATCGCCGGAGGCAGGGCCTTGGCCATGTAAAAATGCTTCGCGGCGGCGTTCACCTCGTCGACCAGGCGGAAATATTCGGCGATGGCCCGCCGTTCCCGCGGAAACCGGGCTTCGAGGTTGGCCACCAGGCGCTCGCGGGGCGCCTCGTAATCGAAGACCTCGTCGCCGATGCAGACCCGATCGTAGACGGCGGGCATCTTATTCCACTGCAGCTGGCCGTCGGTCAGGACCTCGAGCACGCGGGTGAGGATGCTGTTTTTCCGGTGGACCTCGCCGACGTAGTGCAGGCCCACGTCCCATTCGTAGCCCTTGCGGGAAAAGGTGTGGGTGAAGCCGCCGGCGACGTAATGCCGCTCGAGCACCAGGACCTTCCGGCCCCGCTTGGCCAGGGTCCCGGCGACGCCCAGACCGCCGATCCCCGATCCGATCACGATGGCGTCGAAGGGGCCTTTAAGCCGTTCCGGTTTGTAGATTTGCGCGGGCATGTTTCTTCCTTGAATTGAGGCCGGCGTGGAGTCAAGATAAGAAATTCCCATGCGTCCCGACATCCGACTTTACCAATTTCCGGTCTCTCATTATTGCGAGAAAACGCGCTGGGCCCTGGACTACAAGGGCCTGACTTACCAGCTGATCAACCTGCTGCCGGGGCCCCACATCCTCACCACCAAGCGCCTCGCCAAGCGCAGCTCGGTGCCCATTTTGGATTACAAGGGGACGATCCTGCAAGACTCCACCGTCATCCTGGAGTTCCTCGAAAACGCCGTCCCCTCCCCGCCCCTGATCCCCAAGCAGGCCGACGAAAAGAAAGAGGCCCTGGAATGGGAGGAGTACTGCGACGCGGAGGTCGGCCCTCACCTGCGCAGGTTCTTCTACCATTACCTGCTCGACGAGCCGAAGCTCATGCCCAAGCTGCTCCTGGAGCAAGGCGCCTGGTACGGGCCCTACCTTTTTTTCTTCGCCTTCCCCGCGGTGAAGCGGCTGATGCGCAAGAGCATGAACATCTACCCCGAGCCGGTGAAAAAATCGGCGAAGGTGCTCGACGCCGCCTTGCATAAGCTGGACCGCGCGGTGACGCAGCGGGATTTTTTGGTCGGCAAGCATTTCAGCCGGGCCGATCTGGGCGCGGCGGCCCTGCTGGCCCCGCTCTTCACGCCGCGGGAGCACGATTATCCCTGGCCCCAGGCTTCCAGCCTGCCCGAGCCGATCCAAGAATTGATGGCGCGGTGGGAAGATTCCGCCCTGCAGCGCTGGGTGCACCGCATGTACCGCGATTTTCGCAAAAAAGGGGCAGCGCGTGGCTGAGCCGATCTTCCACCTCGCCTTTCCGGTGCGCAATCTGGCGGCGGCGAAAAAATTTTATCTGGCCCTGGGCTGCAAGCCCGGACGCGAGTCGCAACACTCCTTGATCCTGAAACTGGGGACGCATCAGATCGTCGCCCAGCTCAGCGCCGACGAACCGCGCGCCCAGAAGGGGGTCTACCCGCGGCATTTCGGCCTGGTGTTCGCGACCCTGGCGGAATGGAAGCGCTGCCTGGCCCGCGCCCGGCGGAAGAAATTGAAGTTTTACCAGGAGCCCAAGGTGCGTTTCCCCGGGAGTCCGGTGGAGCACCACACCTTCTTCCTGCAGGATCCCTCGGGCAACCTGCTCGAGTTCAAGCACTACCGCTCGCCCCAGGCGGTCTTCGGCCGCCGCAGCTTCCGCCGCGTCGGCGACCGCGCTTAGCGCCGCCTCGTTCAAATTTATTTTACGCGTTCCCACTCAAAGACCGAGGTCGAGGTCGTGCCGTCGGCATTGTAGTGCAGCCAGGCCTGCTCGAGATGGTCTTTGTCCTTCCAGGTGAGGGTCAGGCCTCCCATATGCGGGTCTTGGGGCGTCTTCATCCCGGTCACGTCGACCTTCTCGAACTTGATCTTTTTGGGCCCGGCCTCGGTGACCTTGAGGCGCGGCTGGTTCCCCATCATGCAATAGTGGGTCATCATCACCTGGTCTTTGTCTTGGAAGTAGACCGACACCATCTCTTTGGGGCTACCGGCGAAGATCGTCTCTTCGATGGCGTTGCCGCCGGAGGTCACCTTGTAGACGAGGGTCATGTCCTCTTTTTTCCCGCCCATCTCGGGCTGGCCCTTCCAGGTGCCTTCGAGGGTCTTCAGGGTCGCGAAGGGCGAGGCGGGTTCAGCCGCCTTTTTCTTGGCGTGGCCGGAGTTGAGGGGAAAAGCGCTGAGCATGAGGGCGATAACGCCAAAGGCTAACTTTTTCATGGCGGACCTCCAATTGGGTGACGAAAGCGGATATCGCGGACGATATTAGAATATTCTTCAGGAAAAGAAAGCCAATTGAGCGGGCATCGCGAACCTCTGGTGTCCCTCGAGGACCAGGAGCCGCGCCTTGCGCTCTAACCCTGCGGCGTAGCCGGTCAGGCTGCCGTCGCTGCCGATGACACGGTGACAGGGGATGAGGATCGCGATGGGATTGAGGGCATTGGCCCGCGCGACGGCGCGGACGGCGCCGGGATCGCCCAGGCGGCGCGCGAGTTCGGCGTAAGAGAGGGTCTCGCCGAAGGGGATGCGGCGCAGCTCCGCCCACACCTTCTGTTGAAAGGGAGTGCCTGCGGAGGCGAGCGGCAGGTCGAAGTCGCGGCGCCGGCCCGAAAAATATTCTCGCAGTTGCCGCGCCAAGGGGGATGCGGGCTCTTTGGGCGCGGAGTTAGTGGCCTGCGGCGCTTCGGCAAATTCCAAGCGGAGGAGCGACCCGTCCTCGGCGAATTCCGCCAGCAAGGGACCCAAGGGCGTCGGAATATTTTCTGCTCGGCGGGGCATTAGACTTTTTCTTCCCTTTAAGCCATCCTGGCGCCTGGATGTAGGACAAACAAGGGAAATCTCTCATGGCGGACACCTCCGAAATAACTCTCGAATTTTTTTATGAATTTGCCAGCACCTACTCTTACCTGAGCGCGATGCGCATCGCGGCCCTGGCGGCAAGCCATGGCGCCCGGGTGCAATGGCGTCCTTTTTTATTGGGACCGATCTTCCGCGACCAGGGCTGGCAGGACTCTCCCTTCAAGCTCTATCCGGTCAAGGGGCGCTACATGTGGCGCGACCTGGAGCGGCGCGCCGCACGCTACGGCCTGCCCTTCCGCCGGCCGTCGCAGTTTCCCCGCAATGGCCTGCTCGCGGCGCGCCTCGCGCTGCTGGGCACCCGCGAGGGCTGGGGCGCCGAATTCAGCCGAAGGGTGTATGCGGCCAATTTCGTCCAGGACCTGGACATCGGGGAGGCCTCGGTCTTACGAAACATCCTTCGAGACTTGGGCCGCGACGCGGAGGCCGTGCTCGAGCTTGCGCAGGGCGAGGAGGTCAAGGCCGCGCTGCGCGCCCAGACCGAGCGCGCGAAGGGCTTGGGGATCTTCGGGGCACCGAGCTTCATGGTGGGCAGCGAGTTGTTTTGGGGGGATGACCGGCTGGAAGACGCGCTGGAGTGGCGGGCGGGAAAGGGCCCTTGAGGTGGGCGGAGCTACCGGCCTTCCTTCAAGAGAGAAAGAAGACGAAGGTTCGATTTCCGGTCGGCATGGACCTTATTTGTCTAGAATTCGAACCTTCGTCTTCCATTTTGTTTTACTGTTGATCGCATTCACTTGTCTCGAGGGGGACGAGATCAATTTGAAGCGGACCGCTCCCCATGGCCGAGCCGGGCGGAAACCTGCCGGTATACGATGCGATAACCGTCATCTTTGGATTCTCGGTCTCGATTCCTTGAATCGTATAGCTTCCGCTGCCTGCTCCGGTGCCCCCGTATCCGGACATGCTGATGACAACGCTGCCGGCGCTTGCGGACGACGGGGTGAACTTGAAGGTAAAGTCCAACATGGACTTGCCTTTGAGGGTGAATGGCTTTTCGATGTCACAAATCAGTCCGGAAATAACCAATCTCAGGAACTGTCCGCTTGCCTGGTAACTCTTGCATTTCAGTAATTTCTTCAGCTCCGCGATCTCCTGGGCGTAAGCGGCGGCCTCCTCACGGGCCTTGCCGGCCGGAGTGAGCATCACGGCGGGCAAGGCCTTATTCCCCTTTCGTTGCTGGCATTTTTGCATATGAAGGGCTTCGTGGCGGAAGGCGATCTCATAGAGCTCTTTGCAGGGGGAGGCGTCCTCGGCCTTTCGCGCCTTCAACATATCGATACTACATTTAATCGAATCGGTTTCCATCTCCAGGTTTTCGGTAGGGCTATATCCACAGCCGGCAGGAGCGCCAACGCG
The DNA here is from genome assembly GCA_046346845.1 of bacterium. Classification (GTDB taxonomy): domain Bacteria; phylum UBA10199; class UBA10199; order DSSB01; family DSSB01; genus DSSB01. The sequence goes on from JAXMHH010000005.1 coordinate 209,827, forward strand.
TGTCGCCAGTTCCTCTTCATCCTTTCGAAGCTGAGTGAATTCTGAATTCAGCAGACCCAAGGTTAATATTCGGGCCGTCGGATAGAGCTTCTGCAGGTTGACTTGATCGAGGGGGGTACGCATCCCCTTGTCGGTATTGACCCAAAATTTTTCCCATTTTTTGGCGAGCTCGGAATAGGCGTCCCGCATCGCCTCCTTTTGCTTGATCGCGGACCTGATACAGCCAGCGAACTTGCACTGTTTGCAGGTTTCTTTCTGCGCCAAAGCATTGTAAGCGGTAACGGTTTGCAAGGTAAGTAACGCAGTCAGAAAAAGTAGTACACGTCGAGACGTTTTCATCTTCCCTCCCTCAGAGAGGAAAATTTAAGACTGAGTAATCGACCAAAATTCATACCTCCGTCATATTTTTCTTACTACTACTGCTGCTGACTACATTCATCCGTATCGAGTGGGATAAGTTTAACGTTTCCAGGGTTATGGGAAACGGTTCCGGTACGACCCATTGCAGTCACCGTGTCGGTGCCGGCCAATACGAGGCGGGGCGTTTCGGCATTGGCACCCTCGATCCTGTAGGTACCCGAGCCAAAGGCGCTAGCTGGAGCCGCGATACTTGTCTTGAGGCTCCACGAACCGGAAGTCACCGATGAGGGAGTAAACTCGAGAGTAAACTTCACTACCGGATGACTCCCGTGAAGGGTAAACGGTTTTTCAAGGCTGCAAATCACTCCGGTCCATTTCGTGGGACCAAATTGTTCGTCGACCCGGTATCCGCAACGTAACCTAGCGATAATGTCACGCAACACCTTGATCTGAGCTCCATAGGCTTCGGCTTCCTCCTGTGCCCGGTCGGCGCCGTGCATGTCTTCATAGGCCAAAAAGCCAATACGCTTACAAAAATTGAGATGCACTTCTTCGTGCGCGCGCACTGCCTCTCCAATGCCGGGACAAGCCGACGCTGCGATGGTTGCGGCCAGTGTTGCAACTGCGTAAGGCGTCATTCCGCAGAGCTTCTCGTTACTGTGCTTCGTGCCCTCACGCTCGTAGAGAGTGCGTCCCCAGGAATCATAATCGAACTCGCTTGGGCCTTTGTACCCTGGAACGGGTTCGATGCCTTTGCGCGCCTCCCCTTGGGTGAACTGCTTCAGTGCAACTTGCGAGGTGTCTCGGCCCATGGCGCGAAGTTCGGCAATCTTGTTCAGGAAGGCCTGCTGGAGGCGCAACGCGTTGCGCAGTTCAATCTGAAGCTCCTTCATATGACTGCAATCACACTCACCTTGAGCCGCAGATGCGGGCGGGATTACCATGAATGAAGAAGCCACCGGCAGCGCGCCGATGGCCAGAAACAGCAAAAGAGAGAAACAAGACGGAGGTTTTATTTTCGAACTCATAGTTCAATTTTCGGTCGAATGCGTTCATCCCGCCACTGATAAATTAAAGTTATTTTACCATCGCCAATTCTGGCTTCCAACTTGCTTAAGCGAAGAGCATGCCCACTCTCCCCCGCTATGCCATCCTCAGTAACGGCTCGACCTTCCACATCACCTGGCAGTACCTTAACAAGTCCTGGCTGATGAAATCGGATGCTGCCAAGAAGCTGTATTACGACCTGCTGCTAAAATACAAAGACCGGTACCGAGTCCAAATCTATTCGTATTGCTTCATGTCCAACCATCCCCACCTGACGGGCCTCTGCGAGGACATGAAGTTGCTTGGTGATGTTTTACATCGACCTCAATCCGAAACGAGCCGGCATGGTTAAGCATCCCAAGGAATACCGGTGGACTTCATTTCATTATTACGCCTTTGGGGAAGACGATCCCTTGATAACACCGGCGCCCAGTTATCTTAACCCCGGCAACACCTCCCGGTTACGACGAAAGAATTACCTGGTGATGATCCCGAGAATCTTGAAAAACGATTGGAAGGAAAAGCACCCCTACTCTTCTACACCTTTCATCGGCAACCCCGATTGGGTCAGCGCCAGAATGGAGCAGCTCAAGGCGTTTCAGAGGTTGAAGCGAAAGAGCTGGTTGGCGAGATTCAGGGAAAGGTTCTTTTACAACACCGCCTAGCAGCCGGAATTTACGGGCCGACAGGAGCGCAAATCTCTAGCTCATGCCCATCGGGGTCCTTGAAACAATGGATTTAGCGGGAATCCATTCGTGAGACACCGGGCCTTCGACCGCAACTCCATGGCTGACTAAAGATTCCCTCGTTGCCTCCAGCTCGGATCCATCCGCCCTGAAAGCAAAATGTTGCAGCGGCCACACCAAAATCACTTCGCCTTCTTCTTATTGTCCGCCTCAAAGCTCAGCAGCTGAACGGTCCGCTTAGGCACAATATCCCACAGAAAATCCTGCACCCGCGCCTTGCGAAACGAAGTATAGTGCGCCTGCCCACCAAAGACGATCCCGCGGCCCCGGGTGGGTATCTGCTTGGCCCAGACTGCATTGCGGGCCCCAATCGTCAGCGGTGCAAATCTTCGGCTGGCGAAGGAGTAGTAGCCCATGGCATCGAGTCCGATCACGCGGATTTTCCGCTCCCGGCAGAGCAGCAGCAGGCGGTAGTAGGGGCTGTCGTCGGGATCGCGGAGGTCCTTGAAGTAGGGATTCCAAAACGGCGCCAGGTGTTGCTGGATCTTTTTCTTCGCCTGAAGGAATTTCTCCGAGCCCTCTGCGGCGGAGAGAAAGTCGTCTAAAGACAATTGCATGCGGTGCGAAAACATCTCCAGGGCGAACCAGTCCAGCTGCTCGCTCTCCAATAGGCGGTAGAGTTTGCGGTAACGCGCTTTGTTTCCGTGGAGGTCGGGGAATAGCAGGACGCCCCTCCAGGATTTCTTTTCCAATTCCTCCAGGCTCAGCGTGGGCGTGTCGCGCGCGGTGACAATCGGCGAATTCAGGCGCAACCAGGCATCCTGCTCCTCGGCGAGGTAGGGATTTTTGGAAAAATAATCGTCAAAGACGCCGGCGTCGCGAAAGACCTGCAAGAATTCCAGCCGTGCGAGCCAAGAGTCCTGGCCGTCGGCATCGAAATAATGAATCTCGCTCAAGCCCCCTCCCCGCGTGAGATCGAAGCGCACGCGCCGCCCAGAGTCGAGCATCACCTCGACATGCCGTGGTTCGCGAGCGACCAGCGTCGTGCGAGGCTTGAGCACCTCGAGCATCTTGTCGAGCTCGGCCTCCCGGGTCAGCGAAAAGGCGCGGTCAAAGGGCTGGGCAAAGAAGAGAATGGAATAGGCCGCGGGAAAGCGCCCGACCGGCGCGACGGGAAGGGATTTTTTTCGTTCCACTAAGACGCCACAAGCCTTGGGACGGCGCCGCTCGACGAGGCCGGACTCCAACAAAATCGCCTCGAAGTTCCGCCAGCGGCGAACATTGAGCCGATCACCCAGCCAGTCGCAGCGAAAATGGCCCTCGGGCCCCTGCACCTCGTCCTTTTCCAAGACACCGTCCTGGTTTCGGTCGAAGGCCAAGAGCCAGGGGACGGAATCTTCCCGCTCGCTCGCCTTGGGATATTTCTCGGCAAGGGTGACGATGGATACGCCGGGCATGCCCCCTCCTTCTTCAGCCTTAATAAAGCAAGCGACGTACCAAAACCCGAGGAAGAGCTCGCAAAATAACCTAATGAAAACAAGAGGCTGAATAAGAAAATTCAGCCCGGGCTGGGGAGTGCTCGTGCCACATCGGAAAAAACAAACTGATTAGACATCGGTCCCGGGTTGGATCCCCATTTGCTCCGGAGGAAAAGGCCGCGCGTGGTGATGAATTGTTTTTCTGTGTTAATTAATTAGGGATGATTTGAATTAGGCGCATTGATGGAAATCGAATCGGACCCATCGCTGGGTTTTTGATAACTTGGTAGCGCGCAAGAGCCCAATTGCAGGACCTTATCATGGAGCCGGCTCCAAAACTTCATCTGATTGAGTTGCTCCATAGTATAAAAATTAGAGAGATACCCGTACACCTGGCCCTGGGCATGGCCCAGCCCACTTTTGAGATCATCGCAATAAAACTCCGCGAGAATATCGGAGATATAAGTCACCGCAATTTCGGCTAATCGCCGGCTCGCTATGGGGCAAAGGCTGTTGGTATCCCATTGTTGCAACTGACTCACCGGAATGAGGATTTTACTCGCTGAGATTTGCGGAGTTGTTTCCCAAGTTCTGCTGTAGGGATTGTCGCCATGATCCAGGGCCTTTTGGAGGGTCCATAAAATCGGCAGATAATGCCCTTCGCAGGATTCTTGGTAGACCTGCACGGGGATATTGGCGTTGCGCAACAAGGCGCGGAAAAATTCGCTGGTGCCGCGACAACCGGCTGTCCAATGATGAACACCCGGGTAGGAATTGCTGGGCACCCCCTTGGCATCCGTCAATTGGGTGCCTTCCAACACCCGAACCGCGGGCACTCCTCCCCGGTAATGCCAATGATTGGCCACATTGAGCGTCGAGTAACCATGCAGGTAATGGAACAGCTGGTGGCTCCAGTTCAGCAGTTTGGTGAGGGTGCTGAGGTGGTTAGGGCCGAGAAGATTATTTGTTACCAAAAAATCAAATCCGACAGTGGGGGGCTGCGGAATCACTCGGCCGAAATTGGAGTAACCATTGAATTGATAAGTCTTGGGAATGGTCTGGGCTTCGTCATCATAGGTCTGGCAGCTGATGGCGCCCGCCTGAAAAAAATATTTTGAGTTGAGCAGTATCTCCTGGTCGGTGGGGCTATATTCGGTGAAAGACCAGGGCACCAGGCCGGATATCTCCAAAGCCAGGCTATGCGCGACAGTGGCCAGGTATAATTTCCAGGCATCTTCCTTGCTGAATCGATTGCAGGGATAGTTGAAATCGTTCAGGGACAGCAAATTGGTTGGGGGGCTGGAGAGCGAGGGCCCTGAAAAATTTTCCAGGTCGTTTTTCAGCCATTGATAGGCACGGTAAACTGCCTCGGCGAGTTGCTGCTTTTGCGACAAGGACCATTGCGAATAGTGACGATTGAACACTTGCCCTGTCTGCTCATTCACATCCTGCCAGACCAAGTGTTGCAAAACCGAGCTATGCAGGTCGAACCAGCAGTTAAGCACCTCCCCGTCGTCATCCCATTCAGCGATGCCACATTGACTCTGGAAATCAAAGGGCTGAGGACCACCGCTAGTTTTATTTTTCCAGAGCTTCCACCAGGCCTCTTGGCTAACTCCTTGAACAGGCGCCGAAGCGCTGACACCCTCTGGCTCCACACCGAGGCCATTGCCTTCGGTTGGAATCCCCGCATCTTGATAGCTGGAAACTTCCCCGAAGCGGCTGAGGAACTCTTGCCGTGAGGGAGGCGTGGCCCGTTCCTCGGTGGTCAGGTCCTTATCTAGATCCAACTTGACGCCCGCTTTTAATACCGTTGGCGACCTAGAACTGGTGGTATTGCGGTTTAGGGTTTGACGAAAGAGATCTTGGAAGGAACCAGCCCGAGCGGACCCAGGTTGCAAAAGTATGGAGAGGATCAAGAGACCGGCGGGGAAGAGTGAAGGATAACGCTGGCGAATTGTCATTTGCATGCTGGCTTTGATAGGGTGCCAGCAATACTGCCTTTACGGCAAGGTGAAAAAGTGAAGGATGGGGAAAAAGACACTCGCGAAGGAGGGAACCGAATTCTCTCTGGCATTATTGGAGTCGCTGAGTTTTCAAGTGACACAAATGCAGCAATTTACGGGCATATTTTTGGTTAAAACAATACTTGAAAATGGGTAGAGGTCAGACAGACAATCTACCAAGCTTTCCCGGGTAAGGGGAAAGGAAGCCACTATGAAGAAGGCATTCGCTCTTCTTTTTTTGATCTCAACTCTATTCTGTTTGGTAAATGAAGCCTTTGCCCACGGTAAACGAGGAAGCCATCGCGTAGGCGGAACGAATAGTCATGGCAAAGGAAGCCATTACATCGGCGGACATTAGTAATGACAAGTAGAAGGATTGTTTTTTTTAGTTTTTTGGGACTTGCCGTGGCCTTCGTGTGGTTTCAGGTTCGTCCATCAATCATCCGGTCCCATTGTCAGAATAAAACCAACTCAGTTTTCAAAGAATATCGTGAAAAAAACTTTCAGGGCATTCTGTATCAAAAGGCTTTTGGGGTTAACCTAGAACAGGATTTCTATATTTCGTGCGTAAGAAAGTATGGGCTAGAACGCTAGGCGCATGTTTCCCGAGATCAAACTACACTTTTCCATAAAGTCATGGATTGTAAGTAATTGTTTTCTATAGGGACAAATTTATCCTATCTGCATCTTTTTCCATTTTGTGCGGTTAATTATCGTGGTTTAACTTCTCTATTTTCATCTTTGTACTTATATAATTCGGAACCCTCTAGTTCCTTGCGCATGGCCAGCACGTAATCAGCCCTCTGAGTCAAATCGAAATTTCTCAAAACAACAATAAATGAATTCATTGCATTCATAATAGCAGAAGCCATTTGCCATAGATAAACTTCCTTTTTTGGAGTGTTAAACATCCCCCTAAGGCGAAAACGTTCTGCCCCTCCTTCATAGAGTTCCATAATTGTGGGATATTCCCCGTGAACATAGGCGGAGTAAGCATCTTCCATTATTTCGGCAATTCTCCGAACTCTTTCAGCATTCGCAATTGATTTTGACATCCTGGCAATGGCTGCTCTAATTTTCTTTTTAGGAACCCTTGTATCTTTTCTGGGGTTCTCGAGTAGGTCTTTTGCAGTCTGCAGGTCCCTCTTAAAAAATTCCTCGACAATTTTAGGTTGGTCAAGCGTCTGCACTCCAAACACGTGTGCCTCTTGAACAAATTCAATTTGCGAATCACTTTCATAAAGCGATCGCAATAAAATTAACATTTCGTGGAAATGGCCGTGTTTGAAAAGGTGAATTGATGCGTTAAGAAGACTGACTAACCTTATAGCTTTAAGTGCCTGAAAATACCTTGAGTCTGGATTTGCATACCGAAAACGAGATTTGTCTTCTTCTACTAAATAAAGAGGCCGCCCAAGCCTGGATGAAATAAGATCGGCACACTCCTCCAGTAATTTCACCAAGGTCTTTAGATAGGCTAATTTTTCCGAAAGATCCATTTACCGATTAAGTTCCAGGAATCGGTTTGCTTCTGTTGCAGATTAGGCCGCAACCTTCCAATGCCCCTTAGTTGAAGGTGCAAGACTAATTTTTGTGAAGTTTATCACACGACCTTCGATGAAAAGATCCTGAAGGGAATAGTTACGATTGGGAAGTTCGGAATAAGCTAGAACTCTAATAAAACGATCATATTTCCCGCTTTGCTGCTGATCGTTTTCGAGTCTAGAAATGGATGAAGGGTCGTAGGTGGAGATTTTTCCAAAATAATCAGTAGAAAATCCCAAGTATTTTCTTAAAAATCTCAATTCTTTTCCTACTAGGGCACTTTTCTTCTGAATTAAAATGCTAGCGATAAGTGCATGAAGTTGATCCTGATCTCCAAAACCATAAAACCTAGCTCCACATTTATCACAAATAAAGCAGTCGACCCCCTCAAGGACTACATTGTCTAGACCACATTGACGGTATTGAATTGTTTGGATTTCTCTATGGAGATTTTTTTTGTTGTCGCAGTTAACGCACTTCATTTTTTGTTCCTCCATGCGGTCACGACTACAAAACTAGTTTCAGAGCTAAACGCAATAACTACAGTCATTCTTTGAGTACTTACCCGGTACCTCCATGAACCGTTAACGCATTCAGGCTCATCGGATATTTTTACACTCGTGCCATTTAAAACATTGACCACATCGAGTGTTGAAAAATCGTCGTTTGCCAGTTCATCCAGGCAATGATCACAGTAAATGATATTTTCCGGATGATCCTTGGAAACTTGTCTAATTTTTTTAAGGGCAGCCGATTTATCTAAACGCTGCGCCCTTATATCCAGATCTGATATTTTATCAAGATCTGATTTTTTATCAATCTTGTTCTTTTTATCGGAAGACATAACAGGACAGTTGCTTAAAGAATGTTTTTATAAAAAGAGTTAATATATCAATTAGTTAGGAAATATCAGCAGAGCTTCTGCTAAGTGTTAAGAATCTCGTCTTTCAACATTTCCGAGTTGCGTTCGTTTTCGGAAGTTATTGTAATTTAAGGAATGTTTGAAATTTTGATTAGTGTGTCAATGTGGGGACGAAGTTTATCTGCCTGTTGGAGCAATTCCGACTTCTTTGGTTCAGCATTTGTCTTAAGATAACCACCTAGAGCCGTCATATACTTGAGACCCAATTCAGCTAGCTGAGCTTTTGCCTCAGCCTTGATATTTTGAATTGTTTGGATTGCCACAGTTCACCTCCCCCTTACCCGGAAAGGAACCTAATGGTGGAAAGATTATGCAGCCAAAATTTCAACAGATGCAATCAAATCTTCTTTCGAGGGTTCAAGATAAATCCCCGTCGCCTGCAGGGAAGAATGGCCAAGTAGTTTCTGAATTCTTTCCAAAACAAAAGAACAAGACGAAAAAAAAAGAACAAGACGAAGGTATCATTTCCATACGCAAGCATTCGAATTCCGAACCCTTCTAGAGAAGGCTCTTGATAATTAAAGAGGGTTTCCCAACCAAATCCCTGGCATCTGGTTTGCTTCATCCACTGGCATGCCTACCCTGCCCCGCTATGCCATCCTCAGTAACAACTCCACCTTCCATATTACCTGGCAATGCCATAACCGGTCCTGGCTCCTGAAATCCGATTCCGCAAAAAAGCTATATTACAATCTTTTGCTGAAATACAAAGACCGATACCGGGTTCAGATTTATTCCTACTGCTTCATGTCCAATCACCCTCACCTCACGGGTCATTGCGAGAACAAGAAATTATTATCCGACCTGTTGCGCGTAGTGAACTCCCTCTTCGCTCGTATCCTGAACAAACAATCCAAAAGACGTGGCCAGGTAGTAATGGATAGGTTCAAGTCCCCGGTCATCCAGACCGAATTCGATCACCTTCAAGTCATGTTTTACATCGACCTTAACCCGAAGAGGGCTGGTATGGTGAAGCATCCCAAAGAGTACCTTTGGACTTCCTATCATTACTACGCTTGCGGAAAGGATGATCCTCTTATCACTCCCGCCCCAAGCTATTTAAAGTTGGGGGATTCCCAAAGGCTTCGCAGGGCTAATTACCGGTTAATGGTTAGAAAAATCCTTCAGAATGATTGGAAAGAAAAACGCCCCTATTCTTCCGTTCCCTTTATTGGCGACCCTGATTGGGTCGAAGGCAGGTCGGAGCAGCTGAGGACATTCATGGCTCTACAGCGCAAGTCTTGGAAGACCCGATTTTGGGAAAAATTTGGTAAAGCCTCTTAAAACCCCGCAACACAAAGCTGCGTGCCATCAGATGAAGGCATCGCTGCGTCCTAACATTAGCTTCATTTCATCAATTACTAGTTTTTAAGCGCTACTTCGACAAGCCTGACCACAGGAACATCCAATTCTATAACCTACCGGAGAAACGAAGAGGAAAATATGGAAGAATTCTCCCTGGGAAGCAATTCTCAACCCAAATTACTTCGTCTTCCTTTGTTGATGATAGGGAAGACCATGCCGGTCCCCTCCTCTTCATACCACAGCGAGGCGCCGTCAAAGGCCAGGCCCGAGAAGAAGTCCGGCGCGACGCTCAAGTCGCTAAAAGTATGGACGGGGGTGAAGCTCTTGCATTGCAAGGTATCCGGCACCGCCGTTTGGCGGGTGAAGGTGGAAGTGCCGCCTTCGTTGTCGGTCAGCTCCAGCGTATTGGCGTCGGGCCGGTTGAAGCGGAGAAGCTGGAAGGGCGGATTGTTGCCGCCCTCGCCCTCCGAGGAGATGGAGGAGGTGTCCAGGAACAGGGAGGAGCCGTTGACATTGGCGAAAAGGAGATCCCCGCAGCTCAGCACCCCGGTCGGTGTGTGTTGGATAAAGAGGGTCCCGGTTCCATCGGCGTTGAGGACAAGAAACTGAGGTTGAACTCCTGGCTGAACGGCAAAGATGGGGCCGGATTGGAATTGCCAGATCCCCACCGTGTCGCAGACGTCGCCGACGCCGTCGTTGTTGCTGTCGGCCTGATCGGCGTTGGCCAAGGAAGGACAGTTGTCGCAGGCGTCTCCAACTCCGTCCGTATCCGCATCGGTCTGATCGGCGTTGGCGGTGGCGGGGCAGTTGTCGAAGGAATCCGCCGTACCGTCGCTGTCGAAATCGTCACTATTGCAGCCCGTGCCTCCGACCAAGGGAACCATGAGCACCGCTAAAAAAATCAGGGTAATGAACCGGTTTCGCATAAAAGACCTCCTTCCTCCGTTGAAAACGCCGGGATTGTTGCAAGCCGAAGGCGATCCGTCCAATAAAATTTGACCTTGCGTATTTAATTTTCATTTCCCCCTGGACGGGTTAAAAAAACCTAAACTATTCCGGGAGGTGATCGATGGCGGACACAAAAAAGCTGGGCCTGAACGCCCTGGCTTACTTCCTACTCACCTGTCTCTTCGCCATCCTGCTCACCGCCGTCGTCCAGGGCTGGAAGGACCGCCTCGACGCCCATTTTTTCACCACCGCCGGCTTCGTCCTGATCGTCGCCCTGGTCGCCTTGACCTGGAAGCGGCTCGCGCTGTGGAGCCGCGTCCACCTAACGGCCACCGCCCTCATCGTCCTGATCGGCATCCTGGCGCTGATTTACGGCAGCGATGCCAAGACCGCCTTCAAGCTCGGACCGCTCAATCTGGCCTTTTTGGTCAACCTGCTCATCTTTCTTTCGCTCTCGCTGGCGCTGGTCTTCCTGCTCCGCGGCCTGAAGCTGTCCAAGGGGCTGCGCATCGGAATCGGCGTCTTCGGCCTACTCTGCTCCGTACCCTTCCTGACCGGGATGATCCGCGACATCCCGCTCTACGACCTACTGCAAGGGGCCGGCTTCCTGCGCTTCCTGCCCTGGTTCCTACAGCCCGCCTTTTTGGGCGTCGTGCTGCTGTTTCCGGTCCTGCTGCTCTTTCTGGCCCGGGACCTGCTGCGGGCCCAGCGGAGCGAGCAGCGCTCTACCTTTCGCGGCGCCTTAAATTTATTGATGGCCCTGGTGCCGATGATCGTGGGCCTGGCCAGCATCCGCCAGGGCAAGCAGGCGGGAATCGTCACCCGGTATTTTGCCGACCACAGCTATGCCAGCCTGAAGAAGCAGAGCCTGGAGAAGTCCGCGGCCTTAAGCTGGAGCTCCCCGCCGGTGACGCCGCAGGCCGGCGACCGCTTTTGGGTAGAATGGGAAGGGTTTTTGCAAATCCCGCAGGAGGGCGAGTACGAGTTTCGCGCCGAGGGCGACGGCCAGGGCTTTCTGTATGTGAACGGCAAGCGGGTGTTCGGCGACAACGACCGTTCGGGTAAGATCACCTTGAAGAGCGGACGCTATCCCTTCCGCGCCGCAGCCATCGAGGAAAAGAAGAGCGGCAAGTTCCTCGTCCAGTGGAAACGCAAGGGGGACGCGGATTTCCAGACGATCGATCCCAAGTACCTCAGTTACGCCCCCAGCCAGGAGCGCTGGCGCCGCACCCCGCGCCAAGCCGCCCAAGTCGGCATCGACTGGCTGCAGTCGGCCTCGGTGCAATGGCAGAATGACCACGGCTGTTTCGGCTGCCACGTGCAGGGCCAAGTCTTGATGGGGCTCACGGTCGCCCAGAAAAACAAGTATTTGGTGAATCCGGATTTCTATAAATCGCTCTTCGAATACACGCAGAAAAAGCAGAATGAAGACGGCTCCTACCACAACGACTTCTACGTGACGGCGACCCAATTCGCCGACATGGGCATGGGCTTCGTCCAAGAGGCCCAGGGCTCGAAGAAAAACAACGCCATCCTCAAGGCCTCGGATTTCCTCCTCACCAAACAGAAAGAAAACGGCGAATTCGAGGCCGATCACAACGAGCCCCCGATCGACCAGGGCTCGATCATGGCTAGCTCCAATGCAGTCTTCGGCTTGATGGAGGCCTATCGCGAGTCGGGAGACGAGAAATACAAGAAGGCCGCGGACAAGGCCCTGCAATTCGTCGCCACCGCGCCCGCCGAAACGACCCAAGACCAGATCTTCAAGATCTTAGCCATCTCGGAGTATGGAAATTCCTCGCAGAAAGACCTGATCGCTTCCATCGTCGACAACCTCAAAAAACAACAGACCCCGGAGGGCGGCTGGAAAGAAACCCAGGCGATGCAAGGCCCCAATCCCTTTGCCACTGGGCAGGTGCTCTACGCCTTCAAGAAGGCCGGCGTCAGCATCAACTCGCCGGAGTTCACCAAGGGCGTGCGTTTCCTCTTGGATAGCCAGAAATTGACCGGTGACTGGCCGGCGAAGAACACGCAGACGGGCCGGCCCTCGGAGTTTGCCCCAACCATGTGGGCGGTGATCGGCCTGGCGGGCTCCTTCGGCGAGATCATGCCGGAGATCTTCGAGCCTGCCGACCGCAGCTCGGTGCAGGGAGCGGTGACACTGAAGGCGCGGGTGACCAATTTCACCGACAGCGATATCGCCTCGGTGGAATTTTCCGTCGACGGCAAGCCCCTCGGAAAAGGGCTAAAAGCCGCGGCGGAGAGCACCTATACGATTCCCTGGAACACGGAAGGCATCCCCAACGGCGAGCACAAGATCACGGCCGTCGCGACCAATCAGGCCGGGCAAAAGGGCGAGACGACGATCAGCGTCTTCACCGGCTTCGGCCTCAAGGTGAAGATCACCAATCCCGCCAATGGCGCCACCGTCACCGGGGACCAACCCATTATCGCCCAGGCCGAGGGCCTTTACGGCCAGACCGTGCGCAAGGTGGAATTTTTGGCCAATGGCAAGAAGTTCGGAGAGATCGGGGAGACTCAGCCCAACAACCAATACCAGGCGGTCTGGAGCACCGCCGATCTCCCCGACGGCAATTATAATATCCAAGCGATCGCCTACAACGGGGCGGGACAGCAAGTCGTCGACCAGATCCAGCTGGTGAAAAAGGCGCCGCTCAGCGTGAAGATCACGGCGCCGAGCTCGGGACAAACGGTCTCCGGGCTTAACGATTGCAAGGCGGAGGTGACCAACAATACCGACTCGCCGGTGCAGTACGTGGAGTTCTTCCTGGATTCCGACACCTCGCTGGGCCGCTCGCCGGCCGACAAGTTTCTAGTGCCCTGCCAGTTCACCAATATGACCCCGGGCCCGCATACTTTGAAGGTGATGGCCGTCAACGGCCTCGGCATGAACGCCACCGATCAAATTCCCATCACCGTCGGCGAGGCCAAGGGCCCCGGCTATTTGAAGGTGGAGCTGAAAAATCTGGATGAAGCCAACGGGGAGCAGGTCTTGTACTTCCCGCCTGACGCCATCGAGCTGGTCTTCGACATGTCGGGCTCGATGTGGGAGCAGATCCAGGGCAAGTCCAAGATCGAGATTGCGCGCGACGTGCTCGCCGCGCTGGTCCAGGGTTTTCCGAAGGACGTCAACTTCGCGCTGCGCGTCTACGGGCATCGCTCGAAATCGGATTGCAAGGACAGCGAGCTCTTGGTGCCTTTCGGCAAGCTGGATACCGAGGCGGTGAAGCAGAAAGTGAACGCGCTCAAGCCCAAGGGCATGACCTTGATCGACTTCTCGCTGCACGAGGCGCTGAAAGACATCCAGCCGCAGAACGGCAGCAAGATCGTGATCTTGGTGACGGACGGCATCGAGACCTGCAAGGGCGACCCGGTGAAGGCGGCCCAAGACCTGATGGCGGCAGGCCTGAAGATGAAGATCCACGTGGTCGGCTTCAACGTGAGCGGCTCGCCCGAGACGGTGGAGCAGTTGAAGAAGGTGGCGGAAGTCGGCCAAGGCAAATTCTACACGGCAGAGAACGCCGAGCAGATGAACCAGGCCCTGGCGGAGGCGGTGAAGGTCGGGTATTCGGTCTTCGATGAGCAAGGGAACCAGGTCTACACCAAGCCGCTGAGTCAGGAGTCGACGGAGTTGATGAGCGGGACCTACAAAGTGGTAGTGAATCTCGACCCGCTCTTGGTCTTGCCGGCGGTGAAGATCGAGAAGGGTAAGACGAGCACGGTGGAAGTGATTAAGCAGAATAAGGTGTTTCGGATCGAGTCGCCGGCGGCGGTGCAGAATCCGGAGTCGGCGCCGGCCCCAGCACCTGTGGCGCCCCCTGCCGCGAATCCCGGTATGCCGATGGCGCCGGTACCTGCGGCGAATCCCGGCATGCCAGTGGCACCGATACCGGCACCAAGCCCCAAACCGCAGCTCTAGTTCCACCAGGTGACATGACGGATCCCGGGCGCCAACAATTAGTTTGCGAAACCCCCGAAAATCTCGCCCAGGCACCTTGGCAAGGCTACTGCAACAGCGCCTCTTTCAAGCATAAATAAAAACCGAAGAAATTCAGCAAAAACAAAACGAACAAGACGTCCATGAAATAGCCTTAGCCAAGGCAAGACCTGCCGATTGATGGTTAGAAAAATCCTTTCAGGCGGTTTATTAAATGGTGGAGCTGGCAGGAACGGAACCCGTGTTCGGAAGTCAAAATCCCCTCAAAAAGCAAAACAATTAAGTTAATTCTTCTTATTAAGTCTTTTAAATCCTAACAGCCTAAAATGTTAATTATAATTTCATGATTTACAATTTATATATATGTTTTTATTGATTTTTATATAGATTTTGTTAAATCCTGTGACCATGAATGGGAAATCCTATTTAAACAAAATGGAGATCATTGAGCCCGATTTTAGTTCACCATTGACCGACCTAATCATTGAACTGGATCACTTACGAAAAAAGGAGCTGTTTGGCTCGACCCATCCGCAAATTTTTTTCCAGTTGAAAGAAATTTTTCACTTCCTTGAAAGTCTAGAATCCGCCCGCATTGAAGGCAATCGGACAACATTAGCCGAATTAGTTGAAAGAAAAATAGAAAATGCACCAGTTCGGGATGAAGAATTTGCTGAGATTGAAAACTTAGAAAAAGGAATCGCTTTCGTAGATGAAAATATTGAAGGCGCTAGGATAGATAGGATCTTTATAAGTGAATTACACAAAATAGTAGTGAAGGATTTGTCGACGCAAAAAGAAGGCGATCCAACCCCAGGCCAATACCGAAAAACAAATGTAAAAATTGCAAAGGCCGCTCATGTCCCGCCAGACTTTAATCAGGTCCGGGGATACATGGAGGACTTGATCGAATTCTTCAATACCGACCATCCTCATAAATACGATTTACTAAAAACGACTTTAGCTCATCATAGATTTTTATGGATTCATCCTTTCCAAAACGGAAATGGGAGAACTGTTAGACTTATTACCTATGCAATGTTGGTCAAACAAGGCTTCCACGTTAATGTAGGAAGGATTTTAAACCCAACAGCAATATTCTGTAATGACAGACAAAAATATTATGCTCTCCTGGCCTCCGCTGATTCATGCGCACGAGAAGATTTGGTAAATTGGTGCACCTATGTTTTAGGGGGTCTAAAAACAGAAATTGAAAAAATTGACAGATTGCTTGATTACAATTTCCTATCAAAGAATATTCTCCTCCCGGCGATTTCTTTTTCATTAGAAAGAAAAATCATCACAGATACTGAAGAGAAAATTTTAAATATTGCAGCACAGAAGCAAGTTTTTCAGGCAAGGCATGTAAAAACGATTTTCCCTAGAAAAATCCCAGCTGAGATTTCTCGTCTGCTTCGCGGTCTAAAAGATAAAAAAATGATCGTTGGGATCGAAGGCAAAGACACAAGGAAATATTATATTAATTTTTATAATAATTTCTTACTCAGAGGAATTATTGAAATGTTAGGACGAGCAGGATTTCTTCCGTTGAAAAAACAAGAATTATCTTAATTCGGAAGATCGCCAAGGTCCCCAATAAAAAACCGCCCCTCGGGGCGGTTTTTTATTATTTGGGCTGGCGGGAATCGAATACCAGCATTAACCACCTGCAATCGCAGCACTTTTGATTTTCGTAAAAACCCAGTTACCCCCTGAGTTGCCCCCAACAAAATCAGCTACACTACCCATCAATACCTCCAAATTTCTAACCAATTTCCGAAGGTACTCAGTAGATATCCCAGCGATATGTGCCGCATCATGAGAGGCTTATGCTAATTCAAAGCATAAATAAAAATTATCAAGGGTTCGCCCTTCGCTGCCACTGAAGTCGGAATTGGGCCGAGCAGAATTGGCTCATTCCAATACTCCGGGAAATACTCAATGAAGTGAAATCTACGGTGACGCACCGATCCACATAAATGGATCGTCCTGCTAATAAAGGGGCGAGCTCTCGCGCCAAGGCGGAGAACTGATCCGCATTAATGCCGGGGCTGAGTCGGCCATTTTGCATGGCGGTGACATATTGGCTCAGGGTTTGGACCCCAGCGGGTGGACGAGGTAATCGGAGATACTCGTCGACCTGATTAATTTCGATAGGCTGGCCAGGGATCTGATCTGGGTTCAAGACCGTTATCACTTGATCTAAGGTAAAATTCGTATCTTGTCCCCTTCTCGCAAAGCTACTTGCGCTTAAGCCAAAATACCCTGGGTTTTGCAGGACGGCAGAGAGCGCTTGAATAGCAAGATGGGATTGGACTGGGACGTTATTGATAAGAACGGCCATGAAAGGAATCCTTCGTTTTGTGCCGCCTTAACATGGAAGTTATCGAAAGACATGGCAAAAAGTTGCCCGCCAAAACAGGGTGCCGGTGCCGGGTACGCGTGCAACACCTTCTAAATAAAGCATCTTTCCAACTTAATTCACCAAGATTAGCTGAGCTTTTAGATTCGCTCTCGGAAGGCAAAAAAAACCGCCCCTAAGGGCGGTTTAAAAGTGGAGCTGGCGGGAATCGAACCCGCGTCCGAAGATCTTCGATGCATGCTTCTACAGGCTTATTCGGCGTATTTATTCTTATCCAGTTCGACCCCGCCGACGGGATCGTCCCTGGACCAGCCTAAGAGATCTTTCGCTCGCGCCGTCCTAGACACCGGCGCTCGCTAGCCCATTAATGACGCCCTGGCCCCGCTTATGGGCGCGGCGGGGAGGACGGCTTAGCTAAGCGGATTAGGCCGCTAAGGCGAGGGGAGCAACGCTCTTGCGAGCGAAGTCCACCTTGATCACATTGCTGTTGGCAATTGTGGTTTTGCCTGGTTTTGACAGGGTCTAGACTCCCTGGCCTGCCACAAACACCTCCGAGTCCCCGTCGAGACCAGATCAGCCCCTGATCGGAAAATTCGTCGATGCTCGTCGCCCTTGTCAAAGACCAAAACTAAAACTTCTTCAGCGCCTTCTGCACCCGCTTCAGCTCGCGGTCGCTCTCGCGCTTCTTGATCGTGTCGCGCTTGTCATGGGCCTTCTTTCCCTTGCCCAGGCCCAGCTCGACTTTTACGCGGCCGTTTTTCAAATATAAGCTCATCGGAATCAGGGTCAAGCCCTTCTCCTGGATTTTTCCCTGCAGACGCTCCAATTCCTGCTGGTGCATCAACAACTTACGCTGCCGGGTCGGCTCGTGATTGAATTGATTGGCCGCCTTGTAGTGGGCGATATGGCAGTTGGCCAACCACAGCTCGCCCCGGTGAAAATGCGCGTAGGCGTCCGCCAGGTTGCCACCGCCCTCCCGCAGCGATTTGACCTCGCTGCCCAACAGGGCGATCCCCGCCTCGAACTTCTCTAAAATCTCGTAATTGAATCGGGCCTTGCGGTTCTCGCAAAGCGGCTTTCCGCCCATTTTCGACCTCGGGGCGGAAAAACATCAGAGATATCGGGGAAAGTCAATCACGGGGGCCCAAGACAAAGGCCTTCACCTGGCCGCCGACCCGGTCGAAGGTCACCCATTGAAAGGCATTGGCGTCGGCCAATTCGAGGGCATCGGCCACGATCGGCCCCAGATCGACGCTGCGCCGCTCCCGCAGGCCAAGCTGCGGGTCCTCGCCTCCCAAGCCCACCGGAATCAACATCGCCTTGGCCCCGCGTTCGCCCGAGTCGAGTAGAACCAAATAAGGATCACCCCGGTACAGGTTGAGCAGGCGCATCGCCACCGGACTCTCGGCGACCCCAGCCAAAGAGACGTTGATCGTCCGGGTGTCGCCCGAGGGGAGCTCCCGCACCAAGAAGATGATCCGGTTGGCCCCGGGATCCAGCACCGCCATCACCACGCGCTCGGCGGTCACCGAGACGATTTGCAGATCCTTCATCAGGCCCGGCTGCCGGTAGATGGTGCGGGCATAGGCCGACATGTAGGAGGGCACCTCTTCCTGGCGGTAAAACACCTGGTAGTCGTCGGTGTTTTCCGCGCGGCCGACGGCGCCAACGACCGAAAAGGGAATCGGCACACGGAACCCCTCGCCCGGCGGCTGATAGTTGGCCAAGCCATAGGCGAAGGAATTGGGGCCCGTCAGGGCATTCGCCTCCTGGGTGTCGAGACAATTGGTATCAAAGCTGTCCGCCGCCACCCGGTAGACCGAGGGCTCGCCCTTTGGCACCTCCAACAAGACCTCCATCGCCGAAGTGCCGCCCCGTATCGACTTGATGGGCGCGGGAAACACCAGGGTCGCCATCGGCCGGCGCGAATCGCGGTGGACGACGTAGAGGGTGTTCTTCATCGCCACCGAAATATAGGTGATATTGCCGATGTTATCCCCGCTGACCGCCCCCAGGTCGTCCTGGGTACCGGGCAGGCGAAACAGCTCTTGGACCAAACCCCCCTTTTGCGCCTTGAGGGTGACGAATTGGTCCTTAGGGGCCTGGTAGGCCGGCCCCAGATGGGCCACCGCGTTGGGGTTCGAGGGGCAGGTCGCCTCGCGCGGCGCGAGCGGCGCGATCGTGGGCGCCTCCTCGGCGTGGGCGGTTCCAAAGAAGAGGTCGGTCCAATGGAAGGCCTGGCGCTTCGAACCATGGCCTCCCTCGCGCCGGCCGAAGATAATGTAGCCGTCCGGCGTGGTGCCCATGCTCTTGATGACGCCGGTGGAACCGTTCACGGTGCCGCCTTCCACGGGCACGGTCAGGACGATCTCGGGGCTCGCGCAGACGTCCCCGCTGGCGACGCAGATGCCGATCTTCTCGCCCGTCACCGCGACTACCGAGCAGTCGCCGGGGATCTGGCCAAAGGCCCCCGCGGCGTTGGCGTTACAAAAATCGAAGTTTCCGGGAAAGGCCCGCGCCGAAGGGATCAGCCAGTCGCTCCACGAACGGCGGTCGCTGAAGCGGCCGTACACGGTCAGCCTGATCCGCGAATTGGCCGGAACGGCGCCTTCCGAGCCGCGGCATTCCACGGTGGGACCGGCCACGTTGTCGCAGTAGATCATGTTCTTGTTGATGATGCTCGGCGCCGGCAGGTTCATCGGACCCGCGGCATAGTTGCCGCCGGCGTCCAGGGCGCTGCCGACCGGGCCGCCCGAACCGCCGGGGCCGCCGCCGCTGCAGGCCGCCACCAGGGCCAACACGACCAGCCCCGCTCCAAGCCAAGCGCCTTTTCGAAACCTATCGGTCATGTGCTCACTCCTCGCTCCCGGCACCGTCGTCACCGGCCGGCGCGCGCAACCGCAGGACCTCCTCGGTCCTCAGGATTTGCTGAAGGGCGCGGTTGTCCCTCAGCTGCATTTGCAATTGTTCCCGCTGGCTGCGCACGCGAATGATCTGCATGGGGCCGTCATTGTAGGCCCAGCCGCCTTCGGCCCCCTCGGCATTGTCGCGCATCAGGAAGGCCGGGCCCGCGTTCCCCAAGGCAAGGGCCGAAGCGGTGGTGACGGGTGCCCATTCTCCGCGCACCACGGCGTAAGGCACCGAAACCAAGCGGGTGCCCTGCTCCGAGATATCGACATAGACCAGCTCGCGGCTCTCCCGGTTGACGTTGAACAGCTGCGGCCGGGAGACGCTCAAGGGCGCTCCATCGGCGGTCAAGCCCTCCAAGCCGATCTCTTTCACCAGGTCCGCCGGCGCATCGAGCACCAGGACGTCGGTGGTGGGCTGGTAATGCTTGATCAGGGTGATCTTCTTCTCCGCGCCGTTGAGGATCGCCAGGTAGACGTACTCGTCTTCGACCTTAAGCAATCTCACCTCCAGGGGATTGGCGGAGGGGGCTCCGAGGGGCATGGGTTGGTTGCGGAACAGGACGCTGCCGGGCTGGGTGCGGCCCAAGAATACCTGATATTGCCCCGTGGGCTTGTAGGCCACCATGGCGAAGGCGTCGTTCAGGCTGTCGGAGGAGGTCACGCCCTCCAAACCGCGCAGGGTGTCGTTGCTGGCGTAACAACCGGCCGCGAGCGAACCCTTCCTGCCCACGTCGAGGTAGAAAAACTGACCGGGATTGGCGCCCGGAACCGCGCTGGACGGCTTGGCGGCCACGATGAAGCGACCGCCGCCCTGATCGAGCAGCGAGGTGACCTCGTTCGGAAAGCTGTAGGTCCAACTGATCGTGGGCACCTTCATAATGTCGATCAGATAGACGCGGTTTTTCACCGCCACCAAGAGCAGGGGACGCCCCGTCAGCGGAATCTGGGTGGAGACGATGGCGTGGATGTCGGTCTGCTCGCAATTTTCAAAGGTCACCATCGGGGTCGAGGCGGCATCGCCACGCACCGCGCGGTACAGGCGGCAGCCCGGCGCGTCGGCCGGGGGGACCGGCTCAATCCCTAAGTAGGAGGCGTCGCAGGCGACCGGGGTGTAGGGATTCGCCGCTTCCTGCGCGGAGGCCTCGGAGATCCAGAGCGAGGCGAACAGGCGGCCCCAGGAGAGGCCGCGCGGCAACCAACGCGAATGCCAGCTGGTCCCGGTGGGGTCGATCACCAAATTTTTCATCGTGCCCTGGGGGCCTTCGACCGTCGCGCCGGTCGGGGGCAGCTTGAAGAGGCGGGTGCCTTGGCAAACGCCGCCGATCTTGGGGCAGATCTCGACCGACTCGCCCGCCGCGCCCTCGCGGGAGGCAAGCCAGGCGCCGTCCGCCCCGGCCTGGACGCTAAAAGAATCCCGAGGCACCGCGGCCGCCGGGGCATAGATGCTGAGCTGGATTTCGGTATTGGCAGGAACCGAGTGGACGGTCCCGCGACATTCGAAATTGGGACCCGCGACATTGGTGCAGGAAATATTGACCCACTCCACCGGATTGTTGGGCGACACCACCGAGGGCGCCGGCAGCGAGACCGGCCCCGCCGCGAAATTGCCGCCCACCGGGCCGCCTCCGGCCGAGCCGCCGTCCAGGGCCGCGCCGGGTCCGGCGCCACCGCTGCAGGCCCACAGCAAGGCCACGGCCAAGTAAACCATTTTGTGCCCGATGAATCGCTTCATCCCCAACGCTCCTAAAACACCCACGCGCCCCCGAATTTTCATACCTTAACAGGCCTCCGTCCCAAGCGGAAGCCTCGGCTTTATCGAAAAAATTTCTATTTTATATAATTTTGATAGTCGAAGGGCGGGGCAGAAATGTATAATTTCTGAAAGACAATCGCGGGAAGATCTGACAACCCCCTGATTTTTCATCGTATTTAAGGCTGTGTGCCCGACAGCCTCCGTCAGCAAGCGTTCTTCCTTATTATTATCGAAATACCGCCCCTTGGAGTTGCGATCCATGAAGACCATCGACCAAGAATATCAAGTCCTCAAAACCTTAGGCCAGGGCCTCGCCGGCGAGGTCTACCTGGTGCAAAAAGGCCCGCAAAAGTTGGCGCTCAAACTGCTCAAGCAGACCATCGCCAACCTAAGCCCCGAAGAGGCGGCCGCGCACTTCAAGGCGGAGTTCTCCATCCTGAAGCAGCTGTCCCATCCGCACATCGCCAAGATCCTCGACTTTGGCACCGACGCCGCCAGCGGACGCCACTACTACACCAGCGAATTCATCGAGGGCGCCAACCTCTACGACGCCTCCCGGGGGATGGGCCCCGAGCAGATCGAGGAATTGTTCCTCCAGGCCCTCCGCGCCCTCGAGTACCTCCACACCCACCGCATCCCCCACTTCGATCTCAAGCCGGAAAACCTCCTGCTCAACCTGGGCAAGGAGGTCAAGATCATCGATTTCGGCATGGCCGGATTCCGCCCGCGCGGACAACTGGCGGGGACTCCCGCGTATATGGCCCCGGAAATCGTCCTCGGCAACGCGCCCGACACGCGGGCCGACCTCTACAGCCTGGGCGTCACCTTTTACGAATGCGTCACCGGCAAGAATCCCTTCGCGGCCAAGGGCCTGGGCGAGATGCTGCGCCGCCAAGAAACCCTGCAACCCCCGCCGGCCAGCCAAGCCAACCCCAAGGTCTCCGCCGCTTTCTCCGAGGTCTTGGAGCAGCTGCTGAAAAAAAATCCCGCCGAACGGCCCGCCACGGCCGGCGCGGCGCTGCGCCTGCTCGCCCGGCTCTCGGGGCGCAAGATCTCGCTCGAGACCGAGGCGACCTCGCTCAGCTACCTCCCCAACGAGACCAAGCTGATCGGCCGCGCCGACGCGATGCGGGAGTTTCAAGAAGTCTTCGATGCCGTGTTTCGCGCCGCCGGGGGCGCCCCGCCAGCCAGGCTCCTGGCCATCGCCGGCGCGGCCGGCCTGGGCAAGAGCCGCCTGCTCAAGGAGATCCGCTTTCACTCGCAGCTGGCCGGAGTCCGCACCCTGAACGGCGAGGGATCCGAATTGCCCGAGCTCCACGAGGCCTGCTGCCTGCTCTACGAAGACCTGAGCTCCGAACAGGCGCGGCGCCTGGCGCTCAGCCTGTTCGGCCTCGCCCTGCCCGTCCTGGCCGTGGTGACACTGCGGGAAGAACCCGGGGAGATCCCCAACGCCAAGCTCCTGCGCCTCACGCCCTTCGGCAAGAAAGAGGTCCGGGAATACCTGTCGGCCCTCACGGGGATCGCCAATCCCCCCGAAAAACTCGCGGAGGAACTGGAGCGGCGCAGCCAGGGCTCGCCGCGTTTCCTGACCGACCTGCTCGCCGAGGCGATCCGGCGCGGGGCGCTCTTCGACGAGAACGGCCGGTGGAGCGCCGAGAACATCGAGGATTTGGGCGTCGACTTCAGCGCCGCCGGGACCTCCGCCGCGCTGGAGGCCGCCTTCCAGGCGGACTTCGCCAAGCTCGACCAGCCGGCCAAGGAAGTGCTGCGCTGGATGGCCCTCCACCCCGCCCCGGTCACCGGGGAGCTGCTGCAGGCCGTCTCCGGGATCGAGGACCTGTTCTACTGGATTTTGGAATTGCTCAACCAAGGCTACCTGCGGCGTGACGAGGCCGCGCAGAGCTATCCCTTCGCGAACCCGTCCTTTCAAGCTTGGCTGGAAGGGCAAATCGCGCCCGAGGACCGGCTCCGCATCCACGGCGCCTGGGCGAAGGTCCTGGGCCAGCGCAATCCGGATTCCAACGACGCGCTGTTTCACCTCGGCCGCAGCGGCGCGGGGGAAAAATCCCGCGAGGCCCTCTTCGAGCTCGCCCGCCGCCTCAGCCGGAAGGGCCTGTCCCAGCGGGCCTTGGAGGAGCTTCGCCTGGCGGAACCCCTGGCCCCGGAGGGCTCCGAGGCCTTGATGCAGATCCAGCTCAAGATCGGCGAAGAACTGATCTCGCTCAACCGCACCGGCGAGGCCCTCGAGCACTTCGACCGGATGCGGGAACGCCTGAAGAAGCTCCCCAACAACGCCCGCAACCTCGCCATGAAGGTCTCGGCCTACGAACACCTGGGCGCCGCTTACCTCCGCTCCAACGCACTGGAGAAGGCGAAGGCGAGCTTTCACGCCGGCCTCACCCTGATGGACGAATTCGAGGGCGCGGACCCAGTGCGCCGCCTCGTCAACGAAAACTACCTGGGGCGCATCCACTTCCTCGAAGGCAACCTCGGGGAGGCGGAAGAAATCTTCCGCCGCAGCTACCAGGCGCAGCGGTCCTTGAGCGCCGAGCAGCAGCGCGGCGTGACCAACAACGACCTGGGCGCGGTGCTGATGGCGCGCGGCGAGCCCGCCAAGGCCGTCGCCCAATTCAGCGAGGAGCTGGAATTCCACCGCAGGAACCAAAACGAGTCCCTGCAGGCCCGCTGCCTCTACCAACTGGGGGAGGCGCAGCAGACGCTCAAGGACTTCCCGAAGGCCATCGACTTTTACCGGCGGAGCGCCGAGCTGGCCAAGGAGCAGAAGAATTTCGAGATGCTGCTGCGCGCCTACAACGGCCTGGGCAACGTCCACTACGCGCAGCAGTCCTACCAGGAAAGCCTCAAGTACTACGAGCGGGCCCTGGCCATCGCCCAGCGGATCCAGGACTTCCAAAGCGTCGCGGGGATCGAGACCAATATCGGGGGCATTTTGAACAACCTCGATCGGCTGCAAGAGGCCATCCCCCACCTCAAGGCGGTGGTGGACCTCACCCAATCGCTGGGCCTGAAGGGCGCTTACGAGCAGTACTTTCTCTGCTCGGCCAAGATCGAGCTGGGCGACATCCACCGGCGGCTGAAAAACTTCGAGGCCGCCCGCGCCTCCCTGGAAGAGGCCTGGCGCCTCGCCGACCGCCATGAGGCGCTCGCCGACCGCCGGGTCCCGATTCGCATGACGCAGGCGAAGCTGGCCTTGGACGAGGGCCAGCGGGACGCGGCCGAGCGCTGGATCGCGGAGCTCAAGGGCCAGAAGCTCGACGCCGAGCAGGGCATCGAATTGGCCAAGCTGGAAAACTTCCTGCACAGCGAGCCCTCCGCCTGGGGCCGGGAGCCGGCCCTCACCCAAAGCACCCCCGCGGCGCCGCGCGCCGCGCAGAGTTCGGTCTTCCTGGGACCCGTCGCCGAGAGCGAATACGCCAAGCTGCTGCAGCTGACCCGCTTCATCAACGCGGAGACCAATCTCGACTTCGTCCTGAAGAGCGCCCTCCAGTACGCCCTGGAACTGTCCGGCGCCGAGCGGGGCCTGATCCTGCTGCTGGACGAGCGCGAGGCCCTCGAGGTGCGGGCCTCGATCAACACTGCGGTCAACGCCAACCTCACCGACATCTCGACCAAGGTCGCCGAGCAGGCCCTGCGCTCGGGGGAGATCGTCGAATCCGACGACGCCTCCCAGGACGGGCGCTTCAACGAGTACCAGTCGGTCATGATCCTGAGACTGCGTTCCATCCTTTGCCTGCCGATCCATTCCCGGAACAAGACGGTGGGGGTCCTTTACCTCGACCACCGCTACCGGCCCGGGGCCTTCCACAAGGACCGCTATCCCCTGCTGCAGGCCTTCTGCGACCAGGCGGGCATCGCCATCGAAAACGCCAAGCTCTTCCAAAAGTACGAGCGGGCCCAGGCCGAATTGAAGACCCGGCTCCAGCAGGCGGAGGAGACCGCCGAGCACTACCACGAGCTGCTCGGCGAAGGGGCGGGCAAGCTCCCCACCAAATACGACTACGACAACATCGTCGCGCGCAGCAAGGCGATGCACGAGGTCTTCAAGCTGCTCGACAAGATCACCGAGACCAATATCTCCGTCTTCATCAACGGCGAGACCGGGACCGGCAAGGAGCTCATCGCCAAGGCCCTGCACTACAACAACAAGCAGCGCGGCAAGGCTCGCTTCGTCGCCATCAACTGCGGCGGCATCCCGCCCAACCTGATCGAGAGCGAGCTGTTCGGCTACAAGGCGGGCGCCTTCACCGGGGCCAGCAAGGACAAGAAGGGCCTGTTCCTCGAGGCGGACGGCGGAACCATCTTCCTCGACGAGGTCGCCGAGTTGGAGATGGGGCTGCAAGTGAAGCTGCTGCGCGCCTTGCAGGAGGGCGAGGTGATCCCGGTCGGCGACTCCAAGCCGGTGAAGTTCGACGTGCGGGTGATCAGCGCCAGCCACAAGAATTTGGAAGACCTGATCGCCAAGGGACAGTTCCGCGAGGACCTGTTCTATCGCATCTGTCAGATCCGCATCCCCCTCCCGCCGCTGCGGGATCGCCGGGAAGACATCCCGCTCTTGGTCGAACGCTTCTCCGAGCACTACGCCCAGGAGCATGGCCTGAAGAAGGCCCCCAAGGTGAGCGGGTCGCTGATGAAACGGCTGCTCGACTACGACTGGCCCGGAAACATCCGCGAGCTGGAGAATACGATCCGGGTCGCCTGCGCCCTGGCTGAGGGCGGCGAACTGACTCCGAAGGCCCTGCCGGAGAACTTCGGCAAGCGCAGCGTCGCCGCCCGACCCGCCCAAGAGGCAGTCGCGGCCTCGGCTCGGGAGCCCCAAGGAGAAGTGGAAGGCAAGGCGATGATCGACGCCCAAAACCGCTACGACAACCGCCGCACCTGGGAGGATTACGAAAAGGTGATCTTCGCCAAGGCCTATGCCGCGGCCGACTTCAAGCCGATCGGCGCGGCCCAGGCACTCGACGTCTCGATGGCCACCTTCTACAAGCGCATCAAAGACTTCGACCTGAATGACAAGGGCAACCGCCTCTACCAGGACGCCTTCGTGCTCAGCGAAGGCAAAAGCCTACGGGATTACCTCGAAGATATCTTTTGGGCGGCCTTCCAGGCCTCGGGGGAGAAGGCCTATACGGCGATCAAGTGGTTGGATGTCTCGCAGGGGCACTTCTACAACGTGCTGAAACGCGCGAAGGAAAGGCACCGCCGCTAGGGATTATTTTCCGCGCCGCACCACGAGGATGGCGCCCGGCACGACCTTGGGGCTCTTCAGGCCGTTGAGGCGCTGCAATTCGTCGGGCGTGGTGTCGTGCATCTTGGCGATGGTGGTGAGGTTGTCGCCCCGCTTCACCTTGTACTTGAGGGTCTTTCCGCTCTTGGGCTTCGCGGGGGCGCTGGCGACCTTGACGACGGGCTGCTCGGCGACCTCGGGACCCCGCAACGCGAGCTTGGTGCCGGACTTCAGTCCGCCCGCGACCTTCTTCCCGTTCCAGGCCTTCAACTGCTCCACGGTCACCCCGTACTTCGCCGCGACCTCCGAGAGGGTGTCGCCGCGCTTCACGACATAGACAGAGGGAGTTTGCGGCTTGCCCGCGGAATCCGGACGTCCCTTCGGCGTCGCCACCGAGGGCATGGCCTTATCGCCCTTGAGGAGGAGCTTGGTCCCGGATTTCAGGCCGCCCTTGAGCGCCTTGGGATTCCATTCCTTCAAGTCGGCAGTGGAGACGCCGTATTTCGCCGCGATGCTGGCGAGCGTCTCGCCGCGCTTCACCGTGTGGTAGGTGGTAGCGGCGCGAGCCGGCTTGGCTTCTTTGGCCGGGGCGGAGGCCTCAGCCTCGGGCGCGGCGGCCGGCTCCGACTTTTCGCCGGGGCTCAGGGCAAGGTCATCGCTCTTGCGGATCCCCTCGACCGCCTGCTGCAGTTGCGCGTCGCTGGGGGCCTCCGCCACGGCGGGCGCCGGGGCGGCGCCTTCGGGGCGGTTGTTGAACCCCATGGGCGTCGCGCGGTTGGAATCTTTCTTTTCGGAGGCCTCGATCGCGTCGGAGGTCCCGCCCACTCTCAACTCGCCCGGGGCGTCGTTTTTGGCCACGGTCGGGAGGTCGTCCTTCGCCGCGGCGGGCTCCGCGGCTCGGCCGCGACCAGCAAAGGGATCGCCCTCCACAGCCAGATCATCACTGCGTACCGGGGGCTTGACCTCGGGTTCCGGGGGCGGCAGCGGGTCGCGCCGCGCGACTTCCGCTTCGGCAGCGGCCTTGCGCTGTTCTTTCTTCTTATCCTTCTTGTGCTTGCCCTTCTCTTCGGTGGGACCCTCCAGCTTGGCGATGTCCAGGCCGAAGCGTTCCTTGGCGGCATGGGCCGCGGCATCGTCGCTGGAGGAATCGGCCCGGCCGCTGCGCCCGCGCGGGATGGTCAGCCGGCTACCCGGCTCGACGTCGTAACGGGCCACGGTAAAGCTGCGCTTTTCCCATTTCGCCCGGCCCTTTCGGGTGTAGACCTTGACCTTCTCGCTGCGCTTCTCGTTGCGGACCTCCACGCCGTCGGGGTTGGCCTTGGCGATCTCCTTCTCGGAGACGCCGAACTTATCCGCGATCTCGCCCAAGGAGTCGCCGCGTTGGACGACGTACTCGATCGAGCGCATGCGTTGGGAGGGGCTGAGCGAAGCGTACTTGCGCATGAAGCGGTCGCGCGTGCCGCGGGGGATCTTCAGCACGTAGCCCGGAATATGCGGGGGCGTCATGTCCTGAAGCAGCTCGGGGTTGAGTAGCCGTACCAAATCGGGGTCGACGCCGGCGCATTCCGCCGCGACCTCCAGGTCGGTGGGCGAAGACATCTTCACCTTTTCGTAATCGATGGGGACCTGGTACTCGACGCCGCGGAAACCGTATTTTTCGGGATTATGCCCGATCATCGCGGCGGCGAGGATCTTGGGGACGTAGTCCTTGGTCTCTTGGCGCAGGTAGGATCCGTCGGCCATGTCCCAGAAATTGCTGCCGTCCCGCGAGATGGCGTTGCGGATCTTGCCCGCCCCGGCGTTGTAGGCCGCGAAGGCGAGATACCAATCGCCAAACTCGTCGTAGAGGTCTTTGAGGTGCTGGGCCGCCGCATGCGTGGACTTCTCGATGTCGCGGCGCTCATCGACGTAGTAATCGACGTTCAAGCCGTAGAGCGCACCGGTGGACTTGATAAACTGCCAGGGCCCCACCGCGGAGGCCCAGCTGTTGGCGCGGGTATTGAAGCCGCTCTCGATCATGCTGAGGTAGACGATATCCTTGGGCATGCCGTACTTCTTGAGCACCGCCTGCATGTAGGGGATGAAGCGTCCCGAGCGCGAGAGGTAGCGCTCATAATGACGGCGGCCGCTTCCGGTGAAATAGTCGATCCACTTCTGCACCCGGTCGTTGTAGGTCATCGGGATGTCAAACTTCCCGTCCTCCACCACGTAGGAGCGGCCGTAGCGCACCCCGGAGCCCTGCTTGTGGCCGAGCGAGGAGTAAATGATGTCTTCGAGGGAGAGGGACTCGTCCTCGCTGGTGGCGTTGCCGCGGCGGCGGTATTCGCCCTCCACGGCGAGATCGCTGTGCCTACCGCGCTTGGAATGTTGGGGCTTGGCTTGTTTGGGCGAGGAACCGCAGGCGCTGACCAGCAAGACCGCAGCAAGGATCGGAACGACTAATCTACGCATCGCGCGCCTTTCTTAAGGAGAAGAATAAACCCACGCCGCACGGCCCCCGCAGGTAGGCCATGACGCCACTGTCTTTAAACTCAGTTTTTCAACTGCCTTTTATATAAATTAGGAAAGGCCCAGGTCCGGGGCCTGTTCCCGCTTAACGCCCGGGGCGAAAAAAGATTTTGGCCCGTTGAAAAAATATAGGCTTAAGCAAATTGCCCTGTCAAACCCTTTGAACTTTCAAGAAAAAATGTCAAGACGCTTAACGCGCTGCGCGGCGGATTTTTTTTAAAAAATTTTCCGTCGCCGCGGAGGTTGCATCGCTCGCTCCCGCGCAAAAAAATCCCTCCTCTGCACCAAGCGCCACCAATTCCAACCGGCCTTTTCACCTTGCCCGTTTTTTCGGGCGCGACACCTTAGGCCAGCACCACAGCTCACGACCGGAGCGGAGACATCATTTTTTCGTTTAATTGGTACCCCATAGCCCGAACAGTAAGGGGGCCTGCCAAAAAAATCGGTGTGGGCCCGTCTGGTCTGTTTTTTCCGAGAAATTTCAAGGCATTAAAAAACCGAACGCCGCACCGCCGGGCCGGCGAAGCCGCGGGGCATTTTTTTTCGCGGTGACAAGCCCGCAAAACAGCGAGGCTTTTCAAAAAACCCTCCTGTTGGTTTTTGGGGAATGTTTGACAGACCACAAGATCTTGTGGTGTTTAGAGTTCATAGCCCCCATATGCTGTGTATAACCTGTGAATGGACCTGTGGATAGCTCGATGGAGGAACGAGGGATGAGAAAGAGTTCGGCTTTAAAAAGGGACCTTTCCGGGCGAAAGTTATCCACGGTCCCCCACCCCGCCGAGGGTTCGACCCCGGAATTCGACCGCGGCCGCCTGGTGCGCGAGCTGCTTTCCCTGGGCAATCCCAAAATTAATTCCGAGCTCGCCCAGCAAATCGGCGAGGAGGTCGAGGCCGAGCTCAAGCGGCGCTCGGTCCCGCAGATCACCCCCGAGCTGATCAGCGAATTGGTGCAATTTAAGTTGGAAGAGCTGGGCCTCTTGGAGATCCGGCGTCGCGGCAAGCCGCCGGCCCCTGCCGCCCAACCCGCCGCATCGCCGGCGCCGGCCAAACCCGCCCCCGAAGACGAACCGACTGTCAGCCTTTATCCCGAGGGCGTGGATTTGGCTGCCAAGGTCGCGCTCACCCAATTGCCGACCTTAGAAAAGATGCTCCGCCCCGAGGCCCGGGCCCATGCCCTCCCGCTGCCACCCAAGGCGAGCCTCAAGATTTCCGCGCAGAGCTCCGCGCGGCTGCAGGCCGCCCATGGCCTGAGCGAGGCCCAGCTGCAAACCCGCCTCGAGGCCCTGTTCGACCAGATCGCGGGCGAGGCCGCCGCGGCCGAGCCGCCCTCGCCCTCCGCCACCGCGCCTGAGCTCCTCGCGGTCGAGTTCTTCAACTGCATGGCGAACCAAGAATTCTATCCCGCGGCGGCGCCGCTGATGGCCTTCCTCGAAGTGTCGGTGAGCCAGCGCGCCGAGGATGCGCCCGAAATCCTCCTCGCCTGGGATGCCGCCAAGTTCGCCGCCGGCGACCTGCTCGAGACCGCGCGGGGCCATTGGCGCGCCGGCCGGTCCGTCCGCTTTTCCTTTGCGGCGGCGGACGACCTGGAGCCCGCGGTGTTCGCGGTCTTCCTCCGAGGATTAGAACGAAGCCTGATGTCCCTGCCCGAGGACCTGCCCTTCCCACCGGCGGTGGGGCTAAGCATGCGGGCCGACCATCCGCGGGCCGCGGAGTTCGCGGAACTCGCCCTCTCCGGCGCCTACTATCCGCAATTTCAGTTCCAATGGATCCTGTCCGGCGGGGCCGAGGCGCTCGAAGACTCCGCCCTGGAAAAAGTTTTAAAAGTGACCTGGAAGAAAAGCGAGCCGAGCCTGGTCTTCCTCGATGAGGCCGATGGCGCCAGCTGCATTTCCCGCCCCGGCATTTCGGAGGCCGGCCGTCCCGGCGGTCCTCCCGCGCTAAGCCAAGGGAGGGGACTCAGTCTCGGCTCGCTTAATTTATCGATCGTGGGCAGCGGCGGGGACGTCGATTGGACCAAGCTGCGCCGCATGACCCGCACCGCCCTGCGCTTTCTCGACAACCTGCGCGCCCACACCACCCCGGCGGCCGAGACCAAGCCCTCCCGGCTGGGCCTCGGCGTGATGGGCTTCGCCGAACTGCTGCTGAAGCTCGGCATCCCCTACGACAGTGAGGATGCGGTGGTGCTCGCGGACAAGATTTTCCGTTTCCTGCAAGAAGAGGCCGGGCGCACGGCCCAGGCCTTGGAAGAACAACGGCGAAGCGCCCTGGTCTCTCCCTCGGGCGCGCTGCAAATCGCCGCGCGGCCCCCCTCGCCGCTTTCCCTGCGCGCCGAACCCGCCTTGGCCGAATTGGCCGAGGTCACTCCCGCGCTCGAGCCCCTCGCGGCCGTCGTGACGGAGGGTCGCGTCCTCCCCCTGCTGCAGCAAATCGCCCAGCGCCGCAAGGTTTGGTCCGAGGGCGTCGCCCAAGAAATTATGCAAAAAGGCAGCGTGCGGGAAGCCGAGGGCGCCACGCGGCCGCTTCGCCGCCTTTGCGCGATCCGCGCCGAGCTCGACGAGCGTTGGCCGCTCCGCGTGTTGGGCGCGGCCCAGCCACACTGCCCCGAGGAAGAAAGCTTCGAATTCCGGCTGAACGAGTGCGGCGATCTGGCCGAGCTCCGCGCTCGCGTCGCGGAATACCTCGGCTACGGCCTGCGGCGCTTCCGGCTGGCGAAAAACCCCGATCTCCCGGAGGCGGAACCTCAAGTCGAGTCCGACATCGCTTCGCAATCGGATCCCATCCCGGAATTGGAGTCGCCCCTCGACGCCGAACAGAATCTCGAGCCCCTGGCGGCCGAGGCGGCCGCCGCCTCCCTCGCCCTGACCCTCGAGGAGCTGGCGGAAGATCTATCGGCGGTCGCGGCGAGCGACTCGGCGGAGGCCGAAGAAACAACGGTAGTTCAGGAAGAAATCCCGGTTCCGTACCCGGCCCTGCAGCCCCGGGAGCGGCCGGAGGTTTTACGGGCGACGACCCGGCTGATCCAAACCGGCTGCGGGCCGCTGCACGTCAGCTTCGCCCGCGACGCCCAGGGCCCCTACGAGGTCCGCGCCTCCCTGGGTCACAGCGGCAGTTGCGCCCACGCCCAGACCGAGGTGATCTCGCGCCTGCTCAGCCTCTGCCTGAGCACGGGCATCGATCAGCGGCTGGTCTACGAACAGCTACGGGGCGTCCGTTGTCCCCAAGGCGCGATCGACCATGGCGACGAGATCGTCTCCTGCGCGGACGGCATCGCCCGGGTCTTCGAGCGAGAACTGGGCTTTTCCCGCACGACCGAGCAGGGCGGCAGCGCCGCGGCTCACCCTGCTCATGAGGAAGAAGAGGAAATCACCGCGGTCACCTCGCTGCAGGATTTGCATTAATTTTTGGACCTGGAAGAGGAAAGGGGGAACTCCGCAAGGGGTTCCCTCTTTCTATTTTTGCGGGAGAGACCGGCTCAGGCGCCGGGGACCTCAAAGTAGCGCTCCAGGGCCGCGCCGATCCCCACGCGGATCTTGCCCAAGATCTCCTGGCGGTTGCGCGGCCTGCGGAGGTGGCCCAGCACGCCCCAGACCGGGACCTCCGTCCACTCCGCCAGGGTCTCCACGTTGTACCTCGCCGAGAGATCCGGCTTGGCCTCGGTGCAGTTGAGGACGATCCCCGCCACGGGGATGCCCCGCGCGGCGAGAAATTCCAGGGAAAGCAGGGTGTGGTTGATCGTCCCCAGGCCCTGCCGGGCGACCAGCAAGGCCGGCGTCCCCAGGGCCGCGATCAGGTCGACCACGCTGCGCTTCCGTCCCAGGGGGACGCAAAGACCGCCGGCGCCCTCCACCAAGACCACGCGATGCAGGAGCTCGAGGCGGTGATAGGACTCGAGGATGCGCTCGAAGGAAATCTCCACGCCCTCGAGGCGGGCGGCCACCCCCGGCGCGACGGGAGGTTCGAAGGCGTAGGTGTTGATCAGGTCGAGGTCGTCGGCGGATTGGGAGACCTTTTTCAAAAAGACCGAGTCGCTCGAAGGGGAACCGGAGAGCCCGCCGCTCTCGACGGGCTTCATCACCCCCGCGTCGAAACCGCGCTCGCGCAGGTAGGCCGCGATGCCGGCGGTGACGATGGTCTTCCCGACGTTGGTGTCGGTCCCGGTGATGAACAATCCCGACATTTCAACCGTTCCGATCCGCATCGCCCTGGGTCACTTCCACCAAGGAGTCCCAGAGGATGTCCAGTAACGCTTGCAAGTCCCGCGCCTCGATGGCCAGGGGCGGGAGGACCACCAAGACATTGCCCAGGGGCCGAAGCAAGGCGCCCCGCGCGCGGGCGGCCCGGCAGACCCGGAAGCCCATCTTGGCCTCCAGCGGGTAGGGCCGCTGCGCCGCCCGGTCGGCGCTCAATTCGATGCCGGCCATCAGGCCGATCTGCCGCACCTCCGCGACGTGGGGGTGGGCGGCAAAGCGCCGCAGCGCCTCGCGGAACAATTCCACCTTGGGCTGCAGGGCCGCGATCACCTTCTCCTGCTCGAAGATCGCGAGGTTGGCCAGGGCCGCCGCACAGGCCAGGGGATTGCCCGTGTAACTGTGGCCGTGGAAGAAGGTCTTGAAGTCGCGGTAGGCCCCGCAAAAGCCGTCGAAGACCCTCTGCGTGGTGAGGGTCGCGGCCAGCGGCAGGTAGCCGCCCGTGATGCCCTTGGCCAGGCAGAGAAAATCCGGCGCCACTCCCTCGTGCTCGACGGCGAACATCTTGCCGGTGCGCCCAAAGCCGGTGGCGACCTCGTCGCAGATCAGGAAGGCGCCGTGCGCGTCACAAAGTTTCCGCAAGTGCGTCAAAAATCCGGGCGGCTGGGTGCGCATCCCCGCGGCGCCTTGGATCATCGGCTCGACCACGCAGGCGGCGATCTCGCCCGAATGCCTTTGAAAGATCTCGGTCGCCTGCTCGAAGCTGAAATTCTCGATGACCAGGGACTCGAAGAGCAGCGGCCGAAACACGCGATGAAACAGGTCGATGCCCCCGACGCTCACCGAGCCCAGGGTATCGCCATGGTAGGCGTCGCGCAGCGTCACGAAGCGGATCTTCTTGGCGTCGGCCCCGCCCTGCTGCTGCCAGTACTGGAAGGCCATCTTGAGGGCGATCTCGACCGCGGTGGCCCCGCTGTCCGAATAAAATACCTTTTTGAGGTTCGGCGGGGCGATATTCAGCAGCCGTTCCGCCAGCTCGATCGAGGGGATGCTCGCCAGCCCCAGCAAGGTCGAGTGGGCGAGCTTGTCGAGCTGGGCGCGGACCGCGGCGTCGAGCTCGGCGCGCCGATGCCCATGGACATTGACCCAGAGCGAGGAGACCCCGTCGAGGTAGCGGCGGCCCTCGACATCGACCAGGAAGCAACCCTCGCCGCGCTCGATGATCAGGGGTTCCTCCGCCATGTATTCCTGCATCTGGGTGAAGGGGTGCCAGACGAGGCGGCGGTCGAGGTCTTTCAACCTTTGCAGCTCGGCGGGGTTCATCGCGGCCAGGACCTTTCTAGGGCATGGCAAAGCCCTTGGAGATCGGCCTCGGTATGGGTCGCCATCAAGGTCACGCGGAGCCGCGCGGTGCCCTCCGGCACGGTCGGCGGGCGGATCGCGGTCACCCACAGGCCTTGCTCGGCCAGCGCCCGGCTCAAGGCGAGGGCGCGGGAACTGTCCCCCGTCCGAAGGGGCACGATCGGCGAAACCACGCGCGGGGCACTATCGGGAAATAGGCGCGTCAAGCCCGCATGAAACTGCGTCATGCGCGCTTGCAGCTGGGCCCGGCGCTCCGGCTCGGCGACGCAGAGGCGCAGGGCCTCCAGGGCGGCGGCGGCAAGGGCGGGCGGCAAGGCGGTGGTATAAATGAAAGGGCGCGCCCGATTGACGAGATAATCCACCACCACGCGCGGCGCGGCGACGTAGGCGCCGAAGCAGCCCAGGGCCTTGCCCAGGGTGCCCATCTGGATCACCCGTTCTTCCCCGCGCCATTGATGGGCGACGGCTTCATACAAGCCGGCGCCTTTGGCGCCGAAGACCCCGGTGGCATGGGCCTCGTCGAGGTAGAGCCAGGCCTCGAATTCCTTCGCCAAGGCCAGCAACTCCTCCAGGGGTGCCAGGTCCCCGTCCATCGAGAAGACCGTCTCGGTGGCGATCAGAAATTGCGCCCTCGGCGCGGCCGTCGCGCGCTCCGCCCGCAGGCGTTCGCGCAGGTCCGCCATGTCGTTGTGCCGGTAGACCACCTTCTTCGCCCGGCCCAGGCGCATGCCGTCGATCATCGAGGCGTGGTTGAGCGCGTCCGAAAAAATCACGTCGCCTTCCCCGACCAGGCAGCTCAAGGCGCCCAGGTTGGCGTGGTAGCCGGAGTTGAAGACCAGCGCCGCCTCCGTGCCCTTGAATTCGGCGAGGGCGGCCTCGAGGCGGTGCACCGGGCTCTGCGAACCGGTCACCAGGCGCGAGGCCCCGGAACCGAGGCCCCACTCCTCGGAGGCGCTGCGCAGCGCCGCGCGCAACACGGGGTGCTCGGCCAGACCGAGGTAGTTGTTGGAGGAAAAATTGAGGTAATCGCGGCCCCGGTGCGCCAGCAGGCGGCCCTGGGGGCCTTCGACCTCGCGCAGCTCCCGGCGCAACCCCGCGGCGTCGAGATCGTTCAAGGCAAGTTGGAGGCGCTCGAATCCCATAAAAATCTCGGAAACTATCCCAAACCGGAGCCCTCGAAAAAAGAAGTATCAATAGGCCGAAATCCGCGAGGGGCCCTGAAATGGGTGGCCGGGCGGGGGCCTTCCCGCCGCGCGCAAGCATGAGCACGGTGGGGGTGCAGACCGGACAGGACCCGTTCCAGGGCCCCTCGCGGATTTCGCACCGCCAAAAAAGCATCGCTTAAACGACCAAAGCCTCGGAATCCTGAGTAGGTTTGGCTTTGCGGTGCGGCGCCACCGGCACCAAGCCCTGGCTGCGGATGAGCGCCAGGTCTTGCTCGGGGCTGCGGCCCTGGGTGGTCAGGTAATTGCCCAGCATGGTCCCGCTGGCGCCGGCGTCGAACATCTTGTCCTGCCATGCGCCCATGTTGACCTCGCGCCCCCCGCAGACGAAGAGCTCTTTGTCGGGCATGACGAGCCGCAGCACCGCGATAATCTTGAGGCAGTCGAGCGGGGTCAGGTCGTGCTTGTCGGCCAGGGGCGTGCCCGGGCGCGGATTGAGGAAATTGATCGGGATGGAATCGGGATCGATGTCTTTCAGCTGGAAGATGAACTCGACGCGCTGTTCGACCGACTCGCCCATCCCGAAGATCCCGCCGCAACAGACCTCGAAACCCAGCTCCTTCGCGTTTTTGACGGTGGCGACCTCTTCTTCCCAGGTGTGGCTCTGGACGATGTTGGGGAAGTAGGAGCGCGCGGTCTCGATATTGTGGTGGTAGTGGATCATGCCGGCCTCTTTGAGGCGCAGCAGGTCTTCCCGGCTCATCAGGCCCAGCGAGGCGCAGGTCTCGACATCGGTCTGCTCGCGAATTTTCTTAATCGCGTCGACCATGGTGTCGAGCTCTTTTTGCTTGGTCATGCCGCGACCGCTGGTGACGATGGAGAACTCGGTGGCGCCGAAGGACTCGGCCTCCTTCGCCTTCTCGAGGATCTTCTCGGCGGACATCAGCGGGTAGACCGGCGCCTGGGCTCCCTTGTAGGAATTGGACTGGGCGCAGAAGCTGCAGCTCTCGACGCAGGCCCCGCTCTTGGCGTTGACGATGGAGCAGAAGCTGACCTCGTTGGCGAAGGCGCGCTCGCGGAGCTGTTTGGCGAGCGGGAGGATTTTTTCGAAGAACTCCGCCTCGCTCATGGCGAAGATCTTCAGGGCCTGCTCGGGGCCAATGCCCTGGCTGCCGATATTTTCGAGATCGCCGTTCTGTACTGCCATAACCGCTCCTTGGTCCCTGGGCCATAGCCCAAGGCCCCGGGCTTGACAAGCCTCGGCCCCGGTGGGTTTGACATGCTCCCAAAAATCCCCTAGCTTGCCCTTTCCATGCCCAGAAAAGCCAAAATTGTCCGTAATACCAAAGAGACCCAGATCACCGTCGAGCTCAACGTCGACGGTTCCGGGAAATACCAGGTCGACACCCCGATTCCCTTCCTCAACCACATGCTCGAGGCCTTCGCTAAGCACGGGGTCTTCGACCTCAAGGTCAAGGCCAAGGGCGACACCCACATCGATTTTCACCACACCGTCGAGGACGTCGGCATCACGCTCGGCGAGGCCTTCACCAAGGCCTTGGGCGACAAGAAGGGACTGCGCCGCTACGGGCACTTCACCCTGCCGATGGACGAAGTTTTGACCACGGTGGCCGTGGACTTCGCGGGGCGGCCCTGCATGGTCTACAATCCCAAGCTGAAGGCGGGACGCATCGGCACCTTCGACGTCGAGCTGGTCCCCGAATTTTTCCAGGGCTTCACCAATGCGGCCTTGATCAACCTGCACATCAACGTGTGGTACGGGCGCAACCGGCATCACATCGTCGAGTCGATGTTCAAGGCCTTCGCCAAGGCGGTGGACATGGCGACACAGAAAGACCTGCGGGTCCGCGGCGTCCCCTCCACCAAGGGCGCCCTGTAGGCCGGAACTATGATCGCCATCCTCGATTACGACATGGGCAATCTCCGCAGCGTCTCGAAGGCCATCGAGCACGTCGGCGGCGAATGCCAAGTGACGCGAGACCCCAAGGCGGTCGCGAAGGCGGACAAGCTCATCCTGCCCGGGGTCGGCGCCTTCCAAGACTGTATGGCCAACCTGAAGAGCTACGGCCTGGTCGAGCCCCTGCGTGAGTTCATCGCCGGCGGCCGGCCCTTCCTGGGCATCTGCCTCGGCATGCAGTTACTGATGGACGAAAGCGAGGAAGGCGGCCGCCACCAAGGCCTGGGCATCCTCCCGGGCAAGGTACGGCGCTTTTCCCCCGAGTTGCAGCTCAAGGTCCCGCACATGGGTTGGAACTCCCTCAAACTGCAGGGCAAACCGACGTTATTGGCAGGAATGGAGGGCGAATACGTCTATTTCGTCCACAGCTATTACGTCGATCCGGCGCAGCCCAAGCGGGTGACCGCGGCCACCGCCGAGTACGGCATCCCCTTCGCGGCCAGCCTGGAATTCGAAAACATCTACGCCACCCAATTTCACCCGGAGAAATCGCAGCGCGTGGGCCTTGGCCTGCTCCAGCGCTTCGTGAAGTTATGATCGTCTTTCCAGCCATCGACCTCAAGGACGGCAAGGCCGTCCGCCTCCAGCAGGGCGACTACGACCAGGTCACCCAGTATTCCGACGACCCCCTCTCCCTCGCCCGGCGCTTCCGGGAGGAAGGGGCGGAATGGATTCACGTCGTCGACCTCGACGCCGCCAAGGCCGGGCGCCCCGTCCACCTCGACCTGATCGCGGGCATCGCCCGCGAGGTCGCCCCGGTGAAGCTCCAAGTGGGCGGTGGAATCCGTTCCCTCGAGATCGCCCGGGCCTATTTCGACGCGGGCGTCGCCCGGGTCGTGGTCGGAACCAAGGCGGTGCAAGATCCAGACTTCCTCGCCGCGCTGGGCCAGGCCTATCCGGGGCGGATCGCCCTGGGCCTGGACGCCAAGGCAGGCAAGATCGCCGTCCACGGCTGGACCGAGACCACAGGCGCCTCGATCGAGGGCTTTCTAAAAACCGCCCCGTTGGAGGGGATATACTGCCTGATCTTCACCGACATCGCCCGCGACGGCATGTTAACGGGGCCCAACCTCCCGGCGCTGCTGGAAGTCGCCAAGGCCACCGAATTGCCGATCATCGC
Source organism: bacterium (assembly GCA_046346845.1). Taxonomy (GTDB): domain Bacteria; phylum UBA10199; class UBA10199; order DSSB01; family DSSB01; genus DSSB01. Next base: position 248,672 of record JAXMHH010000005.1, read on the forward strand.
CTCCGGGGGCGTCTCCTCCTTGCAAGATATCCAGGCCTTGGTGGATTTGGAGAATTGCAAAATATTGGGCGTCATCACCGGCAAGGCCCTCTACGAAGGAAAATTTACCCTGAGCGAAGCCCTTAAGGTCGGCCGCTCTTGACGAGATCGCCATGCTCACCAAACGCATCATCCCCTGCCTCGACGTGAAGGACGGCCGCGTGGTCAAGGGGACCAAATTTCTCGACTTGAAGGACGCCGGCGACCCCGTGGAGGTGGCGGCCGAATACGAGCGTCAGGGCGCCGACGAGCTGACCTTCCTCGATATCACCGCCAGCCACGAGAAGCGCCCCATCATCCTCGACGTCGTCGAGCAGACCGCGGCGAAGTGCTTCATGCCGGTCACGGTGGGCGGCGGCGTGCGCAACCTCGAGGACATCCGCAACCTGCTCCACGCCGGCGCGGACAAGGTCTCGATCAACACCGCCGCGGTCCAGGACCCCGAATTCGTCAAGCGGGCGGCGGACAAGTTCGGCAGCCAGTGCATCGTGGTCGCGGTCGACGCCAAGCGCTCGCTCGACGGCTGGGAGGTCTTCATCCACGGCGGCCGCACCCCCACCGGCCTCGAGGCCACCTTGTGGTGCCATAAGATGGAAAGATTCGGCGCGGGCGAAATCCTGCTCACCAGCATGGACCGCGACGGCACCAAGTCGGGCTACGACCTCGACCTGCTGCAGGCCGTCGCCAAGCAGGTCACCGTCCCGGTCATCGCCTCCGGCGGGGTGGGAAACGCCGAGGATATCTACCAGGGTCTCACCACCGGCCAGGCCGACGCCGCCTTGGCCGCCTCGATCTTCCACTTCCGCGAGCTCACCGTCCAAGGCGTGAAAGATTACTTGAGGGCGAAGGGGGTCTTGGTTAGACCTTAACCGCAACCGCGGCGAGGCCGCGAAAGGCCAGGAACACGCTATGAACTACGAAAAAATCCTCGACCAACTGAAATTCGACGAAAAGGGCCTGATCCCGGTGATCCTGCAGGACCACGAGAACGGCGAGATCCTGATGTTCGCCTTCATGAACCGCGAATCGCTGAAGATGACCCTCGAGACCAAGCTGGCCACTTACTGGTCGCGCTCCCGGAAAAAGCTCTGGGTGAAGGGCGAATCCAGCGGCCATACCCAGGAGGTGAAAGAGGTCTATTTCGACTGCGACAACGACGCCCTCCTGATCAAGATCAAACAGAACGTCGCCGCTTGCCACACCGGCTACCGCAGCTGCTTTTTCAACAAGATCGAAGGCGATCAGGTGAAGACGGTGGGCCAAAAGCTCTTCGACGAGGAGAAGGTCTACAAATAGAGGTTCCCCATGGACACCTGCATCTTCTGCAAGATCGCCAACCATCAAATCCCCACCCAGGCATTGTTCGAGAGCGACCGAGTCCTGGCCTTCCCCGATATCGGGGCGCAGGCGCCCGTCCATATTTTGATTATCCCCAAGGCCCACTACGCCCACCTCGGGGAGATCCCGGAGGCCGAGCTTGGGGTCCTCCAAGAGATGGCCTCCGCCGCCCGCAAACTGGCGGCGGATCGGGACGTGGCCGAACGCGGCTACCGCCTAGTCATGAACGTCAACCCGGAGGGGGGGCAATCGGTCTACCACGTCCACATGCACCTGCTGGCTGGCCGGCAGATGGGGCCCTCCCTGATCGGCTAGAGGGGCCTTTTGAGGGTCCAAAACCTGCCATTTTAAGGGCTTGACAGCCCACCCCACCTCACCTATACCCTCCGCCTCTTCGGGCCTAAACCCGGGTGGACAGCCCCGGGGCTAAGAGAGTATAAAAGGTTGATTCTAAATAGTAATTCGAGGTTCTAATGCCTGGTATCCAGATCCGAGACGGCGAGTCCTTTGAGGCGGCCATGCGGCGCTTCAAGAAGCAATGCGAAAAGGCGGGGATCCTTTCCGAGGTTCGCAAGCGCGAGCATTACGAAAAGCCCAGCATCAAGAAGAAGCGCAAGACCGTCGCCGCCCGCAAGCGCGCCATCAAAAAGCAGTACCGCGATTAATTTTTTTCGGCAGGCCTCCCGCGGCAAGGTTCAAAAGGAACCCTGCCGCGGCGGGCCCGTTTTTATTTCATGTCCCTCTATCAAGACATCGAGACCCAGCTCAAAGAGGCGATGCGCTCGCAGGACAAAGACCGCCTGATGGCGCTGCGCAACATCAAGTCGGTGCTGAAGAACAAGGCGATCGACGCGCGCCGCGACCTGACCGACGCCGAGGTGATCCAGGCCCTCTCCACCCTGGCCAAGCAGCGCAAAGAATCGATCGACGCCTTCCAAGCGGGCGGCCGCCAGGACCTCGTCGAAAAAGAGGCGGCCGAGCTGAAGGTCATCGAAGGCTTTTTACCCCAGCAGCTCTCCGCGGAGGAGCTCGAGAAGATCATCCGCGAGGCCATCGCCGAGACCCAGGCCCAAGGCGCCAAAGACATGGGCAAGGTGATGAAGGCCGTGCAGCCCAAGGTGATGGGACGCGCGGACGGGAAAGTGGTCAGCGAGCGCGTCAAAGCCCTGCTGGGCTAAGTTTTTTTCATTTCTCCGGGCATCGCGGCCCCTCGACCTGGGCCTGTTCAATATTTGGAGCGCTATCTTGTTTTCGGAAGAACAACTGTCTGAAATCCGAGAACGCATCTCGATCGTCGACTTCATCGGCGAATTCGTCCAGCTGAAGAAGGCCGGCAAGAACCACAAAGGCCTCTGCCCCTTCCACCAAGAAAAATCCCCCTCCTTCATCGTCAGCCCGGAGCGCGACACCTTTCACTGCTTCGGCTGCGGCGCCGGCGGCAATCTGTTCCATTTCCTGATGAAGCTGGAGAGCCTCTCCTTCCCGGAGGCGGTGCAACGCCTGGCCGAGCGGGCCGGGGTGGCGGTCGCCGCCGCGGGGCCCGCCGATCCCAAGGCCCGGGAACGCCGCGACGAGGCCCTCGAGGTCCATCGCCAGGCGGCCTGGTACTACCACTGCCTGCTCAAGAACACCCCCAAGGATCACCCCATCTGGGCCTACCTGGCCAAGCGCCAAGTCTCGGAGGAGTCCGTGGCGGCCTTTCACCTGGGCTACTGCCCCTCGCAAGAGTCCGGGCTGGCCACGCGCCTCCAACAAAAGGGTCTCAAGCGCGAGACCCTGGAGAAGTATTCCCTGTACCGGGGGCGCCGCGAGTTTTTCCGGGGCCGGCTCATCTTTCCCATCTTCCGTCACGACAGCAAGGCGGTCGGGCTGGGCGGGCGCCTCTTCCAGGAGAAGGACGAGGGGCCTAAGTACTTGAATTCCCCCGAGTCAGAAATCTTTAAAAAAGGGGAGCTCTTCTATGGCTTCCACCTGGGCAAAGGGGAGATTCGCAAGCGAAATCAAGTACTCTTGGTCGAGGGCTACCTAGACGTAATCACCCTGCACAGCCATGGTTTCGCCCAGGCCATCGCCCCCCTGGGTACCGCCCTCACCCCCAACCACGCCAAGACCTTGCAAAGACTGGGGGCCGAAATCATCTTGCTCTTTGACGGGGACGCGGCGGGACAAGAGGCCTCGTTGCGTGCCTTAGAGGTGCTCCTGGCCCAGGGGGTCCTCCCGCAAATCGTCCGCCTGGAAGGCGGGGAAGACCCCGATTCCTACCTCAGGCGTTACGGTCGTTTGGCCTTTGAAAAAAAGCTCCAGGAGCGAAGAAACCTTTTGGAGGAACTTATCGATAAGTGGTCCGCCGCGCTCCCCCGAGGGCCGCAAGCCCTCGAGCAGAAAGGCCGGGCCGCGCGGCGTTTGCTGGCGTTAATCGAGAAGATTCCCGATTCCATCGTGCAAAACCTCTATCGCCGCCGCCTGGCCGAGGGCTTCGACATGCCCGAGGAGTGGCTGCGCGGCAAGCCCAGGCCCCAGGCCAGGCGAGCCCAGCCGGCCCCGCAGCCGGAACGGCGGCGCTCCTGGCTGCCCGAGGAAGAGACCCTCCTCGAGGTATGGCTGCGTTTCCCCTCGCTCCGGCCCGAGGTAATGGCCGCGGTCGAGCCGGACGATTTTTACAGCGAGGAGTTGGGCGAAATCGCCCGCGGCTTTTGGGAGTTGGCAAAGACCGAGCCTTATGGAAAAACGGGGAAATACCTCGAATTAGTTCCGGAATCCCTGTTGGAAATGTGCACCGAGTTGACCCTAAGGCCGGACGGCCTCGACGAAGTCGGGACGGCGAAGGCGAGCCTGGACCAAGCCGTCCTGCGCCTGCAGGAGCGTCGACTCAAGGAGGACCTCCAGGCGCTCCGGGCCTCCGCCCAACCCGCGGAGATGCATATCCTGCACGAGAAGATTCAGGCCCTGTCCCAGGTATTGAAAAGCAAAGCGAGGATCTATGGCGAAAGAAAAAACTAACGATATCCAAGGCCTCATCGAGTTGGGCAAGGAGCGCGGCTTCCTCACCTATGAGGACATCAACGAGGCCTTGCCCGACGATATCACCTCCGCCGACCAGATCGACGACGTCTTGAGCGTCTTTGACGAGCTCGACATCGAGATCGTCGAGAAAGAGGAAGACGGCAAGGGTCTCGCCGCGAAGGGCGCCAAGAAAAAGCCGGGCGTCGCCCCTGCGGCCGCCCAAAAGGCCAGCCGCGCCGAGGTCCCCGCCAAGGGCGAGGGCGAAGAGGAAGACGAGGGGGACGACGAGGAGGAAGGCGAAGAGGTCGAGGTCGAAGTCGAGGCCGCGGCGGCCGCCGCGGAGTCCTTCGGCAAGTCCAGCGACCCCGTGCGCATGTACCTCCGCAAGATGGGTTCCGTGGCCCTGCTCACCCGCGAGGGCGAAGTCGAGATCGCCAAGCGCATCGAGCAGCACGAAGACGACGTCCTGGTCACCCTCATCACCAGCCCCTTCGGGATGGACGAGATCCTCAACCTGGGCGAGAGCGTCAAGAAGGCCAAAATCCGCCTTTCCGATGTGGTGAAGGACGTCGACGACCTCACCCAGGACGAGAACTTCGACGAGGAGGCCTTCCGCGCCGGGATCGTCAAGCACTTCGTCAAGTTCAAGACCCTCGCCAAGGAATACGAACGCCTCCTGAAGAAGACCAAGCAGGCCTCCCTCTCCAAGAAGGCCCGCGAGACCGCGCTCAAGGCCCTGGAAGAATCCAAGCAAAAGCTGCTGGCCAACGTGAAGGAGATCCGCTTCAACCGCAAGGCGATCAACAAGATCATCGACAAGATCAAAGAGATGATCGACCAGATCAATTCCCAAGAGGCGATCGTCGCCACCATCGGCACGAAGATCGAATCCGGCAACGCCGATGAGGGCCTAGACAAGCTGAAGAAGGCGAAGAAGAGCAGCTACATGCTGCGCAAGATCGCCAAGGACCTCGAGGTCTCGAAGGACGAGGTCGAGAACATGGCAAAGACGGTGCAGGCGGCCGGGCGTAAGATCAAGGCCCTGGAAGAGGAATACGGCTACACCAGCCGGGCCCTCCACGACCTGTTCCAGGACATCAAGCGCAACCAGTTCATGGCCGACCGCGCGAAGAGCGAGCTAATCGAGGCCAACCTGCGCCTAGTCGTCAGCATCGCCAAGAAGTACACCAACCGCGGCCTGCAATTCCTCGACCTGATCCAGGAGGGGAACATCGGCTTGATGAAGGCGGTCGACAAGTTCGAGTACCGCCGCGGCTACAAGTTCTCGACCTACGCCACCTGGTGGATCCGTCAGGCCATCACCCGCGCCATCGCCGACCAGGCCCGCACCATCCGCATCCCGGTGCACATGATCGAGACGATCAACAAGCTGGTCCGCACCTCCCGCTACCTGGTGCAAGACCTGGGCCGCGAGCCCACCCCCGAAGAGATCGCCGAGAAGATGGAGCTGCCGCTCGAGAAGGTGCGCAAGGTGCTCAAGATCGCCAAGGAGCCCATCTCGCTCGAGACCCCGATCGGCGAGGAGGAAGACAGCCATCTGGGCGACTTCATCGAGGACAAGAGCGTGATCAACCCCTCGGAGGCGGTGGTCAACATGAACCTCTCCGAGACGACGACGCGGGTGCTGTCGACCCTGACGCCGCGCGAGGAGAAGGTGCTGCGCATGCGTTTCGGCATCGGCGAGAAATCCGACCATACCCTCGAGGAGGTCGGCCGGGACTTCTCGGTCACGCGCGAGCGCATCCGGCAGATCGAGGCGAAGGCCCTGCGCAAGCTGCGCCACCCCTCGCGGGCGAAGAAACTCCGCAGTTTCGTCGACTGGTAGATTTATGGTAGGGCCGATAGCTCAGTTGGTTAGAGCTCCCGGCTCATAACCGGGCGGTCGAAGGTTCGACTCCTTCTCGGCCCATTAGTGAATGATTGAATCCATCACACCTTAACCGGTGTGGGTTGAAGGGCGAGGAGGTAACTCGCCCTGGGCTTTAGCCAGCCCGAACTTGCTTCGGGTTGGCGAATAAACCTCCCGGCTCATAACCGGGCGGTCGAAGGTTCGACTCCTTCTCGGCCCATATTAAAAAAAATGCCTTTTCGCTAGGAAACCTATGAAAGACCACATGCAGCGCCTCGCCCAGACGGTCCACCTCTCCCAGGAGATCCAAAATCTCAAGGAGGACCTCGAGGAAATCCCCGCCAAGGTCCGCGAGCTGGAGGCCGAGCTGAACGGCATCGAGGCGCAGTACGAGCAAAAGAAGGCCGAGTTCGCCAAGGCGGAGGGCGAGGCCAAGAAGCTCAAGTCCGAGGCCGACGACGAAAGCAACCAGCTCAAGCAGAAGGAAGAGCGGCTCCACTCCATCAAGACCAACAAGGAATACCAAGCCGTCATCAAGGAGATCAGCGCCGGCAAGACGATGATCAAAGAGCGCGAGGAAAACGCCGCCAAGCTGATCGGAGGCGCCGAGGGCCTCAAGACCGAACTGGGCCCGCTGGAGGCGAGGCTGCAGGAGCTGCGCGAGAAGCTCGAGCAGGAACGCGGCGCCATCCAGGGCCAGCTCGACGAGCGGAAAGGCAAGCTGCAGGCCCTGGAAGCGCAACTGAACGAGCAACTTTCCTCCCTGCCGGAAGATATTAGGCACAAATACTTGCGGATCCAAGGAAAGCGGCAGCCGCCCACCGCCAAGGTGGTCGAGGGCACCTGCCAGGAGTGCTTCATGAGCGTTCCTCCGCAGCTCTACATCGAGATCCGCAAGACCCAGGAGATCCACTCCTGCCCCAACTGTCACCGCCTTCTGTATATCGAAATGTAGCGAGGTCCCCATGTACGGCCAAATTCCCTCCGACACCTTCGCGGAGCTCCTGCTCTACCTCAACGAACGCGAATCCTTCGATTCGCTGAAGGAGCTCGGCACCGTCTCCCGGCAAGCGCTCAGCGTCGCGCTCCAGGCGCTCGCCAAAAAGCTCAAGGCGGAGGGCCCGGCGCAGGTTCAGACCCCCGATTTCCAAAATTGGAAGGAATTGGCCGAGCCCTACCGGGAGATCCTCGCCAAGCTCTCGCCCCGCGAGGTCCAAATCCTGATCAAGGGCCTGGGGAATTGAAACGGTTGGTCCTTTACGCCGACGGCGGCGCGCGTGGCAATCCCGGCCCGGCCGGCTCCGGCGCCTACCTCGAGGACGAAGCGGGCAACCCGGTCGCGCGCATCTACAAATACCTCGGCGAAACCACCAACAACGTGGCGGAGTATTCTGCCCTGATCTTCGGCCTGAAGGAAGCCCTGCGCCGCAAGGCCCCCAGCGTGCTGATCCGCATGGACTCGCAATTAGTGGTGCGGCAGGTGACGGGCGAGTACCGTGTCAAAGAACCCACCCTCCAAAAGCTGCACGCCCAAGTCGTCAAACTGCTGGATGAATTCTCCAGTTACAAGATCGAGCACATCCCCCGCGAACGGAACGCCGAGGCCGACCAGCTAGCCAATCTGGCCATCGACTCCCATTTCGCCAAGGGTCATTGAATTGAATCCGACCTTCCCCTGCCGCCCAAAAATCCGCCTGCTGGGCAAGGTTCGGGTTTCCCGAACCTCGCAGCAAATTCGAAGAATTTGCGGAGTGCGATAGCCTTGGCCCAAGACCGGTGGGGTTTCAACAGGCTGTGAAACCGACAAAACGCCCCGCTCCCGGTTGACAAAGGCCCCGTCTCCCCTATCTACTGGGAAAGGCAGGGTGCGCGGCCGCTGCTCCTTCGGGAGGAGAGGAAAGTCCGGGCACTGCAGGGCACCGTAGCGGCTAACGGCCGTCGGTCGTCGTTTCGGCGGCGATTAGGAATAGTGCAACAGAAAGCAAGTACGGTGGGGTTCTTCGGAATTCCACGCAGTAGTGAAATCAGGCAAACTCTACGGGGTGCAAGGCCAAATAGGTCCTGCGTTTCGCAAGGATTCCGCCGGCCCGGCGGAACCGGCCACGGCCGGCGCAGGATGGGTAGGCTGCTCCGATCTCGCCCGCGAGGGCGAGGCTAGATAAATGACCGCGGCCCCTTCGGGGGTCACAGAACCCGGCTTACAGCCCTGCCAAATATGGGGGCGGCTTCCAAATGGGAGCCGCCCCCTCCTCTTTACGTTGCTTGATGGGCTTCGGTGGGAGGTTTACCATTCCCTTCAATACCGAATACCGCTTTTCCAAAAGGAATCCCGCGATGAAAAAGAAAATTCTCGTCGTCCTGACCAGCGTAGAAAAATACCCCAACTTGAATCGCGCGACGGGTCTATGGTTGGGCGAGGCAGTGCATTTCGTCAAAAAGGTCGAAGCCGCGGGCTACCAAGTCGACTATGTGAGTCCCAAGGGAGGTTATACGCCAATCGACCCGCACAGCCTTGCCATGGCGGACACGACGGATTGGGAGTGGTACCAGAGCAAGCGCTTCATGAACAAACTCGGCGCCACATTAAAACCTGAGGAGGTGCGCCCGGAGGATTATGTCGCGATCTATTTCGCGGGCGGCCACGGCGTGATCTGGGATTTCCCAGAAAATCCCGCGCTTCAGACGCTCAGTCGAAAAATCTACGAGCAAGGCGGCTATGTTTCCTCAGTCTGCCACGGCGCAGCTGGCCTGCTGAACATCAGGCTGTCGGATGGTTCCTTGTTAGTGAAGGGGAAGAGGGTAACGGGGTTTTCGAATGAGGAAGAAAAACTCGCCGAATTAGATTCCTACGTCCCCTTCCTGACCGAAACGGAATTACTGGCGCGCGGCGCCATCTACCAAAAAGCCGACAAACCCTGGGAACCTTTCGCAATCGCCGATACCAGGCTCGTCACCGGGCAAAATCCGGCCTCCGGCGGCGCTGTGGCGGAATTGCTGCTGGCGGAATTGAGCAAGGGTTAATTTACAGCTATCCAACGGGGACGACGTAAACGGCGATCGCGACATAGTGCGAGGCCGCGGCTAGGATGACGAAGATGTGCCAGACTTCATGAAAGCCGAAGACATTCGGAATAAAGTTGAAGGCCTTGGTGATGTAGACGATTGCGCCGAAGGAGTAGAGCAGCCCGCCCGCGACCAACCACGCGATCGCCCCGGTGGGCAGGACGCGGAGCATCTCGCCCATGGCGGCGAGGCACAACCATCCCATCACGAGATAGACCCCGGCCGTCAGCCAGCGCGGGGCCTTCATCACGAACATCTTCACCAGGATCCCGATCGCCGCCAGGACCCAGATCACGGAGAGCAGCCCCCATTTCCAAAACCCCGTCAAGGCCATGCAAACCGGCGTATAGGTCCCCGCGATCAGGAGAAAGATGGCGGCATGGTCGAACTTGCGTAGCTTGGCGATGACCTCCGGCCTAGCCTTGACCAGGTGGTAGGCCGCGCTGGCGCCGAACAAGAGGATCAGGCTGACGCCATAGACGGTCGTCGAGATGAGGTCGCTGAGCCTGCCCCAACTGAGGGCGATCAACACCACCAAGCCCAGCTTCGCGGCGATCGCGGCGAAGAAATGGGTCAAGCCGTTGACCGGCTCGCGCAACTTCGAAAAAAAACTGCCTTCCGCCACCTTAGGCTCCTTACTCGTCCGTAACGCAGCCCTCGGAGGCCGACTTGACGTTTTTGATGAACTTGAACAGGGTGCCCCGCTTTGCCTTGTAATCCGGCGCCCGCCATTTCTTGAGCCGCTCGGCGATCACCTGGTCCGGGACATCCAGATTGAGCACGCGTTTTTCGGCGTCGATGGTGATGGGATCGCCCTCCGCCACGATCGCCAAGAGGCCGCCTTCCTGGGCCTCGGGGGTGATGTGCCCGACCACAAAGCCGTGGGTGCCTCCGGAGAAACGCCCGTCGGTGATCAAGGCCACGTCTTTCCCCAGGCCTTCGCCCATCACCAGGGCGGTGACCTTCAGCATCTCCGGCATCCCCGGCCCGCCCTTGGGGCCTTCGTAGCGGATCACGATCACGTCGCCCTTCTGGATCTTTTTGGCCTCCAAGGCGGCGTTGGCATCCTCCTCGCAATCGAAGACCCTGGCCTTGCCGGTGAAGCTCATCCCCTCTTTGCCGGTGATCTTGGCGACCGAGCCCTGCGGCGCGAGGTTGCCGTAGAGGATCTGGATATGCCCCGTTTTCTTGATGGGGGCGGAGAGCGGAACGATCACCTTCTGCCCCTCGGACAGGCCCGGCAGGGATTCGAGATTTTCGGCGAGGGTCTTGCCCGTGCAGGTCGTCGCGCTGCCGTCGAGAAAACCTTCCTTCAGGAGCAACTTCTGCACCGCCGGCACGCCGCCGACCTTGCAGAGATCCTCCATCACGTATTTCCCGCTCGGCTTCAGGTCCGCGAGGAAGGGCACCTTGTCGCTGACCTTTTGGAAGTCGTCGATCGTCAGGGGGACGCCGACCGCCTTGGCCATTGCGATCAGGTGCAGGACGGCGTTGGTCGAGCCGCCCAGGGCCATCACGACGGTGATCGCGTTATCGAAGGCCGCACGGGTCATGATGTCGCGGGGCTTTAAGTCCAACTCGAGCAGGTTGCGGATCGCGGCGCCGACCTCGCGGCATTCGTCCAACTTTGCGGAATCGGTCGCCGGCTGCGAGGAGCTGTACGGAAGACTCATCCCCAAGGTCTCGATCGCCGAGGCCATGGTATTGGCGGTATACATCCCGCCGCAGGCCCCGGCGCCCGGGCAGGCGTTCTGCAAAATGCCCTTCAAGTCGGCCTCGGTAATCTTGCCCGCGACCCAGGCCCCCAGCCCCTCGAAGGCGGAGACGATGTCGAGGGTTTGATCTTTGTAGTGACCGGGCTTGATCGTCCCGCCGTAGACCATGAGGCTGGGCCGATTGAGGCGCCCCATGGCGATCACCGAGCCCGGCATGTTCTTGTCGCAACCCATCACCGAGACGTTGGCGTCGTACCAGTGCGCGGCCATCGTGGTTTCAATCGAGTCAGCGATGATCTCGCGCGACTGCAGGGAATAGTTCATCCCCTCCGTGCCCATCGAGATGCCGTCGCTGACGCCGATGGTGTTGAACATCATCCCGACCATCCCCGCCTCGACGCAGCTCTGCTTGATGATTTTTCCCAGGTCGTTGAGGTGCATGTTGCAGGTATTGCCCTCGTACCAGGTGGTGGCGATGCCGACGAAGGGCCTGGTCAAATCTTCTTCTTTGAGCCCGGTGCCGTAAAGCATCGCCTGCGAGCCGGGCTGGTCGCGGGCTTGGGTGAGTCGAGAACTGTATTTATTGAGCTTTTTTTCCATGGCCTCTTCCGTTGTCAAAAATTGGCGTTGGGACCAACTCCGTGGAAACGTTCTTTAAACCCGCCCCCGCCCGCCTGACAAGGAGAGAAAAGGCCCGGATTTGAGCCTTGACACCACGGGTCGAGCGAGGCTAGGAGGGGAATGAATAGCCATTCATTTTTAGGAGGGATTTATGCCTGCCACCCGTGATGCCGTTATCGTCAGTGCCGTCCGCAGCCCGATGGGGCGCGCCCTGAAAGGCCAATTTGTCAACCTCCGCATCGACGACCTCGGTGCCGCCGTCGTCAAAGAGGCGGTCGCCCGGGCCAAGGGCCTCGATCCCACCGAGATCGAGGACGTCATCATCGGCTGCGCCATGCCGGAAGGCGAGCAGGGCATGAACGTCGCCCGCAACATCAGCTTTTTGGCCGGCATCCCCAACACCGCGGCGGCCGTCACCACCAACCGCTTCTGTGCCTCCGGCCTGCAATCCATCATGGATGCGGCCCGCGCCATCATGGTCGGGGACGGCGAGGTCTTCGTCGCCGGCGGCATCGAGACCATGTCCCACGTGCCGATGGGCGGCTTCAACCCCTCGCTCAACCCCAAGCTGATGCAAAAGGGCATGCCGGACGCCTACATCAGCATGGGCATGACCGCGGAGAACGTCGCCGAGAAATTCAAGGTCTCGCGCGCCGACATGGACCAATTCGCCTACGAGAGCCACCAGAAGGCCGTGAAGGCGATTCAAGAAGGCAAATTCAAGAACGAGATCGTCACCATCGAGGTCCCGCAGGCCGACGGCAGCGTGAAGAAGATCGACACCGACGAGGGCCCCCGCGGCGACACCACGGTCGAAAAACTTGCGACCCTCAAGCCGGTCTTCCGCGAGAACGGCTCGGTGACGGCGGGCAACTCCTCGCCCCTCACCGACGGCGCCGCCGCGGTGATCGTGATGAGCGCCGAAAAAGCCAAGGCCCTCGGCCTCAAGCCCCTGGCCCGCATCCACGCGATGGCGGTGGCCGGCTGCGACCCCGAGATCATGGGCATCGGCCCCATTCCCGCGGTGCGCAAGGTGCTGAAGCGCGCCGGCAAGACGATCAACGACATCGACATCGTCGAGATGAACGAGGCCTTCGCCTCCCAATCGCTGGCCAGCGCCCGCGAGCTGGGCATCGACCTCAAAAAGCTCAACCCCCACGGCGGCGCGATCGCGCTCGGCCATCCGCTCGGCTGCTCCGGCGCCCGCATCATGGCCACGCTGATCAACGACCTTTTCACCTACGACAAGAAGTGGGGCCTCGAGACCATGTGCATCGGCGGCGGCCAAGGCGCGGCCTGCATCATCGAACGTCTGTAAAACATCACCGGGCGCGGGCGATCGCCCGCCCCGTTTCATCATGAGGTTACGACCATGAGACAGATCAAAAAAGTTGGCGTATTAGGCGCGGGCGTCATGGGGCACGGCATCGCCGCCCATCTGGCGGGCGCGGGCGTCCCGGTCCTCCTCCTCGACATCGTTCCGCCCAAATTCACCGAGGCCGACCAAAAGGCGGGCCTCAGCGAGAAGAGCCCGGCCTTCCGCAACAAGTTCGCCCTGGCGGGCATCGAGGCGATCAAGAAGTCCAAGCCCTCGGTGATCTACTCCCAGCGCGACCTCAAGCTGATCACTCCGGGCAACTTCGAGGACGATTGGGACAAGCTGAAAGACTGCGATTGGATCGTGGAAGTCGTCGTCGAACGCCTCGACATCAAGCAGCAGGTCTTCGCCAAGGTCGAGAAGGTGATGCAGGCCCATACCATCGTCAGCTCCAATACCTCGGGATTGCCGCTGCACTCGATGGCGGAGGGACGCAGCGAGACCTTCAAGAAGAATTTCATCGTCACCCACTTCTTCAATCCCGTGCGCTACCTCAAGCTGGTCGAGATCGTCTCCTCCTCGGCCACTGATCCCGCGGTGGTGAAGGACATGGCCAACTTCCTGGAAGACCGGCTCGGCAAGGGCGTGGTCTACGCCAAGGACACCCCCAACTTCATCGCCAACCGCATCGGCACCTTCGCCTTCATGGCGGCCTTGAAGCGGGTCATCGACGAGGATTACCGCGTCGAGGAGGTCGACAAGATCCTGGGCCCCGCGATGGGCAAGCCCAAGTCGGCGATGTTCCGCACCGCCGATATCGCGGGCATCGACACCCTCGCCCACGTGGTCAAGAACACCTACGACAACTGCCCCAACGACGAGCAGCGGGCCATCTTCGTGATGCCCGACATCGTCAACAAGATGATCGCCAACGGCTGGACCGGCGACAAGGCCGGCCAGGGCTTCTATAAGAAGATCAAGGGTGAGGGCAAAAAAGAGATCCTCTCGATGAACCTCAAGACCGGCGAGTACGGCCCGCAGGGCGAGGTGAAATTCGCCTCGCTGAAGGCGGCGAAGGGCATCGAGGAAGTCGGCCCGCGCATCAAGGCGGTGATCTCCGCCGACGACCGCGCCGCAGACTTCGCCTGGAAGGTCACCCGCGACACCCTGGTCTACACCGCCAACCGCATCCCCGAGATCGCCGACGACATCGTCAACGTCGACCGGGCCATGCGTTGGGGCTTCAATTGGGACCTGGGCCCCTTCGAGGTGCTGGACGCGATCGGCCTTAAAGAGGCCGTCGAGCGCATCAAAAAAGACGGCCTGGCCGTCCCCGCCCTCTTCACCCAGGTGCTCGAAAAGGGCGAAGGCACCTTCTACAAGCGCAAGGAAGGCAAGACCTATTATTTCGACCTGAAGAGCAACAGCTACCAGCCGATTCCCCTAAAGCCGAACGTGCTCCTGCTGAAGAGCCTGATGGAGCAGAACAAGGTGATCAAGAGCAACGGCTCGGCCAGCCTGATCGACCTGGGCGACGGCGTGCTCTGCCTCGAGTTCCACTCCAAGATGAACTCGATCGACGCCGACATCGCGCTATTGGGCTTCGAGGCCCTCGACAAGATCGAGGCCGAGAAGCTGAACGGCCTGGTCATCGCCAACGAGGGCGAGAACTTCTCGGTCGGCGCCAACCTGATGCTCCTGTGGCTCGAGTCGCAGCAGGGCAACTGGAAGAACATTGAAGAGATGGTCCGGCAGTTCCAAAACTTCTGCATGCGGCTGAAATACTCGCCCAAGCCCGTGGTGGCGGCGCCCTTCGGCCTCACCCTGGGCGGCGGCTGCGAGATCGTGATGGGCGCCGACGCGGCCCGCGCCTATGCCGAGACCTATATCGGCTTGGTCGAGGTGGGTGTCGGCCTGATCCCGGGTGGCGGCGGCTGCAAGAACATGCTGCTCAACTGCGAGGCGGCCTTGCGGGCCAAGGGCCAGAAGGTTTGGGCCTCGCAGGGCGACGGCGGTCCCTTCCCCAAGGTGCAGCGCGCCTTCGAGCGGATCGGCTTCGCCAAGGTGGCGACCAGCGCCAAGGAGGGCATCGAGTTCGACTACCTCAAGCCCAAGGACAAGCTCTCGCTCAACCGCGACACCCTGGTCTACGACGCCAAGCAGGACGTCCTGGAGATGGCGAAGACCTACCAGCAGCCCACCCCGCGCGAGGACATCCTCGTCCCCGGCGTCGGCGGCAAGATGGCGATGCTCTCCGCGATCCGCGGTTTCCGCGCCCTGGGCCAGATCAGCGAGCACGACGCCTTCATCGCCGAGAAGCTGGCCCACGTGCTGTGCGGCGGCGACATCCCAACCCAGCGCCTGGTCTCGGAGCAATACCTCCTCGACCTGGAGCGCGAGGTCTTCCTGCAGCTCGCCGGCACCGAGAAGAGCCAGGCGCGGATGCAGTTCATGCTGATGAACAACAAGCCGCTGCGGAACTAGCCCCCACCCCGGCGGCTCGCTCCATCGCTTCATCGATCCGGCCTTGGCCCGTCCGAATCCCGTCGGGCGGGCGGGGGAACATTCGGCCCCTACCCCTCCTTCTGGCTTAACCTTTGCTAAATAATACCCTTTTGACCCAGGCCTTCTTTTTGGTTGCCTGATCGAAGCGGGCCTCCTTACAATCTGAGCTCGGACAGGCCGAGGGCCGGGTAAGGATTTTTTTTGGGGGGAGCTTATGGGCCGCGTCGGCGTGCGGTGCGTTGCGCTTCTCGGGCTGTTGCCAGCCCTTTCCGGCATCGATCCCCAACCGCTTCATGCCCGCGGCCCCCTCAGCCCCGAACAGGCCCTGAGCTTCGTCGGTTCCTTTCAGACCGGCTGCGGAACCGTCGTCAGCGCGAAATACCACTCCGCCGGGCGCAGGGCGCCCACCTTCCTCAACCTCGACCGGCCCTATCCCGATCATATCTTTACCGCGCTCATCTGGGGCGAAGATCGGGGAAAATTTCCGTATCCGCCGGAGCAGGCATTGGCGAATAAGCGCATTTGCGTTTCGGGGGTGATTGAGAACTATAAAGGCAGGGCGGAGATCATTGTCAGGGAGCCGAGCCAGATTAGTTCCAGGTGAGGCATCTGTATTTTTTCTTTTCCGTCATTGAAAACATTAACCAAGCAATAGGTTTCCATTTATGAGAAAAATACTAAGCAGCCTCTTCGGCCTTTTCCTATGGGGAGTCTCCGCTCCCCTCTTCGCCCTCACCCCTCCCCTCACTCCCGAGGTGCTGCAAAGCAACTCCGACCTCGTCGTCGAGGCCGTGGCACAAAGTCCCATCCAGTGCCTGACCCTCGTCGATTCCAACAAGTGCTCCGACATCTACCGCTACCAGATCCCGCTGAAGATCGAGAAGGTGCTCAAGGGCAAGGCCAAACCGGGCGATACGATCCCCGTTACCTTCCTGCACTACGATTACGAGAAATCCCACTGCTCGGGGGACCAGGGCCCGCTCATCCTGCCCGGAGAAAGCGGGACCTTCTATCTGCAGGCGGGCGAAAAGGGGAGCTACAACTCCTTCCACTGGAGCGCGGTCAAATCCACCCGCTCCGGAACCGGTTCCCTGCCGGCCTGCCCCAAAAAATAGGCGGTTTCGCTCCCTTAGCCCACTTAAGGGAAAAAATTCCCTTTCCTGTCCCAAATCCTCCGGCTCAATCGTCTTAGCGATAACAGACGGAAAGGAGTCGAAAATGCTAAAAAAATTCCTCCACCGCGCTATCCGGCGCTTCGAGCGGGAGAACGACTACGACGCCGCATACCTGCACGCAATGGCCGACAACTCACCGGCCTTGGCCTGGCGTTTTTATCGATTCGCTCAATTGGCCCATTACGGGAAAAAGACCCCGCCCCCGCTTCTGGCCCTGGCTCGGATCGCGGCAATCCGGGCGGAGGATTGCGGACCCTGCCTACAACTAGCCATCGACTTCGGCCTGCAAGCGGGTTTGGACGCGACAAGCCTTGAAACAGCGGTGCGCCATCCGGAATCCCTGTCGGGGGAGGCGCGGCTGATCTTTGATTTCGCCACCGCCGTCGCGAAAAACTCCGAGACGGTCGAGGCCCTCCGCGCTCAAATAGAAGAACGCCACGGAGCGGAGGTCCTGACCGAATTGGCGATGACGATCGCGTATTCCCGGGTGTATCCTGCCGTCAAGCGAGCGATGGGATATGCGAAGAGCTGTCAATTAATACGATTCAACTTTAAGAAAGCCTCCTAGTGGAACTCAAGGAACGCTCCGAAATCTTCCTGCGACACCGCGGTGCCCTGATGGGCTTAGCCTACCGCATGCTGGGCAGCCTAAGCGAGGCCGAGGACGCCGTGCAGGACACCTACCTGCGCTGGCGGGAAGCCGAGCCCACGGCGCTTTCCGATGCAAAGGCCTGGCTGATGAAGGTCTGCAGCCGGCGCTGCATCGACCAATTGCGAAAGGCATACCGACAACGCGAAAGTTACGTTGGAACTTGGCTCCCGGATCCCCTGCCCAACGCCTTCCGCCCCTGGGTAGAACCGGTGTGCTCTCCAGCTGCCTTGGCCGAGACCTCGGAGAACTTAAGCATCGCCTTCCTCCTTCTGCTGGAAAAACTCAGCCCAATGGAGCGGGCGGTCTTTTTATTGCACGATGTCTTTCAATACAGCTTCGGCGAGGTGGCCGCCTTTGTAGACGGAACTGAGGGACAATGCCGCAAGGCGGGACAGAGGGCCCGGGCGGCCATCCAACGCGACCGCCCGCGTTTTGACGCACCCGGTGCCGATGCCTATCAGGTCATGGAGCGCTTTTTCAGCGCAGCCCGAAATGGGGAAGAAGCCACGCTGCAGGAGTTGCTTGCGACAGGTTCCGAATTTTGGTCGGACGGAGGCGGCAAGGTTGCGGCCGCGAACCGCGTATTGGACGACACGCGACAAATCGCCCACTTTTTCGCCGGGCTGGGGCGCTTGGCGCTGCGTCAAGGCATGGAACTTCGATGGGATTTCACCCTAGTGAATAATCGTCCAGGCCTCCTGCTCGCCAAACGTGGTGATGACGGGCAATTCCATTTGGAGACGGTTTTCAGTTTCGAATTCCAAGACCGAAAGATCTCCAGGATTTTCGCGATGCGAAATCCGGAAAAATTGAGTCACCTGACGGAGGCCTCCCCCGACCTCCATTTTCCCTCCCAAGAAGGCTAGGCCGCGAATCCCGGCCGGGCGTTGTTTCAGTGAATAAGATTGCTTTCACCCCCCAGCCGGGGTAACTTCTACCGCTCATTTCCTCGTGAGGAATTTATGAAAAAATCCGCATTCTTGTTGATTTTCCTGCTGCTGGCCGCCTGTTCCGGAGGCAAGGGAGGCCCTACCGGCTCCAGCGCTCCGGCCGCCGCACCCGGCGACCCCAAGGCCGTCGTGGCCGAGCTCGACGGCGAAAAGATCACCGAGGCCGATCTCAACCAGGCCATCGCGGGCCAGCTGTCCCGCATCCAAGCCGAGGTCTACGAGGCCAAGAAGCAGGGCCTCGATGAACTGATCGAAGAGAAATTGCTGACCAAAGAGGCGAAGCAGCGCGGCGTCACCGTCGAGGCCTTGCTCAAGACCGAGGTCATCGAGAAGGTCGGCGAGATCCCCGACCAAGAGGTGGAGGATTTCTACAACCAAAATAAGGCGAAGCTGGGCGGCCGCAGCCTGGAAGAGCTGAAACAGCCGATCAAACAGCAGATGTTCGCCCGCAAGGCCGCCGTCTACCGCAACAACCTGATCGATCGGCTCAGGGGCGCCGCCAGCCTGAAGATCCTGCTCGAGGCCCCCAAGGTAGACGTCAGCGTCGACGATGATCCGATGAAGGGCTCCAAGAACGCCTCCGTCACCATCATCGAATTCACCGACTACCAGTGCCCGTTCTGCGGCCGGGCCCGCCCCATCGTGAAGCAATTGGTCTCGGACTACGGCGACAAAATTCACTACGTGCTGCGCGATTTCCCGCTCGATTTCCACCCCTTCGCCAAGAAGGCCGCCGAGGCGGCCCAGTGCGCCGGCGACCAGGACAAGTATTGGGAGTACAGCGACGTGCTGTGGAACAACCAGCAAGCGCTCGACGTGGCTAATCTCAAAGAGTACGCCGCCCACCTCAGCCTCGACCTGAAGAAGTTCAACGAATGCCTCGACCAGGGCAAATACGCGGCCGAGGTCGAGAAAGACGTGGCCGACGGGGTCAAGGCCGGGGTCAACGGCACGCCCAGCTTCTTCATCAACGGCCAGATGCTCACCGGGGCCCTGCCCATCGAAAAATTCAAAGAGGTCATCGAGATCGAATTGAAGAAAAAATCCTAGCCCGGCGCAACGATCCCTATGCTCGATCCCAAATTCGTCCAACAAAACCTCGCGGCCGTCCAGGCGGCCCTCGCCAAACGCGGCAAGCCTTTCGAAGGGCTTGAGCAGATCGCCCAGCTGCTCAAGAAAAAAAACGAGCTCCAGGCCGAGCACGACCGGCTGCGCGCCGTGCAAAACCAGGCCTCCCAAGAGATCCAGCAGCTGAAAAAGTCGGGGCAAGACGCCTCCGCCAAGCTGGCCGAGATGAAGGGCGTCGCCGAGCGGCTCAAGGCCATCGCCCCGGAAGCCGAGGCCTTGGAGCACGAGGTCAAAGAACTCTTGATGCAGATCCCCAATCTGCCGCACGCCTCGGTCCCGGTGGGCAGCAGCGAGCAGGACAACCAAGTGGTGCGCAGCTGGGGAGATAAACCAAAATTCGAGTTCGCGCCCAAACCCCACTGGGAGCTCGGAG
Organism: bacterium; assembly: GCA_046346845.1. Taxonomy (GTDB): domain Bacteria; phylum UBA10199; class UBA10199; order DSSB01; family DSSB01; genus DSSB01. The sequence continues at coordinate 268,422 of JAXMHH010000005.1, forward strand.
AAAACCTAGGCATCCTCGACTTCGAGCGCGGCGCCAAGATCACCGGCACCCGTTTCACCCTGTACCGCAACCAGGCCGCCCGCCTGGAGCGCGCCCTGATCAACTTCATGCTGGAGACCCACACTCGGGAAAACGGCTACGAGGAGGTTTTGCCGCCCTTCCTGGTCAACGCCGAGAGCCTCCGCGGCACCGGCCAATTGCCCAAATTCGAGGCCGACCTCTTCAAGACCACCGAAGGCTACTACCTGGTACCCACCGCCGAGGTGCCGGTGACGAATATCTTTCGCGACGAGATCCTCAAGGGCGAGGACCTGCCGGTCTCGCTCACCGCCTATACGCCCTGCTTCCGCAGCGAGGCGGGCAGCTACGGGAAGGACGTGCGCGGCCTGATCCGCCAGCACCAATTCAACAAGGTCGAGCTGGTCAAGTTCTCCCGCCCCGAGAGCTCCTACGACGAGCTCGAGAAGCTCACCCGGGACGCCGAGTCGATCTTGCAAAAGCTCGGCCTGCACTACCGCGTGGTGGCGCTCTGCACCGGCGACATGGGATTCTCCGCCGCCAAGACCTACGACCTCGAGGTCTGGCTGCCCGGGCAGGACACTTACCGCGAGATCTCGAGCTGCTCCAATTTCGAGGACTTCCAGGCGCGCCGCGCGCAGATCCGCTACAAAGACGAAAAGGGCAAGAACCACCTGGTGCACACGCTCAACGGCAGCGGCCTCGCGGTGGGCCGGACCCTGGTGGCACTATTGGAAAATTACCAACGGGCGAACGGCGAAATCACGGTGCCCGAGGCCTTGCGGCCCTATTACGGCTCCGATACGATCTCAAAATAATCACGAATTTTTCGGAAGGGTGTCCGAGTGGTTTAAGGAACCGGTCTTGAAAACCGGCGTGCGGGTAACCGTACCGTGGGTTCGAATCCCACCCCTTCCGCAGTATTGCGAGGGCAGCCACTCCGCGACCTGGGCATGGGCCGATCGGCGCGCGCTCCTCCCTCGCTATCCCAGTCAAGCTAATCACCTTCGGCTTGTTCCTCGGGGGGAAGCCACACCGGCAAATTCAACTTGAGTTTCTGGGCCAGGGCCACGGCGTGCGGCTCGTAGAGCTGGCGCAGCTCCCGGAGGTCTTGAAAGGCCGCGGGATCCGGGGGGAAGAAGATGCCCGCCTTTTCCAGCAGGCCCCGCAGCTGCGCGAACTCTTCCCTGTTGAGCCGGTCCGCGCACTGGGTCGCCGGCGCTATCTTCATCGCCCTGCCCATCTCGACCAAGGCGTGCAGGGCCATGAGGAAACTGGTGCGTACCGAAGTCGCCAAGCTGCGTTCGGTCGCCGACTGCAGGAGGGCGCAGGTGTCCAAAAATGTGACGAGGGAACCGAGCCAGGATTGCCCCAGGTGCTGAGAACGATAATAGGCCAAGACGGGATGGGAGAGCTGGTTCTGCAACAACTCGGCGATCCATTCCTCCCCCTCGTGCAGGATCTTGCCGAGCTTGTCCCGATCCTCGGGCTTGCCGAAGCGCTGCAGGAAACGTCCCGCGCAGAGCGGCGAACCGCAGCGCAGGCCGAACAAGGTAAGCCGCGTCTCGCGCTGCGAGAAGGCCTGCTCCAAAAGCGGCAGGTAACCCACGATGATCGCGAGCGAGACGAAGCCGGTCGCCGCCTCCAGCACGATCAAGAGCCTGCCCAGGGGATTGAGCGCGGTGATGTCCCCCATTCCCAGGGTCAGGAAGGTGGTGCCGCTGAAATACAGCAGGGTGCCGAAATCGAGCCGGCCATGATCGGCGGAGAAGATCTGGGAATTGGTCCCCCAGTGCAGCAAGGCGAAGCCCAAGATCAAGGCCGAGGCCCAAAAGGCCAGGAGCATCAAGACCGAGAGCGGGCCGAAGAAGGCGAAGACGTTCTGCTGTCGAACCGGCTCGCGGAACAGGCCGGCCATCCCCCGCCAGAGGCGCCAGGCGCCGCGATAAAAATAGGCGGAGGGCCGAAAGGTGTTGACCGTCCGGGGCAAGACGATGGTGACGAAGGCGTCGAATAGGATCATCCCCGTCAACAACAGGCCGGCCAGCGTCACAAAAAAATGCATGCCCGGCTATTGTAAAAAGCCCCACTGCGATATGCTACGAAAAGTTTTTCCAAGCAAAACATGGAGAGAAAGCCCATGAAAGCGTCCTTCGTCCCCGCCAAAAACCAAGCCTGGGAAATCCGCGAGGTCCCGCGCCCCGAGGCCGGACCCAACCAAGTGGTGATCAAGATGCACGCCAGTGGCATCTGCTACACCGACGTCCACCAAACCATGGGCCACCTGCCGGGTCCCTTCCCCCGCACCCTCGGCCACGAGCCCGTGGGCGAGGTCGTCGCGGTGGGCCCCGGCGTCACGAGCCGCAAGGTCGGCGACCGGGTCGGGGTCCCTTGGATCCAGTCCTCCTGCGGCCGCTGCGAGTGGTGCCTGCGCCAAAAGCCGATGTTCTGCCCGCAGCAGATCGGCACCAGCGTCAACGCGCCGGGCGGCCACGCCGAATTCATGGTAGCCTTCGCCGACGCCGCCATGCCCTTGCCGGAGGGCCTAAGTTACGAGCAGGCAGCGCCCATCTTTTGCGCCGGCTACACCGTGTACAGCGGCCTGCGATGGGCCGATCCTCAGCCCCACGAGACCGTGGCGGTGGTCGGCATCGGGGGCCTGGGGCACCTGGCCCTCCAATACGCCAAGGCCGCGGGTTTCCGCACTATCGCGATCAGCCATTCCCCCGACAAGACGGTCTTGGCGAGGGAATTGGGCGCCGACGAAGTGGTGGCGAGCGGCCAGGCCCTGGCGAAGGCCGGCGGGGCGGACGTTATTTTAGGAACCAGCAATTCCTCCGGGGCGATGACCGAGGCGATGCAGGGCCTGCGCCCGGACGGCCGCTTCGTCCTGATGGGCTTCGACGAAAAGAACCTGCAGGTCTCCCCCGCCGACTTGATCATGAAGCGAATTCGGGTCTTAGGGTCGCAACAGAATCGTCGCGATTATCTCTTCGAGGCCTTGGATTTCGTCGCGCGCGGCAAGGTGAAGGTGATGACCGAGACCTATCCCTTCGCGCAACTGCAGCAGGCCTACGGACGCGTCGCGGAAGGCAAGGCCCGGTTTCGCGCGGTCCTCACCTTTTAGCGGCGGGATGCAGGGTGGAATGGGGAACCCGCAATTCTTTGAGGGAGAACTCGCCGGTCGAACCGTCTTTGTAGCGGACGGCGTATTTCCAGCCCCGCTCCTCCAAGACCTGTGCCCGCACGTAGCTGCCATCGCCCTGCGGCGCGAGCACCGCCATGCCCGCCTGCACCCCCGTGCGGGTTGGCGTGATGTCCTTGGCGATTTCCTCGACGGGGCTGCATTTTTCATCTTGGGCGTCGAAGCGGATCTTGAAGCCGCGCCCGCATTCCGCCTCGATGCGCCCGTGGTACCAAAGCTGCGGGGTCCATTGGGCCCACACCGCGTCCCCCACCTTCAGGTCCTGGATCGGCTGGCAGGCCCAACCCGCACCTATGGCTAAGTAGCTGATAAATATGGATAATATCTTTTTCATGGCGAAGGTCGGTCCCGGTAAATTTTTATTGTGCCGAAGCGACACGATTTGCTAGGGGATACGGCTCGATTTCGTTAGGATTTCCTAAACGAAGCGGCTCCAAGCCGCCAGCATCGAAAAGCGAATGTAATAATGAAGGGGAGAGCGGAAGCCAAGCCCAATGCGTAAGCGAGGCTGTAAGGTTCCGGGCCCACGTATGGAGAGGTGGCCGAGTGGCTGAAGGCAACGGTTTGCTAAACCGTCATAGGGCCTTTAAAGCTCTATCGAGGGTTCGAATCCCTCCCTCTCCGCAGTAAATTTCAGGCACCCATAGCTCAGCTGGATAGAGCGTCGGTCTACGAAACCGAAGGTCGCATGTTCGAATCATGCTGGGTGCGCCAGGAAACCCCGAGGGAACCTCGGGGTTTTTTCTTTTCTGCTCGAGGATTTCTTTTTCAAGTTTTTCTCTGTTTCCTGAATTGGCGGGGTCTAGGGGTGGGAATTTCGAAGTTCGCCGTCTCGCCCTAGGAATCATGCCGGCAGGCTCCACGGATCGCGCTGTAAAAAAGTATAGAAGCTGACCAAAGAGGTGGTCTGTTTAAAATTTGGAAAATAAATAATATTAAATTGAAAATAGGACGCTCCTTTTCCAAATCTATCTAAATTATTTTTAATAAATCTAATAAATTAAATAAGTTATAAAATATTTTCAACTTGGCCCATTAATTGCTTTACCTCCTCCTATTCACGCAATTTTGCTCAAGGAGGATTCCATGTCGAAGAAATTGATCATCGTGGTCCAGGCCCTGCTTGCCTTGGGAGGCGCCGCGCAGGCGCGAGCCGAGCACATCACCCTCGACGTCTACGAATTCGGCCAGTTGAAGGGCACCGTCACCGTGCCCGCCGAGGCCTACCCCCACCTGCTCAAAAAAACCGAAGGCACCGGCGTAGCGCTGAAGGTTCGGGGCAGCCGGCCCGACACGGAACAAGAGCGCCGCAACCACCAGGCCGCCGCCGAATTTCGCGAGGCCCAGTTCCAGCGGGAGGCGGAACAGCGCAGCCGCGCCGCCCAAGCGCAGCAGGGGCTTTGGAAGCGGCAATTCGAGGAGCGCCACGCCGCCGCCTCGGCGCGGGAGGAACAATTCAAACGGGAAAATGAAGCCCGGCGCGAGGCCGCCCAGCGCCAGCAGGAGCAGTGGAAGCGCGACTTCGACGCGCGTCATGCCGCCGCCCAAGACCGCATGGAGCAGATGCGGCGCGAGCTGGACGCCCGCTCCGAGACGCGGCGCGCCGCGGCCCAGGCCCAACAAGAGCAATGGAAACGCGACTTCGAGGCGCGCCATGCGGCGGCCTTGGCGCGGGAGGAACAATTCAAACGGGAAAACGAGGCGCGGTCCCTCGCGGCCCAGGAACGGATGCAGCAATGGAACCGCCAGTTCGAGGAGCGGCATCAAGCCGCCCTGCAAGGTTACGACGTTTGGGCCAGGTCCCGATAATTTCTACCCCCCCAACCGCTTGCCATACCTGGTTCGGCCCTGTCCCCGAGGACAGGGCCGTCTTTTTTCTGAGCCCGCCAGCCCCGCGCCTTCAAACCGCTTGGCCTCGAACTCTTACCCCGATAAATTAGAACGATGGGCTCCTTGGAAGAAATCTTGCTCGTCGTCGGCCTGCTCCTCACGCTGAGCATCCTGGCCAGCAAGGCCTCCGGCCGCTTCGGGGTTCCCGCCCTGCTGATCTTCCTCGTCATCGGCATGCTCGCGGGCTCCGACGGACCGGGCGGAATTTATTTCGACAACGACTATGTGGCGCAGTCGCTCGGCGTGCTCGCCCTCGCCTATATCCTCTTCTCCGGCGGATTGGAGACCAAGTGGAAAGACATCCGTCCCGTCCTGGCGCCGGGCTTGGGCCTGGCCACCTTGGGAGTGCTGCTGACCGCCGGCGCACTCGCGGTGGCCGTCAAAAAATTCTTGGGATTCACCTGGCCCGAGGCCTTCCTGCTCGGCGCCATCGTCTCCTCCACCGATGCGGCGGCCGTCTTCTCGGTGCTTCGTTCCCGCAATGTCGGGCTCCAGGGAAGGCTCAAGCCCCTGCTGGAGCTGGAGTCCGGCAGCAACGACCCGATGGCGGTCTTCCTGAGCCTCGGCTTGATCGAATTGATCAAGCATCCCCAATTCTCGCTGTGGCGTCTGTTTCCTTCTTTCTTGCAACAGATGGCCCTCGGCGCGGCGCTCGGATATGGCTTGGGCAGGCTTGTCGTCTGGGCGATCAACCGCATCAAGCTGAATTACGAAGGGCTCTACCCCGTGTTCACCCTCTCCCTGGTGCTGGTCGTCTACGGACTCACCGCCTACGTGGGCGGCAACGGTTTCCTCGCCGTTTATGTAGCGGGAATGGCGATCGGCAACCAACGCCTTCTGCACAAAAAGAGCCTCACCCATTTCCACGACGGCCTTGCCTGGCTGATGCAGATCGCGATGTTCCTTACCCTGGGGCTTTTGGTATTTCCCAAACAGCTCGCCTCGGTGGCATGGGCGGGGTTGTTGACCTCGTTTCTCCTGATCTTCCTGGCCCGTCCCATCGCCGTCTTTCTCACCCTGAGCCCCTTCCGCTTTCGGTTCCGCGAAAAAGCGCTCGTGTCTTGGGTGGGCTTGAAAGGCGCGGTACCCATCGTCCTCGCCACCTTTCCCCGCTTGGCCGACATTCCGCAGGCCGACAATATTTTCAACTTGGTCTTTTTTATCGTCCTGACCTCGGTCCTGTTGCAGGGAACCACCATCCCGGTCGTCGCCCGTTGGCTGGGCGTGGATGCCCCGCTGGCTCCGCAAAAATCCTTGCCACTGGAATTCGAGCCGATCGCCGGTCAGGATACCGACTTAAGCGAGCTATTGGTGCCCTACCAATCACCGGCGGCCGGCAAGAAGATCGTCGAGCTGGGCTGGCCACCCGATTCCTTGATCGCCTTGATTGCCCGCGGGGAGGATTTTCTGGTGCCTACCGGCGCATCCACCCTCGAGGCCGGCGACGTCCTGCTCAGCCTGGTTCAACCAAAGGACCTTCCCCAGATCCGGAACATCCTCGGACTAGGGTCCTGAGTGGAGCCGCGCCGTCGCCATGCGACTCCGCAAATCCACGGAAATTGACCTCTTCAAATTAGTAAATTTCGTAATTTTGAATTCTTTCCCTCTGGTTAAGGTATATTTTCTTAATATATTCAACGGCTTAAATTTGGCACTCCACTTGCTTTTAGTTACGGCAGGAGGAGTGCCATGGAAAATTTCAACAGAATTCAAGGTTTCAGTTTCGGGCTTCCCGCGGTGGGCAACGGCCTCGCGATCAAGGCCTTGCAGAGCTCGACCCAATCGCTCGGCACCCCGGGCGCGCAAGCCAATTCGGAATTGGTGGCATGGTACGAACAGGCCTACGCCTATTACAACGCGGTGGTGAGCGGCGCGGAGGCGCAGCCCAGCGCCCAGGCCTGGCAGAGCTTCCTCGATCAAATGCAATGGGCCGCCGCCCAGCTTGGCTACCAAAGCCCAGGAAATTCATGGGATCCTTCCATCGGCATGACGGGTAACCAGGGCTCCAGGGGCCAAGGAGTCCCCGAAGGCGCGGTCCTCGGGGCCATGGGCAACGTGGTCTGGAATCAGAGCGAGGCCCACATCGTCGCCCAGAGCGACCCTCGCGCCCAGGACATCTGGAGCAACGAAGTCACCTTGGACGTCACCAGTCTCTCGGCCCAAGTGACGAGCGAGATCACCACCGACACGCGCCTCTCCCCGCCCGAAGAGGTCTTGAAGATCATCGTGAAAGATCCGGCCACGGGGATGGAGTCCTGCTATTTCGTCCACGATTACGAGGATGCCAACATCGAGATCCGCACCTCGGAACAAAAACAAATTCAGGACGCAAGCGGAGGCCTGGTCGCCTGGCAGCGCTACGAAGCCTCCACGGGGACCGGCAATTCCCATCCCGACGCCAGCATCGAAGGCGTGGATCAAGGGGACGGAACCCTCGTCTACGAGCCCGAATTCGCCGGGGAGACCGTGGATTTCTGGGCCAATCCCGGCGAGAACCAGGTGCACGTCGTCTACGCCAATGCGAACATCTCCGTGAAGCCCTCCGACGAGGTAGCCGTCCAAGAAACGGCCGACAATGGAACCATTACCGTGATCGTCAAGCACAAGGACGGTAGCACCGACACCTATCGCATCGAAAAGGGCTATTCGGTCAATGTGAACGTCAACGAGGAATACATCACCCTCGCCGGCCAAGCCGGCACGGAAGGCATTCCCGAATCTTATGATGGGCGTGTCACTTTGAACGGTGGAGCGGAAGATTCCGAAGACCCCTCGTGGAAGGATCCCGAGACCCTGATCGCCTCGCTTTTGGAGATGACCGGGCGTCCTTCAGGCGAGCAAGGCGAAATGCAGCTGTTAGCGGCTTTGAAGAACTCGGGCTGGGATGAATTTCAGGGCATTACCGGTGTGAAAGAGGGCATGGAGAAACTTGCCCAGCTGATCTCGGAAGGGAAGTTCCCCGGAGATCTGACCGAGAATATGCAAAAGCTGATCGATTTAGCGGAGATTCTCCAGCCCTCCCTGAAAGATCGTTCGGATAAACAGGGCGCTAAGGCCTTCTTGGAGGGCATGGGAGAGATCCTGCAATTGTTGATGCCGGATCACATCATCGGCGTCTCCACGGATCCCGCCAGCAAAAATCCCTGGAAGGGTTCCCTCTCCGTGGATGGAGAAACAATCATTACGTCCTCGTTCGAATCTTCTTCATCGGAGGAAGGGTAACAAATTATTTCTGAAGGATCTTTCTGTAGGCTCATTAATTTTTGGTAACGATTCTTTTTGAGGGAGGAAACCATGAATAGCAAAATTGGAATTCTCTACTGTACTGCGATTCTAATCCTGACGACTTCGCTGGGGGCATGTTCTTCCAGTTCCTTAGGACCGGAAGAGCCGGCAACCGGCCCAAGGGACCCCGGTATACAAATCGACGCAAAGACCGAGGCCGCCCCGGAGGCGCTCCCGGAGATCCACGCGGTGCCCTCTCCTATTCAGGCAGCGGGACCCCATGCCACCATGCCCACAGGGGCGATGCGCGCGAGTGACAGCTTCAATCTTTCCTCGGTTGCCGGCGATTCGGCCCCGGTCCACGAAACCGCGGAGCTGAAGGCCGTGGTATTGCCCACCGATCAGTACCAAAGCCTGGTTCTCAAATTCACCGGGTACCTGCGGGCGGCGGACCTAAAGGCGGGGCTGAAGGTGGTTTGGCGCGCAAAAGGATATGGCGAACCCGAAGCGGTGGAATTTCATTTTACCTGCACGCCAAGTTCCGACCCCGCTTATTCCAATCAATGCGTGATGATTCCGCACTACTACTATAATGGCTTGGATACCACCTACGTGGGATGGTTTCATACCGACAACCTCTACCAAATCGAGATCGATCCCGCGGTCGCCAAGGTCAAGGATTCGGAAAACCTGAAATTTGAATTTACGGTTCCTGAGTACCAGGCCTAGCGCCGGAAAAATTTGGCCCCTAGACGGGGCCAAGAACAACCCCTACCTCCCCGGAACGCGGCTCCCCTTTTAATCCAGAAAGGGGGCCGCACTTCCTGTTATCTGCAGTAGCCGATCTCCAAGAAGCCGAACCAATTTTACCAAATTGTAGATATTCTCCTATTACCCAAATCTTGATTCAGGGGACCAAAAGAAAAGCCACTGAAATTACAGGATAATTTCCTGTACACTCTTGGCATCCCCTTTGCTTTTCTTCCTTGCAAGGCCGCCTCAGTGGCCGAAAAAAGGGGGAAAAATGAACGCAGCTCAAATGAATTCGATCAAGGCCCAGGACAATATCCGGCAATGCACCGCGCATCTCGCGGCTTCGGACGAGGCCCAGGCCATGGGCGCCACGCCGGAGCAGGCAAAGACCGCCTGCGAGGTGACCTATCAAGACCCGGCCCAGCGCGGCGACCGGTTCGTCAGCGGGGAAAACGCCCAGGGGATGCTCAAGGCCATCGTCGCGGACGACAACCGGAGCCAGCAGGCCCCTCGCCCCCAATCTCCTCAGTCGGAAGGATCCGCCGCGAGCGTCTCCGAGATCCTGCACTCCATCCGGCAATTCCTCGGGGTATAAACATCCAGGGTGATTTCAATTTTTTCAAAAGCATTGCTGGGTTAGTGCAGACTATGTAAAATTTTTCAATGTCTCCAGGTCCGGCCCCCCAATCCCGCTTCAAATTAGAAAAAATCCTGGGCGAGGGCGGGCAGGGGCAAGTCTTTCTGGCCTGGGATCGGGAAAGGCGCGCGGAGGTCGCGATTAAAAAACTCCTGCCCGACCGGCTGGACATCCCCCTCTCCCAATTCAAGGCGGAAGTGGAGATCCTTTCCCAACTCTCCCATCCCCATTTGGTCAAAATCTACGATTTCTTCCAGGACTATCCCGGAGGCGACGGCATTCCGTCGGGGCCTTGCTACAGCATGGAATTCATCCCGGGAAAGGACCTGGCCCAGGCCTTGCGCGAGGCCAGCCCCCGAGCGGCGCAAGATCTCTTCGTCGCCTGCGCCCAAGGCCTGCAATACCTGCATCAAAGAGAGATCCTGCACCGGGACATCAAACCCGAAAATATCCTGGTCGACGAAAGCGGAAACCCCAAGATCTTGGACTTTGGGCTCTCTTCTCACCAAGGCGCCCACAGCCCCGACGGGAAGCTGGCCGGCACTTTCCATTATTTGCCGCCGGAGGCCTGGGAAGGACGCTACCCGCCCAGCGCCGATTATTTCGCCCTCGCCGCGGTCTTTTATCAGGCCCTCACGGGGCGCCTTCCCTACCAGCTGGTGCGCCATCCCAAGGTCCATTCCAAAACGCCCTACCAATCCTTGCGCAGGGCGCGGCCTGATCTGGATGCCACCTTTTGCAAATTAATCGACCGGACCTTAGCCCTCGATCCCGCCGAGCGCATAACCTCCGCCAAGGTCATGGTCAAATACCTCAACCTCCACAGCGCCAAGGCCTATCCTATCGTCGAAGCAGAGTCGCTCCCCCAATGGATCGAAAAATTGCCCCTCCTTGGCCGGGAGCAGGAGATGCAAAGTTGGGAGAGGCTCCTCCATGAAGCTCCTTCCTCCTCCTCCGCCAAGCTGGTCGTCCTGACGGGCCCCACCGGTGTCGGACGCAGCCGCCTGTTGGAGGAATTCAAATGGAAGGCCCAACTCCAAGGCCTGGAGTTTTGGCCCCTCCCCGCCGACTGCCCCTGGCGGGAAACCCTGCGGCGCCAACTGGGTCTCCCGCAAGGCCCAGCCCAACAGGGGTCCTATGAGGACACCGAAAAAATCCTCTCGGCGGGCAAAGAGAAGCATTTGATCTTGGCCTTTCAAGACCTGCACCTCCGCGACCCCGGCGACCGCGAGGCCCTCAAGCTCTTTCTTCGCATGGCGTTGAAGGGCAAAGTCCCTTGGATCCTCTTGCTGGAATTCGATTCGAGCCGCTGGGAAGAGGGCGATTGGCCATTCGCCTCCCAGCAAATCCCAAATTCCCCGATCATCTTCCGGCTTAAGGAGCTGTCATCGGAGGCAGCGCGAGAATTAATCGGCCAAGCCTGCGCCAACGAGCCCCTCCCGGAGACATGGGTCGAGAAGATCCTCGCTCAATGCGGCGGATCGCCCCTCCTGCTGCTCGAAGCCGCGCGCCAGGCGATGGTGTTTCGGCAAAAAAAGGCCTCCTTGGAGGGTTGGGAGATCCCCAAGAGCTTTCGCGGCGCGGCCCAGGCCCAGTTCCAAAAACAGAGCCCCGAGGCCCGGCGTTTGTTGGCCCTGGCCGCGACGGCCTCCGACTTCGAAAGGTCCCTGCTCCGCTCTGCCTGGAAGCCAGAACAAGGCGACTTGCCGGCAGCCCTGCAAGAGCTGCGTCGAGCGGGAATCTTTTCCGAAAGGCCCTTCCCAAACCGAATCGAATTCCTCCACCCCAGCCTGCGTCGGGAATATTTGGAGATCTTGCCGCAGGAGCTCGCCGTCGAGGCCCGGCGCCTCTGGCTTGCGGCCTTCCAGGCTAGCCCCGAGGCCCAGGCCTCTCCCGACGGAATTCTCTCGGCAATCGGGCACGCCATCGCCTTGGACGAAGCGGAGTTCTTGGAACGTTGGGGACTCAAGGGTCTAGAGATATTGATGTCGCGGGCCGCCTATCAAACCGCCCTGGACTGGTCGGAGCATTTCTTAAAGTTGCCAGCCGCAGCGTTATTTCGATGCGCGGTCCACGCCCATCGGGCGCCGATTTTCTTCCGCCTCGGGCGCTACGCCGAGGCGCATGAGGCCTACGACCGCTGGTTCGAGCTGCGTCAGGACGACGAAACCTTTTTGCAGAAGCTGAAACATCGCTTTTACCACGGGATGGTGTTTTTCAATGAAGGGCAGGACGGTCCGGCGGCGGACCGCCTGCGCGAATGCCTAAAGATCTCGGGCCAGGATCCTCCGCCAGCCCACCGCCCCTATCTCACCCGCGCCTACAACCTGCTCTCGCTTTTGGCCGAACGGGCCGGCGATTGGCGTTCGGCCGGCGAGGCGATGAAAAACGCCTTGGCCTTGCAGCCTTCCGAACCCGCCGCGCGGGGCGAGATCCTGCAACGCTTGGGGGAGTTGGAACAAAGGCAGATGCGTTACGGTGAGGCCGAGGCCTATCTGCAACAGGCCCTGGAAGAATTCACCAAATCAGGGGCCCCCAAGAACGAGGCAGTAGGCTACCATGCCCTGGGCATGCTTTACCGCGAACAGGGCCGGCTGAGGCAGGCCTCGCCGCTCCTGGACGAGGCCCTAAAATGCGCAGCGGAACACGGCGACCTACTGCAATGGGCGCGCTACCAAGAAAATCGCGGTCTGCTTCGGATGGATGCGGGCGATTACGGGCGTGCTTGGTCCGACCTCGATGAGACGGAAGATATCCTGCTAGCCCTGGGTAATCCCGAGGAGAAATTTTTGGCCAGGCTGCATCGAGCGTCCCTCTGGTTTTATCTGGGCAATTTCCCGCGCGGGGACCAATACCTCGAGGGCCTGCTCGGGGAGGCGAAGGACCCGGCCACCAGAAAATATTCTCCCTATCTCTCGCTGCTGCTCTGCGATCGCTTTCTCCTGCTGGGCAAAATACTGGATGCCGAAGAGGTCCTTTCCCGGGAAGGAACCTCCGACCCGGTCGATCCAAATCTGGCAAGCCTGAGGCAATTGGCGCTGGCCCGTTGCCAGTTGAGGAGACATGGTGCCGCCGAATTTTCAAATGCCGATATTTTGGCGAAGAAATGGCAAAATCTCGAGCACCTACCTTTGCAGCTATGGGGAAGCCTGCTCGCCTGGCTGCGGATGCCCGCCTCCGAGGAAAAGGAGGAAGCCTTCGCCTCCCTGCTGGAGGAAATCTCCTATTGCGAACAGCCCGAACTTCGGCTTGAGATCTTTGCAACGCTCGCCCAAGAGTCGCGCTGGGTCGGACAGATCAAACTAGCGCAGGAGTTCGCGCTGCGCGCCCAGGGCGAATGGAACGATTTGCATTCACGATTACCGGAGGAACTCAAAATGGACTTCGAAGAAAACCGTCTTTTGCAAAAGCTCAAAGAAAGCCGCGAAGCGCCTCAAGCCGCGGCCCCACCCGCACCATCCGTTCCCCCTCCCCGAGGGGAGGCCGGCGGCCTCGAAAATGACCGTAGGTTTCGGCATTTTTGCTCGATCAGCCGGCAAATCCTTCAAAAGAGCGAACTGAGCGACATCTTGGAAAGGGTTATGGAGGCCGCCATCGAGCTGACAGGCGCCGAACGCGGCTTCCTGGTCTTAAAAAATCCGCAAGCGAAGGAAAAAATCTTCGAGGATTACGAGGTGCGCTGCGCCCGCAACCTCAACCGGCAGACCCTCGCCTCCAAGGATTTTCAGATATCCTTTTCTGCGCTCCGCGAGGCCGTCCAGCAAGGCAGCTACCTGCTCACCGACAACGCCCAACTCGACCCACGACTTCAGCAGAAAAAAAGCGTCATGCAATTCCAGCTGACCAGCATCCTGGTGGTCCCGCTCGGCACCGAGGAGAAGAACCTCGGCGCCATCTATTTGGATCATCGGTACCAGCCGGGCTGCTTCAAGGAAGACGACCTATTCTTGCTCTCCGCCTTCGCGACCCAAGCCGCCCTGGCGATCGACAAGGCGCAGATGCTGGCCGAGCTGCAGGAAGCCAAGCAGGCGCTGGAAAAACAGGTCGAGGATAAGGAGCAGCGCATCGAATTCCTGACCGAAAAGCTGAAATACTCCCGGGACGACTTGAAATACGAGTACCGGGAGATCATCGGCCAATCCGAGCCCATCGTCCGCGTCTTCCAGATGCTCGACCACATCAGCGGCACCACCGTCCCGGTGTGGATCTTCGGGGAGAGCGGGACGGGAAAGGAGCTGGTCGCCCAGTCCCTGCACAACAACAGTCCGCGAAAAAAGGGGCCCTACATCTCCGAAAACGTCAGTTCCATCCCCGAAACCCTCCTGGAAAGCGAGCTCTTCGGCCATAAGAAGGGGAGCTTCACCCATGCCGACCGGGATCGAGTGGGGCTGTTCGAGCAGGCCAGTGGCGGAACGCTATTTTTGGACGAGGTGGCCGACATGTCCATGGCGATGCAATCCAAGCTGCTGCGCGTCCTGCAGGAGGGGGAAATTCGCCCCGTCGGCTCCAACAAGAAAATCAAGATCGACGTCCGCCTGGTCACGGCCTCCAATCGGAACCTCGAGGAGATGGTCGAGGAGGAAAAATTCCGCCAGGATCTGTTCTACCGGATCAACGGCATGACCATCCGCCTGCCCCCGCTTCGGGAACGGCTGGAGGATATCCCATTGCTGGCGCTCCACTTCGTGAAGCGAATCAGCCAGCAGTTCAACCTGAAGCCCGCCGAGCTCCAGGAAGATGCCCTGCGGATGCTGCTGCAGCATTCCTGGCCCGGAAATATCCGCGAGTTGGAGGGCGTCATCCGTAACGCGCTCATCTTCGCGAACGGCCGTCCGATCAGCGCCCAGCACCTGACCCTCACCAATTTCAGGCCCGTCCGCGAACCTACCGCGAAAAGGACGAAACGCGTCGAGAGCTCCAAATCGAACTCGCACCCCGACTTCGATCCCGGCAAGTTTAGCGCAGAGGAATTGCAAGAGCGCGCCCTGATCATCGACAGCTTGCGGCGACATGCCTTGGACAAGAAGAAAGTGGCGGACGAGCTACAAATGAGCCTAAAGTCCGTTTATGCTCGTCTAAAAAAGTTGGAGATTCCCAAGAAGCGATCGGTGTTGCAGAAGTTTCTGGAGGCAACTTCCTAGGCCAGCGAAACAGGCATTAACTCGCGGCCCATTGTAGGGTTATCCGGGATTATGCATTGGTCCAATTATAGGAACTCGAAGGATTGCTTGTTTCTCCAGTATCAATACCGGTGTTTACCGGATGCCACCAACCTTCGCTATCCGTCCATTTGGTGAACAGGAGGCAATCTGCCTCTTTACTGTCATCGCACCGGGAATGTCCCGCCACTCCATCCACCGTCTTATTGGCAAAGCTGAACAAATGCCCGTCAAACCAGATATTGCACCAAGAGCGGGCATCGGTGGTCCAATCTCCCGGTTTAATAGTATCCTTCTTATCGGGATAGAGCGCTTGGAGCAGCGACACCAACCGGTTGGAGGCAGGCTTCCAGGACTCCCAGCTATCGCCAGGCGCGGCATCAAAGTGCATTTTAAACTCTTTATCCACGTCGTAGAAAAATTCGAGCATGGTTTGGTCCGGGCCCGCGAGAGGCGGCCAATCCTTGGCATCGATCGCCTCCTTTAACTCCTTCATCTTCAATTCCCCGTCGCCGTCCTTGTCGAGGGCTGGATAGTGATCCTTGATGACCTTTAAGACATCTTCCTTTTTAGACGAATCGCCTAGCAACCCTATCAAATTCGAGAATACGGCCGGAACTTCCGCCTCCTCTTCTCCTGACTCGTCGCCCTCGGCGCTGGGGACCTCCTCAATCACCTCCCCATTAATGATGTATTGCTCCTTCATGTGCTTGGCCGTCTCCTCCAGGTCATTCAACTGCGAGGCGACGACCTCCAAATCCCCGTCCTTTTTTGATAATTCGGCATCGAGCCGACCGAAACGCTCCATGAGCCTGTCGTAGGCTTCCTCGGAAATCATTCCTTCCGAAAGCAAGTCTTCGATTCGCTTTTCAACGTCCTTGGCCTGTTCTTTCAGTTTCTTGGGGTCGATTTCCTCCTCGTCTGAATCCGTGCTCTCCGCCATTTCTTGGATATCGCTGTCTTCCAGGCCGAAACTAGGCACTTCCAGGGCGCTGAGATCTTGATTGATCGACTCCAACTCCAGAGCCATCTTCGAAGGAGATAGGCATTGGCTATAGTTGACCTTCCCTTGCAAAGCGTCCAAACGCTCGAGAGCTTCTCGCTTTTGGTTCGCGGACAAGTTGGAATTTTCTTGCAGGCTTTTCCGCAGCATTTGGATTCGGTTTCGCAAGTCGTCCGCCGAGAGCTCCGCACCAAAGTTATCTCCCCCCGTCATGCCGAACTCTTCCGATTCTGAATCATAATCGACAGATTCTTCGTATTCGAAACCTCCGCCGGCCTCGGAAATATCTGGGTTGGAATCAGCGCTGTAATTTTTCCCGATGGGTGTCGTCATTTGAAACCTCATTTAATGAAACAGAGAGCCAAGAGAAATTGTAACCACTTCAAGTAAATGGCTCCACCAATTCCTACCTTTTTGGAATTAGGCGGCTTGGCCTTGGTAAAGGTTGTCAATGTGGTTTCTAACCTGGGTCCATTGCCGGCTGCGGGTGACCGAAACCACGTGGGCCAATTGAGCTTCGTCGAGAAAGGGATTGGATAGAGTGAGTCGCTCGACCTCGGCGAGAAGCATTTCGGCCATCTCCAGGTTCTTGCTAGCCCGGCTAGGTTCGGAAGCACGGAGGGCTAGATTGAGGTATTGGTTCAGGTTGGCAATTTTGTTGGCGACGCTCATGAAATCCCCCTTTGGGGATTATCAATTACAAAGAGGATGCCACTTCATGCTCAAAAAATTATTAATAATATTAAAGGCTTATTGAAACTTCTCGAAAACAAAATAGGTAAATATAGTAAATTATTACAATATAAGAAAATTTAACCTAGCCCCCCATCACCGATGGTATCGAAGCAAAGACTCAAAAACGACGCTACCTGTGAGGCAGAACACCATCCCCGGTACTGAGCCATGCCTGTTCCGATATTGTTGGGATCCTGGAAATCCGTCGAAACTGCGGAATTTTGTTTGGAAGCTTGCTTCAATTTAATGAATTGCCAAAGGCCGAAGCACGAGGCGATTGGATTGGCCTGCTCTCTCCAACACCGAGCTAGTTTATCAATTTGATCTTCCTCCCCTCAACATTTCTCATTTTGATTTTTTTATCGTAAGACCCACTTTGAAATCATTGAAGAATACTCCCTTTCGATTGGCATTAATTTTGCTCAATTTTGTACTTAGTTTATTCCAAAGAATTTTCCTCAATCGAAGGTTTTCCAGTGAGGTATCCAATGCGGGTAGGAATCGGTGGAGCAGCTTTCACGATTTTCGGTATTGCCATGGCTTTCGGAATATTTTCTCCGGAAAGGGCCCATGCCGAGCCGGCAACGGCGGCCTTCCAACCTTCCGCCCCTTCCGTGATGGAAGGGCAGCCGGCGGTTCTCACCGTCTTGCTCGACACCCATCACTCCCTTCCTTCCGCAGGCCAAGCCTTACCCACTGCAAATTCCATCAAATTCGTGAAAGAGGAATGTGGCAGTTTGCCTAATAACTTAAACACCTCGCCTGCCTCCTATGGCGTCGATTACCCGCCGATAAACAACGCAACCTGCGCCTCAACCTCACCGGACCTGGATTGCCACCTTTCCTCGGCTTCGACGCAGGCAGCCTACCTTAACTTATCGATAAAAACTTACGACGATGGCGAGGTAGAGGCGAGCGAGTGTCTGAAAGTTTGCATGCTGAGCAACGACCCAGCGGTCGTCGAGATCGATCCCGCCAAACGTTGCACGGTGATCAATATTGGGGACAATGAAGTTCGCGTTAACAACGATGGTCCCTCCGATGCTTGGCAAGTCCAGGCTGCCAAGGACGGAACTTATACAGCCACCCTAAGTCCCGGCCTAACCCTGGGACAAGTCCCGACCAAAGTAACGAACCCTTCCCAGATGAAAGTAGCTCCTAGTCGTGAGGTGAAGGCAGCCCCAAAAAATTCGAGTTCCGCCACGATGAACGCTGGCCAAACCAATGCCCCAGCCGACAACTCTTCCTGCAGTTATACGGATAAACCCTGCATTTATTTCGTGAAAAACCACCCCATCGAAGTCAAGGAGTCGGAATTATATATTTCTTTGCCACTCTTGATCGACACCTCCATCACTAACCAGGATATCGACGGAATCCAAATTTCTTATTATCTGGCTCCGGATCCCCCGTCCGACACCTGCGAGAAAGCGGAGCTCGGCAGCGATTTCGCCATGTTGGACAATAAAATGCCCAACAGCTTCCTGTACGTAAAAGACCTAAGCTCGACGCATATCGAGGCCGGACAAATTTACGCCACGGAGATCAAAATCCCCATCCTTAAAGACACCGTTTTAGAGAATTCGGAATGCGTCAAGGTATGCCTGGCGAAAATAGACGCACCTCCGCCACCTTACCAAATCGGAACCGGCTTGGCTCAGTACCAGGGCTGGTGTTCCACAGCTGTCATCAGTGACAACGATTGAGAATACTACTGATGAGAGTCCACCTTTTCGGGGAACCGCAAGGCTTTTCCAATCTCAATCAGCCCACAGCAACAGGCGGACGGGTTTTCTTATTCTTCGCAGGAGAACAAGGGGCAGGTTTCTCGCCACGCCACGATGACGTCGATCCAATCCTTCTTCCCGCATTCCGGCTTCTCGGCACAGGGATAGGGATTGGGCTCGGGCGGGAGCCTAGAATTTTTAGGACTTATGGAAAAAGTAAAAAAAGGCGCGAAAGTCGCCGTTTTGTTGAAGTCCGAAAGATGGTTCTGGGGAACCTCGACCACAATTTCGAAATACCCGCTCTCCCCGGTCTTGGGGTGCTCCTGGGTCAAAGTGTCGGCGGCGACATCCGTCCGCACGTCGATCACCTTCAAAACCCGCCCGTTGGATACCGGCGTCACTTGTAGGGTTTTTTCATCCTTGAAACGGATGGTCCCAAACACTTTCACTTTGGCATTAGGATGGACGGCAACGGTGCCGGCGGCTTGAGCGATAGGGCCCTGGCTAGGCATCACCACCCCTTCTACCATAGCCGCCAACCAATGCGAGTCTCCTTCTACGTCGACGTCTGGCCCGATCACCCCGGTCGCCATGCCGGGTTGGGCCGCGGCGACCATCGTTCCACTACCTACGGGACCAATTACACCCAAACCGCCGTTCTCCGCGACCGCCCCACCTACCGGGCCACCACCAGGCCCCCCTGCGGCTCTGTCGCTGACCCCTCCCGAACAGGCAAGCAAAAGGGCGCTGATGGGCAAAAGGGCCCACGCGCCAAGTCGTTTGGAAAATCTATGGAAAATGGAAAAGTACCCCTTCATCAAACCCTATTCCTAACCCTTACTCTAACATGATCGGCTAAAGAGAAAAGGGAGTTGTTTTTTCCTGGGGATAAGGAGGCCCAATAGGGCCATAGAACTTTGACACATCAGGCCATCCCAAAAATAGATCATGGGCCTGGAAGTGAAAAAAAAGGCCCCCCGTTGTCACGGAGGGCCTTTTATTGATTATAAAAATAGTCCTTAAGGAGCCGAGGGAGCCGACTCCGGCACACCCGCCGGCACTCCCGGGGGCGGACCGCCCGCGCCCGGCTCCATGCCACCCATCGGCATGCCGGCAGCGCCCGCCTGGGCCTTTTTCGCCAGGTCTTCCACCGTCGCTTGGTCCAGCTTCAGCGCGAGGATCACTTTGTTTTCCTTTGCGTCGATGGAGAGCGCACCGAGGATCTTGCCGAGCTCGGGGCTCTTGCTGGCAACCGAGGCGCCGAACAGGGTCTTGTAGGAATTGGCCATGGTCATCATCTGCTGGGCGTCTTCCTTGGTGCCGGTCAGCACGCCGAGATCCAAGACCAAGTTCTGGTTGTAATCGAGGGCCAGATCGAGGGCCTTCACCGAATTGAGGGCGCCCATCGGATTACCCATCCCACCGCCGCCCGCGCCGGCCGGGATCACTCCCTCCGGAATGGTGGCCACCGCCCAGAGCATCTTGCCCTTGTCGACGCCGTTGATGAGGTCCATCACCGCCTTATTCTTGTCGATCGCATCGCCCTTCTTCTTGGCCAGGTCGAGGGCCTTCTTCACCGTCTCGACCTTTCCAAAGACGGCTTGGCCGTCGAGCAGGGCCACGCCGAAACCGGCGTCCTTCGCGGTGCTGTAGATCTTCACCCCTTCATAGTCCTGGGTTTGCAGCGTGGTGCCGGTCTTCTGCGCCTGGTCGCCCATCTGCTTGATCATCGCGGCCGAGTCGAGCTTGCCGCTGACGATACCGACAAATTCCTTCGCGTCGCGCTCCATGCCTTGGACCTTGAGGCCGATCACCAGGCCGTCGACGTCCTTGAGGAAGGGCTGCGCTTCGGCGGGCACCCCGGCCATGAGCTTCGCGCCCATCGGGGACTCTTGGACCTTTTTCCAATTCATGCCGACGACGACGTTGCTGTCGGCGGGGATGAGGGAGAGGCTTTCGGCCTTTCCGGCCCCCTGTTTGCCGCAACCCTTGCCGCAGCCGGCGAGGCCGAGGCCCGCCACGAGGGCGAGGGCGACATATCGAACTTTAATGGAACGTTGGATCATATTCTGGGCTCCTTGGATTGGTTGGGACTCAAGCCACACCGAAAAAACGAAGAACGAATCGGTTGAGACTGGCTCGTGCCCGGGAGGCCTTGCGGCCTAGGTCGGGCAATTCTTTAAACAGCTTGGGACGACGCAGCATTTCGCGGACCAGGCTTATGGGCTTCACCCCGGCGTCTTCGTCGAGGAAAGGGCCGGTATCCGTGAGTTCGTCGCCTAAGGCATCTACGATAAAACGGACGGTGACAGAAGCGATTTTTTTTCCGCTCTCGGCCGCGGCCCGCAGGATGGCGGCGCTCTCCATGTCGACGGCGGCGGCGGCGCTCCTCGCGGCCAACAGCTCTTTGTCTGCGACCTTCAGTACAGGTTTCGCGCAGGTGAGCAATGTCCCCAGGTGAACGGGGATGTCCGCCAGCCTCAGGGCCTCCTCGGCCCGGCGCAGAAGCGGCAGGTCGGCGAGCCAACCGCCGCTAGGCTCGCCCTCGGGGGCGCAGCGCTCCGCGAGCAAGGCGTCACCGTTGGCGAGCCCCTCCCGCAGGCCGCCGCAATAGCCGGTGGCGAGCAGGTGAGTGACCGGAAACTGTTGGAACAGGTAGCGCGCGGCTGCCCCCGCCCGCTCCGGCCCCATCCCCGTCACCACGAGCAAGGCCTCGCGTTCGCCCAAACGGCCCTCCGCGATGCTCATATGGTGGTACCGGGTGGTGGCCCCGCCGCGAAAATACGACGCCAGGCCGCTGGCCTCGTGTTTCAGCGCGACAGTGAGGGCCCAAAGTTCGTTGGCCGGGGACAAGGGATTAAAAGCTCTGCGTCGGGGGAGGCACCGCCGGGCAGCTTCCGGAGAGCACCGCCGTGGCCTGACCCTGGCGGTTTTCTTGGTTGGTCTCGTTGCTGGTGGCGAGGATGGTCACCTCGACCGCCGGGGGAGGAACGGTATTGGGTGCGGTATAGAGCCCGGTGGCGGTGATGGTGCCGTTGACGTCCCCGCCGAACACCGACCAGGTGACCGCGGAGTTATCGATGCCCTGGTCGACCTCATCCACGAAGATGCGGGCGTTGAATTGCTGAGTGGCGCCGGAGGCGACGGCCGCGCACAGCGGTTCGATCTGGATGCCGATTCTGGGGATGTTGGAGGTGCTGCAGGCCGCGCCCCAGACCGCCAAGAGGGCCACGAGGGAAGATCGAAACCAGGGAAATTTGCGCGTCACGGAGGCCTCCTTCGAAGGTAGAAAATTGGGGCGATCCTAATGACCCCCCTAGGCCCTGTCAATGAAAAGCTCGGGTTTGACAAGTCCCCGGCGGGAACGCTAGGACCTAAGGCCGATGGCCACCAAGCAGTCCGACCAGCTCTTCGCCGCGGCAAAAAAACTCTTCCCGGGCGGGGTCAACAGCCCCGTGCGGGCCTTTCAAAACGTGGGGGGCCATCCCCGGTTCATCGCCAGGGCCTCCGGGGCCTACTTGAGCGACGTCGACGGCAACAATTACATCGATTACGTGGGCTCCTGGGGTCCCATGATCGCGGGCCACGCCCATCCCAAGGTGGTCGAGGCCATCCAACAGACCGCGTCCTTGGGCCTCAGCTTCGGCGCGCCCTCGCCCCTCGAGGTCCAAATGGCCAGGCGATTGATGCGGCTGGTGCCCAGTCTGCAACGGCTGCGATTGGTCAACTCGGGCACCGAGGCGGTGATGGGGGCGCTCCGCGTCGCGCGCGGCTTCACGGGCCGCGACAAGATCCTGAAATTCTCCGGCTGCTACCACGGCCACGCCGATTACCTGCTGGTCAAGGCGGGGTCCGGCGCGCTCACCCACGGGCGACCCGACAGCCTCGGCGTCCCGCCGGCCTTCGTCGCCGACACCCTGGTGGCTCCCTATAACGACCTGAAGTCGACCCAAGCGCTTGTCAAACAGCATCGCAAAAGCCTGGCCGCGATCATCGTCGAGCCGGTGGTGGGCAACATGGGCTGCGTCCTGCCCAAGCCCGGCTTCCTCGAAGGCTTGCGCAAACTTTGCGACGAGAGCGGTGCCTTGCTGGTCTTCGACGAGGTGATGACGGGCTTTCGCGTCCACGCCGGCGGCGCCCAGGCGCTGTTCGACATTCGACCCGACCTCACGACCTTGGGCAAGATCATCGGCGGCGGCCTGCCGGTGGGCGCCTACGGCGGCCGCGCCGACGTCATGAAATGCGTCAGCCCGGAGGGCGGCGTCTACCAGGCCGGCACCCTGTCGGGAAATCCCGTTGCCATGGCGGCGGGCCTCGCCACCCTCAAGCTGATCTCGACCCCCAAGGCCCACGCCAAGCTCCTGCGCAAGACCGAACGGCTCGCCAAGGGCCTGGCCGAGGCCGCCGCGCTCGCCGGCTGCAAGGTCCAGGTCCCCCATGCCTGCGGCATGCTGAGCCTCTTTTTCAACGACCAACCCGTCACCAATCTTGAGGAAGCGATGGCCAGCGACGCGGGCCGCTTTCGGGCCTTCTTTTGGGAGATGCTGCAGCGCGGGGTCTATCTGCCGCCCTCGCCCTTCGAGGCCTGGTTCGTCTCGCTGGCCCACGGGGAAAACGAAATCGCCAAGACGCTGCGGGCCGCCAAAGACAGTTTCCGCAGGGTGGCGGGGGAAAGGCGCTGAGCATGGGCAGGCTGGCTATCGTCCTATCGGCGGGGGGAGCGCGCGGCGCCTACGAGGCCGGCGTCATTTACTATATTCGCAAAGGCCTCCCCCCGAAGACCGGGCTGAAGAATTTTGACCTCAAGATCGGCACCAGCGTGGGCGCCATCAACACCGTCGCGATGGCGGCCATGGCCGAAGATCCCGCAAAACAGGCGGATAAAATCAAGGAAGTTTGGAACTCGATCACGCAGGACAGCGTCTACTCGCGCGATTTCAGCGCAACCACCCACTTCCTCGGCTCCACCGTGGGCGGCATCGTGCGCAACCTCATCACCATCAATCCCTTTCAGATCACCCGACGGCGCGGTCCCCACTTCAATTCCTTCCTCGACACCTCGCCGCTGCGGGCCTTCCTGAAAAAGATGGTCTCCTGGGACGCGATCAAAAAAAACGTCGAGCAGGGCCCGATCGACGCGGTCGCCCTCAACGCCACCAACCTCCGCAATGGCCGCCATGAGCTGTTCGTGAAGCGCAAGTCGGAGGTCGTCTACCAGGGCCACTACACCTGCAACGACGTCGAGCTCGGCGTCGAGCACGCGATGGCTTCCGCGGCCATTCCCATTATTTTTCCTTCGGTCAAGATCAACGGCACCTATTACGCCGACGGCGGGCTGCGACTCTTCACTCCCATGTCCCCGGCAATCCAGTTGGGCGCCGACTCCATGGTCGTGGTCGGGCTGCGCTACCGCTCGGAAAGCTTCGACAAGATGAAATTCAAGAAGGAGATGAAGGAGCCCACCATCGCCGTGCAGCTGGGCCGCCTGCTCAACGGCCTCTTCCTGGACCGCATCGAATACGACATGGAGCAGCTCGAGCGCATCAATTCGATCGTGGAGACCAGCGAGAAGATCTACGGAGCCGATTACCTGGACAAGCTCAACAAGAAGATGGCCCGGGATGAACTCACCGTCGATATCGCCAGCCGAGGCCTGCGCAAGGTCCGCGCGATCGAGATCAAGCCCTCGCAGTCCATCAGCGGGATCTTCCTGCGCTGGGTGGAAAAGGCAAGGAAGGACTTCAAGTTCACCTCTTTCGAAAAACTCCTGGTCCGGGTGCTCGACATCGATCCGGCGAGCGGCAGC
This sequence comes from bacterium, assembly GCA_046346845.1. Lineage (GTDB taxonomy): Bacteria > UBA10199 > UBA10199 > DSSB01 > DSSB01 > DSSB01. The sequence goes on from JAXMHH010000005.1 coordinate 292,580, forward strand.
GACCTGCTCAGCTACCTCACCTTCGCCCCCGGCTATCTCCAAACCCTCTTCGACCTCGGCTACGAGGACGCGAAGCGGCACCGCGACGACCTCATCGACATCATGAATGGCGAAAAATCCTAGGAATTGCCGGGAGGCGGTTTCAGGTCCTGCGGCCCGGCCTCGCGCCGCGACATCAGCTCGACCTCGAAGCGGAGGTCCATGCCGGCGTAGGGATGGTTGGTGTCGACGATGTAGTAGGCCCCGGTCACATCGATGACTGTGGCGGGGGGTGAGGTGGGATCGCTGCTCACGCGCAACTGCTGGCCGATTTGCAAGTCCTGCCGCGGCAGCTGGTCGCGGCTGAGTTTTCGCACCTTGCCTTCCTCGCGGGAGCCGAAGACATGGTCGGAGGGGACGAAGATCTCCGCCTTCTCGCCCACCCGAAGCGGGAGGATGCCCGCCTCGAGCTCGGCCAGGATCTGCCCGGCTCCCTCGACGAAGCTCAGGGGACGGCGGCCGCGGGTGCTGTCCATCACGGTCCCAGCCGGGTCGTAGAGGGTGTAGTGAACTTCAAAGACGCGGGGACTCATGGGAACCTCCTTCGAAAAATCGAGACCCCGAGCCCGACGGGCCTCAGGGGATCACCGCCAATTTCAGGGGATTGGAAGCCTCCCCCTTGCGAAACACCTCGTGGATCTGGTCGAGCCGATATTCGCCGACCACCAGGCCCTCGGGCCGGACTTGCCCCGAGCTCAGGGACTCCACCGCCCGCTGGAAATAGGCAGGGGTGTGATGGAAGACCCCGAAGAGCTGGAGTTCCTCGTAATGGACCCGGTAGGTGTCCAGCTTCACTTCCGTGCCCCGGGCGCAGCCCCCGTAAAAGCAGACGCGCCCCCCCGGCCTTGACAAGGCGCAGGCCAGTTCCCACATCTCGGGGAGGCCTACCGCCTCGATCACCAAGTCGGCGCCCCGACCTTCATTGAGCGATTGCCGCGCCCGCTCGAGGGGGGCTGGGTCGTGGGTGAGACTGATCACCTCGTCCGCCCCCAAGCGCTTCAAGTTGGCCAATTTCTCGGGATCCCGGGCCAGGGCGACCAGCCGCAGCCCCTTCAGCTTGGCCAGTTGGACGAACAGCACGCCCATGGGACCTGCCCCGAGCAACAGGAGGGTTTCGCCCGGTTTGGGGCTCACCTTTTCGAAGGCGTTCATCACGCAGGCCAGAGGCTCGGCCAAGGAGGCGCTGCGGAAGGGGAGCTCGTCGGGGATCTTGTAGAGGTTCACCTCGGCGATGCGGCGCGGTACCAAGATGTAATCGGCATAGGCGCCGTTGAGGAATTGCAGGTCTTCGCAGAGGCTGTAGGCCTGGCGCTGGCAGTAGAAACAGCGGAAGCAGGGCGCGGAATTGCCCACCACCACGCGGTCGCCCTCGCGGAACCGCGCCACGCCGCCGCCCACCGCGGCGACGGTGCCTGACATCTCATGGCCGAAGGGGCCGGGGACCTCCTTGATGAGCCGCGGATGCCCGCGCTTGAAGGTCTTGAAATCGGTGCCGCAGGTCAAGGCCGCCCCGATCTTCACCAAGACCTCCCCGGCACCGGGACGCGGGACCGGGACCTGATCGAGCCGGATCTCTTCCGGGGCGTACCAGCGGGCCATGCGCATTTGCAAAGGAAGTTCCATGGACGGATGAAAACTAGGATAGGGCCTTCGAGGATGTCAAGGTAATGACCCGAAGGCCCAAATCTCCTAGAATGATACCGAGCCGGGCTTGCCCAAAAACCCAAAGCCCTCCTATATACGTCCTATGGCTAAGGAAGGTAAATTCGAAGGCGAAGGCCGTACCGCCACCAAGACCAAACCCAAGGTCCAAAGGCCGGCCATGTACAAGGTATTGCTATTGAACGACGATTACACCACCATGGAGTTCGTCGTGGAGATTTTGCAGAAGTTTTTCCAAAAATCCCTCGAGGAGGCCACGCGCATCATGCTGCACGTCCACTACAAGGGAAAAGGGGTTTGTGGCATCTATCCCCGCGAAATTGCGGAGACGAAGGTATCCCAGGTGATCGACTATTCCCGAAAGCACGAATTTCCCTTACAATGCACCATGGAAGAGGCGTAGCGTTTAACGGAAAGGCTGCCATCCCGAAATGATCAGCAAGGAACTGCAAAACACGCTCAATCTCGCCTATACCGAGGCCAAGCAACGTCGTCACGACTACCTGACGCTCGAGCACTTGCTCTACGCCCTGCTGCAGGACCCGGCGATCATCAAAATCGTGCACGCCTGCGGCGGCAGCGTGCAAAAATTGCTCAAGGACCTCGAGCGTTTCTTCGACGACCAGCTGATCACCGCGGCCGGCGAAGGCGAGGCCGAGATCCACACCTCCTTGGCGGTGCAACGGGTGTTGCAGCGCGCCTTCTTTCACGTCCAGGCCTCCGGCAAGAACGAGGTCACCGCCGCCAACGTCCTGGTGGCGCTGTTCAGCGAGAAAGACAGCCACGCCGTCTACTTCCTCGGCAAGCAGGGCATCCATCGATTGGACGTGGTGAGTTACATCTCGCACGGCATCAGCAAGCTGCCGGGTGACACGGCGGAACCCGAATTCAACGCCCCGTTTAGCGAGGAGGGCGAGGAGGAAGGGGCGCCGAGCGGCGACGTCCTCGAGCGTTACGCCGTCAACCTCAACCAGAAGGCCCGCGAGGGAAAAATCGACCCGCTCATCGGCCGCGAGCATGAGCTGGAACGAACCGTCCACGTGCTCTGCCGGCGCCGCAAGAACAATCCCCTCTATGTGGGGGAGGCGGGTGTCGGAAAGACCGCGATCGCGGAGGGCCTCGCGCTCAAGATCCATCACAAGGACGTCCCCGAATTGCTGGCCAACGCCACCATCTACGCCCTAGACCTCGGCGCCCTCCTGGCGGGCACCAAGTTCCGCGGCGATTTTGAGCAGCGCCTCAAGGCGGTGCTCGCCCGCCTCAAGAAAGAAGCAGGGGCAATTCTGTTCATCGACGAGATCCACACCCTGGTCGGGGCGGGCGCCACCACGGGAGGCACGATGGATGCTTCCAACCTGCTCAAGCCCGTGCTCGCCTCCGGCGACCTCAAGTGCATTGGCTCCACCACCTACCAGGAGTACAAGGCCTTCGAGAAAGACCGGGCACTCAGCCGCCGTTTTCAAAAGATCGACGTGCCGGAACCGAGCGTGGACGAGACCGTGAAGATCCTCAAGGGCCTTAAGTCCCGCTTCGAGGAGCACCATCAAGTCCACTACACCCAGTCGGCCCTGGTCGCCGCCGCCCAGCTATCCGCGAAATACATCAACGACCGGCATCTGCCCGACAAGGCCATCGACGTGATCGACGAGGTAGGCGCCGCGCTGCGCCTCCGTCCCAAGTCCCAGCAGAAGAAGACGGTCACTGCCCAGGACATCGAGGCGATGATCGCCAAGATGGCCCGCATTCCCCCGAAGACGGTTTCGCTCAGCGACAAGGAGGCCCTGCGCCACCTCGACCGCGAGCTCAAGCAGCGGGTCTTCGGCCAGGACCCGGCGATCGACCAACTCGCGGCCGCGATCAAGCTCTCCCGTTCCGGCCTGGGGCCCGCCGACCGGCCGATCGGCTCCTTCTTGTTCTGCGGCCCCACCGGGGTCGGCAAAACTGAATTGAGCAAAGAGCTCGCCCGGGTGCTGGGCATCCAATTCCTCCGCTTTGACATGAGCGAATACATGGAGAAGCACACCGTTTCGCGCCTGATCGGCGCGCCGCCGGGCTATGTCGGCTTCGACCAGGGCGGCCTGCTCACCGACGCCATCAACCAGAAACCGCACGCCGTCCTGCTCCTTGACGAGATCGAGAAGGCCCATCCCGACCTCTTCAACATCCTGCTGCAGGTGATGGACTACGGCACCTTGACCGACAACAACGGCAAGAAGGCCGACTTCCGCAATATCATCCTGATCATGACCACCAACGCCGGGGCGCGGGACCTGGCGAAGAAATCGATCGGCATCGAAAACGCCGCGGGCGGGCAAGGCCACGACATGAAGGCGATCAAGGACTTGTTCAGCCCCGAGTTCCTCAACCGCCTCGACGCGATCGTGGCATTCTCCCAGCTGGACGCCAAGACGGTCCTGCACGTGGTCGAGAAGTTCCTGGCGGAACTGGAGATGCAATTGCTTGAGAAGAAGGTCGAGCTGGAGGTGTCCGCGGAGGCCAAGGACTGGCTGGCGAAACACGGCTACGACGAGAAATACGGCGCGCGGCCCTTGAGCCGCCTGATCCAAGAAAAGATCAAGCGCCCCTTGGCCGACGAGATCCTGTTCGGACGCCTCGAAAAAGGCGGAACGGTCGCGGTGGGGGTGAAAGAGGACGAACTCAGCTTCGACTTCACCCCGCGCGTGCATGCCCCGGAAGCGGCCGAGATCGAATCCTAAAAAATGACGCGGATTAAGAGGTCCAGCGCTGCGAGAGTCGATTGAACTCGCGCTTCAGCTGTCCGTAAAGCTCTTCGGCGCTTTGCGGAAAATTTTGGATCGCCTTCACGCCGCGGTTTTTCAGGCGCAGGAGGAAACTGCGCGCGTGGCGCAGCTGCTTCATGACGTTTTTCTGCTCGCGGTCGAGATAGGCCAAGGAGCGCCGCACCAGGACGCTCTTCTGCTTGATCTTCTGCAGCAAGTCGCTCAGGTGATTGATCTCGGCCTCGAGACGCCGGACGTTGACGGTGGACTTCTTGGCGAGACCCGTGGCGGATTTTTTGACGCGGATTTTCTTCTTGGCGGCGGTTTTCTTTTTCTTCTTGTTGGCCATAAATCCCCCTTTCCTGAGGAGTACCATGGAAAAAGACCGGACAGCTTTACAACGAGATCAAGGCTTTTGCCTAATCAAAAATGCATGCAGCCGCTCGGCCGCCAGGCGGCCGATGCCGAAGCTGCTGCCCATCCCGTGCCCTCCCAGTCCGGCGACCCAAAAAAAGCCCGGGGCCCCCGCCTGCTCTTCCACCAGGAAGGGCCCCTCCCGCCAGAAGGTCCGCAGGCAGGCCCAGGTCTCGCGGGGCTGGAGAGCGGCCAGCGCCGGAAACCCTGCCTCCAATTTGACGCGCAATTGGGCCGCGACCGCCGGGTCCACCTGGGGGGGCGCGGCCGGATGCACGGTCTCATCCCCCGCGCAAAGCAAGAGCCCGCGTGCATCCGCGCGGCAGTAGAACTCCCGCTGGGTGTCCCAAAGATAGGGATTGGAGGGTCCCCAGCCGAGCGGATCCTCGGCAAGAAACAGGTGACGCCGCCGCGACTCCAGCCCTTTGGGAGCCAGGCCGGCCCTGCCGCCCAGTTCCTCCGCCCAGGCCCCCCCGGCATTGACCACCGCGGGGGCGCGGTAGGCCTGGACTTCGGTCTCGACCCGCCATCCGCCCGGTTCCCGCACCAGGGCGCGCGCCTCCGTCGCGCCGCGCAGCACCGCCCCCCTGGCCTGCGCCGCCTCCAAGTAATTCGCGAGCAGGCCCTGGACTTCGACCACCCCGTCTCCCGGGGTAAAAAGCGCCGCGTGATGCCGCGACTTGGGGAGGGCCTCCGGCAATTGGGGGAGCGAATTTTGCGACCAGGAACTTGCGTCAAAAATTTCGTAGGGCGCGTCATTTTTTTTCAGGACCTCGGCAAATCCGCTCAGGACCTGCATTTCCCCGAGCAACCAGGAACCGGTGCGGCGGAAAATTTCGCGGCGGGGCCAATCCTCCGGCGGCGCCTCGAGGGCGCGGAGCGTCTCTTGCACCAGGCCGGCAACCCGCGCATCGCCCACCGCCTGGCGCATCAAGCCGGCATTCTTTCCCGAGGCGTGGCGGCCCGGGCTCGCCTCTCGCTCCAAGAGCAGGACGCGATGCGACCCCAGGCGCGAGAGGTGGTAGGCCGTCGCCGCTCCCGCATAACCCGCCCCGATCACGATGACGTCGAAAGCTGTTTCCATCTCGATTGCTTCCTATTTTTTCTCCCCCCTACCCTGGCCACGGCGGGGAAGGCCAGTTGTAAATATATAATGTACAAAATACTTCAGGTGCCACTCGCGGGCCTGTGGATAATTCATCGATTTTTATAGAATTTTTTTATTGAAGCCCCTTGACTTTTTCAAGTCTGGTGGTTTAAATGACCCAAAACGTGGCCTAAAGTGGTTTAAAGTGGTTGACGGGTGCCCTTTTCTAGGATTGTAATGGCAGCCATGTTTCGCGGGCGCTTCGAATACACCATCGACGACAAGGGGCGGACTTCGCTGCCGGCGAAGTTCCGAGAGGTCTTAAGCGCCAATTACGACGAACGACTGATTCTGACGACCTTTGACAATTGCCTGTGGGCCTACCCGGTTCAGGAATGGGCGGTGATCGAGGAGAAGATCGCGGCCCTGCCCCAGTTCAAATCCGAGGTCAAAGCCCTCCAGCGGGTTTTCGTGAGCGGCGCGGTCGAATGCCCGCTCGACAAGCAAGGCCGCATCGTCATCCCCCCGACGTTGCGGGACTATGCGGGCTTAAAGAAAGACATCCTCTTCGTGGGGATGACCAAACGGATCGAGATCTGGTCGAAGGATAAATGGAGCAGCGTCTTCAGCATCGCGCAAGAGAAGATCGACAACTCCTCCGAAGACCTGGCCAACTTGGGGCTGTAGGAGGCTGTTGAAAAACACCGGTGGTTGGGCCAAGCCGCCGCAGGCGGTTGGCGGACCCCGAAAATCCGAGGGATTTTTGGGCGATGACGGAACCGGATTACTCCGGTGGGAATTAAAACTTTTTTCAGCAGCGTGTGATCAATGTTTGAAATGACGACTTTCGACGACGTCGCTGTCGTCCATCTGAGCGGCGAAGTTTCCCACTTCGAGATGAAGGAGCTGGAAGCCATGCTGCGCAAGCTGACGAATTCTCGGAAGGTGAAAGTGGTGCTGAACTTCCAGAAAGTCGAGCACGTCAACTATAAGACGATCGCGCGGCTCCTGGAGCGTGCCAGCCGCCTGCGCAGCCTGAGCGGCGACCTGAAGTGCGCCTCGCTCAACAGCTACACGCGGAACATCTTCCGCTTCACCGGCCTCGACCAGGTCGTAGAGGCCTACGATTCGGTATACGACGCGGTGATGAGTTTCAATGGACCGCAAGAACGACACCGAACCTGGCACTGAACCTCCCCCCGAGGAGATTCACCGGCCGGTGATGCTGGACGAAGTTTTGGATCTTTTACAAATTGGAGCCAATCAAGATTACCTCGACGGGACCTTGGGCCTGGGCGGGCACGCCGCCGCGATCCTCGAAAGGTCGGCACCTGAAGGCCGACTGCTCGGCATCGATCGCGACCGGCGCGCCCTGGAACTGGCCAAGCAGCGCCTGAAACGCTTCGGGGCGCGGGTGGAATTCCGGCACGGCACTTATGACCGGGCTGCCGAATTCCTCCGCGAGCTCGGCTGGGCGCAGGTCCACGGCATGGTCCTCGACCTGGGTGTCTCCAGCCTGCAGCTGGACGACCGCGAGCGAGGGTTTAGTTTTTCGCAAGATTCCGCATTGGATATGCGGATGGACCTGGAAGAAGAGGTGACGGCGCGGGAGCTTTTAGACGACCTCCCCGAAACCGAGTTGGAGGCGATCTTTCGCGAATACGGGGAAGAACGTTTCGCGAAGCGGATCGCCCGACAAATCGTCCGCAGCCGCGAGGAGAGTCCGATTCGGACGACCTTCGAGCTGTGCCAAATAGTTTCCCGCGCCGTACCTTTTTCCAAGGGCAAGATTCACCCCGCCACGCGCGTGTTCCAGGCGCTGCGCATCGCGGTCAATCGCGAACTCGATTTGCTCCGGCGTTTTTTGAGCAAGCCCCCCGATTTCCTTCGGGTCGGCGGGGTATTGGCGGTGATCTCCTTCCACTCGTTGGAAGATCGCATCGTCAAGTGGGCCTTCCGATCCTTTGAAAACTTTGAAATCCTGACGAAGAAGCCTCTGCGGCCCAGCGCCGAGGAGGTCTCGATCAACCCCCGCGCCCGGAGCGCGAAGCTTCGGGCGGTTCGGAGGCTGGAGTAGCGACACCCATGGCTCGTGGTGCCACTTCCATTTCCTACACCGCCAAGAGCGTGCGCCGGCAGCCGACCTTCTCGCCGCTCGACAAATCCAGGCGCGTCTTTCTGTTCGCCTGCCTAAGCCTCATCGTGCTGGCCAGCGCCTGCGCGATCTTCTACATCGGTACCCATATCCAAGCCGTCAACCTCGGTTACAACATCGGCCAGGAACTGCAACGCAAGGAAGCCCTCATCGAGGAGAACAAGCGGCTCAGCCTCGAGATCGCGCGCCTCAAATCCCCCACGCGCATCGAGAACGAGGCCAAGGACACCCTGGGCCTCGCCCTCCCCAAGACCCAGCAGGTCTTTTACCTGAGCCGGCTCGACAACGAAACTCTGGCCCGCCTGTCCGGCGCGGCGCCGGCACCGGGCGGAACCAACGCCGCGCCCACCACCGTCGCGGAAAAAATCCAGGCCGGGCCCGAAAAGACCGCGGCATCCGTAGCCCAGGTCAAGCCCCAGAAACCGAGCACCGCCCCGCGCACGGCACAGGCCGACAAGGCCACCGCCAAGCCCGAGACCCGCTCCGCGCAAGCCGCGGTGCCGACCGAGATCGCCAAGGCGGAGGCGCCGGCCGCGCATCCCAGCAAGCCCGCGGCCGCCGGCCCGACCAAGCCTCAGCCGAAGACCGTCGCGCTCCAAAACAAGCCGCAAGGGCCGGCGGATCGAAACGCCGTGGCGGCACCGGGCAAAGGAACCCCCACACCCGCCAAACTTGCGCAAAACAGCGCCGGAAAACCGACGTCGGCAGCTCCACCCCCATCCGCCGCCAAGCCGACCCGGTCTGATCTGTCCGAGAAGGCGGAGACCGCGCCAAAGAAGTCCGTCGTCGCAAAACAGGAAGCGGCGGCGAAACCGGACCGGACCCTTGCGGCCAAGGGCGCCGGCGCGAGCCCCGAGGCGAAGGCGGGCCCGAACGAGCCCACTCGCCCCGCCAAATCCCAGACCGCCAAGAACGACCTGCCGAAATCCTCAACCCCCAAGAGCTCGGCCCGACCCAAAGCGGTCGAGTCCCGCGTCGTCAAGGGGGAGGATACCGACGTGCTAGTCGCGAAGATCGTTTCCCGAGAAACCACGCGGGATAAGCCCGCCAACAAGGCCAATAAGGACAAAGTCCCCGCCGTCATGCTCGACCCGCTGCCCTGACCGTCATGATCCAAAGTCCGCTCAAGCAAGGCCTTTCCCTCAAGAAGATCCGGCTCCGGATCGCGGTGGTGACCTCGGTATTCCTGCTGGCCTTCCTGCTGGTCGGGGCGCGCGCCTTCGAGCTGCACCTCACCGACAACCAAAAGCTCAGCAGCCTGGCCAAGAACCAGTACCACCGCAAGGTCGTGGTCGCGCCCAAGCGCGGGACCATCCTGGACGCCAACGGCGACACGCTCGCCATCGACCTGCAGGTGGAAAGCGTCTACGCCTCGCCGCATTTGATCGAGGACCCGAAGGCCTTCGCCCAAACCCTCGCGCCGGCAATCGGCATGTCCGAGGACAAGATCTTCGAGAAGATCGAGGACAAGAAAAAGAAGTTCGTCTGGCTCAAGCGGCGGTTAAGCGAGGAGGAGAGCGCCAAGCTCAAGGGACTCAAGCTGACCGGCCTCGGGGCCCTTCCCGAATACAAGCGCTTCTATCCCAACGGCGCGTTGGCCGCCAACCTGTTGGGGGCGGTGGGTTATGACGCCGAGGCGCTCTCGGGCCTCGAGATGGCCCAGGACGAGGTGCTGAAGAGCGCGGATCCACCCAAGCTGATCGAGCAAGATGCCAAGGGCCGCTCCTATTCTCCCTACGCCCTGATGGGCCTGGAGCACCCCAACGGCATCGTCTTGACCCTGGATAAGACGATCCAGTACCTCGCGGAGCGCGAGCTCAAGGCCGCCACCGACAAATACAAGGCGGTCGGGGGCGTCGCGGTGGTGATGGACGTCAAGACCGGCGCGATCCTGGGAATGGCGGTGCAGCCCAGCTTCGACCCGAACGAGTATTTCAAGTACGAACCCTCCAGCTGGCGCAACCGCGCCGTCACCGACATCTTCGAGCCGGGCTCGATCTTCAAGGCGGTGACCGCCGCCATCGCCCTCGAAACCGGCGCCTTCGATCTGCACAAGACGCTCAATTGCGAGAACGGAGCGATGCAGGTCGGAAAATTCACGATCAACGACACCCACGGCCACGGGGTCCTCAACCTTTCCGACATCATCAAATACTCCAGCAACATCTGCAGCTACAAACTGGCCCAGATGGTCGGAAAAAAGCGCTTCTACGAGATGGTGCGGAATTTCGGCTTCGGCCAGAAAAGCGGAGTGGAAATCCCGGGCGAGGTCTCGGGGCTAATGGCCTCGCTGGGTAATCTCGGGGTCCTGCAGCTGGGCACCATGGCCTTCGGCCAGGGCATTTCCACCACCCCGATTCAAATCGTCGCGGCCTATTCGGCGATCGCCAACGGCGGCAACTTGATGAAACCCTACATCCTCAAGGAGATCCGCGATTCCAAGGATAACGTGGTCCAAAGGTTCGAACCCCAGGTGCTGAGGCGGGTGATCAGCGAGCAGACCGCCAAGGAAATGGCCAAAATCCTGCAAACCGTGGTGGAGAAGGGCGGCACCGGGACGGCCGCCCATCTCGACGAATTCCAGGTGGCCGGCAAGACCGGGACCGCGCAGAAAGTCGTCCCCGGCGGCCATGGCTATGCCAAGAATAAATACGTCGCCTCCTTCGTGGGCTTCGCGCCCGCCCGGAACCCTCGTTTGGTGGTCTTGGTGTCTATTGACGAACCCAAGGGAGACTACTATGGAGGGCTGGTCAGCGCCCCGGTGTTCCGCGAAATCATGGGACAGAGCCTCGCCTACCTGAAGACGCCGCCCGACGCCCCTGGCCTCGCGAGCGCCGCGGCCGAGAAGCCCAGGGCGGTCAAGGAAGCGAAGGCCAAGCCGGCGGCGAAAGGCCCGCCCGCGGCGGAAGACGCCGTCGAGATGGTGCAAGCGGTGTCCGGCGAGGGCGCGGAGGCGGCTTCGGCCGAGGAAGCCCAGGCGGTGCCCGATTTCACCGGGCTCTCGGTCCGGGAGGCGCTGCGCCGGGCCCAGTCGAAGAATTTCAAGCTGAAGATCCGCGGCAGCGGCATCTGCAACCGGCAGGAGCCCCAAGCGGGCGGGGCATTGGAGAGCGGCGCCGAAATTGTCCTGGATTGCGAGCCGCCCATTTAACCCATGAAACTATCCGAACTCATCCAAGACCTCCCTTTCCTCGAGAAGCGCCACTTCGCCGACGTCGAGATCCGGGGCATCAGCTCCCATTCCGGGGAGATCGAGGAAGGTTTTCTGTTCGTCGCCATCCACGGCACCAAGATCGACGGGCACCATTTCATCGACAATGCCCTGCAGCGCGGCGCCGCCGCCTTGATCGTCGAACGGGAAGTCTCGCCGGCCAAGAAGGTGCCGGTCTTCAGGGTCGAAAACAGCCGCGCCAGCCTGAGCCGTCTCGCCGCCCGCTGGCACGGCGATCCTTCCCGCGAATTTCCGGTCCTCGGGGTCACCGGCACCAACGGCAAGACCACCATCACCTACCTGCTCGACGCGATCTTCCGCGCCGCCGGAAAAAATCCCGGCATCCTCGGAACCATCGGCTGCCGCTACAACGGGGTAAACCTGCCCAACGCCCACACCACGCCGGAATCCACCGAGATCCAACGCCTGTTCCGCGAAATGAAAAACTCCGGCGTCGACGTCGTGGCGATGGAAGTCAGCTCCCACGCGCTCGACATGCGGCGGGTCGAGGACGTGCATTTCGACGCGGCGGTCTTCACCAACCTGACCCCCGAACACCTCGACTACCACAAGAGCATGGAGCTCTATTACGAGTCCAAGAAACGCCTCTTCACCCAGCTCCTGCCCCGCGGCAAGGGCGCGAAGCGCGCCATCCTCAATGCCGACGACCGCTTCGGCCTCAAGCTGATCGACGCCGTCAAGGAAGTTCCCGTCTGGACTTACTCGACGATGGCGCAGAGCAAGTGGGACCTCTACGCGCGGGAATGGCGCTCCGACTTGAGCGGCACCCGCGCGACGCTCGCCACTCCGGCGGGGGTCGCCGAATTCCGCTCCCCCTTGATCGGCGCCTTCAATCTCTCCAACATCCTGGCGGCGACGGGGGCCGCCTTGAGCCAGGAGATCCCGCTGGAAACGATTGTCCGCGCCGTCGAATCCTTCGAAGGGGTGCCGGGCCGCCTGGAACGGGTGGAAAACTCGCGCGGCATCCATTGCTTCGTCGATTACGCCCATACCCCCGACGCGCTCAAAAACGTGCTCCGGGCCCTGAAAGACCTCGATCCCCCGAAAATCCTCACCGTGTTCGGCTGCGGGGGCGACCGCGACCGCGCGAAGCGCCCCATCATGGGCCGCGAGGTGGCGCGCCTCTCCGACGTCGCGATCGTGACCAGCGACAATCCCCGCACCGAGGACCCGCAGCAAATCATTAAAGAGATCCTGCCCGGCGTCGAGGAGGGCGGCATGTCGGTGGGCCGCGACGCTCACGTCGAGCCCGATCGCAAGCGCGCCATCCAGCGGGCGATCGAGCTGGCCCAACCGGGCGAAGTGATCCTCATCGCCGGCAAGGGCCACGAGGACTACCAAATTCTCGGGACCGAAAAGATCCACTTCGACGACCGGGAGGTCGCGAGAGAGGCATTATCGAAGGGAGCGGGCGTCTAACAGGTTGTTTAAAAACCACCGGTGGTTTTTAAAAGGCCTGCTAATAGCTTCCACCGACACCCACGCACGGGGGTATCGAACCACGCAGGTCGTTTTTTATGATTTCTGAATCGCTACAATGGGCCGCCCAATCGATGGACGGAGTTTTTTCCGGCAGCCACCCCGAGGCCAAATTTTCCGGCGTCTGCACGGACACGCGCGCCCTGCAGCCGGGAGAGCTGTTCTTCTGCCTAGTGGGCGAGCGGGACGGGCATAACTTCGCCGCCCAGGCGATCGACTTGGGGGCCGCCGCGGTCGTGGTCGACGAGTTCCACCGCGCGACGCTCGAGAGCCTGCCTAACCCCGCCCAGGCCCTAATCGTCCCCGATACGCTGCGCGCCCTGGGTGACTTGGCGGCGGCCTGGCGGGCCCGCTTCTCCATCCCGGTCATCGCGATAGCGGGCAGCAACGGCAAGACCACCACCAAGGAACTGACCAAGGCGGTCCTCGAGACCCGCCTCAAGGTCCTCGCCACCGAGGGAAATTTCAACAACCTGATCGGGGTACCCAAAACCCTGTTCCGGCTGGATGCCAGCCACCAGGTCGCCGTCATCGAGGCGGGGATGAACGACTTCGGAGAGCTGGCCCGCTTGACCGAGATCATCGCACCCACCGCCGGGCTGGTGACCAATATCGGCATGGAGCACCTGGAAAAACTCGGCGACCTGGACGGCGTGCAGCGGGCGGAGGGCGAATTGTTCGCGGGCCTGTCTCCCCAGGCCGTGGCCTTGGTCAACCGGCTCGACCCGAGGGTCGCCGCGTTGCCGACGCGAGCCAGGCGCGAGGGCTACGGAGAGCCCCAGGATCCAGTCTGGGGCGAGGTGCTGGAGGGCGGTGACGCCGAGCACCCGCTGAAAATCCTCGCCCGGATGGACGGAGACGAGATCGCCCTGCGCTTGGCCCTGCCCGGCCCCCACCACCTGGGCAACGTGCTCGCCGCGCTCGCCGTCGGTCGTCTGCTGGGGATCTCTGCCACGGACGCCCGGCAGGGCCTCGAACGGTTTCGCCCGGCTCCCTCCCGCGGGCAGCTCTTGCAGTTGAAATCCGGACGCCGGCTGATCGACGACTGTTACAACGCCAATCCCAGCTCGACGATGGCTGCGCTGCACACCCTGGCCCAGCTCAAGGGTGGCGCGGCGGCCCTGGCCATCCTCGGAGAGATGCTCGAGATGGGCGAGACGGCGCCGGTGGGCCACCGGATGGTGGGCGAAAGCGCCGCGCGCGAGCGCATCGACTGGTTGCTGGCTATCGGGCCGCACGCCGAGGAGATCCTGGGCGGGGCGCGTGCGGCGGGGATGAAGGCGGAGCGCCTGAAGGCGAGCCCCAGCACCGAGGCGGCGCTGGCGACGCTCGAGGATTTCCCCTCGGAGGTGCGCTGGATCCTGGTGAAGGGATCCCGGGGCATGCACCTGGAGAAAATCGTCACCTTTTTGAAAGAACGCTGCTGACCATGCTCTATTATTTCCTATACCCGCTGCGGACCGAGTTCATCGTCTTCAACCTCTTCAAGTACATCACGTTCCGCACCTTCGGCGCCTTGATGACCGCACTCTTCCTCTACCTGCTGCTCGGCAAGCGCTTCATCTCCTACTTAAGAAAAAACCAGGTCGGCCAATTCATCCGCGACGAGGGGCCCAAGACCCATTTCAACAAAAAAGGCACCCCCACGATGGGCGGGCTCCTGATCCTCTTTTGCCTGGGGATCTCGGTGCTGCTCTGGGGCAACCTCGAGAACGCCTACCTCTGGCTGATGCTCTTCGTGATGTTCTCCTTCGGGGCGATCGGCTTCTATGACGACTACAAAAAACAGATCAAGAAAGTGAACCTGGGGCTCAAGGCCCGCATCAAGTTCCCGCTGCAGATCCTGATCAGCGCCCTGGCGGGCGTGACCCTGCTCAGCTACCTCGATTTTTCGACGAAGCTGGTGCTGCCCTTCTTCAAAGACCTGCAGCCCGACCTCGGCTGGGCCTACGTCGGCCTGATCTGCCTGGTGGTCACGGGCGCCTCCAACGCGGTCAACCTGACCGACGGCCTCGACGGCCTGGTGGCCGTCCCCAACGTCATGGCCTTCAGCACCTACGCGGTCCTGGTCTACGTCGCCGGCAATTCCAAGCTCGCCGAGTACCTGCAGGTGATCTTCGTGCCGGGCGCCGGGGAACTCGCGATCTTTTGCGGTGCCTTGGTGGGCGGCATCATCGGTTTCCTCTGGTTCAACTCCTACCCCGCCGAGATCTTCATGGGCGACACCGGCTCACTCAGCATCGGCGCGGCCCTGGGCATGGTGGCGATCCTCGCCAAGGCCGAGATCCTGCTCATCTTGGTGGGCGGCATCTTCGTCCTCGAGACCGTCTCGGTGATGACCCAGGTGATCAGCTTCAAGCTGACCGGCAAGCGGATCTTCCGCATGGCTCCCATCCACCACCACTTCGAGCTGAAGGGCTGGCCGGAGCCGAAGGTCATCGTGCGTTTTTGGATCATCAGTTTTATTTTATCGCTGCTCTCGCTGGCGACCCTGAAGATACGTTAAACTATGGCCATCGCAATCCTAGGACTCGGCAAAACCGGCATCTCCGTCGCGCGGCACTTCGCCGCCCACGGCGAGACCGTCTGGGGCCTCGACGACAACGCGGCCTTCGATCCGGAAAAGACGGGCGCGAAATTCTCCGAGCTCTATTTGGGCGGCTCCCTGCCCGACTTCGCGAAGATCTCCCGCTTCTTCATCAGCCCGGGAGTCGACCCCCATCATCCGGCGGCCCGGGCCGCGGTCCAGCGCGGCCTCCCCTTGGAGGGTGAACTGGAGCTGGCGGCGACGCTCTGCCGGGGAAAGGTCCTTGCCATCACCGGCACCAACGGCAAGTCCACCACCACCTCCCTGCTCGGCGCCATCTACCAGGCGGCGGGCGAGAACGTAGGCATCGGCGGCAACCTGGGCACCCCCTTTCTTGACCTGGTCAACGATCCGAAAAATTTTTCCTGCTACGTCGTCGAGGTGTCCAGCTACCAACTCGAGACCACCCGCAGCTTCAAGCCCAAGGTCGCGGCCCTCCTCAACGTCACCGAGGACCATCTCGACCGCTACGCGAGCTTTCAAGACTACCTCGCGGCGAAGGCCAGGATCTTCGAGTTCCAGGATGCGGGGGATTTCTCGGTCTACAACGACGACGACCTGCACTGCCTGGAAGCCGTCGAGACGAGCCGCGCCGTCCGCGCCCCCTTCAGCACGGCCAAGAAGGTCGGCGGGGCCTACTTCCACGACGGGAAGATCTACTGGGCGCCCCACGGCCAGGTCGCGGCCGAATTCAGCCTGGCGCGCTGCAAATTGCTCGGCCTCCACAATCTCGAAAACATCGCCTGCGCGGTCGCCTGCGCCAAGGCCGACGGGGTCGCCGACGGTGCCATCCAGCAGACCCTCGATACCTTCAAGGGATTGCCCCACCGCATCGAGTGGGTCGCCGAGATCGACGGGGTTAACTACTACGACGATTCCAAGGGCACCAACGTCGGGGCGGTGGTGATGTCGCTCGCCAGCTTCGACCGGGAGGTCGTGCTGATCTTGGGCGGAAAAGACAAGGGGGGGGACTATGCCCCGCTGCGCCCCCTCCTCAAGAACAAGGCCCGCGCCATCGTGGTGATGGGCGAGGCGAAAGACAAGATCCTGGCCAGCTTGAAGGGAGCCACCGAGATCGTCACGGTCGCTTCCATGCGGGAGGCGGTGCAGGCCAGCCGGCGCCTTGCCAAGCCCGGCGGCACGGTCCTGCTCAGCCCCGCCTGCTCCAGCTTCGACATGTTCAAGGATTACCACGACCGCGGGATGCAGTTTCAGCAGGCCGTCCGCGAACTGCGGAACGAGAGCGGAGGTTGAACGATGGAACGCCGACCGATCGACTATCCCCTCCTGGTGATCGCGCTGCTCCTGATGGCTATCGGCATGCTGATGGTCTATTCGGCCTCCGCGATCTATGCCCAGGACCTCTATAAAGACTCCTACTATTTCCTGAAGAAAGAGGTCCTCTTCATGGCGGCCGGGCTGGTGCTGATGTTCGCGATGAAGAGCGTGAACTACCACGTCCTCTACAAGCTGACCTATCCCCTGCTGATCGCGACGGTGGCCCTGCTGCTCGTCACCTTCATCCCCGGAATCGGGCACCGCGCCGGCGGGGCCCAGCGCTGGATCGGGATCGCCGGGGTCACCGTGCAGCCCTCCGAATTGGCCAAGCTGGCCGTCATCGTCTTCATGGCCTACACGATGGCGAAGAAGAAGGAGAAGATGAAGAACTTCAAGATCGGCTTCCTCCCCGCGATCGGCATCATCGGCTTCATCTCCGGCTTGGTCCTGCTGCAGAAAGACCTGGGCACCACCTTCGTCATCTGCCTGGTCTCCTTCCTCATGTTCTTCATCGGCGGAACCCGGCTCTCCTACCTGGCGGCGGGGATCGTGGCCGCCATCCCCGCGCTCTACTTTTTGATCTTCTCGGTGGATTACCGCCGCAAACGCATCCTCGCCTTCTTGGATCCCTGGGAACACAAGATGGACGAGGGCTTCCAGATCATCCAGTCCTACGTCGCCTTCAACGCGGGAGGACTGACCGGCGCGGGCCTGGGCCAAGGGAAACAAAAATTGTTTTACCTGCCGGCGGCGCACACCGACTTCATCTTTTCCGTGATCGGCGAGGAGCTGGGCCTGATCGGCGTCTTCGCCATCATGGGGCTTTTCATATTCTTTCTGGTCCGGGGCACCAAGATCGCGATGCGGGCCCCCGACTTGTTCGGCTGCTACCTCGCCATCGGGATCACCTCGATGGTGACCGCGCAGGCCTTGATCAACTTCGCGGTGGTGATGGGGCTGCTCCCGACCAAGGGCCTGCCCCTGCCCTTCATCAGCCACGGCGGCACCTCGCTCCTGGTCATTTCCATGCTGGTGGGAATCCTGCTGAACATCTCATCTCAGACGCAAAAAGATTATTCCCATGAATAAAGCCCCCCTCCGCATCCTCTTCGCCGGCGGCGGCACCGGCGGGCACCTCTTCTCCGGGATCGCCGTCGCGGAGCGATTTCGAAGCCGCGACCCCGCCGCCCAAATCCTCTTCGTCGGCACCCCCTTCGGCCTCGAGAAGGACATCGTCCCGCGGGCGGGCTTCGAGCTGCGCTTCATCGAGGCGACCCCGCTCAAGGGCTCCGGTTGGAGGGCGCGCCTCGGCAGCCTGGCGCGCCTGCCCAAGGCCTACGGGCAGTCCAAGAAGATCCTGAAGGAGTTCCAGCCCGATCTGGTGGTGGGGATCGGCGGCTATGCCAGCGGGCCGATGACCCTGGCGGCGCACTTCTCCAAGATTCCCACCGCGGTGATTGAGCAGAATTCCATCCCGGGTTTCACCAACCGGCAGCTCGCCCGCTTCGTCGACAAGATCTTCATCTCCTTCGCCAAGGCCCGAGAGTTTTTCGACCCGCAAAAGACCGTGTTCAGCGGCAACCCGACGCGCAGCTTCGCGGCGCCTCGGCAGGCCCGGCCGGACGGCCGCCTCTGCCTCTTCGTGCTGGGCGGTTCGCAGGGCGCCCATGCCCTGAACGAGGCGATGCGCCAAGCCCTGCCCAGCCTCCGCGGCCAGGCGGAGCGGCTCCATATCATCCACCAAACCGGCAGCAAGGACTTCGCCGCCGTCGAGGCGGCCTATCGCGAGGCGGGGATCTCGGCCGAGGTCTTTCCCTTCCTCCAGGACCTGGGCCCCTATTACGCCCAGGCCGACCTGATGCTGTGCCGCGCGGGCGCGGGCACCATCACGGAGTTGCAGAACCTGGGCCTGCCCGCCATCCTGGTCCCCTATCCCTTCGCCGCGGACGACCATCAGCGCTACAACGCCGAAGAGATGGTGACGGCGGGCGCGGCCGAGATGATCCTCAACCAAGAGCTGAACGGCGCCAAGGTCGCGGAGCGACTTAATTTCTACTTATTAAACAGGCCAATTTTAGAGAATATGCGAAGTTTTTCAAAAAAACTCTCCAAGCCAGACGCAGCTAAAACCGTTATGAATAAATGTCTAGAAATGATAGAAAAGACCATCACGTCATAAATTATTGAATACATTTTTCACCGGACTTTTAAATGACTTTGGAATCAACAAAACGACATTCCAAAAAAAGTACTGGCAAAATCTTCAGATTTTCATTCGTACACATTGAAAATTGGAGGAATTTTCTCAGGGCAGAAGTGCAACTTCAGAAAAGAGTATTTCTTATCGGGCCCAATGCATCAGGAAAATCGAATTTTTTAGATATTTTTAGATTTCTACATGACATTGTTTCAGTTGGCGGCGGCTTTCAAGAGGCCACAAGAAGAAGGGGTGGGGTCTCAAGTCTTAGATCTTTGGCTGCTCGCAGATATCCAAATATTGTAATCAAAGTAAAAATTGGTGACTTAGAAGAAAAAGAATTGTGGGAATACGAGATTCATTTCTCCCAAGACAATCTTTCCAGACCTATTATCAAAAAGGAAATAGTAAAACATCGTGGAAGGCTCATTCTTAGTAGACCAGATAAAAAAGATAATAAAGACTCTGAAAGATTAACGCAGACATATTTAGAACAAGTGAACGCAAACGGTAATTTCAGAGAAATCGCCGACTTCTTCCACACTCAAAAATACTTACATATTGTTCCTCAATTAATACGAGAACCCGACCGTTCTGTAGGTAGAAAAAACGATCCTTTCGGGGGCGATTTTCTTGAACAAATTGCTCTCACCTCGGAACGCTCTCGTAATGCCAAACTAAAGAAAATAAAAGATGCGCTACGGGTAGCCGTACCTCAATTAGAAGAAATAGAGCTTTCTAGAGATAACAAAGGAGCGCCTCATCTGCGCGGAAAGTATAGTCATTGGCGAGCACGGGGAGCCTGGCAAACAGAAGATCATTTTTCAGATGGCACACTAAGGCTATTAGGATTGCTATGGGCCACCCTGGATGGCACAGGGCCTCTGCTATTGGAGGAACCTGAACTTTCACTTCATCCCGAAGTAGTGAAACTGCTTCCTCAAATGCTTGCAAGAGTACAACGAAAATCAGGACGTCAAATATTTATCAGCACACATTCTTCAGATTTATTAAATGACGAAGGCATTGGAAAAGACGAAGTTCTCTTACTTCTCCCTTCCATAGAGGGAACCGAAATAAGGACCGCCAATTCAATCACGGAAATAGACAAGCTTCTTCAAGAAGGAATCAACCTTTCTGAGATTGTTATTCCAAATACCAAACCCAAATCATTGAACCAACTTCTTCTTTTCGGAGACTAACAAGTTGAGCAATTTAGTGATTTCGGCCGTAGAGGGAATTGTTGATGAGGCTGTTGTCTTGCGATTGTTTGATGAGCTAAACATCAAAGCTGGCACCGTATACGGAAAAAATGGAAAACCAAAATTAAAAGAGAGAATTTCAGCATGGAACAAAGCAGCCCAGCATCAGACATGGCTCGTACTTACTGATCTCGATAATGATCAATGTGCTCCAACTTTAATCTCGGAGTGGCTTTCTCGCCCAGCCAAATTTATGAATCTTCGTGTTGCGGTTCGTTCAATTGAAGCATGGTTATTGGCAGACAAAGCTCGTATTGCTGATTTTTTTCGAATTAATAAATCAACAATCCCCGATGAGCCCGACAAATTATCAAATCCAAAAACTAAATTAATCGAACTGATAAAACGTTCACGCAGTACGGAAATTAAAGCAGACATGCTCCCGCGTCCCGAAGGTGGAAGACAGGTTGGCCCAGCATATTCATCTCGTATGATTGAATTTATTTCGGATAAACACAAAGGTTGGAGACCATCAGAAGCTGCCAAAAATAGCGAAAGCCTATCTCGATGTATTAACGCCTTAAAAAAAAATTGAAAGAATTTCAAATGCTGGCCACCACCACCGACTTGACGTTCACGAACTCCCGGATCCCGAAGCTCGAAAGCTCCCTGCCGTAACCCGAGGCCTTCACCCCGCCGAAGGGCAGGCGGGGGTCCGACTTGACCTGGGCATTGACGAAACAGGAGCCGGCCTCGAGGCCTTCCTTCGCGATGGCTTCGCCGCGGGCGAGATCCCGGGTGAACACCGTGGCGCCCAGGCCAAAGGGGGTGTGGTTGGCGAGCGCCAGGGCCTCCGCCTCATCCCGCGCGGCGATCACCGCCGCGACGGGGCCGAAGACCTCCTCGTCGTAGCAGGGCATACCCGGCTTCACCTCGACCAAGACCGTGGGCGGATAATAGGCGCCCGGACCGGCAGGGAGCTCGCCGCCGAGCAGGCGCTTCGCGCCCCTGCGCAGGCTGACCTCCACCTGGCGGTGCAGTTCCGCGCGCAGGTCGGCGCGGGCCTGGGGGCCTATCTGAGTCGATTCCGCCAGTGGATCCCCCATCACCGCCTCGGCCATCCGGGCGCAGAAGAGGCGGGTGAACTCCTCGCGCACCTCCTCCACCACGATGAAACGCTTTGCGGCGATGCAACTCTGCCCGCTGTTCACCAAGCGCGCCTCGGCGGCGACTTGGGCCGCGCGCTGGAGGTCGGCGTCCGCCAAGACCACGAAGGGATCGGAGCCGCCCAGTTCCAAGACGGTCTTTTTCAGGCAGCGCCCGGCCTGGGCGGCGACCGCCTCCCCCGCGCGATTGCTGCCCGTCAGGGTGACGGCGCGCACCTCGGCCCGCTCGATCAAGGCCCCGACCCGGGAATTGGAAACCAACAAGGTTCCGAACAGCCCCTCCGGAAAGCCCGCCTCGCGCAGCACCGCCTCGATCGCCAAGGCGCAGCCGCTCACATTGGAGGCGTGCTTGAGCAGGGCGGCGTTCCCCGCCATCAAGGCGGGGGCGGCGAAACGAAAGACCTGCCAAAAGGGAAAGTTCCAAGGCATGATCGCCAAGACCACGCCGAGCGGCTCGAAGGCGACATAGCTCTTGGCCGCCTCCGTCGCCACCGCCTCGGGGGCGAGGAATTCGGCGCCGTGGATCGCATAGTATTCGCAGCCCAAGGCGCACTTCTCGACCTCGGCCCGGCCCTGGGAGACGGGCTTGCCCATCTCGAGGGCCATCAAACGGGCGAATTCCTCCCGCCTCCGCAATAAGGCCTCCTTGGCCGCCACCAAACGCTCGGCGCGCGCGGAGCAAGGAGTCCGGCGCCACTCGAGAAAGGCGGCCTGGGCCCGGGCGAGGCGGGAGTCGAGCTCTTGCTGCGTCATTTCCGGATATTCCTGCAGGGTTTCCCCGGTGGCGGGATTGATCGAGAGCAAGGGCATGGGGCGTCTCCTTATCTTGGGGGGATGGTAGCGGATCGCGCAAGCGAACGCCATCGACCTCGCGACTCCCCCGAACGCCTCTCGCACGCCCCCACCCCCGGCTTTTGCCCTACCCGCAAAACCGCGCCGATAGTACACTGGCGCTGGGGGTTTGGATGCGAAAACTGTGGGTTTCACCCATCCTATTCGGTTTGCTAGGCCTCGGAACCGGGACCTCCCTGGCCCAAGACTGGCTTTTGCCGGTGCAGGCCCCGCCCTTCACCCGCGTCCAGGCAGAGGGGGCGAGCCTACAAGGCGATCCCCGCAAGGGGGAGTATTGGGTCAGCGTTCCCACCGGCAAAGGAGAGACCGCCAAATTAAGGGCCCGGGGCCCCTTCGGGGGCGAGGTCTCGGCAACGCTCTCTCCCGCCTGGGCGGGACAGGCCTATCAATTCTCCTCCGGGGTGATCGCAAACCGCGACCCCAACCCCTCCGCCCTTCCGGTGCTTCCCACCCTTTGTCCGCGCCTCCAGGCGGTGGAGACGCCCGGGATAAAAACCGGCGATACGCCGCGCTTCGTCTATCAAGCTGCCCAAGACCGATTGAACCGCCTGCCCCTCGGCCAAATGGGGGATCCCGACGCGATGGAAGGCCAACAGGCGAAGTCGGTCGCCGAGATGGACGGCCGCAATGCCCTCCTCGTCAAGAGGATCAGCGTCCGCTACGACTATGAGGACGCCAACATCGTCGACTACGAACGCTTCAATCCCAAAACGGGGGAGCGCCAGGCGGTCTTTGAGGGAATGAGCGGATTTTACGCCAACTTCCACTATGCCGTGATCCCCTACGCCCCCGGCATCGCCGACCTCCCGCGTCAAACCCTGCTCCATTTGGCCCAGGGTCGATTGAAGGAGATCGGCCGTGAAGAGCTCCGGCCCGCGCTGCGCACCCACTCCTTCCTGCCCGGGCCCTTCTTCAGCAAGGAGCAGTGGGGCTATGCCCTCTGCGAGTGGGGCGATACCGAATACCAGGCCCCGAACCAAGAGCTGGAATACGCGGGGCTCGCCCTCTGGGATTGGGACTATTCAATCCCAGGCGCCGACCACCTGCTCTTGATCGTATGGGAAGAGGACGAGGAAGGAGAGCTGCGGAGGCAGGGACTCATCCCCCCGAACTACCTGACCGACGACCTGGTGGGGGTGTTTGAAATACGCCGGGAAGAGACCCTGGGCCCCCGCCGCTACCGGAACCTCCGCGGGGATTTCGAAATCACCCTGGAGACGGGGGACTTGGCAGGCGCTGCCCTTTCTGCCAAAGATAGTAAGGATGAACCGCTTATGACGCGTTCCGTCGACAACCTCGGGCTAGCCAGAGGCCGATAAGCTATGCAATGGGGGCACCTCCCTGATTCCTAACTACGGAGATCCCATGACCCGATGCCTGCCAGTAACCTTTCTTTTCCTTGGCCTGTTTTCCCTGGCGGCGCCCCGCGCCGGGGCCAGCGTGCCCACCGCCCCCACCGAGCAATGCCAGGTCATCCTGAAATACGAAGGCCTGTGCGGCAACTCCCGGCCCAATTCCTGCCTGAGCAAGCCCGGCGTCGATTATTGGCATAACCTCGAGCAGCAGAGGACCTGGGACAATTACTTCTACCTCTGCGTCAATATCCCGGGAAACTCAGCCGACCGTTACAGCCATGAGTGCATCCAAACCCTGGGGCTCTCCGCGACCTGCACCTCCACGGTACCCGACTTGGTGGAATACCATGCCGTCACTACCCTTAACACCACCGCCACCGTGATCTCTCAACCGAGCCAAAGGTACCAGTCCGCCGGACAAATCAGCATGACTGCCTGCTTGATGTTATCGAGCACCAGCGAGACGGTCCGCAGCTACTACCTAGCCTGCGGAGACGTGGCGCCCGCTCAATGCAGCAGCGCTGCCGCTCCGACATCCGACTATCAGGCCGCCTGCGGCACCAAGAAGCCCTGCGAATGCGTGCGGAGCTACGGCTGCTCCGCGGATTACTGCGCCACGACGCCGAGTCCGGGTACGCCACCGGCAGCGCCTGGCCCAGGAACGCCGCCGGCGCCTTCGACTCCAGGCGAAGCTCCAGCCCCCGCGTCCGGCGACGGCGGCGGCCCGCCCGCACCGGGCCCGGCGGCCGAAGCAGGAAACTCCGCCCCGCCGCCGAACGGCGCGCCCAATGGCGACAGCTTCGTGCTGGGCGCCCCGGGCGAAAAGGGCAAGGGCGCGGCCGAGGACAAGGCCTCGGGCTGTTCGCTCGCCCTCCCGATCGAATCCCATTCCAACTCTCTAGCGTTATTTTGGCTCTTGCTGCCGACCCTGGGGCTGGTTTCCCTTCAACTGCGGAGGTTTTTCCACCATCGGTAGAACGAGCTCCGGCTCATCCCGAGGCGTTCCGCGGCCAGGCTCTTGTTGCCGCGACACTCCGCCAAGGTCGCTTCCACCTCGGTCTGGCTGGGCAGAAAATCGCTCTCCCGCAAACCGTAACGCCGAATCTTCTCAAACAGGGTGCGGCGATGGATCTTGAGCTCCCGCGCGGCCGCGTCGCGGTTTCCCAGATGCCGGCGCAAGGTCGCAACGATTGATTTTTTTTCCATCAATTCCCGCGCGCCCGCCAAGTCGGCCGTCTCCGGAGGCGGAGACGCGGCCGCACCCAAGGCCTCCGCAGCGCGCGCGGTGCGCAGCTCGCTCAGTTCGGCTTCGAGGCGTTTTACCCGCTCCTTGAGCGCGCGGTTCTCCGCCTGCAGGCGGCGCAAACCCTCGAGCCCTTCCCCTCCCGGCTGGGGCGGGGGCAGCGACGGCGGGGCCGGTGCCGGCGACCGCGCCAAGGGGAGTTCCGCGCGGGAGACTGGAATGTTTTCGGCCTCGCGCGCGGTCGGCAGGGCGGCTGGCAATGTCTCCCTGGGGATCGCGGCCGTCGCCTCGCGGAAGGCCCGAGCCCGCGCCTCGAGCCGCGCGGCCTCCTCCTCCCGCCCCCAGTAGCGCGCCGCGCGCCCCAACCACTCGCAGGTCTCCGCCGGAGACCAGAACAATTCGCGGAACGGGGCCGCGCCCGCCGCCACCGCGGTCAGCCGTTCCTCCAGATAAGGAGTCGCCACTACCCCGCTCCCTGCTCCCAGGCCCGTCGCGAGCTCGCTCATCTCGAGCAGCTCCCGAAGCGGGGCCAGGCCTCGCGCGCGGTTTTTGAGCACCTTGAGCTCCCGCGCGGCCGCGGCGAAATCTCCCTGCGCCAAGAAC
The DNA here is from genome assembly GCA_046346845.1 of bacterium. Taxonomy (GTDB): domain Bacteria; phylum UBA10199; class UBA10199; order DSSB01; family DSSB01; genus DSSB01. Next base: position 317,872 of record JAXMHH010000005.1, read on the forward strand.
AGGCGCAGCTCGTGCAAGCCCGCCCAAACCAGGCGCGGCAGGTCTTTCTGCGCGCTGATGCGGGACTTCGCCCGGGAAAAAAATTCCCTGGCCCGGTCGAACTCGCCCTGGCGGGTAGCGGCCAAGGCCGCCGCCAGCTCGATCGCAATCGGGTCCTTGGCCTCTTTGCGCATTAGCAACTGCTGAAGGACGTCCCAGGCCTCGGCCGCGCGGCCGTAGCAGCCCAAGAGTTCCGCCAGGGCCAGACCCACCGGCTCCACAGCCAGGGCGTCCTCAGCGCCCCGCAGCAGGCCCCAGGCGCGGCTCAAGTCGGCGAGCGCCGCGGCGTCCTCGCGGGAGGAAAGCGCCGCACGGGCCCGCTCCAGCAAAAATTCCGCCTCCCACTCTTCGTCGGGAAAGGCCGCGAGCGCCGCCCAGCCGGAGGACCACGCCGCCTCGCGTGCCGCCGCATCCCCGGAAAATGCCGCGCGTTGCGAGTCCGCCAGCGCCAGCGCGGCCACCAGCCGGGGATCGGAAGCGCCGGCGAGATCGGCGGACCAGGCCTCGCGCAGGCCGCGAAAGGCCTCGGTCTCGCCCTCTCGCCAGGCCAGCTCGGAGCGAAGAAACAGGGCGGTCGCCGGGTAGGCGGAGGCGAGCGCCGCGGGGCATTCCGCGATCAGCTCCCGCGCCCTGGCATCGCCCGAACGCAACAGGTCGTAGGCGATTCGGAAATACAGGGTCGCCTGACGGTGGAGCGCGCGTTCCGGCGCCCAATCCGGAAGGGCTTTCCCCGGCGAGGCGGGCACTGGGGCCCCGGGGATTTCCCGGAGCGCCGCGCGCGCATCGGCGGGGCGCGCCGCCGGATCCGCCTGCAACATCCGGCGCAGCAAATCATTCAGCGGGGATGGGGTCTTCGGCACCAAGGCCGCGATCCGACCGCCGCGGTGCAGGTCGAGCCAGGCACCCAGGGAATGGACGCGTTCGAAGGCCTTCGGATGGCGCTGCCGGAGGATCAGGCAGGCCAAGGCGTAGAGGTCGCAACGCGCGTCGAGCGGGGTATTTTGGAAAAATTCCGGGGCCAGGGCGGCGACGTTTTCGGGATGCGCCCGCATCCCGAGGGGCAGGTTAGCGACGAGGGGCAGGTCTCGCAATTCCAGTCGCTCCTCCCCTTCCGTCGCAGAAGCCAGGCACCAAGAACCGGGATGCTGCGCCAAGTGCCAAAAGCCCGCGTCATGACAGGCCGCCAGGGCCTCAAGGGCCTGGCGCAGCCAGCGCAGGTAGACCTCGTCGCGTTGGGTCTCGGAAACGGAGAAAAAACTTTTTCCCTCCGGATAGCGACGCACCAAGAGGCCTTGCTCGCCGTAGCGGAACCATTCCGAGGGCTCCTGCTGGCGCGCCTCCTCCCAGGCGAGCAAGGCCTCCAGTTGCCGCGCCCAGGCGACGTCCTCGCCCAGCGCGATGCCACCACAGGCCTGCACTAAAACCCTGCCGCCCCTTTCCAGGTCCTCGGCCAGCCAGAGCGAAAATCCCGGATCCTCGTAAATTTTTTCTAGGGCCCGAAAACGATCGGCGACGAGGGGAAAGGACATATCCCTCCATAACGGTTTTTGAGGAGGAAACCCAAAAGGTTTTGAGCTGGGGGGCTGAGTCCCCGGAGCGCACCCCCGATTGAGTCCCGAGGCCTCGTTGGAGCCCCGACAGGAACCGCCAGCGCTCGAGACAAAAAATAAAATCCAATTAATTCAAAATGTTACTGTCGAACCCCCAAACGCCCGTTTGGCACATCGCTTGCTCTATCTGGTCTTGGGTGATGAGGGGTACGCCGAAATTCGTGTGCCTCCTTTGATTCGACAGGAAAACGAGGCACCATGACGCCGCCAAAAATTCCCAATCAGGATCTTTCCTTTCTCGATTGGGCCCCCGGCCAAGAGGCGCCGCCGGCCGGCCCGGCGGATCCCAATAATTGTTCCAACTGTCATAGCGCCCCCAAGCCCGCGTCCCCTTATTCGGTCAAAAGCGGCAATCCCTTTTTCCTCGACTACGCGCCCAAACCCAAACAGCCCATGAGCGCCCAGGACAAGGCCTTGTTGCGCGCCTGGATCGCGGGGGACAAGGTCGACCCGGCCAACGCGGCGACCGACAACCCGCCCCCGCCCGCCGCGAAACCGGCGCCGGTCAAACCGGTCGCGCCCGGCGACGCCGCCAAACTGGAGGATCACGCAAAGGAACTCGAGCGCCAGGCCCGCCTCACGCTCGATCCGGAAAAAAAATTGGCTTTCTACCAATCGGCCCTGGCCTTCCACCTGCTCTCGGGCGACGCGAAAGCCTCGAGCGCCGTCTTGGACCAACTCGAGGCGGGCTATCAAAAATCCAAGCAGGAGGCCGGACAAAAATTCGTCGCGGCGACTCGACTCTGGGTGGCCGGGAAGACCGATGAAGCGCTCCAAGCCCTGGCCGAAATGGAAAAAGCCGCTCAAGGCGCCGGCTGGGCCTTCTACCAGCAATATTCCGCGCAGCGTTCCCTGCTCTTGCAGGGCGTCGCCGGGGAGATGCTCCGGAAAAAGGATTATGCCGGGGCGAAGCCCTTGCTATTCGAGGCGCTGCGCCTGACGCCCTCGGAACAACTCACCGCCCAGGTGCTGAAATTGATGGCCGAGCACGGCGAAGCCGACCTGAACAAGCAGGCCGCGGACCTTGCGGCGCTGCAGGCCCAGCGGGACCAATTGGCCACGCCTCCGGTGCGCTGCAACACCAATTGCCATAGCGCCAACGACAGGCCGAACTTCAACGACTTCACCGACTATGCCCCGCTCTTGTCGGACCCAGGCGGCAAGGCCTTCTTCAAGGGACCGGACCTGAGCGCCTACCGAACCCTGACGCACCTTTCCTACCAGCAAAAGCTGCAGCTGCACGACCTTGACGAAAAGCTGAGCGCGGCGCGGAAAAAGTACTCGGCTTGCACCGAGGAAATTCGCAACCTTCTGTTCCTGAAGACCCTGGACGATCCGAAGCGGGAGCTCGCGGACATCGAGGCGAGCTACTTAAAAGGCGCCAAGGCCTTCTCCGCCCCGGACCGCGCCCTGCCTTGGGCCCTGGCCGGCGAGGCCTATCTAGCGAAGCCGGACTACGCGAAGGCGGTGGCGGCCCTCGAGGCCGCGGCGAAGGAAGATCCGACCCAAGTCAACCTCCAGTTCTCCCTGGGCAAGGCCCGTTTCGCGACGGGGGATTTCCAGGGTTCGCGAGACGCCTATACGGCGATCCTCGCGCAGCAGCCCCAGGACGTGATCGCGTTGCAATTTCGCGCCGATGCGAACAGCCAATACCTGAGCAGCCTCGACCCGAAGACCCAGGCCAACGAGATTGCCAAGGTCCAGGGAGAGCTGGCCTCCGACCGCGCCATGCTGCTCGCGCGCTACAGCGCGAACGAAAAGGACAAGCTAGCCAAGCTCGGCGAATCGCTGGTCAAGCTGCGCGAGGGCGGCGAGGCCTCGCTGGAGGCGCGGCAAGAGACGCTCGAGCTGATGGAGGGGATGGCGAAGCAGTACCTGGCCTTGGCGGAAACCCCGCAAGCCGGCGTGAAAGAAGTCGAATTGGTCCGCAAGGAACTGAACGCGCTGGCCGCCCAGACCTTCGACCTGCTCGCGAAATTCGCCAAGACCGACTCCGACCCCGCGATCCAAAAGCGGGCCGGGCTCTACGAGGGCTACAGCCACCTCGCCAAAGGCGAGATCGACGAGGCCACCAAGGCCTTCGAGCCGCTCCGCAAGGATTTTCCGGAAATCGACAAGATCCTCGGCGTCCTGGAAAAAAACAAGCTCCGGATGGTGAACCTCGCCGCCCTGGACGCCTGGGCGGTCTACAACAAAGAAGGCGCGGCCGTACAGGCGGATGCCCAGAGCGGCCTCCTGGGCAGCGCCATCGGCGGCCTCGAGTCGCTCGGACGGAAAGACGGCAAGGATTTTCGCGACGACACCAAGGAAAGATGGAAAGGCCAGGTGGCCTTCGTCGCCGAGCTGAGGTCCCGCATCGAATCCGGCAAGGCCGACACCATCCTCCAGGCGATGGAGCAGATTGAAAAAGACGGGCCGGAGTCGATGAAGAAGGACGCCCGTTCCTATATCGACTACGAGGATCGGGCCTTCACCGGCTATCCACTGGGCGCCCTCGTCCACTTGGTCGACAAGCTGCCGCCGGAGCCCGGCGAGGCCGAGGAATTGCTGCACAAGACCTGGGACCTGGAGCGGCAAAATCCGGCGATCGAAACCCCCTACGCCTTTTATACCCTGGTCAACTTCTTCGACAAGGACGTCTCCTGGAACGGCACCGCCCGCGAACACATGGACGCCCTGGAAGGCAAGGGAACCTTCGGGCAATCGGCGTTTAAATTCATCACCTCGATGAGCCCAGAATCCCTGGCCTTCGATGTCCTCCTCATGGTGGGCTCGGCGGGCCTGGGCAACTTGGCCAAATTGGCCGCCCTCTCCAAACTCGAGAAGGCCGGCGTCACCGGTTACAAGGCGATCGTCCTCGCCGGAGCGGCGGGCGTCGGGGTCGAGGCCACCGCGCTGTGGGCGGGAAACCTGGGCAAGGAAGCGATGCTCAAGGACCCGAGCAAGGTCTTTACCCAAGACCACATGCTGAAGAGCTATGGCGCCACCCTGATCATGATCGGCGGACTGAAGGGCGCGGGGGCCCTCGGCGAAAGCCTCGCCCCGCGAGCCGCCAAAAGCTTGGGCCTCCTCACCGAGGGCGGAAGCAAATTGACCACCGGCGGCAAGGTATTGAGCTGGGGCATCGGCCACGGCACGGGCCTGGGCGGGATGATTGCCACCAGCCATATCAATCAGGCGGCGGGCCTCACGCCCAGGCCGATCGGCGGCTGGAAAGAAGGCCTGGTCCACGACGTCTTCGGCTACGTCCAGTTCGCCATCGCCCACAAGATGGCCGACGGGATCTTCGGCGGCAAGCTCAGCGCGATCAGCCAAAGGCAGCACAGCGAGATCGCGGTCCGCGAGGCGATCCTCAGCGCCAAGTCCTACGCCGATACGCTCGGCTTCCGAGCCACCCGAGGTCCCAAGGGCGAAATCATCGATTCTCCGGAGCGCAAGCTCATCGTCGGCCTGTTGGTTGACGCCTCGCTCAACAAGGTCGGTTTCTCTGGCGGCAAGCTCGCCAAGCTGGTCGAATCCCGCCAATACGACAAGGCCAACGACTACCTCGCGGAGTTCGGCCTGCCGCTGGAATACAACAAGGCGGGCCAGGTCAACGCGGTCGCGCGCGGCGAGCTCTCGCCCCACGCCGCCGCCGGAATCCCCGCGGGCAAGCCGAAACCCGCTCCGAAACGGGTTGTGCCCGATCCATACCTGGAACAATTCGCCGCCAAGGTGGCCGAGCTGATGGACAAGGCGGCGGAATGGCTATTCGGCCCGCCGGGCGGAGGCGGATTCGGATTCGGCGGCCTGGAGCCGGCCCTGGCCGGCGCCCACGGCATGGTCACGCCCAAGGGCGGCAAGCCCGCGCCGGAGCCCGCGAAAGGCCCTCCCATCGCCTTCATGTCCGGCAAGGGAAAGGGCGAAGGCGGCGGCAAAGGCAAAACACTCAACCCGTTCGCCGAAAACACGGCCAATGACAACGACAATTACGAGGTAGTGCCCTACACCACCAAACCGGGAGAAGGCCTGGATGCGATCCTCAATACCTTGAAAGACCATTTTTCGGACCCCACCAAGATCATCGTCATCAAGGCGACCCGCCCGCTCGACTCCCAAAAGGTCATCGCCGAAAAGATCGGCTACTATGACCCGAAGGCGCGCATCGAGGTCCACCTGCCCGACGGCACCAAGGTGGAAGTCGGGGCCAAGCTGGGCATGGACCAAGTCCACGAGGACGTCCTGGTCTCGGGCAGCGACTGCTATTGGGAAGCGGGCAAGGGCAGCCCCCGCGGCTTGTTCGAATTGCAGGGAAAAAACGGCGCCGTTCCCCTTTCGCTCCCGGCGGGCGTGAAGAAGATCGAGATCCACACCGAAAATCCCGTCGCCGTCGAAGACTTGGCCTTCTTGATGGAACAGGCCGATCGCCTCGGCGTTGAGGTCGTCTTGAGCGGGGCGCGCCCCATGAGCTTCAAGAATGTGGCCAATGGCCTCGAGATCCAGGCCCCGAAGGGCCTCAGCCCGGAGGAACTCGACCAGTTCGTGCAAAGCGGCGTGTCCCTCGGTCAAGACCTCTCCATCGGCGTCGGGAAGGGCCAAATCACGGTCAAGAAGGGCAGCAGCGCCAAGGACAGCGAGCTCACGACGCAGGATCCCGATACCGCCCTGCTCGCCCCGGAACGCGTCATCCTCTCCCTCGCCAAGGCACCGAGCGGGGCCGAGCTGCAGGCCCTGCAGGCGAAGGGCATCAAGCGCGTCCGGTTCAGCGACGATCCCAAATCGCCCGACTTCGCGCTTCGGGCCCTGGACGCCATGAAGCAAAGCAAGGGCATGAATGTCCGCGTCTTGGACCCCAGCGGCAAAATGTTGTGGGAGAATACCAGCAAGGCGGAAGGCGACACGCTCCGCAGCCAGTCGGAGCTCTTCAAGGCCGCGCTCCTGGACCATGCCGCCAAGCAGGGCTGGACGGACCGGCTGGGCGAGATGAAAAAGCTCCTCGGGGCGGAGGCCGCTCGCCTAGACTTCGCCCAGGCCACGCTGCGCGCCTCGGCCGCCCTCGACTTGGCCGCCGCGAGCGTCCCGCCCGGCGGCAAGGACCCCGCGATCAGCGCCGAGCAATTCGAGACCTGGTTGCAGCGCGGCCAGGAGCTGGCCTCCTTCAAGCACAACAAGGCCGTGGAGAAGGGCAATGCCGACCTGGCGCGCGAACTGTCCCCCTTCGCCGAGGGCTTCAAGACCGACCCCGCCGCGACCGACGGCTGGAGCCAGGCGGTGGGCAAGGTGCGGGATTTCCTGGCCAAGCATGGAGATAACCCCGCCTTGCTGGCGAAGGTCTTCGGGCACCTGAACAAAGACACGGTCGGCTCCGACGCCTTCGAAAACAACGCCTACGACCTCGCTCGCTTCTTGGTCGAAACCGACAGTCCCTATCGCCGCCTCCGGGAGCTCGACGATGTTTATTCAAAGTCAACGGCCAGCCTGCAAATTCGCGGCGCCTTATTCGGAAGCTTCCTCAAGGGCGACAATCTCGGCGCCAAAAAGGAAGTGGAAAGCCTGAGCAAGGCGATCGAATACGGCCGAGGTTTGAACGCCAAGGGATACGACGTGGCCATCGAGTCCATCCCTACCAGCAAGGCCCTGGAGGGAGTCACCCCGGACCTCGCCATCACTGTCAACAAGGGTGGACAGAGCTGGCGTTTCCTCATCGAGGTCAAGAAAATCAGCCGTGAGACGGTTGCCAAGGGCACGAAAGAAAGTTTTGGGGAAGATTTGGAAAAGACCTTCCAGAATTCCGGAAAAAAATCCGATGACAGCAGCCTCGGCACCCAAATCGGCAAGGGCCTGTCCCAGCTCAACCGTTATGGCACCAAAGTCGGCACGGGCAACTTGGTCCTGGACGTGCACCTCGATGCGCCGCCTCCACCCTACTTCCGGGAGATCCTGAAAAAATTTCTTGAAGCCAATTGCCCGAATATCGCCGTGCGGATCCAGTACAACGAGCTGCAACCCTACGCCTCAAGCGGAGCTGGCCGCACCGAGATGAAAACCGTGTCAGTGGAATCGGTGATTCGTGCGGACTCCGCCAAGAAATACCAAAATTACGATTCGAATCCGGATTATTTCGCCCCGCTCTACGACCAAGTTGTCGCCGCGGAATAGAGAGACTCACTCGGAATCGGGGCTGCGGCCATCCCAAGTCCGGTAGGCCTCGAGCAAGGTCTGTTCCTCGGGCAGGCCCGGCAGCCCCAGGCGGCGGGCCATCAGAAGCATGGTGCCGGGATTTTGGCTCCAATATCCCAGTAAGGCCACGGCGGCCTCCGGCAGTTGGCGCAACTTGGAAGTCAGCGTTTCCACCGAAGGACCCATTTCAGATTGAAACAGGCTGCGATGGTATTGCCGCAGGTCCGAGGCCAAGCTTTCGTAGTAAGGCTCCGGCACTGGCTTGGGCGCACGGTCGGACAGGGCCGGGCGGTTCGAAAGCTGGACCACCTTCATGTCATGGAGTATCGCGGCCAGGGCCTCCGCGGAATAATCCTCCGCGGCGCTGCCCAGGATGCGGACGAGGTCCGGGTGCAATCGGCTCAAACCCTCGCGCAATTGCGCGCGCTGCGCGGGCAGGAGCAGGGAGCCCAATTTCGCCTCCACCTTTCCCGGCCAATAGCCCGGCTGGGCGACCGTTTCCATGACCTCCAGCAGGGGATTGGGTGGGGGATTTTCGGATTCTTTCATGGCCGCTTCAACCTCGTTAAGTTGCCTGTCCGCCAATGGTAGCATCATTATGCGAGCCGAGGCCACGGTTTGTTCCGCCTCCCGGCCAAAGCCCAGGGCGGCCAGCATCCCCGCCACCCGCTCCGCGATTTGATGCGGATCGGACGCCGTGAAAGGCACCGCCTGCAGGGCCCCCTTGATATCCCGGGGAGAATTCATAAAGGCATACAGTCCCAGTAGGACGCGGGCGCGGGCATCCTTGGAGCTGGTCCATTCCTGGAGGATGTCTTGGCGTCTGGCCGGGGCCAGCCCGAGTTGCAGCTCGATCAGCTGGTTCACGCCGTTCAGCATGGGCGAATGGACAAAGGTACGACGCAGCTCTTGCAGCAATGCCAGGTCGGGTTGGGCCCCCTGCAGCAGCCGGATCGCCGTATAGGCCGCCACCCGCCAGGCCTCCCGCAAGGTCGGGCTTTCCGCGGACGGCAGGGTCGACAATTCCCGCAGGGCGCGGGCGGGGTTCTGGCGGTTGGCCTGGAGGTAGGCCGGCAACAAGACCGTGAAGAGGGCGCTCGGTGCCATCAGGTCGGCGAGGGATCGGCCCGGGACCCGTAGGTAGGTGCTGCCGACGGCCTGGAGATAGCACTCCATGAGGTTCTCCACCGATGGCGGCAGCGAGGGGGAAATCTCCTGAAATATCCGGAGGAGGGCCTTCGTGGTGTCGGCGTCGCTTCTCGCCTCAAAGAGAGGAGCCGACAGGGGCGGACGCTCGGAGCGCCCGACCAATACCGCGGCCGATTGCAGGACCGCGATATCCTCGAGACGCAGCGAAGTAGCCTCGTTCAACTTCAAGGGTTTGAGTTCCGGCAGGTCCCAGAGGTCGACGGTCTCCAAGAGGCGACCGCGAAGAACGGCTATCCGGCCATCGCCGAGACGAAGCGAAGGCTCGGCGGCAAGGGCCTGCGCCAGCGTCGTTTTCATTTCACGGAGCTTGCCCAAGGTGTTTTCCAGGCGAGCCACCCGCTGGTCAAAGTCCCCCAACCCCGCATGCTCCGCGATCTCCGGCGTCCCAACCGCTCGGGCCCGGAATTCCCGCAGGGAGTCCAAGGTCCCCTCCAAGCGGCGGATGGCAACCCGCAAATTCTGCTTCAGCCTCCCCCATTCCGCCCGGCTAGCCCCATCCGCTTCGCCCTGTTCGAGGAGCAAGGCGGCGTTCCAAACCACTTCGACGACGACCAACTCCCCGTTGGAGAGGCGCTCCTCGGCGCCCGCGCGAAAGGCGCTCCATAAGGGGGATTCCTTGCGACTACCGGCTTCGCGCAGGGACATCACCCGCGCACCTCCCCCCTTCGACTCGAAGGAGAGCGCCCGGAGGTCCGAGAGCGCATTTTGCAGCAGGGCCTCCTTATTGATAAATTCCGTCACCTCCCGCAGCGCCTGGGCTTGGGAGCGCGTCGGCACCAAACGCAGGATGACCTCGCACAGCCATTCGGGATGAAAGATACCCCGGCCATGAAATCCCCCCAGCAAGGCGCCGGTCAAAGAAACCACGTCCTCGCGAATCGCCGGCGGGGCATTGAGAGAGAATTCCAGCGCGGCGCGCGGGTCGAAGGGATGCCGGAGAAAGGCGAGCAGGGAGTGTCCCACAACGGCTAAATCCCCCTTCTCGCCGAGGGCTCGCGCGGCGCGCTCGGGACTCAGGTTGGGCTGATGGGCCAGCTGTTCGGCCCGCGAGGCCAGGGGCGAGGCCTCGGCCTGCAGGGTCCACATGTGCGGAAATCCCTCGCCTCGCACCGCCCTGCCCAACCACCAGGCCGCGATGCGCCCCGCCTCGCGGGTCTCGGGTGCCATGAAGAGCTCCAAGGCGCGAGTCCGCTCCGCGAACCGGACAGGGTCGCCCTGGAAGACGGCCATCAGCGTCGGCACCTGCACTCCGACCCAAGTGCGGAAGGGTTCTTCATAAGTTCCGCCCCAGCGCAAGATCTCGCGGGGTGAGACCTCGCGCCTCGCCTGATCGGGCAGCTCCGCGGAACTCGGATAGCTTCGCACCAAAAGGCTCTTGGCGGGGTCCCAGGCCCCGCCCTGAAAATGCCGCAATTCCGCCGCGAGCCACTCGGGGATCTGATGGTCTTGGCTGCGGAGCGAACTGCGGGCGAGCAAATTCCAAGGATGGAGCTGGTGCTCTTGGATGAGCTGGATCTCCTCGACGCTCCCCCGATAGGCCTCTTTGACCCCGACACCTTGGAAAATCCCGGCAAGCTTGGCGAAGCGGATCTCCTCACTCAGCGAGAGCCCCTCCTCGAAGGCCCAGGTCAAGGGTCGCCCCTTCCACTCTTCGGCCTTTCTCTGGAATCCCTTCAAGGCCTGGCGAATGCCCTCGGGGTGGCCGGCGGCCAGCTCCCTCAGGACCAGCTGCGCCTCCTCGTGAACCTTGCCGGCGCGGTTCAAGAAGCGCTGGAGCGCGGCGCGGTTTTGCATCGCCTCTCGTTGCAGGCCGAGCGAACCGGCCAAGAGGGGAACCCCTGGTTCTTCGCGCAGCGAGGCCTCGCGGTATTTCTCCAGGAATCGGTCGTAGGTGGCCAGGATCTCCTGGTGCCAATCCCCCAATTCAACGGCGGCACCCCGACCCTGGGCCTGGTGGACGAGATAGGTCCGAACCTTGGCGTCGAATGACCGCAGGGCGTTTTCCGCCTCGGCGAGCAGGGCCCGTTCCTGTTGGAGTTTTTGTCGGACCTCCTCGGCGAAGGCCTTGGGATCGTGGGCGAGCCTCGCCTCTCCGCCGGGCGCGGCCTCCCCTGAGGTAACGCTGCGCAGGCGCGGCGGCAGGCCCCTTTCATTTCCATCCCCGTTTCCCTGGTGGTTTTCGCTGAGCAGCGGAGCGGCGGCCAACTCCTGCAGGGAGGCGCGGCGGATACGCAGCGGGGCCGCGGCGCTCGCGGGAACCGGGCTCAGGCCCGAAAGATCGGTGGGCGCCCGCGGGGCCGGAGCCAGGGACGCCGCGCGCAGGTCGAGTTCGCGCTGTCGAGCGAGAAAACCGCGACCCAAGATCCCCTCCGCCACACGGCCGCCAACCTGAAACTGCAGGTAGGTCGACAGGCCTTCGAGGAGCAAGTTCTCCCCCGGCGCGGAGGCTCTCAACCCCGTCCATTCCTCCGCCCGCTTGGCCAGGACGATCCCGCCGAACATCCCGACTTGAGGCAAAGCGCGCTGTCCGAAGCGCGCGAGGAAGCTGTCTCCACCCAGTGAGGAGGCCAGGCGTCCGCTCAAGGCGCCCGCCCCCTTCAAAAAGAACAGGGTCATCCCGGTGGCGGCGAGCTCCTGCCCCAAGCTCGCGGGGCGCCAATCCTGGGGAACACCCCCCGCCGCTCGGGTCAGCTTCGCAGCCAACACGAAGCTGGGCGCCTCGGCGCCCAGGCCTGCGGCCGAGGCCAGCAAGGACGCGCCCAGCCCGCGGGTGAGCAGGCCGGCCTGCGGGGTCTGCAAGAGGCGCGACAGGGCGTAGAGTCGGGTTCCTTGGTAGGCGAGGGAGGCGGCGCCGAAGCCCACCAGCATCGCGGGATCCGCGGCCTCTTTGACGAAGCGCCGCGCCAAGAACTCCGCGCGCGCGCCCAGGGAACCGCCGCCGAGGATTGCCCGGTAATCCCGTTCCGCGGCGGCATGGACCGCAGCCGCCGATCGCTCGGCGCCGAAGCGCTCGTCCCGCATCACCTGCAGCAAGAGGAGCGCGGCGTCAATGCGGCCTTGGGCCTCGAGGCGGCGTTCAAAATTCAGCAATTGGGAGAAAAAAAGGCCGGGGTCCGATTCGGAGGCGATTGCTAAGAGCTCGCGTTGTTCTGGCCGCGAGAGCTGTGCGTCGAGCCCCCGCCGGTAGGTCTCGGGGAGGGCCTCGAGCTGGCGACCGAACTCCGCGGCGGCCGACTCTCTCAGCTTGGCGCTCAGGCCAGAGGTAGCGCCCACCCCGGAGAGGGCATCGAAGTAGGCGGCGAGGCAAGCGACGGAATTGGAAATCCCCCCCGCCGAGGCCTGAGGCCTAGCAAGTTCTGCGACAGGCAGGCCTGCCAACGGATGTCCGCCGTCCGGAATTGTGCGCTGCCCCCACGGCATGTTGATCCCAACTCATTGAAATACAAAAATAATTAATTTTATTCGGCATTTTATTCATCGTCCAATGGGGCCCGAAGTTGCTCCGACGGGGGCAGAAATCGGTGGCCTAAAGGGCCCCGGGAAATTACAAATAGGGCATGAGCCCAGCCCGCACCCCTTTGGATCAAGTCGTCGAGGGCATCGCCCTGCTCAGCCGGGAGCTGAATTTCACCGGCCGCATGCTCTACGAAGGACTGGAACGCCCGATGCAAGCCCTCAGATCCGGCCGCGCCCCGCGGGCCTTGGGCTTGGCCTTGACCCTGGAGGAACTCGAACCCCTCCGGCGCACCTGCTTTGAGATCCTGGACGAATTCCGCCAAACCCTGGCGGAACTTTCCGCCTACCACGCGGAGCTGGGAGGCTCGGCCTTGGGAGAACCGCTCCAGATGGCGGAAGGCGAATACCGTTATTGGCTGACCTTCGCCGAACGCGCCCAAATCCTTTTGAAAAAACTCACCTTGATCGCCGACCTGGAAAAACTCAGCCCCCTGGGTCGCAACCCCCTGCAAGACGCCTGGGAAGAAGTCCGCGCCCTGGCCATGAGCGGCGTCAAAACCGAATAAGGCCGGGCGTCATGGCCGACGCAGCCCATTTTGAAAACTAGGAGGCTTACTTGGTTTCCTTGGGAAAGGCGCGGATCAACACCGCCTCGGCGGTCCCGGGGGGCGGGACCAGGGAGGCTGGCAAGGCCTTGCGGCCGTGGGCGGCGCCGAAAAAACTCACCGCGAGGCTGGGCTGAAAACCCGGGGCGCGGCTGTTCCCGGCCGTGTGCAAAAGTTCGCCCAGCTTGGTCGCGTCGCCCTCGGCGCGAAAATAGACGAGCAGGGCCGAGGAGAAATAATCCGAGGCGGTGGCCCCGCCGCTCAATTTTTCAATCGCGAGCCGGGAATCGCAGTTGGGATCACGCAGCGCCTGCATCAACACCAGCCGATCGTGCAGGTGCAGGGAATCCACCTGGCTGTCGAGGTGCTCCAGCAGGTCCGGTCCGCGGGTGGCGTGACGGATCAGAAAACTTACGGTCTCGGCGGTCAGGGCCATGGTCGCGGCCGTCTCGTCGGAGGCGCGGTATTCTTCCGCGAGCTTTTGCACCGACTTATAGACCTCCACCGGCTCGGTGGGGTTGCGGGCGGCGAGCAAGATGCCCTCGTGGAGCAATTCCAAATCGAGATCGTGGGTGGCGGCCGCTTGGGAATCCAGGGCGAGCAGGCGCCGGCGCACCGGGCTCTCGGGGCGGCCCGAAATCGGCGGCAAGACCAGGGCGAGGGCGGCCCCTTGGCGGCGGTCGAGCAATTCCAGCGCCGCGGCGTTGCGGCCCAACAAGCGATTCAGTCCCGGAATGCGCCAAACGGCCTTGCCGTAAAAATCGTTCAGGCTGTCCTTCGCGCCCTCTAGCTGCCGGTAGAGACCCTCGCTCCATCCGGAGGTCTTGGCCCGCTGCAGGATCTCCCGCATCCGGGCGAGCGAGGAGGCAAAGGCGCTGCGTTGGGCCTCGTCCTGCTCGATCTGGGCGCTTTGCTGCTCGGCCACCTCGGGCTTGATCTCCTGTCCGCTGGCGGCGGAGCGTCGGAACAGGACCTTCAGGGTGGCGACGCTGCGTTGGATCGCAGTCTCATGGGCCCTTGCCTCCCGGAGCTCCGCCTCCACTTCTTCCAAGGCCCGGGTGAATTCCTCGTCGTGCTCCAAATCCGGGCGTTCGTTGCTGCGGTCGAGCAGCTCCTGAAGCCGTTTGGCCGCCTTGCCCAGGACGGTGTCCCGATGCTCGGCACTCTGGGAGTACTCCTCGAGATTTTTTCGCAATAACTCAAAAACGGCCGCGCGTCGGGTGGGGGGGCCTTCGGGTTTCGAGGGCCGGTTGGAATCGCCGCCCTGCCCGTCCCCCTCCATGCTCATCGCCAGAACGTCGATCGGCCGCGGTTCGCGACGCCCCGCCGAGCGACCCGCCCAGGCGAATGCCCAGGGCGAGAAGGAGCCGAAGGCGTCGAGGAAAGGAGGTGTGCCCTCGTCGTGGGCGGTGCGGAAACGGGAGGCCAGGAGCGGCAGGCCCCGGCCTTCCATCGCCCGAGCCAGCCGAGAACCTCGCCCTTGTTGGGCGCCGACAATCCAGTCTTCCAAGGCGAAGGGACTCATGCGACCCTCGCGCAGGGCATCGTGGATTTCGTTCCAGACCCGATCGTGGAGGGGGTGCTCGGGGCGGAGGTGAGCCAGCTGCAACAGCTCCCGAGCGCCGTTGGCCAGCAACTGAGCCCGCCGCGCCTCCACCGCCCCCGGCAGAAAATTCAGGCCCAATCCCTCCATCGCGCGGCCTGCCAGGCGCAGGTGGCCGACGCTGAGCAATCCTTGCACCCAGGGATTGGAATTGGGCAGGGCCGTTTCCAGGCCGAGCGACACGTTGAGGGAGTGGGCTCCGCTGAGGGCGGCGAATTCCGTACCGAAGCGCAGGGCCTCGAAGGTAAAGCGCCCGAAGGGACTGAATTCCCCGTTGGCGGCATTGAGCCCGCCCCAACGGCGAATCGCCGGGGCGGAGAGCTGCAGGAAATTGCCGCCCGCGCGCAGCAGGCCGAAGGAGGTG
The DNA here is from genome assembly GCA_046346845.1 of bacterium. Taxonomy (GTDB): domain Bacteria; phylum UBA10199; class UBA10199; order DSSB01; family DSSB01; genus DSSB01. The sequence continues at coordinate 332,917 of JAXMHH010000005.1, forward strand.
AATCCGGAAAGCAGATCCCGGCGCAGGGCCTCGGGGTCGAATACACCCTCCCCCCCCGAGAACAGCTGGGTACCGAGCCTGCGGGTCAAGGTGAAGGCCGGCACCTCGACGGCCAAGGCGGCTCCCTCGGAAACCAAGAGGGTCCCCCAACCGAAACGCAGCGACCGAGACAGGACGGCCAGAGAGGCGGCCCGCGAGGCCAACATGCCGCTGCCGAAGGAGACGAGCATCACGGGAGAACCCAATTCCCGCAGCAGACGCGGCGCCTGATATTCGAATTGGGCCCCGAAGCCTCCCCCTCCGTTCAACACCTCCAGGCGGGCCAGGGCCCGGGCTCGGAGGGCGGGATGGCCGGCGGCCAGGCGCAACAATTCCCTGGCGAAGGCGGGGGCGCGATCTTGCCGGAGGTTGCGTTCGGCCAGATTGAGCGCGGCCTCGGCGAACAGCTCGGCGTCGGTCTCAGCCAGCAGGGAGTTGAACTCCGCCAGCGCCTCGCCTCCGTTCGCCGGCGCAGCGGCGAGCAGGCGGCGCAGCGCCGCGACATCGAAACTGGAATCGGTCAAGGCGAGCTCCACCTGGCGGCGGTATTGGTTCCAGGCAAGGGAACTTTCGGCGCGGCGCGGACTGTAGTGGGCAACCCAGGCTTGCGCTTCGTGCTGCCGCCGTTGGGCCTCTTCCGCGACCGCCACCGCGACCACGCCCAGGGCGACGCGCGCCAATTGCGGGTCGGCGAGCCATTCCGCGGCGAGGGAGGTCCCTCCGCCAGGGGCGGAAAAGGCTGAAGGCGCTGGGGCGAGCCGAGCGCCGGGCGGAAAATTCCCGGGAGCGGGAGTCATAAAAACCCTGAAATTACAGAATTTTACTTATAATATGAGGACTTATCGCGATGGCCGGAAATTTGTTGCCTGCTGAACACCGACCGGGGCCCCAAGCGCCGTTTCATTTTCGGAATGTCCAGGGACCGAGGCGACGGATTTTCGTCCTCCTCTCCCCACCCATGCCTCGCTTCTCTGCGACCTTCCCCTGAAAAAGTCAAAGGATTCCGATCCCGCCTTCGCTGGCATTCGCTTTGCTTTCGAAAAAATCCGTCAACAACATCAACCTCTTCTTCCTCACAGGAAAGGAGCCTTTTCATGTCTAAGAAAATCCTCGTCACCCTCCTCTTGCCGGTCCTGGCCCTGTTGCTGGGCAGCTCGGCCCCGCAAAACGCCGCAGCCAAGGCACTGGAAGGCGTCGTCAACATCAACACCGCCACTCCGCAGGAACTCGCCATGCTGCCCGGCATCGGCAAGGCCAAGGCCGAACAGATCGTGCAATACCGCCAGAGCAAGCCCTTCGCCTCGGTGGACGACCTGAAAAACATCCCCGGGCTCGGCGCCAAGCGCATCGAGGCGATGCGCCCGCACGTCGTGACGGAGGGCACGACCACCGCCAAGCGCCTTCCCAATAAAAAGGAATCCGGCGCGGCCCCCGCGGCGCCGGCTGGCGCGGTGAATCCCCAGAGCTAAGCCTCCCCCCAAACCACCCCACGCGACGAGGCCCGCCCAGCCTCGTCGCGTCCTTTTTTTCCGACTTCCCTCTATTCATCCATACAAAATATCTGGACACATAGCGGGACATATAGAAGAATTATTTAGCAAGTTTTGCTTTTAACAATTTGAATTTATTAGATAATATTTGAGACATATATGCGGACATATGAAAGGACACATAATTGGATATCTTTCCGTGTCGACTTGAGAAATGCCGGTTATAAGCTTTGGCTATTACTAGGAGAAGCCGCATCGAAGTGTGAACATATTGCCGGCGTTCCCTTACGTCCCGGGACAGCCGAACAACTCCATCGATTGTATTTAGCAAAAGGCGCTGCAGCCACAACTGCCATCGAGGGCAATTCCCTTACCGAGAGTGAGGTTCTAAAATATCTTGAGGGTAGGCTAAAGCTCCCACCTTCCAAAGAATATTTGACCCAAGAAATCGACAATATCGTCTCCGCTTTCAATCACATCGGTAGACAGATCCAAAACAACGATCTCATTCTGACGTCCGAAAAAATTCGAGAATACAATCGTTTGGTCCTAGCCAATCTACCATTGGGAAAAGACATTTTCGCAGGCGAACTAAGAACTCACTCAGTAGTCGTAGGAAATGTGTATCGCGGCGCACCCCCTCAAGATTGCCAGTACTTATTAGACCGCCTCTGCGACTGGCTTGAAGGCCCAGATTTTAAGGCCCCATCCGGCCTGGAACTGGTATGGGCTATCCTTAAAGCAGTGGTTGCTCATCTGTACTTGGAATGGATTCATCCATTCGGCGATGGCAATGGCCGAACGGGTAGACTTTTAGAATTCCACATTCTTCTATCGGCGGGTATCCCCTCACCATCAGCACATCTATTGAGCAATCATTACAACCAAACAAGGTCTGAATACTACCGACAGCTGGATCACGCTAGTAAGTCCGGTGGAAACCTTGTACCTTTCCTCGAATATGCAATTCAGGGTTTTGTGGATGGATTGAAGGAACAAATCCAGGTCATTCGCGATCAGCAGTGGGACGTCGTCTGGAGGAATTATGTTCATGAACTGTTCCGCGACAAAACAAGCGCCAGTGATATTCGTCGCCGACACTTAATACTAGATTTGGGAACTCACTCACAGGCAGTCCCAATCTCAAAACTAACTGAGCTTACTCCGCGAATTGCCAAGGCCTATGCTTTGAAAAGCTCCAAAACTCTACAGAGGGACCTGGCTGAACTTGAAAGAATGGGGTTATTAGCGCGCCTTCCAGAAGGCGTTATCGCCACACGAGAAACCATTCTCGCCTTCTTGCCATGGCGAAATCAGGAGAAGAAATAAACCCTCTTGACACCTCCACCCCCTCCGACTATCCCCCGGGAAAATGCTTCGGGTCCCCACGGACCCACTTGAGTCAAGGGAAGTCCTGTGCGGCAGCCCCAGCGGTCGCCAAATCAGGCACGGTCCCGCCACTGTGATGGAGATGCCTTCGCGTCGCTTTAAGTCACTGTCCCTCCTCCCCGGAGGGACGGGAAGGCAAGGCGCGCAGGAAAGCTCCTAAGTCAGGAAACCCGAGCTCAAGCTAGATTCACCTAGGCCCGACAGGGCGGATCTCTTCGCGGAAAGAGAGAGGGATTTCTTGAGACGTCTTTTTTTCATTGGCCTCGCACTGGGGCTCGCCTTGGGCTGGAATCGCGCCGTCGCGCGGGCGGAGCCGCCGACGCAGGTGGCGGGCGCGGAGATCGGCGAATTGGTCGTGCAGGGACAGGGCGAGACCGAGAGCCCGGAAAAACCCTCCGCCTTCGCCTCGGTGATCCGCCCCGACGACTACAGCGACCAATTGACCACGCTGCCCGAGCTGCTCAGCGACCAGGTCGGCGTCTTCGTGCAGAGCTTCGGCGGCCTGGGCCAGCTGAGCACCGTCAGCATCCGCGGCTCCACCGCCGAGCAAGTTTCCGTTTATATCGACGGCATCAAGATCAACACCGCCCAGGGCGGCGCGGTCGACTTTTCCACCCTCCCGCTCGGCGCCATCGACCGCGTCGAGGTGCTGCGCGGCGGCGCCTCCAGCCAGTTCGGCAGCGACGCGATCGGCGGGGTGATCAATATCGTCACCAAGCGCGCCCAGAAAAAATACTCCCTCGAGCTCAAGTACAGCGAGGGCAGCTTCTTCACCATCCAGACCCACGAGGGCTTTTCCAAACGCCTTGGCAAGGTCGGCCTGGTCTTTGACCACACCCATTTCAGCAGCGACGGGGATTTCACCTTCCTCTCCTCCGGGGTCCAATTCGCCGGCGGCGGCCAGATCGGGGGCGGGAAGGAATTCACCCGCCTGCACAACGGCTTCTTCAGCGAGGGCGTCCTCACCCGACTCGACGGCGATTTGAGCGAGAAATGGCGCTGGAATTTCCTCAACGACTTCTTCGTCACCTCCCGCGACGAGCCGGGCACCGAAATCGAGACGACGCAGTTGTTTCCCGCCAATCCCCTGGACGCCCACGAGCTGCTGTTCCGCAACGCCGCGGGGATAAAAATCAGCGGGGAAGACCTCGGGGTGAAGGGCCTCAACTTCAGCGTCGCCCCCAACTACCGCATGGAGCGCAGCCACTTCACCGACCCCACGCCGGCCCTGGGCGGCCCCATCGACGTGACCTATTTAAACCAATCCGCGGCCTTCAAGCCGAAATGGGACTATGCGCGCGACTTCGGCGCGCACCGGCACGACTTCACCCTGCTCTACGATTTTCGCTACGATCACTTCGGCGACGGCTCGCCCCTGCCGGGGGCGAAGCTCGCCGGCACCCACACGCGGCGCACCAACGCGGTCTTCTTCCAGGATGAGATCAACCTCTTGGAAGGCAATCTCTTCCTCAATCCCTCGATCCGCTACGAACACGCCAACGACTTCGGGGGCGACGTGGCCATGCACTTCGGCATCGTCGGCCGACCGACGGACTGGGTGAGCTTGAAGGCCAATGTCGAGAATTCCTTCCGCTACCCCAGCTTCAACGAGCTGTATCTTCCCGACCAGGGCTTCATCCGCGGCAACCCCAACCTACTCAAGGAGGAGGCCCTCAATTTCGACGCCGGGGCAATCTTCCAGAAGGCCTGGGCCCACGCCGAGCTGAGCTATTTCCGCAACCAGATCGACAATTCGATCGTCTTCGTCCCGATCAGCGCCTTTACCATCGCCCCGCTCAACACCGGCCCCGCCACCGCCCAGGGCCTGGAGGCGACGCTGAAATTGACTCCCCTGAAGTTCTTGGAATTCACCGGCAACTACACCTACCTGCACGCCCAGCTCGACGGCACCGGCAAGCAGCTGCCCGGCCGCCCGCGCCACCTGGCCAATGCGAAGCTGGAGTTTTCTTGGAAATACGGTTCGGTGTTCGGCTCGGTGCAGTACATCGACAAGCTGCCGATCGATTTCACCAACACCAAATTCTTAAGCCAACGCACCCTGGTCGACGTGGGCGGGACCTTCAAGTGGAAGGACCGCTATTTCCTCACCTTGCAGGGCAAGAATGTCGGCAACGTCCAGACCTTCGACTCGGTCGGTTTTCCGCTGCCGCGGGCCAGCGTCTATCTGTCGTTCGGATATAAAACCTAAAGGAGAAACACATGAAAGGCCTCCCTTCCACCATCCTGCTACTGACCGCATGCGCCGCCCTGGGCGCAGGCTGCGCATCGGGAACCATCCAAACCAATCCCGGCAACGGCAATAACAACACCGGCAACGGAGACCAGAGCACGCCCGCCTCCTTCGCCGGCGCGACCGTCAACCTCAACGCCTTCAGCCTGGGAGGGGACTTTCCGCCCGATCTCCAGATCCCCGACGTCGCCGGCATGGACTCGACGGCCTTCGTGGTGAACTTCACGCCGGCCGGCGTGGTGCCCATCGACTTGGAGGCCAATCCCTTGAAGGTCTCGACGAAGTTCGCCACCTTCGACGCCAGCGCCATCCCCGAGGCCGCCTTCCCCAACCACGTGGAAATCCTGAGCCCCACCCAGGCCTTCCTGCTCGGGGGCAGCGGGGTGGTCTATTACAATCCGACCAGCGGGGCGGTCTTTCAGGTCCTGGACCTGACCACGCCGGTCAACTTGACCCAGGCGCTGCCCCTCTCCGGACCCTGCGATTACGATTTCGACACCGTCCCCGACACCCAGGTAGGCCCGGGTTCCTTCTCGCCCAATTTCGCCGCCGACCTGACAGTGATCGGCAACCGGCTCTTCGTCTCGATGAGCAATGCCTGCTTTGACGCCAGCTTTTCTTCTTTCTATGTGCAGGGCCTGGTACGGGTGTTCGATATCAACAACACCCCGCCCTACCTCACCCCCGCCGCGAAACCCTTCATCGTGCTGAACGGCTTCAACGCGACGGGCTTGAGCCTAGCCAACGGCAAGCTGATCGCGACCAGCACCGGCGACACCAAGCTGGTCTCCGGCAACACCGTCCCCGAGACGGATTCCATCCTGGACGAGATCGATCCGAACTCCCTCACCGTCACCCGCAGTCTCAACCTGGGCAAGGTCGCGGCCAACTTTCAGCCGCTGGCGGTGACCGAGGACGGCAAGTCCGGCTTCATCGGTTCCTCCGCCTTCAGCGAGGTCTACGAGATCGACCTGGGCGCCCTCACCGCGCTGCGCGGCGCCGCCAATCCCATCGAGATCAGCGGAGCGGCCAACGATTTCATCACCGACCAGGACATCGCCTTCGGCGGCGAGCTGCTCTTCGTCTCCAGCTTCAACCGCTCCGCCGTGAACGCCGTCGACCTGACGACCAGCGACCGGAAGGTGCTCGGCAATGCCCTGGACTTCGCCTTTCCCTCCTCGCCGGGGATCACGGGCGCGGGACCCATGGCCTTGCGCCCCGGCCAACCCGCGGCGGACTTCTCCGGCCCGGACCTGTTCGTCCTGACGAGCTCGCCGGGGACGATTTCCACGGCTACCACTTATTAAACCGATCGGGAGCCTGAAATGGGACGCCAAGGACGAGGAATCGGGTGGAGGCTCGCGGTGGCCGGCCTGGCCGGCTTGCTGATGCTCCCTGCCTGCGGGAATGGCGACTTCGCCTTCCCCCCCAAGGGCCCCGCCAATTCGGGCGCCGCCCCAAGCGGCATCCCCGGGGAGGCCCTTGCCTTCTTTCCCCGCAACGGCGCGCAGGCCCTGACCGAGATCTCGGGGGTCTATGTCGGCGAAAAGGTCCCGCTGGAACTGCACGGCGTGGGCGAGGAAGAAATCGCCGTCTGGTTTTCCTCCGATACCGGCAAGGGCGTCTTTCTCAGTCCGGGGGAACTCCGCCTGGTGGGCGCGGGTGAATTCGAAATCCGCGCCCATGCGGGGAATCGGGAGGTCGCCCTGCGCGTCCAAGTCGACCTGTCCCGACCCCGTCCCAGCGACCCGCCGATCGTGACACCCCCGGAGAATCCAACGCCTATGCCGAGCGCCTCGCCCACACCTCCGCCGACCCCGAGGCCAACGCCGAGCCCTACCTCGACGCCCAGCCCCACGCCCACGGCCCTCCCCTCCCCCATACCCCAACCAACGCCTAGTGCCTGGCCGACGCCGCTTCCCTCCGATCCCTTCGCCGATGAGGTCGTCGCCTTTCATCCGGGCAGCCATGCCGGCTTCGGCTCCGACCGCTTTCCCGAGGTGGTGCTGGGTCCTCCGAAGGGCGGCGGCCTGCAGACCGGCAGTTTCGATGTCTTGTCCCTGGGCATTGGCGGCGACATCGTCTTGAAATCGGCGACGCCCTTTTTCAACGGGCCCGGTCCCGACCTGATCGTCTTCGAAAACGCCTTTTACGCCGGCGGCAATCCCCAAGCCCCCTTCGCGGAGCCGGGGGAGGTCGCGGTCAGCCAAGACGGCCTTCAGTTCTTCGCCTTTCCCTGCGCCAGCGGAAACCGAGACGCATTTTATCCCGGCTGCGCCGGGGTCCATCCCGTCCTCGCCAATCCGGAGCTCAATGCCATTGACCCCACCGATCCCGCGGCCGCGGGGGGAGATGCCTTCGATTTGGAGTCCTTGGGTCTGCCCTGGGCACGCTATGTCCGGATCCGGGATCTGGGCAGCGGAGGCGGGGGCAATTCGGCCGGCTTTGACTTGGACGCCGTCAGCTTCATCCACCAAACCTTGTGAAGGAGAAAGAGATGTCTCCAAACTTCTGCATCGCGCCACGCCCCCGACTCGACCTCTCGGATCAGGTCTGCCGAGCTCCCAAGGATATTTCCCCGGCCTCCGAAGCGCAGGCCCCGGCCTTCGTCAGGGCCACTCCCCCCTTGGAATCCGCGGAGCCACTCCCGCCGCCCTGGATCCGGGACAGCGCCGAATTCCGCCGGGCCCTGCTGCGCAACGCCTTTGGGAATCCCCCGCCCCCGAGCTCAAACTCCGGCCCTGACTTTGGAAATCCCCTGGCCTACAGCCTCTGGGCCCTGCTCCCCGCCGGCTGCAGCGAACACCCTCCCTTGGGCTCCGAAGCCGGGAACGGCGGCGGCGACGGCGGCACCGACGCCACCGGCCCTCGCCCCCTGCGCCTGGCGGGTTTTGAAGTTCACGACACCACCCCTTGCGGGGCGCAGGGCATGGTCACGGACCTCGACGAGGGGCTGGGGGTCTGCGCCAACTACGTCAGCAACCACCATCACCTGTTCTCCTGGGATGCCGCCCGATCCGGCGTCGCGACCTCCATCGTCCCCCTGAGCTACGCTCCCGACCAATTGCTGCACGGCAGCGGCGGCGAGATCTACATCACCACCCACCAAAGTCCCGGTTTGGCGGTGGTGAACCCCGCGGAGTCGAGCGAATCCCACCACGCCTTTCCCGCCTCGATCCCCACCTCGGGACATTCTTCCCGCGGGCGGAGCCTGAGCGCAATCCAACCGGCCTTTCCCAAGGGTCTCGTCGAACTCGGCGACCAAATCTTCGTCGCCACTTCCAATTACGACGTCGTCCACGACGATTACCAACCCGGGACGGTGCTGGCCTACCAGATCGGAACCGGAAATTTTGGGGTGCTGAGCACCTCCGGATATAACCCTACTTCCGTGGGCAGCTCGGCGGGGCGGCTCCTGGTGGTGAGCAGCGGCGCCATCGACCGTTACGGCGCCGCCTCCACCGACGGCTTCCTCGACGTCTTCGACCCGCTGAGCCACGAGCGGCTTCGCAGCATCCCCTTGGGCCGGCGGGGCGCGGGGGTCTCGGGGGAATTGGCGATCAGCCCCGACGGGAGGTTTGCCCTCCTGCCCACCGCCGACAACAGCGGAGGCCTCCTCGTCGTGGACCTGGTGAGCAGCGGTCTCCGGGAAATTTCCCTGGCCGGGGCGGGGGTCTCGGGCAGCCGGATCTTCTTCCCGAACCTGAGCTTCAGCGGCGACGGAAGCTCCGCCCTGGTGGCCAATTTCAACGACGGCCGGGTCTACCCCGTCGCGCTCTCGGACGGGCTCAGCGGACCGGCCCTGACCCTGGACCCCAATACCGCCGACGGAATCGGATTGAGCGACGGATTGCGGATTGGGGGGGATTACTTTTTCGGGCTAGGCCCCCAATTGCTGAAGGTTCGCAGCCGGCCCTAGCCGGCCCGAACCAAAAACCCAAAACCGCCGATAATTAAAATTGGCCCCTCCCAGCCCTTGACGCATCGCAGCGCCGGGGGTACGGAGGAGAACAGGGCCGGCTCGGCGAGAGAGTAACCTTTCGGTTACGTCCAGGGTTGACAAGGGCGTACAGAAGGGTTAGTCGCCCTGGGCACGCGGGGTGTTCTCTGTACAAGCAAATGTTCGGTGGGAATTTCCTAAGCGCATGGCTTCTATCTTTATCTACAATCGGTCCCGCGGAAAATGCGTCGAGCTGAGCACCCCTCGGATCGCCGAGGAAGATATCGACCAGCTCAAGTCCGCCCTGCCCGCCAACCTTGAGGGCATCTCCTTCGCCTCCCCGATCGACACCTTCGAAGACAAGACCGTCCCGGAACTGCGCATTGAAGACCGGGAATCGCGCGTCGCCGAGTACCTCAAGAGCATCGGCAACAAACTGGAACAACTGCAGCAGGTCCCGGGTGCCATCCGCTTCTACGACCTCGCCTTCCGCCTGAGCGGCTCCAGCGAGGTGCTGATGATGAAGGCGCGGGCCTTGAGCCAATACGGCCAGGCCGACCAGGCCACCCGGCTGCTCAACCGCCTCGCCGACAAGCACCCCGAGGCCCCCGAGCCCCACTTTATGTACGGGAAGCTCGCCTTGAGCCGCGCGGATTACGCCCAGGCCGAGACCCATTTCGCCGAGGCGCAACGGAGGCTGCGGGAGAGCAATGTCGAGCACAAGCAGCTGGCGGAGATCTTGGCGGTCTACCAGCGCTTCGTCTCCATCTACCTCGACCGCGACAAGCTCTTCACCCGCGACCTGCTGCCTGAGGCCTGCATCGCCGAGATTCGTCGGTTGCGGCAGCGCACCCAGGCCCTGCTCCGGGATATTCGGAGCGACGACAAGGCCGAGATCCAGGGCATGGTCTTCTTCCTAGAAACCCAGGACAAGATTTTCGAAAAATGGCTGGATGAAATGGGCGCCCCGCGTGAGGAAAACCTCGCTTAAGCAATGCGGAGCCCCTTGGCTCCTCCTGATCGCGATCGCCTGGTGGCTGCCCCGGCCGGGCTTCGCCTATTCCCGCATCGTCTCCCTCAAGCCCAACTTGACCGAAATCCTCTTTGCGCTCGGGGCCGGCCCCCAAGTAGTCGGCGTCACGCAATGGTGCAAGCGGCCGGAGGAGGCCAAAAAGCTCCCCAAGGTCGCCGACTACGTCAAGGCCTTCCCCGAGGAGATCCTCCGCCTCCAACCCGACCTTGTCTTGGGCACCGTCGAGAACGGCTCCCAGAAAGAGGTGCAGTTCCTGATCGATCGCGGCGTCACGGTCTTGACCCTGGGGAGCCGGGAGGACAGCTCCCCTCGCGAGGTGGAAAGGCTCAAATCCCTCGGCTTCGATATCGCCGCGCTCGGCTTCGGGACCCTCGAGCAGACCATGCGCTCCATCGAAGCGCTCGGCGCCCTGCTCGAGCGGCGGGAGGCGGCGCGGGCGATGACCGCCAAGATGGCCGCCGAATTAGCCGAGCTGCGGGCGGCCGCGGCGCCACTCCCCAAGACCAAGGTGCTCTATGTGGTCGGCTACCAACCGCTGGTGGTCGCCGGCGGGGGCAATTTCTTCGATGAGGCGGGACCCTACGTGGGCGCCGAGAACGTCGCACGCCAGAGCCGCCTGAAATACCCGTATTACACGACGGAATTATTGATCCGTTCGGCCCCGGAGGTGATCTTGGATTTCGCGATGGGCTCCGAGAACTCGCCGGCCGCGCGCCAGGGGCGGGAGGACTTTTGGCGGCAATTTCCCTCCATCCCCGCGGTGAAAAACGGGCGCGTCTACGAACTGGACATCGAAAAGATGCGCGCGGTGCCCAGCCTTCCGGAGACCTTTAAGGAAATCTTCCAGCTATTGCACCCGAGGGGGACATGAGCATGAGTCCCAGTCCCAAGCCCGGCGCCCTCGTCTGGTACCGCGTCTACACGGTCCTAATGACCGTCCTCTACGTATCCCTGGTCTTGATCCTAGGCGCCCTGCTCCTCTTCTCGAAAAAATGGCTGCCCCACGCCGATCCCGACCTCCCGCCCTGGTTGGGACTGGCTTACCTGGCCTTCCTCGCCTTCACCAGCCTCAGTCTGGCCGTCCTCTTCCTGGTCTCCTTTTTCCTCCCCCGGAGCCCCGGCGCCTGGACCTACCATATCATCTTGATTTGTCTGGGCATGAGCAGCCCCTGCTTCATCCCGATCTCGGTGCCGCTGCTCATCTTTTGGCTGCAAGACCCGGTGAAGGACTATTTTGGAAAAAACTGATTTTGTTTGACGATTCCCCCGCTCCCGATATTTTGCGCCCATGGCCGAACTCTTTTCCGCGGAAAACCTCGTCGCCCTGCTGACGCTCACCAGCCTCGAGATCGTCCTGGGCATCGACAACATCGTCTTCATCGCCATCCTCACCGGCAAGCTGCCATCGGGTCAACAAGGCAAGGCGAGGCGCCTTGGACTCCTGCTCGCCATGGGGATGCGGATCCTCCTGTTGCTCGGCATCAGTTGGGTCATGGGCCTCACCAAGCCCTTGTTCGAGCTCTTCGAGCACGGTTTTTCCGGGCGCGACCTGATCTTGTTGGTGGGCGGCCTCTTCCTGATCGCGAAGGCCACCTACGAGATCCACGACAAATTGGAGGGCGCGGAACACTCGGAACAGGGGGCGAAGGCCCGTTCCTTCGGCGCCGTGATCGTCCAGATCCTGGCCCTCGACATCATCTTCTCGCTCGACTCGGTCATCACCGCCGTGGGCATGGCCAAGCACGTCGAGATCATGATCGCCGCCGTGGTGCTGGCGGTGGGCGTGATGATCCTATTCGCGGGGGCGGTCAGCCGCTTCATCGAGCAGCATCCCACCTTCAAGATGCTGGCCCTGTCATTCCTGCTCTTGATCGGCGTGATGCTGACCATCGAGGGGGTCGGCCAACACGTCAACAAGGGCTACATCTACTTCGCGATGGCCTTCTCACTGTTCGTCGAGCTCCTCAACATGAAGCTGCACAAGCCGGGCAAACCCCTGCGGTTGCGGGATGAGCCCTCCTTGGAGGCCACCCAAGGCTGAAGCCATGAGCTCCATTCCCTAAGAGGCTGTTGAAATCGGAAATTACAGGTTGAGCGGCAAGAAGCTGTTGCCGAAGTCGTCGCTGCGCAGCACGACGTCGTTGTCTCCCACCACCACGCCGCTGTTTCCCACGAAAGAAACCCCTTCGAAACCGTCCAAATTATCCCCCGCCGGCGTAATGTCCTGCCAGGTCATGCCCCCGTCGGCGGTGCGCCCGATGAAGTTTTGCCCCACCACGATCCCGTTCAAATGGTCCGGCTGGAAGAAGAGCTGGCGCAGGTTGGCCAAGACGCCCAGCTGGACCTTCTGCCAGCTGGCGCCGCCGTCGGTGGTCCGCAAGATCGCCGAGCTGTCGCCCACGGCGATGGCGGTTTGGGGGTCGAAGGCCACCACGTCCCAGAGCAGCGATTGGGTGCCGCTGGCCTGGATGCCCCAACTCTTCCCGCCGTCGAAGGTCCGGTAGATGCTGCCCGCGCCTCCCACCACCCAAGCCTCGTTGGGATTGGCGAAAGAGATCGCATTGAGCACGACCCCCGAGGGCAGGTTGACGCCGCCCCAGCTGACTCCGCCGTCCGCGGTTCTGAGGATTAGGCCGTTGTCCCCCACCACATAACCGCTGTTCGCGTCCAAAAACTGGAGGTCGTGGAGATCATCCCCGATATTGGTCTTTTGCTGGACCCAAGTGACCCCTCCGTCGGAACTGGTGAGGAAGGTGCCCTTTTGTCCGATCGCGAAGAGCTGGGTCGCGGAAAAGTAGAGCGCCTTGGAGAGGTCCCGCGTCGTGCCGCTGGTCTGGGCTTGGAAGGTCTGGCCGCCGTCCGCGCTGGTGAAGATCCGCCCCTGGCTGCCCACCGCGACCAAGGCCTGGGGGCTGAGCAGGGACACTCCCAAAAGGAAATTATCCGGCGGGCTCCCGCTCCCGCAGGCGGCCAGGGCGGTCGTCAGGCAAAGAAAAGTCAAGAGTCGGCGAAGCATGGATCCTCCTTGGAATTCTCCCCAGAGGAATTGCTTCGCCGACTCCAGAAGGCAAGATATTTTATTTATTCTCCAGCTTTTTCAGGGCCGCCTCGGCGGTGGCCCGGCGTCCCGGATCGCCGGACAGGATGGAGACCGTGCCGTAAATGGCGGACCGCGTTTTGGGGCAGGCGCCGAAGGTGCCGATCAGGTCGGCCGAGCTCAACAAGGTATCCGCCGTGCCGGTATCCAGCTTGGCCTGTCCGCTCAGTCGGATCAATTTCAGGACCGGCAGGCTGCCGGTGTCGCTCCCGCTCGCCAGCTTCGCCAGGAAGGCGGCGGCGCGGTCCTTGAGGTCGCCCGATTCGGTCGCGACGATGTCCTTCAGGGCGCCCTCGATATTGACGGACTTGCCAAGCGCGAGGCGGCTGCGGACGGCGGCCAGCAAGTCGAGCTCCTTGCGCTCTTCCTTGGCCAGCTTGTCGAGGCTGGTGTCCTGGCTATTGGCGATGTCCCAGGCCTGGCCGAATTGGCCCCAAAAGCCGTTCGCGTCCTTGGCCGAGGCGGTGTAGCGGCTGGAGATCTCCTCTTCCCAGGCATTGGTCGCGACCAGGCTGGCCATGCGGGTCTTCTCGCCCTCGTACTGCTTGAGAAAACCGTAGGCGTCGGCCAAGCCCGGGGGAATTTCCTCCTGGAAGATCTTCTCCGCCGAGGCGCCGTCCTTCGCGGCAATGGACTTGCCCGCCTTCTCCAGTTTTTCGAGCAGGGCCTTCTCGCCCTTGGCGGCGTCGCCATCGCCCAGGAGCTTGAGGCCCTGTTCACGGACGGTCTCGAAGGCCTTCACCGCGTCCTCGGTGCGGCCGTCGGTCAAGGCCTGATAGGCCTCGAAGAGCGGCGCGAGCCTTTGCAGGGCGGGGTCGTTGTCGGCCTTGGCGAACCTCGCGAGAACCCCGAAGACCTCCTTCGCGAGCATGCCGAGTTTTTCCGGGATCAGTTTCGCGTCTTTGGGGTCCAGCGGGGGCAACTGGGCCAGATCTAAAGTTTCCATGGCCATTCCCAGGAGCTGCTGGCAGGCCTTCTCTTTTTCGGCCTTGGATTTGCCGTGCAGCTTCGCCAAGCCCTGTTCCGCGGCCTTCAGCCCTTCTATTTCCTTGTCGGCGTTGTGCGCCAGCAAGGCGGCTCGGTCCAGGCCCAATTCCAATTGTAAGATTTGGACCGTCTTCACGAACTCGGCCTGCTTCTCCTTCGGCACCCGAGGCATGATCTGCTTCATCTGCGCCAAAACGGAAAGGTTGGCGTCGGTGCGCAGGGCCCGGACCTGCAGCAAGGAGGGATCCAGCAGGAGCAGCTCATTATAATGGTCATGGGCCTGGAACAGGTCGCCGGTGGCGTGCTCCGCCTTGGCGAGGCTCAGCAGGATGCGCACGTCGCCGGGATTGGTCTGGTGGGCCTTTTGGTAATATCCCAAGGCCTTCTTGAAATTCTCTTTTTTAAAGTATTCGTCTCCCTTGCGCCGGAAGCTCTCGGCCTTTTTCGCCTGGTCGGGGGTCACCTCTTTCGACGAGGGGCCCTCCGGCTGCGGCGGCTGCGCGGTGAGAGGATGGGTCGGCACCCGTCCCGTCTTTTTGAGGATGCCCTCGAGGACATGGCTGCCTTGAAAGGGCATCTTGGGAGAAGCTTCGGGGCCCGACTTGCCGGGGGCCTGGGGATCGTCAACGGGTAGGGGAAGGGGTACGGCAGGGCTGCCGCTTGGAGCGATAGGCGGGGTCATCGGTGCCTCCTGGAAAATGCAGGTTATGGAAAAGGAGGCGAGCGGGCCGAGCTATCCCTAACACTCCCGACAAACACCCCCGAAAACCAATACGATCCCTGGCGGAAGCGAGGCCCCATCCGGTGTGCGCCCGAGTCGGAATCCAAAATTCGAAAATCCGGACCTCGCTTCCGCCGTCCCTTGGTTTTGCAAGCCAGATGCCAAGGCGCGGATGCTGTAAGCGCTGATTTTTCCATTGTATTTTTCGGGTGGAAAAAATTCCTTTCGGCGCCCCGAAGCACAAGTGGAACCCTTTGTTTACAAAGTAGGAATTACCTGGGGTGCGCCGGGTTTTTTAGAGAGTCAGGACATCTTGGCGGGCAAAGGGACGCTGGGGCAGGAAGGACGGGTAAAAATTAGGTGTCCTCGAGATTTGCTGTTGAAGAGCTTTTGCGCGAACGGAATATCGGCGACTGCGGTTTTTCGAAAGACGCCGCAGAGATCTCCTTGGCGAGAACATTTGCGGAAACAATTCCCTTTGCCAGCCGAATAACCTTCCGATAAGCACAACTTCCATTCTTTGCCGGGGGCACCCTGGTAGAGCGTTTGGCACACGGGGGAATTTCATGACGCTCCACTGCAACTTTCCCAAGGACTCCTTGGCAACCATGCTCTGCCAAGACCTTACCGACGCAAAAAGAACTTGGAAAATCGCCCCAGGAGAAATCAACGTCGGCTATCTCGAAACGCACTTCGTGAAAGTCGGGGGGAAATCCCTGCCACGGCAACAGCGGCTGGGCATCAACCGCAGCAACGAAGCCCAGGAGGTCTATCAAAGGGCCATTCTCCTCGGAGAAAAAAATCCCGAATTTTTCGCCTACCTGCAGGGAAAACTCGAAATCCCCTGGATCGCCGACGATCTGGATCCCAGCACCCTGGAAGACAAAAATTTACGGGATTGGATCGAGGCCCAGGGGAAGCTCATTCGCGAAGGCCTGATCCAGGAAGCCCGGCATCCGGTAGGTTCCTTCGCCTACCAACTGGCTTTCGCCGAACGTTTTTTTCAGGCCTTGATCAGGCCGCAAAGCCAAGATGGATTTGGCTTGAGTTTCGATCCCGTTCAGGGAGGTCCGCAACGCAGCCTGCGGGATGTCTTTCGACAACGATTGGCCACCTGTTTTGATTTCTCCGTCCTCTTTATGATGGCCATGCGGCAGGAGATGCCGGATCTGGAAATCACCCCCATCTACCTTTACCAACATAAATCAGGGGATATCGTCGACCACCTGAGGATTGGGATTAAAAACCCAGCCACGGGGACCTTTGAAAGGATGGCCGACATCCAATACGGCTATTTTGGCGCCTTGGCTCCGGACGAAATCTGGGCGCCCGTCTCCAAAGTCGAGGTCTTGGTTTATTACTACAACTTGAAGGCGGCTGGCAGCAAAGACCCGAAACTCGCCGAAGCTTACGTCGACCTGGCCATTAACCTCTCCCCCAAAAATTATCTCAGCCTTTTCAACAAGGCCTTCTTTCGATTGCAACAAAAGGATTGGGGGACGGCCCAAAGGTATCTGCTGGCTTCGATCGCAGCGAATCCCAATTACCGGGATTCGTATAACAATTTATTTTTCGTCGCCAAAGAGACGGGCCAGGAATACCTGCGGAATTGGGCCCTCACGAAATACCAAGAGCTTTCTCCTCCGGCCCAGAAACCTTAGCTCCCAACCGACTTTTAACAGGCTGCTGAAAAAACACCGGCGATTGGGCCAGACTGTCTCAGGCGAATTGGCGTGACCCGAAGATTTTTGGGCGGTGAAGGAAACCGGACTCATTCTGGCGGGTTCAAGTGGGCAAAAGGCGAATCTCCGTCGCCGGGCCTGCTGCGCGGCTTAGGATATCCCGTGGTGAACCCGGGCATTTATTGCCCGGGTTCACCACGGTTTCAAAATAAGTCTTTCCTCAGCAACCTCTTAATGCTTGGCAAGCCGCTCGCCGCTGGGGGCAATGTTTTTTAGGGGGGTGCGCACGCGGTGTTCGCCGCTTACCCGACCGCTCGGGGGACCCGAGGGCTTTTCGGCTTCCTTCGGCGCTTCGCTTGCCTTGGCCTTCCCAGGGCCCCGGGCGCCCGCGACCCCCTGAGGACTCGCACCCTGAGCGGTGGGCTTGCCGCGACCGCCCCTCGACTCTTGGACATTGGCACCCACCGAGGCCTTTTTGCCTCCCCAGGTGATTGCCTTGAATTGGTCCGGCGTCAATTTCGCATAGGGGGTACCGGTGCTCTTCAGGTGTTTTTCATACTTGTTGGCGGCATCCCCTGCGGAGACGAAGCGGACCTCGCCTCCCACGGAGAAGGCCGTGACGGCATTGGGGCCCATCTTTTGCAAACCCGCCAGGCCTTCGGCGCTACTGGCCGTGATATAGCCCTTCCCAACCTGGGCCGCTTCTTTATTTTTTGCCTTCGAAGCCTCTTGGGTACCGCTGGCTCCGCGAGCTCCGCTAACTTTACTAGTATCCATTGTGATCCTCCTTAGAAAAAATGATCGAAACCACCAGGCTGCGTCGTCAGCAAAAACCCTTAAAGAATGAGAGCTTCCCTTTCAGACCATCCTGATACTGCAAAGAACCTACAAAAAACTCATTGTGATGCTGGGGCACCCTTAAAAAATTTTCAGAGCTTAGCTCCGTCATGTCAAGCTTCCGCTGCCATTCCGAACAATAGGCCTGTCTGGCATTTTGCAGTCCCGCGAGGGCGGAACAGGGGGTGGCTTCCTGAAATTCCGAATAGGCCTCAAAAAACTCCGGCTCGGGCATTTGGGCGGCGGCCTCTTCGAGCAGCGACTGGAGCATTTCAAAATCGGTGTCCATGACATCCCCTTAAAAACCTTTGCAACGGAAACAATTGCAAGTCATGGGCCATATTAAAAATATAATAAAATCAATATATTATAATTTTGTTCTCTCCCAATAGATACAATTTGGTTATTTTTTTGTAATATTTAACTTTAAAATAACAAAAATTCCCCTGCGGCACCTTCGAGGAAGCCCTGGCAGCGAGTCGAGCCTTTCTGCTAGGCCCTCCCCATGTCTTTGCTGCTCAACGCCCAAGGGCTGCGGCTTTGCTACGGGGCCCGCACCATCTTTAGCGAAATAAACTTCTCGATCGAGGCGGGGGAACACGTCGGCCTGATCGGACCCAATGGTGCGGGCAAGAGCAGCCTGCTGCGACTCTTGGCGGGACTCGCCTCCCCCGATGCCGGGACCCTTTCCTTGCAGCGCGGACTCAAGGTGGGCCTGTTGGATCAGGTCCCGAACTTTCCGCCGGGGGCCAGCGTCGAATCCGCCGTCCGCGGCGATTTTGGGGATTGCCATGAGGAGGAATTCTCCGCCCGGCTTGGAGAATGGCTCTCCAAGCTCTCCCTGGACGGCTCCCGGGGGGTGGGGCCCGCATCGCCGGTCGCCGAGCTCTCCGGCGGGTGGAAGAAGCGCGTCGCCCTGGCCCGCGAGCTCGTGAAGGACCCCGACCTGCTGCTGCTCGACGAGCCCACCAACCATCTCGATGTGGAGAGCATCCTCTGGCTCGAGGCCCTGCTCGCTCGCGCCCCCTTCGCCACCTTGACGATCACCCATGACCGCCTCTTCCTGCAGCGCATCGCCACCCGCATCCTCGAGCTCGATCCCGCCCTGCCCGAAGGAATCCTGAGCGTGCCCGGGAGCTATGCCGACTATCTCGAGGCCAAGGCCGCACTGCTGGCCGCCCAGGAACGCCGCGAGGCCGTCTTGCAGAATACCCTGCGCCGCGAGACCGAATGGCTGCGCCGCGGCCCCAAGGCCCGCGGCACCAAGCAACAGGCCCGCATCCAGCGCGCCGGGGAAATCGGCGAGGAGCTGGACGAATTACAGAGCCGAAGCCGCAGCCGAGCGGTGGGGCTGGATTTCGCCGCGGAGGAAAGGCGGCCCAAGAAACTCATCGAGGCCAAGGCCGTCTCCAAGGCCTTGGGCGGACGGAAACTCTTCGCCAACTTCGACCTGCTGATCACCCCGCAGAGCCGCATCGGCCTGCTCGGCCCCAACGGCTGCGGCAAGTCCACCCTGCTCCGGGTCTTGCTGGGCCAAGAGCCGCCGGATACGGGACGGGTGGAGGTCTCGGACTCCTTGCAAGCGGCCTATTTCGAGCAAAACCGCGAGAGCCTCGACCCCAAGGTCACCTTGTGGAAGTCGCTCTGCCCGGCCGGCGACCAGGTGGAGTACCGCGGCAGGCCGGTGCATGTGCGGGGCTACCTCGATCGCTTCCTGTTTCGCCCGGAGCAATTGGAAATGCCGGTGGGCCGGCTCAGCGGCGGCGAGCAAAGCCGGCTGCTCCTCGCCAAACTCATGTTGCGCCCCGCCAATCTCCTGGTGCTCGACGAACCCACCAACGACCTCGACATCGCGACGCTGGAGATCCTGCAGGATTGCCTGAAGGATTTCCCCGGCGCGGTATTGTTGGTGAGCCATGACCGCTACTTCCTCAACGAAGTCTGTAACCGCATCCTCGCCTTCGGTCCCCAAGGCTCTTCCGCCGAGGGAGAGATCGTCGCCTTCGCCTCCCTCGAGCAATGGGAAGATTGGCACGCGGCCCTCGAATACCCCTCCGAAAAACCTGCCGAACCCCGGCCCGCCAAGCGCGACGTCCCGGAAAAAAAGAAAAGGCTCAGCTATCTGGAGCAACGCGAGTTCGACGGGATGGAGGCCCGCATCCATGAGGCGGAGACGAAGGCCGCCGCCCTGCGCGCGGAGAGCGAGACGCCCGCGAATCTCAGCAACGCGCAACGCCTGTTGGAGCTAAGCGCGGCCTTGGCGGAAGCGGAACGGGAGATCGAAGCCCTGTACCGGCGCTGGGCCGAACTGGAGGCGCGAGCGGCCGGCCAGGAGTCGGCATAGCTCAATGCTCCTCCACGTCGGCGAGGATCCCCGCCCGACGCATCCTTTCCTCGACTTCCAACTTGGGGCCGTTGACGTAAAAATAGGCCCGCGTCCCGGGCTTGAGCTCCCCGGATTTAAGGAATTCCCCCAGGGCCTTGCGCCCCATGCGCGCCTCGCCTAAGCCGACCGAGTTGTCCAAGTCGAAGGACTCGGCCAAGCGGCCGTAGGCATCCGCGGCCTGAACCCGCTTTTCCTTAGAATAGGCGGGATCCGAAAAGATATGCCGCAACCGAAGCGCCTCGCGATAGACCTGGGAGGCGCCCGCCGGAAAATGCCGGGGATGGCCCAAGATGCTTCGGTAGACCATGAAAGTCGTCTCGCGGAAGGCCTGGCCCAGGCGCTTATCGAAGGAGAGGTCCCAGAGCAGCCGCACCGCCGCGAGGGATTCCGCGGGGGAGAACTTGAGGTGGATCACCTGGCGCACAAGGCGTTCCACCGCGTATTCCCGCCGCTCCAGGTCTTGGTTGGGATCGGCCAGGCAACGCTCGATCTCGCGGCGCCGGCGCCCGACCCAGCCGGAGGGCAGGGTTTCCAGGTAATCGTAGGCGTTGAAGCCCTTCTCCGTCTCGACGGGCTTTTCTTCTTCCACGTCGTTCGCGGCGGGCAAATTCGCGAGGTATTCGAAAGTGGTCGGGGTCTCTCGGTCTTCACGGGGCGCTTGGGTTCGAAACCGGCGGTAGGCCCGATATAATTCGAATCCTCCCACCGCAAAGAGGGCGAGGGCGGAGGTAGTCAAGACGGGATGTGCTTGGAAGACGGACCAAATCCCCTCCCCGGCGGAGGGGGCAGCCTGCGCGATCCGAGATTCCAGCAAGGTGGCTATCCCCAGCCCGAGGCCCAAGGCCGCGCCGCCGCCCCTCTTCAGCAAGGCCGGAGAACGCAGCAAGGCCTCGACCAGCAGGGTCCGCTGCCAGAGGGCGCTGGGTTCCTCTCCCTCCAACCATTGGCGTACCTCATGGAGGCGCGGCTCGCGCCCGATGCGGAGCGACCAGGCCGAGCGAAAGTCTTCCAGCAAGCCCTGCGCGAAGGCGGCGCCGGCCTCCGGATCCGCCGGCAGGCCCAGGGATTTAAGGTGACGGACGAGACGGTCCGCGGCCAAGTCGCTCAAGCCCAGGGTCTGCCCCGCGAAATTCACGGTCAGCCTCGTTCGCCTCCCCAGGTATTCGGATGCCCCCACGGGCTCCGGCCTCGCTTGGAGGACTTCATTCAAGGGAGGCGGGGTGCGCCCATCGAGGCGCCGGGCGTACCAGAGCGGGGCATCGGCCCCTCGCTCCAAATGGAGGGCCAGGCCGCGTTCCAAGGCCGCCCGCACCGTGGAAAAATTTTCCAGAGACCGCAGCGGAGCGGCATGGGGATGCATCAGGGCGGAGAGCTTTAAAACAGCGACAAATTCCCCGCCCGGCGCCAAGCGGGAGATGGCCTTCTCCAGCATCGGCAGTAAGTCTCCCTGGTGATGGGCATGGGGCCCGAAGATGGAGAGGATGACGTCGTACTCGCCCTCCAGCTCCGTCCGGGGCCAAACCCCGCGGTGGTGTGCATCGGCGGGCTCGCCGAGCGGGTAGCGGTCGAGGGTCTCGACGCGGACTCGCTCGCCGAGCAGAGCCTTCAGTTGGCGGGCCGCCACCCCCTTGCCGCTGCCCAGGTCGAGCACCCGCGGCGGACGTTGGGACAAACGGTAGCGCGTCTCCAGATTTCGGACCAAATCGCCCAGCAGGGTCAAGGAGCTGATCGCCCGATACTCCGAAAGGGAGCGATCCAAGACGTAGCCCTTGAGCTTCGCCTCGACCTCTTGGGCGGCTTGAGGAGATGGCGCCTCGTGGGTGGAATCCGCAGGCCTAGCACCGATCTCCAGCGGACCGCCGACGGCCATGGCCCAGGGTGTGAAGGGATTGCCTTGGCTGACAAAGCGGAACTGGGCAGCCGACGAACGCATTTCCATTTCGTATTGGAGGGCGGCGAATCGGGGGCCCAGCAGGCCCCGCGCCAGGCGCGCGCCGAGGCCGAGGGCCAGGCCGGAGGAGAGCGCCTCGGCGAGGCGACTCCCGTGGTCTTGCGCCGGACGGAGCCCGCAGCGCTCTTCCAGATACTGGGCGCCATCCAGGCCCAACACCATGGTGATCGGGCTGAGATTGAGGCGAAGCGCGCCGGACAAACGATCGCCAGCCATGCCAAACAGCTTGAGGCTGGCCAGGCTGAGACCCGCGCTGGCCAGGTCATGCCCGACGCCGTTGGCTACGGTCTCCCCGTTCCACCCGCGCAGCAGTCGGGCGCTGCCCACAAAGGTCGGCACCTCCGCGGCGAAGCCCAGGGCGCCGGAGGCGAAGCGGGCACCCCAAGGGCCGGCGCCGAGCAGGCGGCCGTAACTGCAGGCCTTCACGATGCCGGAGACGGTCGAGGCCGCGAACATGGGGAGGATGACGCGGGGATCGGTCGCGTCTTTGGAAATGCGGCGCATCGCGAACTCGAGGCGGCGGCCGAACCCGCCCCCGCCCTGCAACACCTCAAGCCGTTCCCGGGCGAGCCGAGCCGGGGCGGCGGGCGCATCGCGCGAGACGAGGGCATAGAGCTCCGCGGCCGTTGCGAAATCCTCGTCGCGCTCGAGACGCTCCGCGAGCCGCAGATAGCCTTGGGCGCGCAGCTCCGGGTCGGATTCGCGCTCCAGGCTGCGCCGTTCCTTGAGAATAGCCCCCGTCATAATTTCCTTTTGTCCCGAGCCTGGCACTTATCGCGAGGCATTTCCAATGGTTGTGCGGGAAATCCAAACGCGGTAGGAGGCCCCATGAGCCCGCCCGCCCTCACCCGCCGCCGCATGGTCGCCGTGCTCGCCGCCCTGGCGCTCTTCCTCCTGCTCGCGGTGGCCTTGGCGGTCTTCGTCGGCGGCGGCCCCCTCGACCTGGGCCTCGCCTGGCGCGACCGCCTGAGCCCCGACCACGACATCTTGTTTTATTCGCGCCTGCCCCGGGTGCTGCTCGGCCTCATCGTCGGCTTCGCCCTCTCCAGCGGCGGAGTGGCCTTCCAAAGCCTGCTGCGCAATCCCATGGCCGACCCCTACATCCTGGGCGTTTCGGGCGGCGCCGCCCTGGGCAGCGTCGTCGCGGTCTCGATCGGCCTCGCCTTCACCTGGGTCAGCTCAGTGGCCTTCCTCAGCTCCCTCGCCTCGCTCCTGTTGATCTATTGGATCGCCCAGCAGCGCGGCCGCCTTCCCGTCTATACGCTCCTGCTCACCGGCGTCATCTTCAACGCCTTCAGCTTCGCGCTCATCATGTTCATCAATTCCCTGGTCAGCTTCGAGCAGGCCCATCGCATCTGGTACTTGATGGTCGGCTCCCTCGAGGCGGAGAGCTATTCGAAGATCCTCGTGGTCGGCACCTTCGTCTGCTTGGGTTTTTCCATCCTCTACCTGCACGCCGGCAAGATGAACCTGATGGCGATGGGCGACCAGAGCGCCCAGTACCTGGGGCTCGACGTCGAAAGATTCCGCCGCCACATCTTCTTCGCCGCCTCGCTGATGATCGGGGCGACGGTGAGCCTCTCGGGGCTGATCGGCTTCGTCGGGCTCTTTATCCCGCACATGGTTCGGCTGCGGCTGGGGGCGGACCACCGTCTGCTCCTCCCTGCCTCCGCCCTGTTCGGCGCGGCCTTCCTGGTGTTGGCCGACTTGGCGGCGCGCAGCCTCCTGGCCGGCGCCAATTACCAGACCCAGCTGCCGGTGGGCGTCCTGACCGCGCTGATCGGCGGCCCCTTCTTCGTCTACCTCGTCAAAAAACCCTCCAGCCGGGGGGTCTGGTGATGAAGGCCTACTCGCTGCACGGCGTCTCGCTCCGCTACGGCGATCATTCGGTGCTCCGCGACCTGCGGCTCGAGATCGAGGCGGGGGAATTCGTCGGCATCCTCGGTCCCAACGGCTGCGGCAAGACCACCCTGCTCAATCTGCTCGCCGGGGTGCTCCGGCCCAGCGGCGGAGCGATCCAACTCTTCGAAAAAAACCTGCAGGATTAGTCCCGCCGCGAAGTCGCCCGCCTGGTTTCGGTACTGCCGCAGGAGACCACGGTGGATTTCCCCTTCAGCGCCCTGGAAGTGGTGCTGATGGGCCGCGCGCCCTATCTTAGGCGCTTCCAATGGGAAGGCCTCGCGGACCTGCGCCTCGCCGAGGAGGCGATGCGGCGGACGGACTGCTGGCAGTTTCGGGAACGGGATGTGCGGCAGCTCTCGGGCGGCGAGCGGGAGCGGGTCTTGCTGGCGCGGGCCCTGGCCCAGCAGCCCAAGATCTTGCTGCTCGATGAGCCGACCACCCACCTCGACCTGCGGCACCAGGCTGAAATCTATCGGCTGTTGCGCCTCCTGCACCGGGAACAGGGCCTGACCATCCTCGCGGTCCTGCACGACCTCAATTTCGCCGCCAGCGCCTGCGGACGCCTGCTGCTGTTGGCGGACGGCGGGCTACGCGCCCAAGGGCCGACGGAAGCGGTACTGAGCCCGCAGACGATTCGCGAGGCCTTCGGCACGCCGGTGCAACGCCGGATCGATCCCGAGAGCGGCCGGCCCTTTTTCTTTCCCGACCTGGATTAGCCCCTCCCCGCTGGACGCTGGGGCGGACTAGTTGTAGCTTTAGATTTCATGTCCCGCCGCCTGACCATTGCCCTGACCGTCTCGATCTTGGCGCATGGTGCCTTGTTGGCCTTATTTCTCTGGATCAGCCTCGGCTCGCGGCGCTGGGCAGCCACCCTGGACGAACGCGGCGGCGTGGTGTGGTTCAACCTCCACCCCGGCGGCGCCGGCAGCGGCGGCGAGGGAGGCCTAGGAGCCCCGGAGCCGGTGACGGCGTCGGCTCCCCAAGTCCAACCCGCCGCGCCGCCCAGTGCCGCCAAGCCAACGGTTGCCCCAGGCCATCCCAAGAACCCGGACGAGTCTGAGGCGAAACCCGTTCGGAGCAAGGAGAAATTGCGCGTCGCTCCCGCCCAACCTCCCGCCGTAGCCTCCCAGCCAAAGGCCACCCCAGCCGCGCCGACGGGCTGGGCCGGCCCCGGAACAGGCGACACTGCCGGGACCCAGACCGGTCCCGGAGGAGGGCAAGGTGAGGGACTGGGCGGCGGGGAAGGCGCCGGCAGCGGCGGCGGCAAGGGACCGGGCGGGGTGGGCGCCCCGGGGACGGGCGGTTCGGGCAGCGGCGGCGAGGCCTCGGCCCTCCTCGCGAAGATCCGGCAGAAGATCGCGCGGGCCAAACGCTATCCGCACCAGGCCCGCGCCGAAGGCATCGAGGGGGTCTGCGGGCTCAGCTTCGAGATCCAGCCCGACGGCGGCCTCGCCTACGTCAAGCTCACGCAGAGCAGCGGTTCCAGCTTGCTGGACGAGGAGGCCTTGGCCACCGTCCGGCGCGCGGCGCCTTTTCCCTATTACGCGGGGCCGATTCGGTTTAGCCTCCGCTTCAGCCTCAAGGACGAATGACCAAGACTCAGCCTATGTTGATCCCATTTCCCGAAACCTTCGAAAACTTCTTGCTCGACTATCTCAAGCGGGAATTCTACCGCGGCACCCGCCGCGCCGCCTTTCTCGACCGGCCTTTCAGGCCCGAAGACCTGCGGTTTTTTTCCAAAGGAGTCGCGCAGCTCTCAACCCTGTTCACCGCGGAGCGCGCGAACCTGCAAGCGGGCTACCTGAACCAACCGCAGCTGCGCGCCGCCTACCTGCTGTATTTCCTGCCCATCAATTTCGCCAAGACCCGGGGCGTCTTGCAGCAGCTGCCGGCGGAATTTTGGAAAAAACAAAAATACCGCGTGCTCGACTTGGGCTGCGGCCCCGCCTCCGCCAGCTTGGCCTTCCTGGAGGCCTTGCGCGAGAAGCAGTCCGAGGCGGAAGTCGAGTTGGTCCTGGTCGAACAGAACGCGAACATCCTGAAGGACGCGCAAAATTTATTGCAGGCCCTCGATCCAGGGCGGCGACTGACGATCCGCGCCTTCCCGCTGTGGCTGCACGGCTTCCGCTTCCAAGGCGAGTTCGACCTGATCCTGATGAGCCACGTCTTGAACGAACTGGTCCAGCTGGGCGCCCAAGAGCGGGCCGAGTGGCTCGGCCCCCGCCTCGAGCAGCACTTGGCTCCTGACGGCATCGCCGCCCTGCTGGAACCAGCGCTGAAGCGGCCGACGCGCGAGCTCATGGCGCTGCGCGATCATGTGATCGAGGGTGGGGAGCTGGCCGTCCTCGCCCCCTGCCTCCACAACGAGGTCTGCCCCATGCTCGCCGCCACCCGCAACGACTGGTGCCACTTCTACGTGGATTGGGAGGAACCCGAGTACCTCCAGGCCTTGGACCGCCTGGTCAAGAACGACAACCGCTTCCTCAAGGTGGCCTATTTGCTGCTGGGCCGAAAGCAGGCCTGGCCCTTTCTCGCCAAGCGGTCGCGCAACGTCTTTCGCGTCGTCAGCAACCGCATGCAGACCCGCGGCAAAACCGAGGCCGTGCTCTGTGGCCCGCCCGGCCGCGTGACGATCTCGCGGCTGGACCGCGAACGGCGCGATTCCAACGCCGCTCTGGACGAGCTGAGGCGCGGCGACCTGCTGAAGATCGAGGGCTGGGAGGCCAAGGGCTTCGAGGTGGGCCGGAACCTGCGCCTGAGCGCCAAGCTCTTTCTCAAAAAATCTTAGCGTGATTTTCCACCCCCAAGGAGCGCCGCCGGTGCCAGGCACCCGCAGAAAACAAGATCAGCCCAAAGGACAAAAGAACTGAGGACAGGTGCGGGAATTCACCATTCTGGGAATTCAGCTGGCAACCACCTCCGCTCACCAAACCTACCCTTCCCGAAGGCAACCCTGCACCAGGCCCTTGGGGATTCCCACCGATTCCCGGCATCGGTGTGTCCGTCGAGGCCGGCGTAGGAATAGGAGTCGGGCTCGGCGGAGCCAACAATTCGTAGGCACCGATATCGCAACCGGCTCTTTGCGGACGGGAAAATCCGCGAGCGTCGAATTCAAGGCAGGTCCCCAAATCGGCGGTGTCAACCGCAGGGCTGGATTCTTGCAAAGCCAAGGTAGGGATGATTACCAATTGATCGCGGCCCGCCAAAGGCCCACTATTGTCCGCTAGACCACCGACAAACAGGGGATCTAGGTTTTCAATCGCACCGGCTGTAGAAAAGATATTTTCGCAACCAACGGAGTCTTGAAGAATATTTTTTCCTTGGGCTCCCAAGGAGCCTAAATTCCGGCAATCATTGCCTCCTCCCGATAAGTCTCCGTTGCCGGCGAGGATTGAATTCACCAAAGTCAGAGTGGCTCCGGAATCGTTGAATATTCCGCCGCCGTCTCCCGCCATGGCGCCGCCGTTGTCGGAGTCAGCGGTGTTGGCAAAAATACTGCTGTTGAAGATCGACACCGAGGCGTCGAGGTCATTCTCAATCCCGCCGCCCCCCGCTTGGGCCTCGTTTTTAAACAGGGTAACGTTCTGCAACTGCAATGCTCCGCAGTTGAAAATACCGCCGCCACCGCCGCCGTTTAAATCACCGCCGTCCTGCGCGTAATTCCTCTCGAGAGTCGTGTTTTCGACCAGGACACTGTCGCCACAGGCATAAATCCCTCCACCGTTACCGTCGGTTGCACGGTTGCCCATGAGGTAGCTTTGGCCTAGGGCAGAATCTCCGTACATGGCCAAACCGCCACCGCCCGCAGTCGCCGAATTATCGAGCACGTCCAAACCCAGAAAGATGCCTCCCGAAAATCGTCCAGCCCCGCCGAGTAGCCCGTTATTTTTCTCGAAGGTGGTAAATAGAATTTGCGCTGCGCCTTGACTATCGATACCCGCAGTACCCGCCAAGGTGTCCATGGCGTCATTTCCAAAAATCAGTGAATTCACCACCAACAGGTTAGAAGTAGAGAGGATACCAGCTCCTGAAGCATTGCCGACAACCGAGTTGTCGCGAACCTCGCTGTTTTGCAAGTTGAGCAAGGCGCTATCTCCCACATAAATTCCGCCGCCCCCCTGGGCAAGTGCGGTACCGGAAATATTCGATTCATTCTCTCGAACGATGCTGTCGACAAGTTCAAAAGCCCCGGTGCCGGCGACATAGATACCCGCCCCAGACACGTTTGCATGAGCCCGCTGAACCGTCAGATCCTGCATCCTCACAGCCGCCGAACTGTTAGTGAGGATGTTGAATAACCTCGCCGTTCCGTTCCCGATTCCATCAATGATGGTATCGGCAGCCCCGGCTCCCTGAATGGTAAGGGGATGGGTGATGTTCAGCTGGCCCGAAGTAATCTGGACTGTCATAGCCGGGATGGAGATGACATCTCCATCGACGGTCGCTACGGCATCGAGGCAATTACGAAGGGTACCAGCCCCGCTATCGCCTGGATTGGTGACGGCACAGTCGGCCGCCAAGGCCTCTGCCGATACCAAAAGACAAAACAGCGATAAGATGGAAAGAAAAGGAAAAGAACGGCGAACAAGCGACACAATGCCTCCTCACGCAATACATGCAAACCAATTGTGTGATTGTCCTAAACATCCAGAGAGAAGACTCCGGATGAGCCCGCCGCCTAAATAGCAGACAAGAACCTGCCGTCAATGCAAAAAATAAAATATTGGATCAAAGGGATGCCGAAAACCTTCGATCATTTGAATCGACCTTTCAATCCCGCGCTCTTCGCCCGTAGGTTTTCCATCAACTTTTGGAAATCCTTCGGTGGCTTCGATTTGAAATGGATTTTTTTGTTAGAAATGGGATGCCGAAACTCCAGATAAGAGGCATGCAGCGCATGACGCGGCGCCGGTATCTTGCTGCCGTAGAGTTTGTCCCCGATCACGGGGTGCCCCAAGCTGGCCAGGTGCACCCTCACTTGATGCGTTCGCCCGGTCTCGAGCCTAGCCTCGACCAAAGTGGCGTTGGGGTACCTCTCGATCACCTGGAAATGGGTGACCGCCCGGCCTTCTTGCCTGCCTTTTCCTCCACCGAGCGCCTTCATTTTTTTGCCCCGTGCCTCCAAATCCTTCACCAAGACGGAATCGATGGTGCCCTCCATCTTTTTCACGGGACCTTCGACGAGGGCCAGATAACGCCGCACCACGGTATGGCGCTTGAACTGGTCGGAGAGCGAGTTGGCGCGGCGGGACAGGGTATACACCATGACGCCGCTGGTCTCGCGGTCGAGGCGGTGCATCAGTCCGACGTAGGGGTACTCGATCTCGGGATGGGCGCGGCGCAGGTAATCGTTGATGTCGTCGACCAGGGTCGAGGTGAGGGTCTGGGCGGTGCGCTCGCAGGCCACGCCGGGCGGCTTTTCCACGACCAGGATGTCGGGATCCTCAAAATAGACCTTGAGGTAACGCTCGCGGCGCGGAACCGCGGTCTCGCCGGGATCCCGGACCGTCCAGGTCTCGCCAGCCGCCACCTGCCAGGAGGCAATGATCACCTTGCGGTCGGCCAAGAAAATTCTTCCCTCATCGATGAGCTGTTTGGCCTTTTTCCGGCTGCCGCCGAGGGCCCGCGCCAGGAACTGGTCGAGGCGCATGGTGTCTTGTTCGGGTTGGACCTGGAAGGTTTTCATGGATCTCCTGGGCGCTTGCGGTTAATTTGAGGGCATGTCACGTCGCCGCAAAAGCCTCAAGCTTCTTTTCGTCGCGGATCCCCTGGCGCAGTTTCATCCCCAACGCGAGACCTCGCTGGTGATCATGCACGAGGCCCAGCGCCGGGGGCACCGGGTCTTCGCCACCACTCCCGAACGACTCTCCAGCCGGGGCCGCGCGGTCGAGGCGGCCGTGCAAGAGTTGAAGATCCTCGGCATTGGCAAGACGCCCTGGCATCGCGTCCTGGCCGAGCAGCGGCTCGAGCTCAAGTCCTTCGACGCAGTCCTGCTCCGTAAAGACCCGCCCTTCGACCAAAATTACCTGCACCACCTCTATTTGCTCGAGCTCTTGGCCGGCGAGGTCTACATGATGAACCATCCCCGCGGCATCCTCGAGGCCAATGAAAAGCTCTTTCCCCTGCGCTTCCCCGAACTCACCCCCGCCACGGTGGTCAGCGCCGAGTTCGAGGTACTGCGCGATTTCATCCTCGCCCAGCCGCAGGGCGCCGTCCTCAAGCCGATCAACAGCAGCGGCGGACGCGGCATCTTCGTCATCCCCAAGGGCCGGAAGGAAAACTTCAAGGTGATCCTCGAGACCTGCACCGAGAATTTCACCCGCCATGTCGTCGCCCAGCGCTTCCTCCCCGAGATCGCGAAGGGCGACAAGCGGGTCATGCTGCTGGGCGGCGAGATCCTGGGGAGCTTCATCCGCCTCCCGGCCCGGGGCGAGCACCGCGCCAACCTGCATTCCGGGGGCTCGGCCCATCCGGCGCCCGTCACGGCCTCCGACCGCAGGATCGTCCAGGCCCTGCAAGGCAGCCTTCAGGACCTGGGCCTCGACTTTGTGGGCCTGGATGTCATCGGCCCCTGCCTCACCGAAGTCAACGTCACCTCGCCCATGGGCCTGGCGGAGATCAACCTGACCAGCGGCGGGCACAGTCAAATTCAAGTAGTTGATTTTATTGAAAATAAACTAAACCACCCCACTGCGGCCCCAGCTCCGACGCCCCGCCCAAATCGACCCGTCAAAGCCCTCCCCAAGGTCCCGCAAATCGGCTAAATTTAGGGTTGCGGGCCGGGGCCCGCTGCCCTATAGACGCGCCCCGGCTTTTGAAACGTAGGTAGGACCATGGCGGCGAAACGACAAAAACGAAAGACCTCCCGGCGATCGGGCCCCCGGCGGAAGACCCCGAAGGGAGTGACCAAACGCAGCAAGGCCGAGCTGGTGATCAAGACCGAATTCTCGCCTCACCTGCATTGGATGCACGGCTACCTGCGGCGCGCCAAGCTCAAGATGCCCACCCTGATCCTGCCCAACCGCATCCGCTCCTTTAGGCCCACCCGCAGCAAGATCATGCGGGTCTTGGGCAATGCCTATTTCGGCAACCGCACCGTGGTGATCGCCACCCACACCCAGGTCACCTACCTGAATCGCCAGGGCGACCTGAAGGTGAAGAAGATCGTCCGCCTGCCGAAGGCGCGCATCCTCGACACCCTCGCCCACGAGATTGCCCACTTCCATTATCCCGACCACGGCTACGAGCACGAGGAGTTCACGCGCTCGATCTTCAAGACCTTCGGGCTCAAGGAAAGATGCCCCTACTGCAAGGGCACCGGCAAGATCCAGCTGGAAGGGAAACCCTGAGGCGTGAAGCGAAGCCTTCAAGTCCCGCCCCTCGCCGCGCCCGAGCGCCTCGATAAATTTCTAATCCGTCATTTTCCCCGCAGCAGTCGCCACTATTGGCGGGACCGACTCGAGGCCACGGTGCGAGTCGACGGCAAAAAGGCGGCCAAAGGCAGGATGCTGTGGGGTGGCGAGCGGATCGAGCTTTTGGAAGAACCGCTCGAAGAAAATCCCGCCTTGCGAGGCAATCCCAAGCTTCCCCTGCGCATCCTCTATCAAGACGAGTACCTGTTTATCGTCGAGAAGCCGGCGGGGCTACCCTGCCATCCCCTGCGGAGGACGGAACGAGATACCTTGGCCCAGGCCGTCGTCGCGGCCTTCCCCGAGCAGGCCCGGCTACGGCCTGCCCGGGAGGCAGGCCTGGTCCATCGGCTGGACAACGAGACCAGCGGCCTCGTCCTCTTCGCCCGCGACGCCGAGACCCTGGCTAGGCTGCGCCGCCTGAGCCAGGCGGGCAAGATTGAAAAAATCTACCTAGCCTTGGTCATCGGGCGCCTCACCGGACGCGGCGAGATCGAGCACCCCATCGGCCACCATCCGAAGAACCGAAAAAAGATGTGCGCCGCGACCAACCCCGCCGAGGCCAAGCGGCTCAAGGCGCGGCCGGCCCACACGGAATACCGAGTCCTGCAGGCCGGCATCGACGCCAGTCTACTCCGGGTCAAGATCCGCGTCGGCGCACGGCACCAGATCCGCGTCCACTTGGCCTCGCTGGGTCATCCCCTCTGCGGGGATCGGCTCTACGGGGCGGCAGGCCCCGCGCCCCGCTACCTACTGCACGCGGCGGAGCTGCGCTTCCTCCACCCCTGGAGTGGAAAGAAGATTCGAGTCGCAGTGGAGCCCCCGCAGGAGTTTGGGGAGGCACGGGATCGGCTGGTTTCTCGATCAAATTGAGAATTTCCTCATTTTGGGAATCGCCGATTCTCCCCCTTCCTAAAACCCGTTGAATTCAATATCTTTTTTATAATTCCATTTGGCGCATCTATTGCATTTAATAGCTGCGAGTCGGTGACCAAAGGAGTTCCCAATGCCTTCCAAATCCCTCATTCGCTCCCTATCTGCTCTCCCCGCCACCCTGCTGATCCTGACCTCGATGGCCTGCGGCGGCGCCAAGGTCGGAGAGCCGGCAAAACCCGGCGACGACCAAGTCCCCAAAGTCAGCTCGGCGCAGGGCCAGCAAGCCGGGGCCGAAACAGAGAACAAAGACAAAAATGCCGAACCGGAAAAAATCCCCGAGGGGGCGGTTCGGGTTTCGAGCCTTTATACGCTGTTGGGCGCGCATTATTGCGGGGCCACGGTCGTCAACTCCCAAAAGGAATCCGCCGTCCTGAACGTCGCCAATTTTTCCGAGGCCTTCTTCGGCCTCAATCCCTTGTTCTGCAATGTCCTTCGGCAGGCCCAAGCGGACCAATCCAACCTCATTGTCGGACATGAAAAACCGACGGATCCCTCGGACAAATTATTGGATCTGACCTCGTTGGAATTCGCCGACAACGCCAAGCCGGAGATGGGCAATGTGGCCTTCAGCAAGTGCGACACGGGCAAGATGGGCTGCGGTTCCAAGTCGGTCCGGGTGATCGCCTTTTCGGCGAAGACCAACGGAGACGCGGAAAGGCTGTGCGAAGTCGTCCTCGAGGTCCAGGAAGAGGGACAGCGCAAGACCATTCCCGCCTACGTCCCCTGGACCAAGGGAGACTCCAACCTCGGCGCCCAGCAGTCCGAGGTCCAGCTCTGCTCCTCCCTGGCCCTGGCCAAGGCGCACGGGAAGACGCTCGAGACCGTGGGCACCCTGGAGCGTCCCGGCGGGCTATTGAGCGACCAATACCGCCTCTATCTCATGACCCTGAACTGAACGGGGCCTGACGCGTTCCGTCGAAATCATTTCTGGGCATCCTCCCGAATGGGGCTATAATTTTCGAATGCCCATCGCCAAACGCTCCAAGCTGGCCCTAGTGCTGTCCGGCGGAGGCGCCCGCGGCGCCTACGAGGCCGGGGTGCTGCACTACCTCCGCACCATGCTTCCGCCCGCGCAACGCAACCGTCGCTTCGACGTCCACAGCGGGGCGAGCGTGGGGGCGATCAATACCTGCTTCCTGGTGGCCACCGCCCACGACCACGAGCTGCAGGCCCAGGAGATGCGCCGACTCTGGGAGAACGTCCGCGACGAGAACATCTACCGCACCAACCTCAAGGCGCTGCTCTCCTTCCTGACCAAGAGCAGCGCGAGCGTGTTGTGGAAATTCATCACTCGCCTGGGCAAGGACTCGCCGCATTTCCCCGGCTTCCTCGACACCGAGCCCTTCCTGCCCTTCATCACCAATCTCTTCCCCTGGAAGATGATCACCAAGAACATCAAGTCGGGCTTGGTCCAGGGGCTGGCGATCGTGGCGACCAATGTCTTCACCGGGCGCATGGAGCTCTTCGTCCAAAAGCATCCCGAGTGCGAGTACAACGGAGAGCATGTGGTCAACTACGTGAAGATCCGTCCCGAGCACGCCCGGGCCTCGGCCGCGATCCCGGTGATCTTCCCGACGGTGCTGATCAACGGCATCGCCTACACCGACGGCGGGCTGCGCCTGAACACCCCGCTCTCCCCCGCGATCCACTTGGGCGCGGACAAGATCCTGGTGATCGGCCTCAACCACCGCGCGCAACCGGGCGAGGCGCTCCCGATGAGCGGCGAGCAGGGCAAGCAGGCCGCGCTCGGGCAGGTCCTGGGCCGCGTCATGAACTCGGTGTTCCTGGACAAGATCCAGTACGACATCGAGCAGCTCAACCGCATCAACAAGATCGTGGAATGGTCGGAAGCCCTTTACGGCAAGAACTACCTCGCCGACTTGAACAAGATGCTGGCGCGAAAGAACATCAAGGGCGACGTCGCCGACCGCGGCCTCAAGAAAATCCAGGCTCTGCGCATTCGGCCCTCGCAGGACATCGGCGAGCTGTTCCGCCACTCCTTCAAGACCAAGGACCGCAAGCACCTCTCGACCTTCGAGAAGTTCCTGATCCGTTTCCTCGACGTCGACCCCGAGAGCGGGGTGGATTTCCTCTCTTATATCAGCTTCACTCCCGATTACCTGAGCCACCTGCTCGACCTGGGCTTCCAGGACGCCAAGCGTCATCATAATCAGTTGAAGGAATTCATGGAGGAATAGTATAAAGAAGGCGGCAGGAGGTCCCCATGAAAAAAGTCGAAGCCATCATCAAACCCTTCAAACTCGATGCCGTCAAAGAGGCGCTGCAGGCCTCCGGCGTCATGGGACTCACCGTGACCGAGGTCAAGGGCTTCGGCCGGCAGAAGGGCCACACCGAGCTCTACCGCGGGGCCGAATACGTCGTCGATTTTCTGCCGAAGCTGAAATTGGAAGTGGTCATCAACGACGCCGACCTGCCCAAGGTGGTCGAGGCCATCGAAAAATCCGCCAAGACCGGCCAGATCGGCGACGGCAAGATCTTCGTCTCCAGCATGGAGCAGGTCGTCCGCATCCGCACCGGCGAGACGGGCTCCAACGCAATATAAATTATCGTTAATGCGGCTCGGGAACCCAGCGGATCTCGATGTCCTCGCGGCCCCCCATGGCGCTGCGCAGGGCCTGGATCATCTGGGGATCGGCGCCCTCTTCCTCGAGGTAATCCAGGGTATCCCGGCTTAGGTAATAGTCCGTGTCTTCCTCGGACTCCTCCTCCAAGTGATCCATTAAAAATCGAAACTGGTCTTCGGTGAGCTCGGCTACCAGTTGTTCGCGATCTTTCTCGTAGAGCTTGACCATGGCAGTCCTCCTCTCTGATTCCGGAATTTTAAGCGGAAAGGATGGGGCCCGGGAAGCGGAAAACGCAAAAATCGAAGGGCTGGCCCCGATCCCAGGCCTTCGAA
This sequence comes from bacterium, assembly GCA_046346845.1. GTDB lineage: Bacteria > UBA10199 > UBA10199 > DSSB01 > DSSB01 > DSSB01. The sequence continues at coordinate 367,884 of JAXMHH010000005.1, forward strand.
AAAAAGGAGACCCGCAAGGGCGCGGGTCTCCGCCACGGCCATCGAGATTGGAAATGGCCGCCCATGTTGACCGAATCAATGCTCGTCCAAATGCTGGCCGATCGCGTCTTGCAGGTTGGCGAGCACCCGCTCCCGCTGCTGGTCCTCGCTTTGGTTCTTGAAGTCGACGCCGCGGACCAGCAGGTCGTACTTCGTCTCGAAGTGGGCCTCGGCCGCGGTCTCCCCCTCGTGGAAATGCAGGGGATGGGCGACGAGCTCGCCGTTTTCCCTGGCGTGAAAGAGGCCCGAGACCGTCACCGAATCGGTGGTATCGATGTGGAAGTTCCCGCTATCGACGCCCTTCGTCCAAGTGCCCGCCAAATGAAAGCTCTCGGGGAAGGTCGAGGCCGCGCCGTGGTCCTCACCCGCGTGGTTCTTGAGCGCCGCGCCACTCGCGCTGCCCGGCGCGAGGGTCAGCTCGTAGGAGCAATAGGCGGCCAGCGGGATCTCGTGCGAAGCCAGGACGTGGGTGAGGAGATCCTCGCCCAAGAGGTCCTCACTGGCATCGATGTCCAACTCTTGGTCCAAGCCACCCTCGCAGTCGGGATCGTCCCCGCTCGAGATCAGCTTGAGGGAATGCCAATTGAGCTTGGCCGCCTCGAAATCGACGGTATAGCCGAGGTCGTTCGTGAGAGTCTTGCCCCCGTCGGGGTCGATGCTGAGGCCGCTGCCGTCCTCCAAGTGGTGGACCATGGCGATGTCCAGCTCGCCGAGCCCCGCCGAGCCGGAGGGGTTGGTGGTGTCGATGAGGCTGTTGCCGCTGCAGGCGGCAAACAGCACCGCCGCCGCTAGGGAATAGGAAAGAAGTTTCAGGGTATTCATAGGTTCTCCGCTAAAAGAAATAATCCACGTTGAAGTTGAACCCCGCATGCACATCGCTGAGCAGCGAGGTCGAGGTCTTGGCCAGGGCCACGCCGGATTTGACCCCCAAGGTATCGAGCACCGAGACCTTCGCGCCGAGGGTCGTGATCAGATGCTCGTTGAGGTAGAGGATGAGGCCCGGCGTGAGATAGGCCTTGGTGGAGCCGCTGCGGAACACGTCGTCCCGGATGCTGGTCGATCCCTGGAAGGCCACGAAGAGGTGAAGGGGGATCTCCCCCTTCACCAAGGGGATGTTGAAGCCAAGGTTGAAGTCGAAGGTCGGGCTGGCCTCGTCCGCCGCGGCCACGGTGCTGCCCAAGGTGGTATAAAAATCCACCGGCCCGAGGCCCAACGTGTAGTTGAGGTAGGGCGAGAACAGCACCGTCCCCGCCCCCAGCCCCTTGGGTTCATCTCCCGTCGGAAAGGAGGTCCCCATGCCCAGCGACAGGTTCATCCGACGCTCCGGCTTGGCCCACAGCAATCCCTTGAAGCTTAAGGCCAGGTCCCCGATCGAATCGGAGCTCGGCAAAAACTTCTCCCGAATCGAGAGAAAGGGGATACGCATCCCCAGGCTGAAGCGACGGGTAAGGGCGTATTCCCCCGCGAGCTGGTAGCGCAGGACCTCTCCCAGCGAATCGTCCAGGGAATCGACGGCGAAGGTAAAGGACAAGAAGGTCCTCGGCGGACGCGACGCGGTGGAGAAGGGGTTGTAAAATCCCGCTGCTCCGCCGCCGTGTCCCGATACGTGGTGCGCCCCAGCATTCCGCGCACCCGCCAGCAGGCAGGACGCGGCGCAGGCCAGCGCCAAAAGGCAACGCATAAAGGCTCCTGTTCAGGGCGTTCCGCGCCGACGGCGCGGAGGCCCAAAAAGATTATTCAGGTAAGGAAGTTGGTAAGGAGGCGGTTGAAAAACTCGATGCGAATCGGCCAAAATCCGCCGCCAAAAAAATCCAAAGGATTTTGGGGACTGCCCCTTTGGCATCGACGGATGGGCCCGGCCGACAAGGTTTTTCAACGGCCGCTTAGGCCTTGGGAGGTGGAACTTCGAGGCGGGCGATCCCCTCGGCGTGATGGAGGGGGGCCTCGATCGCGAAACTCATGCGTTCGGGGTGGACGACCTGCGGTTGAACTTGAGGAAGAAAGGGATCCCCGCGAAAGTCAAGGACCTCCCGCCGCTTCTGCTGCGAGCAATCCGGATTGACCCAAACCGTCGCCGTCTCGTCGTCGCCTTGGACGAACTGGCCATGATGTCCGAAATGGCCCGCATGACCCATGGCCGCAGGGCCATGGCCCGGCGCGTGGTGATGTTTCTTGAGGTCGCAACCGTGGATACACTTGCGACCGGAGAGATTGCAGCCGCATTCGGCGTGCTGGTCTAGGGTTAGGGCATAGGAATAAGGATAGGCCTGTCCAAAACTGACTAGGGCAAAAAACCAGGCAACCAAGAGTTTTTTCCGGAACAGGCCCATGCCTTGGGGCGGTTAGCGGACGGCCCCAGAGATGTCAAGGAGGCAAACTCCAGCCTAGGCCTTGCGCACCACCAGCATCACCACGTCTTCCCCCGCCTCGATCAGCTGGATCTGGTAGCCGAAGAGCTCGACCTTGACGGGGCTGGTGGGCTTGCGGTGGTTCTTGGAGGTGAGGATGATCTCGTTCTCTTCCCCGCCCTGGCTGACCTTGAGGCGCATCCCCACCTCGCCCTCCCCGCCGCAGTCATAGCCTCCCTTGCAGAGGGTATTGATGAACTCCGTGCTGCGGAGCTTGAGGGGCTTGGCAGCGTCTCTCAGCACCGCCGTCTGGTTGACGCCGAGCAGGAAGCTTTGATTGAGCTCGATATTGACCTCGTTGCTGGAGAGGTCCTTGACGGGGGCGAGGTTGCCGGTCGACCGGACACTCGTGGCGGTAAAGACGCCGGGGCCGCCGGAGCGCCCCTCGACCTCCACGCTGTCGCCTTCCTTGATGTCTTGGAAGGTCGCCTTCCCCTGGACGGTGCTGAAACGGGTGCCGCCGGTGATGTAGACCCGAGTGACGGGCGGGACATCGAGACCGAAGCTATGGCTGCCGTAATTGACGTTGCGCACGATGCCGCGCAGGGTCTCGGCACGGAGGCCGGCGGAACTCAAGCAGAAAACCAGGGCTAGCAGGACTATTTGGGGGAGTTTTCTCATAGGTGGTGGATACTACTACGGCGCCGGCCATTAAAAAATCCGAAATTTTCCTTGGAGCGTACCTGGCCTTGCAGTACCTTTTGGCGCATTCGGGCTCGTGTCCAATATCCTTCACGAAGGAGGCCTCGCGATGAAAGCCGTCAATTTCCTCTTTTTCATCATTTTCTTGGTCATCGGCGAGGTCGTCGCCATCGCGGTCGGCGCCGCGATCCACCCCGCCCTGGGCGGCGTCCTGGGGGTCGGCGCCTTCTTCCTCGCCCTCCTGCTCGCTATCGCCATCAAGGTGGCCTACCAGTGGGAACGGGCCGTCATCCTGCGACTCGGGAAATACTCCAGCACCAAGGGCCCGGGGCTCTTTTTCATCATGCCGATCCTCGACACCGCGATCTTCGTCGACACCCGCATCTTGACAATGGACATTCCGGCCCAGCAGGTCATCACTAAGGATAACGTCCCGGTCTCGATCAACGGCGTCGTTTACTTCAAGGTCATCAAGGTGGAAGACGCCATCGTCAAGGTCCAAAACTACCGTGTGGCCATGATGCAATACGCCCTCACCGTCCTTCGTGACATCATCGGCGAGATGACCCTCGATGAGCTGCTCTCCGAGCGCGAGCGCATCAGCCAGCAGATCGGCAAGGCGGTCGAGGCCCAAGCCGAGACTTGGGGGCTCGACGTCGACACCATCAAGCTGCAGGACATCGACATGCCGGAAGAATTGAAGAAGATGATGAGCCGCCAGGCCAGCGCCGAGCGCGAAAAGCGCGCGACGATCACAAAGGCCCTGGGCGACAAAGAGGCGGCCATCAACCTGGCCGCCGCCGCCCAAACCATGGCGGAGAGCCCCGGCGCCATGCAACTCCGCACCCTGCAGACCATCGACGGCCTCGGGCCCACGGCCTCCAACACCGTGGTGCTGGCGGTGCCGATCGAGCTCATGCAGCTCGCCAAATACGCCAGCGACAACCTCAAGAAGTCTTCGCAGTAGCCGCTTAGGGCCTCAGATCCATCCGCTGGATGCGGTCGTCGCCGAACAGCGAGACGCCGTAGAGCAGGCCGTCGGCCGGGTTTTGATGGAGGCCGGTCAGGCCTTCGAGGTGGCCGAGATGCTCGTCTTTCACCACCTGGTCGAAGACGTTCAAGGTCAAGAGGCGCACCCAACCGGCGAAGAACTCATTGTAGATCAGCTTGTTCTTGAACAAACCGTCGTACTGGTCCCCCGTATAATAGGCGGCGACCATGATGGACTCGCCGGCGTCCGGATTCGGCTCGGGGTCCTGGTCGTTGAAGGTCTCATCTCCGTGGCGGTAGCCATGGAGCGGATCCACAAAATTCGTATTGAACGGCACACAGTCCCCCTCGCAGAGCGGCCAGCCGTAGTTCTCGCCCTGGTTGTAGACGCAATTGATCTCCTCGAAGGTGTTGTTGCCGACGTCCCCCAGGAACAGGTCATCCTCGTCGTCCAGGACCATGGTGAAGGGATTGCGCAGGCCCCGGACGTAGATCGTCGGTTCGGTGGCACTGACATTCTGTCCGGCCGGCACCGTGTAATTATTCCCCAGCCCATCGGGGACGGGGACGACGCGGTGGATCTTTCCCAGACGGTTGTCGAGCCGCTGCGCTAATTGGTCGACGGTGCTCGAGCTGGCCGAGCCTCCGCCGTCCCCCACTCCGATCAGCAAACGCCCCTCCTGGTCGAAGACCAGGCTGCCTCCGTTATGATTGCTGCCGGGGCCAGGGGATTGGGACTTGTCGAATTCGATGATGGTCAGGTCCGGGGTCAGGGAAAAGATCCCGGCCGCCGCATTGGCGGAGACCACGAAGCGCTGCACCCGATTCAGGTCGGGATTCGAGCCGGCGACCGTGTAATACAGGTAGATATAGCCGTTCGCCGCATAGCCGGGATCGGCAACGACGTTCATCAGGCCTCGCTCCGAACTATCCTGGACCGTGGTGATGGAAGCGGGAGCTCCCACCCGCTGAAAGTTTCGGTCGAGGTAATAGACGTCGCCGTTCTTGCTGACCGCGATGGACTCGCCGTTTTTCCCGGGAAGAAACTCCAAGTCGATCAAATCGAAGGCGATGGAGGCACCCACCGGCGTGAAGACGATTTGATTGGAGACGCTCCCGCCTCCTCCGTTATTGCCCCCGCCACCATTATTGCCGCCGTTGTTGCCCCCCGGTCCCGCCGCCGGCCCGCCCGAGCCACAGCCCGCGAATAAACCAAAGGCCACCAGACAAGCGGCCAGGGATTTCCAAAAATTGCGCATAAGTACCTCGTTATTAAAAAATCATACCGATTCCAGCAGCGAAACAAAGCCCCGCGCCGCCAGCTCGGCACAACGATTCAAAATAGGGAAATGCCGCGCGGTCAAGGTGTCGCTGTCCCGCCACCGCCCTTCCAGGCCCGCGGCGGCGATCTCGTCCCGGCCCTCCCGATACCAATCCGCGATCATCTCCGGACTCATCTCGGCATGGAATTGGAATCCATAGGCGCGCTCGCCGTAGCGGAAGGCCTGGTTGAGATAGAGTTCGGAGGAGGCGAGCAATTTCGCCCCGGCCGGCAGGTCGAAGGTCTCCCCATGCCATTGGAACATCTCAAGGCGCGGTGGAAAGCCGCCCAGCAGGGCGTCGCCCTGCGCCTCCGGACGGATCCACAGGGGATACCAGCCGATTTCCTTGCGCTCCCCGCGGTAGACCCTCATCCCCAATGCTTTCGCCAAAAGCTGCGAGCCCAGGCAGACGCCGAGGAAGGGGAGATTCGCGCGCAGCGCCGCCTCGATCAGGCGCAGCTCTTCGCGGATGAAGGGGAGCCGTTCGGCGTCGTTGGCGCTCATCGGACCTCCCATCACGACGAGGCCGCGGCAGTCCGAGTCGAGCCGCACCGAGCTCAAATCCTCCCGCCAGGAGCAAAAAGTCCGCGTCGCGACGTCCCGGGCCCGAAAGACGGCCTCGAAGGTCCCCAGCCCTTCGTGGGGGACATGTTGAAAGACGTAGAGTTTTTTCATAAGAAGGGAAATCCCATGCTCACTCCCGCATTCCAGGCGGAATTCCGCCGTAGGCTCCTCCAGTGGTACCGAAAATACAAGCGGGATCTGCCCTGGCGCCGCAGCCGGGACCCCTATGCCATCTGGGTCAGCGAGATCATGCTCCAGCAGACCCAGGTAGCGACGGTGATCCCCTATTTTGAGCGCTTCCTAAAAACCTTCCCCACCCTCCGCGCCCTGGCCCAGGCGCCGGAAGAAGCCGTCTTGGCCCAGTGGGCGGGTCTCGGTTACTACCGCCGCGCCAAGCTCCTGCACCGCGGCGCCCAGGAGGTGGTGGCGCGGCACGGCGGCCGGGTGCCCGACCAGGCGGAGTCCCTGCAAAGCCTGCCGGGGATCGGCGCCTACACGGCGGGCGCCATCGCCTCGATCGCCTTCCAGCGGGCGGTCCCCTTGGTCGACGGAAACGTCGTGCGGGTGCTGGCGCGGGTCTTCCGCAGGCAGGGCCACGCCAAGGACCCCCGCCTGCAAAAAGAGCTGTGGGCCCTGGCCGCCGGCCTGGTCGATCCCCGGCACCCGGGCGATTTCAACCAGGCCCTCATGGAATTGGGCGCCACCGTCTGCCGGGTGGCCCTGCCCTCCTGCGACCGCTGCCCCCTGCAGGACCCCTGCGCCGGCTATCGGTCGGGAAACCCCGAGGCCTTCCCCGAGACCCCGCCCGCGCAAAAAACCCTGCGCCTGCGGCGGGCCGTTGCCGTGGCCCTGCGGGCCCAGGCGGTCCTCTTGGTAAAACCCAAAAAAAGCCGCTGGTTTCAAGGGATGTGGGGGCTTCCCCAGGAATACCTCGGGGAGGGTGCCGGCGCCGAGGCCGTCCAGGATTGGCTGCGGAAAAATTTGGGGATTCGCTTCGCGGCAAGCCAGGCCCTGCCCGCCACGAACCACTCCATCACCCACCACCGCATCCGCACCGAGGCCTGGCTGGGCCCGGCGCAGGGGCGGCTGAAGGCGCAGGGCGAGTTCGGCGAGGCGCGGTTTTTCCCGCCGGAGGAAATCCAGGCGGCCGCCCTGCCTAATTTCGACCGCAAGGTCCTCCAGGCGGCAAAGTTAATCTAGGATTGCCTTGGCGGGCGGCTTATGCCAAAGAGGGCAACTCCTCCGGTGAGGTGGGCCGAAAATAAGTACAGAGGGGCTGGTATGGCCCCCCGGATGAGGTTATAAGGTGTCGCGATGAGCAAAGTGCCCAATAATCCGCATGAACAGATCCGGCCTGGGGCCGTCTTGGGCTCGGAAAGCCTGCCCTTCGAATCGATGATCTTCTCGAATGATTCCGCCACCCCCGCGACCGCCGCGCCGACCGCGGATACGGGTGCCTCGCGGTACCTACCGCAGGACGAAGCGGCCCGCCGTGTGGCCGAGACGCCCCGTCCCGCCTTCTCGAAGCTGTTTCGTCCGCCTCAATAGTAAAAGCCGTTCCGCCTGAGGTGCACCATGGGCTGGCCTTCCTCCTCGCTGCCTGCATTGACCACCTCCGCCACGAACAACCAATGATCGCCCGCGTCGTACTGATGGCGCAGCTCGCATTCCAGAAAACAGAGGGAGTTCTTCAAGATCGGCACGCCCAGCGCCTGCCGCTCGGTCTTGATCCCCGCAAAGGGATCCTGGCCCGGCTCGAAGCCGCGGCCGAAGTGGGCCACCATGTCCTTCTGCCCGGTGTGCAGGATATTCAGGGCCAACTTTTTGCTGTGCTGGATCATCTCCGCCACGGGCCGGCCCCGCTTCAAGGCGAAGGAGATCATCGGCGGCTCGAAGCTGACCTGCTGGTACCAAGAGACGAGCATGGCCCCCGGCATGTCTTTGTCCTGGGTGGTCAAGACGGCCACGCCGCTGGCAATGCGCCCCAAGGCGTGCCCAATTTTTTCCTGGTGTTTGAGGTCGGGCATAATCACTCCTTTTCAAATCTTTCACCGTTAAGGATCTCTCCTTGCACGAAAAAAGGCCAGGCATTTCATGCGGAGTTTCTTGGATACGGCGCTGGATTGACCGGCCTCGACGATCATTATATAGCAGCGGACCATGCAGGGTCCGGCCGCTAATTTCGTTTGGGAAATCGCCCCCGAAGATCGCTACGAACTGGACGGGGCCGGGCGCGTTGCCTTCCTCAATTCCTACGTCACCCAAGACATCAAAAATCTGCCGGCCGGCGGCGTCACCACCGCGGCCTTCCTCACCCAGAAGGGCAAGCTGGTCAGCGAGGCCCAGATCTTGAACCTTGGGCAAAAATTTCTACTGTTGTTTCCCGCCGGCTTCGGCTCGAAGGTGGAGGCCCACCTGGCGACCTTTTTGCTATTCGCCGAGGTCAGCTTGAAAAACTGTTCGGGGCAATACGCCCACTTCGCCCTGTCGGGCCCCCGCGCGGGGGACCTGCTAAAATCCCTGGGGCTGATGGCCCCCTCCCCCGCCGAGACCGGACTCGTCCAGCTCGCGTGGCAAAACTCGGAGGCAATCCTGTATCCCTCGAATCCCTTCGGCAAACCCGGCTACGAACTCCTGGTCGCGGCCTCCCTGGCCCCGCAAGTCCGCCAGGGCCTCCGCGAGGCTAGTTGGCTCCCCGGCGAGGAGCTCGAGCGCCTGCGCATTGAGGCGGGCCTGCCGAAGATGGGCGTGGACATGGGCGAGGACAACCTCGTCGCCGAGGTAGGCCTGGACGAGCGGGCGACCAGCTTCAACAAGGGCTGCTACCTAGGCCAGGAGACCACGGCGCGGGTGCAGAGCCGCGGCCACGTCAACCGCAAGTTGGTCCGGGTCCGGCTGAGCGAGGCCTATCCCGGCCCCCTGCCGGTCGAGCTCCGCCAGGGCGAAAAAACCGTCGGGACCTTGACCTCCGCCGCCCTTTCTCCGACAGTGGGGGGGACCATCGGGCTGGCTACCGTGCAATTGGCCGCTTGGGAACAGGCGGAAGGGATTTATTTCCCCGGCCCAAGGGGCAAGATAGGCGTTTCGAAGCTCTAGGATCATCATGGCGGATACCGAACTCCAAAACTACCCCATCGACGAGGTGCTGCAGAAAAAGCACTGGAGCCTCGCCGACGCCTTCCGCTACTGCGAGCGCCTGGCCCGGCACCACTACGAAAATTTTCCGGTGGGCAGCGTCCTGATCCCGAAAGAGCTGCGGCCCTATGTCTGGGCCATCTATGCCTTCGCGCGGCGCGCCGACGACATCGCCGACGAGGACTTCCCCGAGGCCGAGCGGCTCCCGGCGCTGCGCGCCTGGCAGGCCCTGCTGGAGAAATCCCAGGTTGCCCCGGTGAACCACCCGGTCTTCCTCGCCCTGAAAGAGACCATCCGGAAGTTCCAGATCCCGACCCAGCTCCTGGTCGACCTTGTCACCGCCTTTAAATGGGACGTGGAGGTGAAGCGCTACCCCAGCTTCAACGACGTCCTGTACTATTGCCGGCATTCGGCGAACCCGGTCGGCCGCTTGGTCCTGCTGCTGTTCGGCTACCGGGACGAGCAGCGCATGCTGCTCTCCGACAAGATTTGCTCGGCCCTCCAGCTGGCGAATTTCTGGCAGGACGTCTCGGTCGATCTCGAGAAAAACCGCATCTACCTGCCGCTCGAGGACCTCAAGCGCTTCCAAGTCCCGGAGGCCGAGCTCTTCGCACGCAACTGCTCGCCGCGATTCCAAGACCTGCTGCGCTTCCAAGTCGAGCGCACCGAGCAGATGTTCCGCGAGGGCGCCCCGCTGGTCTATACCGTGAAGGGCCGACTTC
>JAXMHH010000006.1:0-357567 GCA_046346845.1 bacterium
CATCTTGCAGCACGACCTTGCCCTCGCCAAAGTCGGGCATAATGCGGAACTCCCAACGCTTGGCGAAACGGCCCTCAATCCAAGGCCGGACCCGCCTGGCGACGAAAGTATTCACCGCTCCCTGTCCGTCGCGGTCCAGGTAAAAACGAGCGTCGCCTTGCACCAGACCGCGAAACCGGATCTCGTTATTGCCATCGGCGGAACTAATGGAAACCCCCGAGGAGCCGATCTTGACGACCGGCCTCTCCTTGGCCTTCTCCTTTTCCTGCTCTTCCTTCAGCTCCAGATTGCGCTCGAGTATTTTTTGTCTCTGCTCCAGTTCTTCCAGGCGTTGTTGGTATTGTTGGACGGTTTGCGGGGAAGCGTCTGCGCGGCGCGCCCTAGCCTCCGCCAAGGTGGGAAAAAACAGGGCGGTCGTTCCGAGCAATACCGCTGCGAAAAAATAATATATTCGAATAATCGTGTTCATATTTAAGCTCTCCAAATTCAATAGGTAATAGGAATCCATGCCGGTTCGTCACGTTCGAGCGAAAGACGAAGGAAACGGACCGTTTAGTAACGGATGATTAGTGGCAAAATGTGAGGGTTTAACGCCGACGCCGGGAGGCGCCGATGGGAAGAAGCTTAGGAGAGCTTCAGTTCACCCGCGCCGCAAGCCGCCGGCTGCATACACATGGCCCGACAACAAGCGGGCATGCAGCCGACATACTGAGGACAATACTGGGTAAACTTCAAATGCATAGTGTTTCATTAAATGAAATCGTTTTTACCTGTCAACTAGCCAATTCCATTTTCTCAAAAATATTTTCGCCAGCGAGCTGGAGAAAGTTGCGCACCTTGTTCCGTCAAAGATTCTGCACCGCCCGGAACACCACGTTCAAACCCTCCCCGCCCGTCGCGGCCTCGAGCCGAAAAAGGTAGAATTGATTGACGGTGACGCGGATCCCGCCCCCGCCCGTGAACTTGAAATCCTGGAAGGCAAAATTAGAGATGCCTGGGAAAACGCGGCCGGTGTCGAAGAACACGGTGCCATCCACATTGTCCCAGAGGGGATAGCGAAACTCCACGTTGAAGACGACGCTCCCGGTGTCCCGAAATCGCCCCTTGTCGAAGCCGCGCAGCGGGGAGTTCACGTCCAGCTCGGCCAGCCGGTAAAAGGGGATCTGGCTGCCGCCCGAGGTATTTTGGAAGGTCCAACCGTTGTGCAGCCAAAGCACCAGCCGCGGATGGCCGAGCTGAAAATACTGCTCGAGGTCAAGGTCCCATTGAAAATAGTCGAAGCCCTTCTGCCCCACCCCCATGAAGCGGTGGAAGGTCAGCTCGCGCAGGCCGCCGCGATTGGGACTGACCTCGGAATCCCGGGTATCGTGGGCCAGGCGAAACCCGAAGTCCAAATAGGAGATGTTCCGCCCCAAGCCGACCAGCTCGGAGGGCGGAAAGCGTCCGACGACGCTGTCCGTCAGACTGGCATTGCCACCATCGCCCAAGGCGGTATCGAAGAATAGGCGGGGGGAAAGCGAAAGATTGGGGATCAACTCAAAGCCAAAACGCGCGCCGACCACGAAGCGCCGCAGGCCGAATTCGGCCTTGTCGGATTTCGGGGTCTCGGGACCGACCCCGAAGAAGTCCTCGTCGCCGTCTTTGTACCAGCTGGACAGGAACTCGAAGGAGAATTCCCGTCCCAGCGCCCGGAAGGCCCGCTCATTGCCCAGGCTGAACCTGGCGCGCTGGTCCAGGTCGCTGTAAATCACGAAGTCGGTCTTAAGATGATATTGACGACCGAACAGATTGACATGGGCCAGGCCCAACCCGCCGCCGAACTTCCTCCCGTCGCCGGCCGTCAGGATCGGGTAAACCGAAAGGCTTCGTTCGGGGTTCACCATGAAACCCACGCGGCGCCGCGAATACTTGTTCCGCTCGATGAGGTGCCCTAGCTTGTGGGCCGGGTAGGTGACGCCTTTCAACACATAATAGGGAATCGCGAAGGGAAAGATCTCGGGACGGGGCTCGGGCAAGGCCGCGCTCGGAAGACTCTCGGGGACCGGTGTCGGCGCGGGGGTGGGCGGAGATTGCGCGAGCGACGCCTTTGGACTCCCGAAGGCGAGCGTGAGCATCATCAAAATGCCCGAGAGGTATTTAGCGGCCACGCCGCACCCTTTTGGCCATCCAACGAAACAAGCGCGGGATCATCCCGGGAAACAGCCAGTTGATCGCCACCAAGGCCTTGCCGTGCAGGGTTATCACCCGCTCTCGCTTGCGCCGGGCGATGGCCCGCACGATTTGCCGGGCCGCCTGATCGGCGTCCATCTGCAGCCAGGCCGGGATGGGATCTTTGACCGTCTCCCGGTACTGACCGGATTTGTCGAGATGCCGGATCTCGGTCGCGACGAATCCGGGGCTAATCAGCGTGACCGAGACGCCGCCGGGCGCCAGCTCGGCGTAGAGGGCCTCGGCGAGGGCGCGGACCGCGAACTTGCTCATCGAATAAGGCGAGGCCTCGGGCGCGCTGATGTGACCGCTGACGCTGCCCAGCAAGGCCAGGCGGCCGCGAGTGGCTAGGAGATCCGGCAAGGTCGCCTGTACCGTCCGCAACAGGCCAAAGACATTGGTCTCGAACTGCCGGCGAAAATCCTCGAGCGATAATTTCTGAAAACGGCCCACCACGCCGAATCCCGCGTTGGCCACTACCACGTCGAGCGGTCCGAAGGCCTCGTGGGCCTTGGCAAGGGCGGCCTCCAAGTCGCCGTCGCGAGTGACATCGCAGGCGACCGCCAGGGCCGAAGCGCCGCGCTCGCGCAGGGACGCCGCCAGGGACTCCAGGCGATCAAGCCGGCGGGCGGCCAAGACCAGCTTGGCGCCCTCCCGGGCGAATTCGCGGGCCAAAGCCTCGCCGATGCCGGAGGAAGCCCCGGTGATGAAGACGACTTGATCGGTAAAATGGGCCATAGGCCGGACCAAGCTAATGCATCCGGGGCCGGCTTAGAACAATTTTTTACGGGCGCTGCGGGTGATCTCGAGCACCGCGGGATTTTGCAGGCGGCGTTCCGCCGAGATGGCGTAGAATTCCTCCCGCACCCCCGGGATCTTCCCCAGCATTTTGACGCGGTACTGCCGGGCCAGCTCGACCGCGACCACCTCGGGCCCCACGAACAGGCCCTGCCCCGCTTGGCCGAAGGCCTTGAGCAGGGCACTGTCCTCAAACTCCCCCACCACCAGCGGCCGCAGCTCCTGCTGTTCGAACCAGGCGTCGAGGGAGCGGCGCAAGGCGGTATTGGGTGCGGGCAACAGCATCGGGGCGCCCACCAGGGATTTGGGAAAACCCCGGCGGTAGCGGGCCGCGAGGGCCGGCGCCCCGAAGACCGCCGCCGCGGAGGAGCCCAGCTCGTGGTTGAAGGCCTTGACCTTCGCCCAGGGACTGAGCGGGGCATCGGAGATCACCAGGTCGAGCTGGTGCAGCGCCAGCTCGGCGATGAGCCGCTCCGGCCTGTCTTCCCGGCAGAGGATCTGGATCTTTTCGGGCAGGCGGAACACCGGCTCCAGTAGGCGGTAGGCGATGGATTTGGGCACGACGTCCGCCACCCCCACCACGAGGCGGAATCCCCCGCGGCCCGGCCGCCCGCGCAAGGAATCGACCAGCTCCTGCCCCAGGCTGAAGATCTCCTCGGCGTAGCGGTACACGCCCTGCCCCGCCTCGGTGAGCGTCAGCCTGCGGCCGGAGCGGGCGAACAGCCTCTCCCCGAGGCTGCGCTCCAGGGTGCGGATTTGGCCGCTGATCGCCGGCTGCGAGAGCAAGAGCTTCCGGGCGGCCGGCGCCAGCCCGCCTTCCTTGGCCACCGTATAGAAATAATAGAGATGATGGTAGTTGAGCCATTCCACCCTCCCATTATACTTAATTTTTTTGGAACTATTAGTGAAAATTTATCTAATTTTTTTAATTTTTAGCTTCGGGCACATTCCCTCCATGAACAAACCAAAACCAAGGAGGCTCTTATGAGAATCGATATTCGTGGAAATTCCCAACTCACCAGCCCGGCGATCAAGGAGCATGCTCGTCGCCGCCTGCAGTTCGCCGTCGGCCGCTTCCAAGCCAGAATCCTCTCGGTGTCGGTCCGCTGCTCCGACGCGAACGGCCCGCGCGGCGGCCGGGATAAAATTTGCAAAATCGAGGCCCGCCTCCAGGGCCACCACCTCCTCTTCATCGAGGAAGCGGGCGCCGATCTTTATGCGGCCATCGACCGAGCCTGCGAACGCCTGGGCCAGGCGGTGCGCCGCGACGTCGAAAGGCGGCAAGACCGCTATCGCCGGGCGGCGCCCTTGTTCGGCTGGGACAACTGGGGAGCCGTGCGATGACCACGGGCCTCCTCTTCGTCTTGGGGCTGGTGACCCTGCTGGTAGGCGGCGAACTGCTGATCCGCGGCGCCAGCCGCTGCGCCACTTTGCTGAAGATCTCACCGCTGGTCGTGGGCCTGACCGTGGTCGCCTACGGAACCAGCTCCCCGGAGCTGGCGACCAACCTGATCGCGGTGCACCGCGACCAGCTGGATTTGGCGGTGGGCAACGTGGTCGGCAGCAATATCTTCAACGTGCTCTTCATCCTGGGCGCCTCCGCAGTCGTGGTTCCCCTGCTGGTGCACCGCCAAGTCGTGCGCTTCGACGTACCCCTGATGATCGGGGTCTCGGTCCTGCTGCTGGTGCTCAGCCTCGACGGTCGGTTGAGCCGTCTGGACGGGCTGATTCTGCTCTCGGGCATCATCGTCTATACCGTTTTCATCGTTCGCGAAAGCCGCCGTGATCAGGGGGAGGCCTCGGCGCCGGGGGATCCTCCGCCGCTCCAACCGTCACCCCTGCACTGGGCAAGCTCGATCGCGATGGTCCTGGGCGGCCTGGGTGTCTTAATCTTGGGTTCCCGCTGGCTCCTGGACGCCTCCGTGACCATCGCCAAGCAGATGGGGATCAGCGAACTGGTGATCGGACTCACCCTGGTGGCGGCGGGCACCTCGCTGCCCGAACTCATCACCTCCATTTTGGCCGCGCTGCGCGGGCAAAGGGACATCGCGGTGGGCAACGTGGTCGGCAGCAACATTTACAATATCTTGGGAATCCTAGGCATCTCCAGCCTCCTCGCCAAAGACGGCATTCCGGTCCCGCCCTCCGCCCTGGGTTTCGACATGCCGGTGATGATCGGCTCGGCCTTGGCCTGCCTGCCGATCTTCTTCAGCGGCCATCGCATCGCCCGTTGGGAAGGGCTCCTGTTCGTGCTCTACTATTCGGCCTATACGCTGTTCTTGATCCTCAAGTCGACCCAGCACGACCAATTGCCGGTATTCGGCGGCATGATGCTCTCCTACGTCCTGCCCTTGACCGCGGTGACCCTGTTGGTCGTCCTGCTTCGGGAAATCCGTAAGCCAAAACTCGCAACGCCATAAACAAGCGGAAAATCAGCTCAGGGTCACGCCCAGGAGTTTGCCGATGAGGTAGGTGGCCAAACCCGCGCCGCCGCCGATCATGAGCATGCGCAAGCCGCTCCAGACCGCGCGACGACCGGTGAAGAGGCTCAGGGTAGCCCCTACCCCGAAGAGCGCCGTTCCGGTGAGCCCGACCGAGATCCACAGGCTGTGGGGATGTTTGGCGAAGAGAAAGGGCAACAGCGGGAGCAGCGCCCCGCCCGAGAAAGAGAGGAAGGAAAACAGCGCCGCTCCCCAAGGCGAGCCCAACTCGTCGAGGTTCAACCCCAACTCCTCCCGGGCGAGCGTATCCAGGGCGCGCGTCGGGTTGGCAATGATCTTGGTGGCGAGCTGCCGCGCCTCTTCGAGGTCCAGTCCCTTGGCTTGGTAGATGAGGGCGAGCTCCTCGGCCTCTTGCTCGGGATATTGCTGCAGCTCCTTCTTCTCGAGGTCGATCTGATGCTCGAACATCTCGCGCTGCGAGGTCACCGAGATAAATTCCCCCGCGCCCATCGAGAAGGCGCCGGCCAAGAGACCCGCGATGCCCGAAAGCAGGATGAAGAATTTGTCGTGCGAGGCCCCCGCCACGCCCATGATCAGGCTCGCGTTGGAGACCAGGCCGTCGTTGACCCCGAACACCGCCGCCCGCAGGTTGCCCCCGACCCCCGCCCCGCGATGCCGTCGGCCCACTTGCTCCACCTCGGTGGGCATGGGGTGGCCGGGAGTGCTTTGACTGTAGGCGGAAAGCCCCCGGATCTTCATCGCGGCGAGTGCCATCCGCAAGTGCCGAGGCTCGAAGCGCCGCAGCAGGGCGGCGACGCAGCGGGTGCGCAGGTCCGGCTGATAGTCCCGAGGCACGGCCTTGCCCTCGGCGCGGGCGCGCTCGGCCCAGATCGAGGCCTGTTTTTCCGCCTCCTGGGCGAGCTTCCCGAACAGCTCGGCGATCTCCTTGCGGGGTTCGCGTCGGGCCAGCAGACCGTAGAGATAGGCGGATTTTTTTTCGGCCTTCCAGCCGTTCAGGTCATTCATAGAAATTGACAGGATTCCCCCGCGGAAGATAGAGCTTCCCCATGAAAAACACACTTCTTTTTTTCGTCCTGCTCGGATCCCTCGCCCTGCCCGCGCGCAACGCCCGGGCGCAAAATACCTCGGTCGACATCGGCGAAGGAGCGGAGTTTTGCGAGAAATACGCCAAGAAGCCGCTCGACAAAAAGAACAACTACATTATCTGGGTGCAGGGATTTTTCAGCGCCTTCAACGCCCTCGATCCCAAGACCAAAAACATCACCGGCCCGCGCGACTACCACTACGTGCGCCAATGGCTCGACGACTACTGCAAGGCCAACCCCAAGATCTACTTCGGTGAGGCGGTGCGCGTCCTGATCGAGGAGCTCTATCCCAACCGGATTCCCAACAACCCCGACGCCAGCCCCAAGGAGTGGGGCGCCGTGAAGATCGAGGCTGCCAAGCCCAATCCTTAATGCCCGCCTTCCGGCTTTCGCTTCTCGACCTTGTCGAATAGCGGCGGCGGCAGCGGCTCGTAGCGGGCGAACTCCGTCCGGTAGGACCCGGCGCCGTGCGTCAGGCTGCGCAGGTCGGTGGCGTATTTGAAGAGCTCGGCCATCGGCGCCTCGCCCCGCACCAAGTGCATGTCGCCATCCTGCTCCATGCCGACGATTCGGCCGCGTCGCGAGCTGAGATCGTTGCTGATGGCCCCCACGAATTCCGCCGGCGTCGACACCTCCAGGTTCATGATCGGCTCCAGCAGGATGGGCCGGGCCTCCTCCTCGGCCTTCTTGAAGGCCATCGATCCTGCGATTTGAAAGGCCAGGTCGGAGGAGTCGACCGAGTGGTAAGTGCCGTCGCAGAGCGTCGCCTTGAGATCGACCACCGGATAGCCCGCCAACACCCCCCGCCGCATCGCCTGCTTGATCCCTTCCTCCACCGCCGGAATATACTTGGAGGGAATGACCCCGCCCTTGATCGCATCCACGAACTCGAAACCCGCGCCCGGCGGCAGGGGCTCTATCTCGATCCAGACGTCCCCGTACTGGCCATGGCCGCCGGACTGCTTCTTGTATTTGCCCTGCACCTTCACCTTGCGCATGACGGTCTCCCGGTAGGGGACATGGGGCTTGCCGAGCGTGATCTCGATCCCGTACTTGCCGCGCAGACGCTCGGTGATCACCTCGATGTGCACTTCGCCCATGCCGGAGACCAGGGTCTCGCCGCTCTCCGGATCGATGTGGAAATGAAAAGTCGGGTCGTTGGAGGTGAGCTTGCCCAGCGCAATGCCGAGCTTCTCCTGGTCTTGGCGGGTTTTTGGGTGGATCGCCACCGAGAGCACGGGCTCGGGGAAGGCAATGGCCGGCAATTGGATGGGCCGGGTGGGATCGCCCAAGGTATCGCCCAAACGGGTGTTTTTCAACTTCGCGACGCCAACCACCTCGCCCACCGTCGCCTCTCCCACCTCCTTGCGCTCCTTTCCTTGGAACAAGAAGAGATGGCCGAGTCGCTCCGTGGCGAGACTGCGCCCATTGCGCAGGTCCTCGCCGTGGCGCAGGGTGCCGGAGAAGATCTTCATGAAGAAGATGTCGCCGATGCCCGGATCCGAGATCACCTTGAAGACCTGCGCGGCGGCGGACTCGGCGACGAAGGGCTTGCGCAGCTCCGGTTCGCCGCTCTGCGGATGGACGCCCGTCCGGTCCGGGAGGCGATCGGGGGACAGGACGAGATGGGTGAGGGTGTCGAGCAACAGGGTGATTCCCTGGGGCGGGAGGGCGCTGCCGACCAGCACCGGCAGGATTTCCTCGTCCTCGATGTCCTGGATCAGGCGCGGCAGGACGTCGTCTTTCTTGAGCGCCTCACCTCCGGCCAACCGCTCGAAGAGGGCCTCGTCGGTCTCGGCGATCTCCTCGATCAGGGCGCGTTGCGCGGCCTGGAAGCGCTCCGCCTCCTCGAAAGGCACCGGGACTTCCACGGCCTGGCCTTTTTCGTAGCGAAAGGCCCGGCCGTCGACCAGGTCGAGCACCCCGCGAAACTCGGCCCCCGCGCCGATCGGCAGGCCCACCGGCTGGGCGTGCTTGCTCAAGGCGCGGATCGAGGCGAGGGTCTTTTCGAAGTCGGCGTGCTCCTTATCCATCTTGTTGACGAAAAAGAGGATGGGCTTTTTATGCCTCACGGCAAGGCGGAAGAATTGCTGGGCGGCGACATCGACGCCAACCGTCGCGTCGACCACGATCACGGCCGCGTCGAGCATCGCGAGAGGCCCCACTGCCTCGCCGGAAAAATCGGGAAAGCCGGGGGTGTCGGCGAAATGCAGGCGATAGCCCTGCCAATCGAGGCACTGCACTTTGGAGCTGAGGGAAATCTTGCGCTTGAGCTCTTCGGGCTCTTGGTCGAGGACACTGTTGCCCTCGTCCACCTTGCCCAAGCGGTGGGTCACCCCGGCGGCAAACAACAGGGCCTCGGCCAGGGACGTCTTGCCGACCCCCGAACCGCCCAGGAGGGTGAAGCTGCGGATTTTTTCCGGAGAATGGGCCACGTCCGCCTCCGTCCCGTCATGATAACGCCCGGACCCGGGGCCTCCAAGAAAAAAGGAAGGATCCTTGCCAAGGGGCCTCCGGCCATGCCATCTTGCCGGGGATTCGGGTCTTTTCCGGCCCGGGGAAATTCCCGGAAAGAAATTGCGGAGTGAAAATTATGGCCAACCTCAAGGAAACCCTCGCGCTGCGCGCCTTCGGACTCTTCAAGATCCCCCTGCTCTTCTCGGTACGCCCCACCATCATCGAGATCAACAAAAAGCGCTGCGAGGTGAAGATCCCGCTCAACTACTGGACCCGCAACCATCTCAAGTCGATGTACTTCGGGACCCTGGCCATGGGCGCCGACTGCGCCGGGGGCCTGCTGGCCATGCAGGCCATCAGGGCCAGCAAGAAGAACGTCGTGCTGATCTTCAAGGATTTCCACGCCGACTTCCTCAAACGCGCGGAAGGCGACGTACACTTCATCTGCGAGGACGGGGCGAAGATCGAGAAGCAGGTGAAAGAGACCATCGCCAGCGGCGAACGCACCAACCAGACGCTGAAGATCGTCGCCACCACCCCCAAGGTATCCGGCGACGAGCCCGTCGCCAAATTCCTGCTCACCCTTTCCCTGAAGCTCAAGGGCAAAAAAGGCGAATGAAACGCGCGCATTGCGGATGGCTGCTCGCCTTTTTCTGCCTGCTAAGCCTACGCGCAACGGCGCACACCCTAAAGCTCTCCGATTCCGAGCTGAACCTCGACGGCGCCCGCAGCACCTGGAACCTCAAGGTCCACACCCAAGACTTCATGGTCAAGTTTGGGCGCGTCAACGCCGAGGCCCTGCGCGCCTACCTGCCCGAACGCCTGGGTGTCACGGTCAGCGGCGTCGCCTGCCGGTTCCAAGACCTGCGAACCTTGCAGGACGAGGCCCAAGAGGCGACCACGCTCCAATTGAGCCTGTCCTGTCCCACGAGCCCCGGCCCCGTCGCCATCCACTACGACCTCTTCTACGGCGACCCCAGTCACCGGCATCTGATGAAGCTGAAGGCCTTCGGCAGGACCTACAGCTTCACCTTCTCGCCAGCCCAGCGCGACGCGCAATTCGGCGAGGGCGGCCTCGGCGAGACGATCCGAAATTTCCTCCAGCTGGGCCTCGAGCACATCTTGATCGGCTTCGACCATATCCTCTTCGTCCTCGCGCTCATCTTCGGTGCCAAGCGCTTCCGGGACCTGCTGTGGCTGGTCACCTCTTTTACCTTGGCGCATTCCCTCAGCCTGGCCCTGGCCACGCTCGGGATCGTCTCCCTGCCGCCCACGGTCGTGGAACCCGCCATCGCGGCCAGCATCGTCTTTCTCGCGGTGATGGACCTCCTCGCCAGCGGCCCACGCACCCCGCGCGGAATGCTGCTCCTGACCTTCGGTTTCGGGCTCATCCACGGCCTCGGCTTTTCCTATGTGCTGCAGGAAGCCAATCTCCAGGCGGGAAATCTCGCCGTCCCCCTGGTCTTTTTCAACCTTGGGGTGGAAATCGGCCAACTCCTCATCGTCGCCCTCGGCTACCCGCTCACGCTGGGCCTCGCCCGCCTCCTGCGGCAAAACTACCGCTACCTGAAACGCGCCTCGCTTGCCCTGATCGCCGCCACCGGCCTTTATTGGTTGGTCGAACGGCTCTTCTTCGGTTAAATTAAGGTACCAGCATCCTATCGGAGGAGTCCCATGTATCAAATCCTGCTTTGTTCCCCGCAGGGAGATTATCAAGAGACCCAAGACGTCGAACGGCTCCGGGAGGCCATGCGGACCGGCAGCCATTACATCTGGGTCGATATGGAAGAACCTTCGGAAGAGGAAGTCGACGTCTTGCTGGAGGTATTTAACTTTCACCCCCTGGCCATCGAACATGTCCTGCTGGGCGTCGGCAGCGCCCGGCTGGACGTCTACGAAAAGTACGCCTTTTTGGCCCTCCACCGCCTCTTCTATAATTTCGAGACCGAGACCTGCGAGCGGCGGGAATTCGAGGTCTTCTTCTCGGAGCGATTCATCGTCACGGTGCACCGCCGAAACCTCAGCCGCACCTTCGCCGCCGCCCGCCAACGGGTACACGACGCTCCCAAGGAAACCCTGGGAGACTCGCCCAGCTATGTCTTGCTCAACCTGTTGGAGCTGGCGATCAAGGACTACGAGCCGATCATGGAAGAATGGCAGGACAATCTCGAGGATATCGAACAGCAGGTATTGAGGGGGGCGAAAGACGAGGTCCTCGACCCCATCCTCAAGTTCAAGAAGCTCGTCGCCAGCATGCGCAAGAGCCTATTGCCCGAGCGCGACGTCTATCGCCAGCTCGACGACAAGCACGTCCTCCCCTTCATCAAGGCCGAGGCGAGGCCTTATTTCAAGACGGTGATGGAAGACATGAACACCTTGCTCCAAGACCTGGAATCGCTGCGAGAACACGCCGGCTCGGTCTTCGACGTCTACGCGGCGGTCTTGACCATCCGGATGACCGAATCCTCCAACCAGCTGAACTTCATCATGCAGCGACTCACCATTGCCGCCACCATCTTCCTTCCCCTGACCTTCATCGTTGGGGTTTATGGGATGAACTTCAACGACATGCCCGAATTTCAGTGGCCCGGCTTCTACTATATCTTATGGGGGCTGATGATCGCCCTAGTGGTGGGGATGTTGACCTTCTTCAAGAAAAAGAAGTGGATTTAAGGCGACGCCTGGAGAGCCAAGACCAGCGCGGCTCCGCGCTTGGGGGTGATTCCCCCTCATTTTTTGCGGTTTTTTTCCCGCCCGGGCGGCTTGCCCTCCCCGGCCCCTTTCTAAAAAAATTATAATTTCCAGATAATTAAGAGGCCGTTGCCGCAATGCGTCTGACTTTGGCATCCCCTTTGCAAAAGTGTACAGTGCACACTTCCAAACAATACCACTCCAGGCGTGTGTTGGGGGCATACCATAACGGAGGTTATGTTATGACCCACTTACCAACGATCCTTACCGCCGATGATTTGGCCGCCCGCGCTCAAGCTGAAATCGAATCCCTGCCCGGCACTCGCTTGGATACCCACGTCCCCGCGGGAGCGGATCGAGTCGCCAGCCGACTCCACGGACGCCACGACCATTTTCGCCTCCCCGCACCTTCGCTCGGCGACCTCAGCCGCTCGGGCAGCCACCCCAGCCGCCCCGCCGGTGCCCGCCGGCACGAGCCGGTGAGCGGTGCCTTTTCCTTCACGGGCTATGTCCCGGTCACGCGCTACCACGGCACGGATCGCGAATACCGCCTCGCCCCCCACTTCGAAGTCGGCGAGGCCCCTCGCACCGAGACCCCGGGGATCCGGGGCGGCAGCCGCCGCGAGCGCCGTGTCTCCGAATTGCTCACTCAGGCGACCAACTTGATGGGCGGAGCCGAGGTGGACGTTCGCCTTGCCCGCGCCCCGGGCCTGAGCGCCGAACGCCGCGAAGAAATCCTCACCCGCGCCCGCGAATCCTATGCCAGCGCCGAACGTCTCCTGCGCCGCGCCGAGGGCCTGGCCCGGGCCGGACGGATTCCCGGCGCGCTGCGCGAGGAGTTGAGCTCGGCGCGCCTGCGTGCGGATACCGCCGAATTCGGGATGCGCGCCTAAGCCGAGGTTTCGCCAGCATCAACCCCCGTCGCGGATGTGGCGTCCGCGGCGGGGGTTTTCTTTTTTGGGGTTGCTGGACCGGGGAGAACGGGATATTTTCCGCGCCCAGAAAGGACCTCGGTCATTTACCAAAGCATCCGAAATTTTCCCCGTCAGTTCCTCGAAAGCTGGGCCATCGTCTCGAAGCACCCTCAATTGGGCCCATGGCCGCAACGCCCCGGCGCCAAGCTTTTTTTCGCCGCGATGGGGGGCAGCTCGCTGCCGGGAGATCTGGTCAACGATTATTTCGCCGGCGCCTTGCGCCTCGACCTGATCCGCGACTACGAATTGCCGAAGTCGGCGGGACCCGACGACTTGGTGATCGCCGCCTCCTTTTCAGGAAACACCGAAGAGACTCTGGCGGCCTTCCAAGAGGGCCTGAACCGCCGATGCAAGGTCCTCGCCCTCTCCAACGGCGGAAAGCTGGAGGGCGCCTGCCGTGCCTCCAGCGTCCCCTGGATCAAGATCCCCGATTGCATCCAGCCGCGCTGCGCCTCGGGATATTTTTTCGCCTCCCTGCTCACCCTCTTCCACCGCCTGGGCTTGATCGAGGATTCACCCAAGGCGCTCTTGGCCGATTTGGAAGAATTTCTCTCCGAAATCCAAGACGAATGCGAGGCCAAGGGCCGGGAACTCGTCGCGGCGCTCGGAGATTGCGTGCCCATCGTCTACGCTCCCAGTAACCTCGGCGGCGTCGCGCGTATTTGGAAGATCAAATTCAACGAGAACAGCAAGATCCAGAGCTTCTACAACGTCTTCCCCGAGCTCAACCACAACGAGATGGTGGGCTTTACCCGCCTCCTGATGAAGCCGGCCCTCCTCTACCTCGAGAGCAATTTTATGCATCCTCGCATCCTGCGGCGAATGGACGTCATGGAGGAATTATTGGGAGGACAATTGCCAGTCTTGCGGGTCAAGCTGCGCGGCGCCACGCCCCTCCGCGAGACCTTCGAAGCCCTCGCCATCGGAGACTACGCCTCCTACCACCTCGCGCAACGCCATGGCGTCGATCCGACCCCCGTGGAGATGGTCGAGACTTTCAAGAAAAAATTGTAGCCGCATCCCCTTTAGGTGTGTTCCGGCCGGAGCAGGTCCTCGACCCGTTTGACGGGCGTAAAGGTCGGGGCCGGCACCTCCACGAAGACCGTGTTCCAGCGCGCCATGCCACCGTTCCACAGCCCGGGCAATTCGAGGGCCCTCAACACCTGGCCTTGGTGGGATTTTTCCGAGAGGAAACCGGCCTCGGGGTCGACAAAGTCCGAAAGGGGGAAAGAACGGCCGCGAAAATCCCGCAACCCGCAAACCAAATCGACCGGGTTAAAGTGAGTCGAGCTTTGGAAGATGCGGGCTTGGTCGGGATCCGAAGGATCGACTTGGGCCGATTCGACGATCTGCAGGGAGAATCCGCCCTCCGTCTCCTTGGCCCAAAAGGGCGCGCCGCCGGGGTCGCCTTGGTTGGGGACCATCCCGCAGACTCGTAGGGGCCGATTGAGCCGTTCGAAGAGCCACGAGCGGCGGGCATCGCCGCTGCGTTCCGGCCAATCGGGAGGCAAGGACGCGGACAACGCCCCGCTGGCGAAGGCCTCGGCCTCGGCGACTTCGGCCGCCGTCATTTTTCCAGCCTCCAAGCGGCGCAAGTAATGGAAGCAGGTCTCTTGGATCTCGACGAGATGGCCGGCCATGGCTTTCTTATAGAGGATGGTGTCGGCCTTTTTGGAATCCGGCGCGACGTTGTCGATGTTTTTCAAGAAGACGATATCTCCGCCGACCGCCTCCAGGTTTTGCAGCAAGGCCCCGTGGCCGGCGGGCCGAAACAGCAGCCTTCCCTCCCGGTCCCGGAAGGGCCGGTTCATGGAATCGGCGGCGATGGTGTCGGTGGATTTTTTCTGGGTCGAGAGCTCCACCGCGAAATGCAGGCCATCGCGCTCGTGGCGAGGCAGGACCTGGCGGAACAAGTCTCGCACCGCCGCCTCGTGCTCTTCCGAAACCGTGAAATGCAGGCGGCAATGCCCCTCCGAATCGCAAAGATAGGCCTTCGCCTCCACCAAATGCTCCTCGAAGGGGCTACGGCTGCCCTCGGGATAACTATGGAAGGGAATCAAACCCTTCGGCAGGGCGGCGTAGTTCAAGCCGCGGGGTGTGAGCAAAAATTCCAGGATGAGCCGGTAATGCCCATGCCTCAAGCCGGCCTCGAGGGAATGACCGGCACCCGCCATCACCTCGCGCAAGGCCCCATAAAAGGGATACCGCTCGATCTCGACAAAGACGGCGGCGGGGTCGACTCCTGCTTCTTCGTGCAAGGCCTTCAGCCAAGTCTGGAACATCCGGGTCCCCGCCCCGGAGGCCGGGACGAATTTCATGCCCCGCCCCTTCTCCATCTCAACATCCCAGCGCGCGCCGAGGCGAACCAACTCCTCCGGGTTGAATTTACGGATTCCATCGCCGACCCGGCAGGGCCGGTCGAGGCGGGCCCAGCGCATGCCTTGGGCGAAGCGTTCCAGCTGCGCAAGGACTTGGCCGGGCTCCATGCCATGCCGGGCAATCTGACGCAGGTCTTCGGGGGAAAAATCTGGAACCGCCATCGCTTACCCCAGGGCCTGGAGGAATTTTTTGGCGACGCCGACCAGCCCCAGCGCCTGCTTTTCGCTGGGGGCCTCGGCATAGACGCGCAGCAGGGGTTCGGTGCCGGACGGCCTCACCAGCAACCAACTGTCGTCGGCGAACTCGAACTTGAATCCATCCGAGAAATTCTTCTCCCGCAGGACCCGGGAGCCGAAATCCGGCGTCGCCCCGCCCTGCAGGCGCTCCTTGGCTTGACGGATCTTTTCCAGAGGCAGGTGCAGGTCTTCGCGGCGAAACACCAGGGGGCCCACCTCCTTCTGCAACTCGGCGATGACCTTGGAAAAGGGTTTCTTGTGATGGGCGAGGATCTCGAGCAGGAACAATCCCGACAAGATCCCGTCCCGCTCGTAGACGTGACGGGCGATGCCAATGCCACCGGATTCTTCGCCGCCGATCAAGGGGGAGCCCTTGACGAACTCTTGGCAGATGTATTTGAAGCCGATCGGCGTCTCGATCAGGGGAAGGCCAAATTTCTTCGCCAGGCGGCTGACCAACTTGGAGGTGGAAACTGTGCAAACCACGTCGCCCCGCCACTTCTTCACCTGCACCAAGTGTCGCAGGATCAAGGCGAAGATGTGATGCGAATCGACGAACCGGCCTTTCTCGTCGATGGCCCCGATGCGATCGGCGTCGCCGTCGGTGGCGAGGCCGATGTGGGCCTTGGTTTTTCGCACCGTCTCGGCGGCGATCCGCAGGTTTTTCTCGATGGGCTCGGGGTTGACGCCCCCGAAGCCCGGATTGGCCTCGCCCCGAATCTCGACCACCTGCTTTCCCAGGAGGGCGGCGAAAAAACCGCTGCCCGCCCCATAAATGGGATCGGCGACGACCTTCAATTTGGCGCGGCGAATTTTGCCGACGTCGACCAGCTTCTTCAGCTGCCCGAGATAGGCGCCGTGCGGGTCGAAATAGCCCAGCAGGCCGTTTTTCTCGCCTTCCTCCAAGGACAGTTCCCGGGGAGAGGTACCGTCGAGGTCGTTGCGGCGGATGCGCTCCTCGACCTTGGCGGTGAACTCGGGCGAGGCGGAACCGCCATAATCCTCCTTGAACTTGACTCCGTTCCATTGGAAGGGATTGTGGCTGGCGGTGATGACGACTCCGGCGAAGCCGCCCCGGCTCTTGGTGATCCAGGAGATGCAAGGCGTCGGGCAGAAGTCCTTCGCCAGCTGCACCTTGAAGCCGTTGCCCAACAAGACCCGAACCGCCCGCTCGGCGAAGGCACGGCTTTGAAAGCGGCGATCGTAGCCCACGAAGACGGGCCGATCGCGCGGGGCCTCGGCCTGCAAGTCGCAAAAGGCCTGCAGGACCTTGGCGACGTTCGAAAAGGTGTAATCGTCGCCGATGACGGCTCGCCAACCATCGGTACCGAATTTAATTTCCATGACAATTTCCTCTCTTGAGGCACCGGAAACCCTCCACTTGCTACCGATTCTGGGCCATTTTGGCAAGCGCGGTTCATGCAAGGACAGATTCCAGCTTGAATATTTTTCCCTGGAATGCCCTAATCGGGCATGATCTCCGCCTATCTCTCCGTCGACCTCGGCGGCACTACGCTTCGGATGGCCCTCCTCGATGAGGCGGGGAATGTCCTCGGCCAGCAAATCCTTTCTTCCGACCTGGTTCGGGAAGGCGCGGATCTGATCAAGGTCCTGTCGCAGGAGGCCGAGCTGTTTCGATCCCGCGCGGAAAAAATCGAGGCCGAAATCCTCGGCATGGCCCTGGGCATTCCCGGCCTCGTCGACAGCGAGCGCGGAGTCGTCCTGCAATCTCCCCATTTTCCCGCATGGCAAAGCGTCGCCTTGCGCGAGGCCCTGCAAAAAAGATTTACCTTCCCCGTCTTGATGGACAACGATGCCAACCAAGCCGCGCTGGGCGAGGCCTGGCAAGGGGCGGGGGCGGGATGGCCTAGCTTCATCTTGCTAACCCTCGGCACCGGGGTCGGCGGCGGAATCATCTTGGATGGAAAGGTTTTTCACGGGCCCAACGGCTTCGCCGGCGAGGTCGGGCACATCGTGATCGATCGTGACGGCTTGACCGGCGCCTTGGGAAGCCGCGGCACCCTGGAATCCCTGGCCTCCCAGAGCGGACTGCAATTGCAGCTGCGGGCGCTCCAGGGGGCGGCGACGAAGTCCTCCCTCTCGACCGAGGTCCGGGAACTCGATCCCGACGACAGCCGCCTGCCGGAAAGGCTTTTCAAGCTCGCCCGCCTTGGGAATTCCGACGCGCTCTTCCTCTGGGATGCCCTGGGTCAGGCCCTGGGCTGCGGCATCGCCTCCCTGTCCCTCGCCTTCGGCTTTCAAAGATTTATCATCGGCGGCGGCCTATCGGCGGCTTGGGAGTTTTTCAAAACGGGCTGCCAGACCGAGGCCCAAGGCCGGACCTACTCGGTGTTGGCTCCCCGCTTGGAAATCGCCCAGGCAAAATTGGGAAACGAAGCGGGATTGCTGGGCGGCGCGAGGGCGCTGCAGTTGGCCAAATCCGATTAAGCTCCTGCGTTCCGCGCAACGACCGTTCAGGCCTCGACGAACAAATCCAAGGCCGGCTCGGTGTTCGGATCCATCCGATATTTGTCGAAGTCTTTGTAGCCCCGCTCTTTCAGGAAGGGCTCGTCCAGCAGGGCCCGCCCGGTGAGCTGGGCCGGATCGCTGGTGATGATCTCGTAGGCGGCATCCGCCATGATATCCGGCTTACGGCAGTTGGGCATCCCCGATTCGCCCAACAGCATCTTGGTTGCCTCGCTGGCGACCAGGGTGCGCGGCCACAGCGAATTGACGCCGATCTTGTACTTGGCCAATTCCTGCGAGAGACCGATCGTGGCCATCGTCATGCCGTACTTCGAGATGGTGTAGACCACGTGGTTGCCGTACCACTTGGGGTCGGTGCTGATCGGCGGCGAGAGGTTGAGGATATGCCCTCCGCCCGCGGCCTTGAGCAGCGGAATGCAGAGGTGGCTGCAGAGCAGGACCGCCCGCATGTTGAGGTGGAGCATCAGGTCGGCCTTCTTCATCGGGGTCGCCTCCAGGGGAGTCAGCGAGATGGCCCCGGCGTTGTTGATCAAGACATCCAGCTTGCCGCCGAAGCTCTCTCCCACCTTGGCTACCATGGCCTCGACCGAGGCGTCGTTGCGCAGATCGATCGGAATGGCCAGGGCCTTGCCGCCAGCCCGCTCCACCTCCTCGGCCACCGAGTAGATGGTCCCCGGCAGTTTCCCCCCCTCCATCACGGACTTGCCGGTAATGACCAGATTGGCCCCGTCTTTCGCGAAGCGAAGGGCCATTTCGCGGCCGATCCCGCGGCTACTGCCCGTGATCAAAATATTTTTTCCTTTAAGCTTCATAACTTATCCTTATTGTTCGGGTGAAGGCGGGGCCTCGATCCCACGCTGGGCGGCGGACTCCCCTGCCGACCGGGAACTAGCCTAAATCTCCTGAGAAATCCAAGAGTTTTCCCTCGCTC
Organism: bacterium; assembly: GCA_046346845.1. Lineage (GTDB taxonomy): Bacteria > UBA10199 > UBA10199 > DSSB01 > DSSB01 > DSSB01. The sequence continues at coordinate 18,709 of JAXMHH010000006.1, forward strand.
CCATTTGACCCCAAAACCAAAATATTGTAGGAGGGCTCAACCTTTTCGGCGGGTCCCGGCTATAATGTTTTTCCATGGATAATGATTGGAAAGGCTGCCCGAAAAATAAGCTTGAATCTTTGCAGCCTCCCAGCAATACCCGGACCCACTTAAACATATGTCCAGTTATTTAAACCCCTTAAACACCGGCTACATCGAAGAGTTAGCCGAGGAATACCGGAAAAATCCCGACTCCATCGACCCCAGTTGGCGTTATTTTTTTGACGGTCTCGCCCTGCGCGGCCGCATGGACCAGGCCTTGGCGAGTCCGGGGCCCCGGGAGGCCGACGACCTCGAGTTTGAGCTGAAAGTCCTGGAACTCATCCAGGCCTACCGCGAGCTGGGCTTCCTCATCGCCGACGTCAATCCCCTGCAGCGGGGGATCAAAAACCACCCCCTGCTCCGCCTCGACAAATTTGGCCTTAGCGAGGCCGATCTCGAAAAGATCTGCGACGTCGGCAACATGCTGGGCCTAGGAAGGGTGACCCTGCGCGAGATCATCCGCACCCTCACCGAATACTACTGCTCGCCCGCTTCCGTGGAATACGGCCACATCGAAGACCCGCCCAGCCGCGCCTGGATCCAAAAGCGGATCGAATCGAATTACCTGACCAAGGCGCCCCCCAACGAAGCCAGGCAGCGTTGCCTGCAGAAACTGGTCGAAACCGAGGCCTTCGAGACCTTTCTCCATCGCCGCTTCGTCGGGCAAAAGCGCTTCTCGGTCGAAGGCAACGACGTCGTCATCGCAATGCTCGACTACATCATCGATCAGGCCTCCCAGCTGGGCGCCGACGAGATCCTCATCGCCATGGCGCACCGCGGCCGCCTCAATGTCTTGGCCAACATCTTCCAAAAAGACTTGAAGCAGATGATGGGCGAATTCTCCGGCAACTTCGACGCCAACGTCGGGGACGGGGACGTCAAGTACCACATGGGTTACTCCACCAAGGCGACGACCCCCGGCGGCAAGGAAGTCCACCTGTCTCTGGCCCCCAACCCCAGCCACCTCGAGGCGGTGAACTCGGTGGTCATGGGAATCTGCCGTTCCAAGCAGAAGTTGAAGGGCGACAAGAACCGCACCCGCACCTTGGCAGTGATGCTGCACGGGGACGCCTCCTTCACGGGGCAGGGCTCGATCTACGAATTGCTGAACATGTCCGACCTGGCCGGCTATACGGTGGGCGGCGTCATCCACATCATCGTCAACAACCAGATCGGGTTCACGACCATGCCCCAGGAGGGACGCTCCACCCCGCAGGCCACCGACATCGCCAAGATGCTCGAGTTTCCCATCTTCCACGTCAACGCCGACGTCCCCGACGCGGCCTTGCGCTGCGTCTCGCTGGCCTTGCAGTTCCGCTACAAATTCAAGCGCGACGTCCTCATCGACGTAGTCGGTTACCGGCGCTTCGGCCACAACGAGGCCGACGAACCCGCCTTCACCCAACCCCTGATGTACCGGGCCATCGCCAACCACCCGCGGGTGCGGCAGATCTATGCCGAGAGACTGACCGAACAGCAGGTCGTGCCGACCGGGACCGCCGACGCCGCCCTCGAGGCCTATAATCAAAGGATGGAAGAGGCCCTGGCCGAATCCAAGAAAAGCAAGATTTCGCCGGCCATGCACGCCTTCGGCGACCGCTGGCAGAACCTGCGCAAGCCGACCGACAAGGATTTTTTCAAGAAGATCGCTACGCCCGTGAAGGTCGAGGAGCTGCACCGCATCGGCGAGCGCATCGCCGCGGTCCCGCCCGGTTTCAAGCTGCATCCCAAGATCGAGAAGCTGGTGCAAGACCGGGCCGAGATGCTGAAGGGCGAGCGCGGCGTCGACTGGAGCATGGCGGAGGCCCTCGCCTTCGGCAGCCTGCTCTGCCAGGGGCACATGGTCCGGCTCGCCGGACAAGACTCCGAGCGCGGCACCTTTTCCCAGCGCCATTGCATCTTCCACGACGTCAACACCGGCCGCAAATACAACGCCTTCAACTTCATCCAGGAGCAACAGGCCGATTTCGAGGTCGTGAACAGCCTGCTTTCCGAATACGCCGCCCTGGGCTTCGAGTTCGGGCAAAGCCTGGCCAATCCCGGCAAGCTCACCCTCTGGGAGGCGCAGTTCGGCGACTTCGTCAACTCGGGGCAAGTCATCGTCGACCAATTCCTCACCAGCTCCGCCGTCAAGTGGCAGCGCTACAGCGGGCTCACCTTACTGTTGCCCCACGGCTACGAGGGCCAAGGGCCCGAGCACAGCTCGGGCCGGCTCGAGCGTTTCCTCCAGGCCTGCGCCCAGAACAACATCCAAGTCTGCAACCTGACCACGCCCGCGCAGTATTTCCACGTCCTGCGCCGCCAAGTCCTGCGCGATTTCCGCATTCCCCTGGTGATCATGTCCCCGAAGAGCCTGTTGCGGCACCCGTCGGTGGTCTCGCCCTTGAAAGACTTCCAAGACGTGGGCTTTCAGGAGGTGCTGGACGATCCCGACCCGAGCCTTAAGCCCGAGGCCAAGCGCATCATCCTGTGCAGCGGAAAGATCTATTACGAGCTGCTCGAAGGCCGGCAGAAAGCCAAAAACCCGCGGATTCCCATCCTGCGGGTCGAGCAATTTTACCCCTTCCCCGAGGAGCTCTACGCCAAGCTCCTGGCCTCCTATCCCAACGCCACCGAGATCGTCTGGTGCCAGGAGGGGCCGCGCAACATGGAGGGTTGGACCTTCATGAAGGAGCACTTGGCGCCGCTGATCGGGAAACAACAAACTTTGATCTACATCGGCCGCGCCGCCCAGGCGAGCCCCGCCGACAGCTACCTGCACACCCACCAACGCGAGCAAAAGCGCATCGTCGCGACAGCCTTAGGAGATAGTTAAACCCATGAAGCACGAGGTCATTGTCCCCAGCGCGGGCGAGTCCATCAACGAAGTATTCATCGGAACCTGGCTGAAAAAGACCGGGGATTACGTCAAAAAAGACGAGGTACTCCTCGACCTCGAGACCCAGAAGACCACCTTCGAGATCCAGGCCGAATACAGCGGGCGGATCGAGGTGCTCAAGCCCGAGGCCGAGACGCGCGTCAAGCCGGGCGACGTGATCGCGATCATCGACGATTCCGTCTCCGCCGAGGCCGGGGCCGCGGCCCAAGCTCCCGCCGTGGCGGTCGCAAAGCCCCCCACGGCGACCTCTGCTCCGGAGCCCATCCTCCACCCCTCGGCCCGCAAGCTGGCCGCCGAACAGCGCGTGGACGTCGCCGCCATCGCCGGCAGCGGGCGAGACGGGCGTATCCTGAAGGAAGACGTCCTGGCCGCGGGGCAAGCCGCTCCGGCCAAGGTGACCCCGCTGCGGCCCGTGACGTCCCCCGCGGCCCCGCCCCCCGAATCCAAATCGCACTTGCCGGTCTTCACCTACCACGTGGACGAGGCGCGCGGAGAACGCCGCGAACCGGCTTCGCGCATCCGCCGCACCATCGCCCAAAACCTGGTGGCGGCGCAGCACACCGCGGCCATCCTCACGACCTTCAACGAAGTCGACATGAGCCAGGTGCTGGAGTTCCGGAAAAAGCACAAAGAGAAATTCCAGGTGAAGCACGGCGTCGGCCTGGGCATGGTCAGCATCTTCGCCAAGGCCTGCATCCGCGCCCTCAAGGCCTTCCCGCTGGTCAACTCGACCTTCACCGGGGAAGACATCATCTATCGCGACTTCGTCGACCTCTCGGTGGCCGTCAGCACCGAGTCGGGCTTGGTCGTCCCCGTGATCCGGGACGCCGACAAGATCAGCGTCGCGGACTTCGAGAAAAAGCTCGACGAGCTGGGCCGCAGGGCCAAGGAGAAGAAGCTCTCCATCGCCGAGATGACCGGCGGCACCTTCACCATCAGCAACGGCGGGGTCTTCGGCTCCCTGCTCTCGACGCCCATCCTCAACATGCCCCAATCGGGCATCCTGGGCCTGCACAAGATCCAGGAGCGGCCCATCGCGCTGAACGGCCAGGTGGTGATCCGTCCCATGATGTACCTGGCGCTTTCCTACGATCACCGGATCATCGACGGGCGTGAGGCGGTGAGTTTCCTGGTCAAGGTGAAGGAAGGCATCGAGAACCTCGACCAGGTCCTGACCGAAAAAGACCTCCTACTTTCATAAAGGCAATCCCATGGCTTCCGAAATCTCCTACGATCTCATCGTCATCGGGGCGGGCCCCGGCGGCTACGTCGCCGCCATCCGCGCCGCCCAACTCGGCATGAAAGTCGCCTGCGTCGAGAAAGAGCGCAGCCTCGGCGGCACCTGCCTCAACGTCGGCTGCATCCCCAGCAAGGCCCTGCTCGAATCCTCCGAGCTCTACGCCCAGGCTAAGGACAAGCTGAAAGACCACGGCGTGCAGATCCAAGGCCTGGCCCTCGACCTCAAGAAATGCATGGAACGCAAGGACCAGGTGGTCGGCCAACTCACCGGCGGGATCGCCTCCCTGTTCAAAAAGAACAAGATCGACCATATCCTCGGGAGCGCCCAACTCAACGCGGACCGCAGCGTGACGGTGCGGCAGAACAAGGAAGAGACCGTACTGCGGGCCAAAAACGTCATCCTCGCCACCGGCAGCCGGCCCATCGACCTGCCGGGCCTGCCCATTGACGGCAAGAGCGTCGTCGATTCGACCGGCGCCCTCTCCCTGGCCAAGGTCCCGCAGAAGATGATCGTGATCGGCGGCGGCTATATCGGACTCGAGCTCGGCTCGGTCTACCTGCGCTACGGCAGCCAGGTCACGGTGCTGGAAGCCCTCGACCGGATCGTCCCCGTCATGGACCTCGAGGTCGGCAAGGCCTTCCAGCGCAGCCTCCAGAAGCAGGGGATGGAATTCCAGCTCTCCACCAAGGTGAAAAAGGCGACCGTCAAAAAGGACGGGAGCGTCGAGGTGGCAGTGGAAGACGCCGCCGGCAAGGCGGCGACCTTGAACGCCGACGTCGTGCTGGTCTCGATCGGCCGCAAGCCCAACACCGAGGGCCTGGGCCTTGACAAGGCCGGGGTCAAGACTGATGAAAAGGGGCGCATCGTCGTCGACGGAAGGTTCCAGACCTCCCTGGCGGGGGTCTACGCGATCGGCGACGTCATCGCGGGCCCGATGCTCGCGCACAAGGCGATGGAGGAAGGCGTTGCCGCAGCCGAGATCCTGGCCGGACAGGCCGGGCACGTCAACTACGACGCGATTCCCAGCGTCGTCTACACCTGGCCCGAGGTTGCCTCGGTCGGTCTCACCGAAGAGCAGGCCAAGGAGAGGAACCTCGAATACAAGGCCTTTAAATTTCCCTTCCTGGCGGTCGGCAAGGCCATCGCCATGGGCGAGAAGGAGGGCTTCGTCAAGCTGATCGCCGACAAGCAGACCGATCGGCTCCTGGGCGCCCACATCCTGGGGGCGCGGGCCTCCGACCTGATCGCCGAGCTCGTCCTGGCCCTCGAGTTCAAAGCCAGCGCCGAGGACGTCGCCCGCACCTGCCACGCGCACCCCACCCTCTCCGAGGGCGTGAAAGAAGCGGCCCTCGGCCTGGGCAGCGGCACGATTCACATTTGAAAATAAAGTTTTGGAAAGAGCGGAGCGCCTCCAGACAGGGCAGCCTCGGCGCTACGAGGACAGCTTTTTCACCAAGGCCGCATAGGCCTCCATCGCCTTTTCTTGGGTCTTGCCCTTCTGCTTGCTCCAGGCCTCATACTTGGCCTTGCCCTTGAGATCGAGCATGCCCGGCTTGGGTCCGTGCACATCGCCCTCGGTGGCCTGCTTATAAAGCCCGTACAGCTGGAGCAACTGGTCGTTGCTGAGATCCGAAAGTTTTTTGACGTCTTTCAGCGCCTGGTCAAAGGCCTTTTTGGTGGACATAAGCTTCCGACCCCCTTTAATAACGATAATAAGGAGGGAGAAACCATGAGGCCTCTCCGCCATTTCTTCAAAATTTTACCCGCTCTCGCGCTTCTTGCCACCGCTTTTCTCGCCGGCTGCGAAAAAAAATCCCCGCCCCCCTCCCCGCCTTTCCCGACGGCCGCCCCGGCCTCGACAAAATCCCTCGGCCTGCCGCGCTTTATGGGCCTAAGCCTGAACGGGCAGCCGATCGAGCAGGTAGCGGCGGCCACCCAAGACCCGCAGAGCCTGGATGTCCCCGATCTGCAAAAGACCTTCGGCATCCAAGATCCGGCCTACCTGGAGCGGGTGCTCCAGCTGATCGAGTCGCAGCTGCAGTCCGGCAGCCCAATGAAATGGATCGGGGTGTATTTCGGCGGGGCACCCAAGATTCTCGCCCCGCGTTGCGTCAAAGACCTGGCCGCCGGCGTCTGCCTGATCGAACCCTATGCCTTCAATTGCGGCGAGGCGATCTCACAAAAAAATTGGAACGAGGAGAATTACCTCAAGCTCTGCCGCCGCCTCGGGCGCTTGAAGGCCTACAAGGCGGATAGGCTCATCGCCCTGGTATCGGGAGACGCAAGCCTGGCTTACCGGGAAACCTTGGCAGTTTCCCCTCCCGCGCCGACGGCCAAGCCCCCCGAAAAAAAAGCGAGCAAGGCCAAGGCCGCGCCCGCCGCCACGCCCGCCCCTTCCGCCGCGGAGTCGCCCAAGGCCGGCGGTTGGCAGGTCTTTCCGGAGATGGCCGATCTCCTGCAATACCTCCAGCGCGAGGGGATCATGGTCGGTTTCCTCTCCGATCAAGAGGGGGCGGCTGCGCTTTCGATGCTGCAGTCCTTGGGGATTAACCTGCCCGCCGAACGGATCGCGGGCCGAGACGCCGCAAGCGCCCCGGGCGATCCCGAATCGCGGGTCCTGCAGGCCCTGCGCCTGGCGCGGCGTTACGTCGAGGCGCGCAACCGCCTCGCCGCCAAGCCTGAGGACCAGATCAATCTGGAAGACCTTCGCCTGGTCTTGGTCGCGGGCGACGATTTCGCGCCCAGCAAGGGCGCCGGGGTTGGAGACGGCGTGGCCTACCTGGAAAACCTCTCCACGGTGCCGGGCGGGGCCGACCTGCTCTTCATCCATCGCCACAACCTCGAGGCCGACCAAAGGCTGACCCGGAAGAAATCCGCCCTGGAGAACTTTCAGTTCTTTGTGGCCCAGGAGCGGCAGATCCATCCGCTCCGCATCGGAATTTTCTTGGAGCAGGCCGCCATCGGCGAGGTCCGCTCGCCCGGGGGCAAGGGCGGCTTCCTGACCCAAAACCCCGCGGCGGCCCCGGAGACCCTGCCCAGCGAATCTCAACCGACCGAGAGCAAACCCAGCGCGGTCGAAAGCCGCCCGAGCGCGACTCCCGTCCCGGGCGCCGTCAAGTCCCCGGAAAGCAAGCCCAGCCCTTTGTTGCAGCTGCCTCCGGCGCCCCCGCCCGATCCGAGGAAAGACGCGTTATAGGACGGCTCGGTTCGAAAATCGGTCGCCGGCGGAGGACTCCACCGTAGTGCCCGCCATGGAATTCCTTGAAAAACCAAGCCCGCTCCGCAAAGGGCTCGCTTGGCATCCGGCCTGCATCACCCGAGGCCATGAAACTTCAATCCCATAACAAAGCCACCCCGCAACCCAAGCCTAGCCCCCTTCCCCTGGCGATCGCCACCGACGGCCGACCACCCGATCCACCCCTGACGGCTCCGATCGTCTCAGGTCTATTGCAACGCGCAAGCCGCGGTCTCACCCGACTTGAATCAGGGCGCACCGGCGACGCCTGGGACGTATTGGAAGCTCCCCAGTTCCATGCCAAAAACCAGACACTCAACGGCCTCCTGCAACAGGTGAATCGCAGCGTCGGGGCCGCGGCCTTCACCGTCAACGTCGCGAGCAACGCCCTGGGCCACCTCTTGCTCGACCTGCCCGCCTGGGCGGAGGAAAGGGTCATCCAAGCCGGAGGCCCCAGCTTCGACGAGCTGGCGGTCGCTGCCCAGACCGCCACCCCGGGCATGCCGGTGGACGACCTGCTCTGCTATGGCGCGGCGCGCTGGACGGAGCTCTCACGCGCGGCGCGGTTCCGTATCCTGCGACCGGCGATCTCGGCGACCGAAGAGGGCCTGAATCACGTCGTCGAGCGTCACTTGGCCTAGCCGTCCCGACTGCCGAAAAGCCAGTTTTTCCCGGATATTTCGGTGGGAGAGCTCATCAAGAAGTCGCAAAGCATCGCCCCCGTGAAGCAGGGGGGCGGCAATTACGAGCGGGTCGTCCAGGCTCGACGCCTGATCGGCTTGGACCGAAGAAACGCCAAGCCAACCTCGATCTACACGGTGATTACGAACTCGAAGGACGAATTGATCACGGCCTTCCCAGGCAAACCTTGATTTCGCGTTCAGGCGCTCTCGGAAATTCGATATTCCGCCAGCTTGTTGTACAGGGTCTTGCGATCGATGCCGAGGAGCTTCGCGGCGAGACTGCGGTTGTTATTCACTTCTTGCAGGACGCGCAGGATATAAGCGCGCTCCAGCTCCTGAAGGGTGAGGGCGGAAACTTGTTCCGCAAATTGCCCCAAAGCGGGCCCAGCGTTCGACGGGAAGAGGCTTTTCCCCTCGTTAGGCAGGTTCAGGTCTCCTTCCTGGATCCACTCGCCCTCCGCCAGAGCCACGGCACGTTCCATGGTGTTCTCCAGCTCGCGGACATTGCCCGGCCAGGAATAGTTCAACAGGCGCCGCAGGGCGGCTTCCTCGACTCCCTTGAAGGGACGCTGAAAGCGGGTGCTGATCTTGTCGAGAAAGTGCTGGACGAGCAAGGGGATGTCCTCGCGGCGGCTCTGCAGGGGCGGGAGATCGATATTGACCACGTTGAGCCGGTAAAACAGGTCCTCGCGAAAGCGTTTCTCGGCGACCATCGCTTTCAAGTCCTGATTGGTCGCGGCGATCAGGCGGACATTCACGGTCTGGGTTTGGGTGGCGCCTAGCGGACGGATCTCGCGCTGCTGAAGGGCGCGCAACAGCTTGGGCTGCAGGGAAAGCGGAAGGTCCGCCACCTCGTCCATGAAAAAAGTGCCCCCGTCGGCCTCGGCGAGCAGTCCCTTCTTGTCCGCCTTCGCGTCGGTGAAGGCGCCGCGCCGATAACCGAACAATTCACCTTCCAATAAGGTCTCCGGTATCGCGGAGCAATTCAGGGTGACGAAAGGCCTTTCGGCGCGGGTGGAACTCTCATGGATCGCGCGCGCGACCATCTCTTTTCCGGTGCCGCTGGGTCCGGTGACCAGGACGTTGACGTCGCTGCTCTTCAGTCGCTCGATCAAATTGAAAATGGCGCGCATCGGCGGGCTTTTCGCGATGATCCGGTGGTAGGAAGACTCCTTCGCGAGATTGGCGCGCAACTGGGTCACCTCGGTGCGCAGGCTGCAAGTCTCGACGGCGCGCGCCACAGCCAACATCACCTTTTCGGAATGGAAGGGCTTTTCGATATAGTCGAAGGCGCCGGAACGGATCGCCTCCACCGCGATGTCGACGCTGCCGTAAGCGGTCATCACAATGACGGGAAGCCATGGCGCCTGGGAATGCAACCGGCGCATCAGGTCGAAGCCGCTCTCTTGGCTCAGGCGCAGGTCGGTGATCACCAGGGGTATCACGTGCTGCCGAAACAGCTCGAGCGCCTCGGTCCCGGAGCTCGCCTGCAAGACCTCATAGCTTCCGTCCTCGGAAAGCAAGTCGGACAGTAAGCTTAGGACTTCGGGATGGTCGTCGACGACAAGGATTTTTGTCTTGGCCTTAGGCATTTTTTTCCTCCGGATAGGCGCGGGTCAAGGGCGGAGCCGACACGGTTTTTCCCGCGGCGGGCTTGAGATCCGCTTCGAGCGGCAGGTAAACGTCGAAACGACTTCCCCGGCCGGGCGAGCTCTGCACAAGGATCTTCCCGCCATGTTCCTCCACGATACCGTAGACGATGGAAAGCCCCAGGCCCGTCCCGGCCAGGCCGGCGCGACGGGAAAAGAAAGGCTCGAAGAGGCGCGCCCGGACCTCCTCGTCCATGCCCATTCCGCTGTCCTCCACGCTCAGGTGCACCCACGGGAGTCGGGCGCCCTCTCCCGTGGCAAAGCGCTGCAGCCCAAGGACGAGTCGCCCGCCCTTGGGCATCGCTTGGATGGCGTTCCGCAATAGGTTCGTCAGCACTTGCAGCATCTGATCGGGGTCGACCTCGAGCTTCGGCAAGTCGCCGTCGGACTGGATTTCCATTTGGATCCCGGGCGCGGCGCCTTCAAAGAGCTCGATCGCTTGATGGCAGAGGTTCTTCAGGTCGATCGGCACCCTCCGCAAGGGTCGACGGCGGGCAAAGAGCAAGACGTCCTGGATCATGGCGCTCATGTGCTTGGCCTGGGCGGCGATCAACTCGAGGTTTTTCTTCAATAAGGCCGGATCCTCCGCCTTTCGCAAGGCCTGCGCCGACCTGCCCTCGATCACCGAAAGCGGCCCTCCCATCTCGTGCGCGAGACCCGCCGCGAATTTCCCGATGGCCACTAACTTTTCGGACTGCTTCAGTTGGTCCAGCAGGGCCTCCTTCTCCCTGCTGCTTTGGGAGATCAAGTGCTTCAATTCATGGAGATGGCTATCCCGTTCGCGAAACTCCCGCTTCAAGAGGGAAACTTCGTGCCCCTTGGCGGCGGAATTGGGCGAAGCGCCTCGCACCTCTTCCAACAAATGGGCCATGGGACGATTGACGTTGCGTTGCACGGCGAAAAAGATGATCGCCAGGGTCAGGGAATAAAACAGGGTCAGCGCGCTGAACACCTTCCGCTGGTAGGCCCGCACGGCGGCGTCGAAGGTCGAGCGATAATCCCAGATTTGGAGGATTCCCAAAAAATGGCCCGCTTTGGAAAGCAGCGGCCAATTGCTGACCAGATAAGATTTACCTTCGAAAGAGACCTCTTCTAAAGACGAATCCTGGTTGTTCAAGGCGCCCGCGAGCTTGTCGAATCCCTCCTGGGGCAAGCTCTTGAGACTTTTCGATTGGAAGAACAGTTCTCCCGGCTTGAGGACTACCCTCATGCCCAGGGGTTGCTGAAACACGGCCAAGCGATTGAGGAATTTTTTCAAGGGACCAAGGTCTTCGGAAGAAAGATTGGCCTGGAGGATCTCCCGCATCGACTCGCCAAAGGCCTGGATTCGTTCTCGAGCTTGGGACTCGGCGTAGTTTTGCTCCTGCCGTAAAAAGAAAAATCCGTACAAAGAAGCCGCCAAGGCCAACAGGATGAGCAGATTAATTAACAGTCGATTGCCGATGCTCATGACTGGTTGGGAATACGCACCATGGGGAATTTTTGCCTGAGCAATGAGGAATTTTTCTACAACTCGAAAGGAATCCTAAGACGGAGCAAAGGGATGCTCTTTACAACTCTTTGTAATTTAATAATTTTTTTATTCGTCTTAGGGTTGGCATGGCTCCTGCTTAAGGAAAAGGTTGATTAACCAACACCCGAAAGGAGCATCCCTATGAAACGCCAATCCCTAACCTGGGTCCTTGCTTTAAGCCTTTTGCTCGGAGGCCTGGGCCTCGCGCAAACCTCCCGCGCCGCCGACGATGGCGCCAAACCCGCTGCGACTTCGGACAGCGCACCCAAGCACAGCAGCAAAAAGCATCACCGGCACAGCAAAAAGAAAAGCGGCGCCGAGGCGACTCAGGCCGGAGCCGAACAGCCGGCCAAGTAAGCCTTCCGGCTCCACCGGTTCAAAAAAGCCCGCCGCTCCGGCGGGCTTTTTTTTACCAATGGCAATGCGATAGCCCGCGCTTGCTCAAGTATTGCTGATGGTATTCTTCGGCCCGGAAGAATTCACCCGCGGGCACGATTTGCGTCACAATCGGACGGCGATACCGGCCGTCGCGTTCCAAGGCGGCCTTGGAGGCCTTCGCCTTGGCCTCTTGTTCGGGAGAGTGAAAGAAAATCGCCGAGCGGTATTGGGAACCAAAATCCGGGCCCTGGCGGTTGAGGGTGGTCGGATCGTGATTGGCCCAAAATACCTGCAGTAGGTCTTCGTATCTCACCTTGGCCGGATCAAACTCCACCTGCACCGCCTCGGCATGGCCCGTGGCATCGCTGCACACGTCCTCGTAGCTCGGGCTTGGGGTATTGCCGCCCGTATAGCCGACGACGGTGGAGATCACTCCCGGGGTTTGGCGAAAGATCTCTTCCACGCCCCAAAAACAACCCGCGGCAAAAGTGGCTAATTCGCTCATGGCTCAACCTTTCTCCGTTCAACGGGAAGGGAGGTGAACTCGTTTTTTCCTCTCCCCGAACAGCTTGCAAAACTCGCCAAAGGTCTTATGACTCAGCTCTTTCAATCGATGAATACGCTCGGGGGTCTCCTTTCGGATGCGATCCGGACAAGTTTTTTCCCGAACCTCCGCCAATTCACTTTGATGCTGGGGCACTACCAGCCAGCGTTCGATCATCGGCTCGTCGACCTCGAGGTGAAATTGAAATCCGTAAGTTCGGTCGCCGTAGCGGAAGGCCTGATGCTTGCAATCCCTGGAACTGGCCAGGTGGACCGCTCCCGCCGGCATATCGAAGGTATCCCCATGCCAATGAAACAGGCTTTCCCGCGGCTGGAAATGTCCCAACACCGAATCCTGTCGCCCTTCCTCGGTGAGGTGCACTTCATGCCAACCGATTTCCCGGGTGGCATTACGCCCCACCCTCGCCCCCAAGGCCTTCGCGATCAACTGGGAGCCGAGGCAGATCCCCAAGACGGCCAGGTCGCGCTGCATCGCGGCCTCGATCATCCGGATTTCGTGGGTGAGATGGGGGTAACGGGCCTCTTGATCCACGTTCATGGGCCCGCCTAATAAGATGAGTCCATCATAGCCGTCGAGCTCCGGACGCAGGTCGGGGAAGCGTCCAAAGTTGACGTAGCGAATGCGAAATCCGGCCCTTTTGAACAGGGGATTGAGGGTCCCCAAGATTTCATAGCCGACATGCTGACAAACCAAGATCTTGGTCATAGCCACGCTGAGGAGCCGCCTCCCCCAAATGGGGGACATCGAGGTATCGAGGCCCCGAGACAAAGGCCAGCGCCTCCGCTTTTCTGAAGTTTACAAAAAAGATCCTTTAATTTCAATATCTTATAAATTGGATTTTTAAAGCATTTCTATGGGGATGGCACAAGGCTTGCTTTCTTATTGGAACGCACGGACCTCGGTCTGTTGGGGGCGCCCTGGTGAAGGCAACCATGGCCCCTCCCTCCCTAAATAAGATTCCGCTACAAACTCGAAATCCTTCCCATCTGGCCCCTGGAGTCGTCCCGGCGCAGCCGCCGCCCTCTCCTCCGTCCGAGTTCAGCGGCTCCCTCGCGCCCAGGCTCCGTTCCGACCTCTCCGCCTGGATGCCCAGGCTCTGGAGGAACCCCGGGGGCCGCCGCCCGGACCTGGGCCACGCCGAGGACTCCGCCACCGCTTGGGCGGAAGGCGTCGTCACCGCCCTGGAAGACACCCTCCATGGAGTGGCGGTAGATTTAGGAATCGCCGACGAGGCGAGCGGAGCCCCCGACCCGGAGACCGAGGGAATTCCCACCGAGGAATCCGCTCTCGACCGATTCTACCTCTTGGAAAAACTCCCGGAAGAGGAACGCCAGGCGATGTGGGAACGGCTGATGGAGCGCCTCCACCGCGAGGGAACCCCGCTTCCCGCCGCGGGCTGCGATAGTTACGAGGCCTTTCGCGAGTCTTTGGCCGCGCTCGGTCCCCGCCTGCCCTCCCGCGTGGCCTCCTTGAGGAATGCGATGGCCCTCTTGCACAACCACGAGACTTTGGGTCACGAGCCCGTGGACCTTCCCATCGCCCTGGCGATCCTCGCCGGAGATGACCACAACGGGGCCATGGGGGTGGCGGGTTTCCCGATGCTGGACACCTTGGCCGCGAGCGGACGCTTTCACGTCCTCTACGTCGAGGCAGACGACGAGGACGATGTCCTTCGGTCCATGGAAGAGATCCACGCCTTGACGGGACGCCGGGTCCATACCTTGGTGATGGGAGGGCACGGCACGCCAAATACCCTCGCCCTGGGTGGAGAGGATTTGGGCCGGGCCGCGCCCGGAGCGACCTATGAGGAGGCCGATTACGTCGACACCTCCGATTTCTATCTAGGGGAATTCGCGGGACTGAACGACCTGTTGGCCGAGAACGGGCAAGTCCTGCTTTGGTCCTGCAGCACCGGCTCCGGCGGGGAAGAGGTCCCCTATAACCTCGCCAATTCCTTTTCCCGGGCGGTGCCGGGCCGGCGCGTCTACAGCATGCGGGAACCGGGCAATATCCGAAGCCTCGAAGTCGCCGAGGATGGCTCCCTCGAGGTGGAATGGAACAATGACGCGCCCTATGTGGCCTTCTCGGCGGACGGGGCCGCCCCCGCGCCCATGCCTGCCGCCAGCGGGCAGAATTCCAACATGGGCTAAGCTTCTCTTGGCGAGCGATTGATTTATGCTAGACTGGGGGCATGAATGGGACGGAAAGCCCTCTGCAATTTCCCTGCGAATTTCCCATCAAGGCGATGGGGTTGAAACACCAGCGCTTCGTGCAAAATGTCCTCGACATCATCCTGCGCTATGCGCCGGACTTCCCGCCGCAATCCGTGGAATTGCGGCCTAGCAGCCAGGGCAAGTATCTCAGCGTGACCTGCACCATCACCGCCGTCTCGCACGACCAGCTCAACCAGATCTACACCGCCCTCAAGACGCATCCCGACGTGGCGGTCGTGTTGTAGATCCGCCCCCCCGACTGCGTCGTGATAAAGTCCAAACGGCTCCAGATCCGCTCAAAGGTCTCCCGCTTGAAGCGCGGCAGCGGCCGCCATCCCTGGGGCGTCGCCGCGTACAGGATTCTCGTCGCCAGCAATTCGCGCAGCAGCTCCAAGCCGAGTCGGGTCCGCGGGTCTCCCTCGGGAGGTGCCGCAAACAGCCTTTCCAAAGACACCCCCTGGGCCGGCGCCGGCAGGGATTTGAGAAAATCCAGGATCCGCGTGGTCAGGAACAAGGTGTAGATATCCTCCCGCGAAGCATGGGGCGTCTCGATCGCCATGGCCGTAAGGCGGCTGGTGAAGTTATTTTTCGGGCTGAGCGGCTGGCCGCCCTGCCGGGCCAAGGGAGAATTGGGCGTCAGGTAAAACATGCTGGCGCCCAGCAAGACCGGCAGGCGCGCCGCGAACACCAGGGTCTGCACCATGCTGTCGAGGCTCTCCTGGGGGAGACCCAGAATTTGGTAAGAGACGATCCGAAAACCCAGGCGGAAAGCCTCCTCCACCACTTCGAGGTATTTTTTCACGGTATGCGGCCGCTTGGTGGCCTCGCGCACGCTCAAATCCGAGCTCACCAGGGAGAGGTTGAGATGGGTAAAGCCGGCGCGGCGCATCCGCGCGAGCAATTCGGCATCGAGGCTCAGGTAGGAAATTCCGTTCATCGCCAGCAACTGCAGGTCGCCGTCCGGAAACTCCCGGACGATCCGGTCGCAGAGCTCGAGCATTTCCTCCCGATAAAAAGTGAGGTTGTCGTCCTCGAAGTCCAGGACTCGGTAGCCTTCCGCGTAACGCTGCCGGATCTCTTGGATCACGCGTTCCACGGAATGCCGCCGGTATTCCAAGCCAAAGGTGGTGTGGACCGAGCAGAAGGAACAGCGATGCGGGCAGCTCCGCGAGGTGACGAGAAACGCCAGGGGCCTGCCACCGTGGCGATAGGTCTCGAGGCGGAAATCGCCGAAATCCGGCGGCGGCAGGGCGTCGAGCGGAAAATTTTCCAACATCGGATTGAGGAGGCATTCCCCTCCCCGTTTCCAACCGAGGTTGGGTACCCGGGCCCAGTCGGCCCCGCTTCGCCAGGCCCGCAAAAACTCGAGGAAGGGCCGTTCGCCCTCGCCGCGGATCACGAAATCCACTGCCGGATCGCCCAACATGCCCAGGGGATCGGCCGAGACATGCGAACCGCCCAGCAAGATCGGCACTGCCAAGCTCCGCTTGATGGCGCGTGCGGTCTCCAGGACCTCCCGGTAATAGGGGGAAAACAGGCTGGAGATCCCGATCAGATCGGGCGCCTCCGCCGCGACACGTTCGACGATGGCCTCGTAGGGGGCACCGAAATGATAGTATTGGTGGAATCCGCAGAAGGGGCTGCGATCCGGAAAGGGATAATAGTCTTTGAGGTAGGCCAGCTCCTGGGGCACGGCCACGCTGCGCCGTCCCCAGCCGTGGTGAAAATCCAAGATCTTGATTTCCAAGTCGGGGAAATAGGCCCGCGCGACCGCCTTGAGGGAGGCCAGGCCGATGGGTTGGAGGCGCAGGTCCGTGTCGTAGAAATCGCGGATCGGGGGCTGGAGGAGGAGGATTTTCAAGGAAATTTTCCTTAAGGTCCATCCCTAGCTAGCACGAACGCCGGTGAGACAAAAATCGATAAAAAAAGGGGACCCCGCAGGGTCCCCTCAATGATTTACCGAAAAACGCGGCCGACTATTCGCTCGCGGTGGATTTCTTACCGCCCCAGCGACCGTGGATACCGATGGAGAAGGCATTGGCCGAGGAACCCACGAAGGAACCTGCGCCCGTCGGATTGCCGGTGCCATTGTCGGTCACCGTCTTGCCGAATTCATGGATATAGGCCACGTCGGCTCCGATGTGCTTGGTGAGGTCCATGCTCATGCCCGCGGTCAAGTGGTGCTCGATGGTCAGCGGGATGATCAGGTTGCGGAAGGCCGTGGCGGGCGTGATCGGGGAACGGCCGTAGTTGTAGCCCATGCGGACCGCCAGGGGCAGGTCGAACTTCGGATCGAAGCTATATTCGAAACCGCCCGCGAATACGTATTGATCGCGCCATTGCAGACCGCCCAAGGCGAGATCGCGCCCGATAAAACCGGCCGACCAATTGATCCAGCGGAAATCCGTCATCAGCTTGGCTCCCTCGAAGGGGGTGTAGGCCAAGCCGAAGGCGACCTCCTGCGGGAGATCGAGGCCGGTGTTGATCAGGTCGGTGTAGCGGTTGAATTTTTGGAAGATCTGCCGGGTCGAATAGGTGACGCCGATGGCTAGTTTCTTCACCGGTTTGTAGATCAAACCGAAGCGTCCGCCAATACCCAGGGCGCTGTCCGTGCGGTTGGTCCCGGCGGTCTCGGGAAAGCCCGGGGCCAAGACCACGCTGTCGCTCTGGAAAAAGGCGTAATTGATGTCGATGCCCACGCCCAAGCTAAGGTTATCCAGGATCCGGTAGGAGGCCGCGGGCACCATCTTCAAATTGCCGTAACGGCCGGAACGGTCATAGAGGTTATTGGTGATGGCCTTGTTGAAACGGGAGACGGGGAAGTCGACTGAAAATCCCGCCGTGAAGAAGGCCCCCACGCCGAAGGACAATTTATTGTTGTCCTTGAAGCTGAAGACGATGCTGCCGCCCGGCAAGAGCAAGGCGTCATCTTGGCCGTTGACAAAGACCGCATCGGGATTCCCGGCCGGGGCCAAGGAGCTCCCCATTCTTGTATTAGGCAGGGCAACCGTAAAATTGAGATCGGCCTGGTTGCCGACGTCATTCATGCCTGCTGGATTGATGACGATAGTATTGGAAGTCGGATCCCCGGCCACCCCTGCGCCGCCCATGCCGAGACTGACGGGGCCTTGGCTGATGGTTCGGAGACCGTTACTCGCTTCGGCGGAGACGCCGAAACCTAACACCAGAATCAATGCGATTATGCGGATAGCTTTCATAGCTTCCCCCCTTCGCGAGTAGTTATAAACGATTTTGTACCCATTCCCAAAGCATAACTTCATGATTTTTTTATGACGCTATGTGCCATAAAAATATTTGGCCGACTTGGCATGAATTTGGCTATTGGACGCCTTCTTTCTTGAGTCGGCGGTATTGCTCCTTGGAGAGAATCCTGCGGGCCACGGCGTCGCGACTCATTTCTTCGGCGTTGCCGAAGCGGTAGCGGGGCGCGGCCTCCACCGCGGCGCGCACCGCCCTCAGCGCCGCGAGGTCCACCAGTCCCTCCGCCCAGAGCGCGAGGGCCAACTGCCAGGCGCCTTTCACCGGAACCAAATCGGGACCGTAATGCTTGAAGAGCTCGGGCGGCGAATTTTTCTCCAGGTGGATGAAGATCTTCCCGACGCGGCCCCGCTCCCGGGGAATTTTCTCGGCCAAGTCCAAAAGCAGGCGACGGTCCGAACTCGGCACCCCGCCCGAGGCCAACTCCAAGTCCAGCTCCTCCAACTTCATCTTGCCCTGCAACCAGCGCGCATAGAGGGAGAAGGCCTCGGGATCCCGCTCGTAGTCGTCGCCGAAGAGATATTCTCGGCAGCGCGGACGGCGCAGGCGCCCGGTCAGCAGCGCGGCCATCTTGAAACCCAGTTGTTCGAAGAGCCGGTCCGGACGCAGCTCCAGGATCGTGCGCCACCAGTCCTTGAAGGTCATGCCGTCGTGCTCCACCCCGTCCAGCAGCATCTTGCCCTCGATCGAGCCGCGCAGGAAGGGAGGGCTCGCGGACACGAAATAGATGGGCAGGCATTTCACCACCTCGCCCGGGCCACGGCGCAGTGCGCGGAGCACCTCGGGCATGCCGGGGATGGCCCGCTTGTCGACGGAAAACTCGACGGGCACGCGGGCAAGGCCCCGCCACGAGGAAAAACCCGTGGACAAATAGGTCTTGTCGAGATCCCAGACGAAGACGGGGCCGGAATAATCTTCCGGCAATTCGCGGTCGTCGCGAATGCTGAGCGGATAACGGCCGGGCATATCAGGCGACGCCCCTGGAGCGAACGGTCTCCCGGCCGGGAGGACGCTCCATCAGCTGGTGCAGCAGCTCATGGACCTTCTTGCCCTCGAAGAAAGCTCCGTAAACGGCCCGCACCATGGGCAGGTCCAGGCCGAGTTGGATGGATTGCTGGTGCACCACCTTGGTGGCGGGAACGCCCTCGACGACCTGGGAAGAGGAGGAGAGGATTTCGTCCAGCGACTCGCCCTGGGCAAACCTCATCCCGGTGCGAAAGTTGCGGCTCAGGGTGGAGCTGCAGGTGGCGATAAGGTCGCCGATCCCGGCCAGACCGGTGAAGGTCATCGGATCTCCGCCCAAGGCGCTGCCGTAGAGGGTCATTTCGTAGAGGCCGCGCGTCACGATCAAGGCCTTGGTATTGGCCCCGAAACCCAGCCCCTGCGCCGTTCCCGACATGAGCGCGATGATGTTCTTGAAGGCGCCCCCGATCTCCGTGCCGATCAAGTCGTGCCCCGCGTAAAGCCGCAGCGGGCTCCCGGCGAACAGCGCCTGGGTTTTCCGGACCACCTCGTCGTAATGGGAGGCGACGGAGGCGCCGGTGGGATGACCGGCCATCAGTTCCTCGGCCAAGCTGGGACCCGAGACGACTCCCACCTTCAGCGCGCAGGTTTCCTCGCGCAGCACCTCCGACATGCGGAGGTAGGTCCCCGGCTCGATGCCCTTGGTGGAATGGATCAAGACCTGCTCTCCGGAAAGGTAGTCGCCGACCTGGCGGGCGACTTCGCGAAATCCCTTGGTAGGAACGGCGACGAGCACGACGGGCGCCCGGGGCACCGCCTCGGCCAAGTCGGTGGTGGCCTCGAGGTTGGGGGGGAGCTTCAGGTCGGGAAAATAGGACTTGTTGGTGTGCTGCCGGTTGATCTCCTGGGCCTGCTCCTCGCGGCGCACCCACAGCTTCACCTTTTTTCGGTTTCTCGCCAGCAAGGTGGCCAAGGCGGTGCCGAAGCTCCCGCCGCCCACCACCAGACAATCGAGGGACGCCGGGAGGGCGACATCGGTTTTCTTTTTTGGGTTTCGCGCTTTCATGCGGGCAACTCCACGAAAGAAAGGCGGTTCTGGTAGTAAAAGATCAGCTGCCGATCGAAATGAAACAGGCGGTCGCCGCGCCGCTCGAGGACGGGGTGCTTGTGATAGCTGGTGAGATGGGCCAAGGCGTCGCCGAGCAGGGCTACGGGGTCGGAGTCGCGCAGGCTCGGGTCGAGCCGGAGGGCGCCGCCTTTTTCCAGGCCACGCAGGGCACGCAGGCATTCCTGGAGCCGGCGGTAGGCCTCGGTGAGCGGAAGGCTGGCCTGGGAGCCGCCGGTGCGCAGGAGCCGGTACAGGTCGAGGCGCGGGTTCGTGTCCCGCAGCCAATGCCAGACCACCTCGCAGACCGTCTGGACCGCGCCGATGACCGTATCGCGGCGGAAAGAGCGCAGGATGCTCTCGCCCAACTCCAGGGTGTACTCTTCGTCCCGTTGCGGATCGAAGCCGAACTCGCCGTCTAACCGGACGTAATTCCTGCGGTCGATGCGGCGCCCGCGGTGGTCCAGGGAGTTTCCTGCTTCGTCCACAGGGTTGCCGAAGACGTCCAGCGGCTGCGAAAAGACGACATGGATCCGCGACTCCAGGGAAAACAGCCCCTCGAGGAATTCCAAAATACGCTTCACTTGGGCGAACTCGTCATCCTCGATGATGTAGCGGCTCCTCCCGACCTCCTTCAGGTAATCTTCGATCAGGGTCTCGGCCTCCAATACCAGCTGATAATTAAAGGTGCAGGGAATGACGAAGATGTCGGGCCGCGCCTTGCCGCTTTTCAGGTTATGGATGTAGGCGTTGAGCCCCATCCCCAAGAGTCCCAATTTCAGTTTTTTTTCCACCTCCCCGCTGCGGCTGCGGGTGCCCCCGGGGAAGAACAAGTTATGGTAGCCAAGCTCCATCGAATATCCCGCATAGGCCTTGAGCACGTCTTTATACAGCGGCGCCTTCTTGCGGCGGTCGACCTTGTAGGCCCCGAGGTGGTCCATGAAAAACCCGATCAGCTTGTTGCCGAAGAGATTGAGGCCGGCGCCGTAGAGGAAGGGCGGCAGGCCCAAGCGGTGCAGGGTGTAGCCCGCCAACAGGCTGTCGAGGTTGCTGCAATGGGTGGGCACCAGGACGATGGTGCCCTGCTTGGCGAGGCCCTGGAATTCGCGAACCTGGCCCTCGATGAGGATCTGGTTGTCCAGCTTGCCCAGCCCGCGGGGAAACTGCGTGATCAGCCGCAAGGGACTCAGGGTATTGAGCAGGAGGTTGAGGCCCAAGGGCACCACCTGCGTGGCGATGCGGTAAATGGGCTCGCTGAAATGCCCTAATACCTCCTCGGCAAAGTGCCGGATGAGCTCGGTGAGGATCTCGCGCTGCTGTTCGGGCCCGCCGTGCAGGGCCCGGGACTGCAACTTCCGGTAGAACTTGGCCTCTTCGCCGGCCTTCTTCCGGTTTTTTTCGGTCTCCAGACGGCGGCGCTCTTCATAGAGGGTGTCGAAGATCAGGGGCTCGATGGCGCCCGGGTCGCGGGTCTTGTCTTGCAGGACCCGCTGCACCACTTCCACCACCATGCGTTTCTGGTCCGCGGCCTTCATAAGAAAATTATAACTGGTACCGGCGGAGCGCCGTAAAGCAATTATGTAAGCCGGAAAAAAAGACGGCCTTTCCCGCATGCGGGAAAGGCCGTCCCCCTCGCAAAAATACGATTACAGCGAATTAAAGACCGCCAAGAAGGTGTCGGCGATCAGCTTATACCCCGCCACATTGGCATGGATATCCGGCTTTAGGCCGCTCGCCGGATTGGGGCATTGGTAAGTCAGCTTGCAAATCAGCCCGACATTGATCGGCACCATGTTGAAGGGTGGGGGAAAGGGTACCATGTCGGTGAAATTGTTGGATTGGAAGGCCGCCGCGACGTCCGCCACGGGGAATCCGTTCAAGCCGTAAACCGCCTTCAGCACTTGCGTATTGAAGGCCTCTTGGAGCTTGGCGGTGGCCTGGGCGATGGCGGGCCCTCGCGGAGGTCCCAACAGCCAGGCATTGAGCAGCGGGTTGTAAAAGGTCATGCCGATGACCGGAAACATCCCGTCCGAGGCCGAGAACAGGCCGCTCGAGATCAGGCTAAGATTGGAACCCACCTGTTGGAAGACCGCCTGGAAACAGGCCTGTTGTTGGACGGGGTCTTGGACGTCCAGACAATCCGATTGGAGGACGTCGTTCGCCCCGATATCAATGGTCACCAGCAGGATGTTTTCCTGGTTATCCACGAGGAACTGCAAGGCGTCGCCCAGTTGGTTGCCGGACTGGTAGTCGGTGCAGATGCCGCCGTTGACCATGGTCGTCGTGGTCTCGCCGGGACAGCCCAATTTGACCAACTGCAGGTTGGGAAATTGGGGCTGCAGGGCAGCGAAGAGCTGATCCGCATAGCCTTGGTCGGTCTCGACGTCCTCACCGGTCGTTTGATTCTGCTGCACGCCGACCGACAAGGAATCGCCTAGGGCGACGTAATAGAGCACGTTCTCGTTGCCGTTGCCGCAGGCCGCGAACAGCGCGCTCGAGAAAACCGCGATGACAAACAGCTTAAGCGCTTCCCTTAAGCGTCGTTGAGAGTTCATGGTTTTACCCCCTTCGTTTTAGGTTCAGCCCCCCAGAAGCCCCTGCTTGAAATCCGCACCCGGAGGATTGGGCCCGATCCAGCAGGAAAACATCGCGTCCGCGAACTCTTTGCCGGGGATGGTCCCCTTCGCGGCTCCCTTGACCGTCACCGTCGTCCCTTGTCCCGGAACGTAGGTGAAGAGCATCTTGTCGCCTTCGGCCATGTCCGCCATGAATCCGCACAGCTTGTCGAACTCCGGCTTCAAGGCGGCCTCTTTGTCCGGGCTATTGTTGTGGAGGCCGTCGTACCAGGCCTTGCACATCTTGCCCTTCTCCACATCGTAGACGAACTGCATGTTCAGACCGCGTTCGGTGTCCGCGCTCAGGATCTTCTCGGAGCTATTCATCTTCGAGGGCAGATAAAGCCCCGCGACGTAGACTTTCACGACGAATTTTTTTCGGACGCCCATGCCGTTGAGGACCAACGACTTGCCGCCGACTTGCATGCTGTCGGGCATGGTCACGCCTTCCAGCGTCCCTGCGGCGACCGGAGAGGCGAACAAAATCAGGCAGGCCAAGATGAAAAACTTCTTCATGACAACCCCCCATTCGTAAAAAGAACAACCTTGAAGCGTTTCTTGAATTCTAATGAGTTTTGCCAAGCTTGGCCATGCCCTTGTTATGACTCGACGCGACAAAGTCAGGTCAAGTTATCGCAATTATTTAGAAAATCATCTTTGCCATCGAGAACCCTTTTGGGCTATCCCCGAGGGCTTCGGCAAAAAAACCTCAAATCCCGCGCCACGCAGAAGGAAAAGACGCCCATGAAAAAAACTCTCCTCCTCGCCGGCCTATGCCTCGGCTTGATCGCCTGCTCGGAAAAGAAAACCGAAACTCCTTCCTCAATGCCTGCCGCGACGGCGGCTCCCACCGCGCCGCAAGCCCAGGCCCCAGCGCCCGCACCTGCGCCCCCGGCGGCTCCTCCCGCCCCGGCGCCGCAAACAAATCCCAAAGAGGCGATGACGCAGGCCTTCCAGGCCTTTCTGCAGCTCAAGTCCTTCCGAGCCGACATGGCCACGAAGTCCGACAAGGGCGAGAGCCAGACCAGCCTCGAGTTCGTCGCGCCCGACCGCTATCGCATGCACTCCACCAACAATTACGGCGGCCAGGCGACGCACCAGACGACGATCCTCATCGGAGCCCAGACCTACATGAAGGTGGGCGAGGCCCCGTGGCGCAAATTGCCGGTCAATATCGAAGGCATGGTGCGCGCCTTCCGCGATCCGAAGATGATCGAGCAAATCCAGAAGAGTACCGAGGTCCAATTCGTGGGCGAGGAGACCTTGGACGGCCAAGCCATGAAGGTCTACCGCTACCAGGTCGAGGATCCACTCGGGCTGAAGGTGAAGAGCGATTGCAAGGCCTGGATTTCCCCGGCGGACAACCTGCCCCGCCGGATCGAGGTCGACGGCGAATACGCCGGCATACGCTCCCACACGACGATCAGCTATTCCGACTTCAACGCGGATTTGAAAATTGAAGCTCCGCTCTGAGAGGCTGCTGCTTGGCCCGACTACCGGCGGTTTTTCAACGGTTAAGAGGCCGCAGTCCCGCGCTCCGTCGCGGAAAAAATTCCCGGTCCCGGCAAGGCAACCGGACACACCTCCGCGACGTTGAGGGAGATCGCCCCCAATTCGTCTGCCACGCGTCCCGTCAGCAGGAAAGGCTGGCGGGCGTTCAAGCGGGGCGCGTTGCGGCGGTAGGCCTCGGGAAAGAAGGTCGTCTCGTAGATCCCCGTCAGGTCCTCGAAACTGAAAAACTCCATCGCCTCCTCGTCCTTCGTGTACACCACCTTGCCTGTGATCAGCCAACCGACCGTCCGCACCCGGCGCCCGACGTGCCGCTCCAACTCGGCGGCCGGAACGCAATCGACGCGCTCCAGCGCCGCCTCGTAGAGTTTCAGGGGATGGCGGCTATAGAGCAATCCCAGGGTCTCCATCTCGTCGTGGAGCTTTTGCGCCTCCGGATAGTCGGGGAAGTCGGGGATCCAGGCCTCCCCGCACCGCGCGAACTCGAAGGCGCCGGCGCGCGGCGCCTCGCGATGCCGCTGCAAAAGCAGCCACATCAGCTGCGGCCGGTTGCGAGCCGGCTCGAGCGAGTCGAGGGCGCCCGCGCGCAGGAGGAGCTTGAGGTCGGCGAGCGGAACCTGGACCCTGGCCAACAGATCCGCCAGGGAGCGGAAGGGCCCCCGGCGGCGCTCGGCCAGCAGGGCCTCCAGCGAGGTCCGGCGGAGGCCCTGGACCTGCATCAGGCCGATCCGGAGGCTGCGGCCTGCCCCCGTGTAGGGCCGCTCCGAGAGGTTGAGGTCGGGCCCGAGGATCTCGAGGCCCAGGCGACGCGCCTCCGAGAGGTAGGCGAAGGTCGAGTAAAAGCCCCCGCCATTGGAAATCACCGCCGCCATGAACTCGGCCGGATGATGCGCCCGCAGGTAGGCCGACTGGAAAGAGACCCGCGCATAGGAGGCGCTGTGCGGCTTGCAAAAGCTGTAGCCCGCGAAGCTCATCATCATCTGCCAGATCGCCTCGAGCTGCGGAAGGGTCGCGCCGCGCTCGAGGGCGCCCGCGACGAAACGCTCGCGGTACTCGCTCAAGCGCTTCCCGGCGCGCTTCTTGGTAAGCGCCTTGCGCAGGCCGTCCCCCTCGACCGCGTCGAAGCCCGCCACCGCCATCGCCGCCTTGGTGACGTCCTCTTGGTAGACCATGATGCCGTAGCTCTCCTCCAGGAGGCCCTCGAGGAGGGGATGCAGGGCCGCGTAGGGCTTGCCGCGCAGGCGCCGGACGTACTCGTTGATGTAGCGGTTGGCGGCGGGCCGGATGATGGAGGAATGGATCACGAGGTGCGGGTAGTCCCCCACCCTCGCCTTGCGCTGCAGTTGGCGGGTCGCCGGGGACTCGACGTAAAAAACGCCCATCGTCTCGCCCCGGGCGATCATCGCCTGGGTCGCGGGATCGTCCTCGGGATTGAAGAGGTCGTAGGATATTTTAGTCCCGGTATTCCGTTCCACCGCGGCGAGGGCGTCCCGCACCACCGCCAGCGATCGGTTGCCCAGCACGTCGATCTTCACCAAGCCGAAATCCTCGGTCTGGTCCTTTTCCCATTGCAGGATGTGGACGCCCTTCGCGGCCCGCTGCAGGGGCACGTAGCGCCGCAGGTCATCGGGGACGATCACGACCCCGCCCGAGTGCACCGAGAGGTGGCGGGGAAAATCTTTCAGGCAACGCGTCCACGCCAGGATGCGGTCCCAAGGCTCGGGAATCTTCTTGGGCGGGAAGCGCAGCAGCTGCTCGGCGGCGCGGGTGATCTCGGCGTCGGGCAGACCCAGGACCTTGGCAACCTCGCGGAGCACCGCCTGCGGCTGCAGCCGGACGTGGTTGGACACGCAGGCGGCGCGGAAGGGTCCGTACTTCCGAAAGATGTATTCGAAGATCTTGTCCCGCTCGTCCCAGGGAAAGTCGATGTCGGCGTCGGGAGGATCCTTGCGGCCGGGATTGAGGAAGCGCTCGAAAAACAGGTTGTGCGCGATCGGGTCGACGTGCGTGATGCCCAGGCAATAGGAAACGAGGCTCGCCGCGACCGAGCCGCGACCGCAGGTGCGCGGCGCCTGTCGGACGATGTCCTCGACGACGAGAAAATAGTGCGTGAAACCCTTGTCGCGGATGACCTTGAGTTCGTGTTCAAGGCGGGCGGTGATCGGAGGCGTCAGCTTGCCGTAGCGGCGCTGCACCCCCTGGAGGCATTTCCAGCGCAGGGTGAAATAGGCCTCGGCGGCGGAGAATTCCCCGAAGGGCGGGAAGACGGTCTCGCCAAGGCGCCACTCGCCGTACAGCTCGCGGGCCAGACGAGCGGCGTTGGTCACCGCCTCGGGGCAATAGGAGAGCCGTTGCGCCAGCCAGGCCTGGTCGCAAAAGAATCGCTCCGGGGCGGCGCAATCTTCCGGCGCCAGGCGCGAGAGCGCGGTGTTGCCGTCGATCGCCCGCAGCATGCGGTGCAAGACCGCCTCGCGCGGCTCCAAGAAATGGACGTCGTTGCTCGCGACCGGCGCCAGGCCGCGCTCGGCCGCGAAGCGCAGCAGCGGGGCGTTTTCGGCCAAAGGAAGGATCTCGACGTAAAGACCCTCCGACCCCGTCTCGCGGCACAAGGCCTCGAGCAGCGACGCGTCTCGGCTCAGCACCGCCAAATGTCCCCGATCTTCCAGCAACGCGGTGCGCAGCGAGAAATTAGCCTCCAGGTGGAAGTCGGAGGTCAGCCGGCAAATCCGCTGGTAGCCCCGGGGATCGCGGGCGAGCAGGACGGCGGATCCGTCGCCGGAGCCGAGCTCCACCCCGCAGAGCGGCCTAATCCCATAATCGCGGCAGTGCTGGACGAACTCGACCCAGGCGTAGAGCCCGCCGGCGTCGGTCAAGGCCAGGGATTCCATCCCCGCGCGCCGCGCGGCCGCGACCAGACGCTCCGGCGAGGCGGTGCCGCGCAGCATCGAATGGTAAGACCGGCAATGCAGGTGGGCGAACTTCATCGCAACGCCCTCCCCGCCCGGATGACGCTTGTCCCGTATCGCGCGCGCAGCTCGTCGAGGGTCCGCAAGATCCGCTCCTCGCGCGCGTCCCGGAAGAGATCGGCCTGCTGGAACTCGGGTTGCAGGCGGTCCAGGCGCAAGCCGATCGACTTGAGGGCCACGCGTCGCGGGAGAAACTTCCGCCACGCGGCGGCGAGGACCGCGAAGATGCGAAAATCGAGGTTGGTCGGGGGCCGGAGGTCGACCTCGCGGCGAGCGCGGCTGCGGTCGAGGTAGAGGCCGCTCAGCCCCGCGCGACCCGCAACCAGGGCGCGACGGCGCAGCTCGGCGCCGAGCGTCTCGACCAGGCGCCACAGCTCGGCAAGCAAGACTCCCTCGTCGTTGCTCTCTTGGGAAAGCGTCGCCGTCTCGTCCAACTCCAAGCGCCGCTGCGGCGGACGCACGGGTTCCTCGTCGCGCCCTTCGGCCTGCGCCTTGAGCGTCGCGCCGCGCCGCCCGAAGACCTGCGCCAAGACCGGCGCGGGCCCGGCGGCGAGATCGCAGATGCGCCGCACGCCCAGCTCGCGCAACAGCCGTTCTTGGGTCTTGTCGCCGATGCCGGGAAGGTACTCGACCTCGAGCGGAGCCAGGAAACAGGACTCGCCGCCGGCAAAGACGTCGCAGAGTCCCTGCGGGCGGATCACCTTGGCGGCGATGCGCGAGACGAGCTTGTTGCGGGCGACGCCCAGCGCGGCTTCGAGGCCCAGCGCCTCGCGGATGCGCCGATGGATGAGGCCGGCCGCGTCCGGCGCCTTGCCGAACAGCGATTCCATGCCCGACATGTCGAGGTAGAAGGAGCCCGGCCGCGCGGGCTCGACGAGCGGCGTGAAGCGATCGACCAGCTCGCCCAACTTGCGCTGCGCCCGTTCGTAGAGCGGCGGATTCTGCGGCAGCACGCGCAGGCGCGGCTCGAGCTTGAGCGCGTCGCAGGCGCGGTCGCCCGCGTGGATTCCGGCGCCGAAGGCCTCGGCCGAGACCGCGAGCAGCGGGGCGCGCGGCGCGGTGCTGGCCGCGATCGCGACCGGCCGCCCGCGCAAACGCGGGTCGACGCGCTGCTCGACCGCCACGGCGAAGGCGGGGATATTGACATGGATGACTTCCATACCCGAAAAGAAAAGCTAATACCGCCGCATCAAGCCCACGACGACGCCGAGGATTTGAAACCCCTGCCCATGCCCGACCCAAATCGAACGCATCGCGCAATTGGCCGGCCGCAGCTCGACCCGGTCGGCGCCGGGATAGAATTTTTTCACCGTCGCCTCCCCGTCGATCATCGCGACGACGGTCTGACCCACCTGCGCCGTCGGCTGCTTGCGCACGATGACGAGGTCGCCGTCGTGGATGCCGTCCTCGATCATCGAATCGCCGCGCACCAGCAGGACGAAGTTTTCGCCGCCCTTGAGCAGGGCCTTGGGGACGTCGATGCGTTCTTGGCGCTCGATCGCCTCGACGGGCATGCCCGCCGCGACCGTGCCGAGCAGCGGCAAGCGCACGGCGTCGGCGTGGACGTCGTTCAGCTGGATGGCGCGGCGCCCGTAGGCGCTCTTGCTGAGGTAACCCTTGCGCTCGAGGGCCTGCAGGTAGTCCTGCACGGAACCGAGCGATTTGAGCCGAAAGCGGCGCGCGATCTCGCGCTGCGTGGGCGGATAACCCTTGGCCTGGCTGTAGCTTTGGAGAAACTCGAGGATGCCTTGCTGTTTGGGGGTGAGGTTCATGCCCCATCCTATTACGTACTTTTTACGTAGTTCAAGCAAGGAATCAAAAATTCGATAACTCTTTGTTTTTAAAACAGATTAAATCGAAGGCGCGAGTCAGATCGGGCGACACGCCGAGAATGGCTTAAAATACCACGCCTGGTTCAGCCGCCTAGATCCCGCGGCGCTCCTCCGCCGCGTGGGCATTCGAGGGAGAGCCAGGGGCGGCAGCGCGCCTATCCTGCTGCACGGTATTGGGAAAATCCGGAGTCCTATCCTGCTGCTCATTGGAGGCCAGTCGGACCGGCCGGTCCTCCGCCGAATCCATCACCGCCACGGAAGGGGCTCCCTCCCCCGCCCCGCGGGCGGCGATTTCAGGCTCGTCCTCGGGCGCTTCCAGATTCAAGCCGTCCAGGAAGATCCGGCGATTGACGGGGAAGGCGTTTTCCGATTCCGGCAGGACGGGCCGCGCCGAGAGCGCGTCGTGGGCCGGGTCGATCGGGCGAAAGTCGACCAACCAGCCGCCCGCCGTCCCCTCGCGAAGTCTCAGCACGATCTCCTTGCCGACGCAGCTCAGGGCGCGGACATCGAAATCCGCGTTCGGATCCGTCGCGATGCGGAAGGGAAAGCGCAGGCGCAGCTCCGTCTCCCGGCCTTCGACTCGGGACAAGAGGATGCCCCAGCCGCTTTGCGAGGCCAGCACCCCGCGGAACCGCTCCCAGGGGACGGTGCCATGGCCCTCGTGAAGGATATAGGCCATCATCGCTTCGCGGCGCTGGGAGGCCGGTAGGCTGGGGTTGTCCATCGCCTCCAGCAGCAGATCCGCGGACCAAGGCGCTCGCGATTCGCCAAGCGCGGCCAAGACCAAGTTCCACTGCGAAAAATCCGCCACAGGATCCTCGGCGGAATCGGCCCCCGAGCCCATCGGATGATCCTCCACGGTGATCGAGGGATCGCGCAGCAGGCCGCGCCACCAGTCGGCCTCGGGAGGATGCGGAGCGCGGGCCAGGAGGCGCAGCAGGAGATAGCGCGTGGCCACCGGTTCGTCGGGATCCTCCGCTAGGGAACGGAATACCTCGCCTGCGTCCGAACCGTTTTCGAGGCTGTCGGGCGGGAGATAATTCAAGGCGCGGGCGCGGCGCTCGGTGGCCGCGCGCGGGTCCATCGCGAGATTTTGCAAAAAACGGATCGCCGCCGGATGCCCGTCGACGGCCAGGCCGCAGGCGCGGGCGATGCGCTCGTCGAGAGAGAGGTCCCCGGTGTAGCGCCCAGCGCAGGCCGCTTCGCTCTCCCGGAGAAAGTCGGCAGCGGCGCGGTCGCCGGTTTCGGCCAAGACCCGCGCGCTGCGCATCCGCAAGACGGGATCGCGGGCGGATTCCCAATTGCCGCGCAGCTCCTCGGCCAACGCGCTCAAAAAAGGATCTTCGGAACCAAGATAATGATAGATGCCAAAGCCGACACCGCCGGAAAGCGGCAGGCCGAGGCCGGAGCTTCCAATCCCATGGGGCAAGAGCGCGGCCAGCTCGCGAAATGCCTCCGCAGCCATCGGGCTCCGTGCTCCGGAGCGAGGGTCCGGCGCCAAGCCATCCGCCAAGTGGCGCGCGTGATGCCGCAGGGCCTCACGACCGTCGGACCCGGAAAGGCGGGCGAGGAATCCGCCGGGGCTCGATCCGGAGGCCAAGACGCCGCGCAGCTCCAAGCGCCCGAGCAAGTCACCCTGCTCCGACTGGGAAAGGAATCGATCCGCCAAGGCCGTCGCCAGCGCCTCGGACTCTTCGGTGGAAAGATGTAGCTCGTCGTGGAGCCGGGTCGCGAACTCGCCGGTCTCGGGACAGGCCTCGCGGAGCTCTAAGACGCTTCGGGTCAGTGAAATTTCGGAAAGGGGCGGCATGGGGAATCCTTGTCTTCCACAAGGTGTGCCGCCGTCAGGCCAAGAAGAAGCAACCCGCATGCCAGCCAACGGGCCAGGCTACGAGAATAAAAGCCAAATTATTCCAATGAGTTAAAACGTCAGCCCCAGGAAGACGGAGCAAAACGGCGGCCCGCATGAGGTGCCATCTCCCCGAAGCGCCCCAGGCTGAGTAGCCCAGACCTCCCGGGGTTTATCCAAGCAGGGTGGAGATAGGGTGGGCGAAACAGGGATCGAGTCTATTCGCTCAGCCGGAGTAAATCCGGCTGAGCTAAAACTTGGTTCGATCCCCACTCGGAAAAAGTAAAAATATGGGCGAAACAGGGATCGAACCTGTGACCTCTGCCTTGTAAGGGCAGCGCTCTAACCAGCTGAGCTATTCGCCCGAATTGCGGCCCAGAGCTAGCGGCAAGGTCTCCTTCGGGTCAAAGGAAAAATGACCCCCGCCTTAGACGTAGCCCAGGGCATGAATGATGGGATAGTGGCTGACCCGGTAGGCGGGGATGATCGCCGAGAGCAGGCTCGCGACCATCGAGAGCGCGAAGGTTTTCAGCAACAAGGGCCCCGATAAGGTGATCGTGCAGTAGTAATTGGCGGCCGCCTGGGGAGGATGGATCGGGATCCCGACCATGGAGACGAGCTCCGCCAAACCGCTGCCCACCAGCAGACCCAACACCGAACCGAGCAGGCCCAGCAATGCGGTCTCCAAAAAGATCATCGCAAAGATCACGCCGCGGCTGTTGCCTACCGCCATCATGGTCCCGAATTCCCGCATTCGCTCGAGCAATATCATATTGATGGTGTTCGCGATGCTGAAAAAGAAGATGATGCTGATGATGACCTGGATGATGGCGTAGATCTGCCAAAGCAATTCTTTGCTTTGGCGATAGTATTGCCCCTGCTCTACCCAGCTAAGCATCTCCAGGTTCGCCTTGTCGAGGTTCAAGGCATTCGCCAATTCCGCCCGGACTCGTTCGGTCTTTCGGGTATCGTCGAGAATCACCAGCAAGCTGTGGACCTCTTCGTTCAATCCCAGGATGCCCTGGGCGGCCTTGAGATTCATCTTCAAGGCGCGATCGTCGAAATCCTTGATAAAGGTCTCGAAGACTCCGCGGATATGGAACTCCGAACCGTCCAAGGCCCCCTCCCGGCGAGTCGTCAGAAAGCTGACGCCGTCGCCAACCTTCAGGCCAAGGGCATCGAGCAAGCCTTTGCCAACGATCACCCCATAGAGATCGTCCCGATCCAGATCCCTGCCGGCCACGATGTTGGTGGAGGGCATATTCTCGCCCGAAGTCTGAAAGCTCCCCATCTTGTTTTCCGCCACCGAATCCACGCCCAGGGCCATGACCGCCACCGCGGTCTCTCCCGAGCTGACCATGCCCTGGAACTTCAAGCGGGGAGCGATCAGGGTTACGGCGGGGTTTTTCATGATAATTTTTTCCACCTGCTCGACGTCGTTCAGCAGGAAGTCCATGGGCGCGCGCGCGCCTTTCTGTTGGTAACCCTTCGCGTTGACTTGCAAATGGCCCGTCTGGCTGTGAATGAAAACTTCGGCGAAGCCCTCGATCATGTTGTCGAAGAAGCCCCCGATCAGGATCAGGCCGGTACACCCCAAAACCAAGATGGAAATGGTGAGGAAACAGCGCCGCTTGTTGCGAAAGATGTTGCGCCAGGCGATGAGTAGTAATTTCGAAAAAGCCGCCATGAGGGATCTCCTTATTGGAGCGCCTGAATATCGCGGGGTGTCCAGGCGGAGGCAATTTCCTGCGCCAGGTTCTGGCGCTTCACCTTCAAGGATCCGGTGCGCGGAAAATCCCTTCCCCACACGATGAAGCCGACAATGCGCTTTTGATCGGCCAGCACCCGGTTTCGAGTCTTGAGCTTTTCCAATATTTGCTCTGGGGCCACCTCATCGTTCGGATGAACCACCATGCACAGTTTTTCGTCCAGCAGGTCCGTCTCCGGCCATAAATAATGCGTCCCGAACACACAATACTCCTTTAATTCCGGCAGGTCCTCAAAGGCCTTTTCCACGTCCTCCGGGTAAATGTTCTCGCCGCCCGCGGTAACGATCAAGTTTTTCTTTCGTCCTTTGATTTTCAGGTAGCCCTGGGCGTCAAGCTGACCGAGGTCGCCGGTGCACAGCCAACCGTCGACCAGAGTCTCCGAGGTCAATTCGGGATCCTCGAAATAACCCGCCATCACGCTGGGGCTCTGGACCCAAATTTCCCCCACTCCTTGGGGATCGGGATTGCGGATCTCGACGCGGGTTTGGGGCAAGAGCCTTCCCACATTGTCATCGAAATACCGCTCCCAAACCGGGGCGGAAACCGTCGTTCCCGCCTCGGTGAGACCGTAGCCGATGCCGACGAAAATCCCCAAATCGTAGAAAAACCGCGCCAACTTCGCGTCGACGAAGCTGCCCCCCGTCAAAACCACACGAAGCTTGCCTCCGAAGGCCTCATGGACCTTCGCCAGCAAACGCTTGGAAAGCCATTGCCGAGGCTTCGGCGTCAGGGCGTGGTTCAGTTGAACCAAACCCTTAAATAATCTTCTTTTGAGCGGCGGAAGCGCCTCGACCTGGGCAAGAAGCTTTTTTTGAATCTCTTTGAGGATCATCGGCACGAATGCCGTGGTCGTGATTTGAAAATTTTTCAGGGTCGGCATCAGATACTGCGGTCGAAGGGTGCGCTGGTGCACCACCGAGGCGCCCACTAACATCGGGTACAGGAAACCGAAGACAAAATCGACGCCATGGTTGGTTGGAAGGATAGACAAATACCGGTCTGAGGCACGCATCTTCATGTGGGCGCTGAAATTTTCCACCTGCGTCAGGTAATTGCCGTGGGTGAGCATGCAACCTTTCATTTTGCCGCCCGTGCCTGAGGAATATAAGATTGCGCAAACGTCGTCTCGTTCCCTGCCTTGAAACTGAAAACTCCCTGCAGGGGCGGAATCCCAGCGCAAAGCCCCCCGCAATTCCGCGCCTACGGGCGCTTCCGTTACCAATACCGTCACCGACTTGGGAAATCTTACGCCGGCTTCCTGCCATTTTCGCCAAACCGGCCATTCTGTTATCACCATTTTCCTCTTGCAGTGGTCCAAGTAGGCTTTTTGTTCTTGAGGGGTAATTTTGTAATCGATTGGAACGAGAACCCCACCCGCCAAAAAAACCGCGATGCCCGAGAAAATCCACTTCGATTGATTTGACATGACGATGGCGCAGTGGTCGCCGGGCCGGAAGCCACGCTCTTGCAGCAGCGCCGCCACGCGAACGGCTTCCCTGCCGACATCCTGATAGGTGAATCGAGCGCTTTCCAGCTCGCGATCCGCTTCGATCAAGGCGAGACGATCGCCATGTTCGGGCACTCGCCGCCAAAAGGCCTCCCCCAGGCTGCGATAGGGGGACAAATCCAGTCTCATATTTCAGCTCCTATCGGTTTCATTCCCGTTCTCCGGTCCAAGACCGCGCGAATCTCCTGCGCAAGTTGTTGTCGTTTGATTTTCATCGAGGAAGTGCGTGGAAACTCCTGGTTATATTCGACGTATCCCGAGACTCGCTTGAAATCGGCCAGACTGCGGTTTCGCCTTCGCAGGTCCTCGAGCATCGGATCCGCGACGGGCGCCCGCTTCGGGCGCAGCACGACGACCAGTTTTTCCCCGCCCAACCGAGCTTCCGGCCACAGATAATTGGCGGCGAAGACGCAATACTCCTCGCAATCCAGCAGGCCCTCGAAGGCGATTTCGATGTCCTCCGGATAGACGTTCTTGCCGCCCTCGGTGACGATCATGTTCTTGGAACGCCCGACCAATTTGAGGTGCCCGGAGGCGTCGAGCTTGCCGAGGTCCCCCGTACGCAACCAGCCGTCGACCAGGGTCTCGGCGGTCAAATCCGGATCGTCGAGGTAGCCCTGCATCAGGGTGGAGCTTCGGGCCCAGACTTCGCCGATGCCGCCCTCGTCGGGGCCGCGGATCTCCACCTCCACGCCCGGCAGCGGCCGGCCCACGGTGTCTCCGCGAAATGGCCGCAGGTCGTTTAAGGTGAGCGCGGTCCCCGCCTCCGTCAAGCCGTAACCGATGGAGACAGGGATCCCGATCTGGTAGAAAAACTCCGCCAAGGATCGGTCGACGTAGGCCCCGCCCACGATGATCTGCCGC
The DNA here is from genome assembly GCA_046346845.1 of bacterium. Lineage (GTDB taxonomy): Bacteria > UBA10199 > UBA10199 > DSSB01 > DSSB01 > DSSB01. The sequence continues at coordinate 53,402 of JAXMHH010000006.1, forward strand.
AGCCTGCCACCAAATTCGTCGTGGATCTTCTTGAACAACAGCCGGGAGAGCTCGGGGCGCGGTCGCTTGCGGGTCAGCGACTCGTTGAGCCGCTTCAGGCCGGAAAATAGGTCCTGGCCCCACGAAGGCAAGGCCGCGATTTTATCCTCGATCCCCTGCCGGAACATCTTCAGCAATAGGGGCACCAGCGCCAACAAGGTCACCTGGTAACGCTTCATCGTGGCGATCAGGTATTGCGAACGCAAGGTCCGCTGGTGCACGACCCCGGCCCCGCAAAGCAAGGGCATCAGAAAGCCGCACATGAAATCGATCGCATGGTTGGTGGGGATGATCGAAAAATAGCGGTCCGCCTCGACGGGTCGGACGACCTGATGGAGCTGCTCGACTTGGTCCAGGAATCCCCCGTGGCTGAGCATGCAGCCCTTGGTGCGGCCCCCCGTTCCCGAGGAATAGATGATCGAAGCGGTGTCCTCGCGCCGGCGGTGGCGCATCTGGAAGGAGGCTTGCGGCGATTGTTCCCAGCGCAGCGCGCCGGACAGGTCCGCGTCCTCGGGCGCCTCCGTCACCAGGACGCGGCACTCCCAATTTAGCGAATTCTCTTGCGACAGTTTTTCCCAGATCGGCCATTCCACCACCACCGCCTTGGGCCGGGCGTGCACCAGGATGGCCGCCAGCTCCCGGGGCGTCAGCTTGTAATCCAAGGGCACCAGCGTGCCGCCGGCCCAATAGACGCCCAGTCCCGAGATCACCCACTTCGACTGGTTGGACATGATCATGGCGCAGCGGTCGCCGGACGCAAGGCCGAGCTCCTGGAGGTAGGCGGCCACCCGCTCCGCCTCCGCGCGCAGCTCGCGGTGGGTCCAGCGCCCGGCCTCGGCGTCGCGATTCACCTCGATCAGGGCGAGGTTGCTCTTGAACGGAATGCCCGCCTCGCGGATCGCCTCGCCCAGGCAGGAAAAATGGGTCAGCTTCAGGCTCATTTGGACTTTTCGATCGCCTCGGCCAATCCGCCGAAGGTGCTGGTCTCCTTGAGGATGTAATCGGGGATCTCGACCCCGAATTTCATCTCCAACTCTCCCAGCAGGTCGAGGGCCTGCAGGCTGTCGATCCCCAGCCTCTCGAACAGGTCGTCGTCGGCGTGGAGTTGACCTTCGTCCACCTTGAACCTGGCGGCGACCAGGTGGACGAGTTGGTTGAGGATGTCTTGGTTCACGGCACACCTCCCATGTTGGCGAGCCGCGGGGTGGCGCTCGAATTGTACCGTTCCAGCAATGCCTCCACCAAGGGCGGAAGCGAGGGCAGGAAGCGGTCCCACGTCTCGGGAATGTTTCGTAACGGAAACTCGGGATAAATCGCGGCGATCTCGCGTCTCAGGTCGATCCCCATCTGGCCCATCAGCTGCAATTGCGAGGGGATGAAGCGGGCGATCGCCGCGGCGACCTTTTCCGACTCGCGGTCCAGGGAGCGAAGCCGCTCCAAGAGGCGCTCGGCGAGGTCCACGTCGTCCACTTGGAGCAGGTATTCCGGGGTTCCCCGGTCGACCAGGAGGTTGCGCAAGCGCTCGTCCATTGTGATCCCGATGGAGGGCACTTGGGCCGGCATGGTGGTCACCACCGCATGGAATCGCGAGCTCACCAAAAAGCTCGCCTGCCGCAGCACGCTCACCAGGTCGTACATGTCCCAGTCGTCGCTGATGAAAGCCGGCGCGGGAGCCGAAAGCAAGCGGCTCAAATCGTCGCAGGCGCGGCGGTCGAGCTCTTCCATGCCCACCAGCACGACGAACAAATTCCTCTCGTGGCGAAAGGCCTCCACCGCGGCGGCGATGCCCTGGAGGTACCGCGCGTACTGCCGGTCCGAATCCTCCGACTGGTGATGAAAGTAGATCGAGTTATGGTGTTCCTTCTTGTACTCGCCCAAAAATCGCCAGGCCAAGGCCTTCCACAGGTCGGGGCGAATCGGCCACCAAAAGGGGTTGATCGGGCACACGATCAGTATTTCGCGTTTTCCGTCCCAGCCCGCCTTGCGCAGCAGGTCGGCGCCACGGGCGGGCGGCGCCGGATCGAAAGTCCAGGCGGTGTCGGCTCCCGCGGCGTTGCGGATGCCCAGCTCGCGCAATACCTCGCGGGAGGCCTCGTTGCGGCACAACACCAGGGATCGGGCGCAATACTTTTCGACAAAATCCCGCAGCCCCTCCTCCATCGCCCCGGCCTCCGCGCCATAGCCCACGCTGAGCTTGCCTTCCGCCGCGGCGAGACCCAGGGCACCGGCCATCATCGTGGAGAGGGCGCTCGCGAACTTGGACTTGAACATCGAACCCTCGCAGGCGATCACGCCGTGGTGCTTGGGGCACTCGTCGAACAGGAATTTTGGAAACACCATCGGAATTTGAATCTGCCGCGCGCCGCGGAAATACCCCGCGGTCTTGTCCGGGTTCAGGGTCATCATGGTCAGCTCGAGGGCGTCGTCCCCGAAGACGGCGCGAAATTGCCGGATCATCTCCTCGACGCGCACGTCCGCGCCGGTGTTGCGTGCCCCGACGTAACCCGCCAGCAGCAGCTTCAGCGGCTTGCCGGGCCGCCAGCGTTCCTGCGTCAGCTCCAGGGCCTCACGCGCGTGCAAGGCCTCGATCAAGGCGGCCATGCCCTGCTGCAGCAGGCGGTCGGGATCGGTCCACTTCATCAGGCCACCTCCTGTTTCCGCGGCTCCGGCGGGAATTCTTGATAGGGATATTTGAAGTTATGCTCCCGGGCGAAACGGAGCAGAGCCGGGGCATAATCAGTAAAATCGGCGGGGCACTCGCCCAACTCCTGCACCACGCGGGCATTGTCGAACACCGTGTCGCCCAGCAGGTGCGGCTTGAAGACCTGGACCAAGGTTGCCGCCCGGACCACGGCCCATTTTTTTCGGCTGTCCGCCAGGCGTTCGCAGGCCCTCATGAAAAGATTGCAAAGCCGCGGCACGAAACGGGGCCGGCGTCCGCCGGAGGCGGAGAGGCTATCCACGATCCGCCGATAGTTCGGCGACGCCTCGCCCGCGCTCAAATGATAGGTGTCGTGCGCAGGGTTGGGCTTGCGGTGCAGCGCGACGATGGCCCGACTGACGAAATCCGCCGGCACGATGTCGATACGCCACGCGGGATCGAGGGGCAGGAGACGCAGGCGCTCCAGCCAAGCAAAGGCGCGGATCATGTCGAATTGCGTGGTCTGGGGAAAGCGGGTGTCGCCGATGATGGCGCTGGGGCGGAACACCGTCAGCGGCACTCCTTCCAGCAGCCGCCTCGCCATGTACTCCGACATCTTCTTGGTGCGACCGTAGGGATCCAAGTCGGGGCGATTCCAGCGCACAGCACCGTCTTCCGTCACGGTCTCGCGGTTGCGCAGGCCGGCCACCGCCACCGTGGAGACCAGGCTGAAGCGACGCAGCGTCCCTCTATTCACGATCTCCCGCGCCAACTGCAGCACCTCCAGGGTTCCCTTGACGTTGACCTGGGCGCAGACCTCTTCCGACTTGCGGTTGAGCGAGGCCGCCGCATGGATGACCGAATCCGTCGCGGCCAACAGCCGTTCCTTGGCGGCGGGGGCCAAGCCGAGATCGGGTTGGGTGATGTCGCCCAAATAGATCTGGAGGCGCCGAGTGCGGTATTCCCAAAAGGTCGGGAAATCCATGTGCAGCTGCAGGGCGCGCCACAGCCGCCGCTCGGCCTCCTCGATACTGCGGGAACGAACCAAGAGCCCGACCTCTTCCGCGGATCCCCGCAGCAGCTCCGCAGCCAGATAGGAGCCCAAGAAACCCGTCGCGCCGGTCAACAAGACGCTCATCGCGCCCTCCCTGAAACCCGCGGCTCGGAGATGGCCTTGGGCTCGCGCGCCAGGCGCACCGCGTAAGGATGGGCGTCGGTCTCGACCGGCTTGCTCTCCAAGATCGGATAGCACCACCGGCGCACGCCGGGCTCGTGGATGTTGAGGATATAATCGCGCCAGTCGATGGCCTCGGGACGGAATTGGAATTCGGATTCGACGACCCGATGAGCCGCGAGATTTTCCGTCACAAAACGAAAATTATTCTCGTAGATGAAGGGCAAAAAGACTTGGATAATTTTTTCCGCCTTGATCAGCGTCCATTTCGATTGGTTCGCGAAGACCGTCAAGGGATGGATCCATGCCTTGACTCGATCGGAGGCCTTGGCCTCCCATTTTTTCGTGGCGGCGGAGAGCTGCGTCGCCAGTTCCTTCAGCTTGTCCACCGCGAAGGGACTTTGCTCCGTCACCGCGACGGCATCCCAGCGCGAAAGCAAAAGGCGTTCCAGCGGCGATGTGCCGTGTTCCCGATAATGAATGCGGTGCGCGAGGTCGATCAGCTCGAGCATACGCCCCACCGAGAGGGCGTTGCGATAGGAAGAGGCGCAGTGGTACACGGGGCGATGGCGTCCGGCCAGCAGCGCGGCGCCGGCCACCGCGATGCCGCGGCACACCGTATCCACCGGCACGATGTCGAGGGTTAGCTTGGGGCGGGCGGTGATGTGCCGCAGCCAGGAGCCGGCCAAATAAGAGATCGGCGTGCAGGTCTCGGCGCCTTCGTTCCAGCCGGGGAAGGGAAAGTCCAGCGCGCTCTCCACAATCGACGGCCGCAGGATCGCGTAGGGCAGGTCGCCGGCGCGATTTAGGATCAAGGACTCGGCCATGCTCTTCGTGTAGGTATAAGCGTTGGGCCAGCCCCAGCGGCGCGCCCGCTCCTGGCCCTGCTCCACCCAATCCCTGCGCTTTTCTTCGGTCTGGGTTTGCTGCAACACCTCGCGGTATTCCGCCTCGACGTCATAATCCGCCCCGTTGGGAACGAAATTCCGTTTCAGGGTCTCGGCGACGAACTCACCCCGCGTCCTGCCGCAGACAAAGGCCGTGGAGACGTGGAGGAAGGCGGCGCGACGACAGCTTTTGGCGAAGGCCAGGGCGTGCATCGTGCCGTTGACATTCGCCGCTACTGCCTCCCGCAGGTCCGGCTCGAAATCCACCAGGCCCGCGCAGTGAACGATCAGGTCCACTTCCGAATGAAGGCGGCGGGAGAGCTCCGGTGCCAGCCCCAAATTCGGCATCGAGACGTCTCCCTCCAAGACTTCGAGGCGATCCCGGAGAAAATCGTTCAACCCTTCGCCCCATTGTTGGTGCAGGGGGCGGAAGGCCGGCGATCGGCCCAATAACTCCTCGAAGCGCTCGACGGCGGACAGGGTCTTTTTCGGGCGGATCAAGACGTAGCATTTCCCAAGCTCGGGAAACTTCGCCAGCATCATCGCCAGCCAGACCTTGCCGACGAATCCCGAGGCACCGGTGAGCAAGATCCGTTTCCCGGCGTAGCAATTTTGGAGCGACAAGGGTTCCATCGCGGTCTTAATACTCCATGATCGGCCAGTCCAATTGCCGCGCCTCCCGGCGCAGGGCGGACGTAGGGTTGACGGCGCAGGGATTTCCGACCGCGTTCAGCAGCAACATGTCCCGCTCGACCGACGAATACGCCGAGGAATGCGCGAGGTCGTATCCTTCTTGTTGGGCCTGCTGCAGGAGGTAATTCGTGCCGGCGTAGCCGCCGAGGATGGGCGCGACCAACTTCCCGGTCGCCATGCCCTGGGAAAATTCCAGCTGGTTGCAAGACAGCCGCGTCTCTTCCTTGAGGTGCGGCGGCAGGTACTGCAGGGCGCAGCCCAGGCTTTCGCTGTAGAGGTGGATTTCCTGGCCTTCGCGGCGGAGCCTGCGGAGCAGGTCCAGCCCCTCCGGCAGCAGGGCGTCGCGGAGGATATTGTCGAAGTATTCCTTGCCGAGGACGAAGACCCGGTCCTCGCTCATGTCGCGCAGCGCGAAAAATCCCAGGCGGCTGGCGAGACCGGCGTCGCCCTTGTGCAAAAATAATTGGCAAAGGGGTTGGGCCAGGGCGACAATCCCGAATTTGATGATACGATCGGAAAAGCCTTGGGCATTCGCCGCGAGGTAGGCCGCCAGGGAAAGAGCTCCTTGCCTAAACAGGACGCCCTCCACCCGGACCCATGCTATTTTTTTCCTGCCCCCCTTAGGAAAATTCATAGATTATCCGGAATGATTGTTTTGCTTTTTAAATTAGCATGAATCATGCCAAAAAAATAAATTTATAACTTTCATATAGTTACACATTTAATTGAAAAACGAAGGCAGGATTGGGGGGGCAAAAAACGACAATTTTTTGACTTAAGATAATTGACTTTTGCTAATTTGATAACGGAAGCCCGAGGCCATACCTAGTGTTACTATGCCCGGCTCCGAGAACCGGGACAGGAAAGGCCTGACCTACAAGGCCGAAGCCGATCGGAAATCTGGGGCACCATTAATGCCCGCCCTGCAGCAAGGGTTTAGGAAATGATCGGAAGCAAAGACAGGAGAATGCCATGCGCCACTTTCTCATCGGATGCCTAATGGCGTTTGCGTGCTTCGCCGCGCAGGCCGCCGAGCTCAAGGTCGGGGCACCGGCCCCCGATTTCACCGCGGTCGACGACCAAGGCAAGACGGTCTCGCTCAAGGACTTCCGCGGCAAGGCGGTCGTCCTCTATTTTTACCCGAAGGACGGAACGCCAGGCTGCACCGTCCAGGCCCAGAGCTTTCGCGATCATTATTCGGAATTTCAAAATCTCGATACGGTCGTCTTGGGGGTGAATTACGACTCGCGGGCCTCTCATCAGGCTTTCAAAGAGAAAAACCAGCTGCCTTTCCCGCTGTTGGTCGATGCGGACAAGAAAATCTCCCAGGCCTTTGGGGTGCAAGGGAATTTCTTCCCCTCGCGGGACGTGATCATGATCGACGCAAACGGCAAGATCATGAAAATCCTCCGTTCCGTCAATCCCGAGACCGTGGTGGGAATCTTGCTTAAGGACGCCCAGTAAGTCCTTTCCCCGCAAAGCCATGCTCGCGCGACCGGCAGCGCGATTTTACAAATCGCTTGTCAATTCCCCTGAAAGGTTTATGCTTTGGCGCCAATTCTTAAACCTTATTTTCTATCGAAGGAGGATTTCATGAGGCGTTCTCTCTTGGTATTTTCCGCCGCCTTGGCGCTTACCTTGCCTGCGGCCCTTCGGGCCGAGGACAAAAAGGCCGAGGCCCCGAAGACCGTTAGCTCGGTCCAATACAATACCTTGTCCGGCAAGGTCCTCGAGATCGACCAGGCCAAGCAAAGCATGGTCGTCGAGGGCGAAGGCGGCACCCGTTACGAAATCACCGTCGACGGCACCAAGGCCAAGAATTTCAAGAACATCAAGAAGGGCGACTTGGTTGTCGTGCAACAAGAAGAATCTCTCGCCCTCTCGCTCGCCAAAGGCGCCAAAGGCGAGAAACCTTCGGCCGATGTCGTAACGGAAAAGGCGACCGCCCCGGTCGGCTCCAAGCCCGGCGCCGAATCGGTGAAGACCTCCTCGATCTCCGCCGAGGTGGTCAAGGTCGATGCCGCCAAGTCGATGGTCGAATTGAAGGGCCCGGCGGGCAACACCCTCGTCCTCAAGGTAAAGGACCCCAAGAATCTGGAAGGGGTGAAGAAGGGCGACATGGTGACGGCGACTTATACCGTCGCGACCGCCGTCTCGGTGGAGCCGGCCCCGAAGAAGTAATCTTTCTCTATTTCAAGTTGCAAAGGCCGCCTCCGGGCGGCCTTTTTTTTACGGCTGCAACCGCCGGTGGTTTCCCACCTGCCTGTCAGCGCCAGCGAAAGGTCGCACCGCCCAGGTTCACACCATCGGCGGGAGCCGCATGGGCCAGCTCCTCATCGAAGGACTCGGCCTCCAACTCCGCGGCGCCCACCTGCGCCCCGCCGAAGACGGCCTCACCTCCGAGGAAAGTAACGGACATCGACATGAAGAAACCGAAGATCAAAATTCCCAGCCAACGATAATCCTTTCTCAATTCCTTATCCTCCTTGCTCGCGTCTCTTTCAACGTTTCGCACAGGAAGAGAAAGCAATCGCCATGCCATCGGATTTAAAAACTAATACATTGTTATTTTTGTATTTTTTTTGATTCTCTCAAACTAAGGCCCCTCAATATTTGTTTAATTATTTAAAAAACAAACATATTAAACATCCGTTTATCGACGGCGTGGGCAGCCGCGGATCGCCAACGAAAAAAGCCCTAGCCACCGCCATGTCCCGGAACGAATTCCTGGCCTTGCTTGTCCGGTTCGTGCAGGTTCGCGGATAATGCGCAACATGCCATCAACCGCCCTCTCTGGACGCAAAAGGAGGGGAACTTGCTGAGCGCTGTCATCGCGGGAGCGAGCGGCCTGGCCGGCTCTCATTTGCTGAAGGTCCTGCTGGCCGACCCGGAAATTTTCGAGGTGATTGCGGTGGGGCGGAAAAGCCTCGGCAGCTCCAACCCCAAGCTGAAGGAGGTCCTGATTTCCGACTTGGCGGAATTGCCCGGTCAAGGCGAGAAGCTCAGGGGAGATCTTTATTTCTGCTGCCTGGGTACCACCCTAAAAACCGCCAAGACCCAAGCCAACTTTAGAAAGGTCGACTACTCGGCTGTGGTGGAATTCGGAAAGATAGCGAAGGCCAACGGAGCGAAGGCCTTCGTCGTGATTTCATCCTATGGGGCCAATGCCAAGGCCCCATTCTTTTACGCGCGCACCAAGGGCGAGGCCGAGCTCGCCCTGACCGCCTTAAAACTCCGGCGCCTGGTGATATTCCGGCCCAGCTTCTTGATTGGAAACCGCCAAGAAGTGCGCAGGGGAGAAAGATTATTCATTGGTATCGCCAAGGCCCTCTCGAGGGTCCTGCCGAAGGCCATCAACAAGCGCATGATGACACCGGTCGAGATCCTGGTTGACCGAATGATAGCCGAGGCCAAAGCCGCCGAGCCTGGAACCTGCCTCGTGGAAGCGGGACAGATCTAAGCTCGCAGCCACGGACTTCCCTCCCTGCGATTATTGGATAACCAATTTCAGCTGGAATTTGCCATTCCAAGCGTCGCCCATCGGGCTTTCCTCGATGCAGATGCGATAATCCCCGGTCTCCGTGAGCTCGCCGTCGAAGATGAGGCCACCCGGCTGCCCCTCGCCTCCCCCGCTCGGGGTACGCAGCGTTCCCCGCAGGGCGCCGTCGCCGCTGATCTCCACCCGCATGTGTTGGCCGCGTCGCGCCCGCGCCACAAAGCAGGCCTGGTCTTTCATCCCCTGCAATTGGCCCATGACCTCCGCCTGCGTACTGCCTTTCTTGAAGGAAATCCTCTGGGCCTTGGCCCAAGAGGCCGCCGGCCAGAGGAGGAGCGACAGCAATAACAGGCTGTTGAAAAACCACCGGCGGTTGGGCCAAGCCACCGCAGGCGGATTGGCGGGCCCCGAAAATCCGCAGGATTTTTGGGCGATAGATGGAGCCGGATTCATTCCGGCGGAAATAAAATCTTTTTTCAACAGCCTCATAATAGTCCGGAAAAAAATTTGCATGAACTCGAGGGCATCGGCTTTCTCCACTTTTATTTGGGAATCCCCGCGGGGCATGTCCCGGAGCTAGAGCCTGGTATAGCGACGGATCTCCGGGGGGGCCAGAAGAAATTCTCCGACCAAAGGAAGGGCCGCCTGGACGTGGGGGCTCTTCATATGGGCGTCGATGGCCGCGTGGCTCTCCCACTCTTCGAGAAACACGAAATCCGTCGGATCCTCGCTATTCTGGTGCAGCTCATAACGGAGGCAACCGGGCTCTTGCCGGGTCGGCACGATCAGCTGGTTTAAGAAGGCCTTCAGCCCCTCGACCCGAGCGGGCCTGGCCTTAAAGCAAGCAATCACTCGAATGGTTGGCTGGGGCATGGGAAACACTCCTCTATTGCTACGAAAAATTCTCCCTATGCCTTATCAGCTGCTTAAATCAAAATATTTATTGTCTTATCGCTAGAATGACCTTGGTCATTCCCGGCACCTGCCGTCTTGAGGCATCTTTTTCCTATCGTATAATCCAAGGTGGAGACAAGATTGGCCGGCCCGGACGACACACCCTATTGGCAAACGCCCCTTCCCAGGCTTTTCCAAGACTTGGAGAGCGGCCCCGAAGGCCTTCCGCTCGCGGAGGCCTCCAAGCGTCTCGCTCGCCTCGGTCCCAACAGCCTGCGTCCGCAACCCAAACGCGCCTTGCTCTGGCAATTCCTCTCCCGCTTCCGCAATCCGCTGGTCCTGCTGCTGCTCGCCGCCAGCGCCGTCTCGGCCCTTACCCAGGATTTCGCCGGCTTCGTCACCATCGTGACCATGGTCTTGCTGAGCGTAACCCTCGATTTCTTCCAAGAGCATCGGGCAGGACAGGCCGCCGAACGCCTCAAACAGTCGGTCTCCTTGCAGTCGAGCGTCCTGCGTTCCGGAACCAAGGCGGTCCTGCCCGCCTCGCAGCTGGTCCCGGGAGACGTCATTTTCCTCGCGGCGGGAGACCTGGTCCCCGCGGACGCAAGGCTGCTCGAGGCCAAGGATTTTTTCGTCAACCAGGCCTTGCTCAGCGGCGAGCCCTATCCCGTCGAAAAAAGCGTCGAGGCCGAGCCGGGTCCGGAGGAAGCCGGACTGGCCCCGAACTCGGTTTACATGGGCACGGCGGTGGTCAGCGGCAGCGCTCGGGCCCTAGTTTGCCGGACGGGGCCCCGCACCGCGATGGGGGAAATTTCGGAACATCTTCGAACCAGCCCCCCTCCTACCTCCTTCGAGCGCGGCATCAACCAATTCGGCCTGCTCATCTTGCGAGTGACCATTCTCCTTGTCCTCTTCGTCCTCTTGGTGAATACCCTGTTCCAGCGACCCCTGCTCGAATCCTTCCTGTTTGCGGTGGCCCTCGCCGTCGGGCTGACGCCGGAGCTTCTCCCCATGGTCGTCTCGGTGACCTTGGCGAGGGGCGCCATCCGCATGTCCCGGGCGCGCGTCATCGTCAAGCGCCTCTCGGCCATCCAAGACCTGGGCTCGATGGACGTGCTCTGCACCGACAAGACCGGCACCCTCACCGAGGCCAAGATCCGCCTGGAAAAGCACGTCGACCCGCGGGGACGCGAGACCGAACGCGTCCTGCTACTGGCCTATCTCAACAGCTACTTCGAATCGGGACTGCGCAGCCCTCTGGACGAGGCCATCCTCGCCCACGAGCACCTCGATATCGGCGCCTGGAAGAAGGTCGACGAAGTCCCCTTCGATTTCGAGCGTCGACGCGTGTCGGTCCTGGTCGAGAACGCAGCGGAGCGGATGCTGATCGTCAAGGGGGCCCCGGAAGAGACGCTTCGGCTCTGCACCCATTACGAAACAGGCGAGGGCGGCGCGAGCGCCCCCATCGAGCCCTCCCATCGGGCGCAGTTTCAAGAGCTGTTCGAAACCCTGAGCGCACAGGGTTTTCGCCTGTTGGCGATCGCCTGGCATCGGGCCTCGTCCGATCATGCCCACGCCGTTTTGAGCGACGAGGCGGAGCTCGTCTTCGCCGGCTATGCCGCCTTCCTCGACCCTCCCAAGGCGAGTGCGGGGGAGGCGATCGCGGACCTGCACCGCAACGGAGTCACGATCAAGCTGCTCACCGGAGACAACGAGCTTGTCACCCGGTATATCTGCGGGGAATTGGGGGTCCCCATCCGGGGGGTGCTCACCGGCGCCCAGCTGCAGGCCATGGGCGAAGAGGCCCTCCTCGCCCAAGTCGAGCGCTGCAACTTGTTCTGCCGGGTCAACCCCGCGCAAAAGGAAAGGATCCTGCGGGCGCTCAAAAAGCGCGGCCACGTCGTGGGCTTTCTCGGGGATGGGGTCAACGACGCGCCCAGCCTGCATTCGGCGGATGTCGGCATCTCCGTGGATGGGGCGGTCGACGTCGCGAAGGAGGCCGCCGACATGATCCTCCTCCAGCACGACTTGGAGGTGCTGAACGAAGGCATCCGGGAGGGCCGGCGCACCTATGGCAATGTCTTGAAGTACGTCTTGATGGGGACCAGTTCCAACTTCGGAAACATGTTCAGCATGGCGGGGGCCACCCTCTTCCTGCCCTTTTTGCCGATGTTGCCGGTCCAAATCCTCTTGAACAACCTGATGTACGACCTCTCGGAAGTCACGATCCCTCTGGATTCGGTGGACGAGGAGGAGCTCGCGCGCCCGCATCGCTGGGACATGGGCTTCATTCGCCGTTTCATGTGGACCGTGGGGCCGGTGAGCTCTTTGTTCGACTTCCTCACCTTTTGGCTGATGCTGCGCGTCTTCCGGGCGGGAGAGGCCCTCTTCCATACCGGCTGGTTCCTCGAATCGATCGCCACCCAGGTGCTGGTGATCTTCATCATCCGTACCCGCCGCAATCCCCTGCGCAGCCGGCCCAACCGCTGGTTGCTGCTGAGCTCGCTGGGCATCGTCTTCCTGGCCTTCGCCTTGCCTTACCTGCCCCTTTCCTCCCACCTGGGCTTCGTCCCGTTGCCTGGGAAATTTTACTTCATCCTGGCCCCGATGGTCCTCGCCTATCTTGCGGCGGTCGAGGTCGTCAAAAGACGCTTTTTCCGGTGATGGGAAGGTGTCAGGAGGCCGAAGGGGCAATCCCCAAGGCGTCCAAGATTTTTTCGGCCAGCCAAAGGTCTTGGATGAAATATTTCGCGAGGGGCAAGGGCCTTGCGGTGCTCAAGCCCTCCGCACCGGCGGACAGGCGCAGTCGCCGCCAGCTTCGCCTAGGCGGAATGCTGCCGAGCAAGGCCCTCAACCGGGAGGGCAATTGCGGGCTGGCGCAAAAGGCCCCGTCCCGAAAGGCGATCTGAAAGGAAGGGAGGGCGCCCCGATACCGCCAAAAGTTCTCCCGGTCTCGAACCCCGTACTCCCAACGCCGACCGCGGCGCTCGCCCTGCATGGCGACATAGTCCTGGCCCTCGCGCAGGGCGCCCTCCCCTGTCCCCGCATGCGGTACCGGATGAAGGCCCAAATGCCGGACGGCTTTCCCTCGGGAGACCATCAAGGCAAGCATGGCGAGAAAAACCGCGAAGAAGAACAACAGCGAGATCCAAACGCCCGCTCGGGAGACCGCAGGGGGGAATCCCCATTCACCCAACTGAACCGCCATCCATACTGATACCGGCAGGCCGAGGCAAAAGAACAGGATGAGAAAATAGCTTAGGTATTTCTTGCGCGCATAGGCTCTGGCCTCAGAAGGGGTTAGCGGTTCTGTCGCCATCGCCATCAGCAGGCTGGCTTCATCCGCCAATTCGGGAGGGCCCTGGACGCCGGAATAGGGAATGGGGATAAGGTCGGCCGCCTCGGTCGTCACCCTGGCAGAAAAACATAAAAGCCACTTTCGGTAAAATCCTATTTCGCGGGATCGAGGGACGGGCCCTGCCGCATTACTGAAGGAGAAACAAGGAAAGCGAACAGGTCCCAAAACCGAGGACCGGCAACAAAAATCCGCTCAAGAGGAAGCCCAGCCCCTCGGAAGTCCGATTCTTAAACAAAAATACCACCCCGGTAATCCAACAGACCAAGGCCTGGATCCCCATCAGGATCAAACCGGCCATGGCGCCCATGAGGTTGAGATCCCCCTTCCGCGGCGCAAAGCCAGCGCCCAGCAGGGCCAGGACGCCCACGACCAGCGCGATCAGCAAGTTGAATCCCAAGATCTTATTGAAGGGTTTCATGCCTTCCCTCCTTCGCTTCGCAAAGCCGCCAAGCGCCCTTGCAGGCCCTCCCGATAAAATAGGTTCATGGTGTCGAAGGGGATAAGCCTGCCTTGCTGGTCGACGATGTGGACGCAGCTGCGCTTCACGCTGCGGACGTCGAAATTATGCGCATCCAGGAACTGCATGATGATGACCCGGAAGACATTCTCATAGCCAAGGCCGGCGGGAGTCGAGACCTTGGGCAGGCAGCAGAGCAAGGAGCCTAGCTCTTCGCATGCGCTCTCCGGGCTCTGCGAGGTGCTGAACAGGCGGAGGATCTTCTCCTTAAGCTCCCCATTCTGCTCGTAGACGATAGTGTTCGCCCCACCCTTCAGCAAATCGTCCGGATTGATATAGCGAGTCAGCGGGTGGACCGCTCCGTTGACTTTCAAGGCATAGGCCATGCAAAGGGAGTCGGGATTGCACGGCACGGGGATCAGGTCTTCCGGGGTGAACAGCGAGGACTGCTCGAGAATGCCCTGACGAACCTCGCTCAGGGTCATGCGTTCGCGGTCAGGGTCGAAGCCTTCGACCCGGCCCGCGACTTGGGTCGGCTGGAAGGTCACCCCTCGGACGCAGGGTTGCTCCAAGCCGAAATCGATGATCTTCCCGATCTCATCGGAATTGAGACCCTTCTGCAGGGTGACCACCAAGGTGGTCGAGAGCCCCACCTCGTTGAGATGGGCCAAGGCCTGGGCGCGGATTTCGCGAAGATCCGCGCCGCGCAGCCGCAGCAGGGCTTCCCTCTTGAAACTGTCGAATTGCAGGTAGATCTCGAAATTCGGCCGGTACTCGCCCAAGCGCTTGGCGAAGTCGAGGTCTTGGGCGATGCGCAGGCCGTTGGTGTTGACCATCAAATGGCGGATCGGCCGGCTCTTCGCCAGCTCCAGGATCTCGAAAAATTGAGGGTGCAGAGTGGGCTCGCCCCCGCTGATCTGGACGATGTCGGGCCGCCCCTCGTTGGCCACGATGGCATCGAGCATGCGCGCGATTTCCTCCAGGCTGCGGTGACGCCCCGCCTGCGGACCGGAAGCGGAATAACACGTGGGGCAACTCAGATTGCAGCGGTCGGTGACCTCCAGAAGACTCAAGCAGGAATGCTGCTCGTGATCCGGGCAGAGCCCGCAATCATAAGGACAGCCGTACAGGGAAGGCGTGTTGAAACGGAGCGGCAGGTCCCCGGGTTTCAAGAACTCCCGGCATTTTTTATAATACTCGATGTCGGTGGAAATCAGGTCGCGCTGGGCACCGTGCTCAGGACATCGTTTGGTCATATAGACGCGCGAGTCCTGGAAAATCACTTTGGCCTCCACCCTGCGCAAGCAGTGATTGCATAGGCTTAGGGTGAAGTCGTAGAAGATGTAGTCCCGAGAGGCCATTACCTTCCCTCGCTTTGCGGCACGAATAGGTTACGTGGCCAAAGAATTTCGCGAACATAGTAGAGCATCCCCAACAGACAGGCCAATTGAATCGCGGAGAGCCCCAGAAAAAAGTCAGGAAAGGGCTTGAGAAACTCGACGAGAAATCGAAACGCGAGATAGGCGATCAGGAATATCTTGAAACGGGCCCCATTGGCGAGCTGCCGGCGGCTTTCGATCTCTCGCAAGGCCAGCCAAAGGAATCCCAAGAACGCTATCTCATAGAGGTTGGTCGGATGCCGCCTTACCCCGTCCCCAAAATCGATCCCCCAAAATAGCCCCGTGGGGTTCCCATAGGTGGCGTCTTGCAGACCCGCCGCCAAGCAACCGACCCGTCCGATCATCATCCCCAGGATAATCGGGTAGGTCATGAGGTCTCCGGAGGAGGTCTTGACCCCCAGAAATTTCTTGGCGAGCTCC
Organism: bacterium; assembly: GCA_046346845.1. Lineage (GTDB taxonomy): Bacteria > UBA10199 > UBA10199 > DSSB01 > DSSB01 > DSSB01. The sequence continues at coordinate 68,861 of JAXMHH010000006.1, forward strand.
ACTCCGAACAACCCGCCCAGCAACCCTCCGACGATGGTCTTGTTGGAAAGCAAGGCAAGGGCCAGGACCCTGGGCTGCGCGAAAAAGGCGGGATTCTCCAACCAGGCCAGCCCCCGCGAGAAGAGCAAGGCACCCGCGGCGGCGCCCACCAAGATCCAAAGGCGATTTTCCGTGGAAATGGCGTCCCCTTGCCGATCGCGCAGATAGACAAAATAACGGTAGGCCGAAAAATAGGCGGCCGCCTCGAAAAGGGCATGAAGGGGCCAGGCTTGGATTTTTTGAAAAATGGCGGGGAGTGCGGGCATGGGTCAATCTTTCTCCCGCATCAGCTCTTTGACGGCCGCCAGCACTTTTTCATGGACGCGACGCACCTCGCTGCGGAAGGACTCTCCTTTTCTCCGTTTGGGCAGGATCGGTTTGCCGATGCGATGGACCAGCTTCACGGGGAAGGGCAAAATTCCTATCCCAAAAAAGAAGGGAAGCGAGAACCAGGTCCTCCGCAGAAAGCGAACGCGCTGCTTGAGAAAGGCGGCCGAGGTAAAATAGGCCTCATTGATGCCGGCGCAATAGCTGGGGATGATGGGTACGCCCATCTTGCAAGCCAAGACCGAGAATCCGTAACGCCCGTACCAAGGCACCGTCCGCATGCCGGGATGGACGAGGAGAGCCTCGTAAATCCCGCCGGGGGCCACCATGACCAGGTCGCCGCCGCGCAAGGCGGCCTTGGCGTTGCGGTGGTTGGCGTCGAGGGCCCCCACCTGCAAGGCGATGTGGCGCAGGAGGGGCACTTGGAACAGGAACTTGGCCCCCAGCATGCGCGGCAGCCTTCCCACCTGGAAGAAAATCTCTTTGATGAGCATGTAGGCGTGGAAAGGCAGGACCCCGTGGTTCATCACAACCAGGCCCGGACCGCGCCGCGGCAGGTTTTCGATGCCCCGAACCTCGTAGCGGAAATAGCGCTCGAGCAGCCAAACGAGCGGCGAGATTTTTACCAGGAATTCGGGATCGGGACGGGAGATGTCTTGCGCGGCCATTTAACCGAACATGATAACAAGACCTCAGGAATTCCTCAATGACGCTCCTTCATTATTTTTCGCCCCTCCTCCCGATTGGCTGCTCCGACATCCTAATTCCCGGATAAATCCCTCGTCGGCCTCGCCTCGCCGCGTCAAGCGAGCCGAAGGTGGAGCGATCTAGAAAAATGAGCATGATCTCATCCGGAGAATTACTTTAGGGGATAAAAATCCTATCTTCGTCTTCGCGATTTTTTGGTTATAATCTTCCTAACCTATGAAAGTCGCCGTCCTAGGGGCAGGCGCCTTCGGCGCCGCTTTTTGCAAGATCCTCGAATCCCACGACCACGAGGTGGGCCTGTGGAGCTTCAGCGAGCAAGAGGCGCAGGCCATCCAAGCGACCCGGCAAAGCCCCACCATGCCGGGCGTCATCCTGGGGCCGCGCGTCCATGTGACCACCGACATGAAGGCCGCGCTGGCGGACGCCTCCATCGTCATCGGCGGTACGCCCTTGAACGCCATCCGCGCAGTGATGGCCCAGGCCAAGGACTGCCTCGCGAAGGACGCCGTCCTCGTCAATGGCTCCAAGGGCTTGGAGATGAAGACCTTCGACACCGCCGAGCAGATCTACCGACAGGTCCTGCCCGAGGCAGTCGCGCAACGCGCCGTCTTTCTCTCCGGCCCCACCTTCGCCAAGGAACTAGCGGCCGGCCTGCCCGCGGCCGCGGTCGGCGCCTCGAAAAATCCGGAATCGGTGGCAAAGGTCAAAGAGGCCTTGGCATCCCCGGTATTTCGGATTTTTTACTCCGCCGACACCGTTGGAGTTTGCCTGGCGGGGGCCCTCAAGAACGTCTACGCGATCGCGGCGGGTGTTTCCGACAGCCTGGGCTACGGCTTGAACGCCCGGGCCGCGCTGATCTCCCGAGCTTCCGCGGAAATGAGCCACTTGGGAGTGAAGCTCGGCGCGGATCCCATGACCTTCATGGGCTTGGCGGGGCTGGGGGACTTGGTGCTCACCTGCACCGGGGATTTATCCCGCAATCGCCGGCTGGGGCTCGCCCTGGGCAAGGGGGAAAAACCCGAGAAGATCTTTTCCGAGCTGCACGGAATCGCGGAAGGCTATTACACTGCCCAGGCCATCGACTTGCTCAGCCATCGCCTGCGCATTCGTCTTCCCATCGCGCACCTCGTCTATCGCTTCCTCTTCGAGGGATTGGCCCTGGAAAAGGCGGTCAAGATCCTCCTCTCCCTGCACACGGACCAAGAGGTCGCTTGGACCTGAGCGGTCAGCCCGGGGATAGACCGGGCCGCTTGCCTTTCTTTTTGAGCAGGCCCCGGAGGTATTCCAATTCTTGGGGAGTGAAAAAACCCGCGAAATGGAGCCCCAAGAGCGCGGCCGCGGATAATCCGCAGCGCAGGGCGAAGAGGCCCGTCCCGGAGGTCATGACCTGACCCAACACCAGGGTCCTTTCCAAGCCATAGGCGAGGCCCACCATCAAGAAGAGCTTCGCCACCCTCCCCCACTCGTATTCGACACGGTAGACTTGTTGAGCCTCCCGATAGATGGCTGCGGCCATCACCAGGTAGGCGGCCAGGGTCGCGAGGGCCCCGCCCATGATGCCGATTCTTGGGATGAGAAGGATGTTGGCGCCGACGTTCACCAGGGCGCCGAGTCCCGTGATGTAGGGCAGGACCTTGTTGCGCTCCTTGATGTAAATCCCGGCGATGAAATTGGTGTACATCCCCTGAAAGACATAGGCGAAGAGCACGACCGGGATGATGTCCATGCCGACCAGATAATCGGCGCGCAGCAAGCGGCGGCCGAAGACGGGGGTGGAGAGCAGGTAAGGCAGGAAAAACGAAAGCAGCAGGAAGGCCACCAGGGTGACGGCCATAAAATAGGTAAAAACCCGCGAGAAGAGGACCCGCGCCCTGGCATCGTCGGTCTTGTGTTGGCGCATGAAGAAGGGGCGCCAGGCATACTCGAAGAGGCTCACGAAAACCATCATGATAAAACCCATCCGGTAATTGGCCTGATAGACGCCGACCGCTCCCAAGCCGAGGTAGAGCTGCACGATGGGCCGATCGATCACCTGCACCATCATCGCGCCCAGGTTGGCGGGCACATTGGTCAAGCCGAAGGGCAACATCTTCGCCATGACCTGACGGTCGATCTTGGCCGTCCACTCCCTCCCAAAGGTCGGCACCAAAAGAATAAAAGTCAAAGCCGAGGCCGCCAGGTTGGCAAGAAAAATCCCGGCCACCCCGGTATGCAAGCCGAGGATCAGGTAAAAATTCAGGATCAAGGTGACAACGACATTGAGCAGCTTGAGGGCCGCGAAGACCTTGGGCCTGCGCTCCAACCGCAAGGCGGCGAAGGGAATGATCGCCAGGCCGTCGAAAAACAGGATGATCGAGGAATAGCGCAGGATCTGGGTAAGCATCGGCAGCATGGGCTCGATATCAGTTTTCGGATTGTGGAAGATAGGCGCCGCCAGCCGTGGGGCGAGCAGGAAGAGCGCTGTCGAAAGGAACAGGCCGAAGAGGGCGATGACGTTAAAGGGGGAAGAAAAGTTTTTTTTCCGCATCTCCGGATCGGTGGCCTCCTGTTCCCCTCGCGAGGCGTAGCGGAAAAAGGCGCCCTCCAGGCCCAGCGGATAGACGACGTTGAGAAAGGCGATCCAGGCGTAGAGGGAGCTCGCGATCCCGTATTCGGCGGTGGTCGCGAGGACGTTCACGTAGAAGGGAACGAGCAGGAAATTCAGGAACCGCGACAGGACCGTGCTGCTGCCGTAAATGAGCGTATCTTTGGAGAGGGAGGCGAGTTCTTTGCGCATGGGCAAGGCCACCCAATCCCATAGAAAATTTTGAAATACAACTGGTTATGTCATTAGGGGTAATTGCAGGAAATGGCCGAATCGCTGAACTTCACTCCGTCCACCATCAGCTTGGGCGAAAAAGTGATCGCCGTGGGCTTCGCGAGGCTGGAGGCCATCGTGTAAGAAAACGCGATCTCGGTCTTGGCATCGGGGGGAAGCGCCGGCAGATCGCATTCCACCTCCGTGCCCTTGTTCCGGCATTGGCTGGGCAGGGCTTCCAAAGACAGGGCGCCCTCCCCGCCCGCGACGGTCACGGAGTAGGTCGCTTCCGAATAAGTCCGCGAGGAATGGTTGGCGATCTCGGCGGTGATGGTCGCCGTCTCCCCCAAGGCCGGGCAGGCGGGGGAGATCTCCGAGCTCAAGGCGAAGGACTGCGAGGCCGCGACGCGGATCACCGTGGCGCTGGCCGAGACCTTTTTTCCGTCGGGACAAGTCACCGTCGGCTGGATCGTGTAATCGCTGTCGACCAAGGTTTCGTCTCCCACCACCTTCAGCGGCAGCACATAGGTAAACAGCTCGTCGTGCCCAAAGGGCGGCGAATCGCGATTGATCAACTGCGAAGGGCGCTCGGCTACCGCCTTGGCGAGGAACAGCTCGTGGGTCGCCGCGTTGTAGGCATCTCCGATGTTTACGGGGACGAAGGCGGCGGGGAGGACATAGGGATCAAAGTCGCAGGATGAAGGATAGGTGATCTCGACGCCGACCTTGTCTCCCACGGAGACGGGAGCGGAAACGACGTTTTTGACCTTGGCGACGCGCTCGGAATAATTCAAGGCGACTGGGACGTCGAGCACCATGGTCATGGCGGTGGCCTTGGCCTTGTCGCAGGCCTGCATGGATTTCACGGTGCGCGTGTGGCAGGCGGCGTCTTCGGAGCAACGGCTGTCGTTGCAGTCCGGATTCCCCGACTTGTCCTTGGGGCAGGCATTATCGTCTTTTTTGGATTCACAGGCGCTGGCCGAGGCGCAGGCCGATTCGCCGCAGCAATCGGGATCGCTGCAGTCCGGTTTCCCATCGGAGGTCTTCGCGCAGCTGTTTTTCTGCTCGCAAACCGAGGCATGGGTACATTGGGCGTTGTCGCAGCAATTCTCGTTGCTGCAATCGGGTCGGCCCAGGCCGTTGTTGGGACAGACCTTCGCCGTGGGTTCGGGAGTCGCCTCGGCATTCTGGAGGGCCTTGCCCGCCTGCAAGGACTTCGCCTCGGCAGCCTGGAGCTCCGGCGAACTGACCTGCACGCAATAATTGCCGTCGTTCGCCCCAAGGTCCATCGGCACCCTAAAATGGCCCCCGCCGTCGCTGACTCCCGAATCGAGGGCGGCGTTATTCACGGTGACCGTGAAGGGGATGTTCGCCAGGACGCCCTCTCCGAGGTCTTTTACATTGTTTCCGTTCTTATCCAAGAAGACGTCCCCCTCGATATAGCGAGAGCAGGCCGCGAGCGAGACGCCGATGCACAGCCAGGTGAAAGCCACGGAAAATATTGACTTAATCTTCATGAAACGCAGCACCCCTTGTGACGCGGAAACCCCAAACCCCGACGCAGGGATTATCGGAGCAACCGCGGAAAAGGTGCGTCGCGCCGCATCCCAATATGCTAGTATTTTCCTCTAGATATGCGTTTCATCGCCGATGAGATGCTGGGAAAACTCGCCCGTTGGCTGCGCATGGCGGGCTTGGACGTCGCTTATCAGCGGTCGATCGGCGACGAGCAGCTGCTGCACCGGGCCGGGGAGGAAGAGAGGATCCTCCTGACCCGCGACACCAGGCTGATTCGCCGTTGCCCGGAACCGCGCTATTTTTTCATCACGCAGGACCACCTCCCGGAGCAGCTTCGGGAGCTGTTCCGGCATTTCCCCGAGCTAAAGGGCCAACTCTCTCCGCTCTCGCGATGCGTGGAATGCAACCAACCCTTGGTCCCCATCCCCCGAGATCAGGTCCGCGGCAAGGTATGGCCCTACGTCTACGAAACGCAGGAAAACTTCACCACTTGCCCGGAATGCCACCGGATTTTTTGGGAAGCCACCCATGTGGCCAGAATCAAGGAGAAATTACGGCGCCTTCTCCCCTGAGAGAAAAATAAAACGGGCTGGCCAAAGCCGCCGTTGTTATTTTATTAGGTTCACGGAGGGACGATGCAGAGAAAGCTGCTCATCATCGAAGACGACCCGGAAATGGGATATTTGTTGGGCACCAAGGCGGCCAGGCTCAATTTCCTCTGCGACATCGACGAAACGGGCGCGGAATGGCCCGCGCTCCTGGATCAAGGACCTCCCGACGCCATCCTGCTCGACATGGACCTGCCCCGGATGAGCGGTTTTTCCATCCTCCGGCAGCTGAAGGCCCAGGACGCCTACCGCGGCATCCCGGTCTTCGTCTGGTCCGGCACCTCCGATCCCGAGGTCATCGACGAAGCCAAGGATCTCGGGGCCCGCGAATATTTTTTGAAATCGAAAGACTTGAACGAACTGTTCCGCGAGATCAACTCGGCGCTACGCGGCTAGCGGAAGGCGAAAGGACGCCCTCGTCCCCTTCCCCGGAGCGCTTTCCAAAGCCAGCTTCGAACCGTGGGCCGCCAGGATAACTTCGACCATGGCCAATCCCACGCCGTGCCCTTCCGCCATGGCGCGGCCTTCCTCGCTGCGATAATACCCTTGCAAGATCTTCCCCTGGTCGGAAGGAGCAATGCCGATCCCGGTGTCGTTCACGAAAATTTCCACCTTTGGTTCTCGCGCGAGATCGGCGCAACAACCGATCTCCACCTCCCCTCCCTCCGGCGTGTATTTCAGGGCGTTACTCAGTAAATTTTGCAACACCAACTGCAGCGCGGCCTCGTCCGCCCTCACGGCCGGAAGTCCGGCCTGGCAATTCAATTTTAGATGGAGGTGTTTGCGGTCGGCCAAAAAACGCATCGCCTCGAGGCAACTCGCCAGCAAAGGCGGCAACTCGGTGGGGCCGACTTGCAACCGCAACTTCCCCGCCTCCGCCTTGCCGAGGTTGAGCAAATTGAGCGAAGTGAGCGAAAGTGCTTGGATGCGGCCCTGAATCATTCGGTAGAGCTTGGCCCGATCTTCCTCCTCGGCGCGTTCATCGGATTCCTGAAGCAGATCGGTGGCATTACCGATGATGGACAGGCCGTTCCCAAGCTCGTGGCTGATCCAAGAGACCAATTGGGATTTCAACTTTCTCAGTTCGAGCTCTTGGTTGAATTGCTCGTTGATCCTCGCGGCCATGTCCTGGAGCTGCCGGCGGATCTTCTGAAACTCAAGGTTGCTCGGCTCCCGACCCGAGGGCCAATCGCAGCCTGCGGTCCAGGTTCGGATGTCCTGCTGGAGGTCTCCAAGCGGCCGAAGGACGTAACCTCGAAGGGCCAGAGCCAAGACCAGGCCCGCGACCAGGGTGCCGGCCAAGGAAAAGGACAAAGTATAGAGGGAGGCCCGTTGCGTACTGCGTCGCTGGGCGTCCAACCTAGCGACCTTGACCTCTTTGATATGATCGGCCATGGACTCCAAGGCGTTGGCCGGGCTTTGCGCCAAGATGATATCCAGGGTGTTGGCGCCGGAAAGCTCCCCTCGCTGCCTTTGCTTGATCCATTGCTCTTGCAATCCCAGGTAGTCTCCGGTTTTCTCCTTGAACAGGCGCCAAGGCTCCTGGAGTTGGGGGTCTTTGGCAAGGACCTCCAAGCCATTCATGATCTTTTTCAGTTCCGCCACGCTGGAGGACCGCTCGGCAAGCAGATTGGCGTTTTGGCTGAGCAGGAATTCTTCGGTCGAAAAATCGATCCTCCGCATCACTTCGGCGAGCTGCGGGATTTGGGAAACCACCCCCAGATCTTCTTGGAAGGAGTTCTCGAGGGCGCGGAGCGACTGCCGCTGGTGGCGAAAGGAAAAAAAGGCACCGATGGCAAGCAGCAGGAAAAGGCCGAGAAAAACCAGAATCAATTGCGTCTTGAGAGCGGGTGTCTTTGCCATAAGCCCATATTTTTCAGAGGGTTATAGCATAGAAACGAAGCGGATGGCATTTGGATTTTAATTTTTCTTGCACCACTCGTAGGTGTCTTTACCGGCCTTGAAGGTCTTTTTCTGGCCAAAGCGCGAGGTGCACTCTTGCGCCGAGATCTCCCCGCCGGGCTTAAATCCCGTTCGGCAGAGGCAACCGGAATCGCTAAAAAAGCTGTAGCGATAGCCGGGATAGTCGCCGCGCACCCAAACCACATTGTATCCCGTCACCTCGAGCACGGGATTCGGATTTTCGGGAAAGGCGCCCCGGCAGGAGACCATGCCCTCCTGCTGGGAGCAGGAAAAACCGTTGGCGGAGACGATGGGAAAATTCTCCTCGGCCATGGCCCCCAGGGAGAAGAGCAGGATAAAGAGCGAAATAAGGCAGGACGAATAGGTCTTCATGACAGGCTCCTTTTCACGTATATTCCGCTAATTTCTTAGCCAACTATTTTCACCATAGGATATTGCTCCTTATGAAAACGGCCTGGAAGCAAAAACTCCTTCGGGAAGCGACGGAATATGGGCTCATCGCCACCTATCTTTTTCTCTATTTCGGGTTGTTCTCCTGGTATCGCGGGATCATCCTGGCCGAGCATCAAATCAGCTATTTTTACCACGGCGTGGCCTTGGTCAAGTCCCTGGTGCTGGCGAAGGTGATCTTGATCGGAAATGCCATCCACTTAGGCCATAGGGCGGAAGGCAGGCGCCTGATCGTCCCCACGCTATTCAAGTCCCTCGCCTTTGGAATCTTGGTCGGCGTCTTCGCCGTTCTGGAGACAAGCCTGCGAGGGCTTTTCCATGGACAAGGCCCCTCCGCCGGCATCCATGAACTCCTCGGCTATGGGCGTTACGAATTGCTCGCCCGTTGCGTGATCACCTTCTTCGCCTTTATTCCCTTTTTTGCCTTCCAGGAATTGGGGAGCTTCATGGGTGAAGGAAAAATCATGACCCTCTTTTTCCGAAAACCGGAAAAAAGCTAAGGGGTATTCTGTACAAAATATAGCCTAACCTGGAAAATTTGGTTGCTTCCGGCGCCAAGATGCAGCAAAACCGCCCCAATGACCTGGAAAATCTCTTTAGCCCTAGTGCTGCTGCTGAGCGCGGTGGGAATTCCCGTCTCTTCTTTCGCGTCTTATTCGGCCAAGCCAGCGGGTATCCAATACGACGAGCGGTTGATGGAAGCCGCGGAGCTTGCCACCTTGAGCGCGCGAAAGCGCTCCCACCGTCACTGTTGGCGCGCAGTGAAAGACGCCCTCTACGAGGCCAACGTCATTCCCTACCGCCCTACCTCGAAATACGCCTGGCAGGCGGGTGAAGAATTGGTCGAAAAATTTTCCTTTATCAAGCTGGACGTAACCGATCCCTTTGAGGCCCCCATCGGTTCCATTTTGGTCTATGGCGGGCCGGGGGCCGGACACGTGGAGTTTCGCACCGAGGACGGCTTCGTCAGCGATTTCTCCAATCCTCGCCCCTCCCACCGCCCGCTCATCGGGGTCTACGTGAGCCCGGAAGCGGTCGGCAAAAGCATTCGGGAATAAAAAACAACCGCCCTTATTGGTCTTCCTTGTCCCCGGCATCGGAGTCGGAGTCCGCGGCGGAGCCCTTCTTCGTCGTCCAATTCGCCGGCCCCTCGAAGTTGCCGCACTGCTCGGATTTCCCCACCCAACGGATAGTGCCCGAGGCCTCCTTGTCGGAATTGAAAGTGCCGTTGACCGTGTACTCCGCATGAGCGCCCATTTGGTCCCTCTTTCCCGTCAGGGTGAAAGATTTTCCGTTGATCGTCGCGGTGCTGTCGCTGCCAAAACTGGCGAAGGTGCTGCAGGGGCCGATTTGGAATCGATAACTGAGGTTCATTTGGGACACCTGGTTGTTTTTCACGGTAAAGCTGATGGGCAGATCCTCCCCGCTGTTGCCCGACCATTCGCCGTCTAAAGAGGCCGGTTTCGGCGCCTGGGCTTGGCTGGGCGCGGGAGCCGAAGGAGCCGCCGGCGCCGCGGAGTTGACCGCGCCCGGGGCGGATCCAGCGGCGCCTTGCGAAGATGGGCTCTGCTTGGAGTGGCAGGCGGAAAACGCCAACAAGACGGCGGGGACAAGGACTAACTTCATGGTTCGGCAAGGGGACATATTTTACCTCATGGAATTTCAGGAGAATTCCGCCGACCCTATTCCAAGGAATGGGCTAAATCAAGAAGACGGTAAAGAAAGAGGGAGGCAAGGGTATGGAGCAAGTGGAGCAAGAGACTGGAGCAAGAAGACGGAGGTTTGAAATTCGGTCGATTTTATAACAGGCGTCCGAAAATCATACCTCCGTCTTCACTCCTCTTCTATTATGAGCTCGGCCGCGGTACCGGCGGAACCAGCTGCTCCACCCGCTCCACCAAAGTCTTTAGTGGAAAAAATACCGCAACATCGCGGACAGCGTCCCAAACACTGATCCGCGCCCGGAGAGGGCCTCATGGCCCTATTGGATCACCGCGGTGTAAGTCGCTTCATTCCCGCTGAGATCCGGGTCCGAAGGCGTCGCCACGGTCACCTTGTCAGGATAATCCCCTGGCGCCTGATAGGTTTTCACCACGGTGATATCCGAACCGGTCGATGCCTTCATCCGGAAGACGCACTCCGCGAAACCCACATCCTGCCGGCAGACATCGCCCTCCGTCGAGGTGATCGAGTTTAACGTCGCACCTCGCTGCAGCGGCACCGTGACCGTGACCGTCGCATCCAAGGGGCCCGCGTTGATCACATGGATCCCATAGGCAAGCGGGACCCCCACAGTCCCAGCCTGTTGACTCGGGCTCACTTGAACGGAGAGGTCCGAGAAGCAGAATTGAGGGTCGATGCAACCATCGATGATCGCGGTGTAAGTCGCCTCATTCCCGCTGAGATCGGGGTCGAAGGGCGTCGCCACGGTCACCTTATCGGGATAAACTCCCGCCGCCTGATAGGACTTCACGACGGTGATGTCCGAACCCGAGGCTGCCTTCATATTGAAAGTGCATTCCGCGAAGCCCACATCCTGCCGGCAGACATCGCCCTCCGTCGAGGTGATCGAGATCAAGGTCGCGCTCCGCTGCAAGGGCACCGTGACCGTGACCGTCGCGTCCAGGGGACCCGCGTTGATCACATGGATCCCATAGGCGAGAGGGGTCCCCGTGGTTCCGGCCTGCTGACTCGGGCTTACCTGGACGGAGAGGTCCGAGACGCAGAATCGCGTGCCTAGGCAGTCGCTGTCGGCGCAATCCACCGAGCCGTCGCAGTCGTTGTCTTTCCCGTCGGAACAGGCAATGTCATCGCTCTCGGGCAAGGGGACACAACCGACTTCGTCATCGACAATATTGACTCTCGCCCGGGCAAAGGGGACATTCCCCCTCGGCTCGGAGAGCTCGACAAAGAAGTCGCGATCGCCGTCCACCAAGGTATTGTCGATGACCTCGATGTCGACGTTCTTCGATTTCTCACCGACCGCGAAATTGAGGACCGTATTGACCGCCTTGTAGTCCCGGTCCGCGGCCGCAGTCCCGTCCACGGTCCGCAGGGCCACTGCGGCGGTGACGGAGGCGTCGCTCCTCACCACCGTGACGGCCACCAAGCGATCGTTTTCCCTCGCGGTGTACTCGGTGGAGCTGAAGGCCACCGTGTTGGCGGCGCGCACCACGGTAATCGACGCGGTGGCGGTCCCGGCGGCGCCGGCGGCGGTCTTGACATTGGCGGTCACCCGCAATTGTCCTTGCGCGGCCAAGGGATCGTTGAGATCCGCCTCAACCGTCGCCGTAATGCTGGCCGTCTTCGCCGCCGTCAATTGGACCGGGCATTCCAAGGATCCGTCCTGCAGCGGGGTGCAGCGCAAGGCCTGCCCATCCTGCTCGACCGTCACGACGGTAGCCGTCACGGTTTGGTCGGGCGAGGTTGCGGTGACGTTCACCGTGGCCGCGGTGGCCACCGCCGTATCGACGGCATAGGTGACTTGCGCCGCGGTTCCCGAGGCGATTTCCACGGGATTGTTCGCGTCCGTATTGACAGTGACGGTCGCCGTCTCCTTGATGGTCGTGACATAGGTGGTGGTGGTAGCCACGTAGTTCACGGACGTCGAGGAGAGGGTCGCGGCCACCACTCCCGCACTTTGCGGGGTATAGGTTACCGTCATCGATATCGTCGTATTGGCCTTGACCGTACCCGGCTCGTAAGTCACCCCGGTCGGGTCGACCTGATAGGTTCCCTGGCTGGTGGTCGCGGCATCCACCGTCCAAGTCGCGCCATCCGTGGAGGCCAAATCCAGCCGAAGCTGGGCGTCGATCGCGTCCGCACGGCCGGAATTCATGAAGGTAAAGGTCAAGGTCACGGGTTGGCCGACATTCGCTTCGACGGGGGAACCGGCGAAGCTGGCGGAAAGCCCCGTGGTCGCCGCCTCGACTTGAGTGACCGCGAAGTCGAAGCGATTGTCCTGCGCATTGAGGTCATTATCCGTCGGAACCGAAGCGGTCACCCGATAGCTTCCCGGCAAGGGATAGTAGCTGGGAATGGCGATCGTGACGGTTTCACCGGCGCCCAGCCGACCTTTTTGGATCAGGCAAACGATCCCGCTGGGTCCCGCCTGACAACCGGGCTCGTTGGTCACGGCCTCGGAAGGCAGCGTGACGGTAACCGCCAAGTTATCGACGTCGCCGGGGCCGTTGTTGGTCACGGTGACCTCGTAATTGGCGTCGTCACCCACGAACAGATCCGTCGGTCCCTTCCCGGTGACCGTCAAGTCATGCTGGGGAGGGATCTGGCCGGTCGCGATCTGCTTCGCCACTACGGCGTTCGCGGCCACGTACTGATAGGACTGCCGGTAGGTCGCCTGGTATTGCGCAGTGGTCACCGCCACGTAAGTAGTCTCGGCCACTCGCGCCATCTCGTACTCGGCCACCACCTTATAAGTCATGTCCGCAACCTTGTAGGTAGCCGTAGCGGCAGCCGTGGTAGCGGCGACATAGACGTCTTGGTTCTGCTTGACGGTCGCTGCCGCCATTTTTTGGGCCACGACCTGCACCGATTCCGTCTTCTGCCAAACCTGCGCGGTGGCCGCAATCGTCGTCACCGCCTGCAGGGGCGGCTCGTTTTGCTTCACGACGGCCTGGATCGACTTGGCCTGGGCGACCGTGAGGGTCTCGGTCCGCCGATAATTCGCCCTTATCTCCGTCACCACCGTGACGGTGGATTTCATGGCCTCAACCGTCGCCTTGGCGGTGGTTGCGTAGACCAAATTAGCCTTCATGGTAGGCGTTTCCGCCACCACGTACTTCTGTTGGGCGAGGACGAAACTGGCGAGAAAGGCCACCGCCGTCGCGCGGTATTCCACCGAGGCCAAGGAGACGTAGCGGTTCGAGGCCACGGTGTAACTGCGGTCCAAGCGATTGAGGATGCGCAAAATCGCGTTGGTGGTCTCGAGGACCAGGACGCGCGCCAATTGGGCATCCCTCGTTTTCGCCCACAAGCTAGGCTGCTGCGCGATGGACTTCACCGCCAGCATGGAGGGAATGGCGAAATCTTTGGTAAATGGTTGCAGGGACTTCGCCTGTTCCGCGGTCAATTGAAGCGCGACATGGCCGGGATGGTGATCGTTGTAATCGTCTCCGCAATCCCCATCCTCGTCATGAGCGAGGACGCGCTGCGTTATCAGGAGCAGCATGAGGAGGGGCAATACCGTTAAAAAAAGTTTGCGCCAGTCTCTGCGAATTTTTGCGGAATCCATAAAACACTCCTTTAACGACGGGTGGCGACCGTCTCTGACGATGGCAGACAGAAAAATGCCGCGCTGTGTTGACGCGGCGATATCATTGAAAGAACCCTTCCCATTGGGAAAACCGTGGAGGCATGGTGATGTCCTTAAAAAAGAACTTCCAAACCAATTAGGGTTCGCCGGTGAGGAGGTGCGAGGCTTGGTTTTGCTGATTTTTATTTGTACAAAATTTTAGATAGGGAAATCCTATTCGACAAGCCAAAAAAGGGAGGGTTGAAGGATTGAAGACTTGAACGGCGTCCCATCGACATCGATGCCTAGATTCAAGCAGGCGTCCTGCGAAACTCCATTGCCCGTGGAGCTCTGGGCGCTTGGATCGGTAAGGGAGCTTGGCCTACTTGAGCCTTTTCAACGCCACATCGACAAGTTTCAGCAATTGCGCTTGGGCGTTCGGGCCCGCGGGGATCCCCAATACCATCACCAAATTACCCCGGCGCAACGCAAGGGTGGCGAAGGCGGGGCCGCCGGACAACGCTTTCGGAAACCACTTCGCCTCGTCGACTCCGGGGACGGAAATCGGCAGCCAGACCGTGCTGCTCTCGCTGAGGGACGTGTCATAGGTGCCCTTGACCTCCGTCGGATTTCCCCCGGCCGGGTAGAAAATATCCAGCTCGAGCCCGCCCGTGGCGCTGGATTTTCCGGCATAGATGCAATACGCGCTGGCTCCGTTTTCTTGGACATTGGCCTTCGGCGGCGTGGCCTGCGAAATCCCGACGGCCTGAAAATCCGCGGGGCTCAGTGCATCGCACAATGCCGCTCCGGATCCCGGTCCAATAGCCCCAGCCTCCGCGGAAAGCGCCAGGCCAAAAAGCACCAGAAAAAAAACGAGCCATGGTTGCTGTGGGACCTTCATGATCGACCTCCTTTTCGGAATATTTCCGGACCCAGCATAATGAAAGCCGTAGCCGGGTCAAGGTTCCTTTATGTCCCATCTTTGCATTTGATTTCGGCACCACCCCCAACTATGGAAAATCCATGTCCGCGGTCATTTCCGTGTCCAATCTGTCCAAGGTCTACGCCTCCGGCTTCCAAGCCCTCAAGGAAGTGAACTTGGAGATTCGGAAGGGGGAAATCTTCGCCCTGCTCGGGCCGAACGGCGCCGGGAAGACCACCCTCATCGGCATCATCTGCGGACTGGTGACCGCGACCCAGGGGACGGTCACGGTGGACGGGCACGACAATGTGCGCGCCTACCGCCAAGCCCGGTCGAAGGTCGGCCTGGTCCCGCAGGAGCTCACCACCGACGCCTTCGAGACGGTCTGGAACGCCGTCAGCTTCAGCCGCGGCCTGTTCGGAAAGCCGCCCAATCCCGCCTTCATCGCGGACATCCTCAAGCAGCTCTCCCTTTGGGAAAAAAAGGACAATCGGATCATGACGCTCTCGGGTGGCATGAAGCGGCGCCTGCTCATCGCCAAGGCCCTTTCCCACGAGCCGGAGATCCTCTTCCTCGACGAGCCCAGCGCCGGAGTCGACGTCGAATTGCGTCGCGATATGTGGGGCGTCGTGCGGTCCCTGCGCGACAAAGGGGTCACCATCATCCTCACGACCCATTACATCGAGGAAGCGGAGGAGATGGCCGACCGCATCGGCATCATCAGCAAAGGGAGAATCATCCTGGTGGAGGACAAGAACGAGATCATCCGAAAGCTGGGAAAGAAGCAACTGACCCTCCACTTGACCGGATCGGTCCAGAGCCTTCCCGCCGCTCTCGCGCCCTATCACCTCGAGATCGGCCGCGGAGGAAACAACCTGATTTACACTTACGACTCGCAGGGGCAAAGCGTGGGGATCGCCTCCTTGCTGCGGGACCTCCATGCCGCGGGCATCGAATTCAAGGATCTGAACACCGACCAGAGCTCCCTGGAGGAGATCTTCGTCAGCCTGGTGAAGGAGAAGAAATGAACCTCCACGCGATCAAGGCGATTTACAAGTTCGAGATGTCCCGCACCCGGCGCACCTTGCTGCAAAGCATCGTCTCGCCGGTGCTTTCAACTTCCCTCTATTTCATCGTCTTCGGCTCCGCGATCGGTTCCCGGATCACCAACATCGACGGCATTCCCTACGGCGCCTTCATCGTGCCCGGCCTGATTATGCTTTCCACCCTGACGACCAGCATCTCCAACGCCTCCTTCGCTATTTATTTTCCCAAATTCACCGGCACCATCTACGAGCTGCTGTCGGCGCCGGTCTCCTATCTGGAAATCGTCATCAGTTATGTCGGGGCCGCCGCTACCAAGTCGCTGATCCTCGCCTTGCTCATCTTGGCGACCGCCAGCTTCTTCGTGCCGGTGCGGATCGCCCATCCTCTGTGGATGCTGGGCTTCATGGTGCTGACCTCGGTGACCTTCTGCCTGTTCGGCTTCATCATCGGTCTCTGGGCCGACGGCTTCGAAAAGCTCCAATTGGTCCCCCTGCTGATCGTGACCCCCCTGACCTTCTTGGGCGGCAGCTTCTATTCCATCCACATGCTCCCGCCTTTTTGGCAAAAGGTGACGCTGTTCAACCCCGTGGTTTATTTGGTGAGCGGGTTTCGCTGGAGCTTCGTCGAGAAGTCCGACGTCAGCGTCGGCCTCAGCTTGGGCATGACCCTGGGGTTCCTGGCCCTGTGCCTGCTGATCTTAAACTGGATCTTCAAGACCGGGTACCGATTGAAGGTCTAAGAGGCTTTTGAAGCATGGCTCCCGCGGGCCTCCAAAGGCTCGAAAAACCCTTGCTAGACCGGGGCGGTACCGAATAAGTACCCCCTTTTTTAGGTGCGCTTTTGACGGAGTCGTAAATCCCCCTGGAACAAACCCCTAAATCGCGGAAATGCTGGAAATTGGGCCTGCTGGCCGCCTGCTATGCCCTGGTCCTGCTCCCTCCCTTTATCGTCGAGCTCTGGAAGGACTATTCCGGCGTCTATTATTTATACGACAGCCGGCGGAACTACATCCTCAACACCTCGCTGATCCTCGCCCTCCTCTCCTTGGGGTTGGCCTGTCTGACCCAATACGCGCGGCGCCTCCAGGGGGTGGTCTTCGCCCTGCTCCTGTTTTTCCTGTCTTTCCTGGGGATGGTGGCCTTGGTGCACATCTTCCTGTACGACGCGCCCATTTCCGTCGGCGCCGTGGATGCCTTGCTGGGCACCGACCTGCACGAGGCCGTCGAGTACCTCAGCTTCCATTGGACCCCCGCGGTCATGATCACGCTCGGCGGCTACGGAATTTTTTACCTGGTGGCGCTTGGGGCCTCGTGGAAGTGGCTCCTGCCCGACGGCCCCTGCGCCGTTTCCCACCTGCTGGGGTGGTCCGCATTCCTGATACTCGCTTGGCTCGCCTACGGTTACCCCGCCATCGCTTCCTACCATCTCAAATCCTTCCGGGAACGCTCGCTTTGGTCGAGGGCCTCCGAGCTGAACCGGCAGCTGCCGAGCATCCGCATCTTGCATGACGTCGGCAACTGGTTGGCCTACCGGCAGTGGCTCGAAGAGACGCAACAGGTGCGGGCGGAGCATGACTTCGACTCCGCCATGAGCGACGGTGCCAAACCGCGCACCGTCGTGCTGGTGCTGGGAGAGTCGCTGCGCCGGGACCACATGAGCGTCTACGGATATCCCCGGCCCACCACGCCCAACCTCGATGCCCGTCGCAAGCAACTGCTGCTCTTCGATAGGGCCATCTCCCCGTCCAACCAGACGGTTCCCAGCCTGACCAAGGCCCTCAGCCCCGCCACGGTCCACGAACCGGATCGTTTCCTCACCGAGCCGTCCATCGTCGCCGCCGCCAAGCAGGCGGGCTATCGCACCTATTGGCTCTCCAACCAGGGAAGGGTCGGAAATTTCGACTCGCTCATTTCCTTGATCGCGCACGACGCGGAAACCACGGTCTTCACCAACACCGAATTTTACGGAACCGTCTACGACGAGGCCCTGCTCAAGCCTCTGCAGGTCGTCTTGAACGACCCCTTTCCCCACAAGTTGATCGTCCTGCACCTGCTGGGCTCCCACCAGAGCTACCGAAATCGCTACCCCTCGGAGAAGGCGTTTTTTCACGCGGGAGATTACGCCGACCACCCCACGACCGAGGAGCAAGCCACCACCTTGTCGGAATACGACAACAGCGTGCGGTATACCGACGAAATCTTAGGGCAGATTCTCCAAGAGTTGGAGAAAAAGCCCGACAGCGTCTTGCTGTTTTTAAGCGATCACGGGGAAAGGCTCTACGACAAGGGCATGGAGACCTGTGGCCACGGCTTTCCGGAACCTATCCGCAGCGAATTTGATATCCCCTATTTGTTGTGGTGCAACGGAGCCTGTCCGCGGCGCTGGAAACGGGCCTACACCCGAAACCGCTCACTGGCCTTCAATACGGAGAATCTGTTTCATACCGTGGCCAACCTGCTGGGCCTGAAAATGGCGAATTATCGTCCCCAGGACGACATCCTCAGCCCCAAGTTCCTGCCGGTGCGGCAGCCGGAGATCATCGACGTCAATCGCGGGATCCATCCCTATTTTTCGCTGCCCTAAGGCTCGAAATATCCCCGCGATCACTTTACCGCGAGATTCGCCTTGGCATGGGCCAGGGCCCGGTTCATCAATCGCCGGAGCTTCGCCATCCCCGAGTCGGGGAATTGGGCGCGATGCAGCTCTCGGAACCCCTTCATCCTCGCGCGCACCTGCCCCAGGTAACGATGGAGACTTTGGGAGAGGGCCGTCTGATAGTGTGGTGAAAAGAGAAATTGCTGAAATGGAGACGGGACCGGTATTTTTCGGATCGACTCAACCGTCGTCGGTTCTTCCTCTTCCTCCCAAGAGACCTCGGACCGGGCCAGCGAAGGGTCCGGGGCCCGGTCGCTTGGAAAGGGCAAAACGGGACAGAGCTCTGCCGCGGAATCTGGGGGAATTTCGGTCGCCAAACCGGCTTGGCCCAGGGCTGTCATGGCTGCCTCCTTTTATAAAAGCTGGGGGACTAGATGATTCGGAAATAAAAGCAAAAATCGCGCCACCCTTTGGCAATCCAACTCACTATACAACTATTTAATATTATTAATAAATTTATCAAAAACTCCCAGCCGGGAGACCGTGGGGCAAGTGCTTTTTGCTGATTATTTCAGCACTGCCCGCTCTTTCGCCTTTGCTCCGTCTTCCATTTTCTTCTGGGGACGACTCTGCCGAGGATCGGGTCTATTGAGCAAAGCCCGGCTCCCTCCTCCACGAGACTTGCCCCCCAGCGGAATCCTCGACCCCCTCCGCGCCCGGGGGCCCTAAACGATTAGTTGCCCATTCCAGAGGCTGCGCCTAGAATTAAACAGAGGGAGGTCCCATGAAATTCGTCGCTCTCGGAGTATTGACCCTGATTGCTCAAGCCAGTCCCGCGGCCTTTGCCCAAGTGCCCCCGGGACACATGTACGGACGGTGCTCGGATGTGTACGGCCCCGTCTATAGCAGCGCCTCGAAAGCCTATACCGCCTCGGGCACCTGCAAAAATGGAAATTCCATCAACTGCGCGACGGACCCGATGGACGGGACCCCGGATTATTATTGCAATGTCGGCAGCAACAAGGGACAGGATCCCAACCCATCCGTCGCTGCGGACGAGGCCTGCGGCTGCGTGGACAATTAGCGCCACTCAACCTCCAATCCCTTACCCTTACCTAATCAATGGAGATTCCTTCGATGAAAAATCCAGTGGGGATCCTATTCGCGATCGCCTTCCTTTCCCTCGTTTCCCACCAACCCGCCCGGGCCCAAGCTCCTCAGCTGACCTCCCCTCCCGACGTCTGGCCGCGGGAATACGTAGGGGCCAATGGCGGGCGCCTCTCGCTCTATCAGCCCCAGTTTGAAAAATGGACCAACTACTCGGAGATCGAGGCGCGGGTCGCGGGGGCGGTCGCCCCTCCGGGCTCCCCGGGGCCGGTGATGGGGGTATTCAAGATCACGGGTGATACCCAGTACGACCCCGCGACCCGTAAGGTACGCATTACCAATCTGCGGCTTGCCGAGATCAACTTCCCGACCTTGGACCCCAAGCTCTTGCCCGACTTGGGCAAGACCCTGCAAGAAATCTTCCCTCCCCAAGGCGTCGTCGTCTCGGTGGACCGCATCCTCGTCAGTTTGGAGCGAGATAAAGAACAGGCCAAGACCGTCGCGGTGAAAAACGATCCGCCGCCCATTTTCTTCAGCCAAAAACCGGCCATTCTCGTAAACCTCGACGGCGAGCCCATTTGGAGCCCCATCCCCGGCACCGATCTCAAGTACGCGGTCAACACCAACTGGGATCTCTTTCAAGACTCGACCGGGGCCTTATTCCTTCGCAATGGCGACTCTTGGCTTAAATCGGCCAACCTCAACGGCCCTTGGGCTCCGGCCGGCACCCTTCCCGGCGGATTCTCCAAGCTCCCCGCGGACAACGACAACTGGAAAGACGTCTTGGCGAGCCTGCCGGGCAAGCCCATCTCCGACGGCCAAGCCCCCGTGGTCTTTGTCAGCAAGACGCCCGCGGAATTGATCGTGACGGACGGGCCGCCGGCCTTGGCAGCCATTCCAGGCACGAAGCTCTCTTGGGTGACGAACACCACCAGCCAGCTGTTTTTCTACGCCCCGGATCAAAACTATTATTTTCTCGCCTCGGGCCGGTGGTTCAAGGGAACAGGCGGCAGCGCAACTTGGAGCTATGCGACGGACAGCCTGCCCAACGACTTCAAACTGATCCCCGCAAACAGCCCCAAGGGTAGCGTCCTGGCCTCAGTCCCCGGCACTCGCGAGGCGGAAGAGGCCCTGATCCAGGCGGAGATCCCGGTCAAGGCCAAGGTCAAGCGCAGCCAGGCCAAGGCCTCCGTCGCCTATGCGGGCGAGCCGAAGTTCGAGAAGATCCCTGGCACCAGCCTTCAGTACGCGGCCAACACCTCCAGCCAGGTCATCCTGGCCAACGGCCAGTATTACCTGGTGAAGGATGGGGTCTGGTTCGTCGCGCCTTCAGCCCAAGGTCCATGGACCGTCGCGGATCAGGTGCCGCCCGAGATCTACAGCATCCCGCCGAGCTCGCCCCTCTACAACGTCACCTATGTCAAAATCTACGAATCGGACCCCGAGTACGTGACCACTGGCTACACGGCGGGCTATTTGGGGGCCTTCATCGTGGGGACCGCGCTGGGAGCCACTCTCGCCTACGGAACGGGATGGTATTATCCACCCTATTATTATGGTGCCTGGTATTACCCGCGCCCCTATACCTACGGGATGGCGGCCTATTACAACCCTTGGACGGGGAGTTACTGGCGCTATGGAAATTATTACGGGCCCTACTATGGGGTCGGTTACGGGGCGGCCTACAACCCGGCGACGGGGACCTACTCCCGGGGAGCGGCGGTCTACGGCCCCTACGGCGGTTACCGCGCCGGCGCCCAGGCCTATAATCCCTGGACCAATACCTACGCGGCCACCCGGCAAGGTTCTAACGGATACGCCAATTGGGGCAGCTCGGTCGTCCAGCGCAACGACGATTGGGCCCGGACCGCGCACTACGGCAACGGCAGCAGCGGCGTCGCCGGCTACCAAACCTCGAGCGGAAACCAAGGCTTCGTCGCCAAGGATAACGGCGACGTTTACGCGGGCCGCGACGGCAACGTCTACCGCAAGACCGACGACGGCTGGCAGAAATACGACAACGGCTCTTGGAACAACGTCGGCGGACAAAAGCAAGGCGGCCAAGGTCTTTCCAGCACCCAGGGTAACTTGCAGGCCTCGCAGGACAACAAGGGCAGCTTGCGAGAGCGCGCGCAGAATTCCGGAGTCAGCCGGGAATCGCTGCAAGGCCGGGCCGACCAGCAGGGGATCGAACGCGGTTCTTGGCAGGGCGCCTCCCGCGGCGGCTCGGATTTCTTCCAAGGCTTCGGGGATTCCGACTCGAACCGCGCGCTCGGCCAGCAGCTGAACCGCGACTCCTTGAATCGCGACCGAGGAAATCAACGCGCCATGGGCTTCCAGAATTTTCAGGGCCTGGGCGGCGGCGAATTTCGCGGAGGTGGCGGATTTCGTGGGGGTGGCGGATTCCGCCGCTAGGGTCCCCCCATTTCCCCGGAATTTGCCCCTTTATTTTATGCCCCTGGCCCCCTAAACTATGTTTATCGTCTTTAACGGGGTTCCAGAGGGGGGCATATGCGACGGGTCGGAATTTTTGCGTTCTTCATCTTCAGCTTAATGTTGTTTTCGGATAAGGGTCATTCCCAGGCAGTGGAGTTTTTCAGTCAACGGCCCGTAACCCTCAGCGTCACCACCCTCCAGCCAGGAGCCATCGCCACCCGCTCCCTCAACGTAGAATCCGTCAAGCGGGCCATCACGCGCTTCATGGGCGACGAAAAGAAGGCCCAGATATTCTTGCTGCAGAAATTCCTCACCGACGCCAAATCCAAGGTACAAATGCAGATCAAAGTCGAAGAGGACATCTTCGAGATCAACAATGGTGTCCCCCAGCAACCCGACACCTTGTATTGGACCATCCGTCTCAGTTCGGACGCCAAGGTCCAAGCCCTCTTGAATATCATCGACAATGTAGCGCTCCTTCAGGGCCCCGGAAAAAAGGACGGATGAAAAATATCTACTAAGGCTGGGGGACGAATTCATTTCAGGATCCGCCTGCGTCTCCCTTCCGCAGAGTCGCTTTAATAATCCACCGCATCGAAAACAGAAAAAAAACGCAAAGATTTCCTGGCGGTCCGGCATTTTTCCATCTTTTGTGTCGGGACCCGCCTGGTGACGTCCCATAGGGGCATTGAAGGCAATGAAACCCATCACGGGAGGCTCGCACGATGAATATTTATAAAAAAATACCGTACAAATTATTGAGTTTATTGGCTCTGACAACACTGGCGGCTTGCAGCGGCGGTGGCACCGGAACCCTCTCCCTTGGCCTTACTGACGCTCCGACCGAAGCCTATTCCGCAGTCTACGTCACCATCAGCGAAATCCAAGTACACCGCAACGGGCCGGGTTCTGACGATGCCGGCGGCTGGCAGACCGTGGCCAAGCCAAACCGAACCTACAATTTGTTGGATCTCAGCAACGGCGTCGTCGAGGGCCTGGGCGAAGGACCGCTGGAGGCGGGCACCTACTCCCAAGTTCGTTTGATCATCGGCGCCACCCCGGACGGATCTCCCAACCTCCTCTGCCGCAGCCATCCCTTCGCGAATTACGTCATCGATGCCGACGATTTGGAGCTCCACGAATTGAAAGTGCCCAGCGGAGAGCAGACAGGGCTTAAAATCGTGTGTGCCGGCAAGTGCGACATCGCGGAAAACCGGACCACCGAGCTTGTCCTGGATTTCGACGCGGCCGCCTCAGTGGTGGTGGCGGGCAATAGCGGAAATTACAACCTCAAGCCCACGATCAAGCTGCTTGACACCGCGGCTTTCACGCTGGTGACCGGCCGGGTGACTCGCAACGCCGACGGGAGCGGAGTCGGGGGCGTGATGGTCAGCGCGCAAAGCTACGATCCGGCCGCGGCCAATCCCCAGGACGCGGTCGTCCTCCGGACGGCCACGCTCACGGACACCAACGGCGATTACCAACTTTTCCTCAAGCCCGGCGATTACAACCTGGTCGCCGCCGCCGTCGGGTTCAACACGGCGGCAGTCAATTTCGCCGCCCTTCCCGGACAAACCCCTTCGCAGGACTTCGCCCTGTCGGCCGCGCCTGCCGGAATCCTTGCGGGGACCGTGACGATCACCGGTGCAGACGCGCAGACCTTCGCCCGGCTCAGCATTCGCCAAGGCTTGGAGGTGGCCGGCCTTCCCGAGCTGGTGGAGGTCGACCCTGTGGATACCCAGAACGGCTCTCCTTATTCGACCGAGTTGAGCGCGGGCGACTACGAGGTGCTTGCCTCGACCTGCGGCCTTCCGCCGCAAACGACCGACCTCAGCGTCGGAGCCGGAGCGACGACCTCTCTAGACGTCCATTTCTAGGAGAGTTTCATCTTCGACCCAAAGGGGAGGCCCGAGCCATTCGCTCGGGCCTTTTTCTAGAAACCTCCTTTCTGGGTACTCGTCTTCAATCCCCGCTCGCATTGAGGGTGCCGGAGATCGACTCCGTCTTGACGCGGAAGACCCCCGGCGGCGAGGGCTCCTCGGTCTGTTCCTTGACGTAGGCCGGCAAACGGTCCTCCTCCAACTCAGTCTCGGCGATTTTTCGATTTTCCGCATCCCGGGAGCAGAGGAGGATGATGGCATACATCGAGGAGAGGGCCTCGTCCTGGAGGTGGAAGACCCGGAGGGGCTTGGTTCCATCCAACAAGGCGCGCTCCATGGCCGCGTTCGGTTCCGCTTCCCCGGCGTACTGGATGAGACCGGCCAACAGGGGGCTGCCCTGGTCCGCCAGCTCCTTGGCGCTGGCCTTCAGCTCATCGGAACCATTGGCCTGGATCTGAGCCAGGGCCTCCTTGACGGAAGAAGCCTCCCCCCGATGGATCTTTCCCTCGACCGCATCGACGAGATCCAGCCGCTTCGCCGTTTCGGCGTTGATATCGTCGAACTTCGAGCTGTCGGAACCGACCAGAGCCTTCACCCCATAGCCGACCGATCGCCAGGCCACTGCCCAAGTGCCCGTGTACTCCTCGACCAGGGCCGCACGCGCCTTTTGGATTTCTCCCCTCAACAGGGCGAGGATCGCCAGGTTGGCCCGGCGCATGTGGTTATTGCCATCGAGGCTGAGGATTCGATGGGCCTCCAGCAGCCCTTCGGGAAGGCTATCAAAGTAGTTTTGAATTTTATCCGCAATCTCATTATTCTGCTGAACCTTAATATTCGCCTCGCCGTCCCTGTTTTCACGGAAGAGCGCCTGGGCTTCCAAACCCAATTTTTTCATGTTCTCGGCCAAGGACCTCACCTCCCCCATTTCCTTTAAGAACCGATCTCGTCCCTTGGCTTCGTCCCCGCCCCCGTACTGCTTAAACCCGTTGCCGCGAACGGCCTCGAGAAAAGGCAGCGCCTCCTGCAGCTTGCCTTGCGCCAGCAGGCGGCTGGACTCGAAGAGCGGCGCGTATCTACTGATATTTTCGTCCGGATCGGCCTTAGCGAAGTCGGCCAGGACGCCATAGCTCTCGGTGATGAGCTTGGGAATCTCCTGGTAGACCATTGCCGCCAGTTTTGGATTGGAGATTGGCAATTGGGTCATCAGGGACATCTCATGGAGATTGGCCATCATCTCCCGCAACACCTTCATTTTTTTCTCGACTGGTTCCGAATGGAGGGCGCGCAGGTCTTCCCCGAGTTTTTTCAGGCTCTCGAGCTGTTCGCCGGAAGTGCTTGCCAATACGATGGCCTGATCCATCCTTGAGGTAGCGATTAGAGAGGCAGCCGCGACCTGGGCCTGTTTCAACTCCTGCGGCTGGAGGGTTTTCGCCTTCTTCTCCAGCTCCGACAGGATCAACTGGCCAAGCTGGATCCGGGTCCCGCGCTTGGAGACGTCCTCTGGGCGGTTTTCCAGGTAGAGCGAGAGGTAATCGTAGGCGGTCAAGGGATCGCCGTTCTCGTAGCAGACCTCGGCCAAGCGCAAGGTCACCGGCGCATGGTTGGGATCCGCCTGGAAGGCCTTTTCATAGGCAGCCTGGGCGTTTTTGAAGTCCTGTTTCTCGTAAAATTTGTCGCCTTGAGCTGCGAAGGTCTTCGCCTTTTCCTGGTCGACTTTTTTGAGATCGATCTTTCCGAACAGGGGATGGCCCAAGGGGCCGCCCGCCCCCGGCGCGGTGGGCTTTCCCTGGACATACTTATCCGGACCCTGAGCGTTGGGAGGAGACGCCTCGGGATCAGGTTGTCCGGGAAGAACGGGGGTCGCTGGCGCGGCAGAGCCGACGGCTTTTGGTGGTGTCATCGATAATCTCCTTGCATCCTTCGTTTTTGTCGACGGAGGGCACACACCGAAAGGAAAGCGCGCGCCCCCAACACTTCGGAAAAAGTGCAAGGGGGGTGCCAGCGAAGACAACCCACATGACTAGACGATTTTATTGAAGAATTTACTCTCGCTTCTGAACTACGGCGGGAAATTTGGCCGTTTTTGCTGAACAGGAATCACAAAACTAGAAAGATGAAAAGCGGCGGGCGAATCCGAAACTCCTCCCCGGGGCGCCTTCGATAAATGCCCAGGAGGGGGAAATATGGGGAAACTCCACTACGCGTTCGCCGCTGCTTGCCTTTCACTCTTTAGCCTTGCCTCCGCGCCGCTCCTCGCGGGCGACCTGTTCGTCGCCCTGGAGGCCCATCAGCCGGGAAACTTCGTCTCCGCCAATCCGCCCGCCGTCGGTACCGTGGAGACACGGCCCTGGGTCGCCGATTGGGAGACCTTTCTGCTGATCGACGAAGACATCCTGCTGAATGAGGATGCCGGCCGGCTCCGACACGGGGATCGCGTCTTGCTCATGACCTTTCACGACACTTACCTCACGGCCCTCTACGACAATACGCCTCCTCCCGCCACGCCCCGCCCCGCGGAACTGAGAAGTTTCCAGAGCGTTCCGCAGGGTTGGGAGGTCTTCGTGATTGAAAAACAGAATATCGGTCCGGGGGGAGACACGGAGATCCGCGACGGAGACCAGGTCGCCTTCAAGGCCTTCAAAGACATCGGCTCGAAGGCCTTTGACCAGTTTTTGCCCAGCGAGGCCACTTATATCTCGGCTCCAAATGGGGGTGCCCCGGGCAATCCACTGATGGCCGACGCCTCGACCGCGGGAGGTAACGAGACCTTCACCCTGAAGGTCCTCGGCCAAGTCGATATCCCTACGATGACAAAATTAAGCTCGCCGCTGCCGGCGACGAACCTCTTCAAGGCAGGCAATTACGTCGACCTCGACCGGCGGGAAAAGATGAAGCAGGATTGGCTGGGCGGAGATCAGACCTACGACAATCACACCGGGATCGATTTCGGCGACAATAACACCTTTTCGGAAATGGACTTGGGCGGACACGAGGTCGTGGCCGCGGCCCCCGGGAAGGTCGTGTTCGTGGAGGATTCCAACGAAGACCGTTGCCATAGCGAATCGGACGCAACCGTCTGCCCCGGAACCAGCGAGAAAAAGGCGAATACGGTGGTCATCCGCCAGGAGGACGGAAACTACGCGCTATACGTCCACCTGATGCGGAACAGCGTGAAGCTCAAGGTCGGGGACGAGGTCCAATGCGGGGACTTCGTCGGCAAGATGGGCAGCGCCGGGGATTCTTCCGCCCCCCATCTTCATTTCGAGATCCGCCGCCCCTACCGTCCCAATTTCAAGGACCTGCATCCGGACTCGATCGATGCCTCCTTCTGGAACCAAAGCCGGGTCTTGGACCCTTACCAGGGCGGGGCCTGGCAGGAATTGGACAAGCGTCGTTTCCCGAAGGTGACTTGCAAGTTCAAGGAGAACTTGCCTAAAGCCGCCCGCGGAAACTGGCTATCCATCCGGGCGGCCGCGTGGGGGCGCGGCGAATACGACTCCTGCGCGAACCGGGAACGTTGCCGCCCCGGCCTCTTTTGCAGCAGCGCCGGGATTTGCGAGCGGCCGCGGAATCTTGGCGAGAACTGCGGTGGACCGGACATTTGCGAGGCCGGGCTATTTTGCCAGGACGGAGGCTGCAGGCGCGTGGGCGTGGGTCCGCACGGCGACTGCGACGCGGACCGGCTCTGCGGCCCGGGCCTGGACTGCCAAGCCGGCCATTGCGAATGGCCCGCCCCGCCGGCCGCCCTCGCGCCCTCCTGCACCCAGCAATGCCCGGTATTTCCTCACCCGAACAACTGCTTCCTGGACGCCGAGGGACAATGCAAGCGCGAGGTCATTGAGAATTGGCACCAGGTCAGGGTGGACTGCGACCTGATCTGTCTGCCTTGATCAGGGCGGCCCAGCGGACACTCCCGAAAGATCCGGAAAGTCTTACTTCCCTCGCCCGTCCTTTGCCTTTATATTATCGAAAATCTCAGCGAAAGGGAGCAAGATGCCGAACACGAAACGGATCCCGATCATCCTCGGGCTAATCGCCCTGATTATCCCCGCTATGAGCTGCAGGCGCTCCGGGACCCCTGGTTCGCAACAGACCTCCAAGCCCGCTCCCGCCGATTCCGCCAAACCCGCGGCGACGCCCACCCCCACTCCCGTGCCCAATGCGCCGGTTGTCGGCAAGGCCTTTCACATTTCGGGCCACATCGATGACGCGGCACAAGAAGGCGACGTCTGCGATGTGAGCGTCACCTTTACGGTGCCGGGGACCCTGAAGTTTGAGTTCACCCCCACGAGCGCGAGAAAGGGCAACTACACCTATTCCGGGCCCTTCAACGCGACCGGCTCCGGGCCCTATGAGATTTTCGAAAACGGGAAGATGCTGGTCAGCGGCACCGGTTGCATCATGGGGAAGTGCGCTACCTATTCGCACGATTGGAAGGCTGAGCCGATCGATCCCGCGAAATGCGGCAAAGCAAAGTAGCAAATAAAACAAAGCCGCAGGCAGAAGAAAAATCCGGCAAAAGTTAAAAAAAAATCCCCTCCCTTATCGGGAGGGGATGTCGTTTGGAAATCGCTTATTTGCTTTGGCTGTCCAGCTTCTTTTCGATCTTTTCCTCGATTTTCTGGTCGATCATTTGCTTACAGGGCTCTGACAAGTTCCGGTAATTGTTCTTCAGGCATTCCTTGATCTTGTCTTCGTTCAATCCGGCATCCGGACAGTACTTCTTTCGGTCCTCCCGGCATTCCCCCAAGGCAAAACTCAAAGACGGAAGGGCAAGGGAGAAAAGCGCCGTCGCCAGAACGATTTTTTTGAGCATAGATCCTCCAAAGGTGTTGATATTTCCACCATCATTCTACGTTTCCGGAAAAACCTCAAGCTTCCAAATACTACCCATCGGGCTGATGGCCCGCGAGCGGCTTGTTTCCTACCGACCCGTTTTTCTCCTCCAAGCGGCCAACAGCGGGACGCTCAACAGCAGCAGGAGCGGGTAAGCGGCGGAGGGCTCCCCTCCCGTCAAGGCGCATCCGCTTCCGCTGATCAAGGGATTCAGCAGACCGATGCCCGTCAGAATTGACTGGACGGTAGGGTTGTCCGGATCCTCGGAACTGACCGTCAGGGTGGCGGTGAAACTCCCATTCGCCGCGGGGTTAAAAGTCACGACGACCGTGCAGCTACCCCCCGTCGCAATCGTCGGAGTCAGGCTTCCGCAGGGAGCGGGCCCGCCATTGACGTCCAAAGTGAAGTTTTTCGTATCCGAAAGGATCATGCCCGTAATCACCAGGCTGCCCGCCCCGTTGTTGGAAATCGTAAACACCGCTGCCGAGTTCGCCCCCACCCTCAGGCTCCCGTAATCCTGGGTCGCCGGAGAAAGGGTGATGTTGGGCAGGGCCTCCAGGGCGCCCATATCCGGCTCGGAGCCGATGATCCTGGGGTTGCCGTCGAAGTCCGTCGCGGGCAAGGCAGGCGCGGAAGCCAAGCCCTTGTCGATCACGGGCGACCCATTCCCCAGATGGAGATTCATGAGGGCCGGGTCCACAAAAAGCGGATCCTGGTCGATCAAATTCGCTCCTTGATTCACGTTCGGCGTGCATCCTGGGGCGACGCAGGCGAAGGCGAGCGAGGTATAATCGTTGTTAAACAGATTGACGGTCGAACCCACGTTATCCGCATCTCCATCGTCCGTGACGAAAATATCCGCGCCGCTCCCCGTCGCGCCATTTCCCCAAATGATGTTATTGTAAATATTTCCCACCGCTGCGTTGTCCACCAGGAGCAGCTCCAGCCCTCCCCGATCCGCGCCAGCCAGGTTGCCCACGATGGTGTTGTTGATGATATCCGCGGTCGAACCTCCAGCCTGAAGGAAGATCTCGATTCCTCCCGAACTTGAGGCCGCGGAATTCCCGGCAATAATATTATTGGTAAAGATGATGGCCCCAGAGGTGCCAACTTCCCCGCCTCCGACGATATTATTGCTGGTGTTCCCGACGATGAGGTTGCCGTCGAAGGTCACAGTCCCCCCGGCCGAGCTGAAGGCCTCGAAACCGCCGGCAATGACATTGCTGGAATTGCCGATAATCTGGTTTCCCCGGAGGGTAATCGGACCGGAGACGCTGGACGCCTCGCCTCCCCCCGCAATCGCGGCGCCGGACGCGGAATTTCCGGTGATAATATTATCGATAAGGTTCGTGGCGCCCGAGTCGTTAAAGGTATTCACCCCCCCGGAGATGGCGCCGCTTTGATTTCCCGTAAACTGATTCCCCTGGAGAGTGATGGTCCCGGTATCAGAGTTGGCATCCACGCCGGCTCCGATGAAGGCCATGGCATTGCGATCGAAAAGGCTGTTGGTAAGATTGATATTCCCCGATTGATTAACGAGCTCAAGCCCGCCTCCGATGGCGGCGCCATTTTGAAAAAAGAGGACGCCGTCGACGTTAATGTCCGCGTCGGTAGTTTGGATATTTGCACCGCCTCCAATAGGGGCCTTGCCGTTCTGCACAGTCATCGCACGGACGGTAATGCCTGCCAAATCATCGGGGCTCCCGGTTTTGAGATTCATCACTTGCATTACCCCACCCCCGTCCAAGATCGTCGACCCAATGCCAGCTCCCACCAGGGTCAAGGAAAAATTTTCGGCGGCGGTATAGGTAAAGGTGGCGCTGGAGGCGTCGTACAATCCCGCGGCGATATTGATGACATTGTCGTCGCCGTCGCTTTGGGCGGCGGTCAGGGCCGCTTGCAAGGACATGTCAGCGGGGACATTGATGGTAACCAAGGCACGACCGAGACTGGGAAAGAAAAACAAGGATAAGGCGAAAAGGATTGTACAGAGTTTGCCCATAGGATCTCCTGTATTTAATGTCCCTTGATTTCTTGGTAATGGAACAAAAAGCTATGGGGAAGAAAGACATCAATCCGATTCAATCGTCAAGGCATTCAACACGGGGGCCCTCATCTTTACCTCCGTCTGGGGCTCTCCAATGCCAAAGGATGGATCTTGCTTGAATAGCCGCGTGGCCAGGGCCCTAGTCCTGCTTCCCTGGCTCGCTGCGCTTCTAGGGGCCTGCTGACCGTCCTCTGCTTTTATCCAGGGTATATGTCCCTGGATTCCTTCGACCAGCTCATGCAAGCGAGAAGCGGTGACTACAGCAATTGGCATCCGCCGCTGATGGCTTGGACCTCCCTAAAACCAATATCGAAAGGAAAAGATATTTAATGAATTTCATTTTCTCTCCTGTCACGAAAGATCAAAAAAAGAGCAAAAGGTGGTCGGCAGACGAGTTTAACGTACAAAGGTACCCATCACCTGGGCCTCCCCCAGAATCACGCCCTGCATGGCCCGCAACAATGCCTCCTTGCTGACGCCGGCGGGCAAGGAGAGGGGCTTGGAGAGCGCATACAGCTTGAAAAAGTACCGGTGAGTTTTTCCCGGAGGCGGACATGGGCCGCCATAGCTGTTTTTTCCCCAACTATTTTTTCCGTGGGTGCCGATCCCTGGAACCTGATCCTGTTTGGCGAGGCCCTCGGGGAGGGCCTTGCGATCAGCCGGAACGTTGTAAAGGACCCAATGCACCCAGGTGCCCATGGGCGCGTCGGGATCGTCCATGATGAGGGCAAATTCCCGCGTTCCCGAGGGAGGGTCGCTCCAGCTCAATGCCGGAGACAGGTCCGACCCCTCACAGGAAAATGGCGTAGGGATGGCTTGGCCTTCGCCGAAGTCTTTGGCTACCAGTTTAAAGGACATAAGGGCCTCCGTTCGGGCTGGGCAGGCCGCCACGAGGATAATGAAAGAGGACAAGAGCCCTGCCCACAGGCGTGTTTTTTTCGGAGGGAACATGGGCTTAGTAAAACGCCGTTGACGCGGCCCGGCAAGAGAAATTCTGAAGGAGCAACCATGAGTCGTTGCAATTCTTGCCCGGGAGGTGGATAAAAGAGGCCTCCCCTGCATGGAAAAAACCTATAAAATCAGCGCCAGCTTCAAGGTATTTTTATGGATCTTCGCGGTTTTATGCTTCCTACTCATCGTCTTGATCCCGCTGGGGGGCTTGCTTCTCTACATCGCCTACCAGGCCGAAATACGCATGAGCCATGATAGTTTTGAAAGGCGCTGGATCGGAAAAAAATCGGTCCCCTGGAACGAGATCACCGAGCTGTCTTGGCTTCCAGCCATGGGGTATTTGCAACGCCAAATGCGCCCCCTGCGCATCGTCGCTAAGAACCCGACCTCGACGGTCAAGTTCGGGGTCCCGGTCGGCGCTTTCGAGAAGACCGAGGAATTGGTGGCGGAGTTGCAGAAACGCGCGGGAAAGACGATTGCCTAGCCAAAAAAAAGATGAAGACGGAGGTTCGAATTTCGAACTAAACAGAGGAAAAACGGCCGAAAATCATACCTTCGTCTTAATTTTTTTTTAATTTTTCTTCTTAATTTTTCTCCCCTGGATCCAGCCAGAATCGATAGGTTTTCCCATTCCAATAGAGGATGGTGTTGATACCGTCTTTCGTCGGAACCAGGACCACGTCTCCCTTGTTATCCTCGGGCATACTGACAACATTTCCGGGCGATATGGTGGCATACCCGGACTTATTTCGTTTTTTGGATTTGGGAAGCACGAGCAGATTCCCGGTTTCGGGACCGTTCCAGCCGATCCAGCCGAAGGCATAAATCAGGAACTTATCGCCGGACCTAGGCGCTTGCCAACCGGCGGCATTGCCGTGAATCACCGCGAGCGAATTCTTCCCGTTTAAAATTTCCGTCGGCGCCGGATCTCTCGCGCCTTCGGCGGTTTGCACCAACAGCACCCCGGGCGGTAGTTCGCCGCGCATCCCCTTCGGGCTGACGAGGACGGCGAGGTCTGGAATCCGGTCGCCGTTGAAATCGCCCTTTAATACGGTCGGCGTTGGACCTCCCACCAATTCCACATGGGGGCCGAAGTGATCCCGAATCAAGTCCGCGACCGATACCTCCGCAGCTTGATAATGGGGAACTTGAGAGGCGGGCTGGGCCTGGAGGTCAAAAACACCCGAAAAAATCAAAAGCGACAGGGGTAAAATGGAAAGCGATTTCAGCATAAAAACCACCTTCGTCTTAATTATTTTCTCTTTTCTAATAATATCATTTTTTCACGGAATTATAGGCAACCTGCCGCGATTTCCCTCGATAATCATTCGTTTTTTAGGTTAGAGGGCTCGGATTTGATAAAGGTGGCACATGATCTTCCCCCTAATCTTTGCGGTGGCCGTGTTGGCCGTGGGATGTACCCGGCACGACAACGACAACCCACCTCCCCAAAAAAGCGCCAATTCGCCGCCCCCTCCTCCCCCGCCACCCGAGCCGCGCAATTACCGCCGCCTTTGTTTAAAGGATGAATCCTGCTCCTGGCAGGAACGTCAGGCCGCCCTGTTGGATTATGCCGGAGCCGTTTACGGAGAACCAGGCAAAGTCAGCCTTGGTCCGAAGGATGGTCCATTCTCACTGACTCCGGAAGAGCAAAGCTACGTTACGGAGAAGTTCGGTCGCCCGGAAGGTGCCGGCCAAATATTTTCTTTTCTAGACCGGAGCCGCAATCGTTTTTTCAAGCAGCTTGCGCTTCCCGCGGACCCGCAATGCCTCAGGGAGGCGCCGCGAGCGCCCCAACAGTTAGTTCATCCGCAATTAGGGTCCGCCTTGATTGTCCATGGCTACCATGGTTGTGGGAAGAATTACGCCGAGCAATTAAGCAAGACCGGAATGGAGCTTTCCATCGGAGCCGAACCTCAGGAGTGGGCCTTCTTTTTGGAAAGCTACGGCGTCCTAGACCAAAGGGTGAAGTTGGAAGAGACGGAACTTTTCACCCGCATCGCCAAGACCTTGGATATTCCCTTGCGCAATGCCTTGCCCGTAAGGGCCCTTTCCAAAGAAGCCCTGCAAGCTGCCGCGAAAGCCTCCAAGTACAGCGAATTAGACTTCGCCGTGGCCGTTCTATTCCAAGCGGTTTTGGGAAATCTACGCGCCCATCGCGGCGGCGATCCCGTCGCATTGGCCGACGGCCTGGCCCCCGAAGTGGCGAAGGAACTATCGCAAGATTCCAGGTCCTTGCGAACGGCGTTCGATCAATATCTTCAAAAATACCCCGATCCCGTCGAGGCCGCCGTTGAATCCGACCGCCGCGCCAAGATCCTCGCGGAGACCTCCAATCGATTGAGCCTGAAACAACTTCGCTCGGAAGTGCAGAAGCTCGCGGCGGAACGTCCGCACTTGAAGTCTTTATTTATGGTGGGATCGATGCACCAGGACTTGATTCGGCAGGTCTATGCTGCAGAGTGAGGAATAGAAAAATGAAGAAAAAAGGAATATTGACCTAGGTCATAGACCACCTCCCCTTTTCATTTTTGATAAGGTCACCATCCGGGAGCTCCCTGCGGCGAAATCCCACTGCTCAAGTGATTTCCGACGTCATTTACCCAGTGTAAAGTCCGGTTTATCCTTTACCAAAAGACCGCACTTCTGCTACTGCGCTTCCTTCCCTTAATTTCTACCATCTTTTTTTTGGAGGATCCCTTCCATGAAAGGCCTTTCTACAGCAACTCTGAGCCTCGCATCTT
This sequence comes from bacterium, assembly GCA_046346845.1. Taxonomy (GTDB): domain Bacteria; phylum UBA10199; class UBA10199; order DSSB01; family DSSB01; genus DSSB01. The sequence continues at coordinate 103,047 of JAXMHH010000006.1, forward strand.
TTGTTGTCGCTTCGACAGCAGTCGCAAGCCCAAACGCCTACCTCTCGACACCGTTCGCCAATCAAGTCCTCGTGGTCGATACCGCAGACAACTCATTGGTCACCACCATCGATGTAGGGGAATTCCCGCGTGGACTGAAAGTAAGCCCCGATGGGAGCAAGGTCTACGTCGCCAACATCGGCGACAACGCTGACCCCATGAATATTCTCCCCTCCACCATCTCCGTCATTCAGACCGATGACAATTCGGTCACTACCATCGAAACCGACCCCACGGGAGTCGCGGGCACCTCCTTCGTAGCCTTCACTCCGGACGGCGCCCACGCCTATGCGAGCAACCAGGGTAGCGATGAGGTCATCGTTATAGACGTCGCAACCGACTCTCTTGCCGGCACCTCCATTCCTACGGGAGGCCGACCGCAGGGGCTTGAGGTAAACCATGCCGGAACGCGTCTTTACGTGGCCAACCAGACGGACGGCACTGTGACGGTAATTGATACCAGCAACAATCAAGTTGTGACCACGATTCCCGTCGGCGGCGGCTCGGCACAAGTGGCGGTCAGCCCCGACGACAAAAAGGTCTATGTGACTAGTTTAAATGACGGGACCGTTTGGGTAATCAACGCCGATACCAATGCCGTCATCGGCTCTCCCTTGGACCTGGGCTCGGGCAGCGTCCCCTATGGGATGGTCTTCAGCGAAGACGGCTCCCAACTTTTCGTATTAGAACACATCGGCGACGAGATTTCGGTGATCGATACGGCTACCGATACGGTCGGTACCCCGGTCCCGCTTCCGGCAATCGGCCCGTTTCTGGGCGCGCGCAACGCGGCTAACGGGCTCATCTATTTCACCGGAAGCAACCTCAACACTTTCAATCCTGCTAATTTGCAAGTCGTCTCTCCCGCTTTGGACACCACGGCCGATTATACTTTCGGGATCGATATCGTCGGAAGCGATGAGGATAACGGCGGCAACAACAATGGCGGCGGTGGTGGCGGTGGCGGCGTACCAGCGGGCCTTGGAAACCTAGGCGGCGGTGGGGGCTGCTCCTTCGGCCTTGCCGGAGACTCGGCTCCTCTCTTTTCCAGCCTTATTTGGTTCATTCCCCTGGCGCTCGTCCCGCTGCGAAGGAAGCTGTTTGGGGTAAAATAAAAACCTATCTTATTCACAAAAAAAAACGCCGGGGAACCGGCGTTTTTTTTTGCGATATCTATCCTTAGCAATCTAGGATGACAACTTCTGAGAGGATGAAGGCGCTTAACATCTCGTCAAAAGGAGACAAACCCAATGCATCTTAGCCGTTATTTTATTGCTGTCGCAGTCCTGCTTGCCGCGGTCCCCGCCCTAGCCGATAGCCCGATGACCGGTACCTGGACAATAGTGGAGGCTAAAACCGGCTCCTGGTACGATGGCAGCGGAGCCAAGCCGGAGGTCGATCCCGAGCTTGCACATGCCAAAGTGATTTTCACCAAAAACAGTGTTCGGGGGCCGTCGGCCCTAGCCTGTGCCAGGGTAAAATTCACGGTGAGTACGGTGGGCCCGGAGTACCTGTTTCAAGGCGTCCTCAAGAATCCCGCGAAGGACGCCGCGGCATTGGGCTTTAAGGGGAAGAAGATCACCTCTGTCAATGAAGGATGCCTGCGATCGGATGCCGATATGGAGATGGATTTCGCACTAGTGGATAAAGATACCGCGGTGTTTGGGTTAAACAATATGGTCTATAAAATGAAGCGCATCCAACCCTAACGCATAGAACGGTATAATCAAGCAGCGCCAGACCAAGCAGCGCCAGACGGAAGTACGATTTTCGGTCCTTGCAGAGTATCAGCGACCGAATTTCGTACCTTCGTCTTCAATTCTGCCTATTCTGCCTTCAATTCTTGTCTGGTCTTCAATTTTTGTCTTTTTCAAACAACCCTAGACAAATACCCCCGATAAGGTAAGCTATAAGAAGTGTCTCGTTTCTATGTAAGTCCCGATGCCGATATTGACCTCGGATCTCCTGCCTAGACTCAACTCACTGCAAACTAAACCCTAAGGAATCGATAAGTCCCTGATACTCTTCGAGTGCTCGGAGACCATCTTTTCCGATAACTCTAAGGAGACGCCAAATGGCGAAAAAACTATATGTGGGAAGCCTTCCCTACAGTGCGGATGAAAACGCGCTTCGTGAATTATTCGAGCCCTTTGGAACCGTGATTTCCGCCTCGGTCATCAGCGACAAGTTCACCGGTCAGTCCAAAGGATTCGGCTTCGTGGAATTTGAGGATGCCAGCGCCGCGGACACCGCGATTTCCCAAGTCAACGGGAAAGATATGGGCGGCCGTAGCCTCACGGTCAACGAAGCGCGGCCTCAAGCCAAACGCGAAGGCGGTTTTGGCGGCGGGGGACGCGGCGGCTTCGGCGGCAATCGAGGCGGCGGAGGCGGACGGCGCTATTAATCGCAGCCTACCGATTCAGCATTAAGACGGCGTTCCCCGGAAGGGGGCGCCGTTTTTTTATCGCTCAATGCGGCCGCATTTGAGCAGTCTCATGCCGTCGTCGAAAAATATCTGCAGCTTATCGGGGAATACTATTTCGGTGGCCAGCCCCAGCCCGAAGGTCTGGTGGCTAATGATGTCATCGAGCTTATAGACGCCATCCATCGAATAGGCCTTGGGAGAACGCTTACTTGACTGCAGCTTCTCTCGAAGCGCGTTCTCTTGTGCTAGTTTCATGGCCGCCGCTTTGCCGAAGGCCGCTTTTCGATTGGAAAGGGATTTGGGACGGTAGACTCGATCGCTTTGACAAGTCAGGCATAAGATCCGTTTCGGAACGCCGTTATCGACCTGAATAACCCTGTGGTTGAGGTCCAGCTTGCAACGGGTGCACCAGTGGATCAATTCATCGAGCATTTTATATGGCTTTTCTTCCAGGGTAATTCTCCTTTTTTGCTTAGGAATACCACGACCTTCGTTGCAAGGATATGGGATAATCGGGCATGGGCCATTTGCCTTGCGTTTTCAAGGTGGGCGCCTGGGGATACCCATCAGGGGATCCATCGTGCTGGAGACCAGGTGCAGCAGAAGATGAAAGACAGTAATAGTTACAGTTATTATTTCCCGGAGGGCAAATTCAACGATGGCCTGGGTTGGGGAGGAGGATTCGGGATAGACGTCCTTCTGAGGGAACCTGCAACCACTACTCGCTCGCAAGATTGTCCGTTCGGTGAACTTGCAACGAGTTTATATGTCGTTTCATAAAGGGCCCTAGCATAGACCGAGCCTTGCCGGATAGATCGGGAATATTCATCGGTTCCAATTTCGGCAGAGTAATCAAAGACGCTGTCCTGCCCTTTATAAACCATGACGTGATTGGCATTCCTCACAGTCCAGTTCACCATTTTTAGGACAGGATCATATTGAAATGAACACTGCGGCGGAACGCCATCAGCAGGGATAATCTGCACATTGCGAATCCATGCAAACTCGCTATTCCGATCTTCCATGGGAAGGGCGAAGTTTCTACCCTCCTCGCAAAAGGTATACTCAGGAAAGGTTGAAATTACCTTTAAATTAAAAAAATCCATCCGCGCCCCCCTTGAAATGCGTATGGGGCAACTCCCTTGCACCGAACTCATGTCAATAATGACATCGCCTGCCGGGGCAGCCTCGCAAGCTGCACCATCCGAGACTGGGCCACCTGGAGAAACACAAGTCCGGATCGCGGTTCCAAAGGTTTGGCCTGCCGGAGGCGGCAAGGTTATTTGGATGGGTTCTTGAAGGGAGAACTCGGTGCCAGGGAGGATTCGGATCACTTTCCGGCAACCTCGGGAGGATTCCGTTGGATTTAGATAGGAATTTATGGCCGCCCTCATGGCCGGTCCATTGGAAACGTCACAATAATATTCACCAAATTCCGCCCACACCCGGCTAGAGGCTAGCCAGCTGAATGACAGGGAGATTAACAAAACCAGGTTACGGTGGATCATAATTGCTCCGTGGAATCTCGCTGATTATCACGCTCTCCTTCTTTCATTATTATCAATTGATCGATTCACGAAAAGAAATTTCGGTATCGACTTATCGCCAAAGCATGTACATATTTTTTGAAACTATAAGACAGAAAGAATTTCACACCTTTGTCATATTTATTTTGATTCGAGAGAGGAAATTACCAGGCCCGAGATAGCGGAAATTTGGAAGAACTGGAAAAGCATAAAGCCGCTCCTAAAGTTTTTACCTCAGGCACAACAAAGATTAATGCGATGCAGGTATTGCAATTTTCTCTGCACAGGCAGATTCTGATGAATGTTGGGGAGGAAGACTCGCCATGCAGACCATTCCTAAGATCGTCCTAACCGGCTTATGCACATTAGCCTTCAGCTTCACTGCCTGCACCCAAGGCGGTGAAGAAAGCGGTTCCGCCAACCAGACCTCGCCCGCAACCACCTCGGCAACTGCCGGAACGTCCAGCAACGCCCTTTCGGATTTGAGCGACCCCCGCAAGAAGGACATCGCGATGCAACTTGTTTCCAGCGCGGAAAACTCCTCGCTGAATTGGAAGGCGCAGTACGCCTACATCGAAGACATCAAAGATGGGCGGGGTTATACGGGAGGCATTATTGGATTTTGTTCCGGCACCGGGGATATGTTGGAAGTGATTCAATACTACACGCAACTGGAACCTAACAACGGGCTTGCCAAATATATTCCGGCGTTGGGCAGGTTGAATGGGAGCAGTTCCCACGCCGGACTCGACCCGGGCTTCGTTGACGACTGGAAGGCGGCGGCCAAGGATCCCCTCTTCCAGCAAGCCCAAGACTACGAACGAGACAAGGTGTATTTCGATCCTTCGGTGCAGCAAGCCAAGGCCGACGGGCTGCGCGCGCTTGGCCAGTTCATCTACTACGACGCTATCGTGATGCACGGCAGTTCCGGATTTGAAGCAATCCGCGCTAAGGCGATGGCGCAGGCCAGGCCACCCGCGCAAGGCGGGGATGAAACCCAATACTTAAAAGCCTTCCTCCAGGCGCGCAAGGCCGCCATGCTCACCGAAGCCGCGCATGACAACACCGACCGAGTCGACACCATGCAACTCGTCTTCCTGAATGCGGGAAATTTCGACCTCAATCCTCCCCTCGATTGGAAAACTTATGGGGACAGCTACCATATCGGTCCTTAGCCTTCTGATAAAATCGAGGTTTTTGTTTCAACAGGAATTTCGCACCCCTGGTTTCAACTTCTATTTCTGGGATTTCTAGCAAGGGAGATACCCAGGCAAGATTGGCGGGGCCGTCGAATATAACCAACCGAATAAAGATGGAGGTACGATTTTCGATCCTTGCAAAGCGCCAGCGACCGAATTTCATACCTCCGTCTTCAATTCTTTCTCAACTGCCGCGACAGGCCTCAGCGGGCGCCGCCTCCGCCTGGCTTCCCCACAGGACCGAAGCGGGATAATAGGTCTCGCCCAGCTTCACGATGACTTTCCCGCTATCCGGATACACGCAACCGACGATGGCCCCCTGGTGCCAGGCGTCTTCGGGAACCCCCCTCCCCGTTTCCCTGGTGAAAGAGCGAGTCTCATCGACGGCAAAGGATAGAAAAGCGTGGCCCTTGGCGTCGGTATACCGCGTCTCGTCGAGGATTCGAACCCTTCGGGCGCTGGGCGGCTTGGGGGCCCGCGAAAAGATCGGGCGCTTGGCCTCTTTCTGTTGGAGGGGCGCCACCAGCTTGGCTTCGACGATCGCCTGGGCCGATGCCGGGTTGCCGGCGGCGGGATTTTCCCGCGCCTGGAGCGGACGATGGGCGTTAAACAGCGTTGGGGCCACGGCCAGCAGCGCCAGCAGGATCAAGAAGGGGTTCATAATAGGTCCTTGGGAGGGGTTGAGGTTTGGCGGGCGAGCCGAGGTATTGGACGAGAGCGAAGGTGCCCACGACCGGAATCCACAGGCTCAAGAGGTAGGCCAAATCGGGGTTGAGGTTGGAAGATTCGAGGGTAAAGAGCATGGCGCGCGAGGTCACCGCGACGCTGAGCTGGCCGAGGACGTGGAAAGCGTACAGGCGATGCCGGGCGAATCGCCTGGCGCGAGCCCAACGGATGGCCTGAGACATGGCCCAGACCACGATACCGCCGGTCAGCAGAAAGCCAAGCGTTCCCCCAATCCCCCCTCGGGCAAAAAAGGCGAGGTAGAAGCCGGAGGGCGCCAAAGCGCCCAGCACGTCGAGACCGACAATGCGCCCGCACCAGCGATGAAATCGAGGCCAACGTTTCAGCACCGTCCCCGAGATCAGGATCAAGCAGCCGGGCAAGGCCAAGGCCGCGGCGAGGACATGCGCGCGCAGGACCCATAAGTACATGGATTCATTTGACAAAGGTAGTTTCTCGACCAGGAAGGGAGGCCGTTGGTTTGGCTCGAAATAGACCGTGCTGGCATAGGTGATAGCCAGGGAACCCAGCGCGAGGACCAGTACAATTAGGGTTTGGGCCGCTCGTTTCACTAAAGGCCCGGTACGCAGGCTCTAAATAAATGTGTTTAGAAAAGTAAGAAGGAGCTATGATTTTGATCTGCTAGGGCTAACGAAAGGGAGGGAATATGAGCAAATTCTTGTATATTCTCGGCCTGGTCGGCAGCGGAATCTTGGCGCTTGTATTCACGATTCTCGCCATGGACCCCAAGACCACTGAAATGGCGGCCGCAGTTCCGATTCCGATCCTGATCGCCCTGATTACCCATCTCGCGTTTGTCTATAAATTCTGGAACAGCATCCAAGACGGGCATCCGCGAATGACTCCCGGGAAGGCAATCGGGTTTTTATTCATCCCGTTTTTCAACATTTATTGGCTGTTCCAAGTCTATCCCGGATTCGCCACCGATTATAACCGTTACATCCAAGAAAAAGGCATTCAGGTACGCCCCTTGAGCCAGGGTTTATTGACGACGATGGCGATCTTCATCCTCATCTCGATCCCCGTGGTCAATTGGATCGTCCAAGCCATGGCGATTTCGAAAATTTGCGACGCGGTGAACGCGATCAAGGGAAAATAAATCCCTCCGACGTCCACCTTCCCAATACATCCACCTCTCACAGGAGGACCAAGCAATGAATAAATTCTCGTGCTTCCGCAATGGAGCCGTATTTTTTTTGCTGGCTTCGGTTTTCGGCTCTGCGCCCGTGTCGGCGCAGAATACGTGGATGAATCCGTTTACCGGAAACAGTTTCAACAATCCCATGTCGAGCACCCTCGACTCCTCCATTATGTTCAGCATGCAGCGGAGGCTCACTCAGAGTCAGCTGCTCGGGACGCTGCCTTCGCAGCGGGGCCGCGCCCCCTCTACGAACCTTTTTGAGCAATATCAGCACGGCATGCCGGATCGACCGATGAACGCCCAGCCTTCCTGGTCCAGCTACCCTCAGTATTCCAACTTGCCTCCCCCCGCCGGGGCGCCTCCGCCGCCCCCGCTTCCCACTTCCGGCACCGCGCCGACGCCGGCCTCGCCTCCCCAGCATTTTCCGATCAGCGCCACCGACTTTAAATCGGGATCGCGGGTGATGCCCTCGACGTACGCCGCTCAGGGGCCGAAGGAAAATCAGGCTCAACTCCTGCAGACCTTCAACGGCATGATGGACGCTTTCGAAAAGGAAGGCCGAAGAAATAACGTGGCCTACGCGATCGGGTTTCTCATCGGCGCGTCAGCGCAGGTGCATACCGGAAAAGAGGTTTCCGACACGGTACTCGAGAAATTCGTCTACGACGTCAACGATATCCTGGCGGGGTCGCCCAGCTTCCAGACCATGCCGGCCGCTAAAAAGCAGGAGCTCTACGAGAGCAGCGTGCTGATCGGCGCGATGATCGGCGGACTTGCCTCCAACCCGGAGACCAAGGCGGACGGCAAGGCGCTGGCAAGGCAGGTGCTTCAATCCGTCGGGGCTATCAATTAAAGGATCGCTGACGGGCGAAAGCCACACCCGCAATGCAGCCCTCCTCCAACGCTATTTTGGGCAGGGAATTTTGCTCAGTATTATTTCACTGTTTTACTAAATTCTTATTGCTTCTCTGTGGGGCTTGATCTTCATCTGAAAGAATGAATTTAGGAAAGGGCCTCGGTATGAATAAACCTCGCCTGGCACTCTTTTTTCTGACCGCCCTACTTTCCTTACAATCTTTTGCCGTGGACGCATTGGCACAAAAGGAAACCTGCAAGCAGTGTAAATTCGCCGGCTGCGTCAAGTCCGCGATCAAGCAGAAGGAGGCGATGCGGGATGGCTATTCCGAGCTTGCCACGAAATGGGAGAAATTTTGGGTGAACACCGACAAAGAGAGGCGCGCCCCTCTTGATCAAATCAACCTGCAAAAGCTCTACCCGATGTTCCGAATCACCACCATGACCTTGTTGAACTCGGAATTCACCGCTCTGCGCAAGGACGAAGAGGACTTGGCGGTCCGCATCGGACCTCCCGCCGGCTGCGGATACAGCCCTACCGAAAGCCTGGAGATAGAGACCGATTCGGTCCAATGCAGCATCGACATGCTCAAGGCGCGCAAGGCCGAGGAGGCGGCCCCCTGCAAGGAGCTCTATGACATCGCCTTCCGCCACGAGGCCCTTCATATGCAAAAATGCCAACAGCGAAAGGGCAACAAGGCCTTACCTACGGTGATGCTCACTCCGGCCGGCAAAGCCCGCGAAGAAGCCGCCGCCTACGGCCAGGAGATCGCGGAACTCAAAAAATTATTGAAATGCAAGAGTTACCGGGCGAGCGGACAGGTCGGAGACATGACGCTTTCCGGCGTGATTTGCGACCTCGAAAAGCCCTTCACCGTCAATGGCTCTATCATTAATTACAAGTTCCTGTTCACCCCGTCGTCCCCCACCGCCGGCACCTTCAAAGTTTCCGCTGCCGGACTGTCGGTGAGGGTGGCGGGCGGCGGCTCCTACCAAATCGAAGGCGCCGACACGGAAAAACCGAGGATCCTGACAAGTGGAAGCGCAGTAGGCCATTCTCCCGTAGGCTCGCGGGAAGGCGGAGGAAAGTTTTACATTGATTTGGAGCCGCTTGAGACGAGCGAATGCGGTCAATAAAGACACTTTCATCCGCAGGCATCTACATTTGAAAAATATTCCTGGTCATGGGGCCAATTGACCCAGCCGGTCTGGCCTTTCGAATTCTTAATATGGACCCACCATTCCGTCTTCGGTTCCTGCACCGGATCCGCATATTCCTCCATGCAGGCGGTGACTGGCTTCCCGTGATTCCAGGCCAAATAGCAGCCCTCGCCCACGCCGGAAAGCAGATAGAATTTTTCTCCGGGTTTGAACATCCGGTCGGGATTTTGGGGGTTCAGCGGGGCCCCCTTGGCCACGCCTAATTCTGTCGTAATCACGACGCCGGTCACACCCTTGACCTTGTCACCCTTTTTCAGAGTGAAGGCAACCGGGGCCCCGGGTTTTCTTTGGGTCAACACCTGGATGTCCTTTTCCGCTACCCAAGAGCGGTAGGTACAGCACTCAAAGGGGCAGAGGCCCTTGGACTCATAGGGCAAGGGAGGTTTGTCCTGGGCGGATGCGGAGTTCAAGGCGAGGAGAAACATGGGGAGGGTCAGGATTTGTTTTACGAGGGACATGAGCTAAAGCTTAAGGCTTTCTGCCTCCGGATACCAATAGCAGATTTGCCATTGGAATTATGGGGCGTAAGACTAAGGGGCGTAAGACGGAGGTTCGATTTTCGAACCTTCATCAGAGACAAGGGTTCGATTTTCATACCTCCGTCTGTATTTTCATCGTCTGTATTTTCATCTGTATTTTCGCTCCTCAGCCAGGCTTGAGGACCGCCAAATAAATCACGGCCAGAGACAGACCCGCAAACAGCGGGATGGTCAGGAAATAAAAGGCATTCCGCCGCTTGATCCAGCGTTTCCATTCGGGGTTATCGGGTCCCCGGCGCTCGCGCACAATCCTCCGGTACGCCACATTCCCGATCCAAAAATCGAAGACTTCGATCAGTAAAATACCCCCAACCAGGTAAAGTTTTTTCGTCAGCCAAGGCTGTCGAATCGCGTCGAAGCCAAGGACATAGACCATGGCAATGCCGCTGCCCACCAGGACGAGAAAGGCAAGGTGCTCTCCCAGCACCACCTCCTCGTAGAATTTTTCCAGCAGGGCATTATCCTTGCCGGTCTCCGCCCGCTTCATCCGGATCAAGAGCCAATAAGCGCCGAAGGCCGGCCCCAACCAGGCGACCAGGGCAATGACGTGCAAGGTCTTCAGGTAAAAATAAATCAAGAGAGCTCCTCGACTTCGACCTCAAAGCCCTTGGCGGCCAATCGGTCCAAAAAAGACGCGGGCGGAAGCCAGCCTAACAAGTCCGATACCGCCGACGGATTGCACTCCCCGGCGACCAGAGCCTCGGCAGCGACCACACAGGGCATGGCGGCCATGCGCTGGCTCCTTTCCTGCCCCCACAGTGAGGCCCGAAAACGAATCGACCGCGATCCCTTGCTTCCCGTCAGGACCACGCTTACCGCGCCGCGTTCCGAACCAAAATAATGCATGAGCGCGAAACAGGGAAAAAGGAGTTTCGTCGTCGCCTGGACCAGGCGCTGGGCGCCTCGGCGTACTAGAAATTTAAAAATCGAAAAGCTCAGGCGCGCCAGGGCCCATTCGAATCCGACTTTGACGCTGAGTTCGGCACATGGGAAGTAATCGGGAAACACCATGGGGTCGGGAGAATTGAACGAATAAGAAGGCACGGGGCCGATCGGCGCCGGATAGGGGAATTTTTCTCCTTCGCTCCATGCGGGGACCTCGGCCCTCACGCCCCTTCGAATCACCGTCACCGGGCGCCCCAGGTTTCCGATCGCCGACATCACCGCGCCGGGTCCCTTTTGGTTTTTATTGCCGATGAATAGACCGATGGAAATTTTCTCGATACGGTCGAAGCGGTCGGCGATGCTGGCGGCCAGGGGAAGGGAAATCCCGGGCAGGCTGGAGAGCCCAGTCAGACAGAGCTTGCCGGCCGCTTGAAAGACCGGCTTCAAGTCGGCAAGCTTCGCCGCGTAGGCCGGATCATCCCCGATGTCCAGGTAATGCAGGCCCCGTTCCGCGGCGACTTCCGCAACGGTGGCCGGCAATTCCTGGAAGGGCCCGGCGGCCAGAATGACGAGCTCCTTGCCAGCCAAGGCCGCTTCCACGGAGTTCCGGTTCCCGATATCCACCGGGGCAAAATCCAGTCGGGAAGAGGCCTGGGGGAAATGCCTGTCGAAGGCGGCCCGGTTCCTGGCCGCCGCTGTAACTTGGAAGGGAGCTCCGGAGTCCAGCAGGCCCTCGACAATATAGCGCCCGAAAACGCCGGTGCCGCCAATCACGATGACGGGGTAGGGTTTCATCAGGATTCCACGCGAAAGAAAATCCCCAGACCACCCGTCCAGGCCACAAAGGTACTCATAGTAAGGGCGGTGGCGACCTTGAGGAGGACATGGTGGTCAAGCAGGGTTGCGGCACTCAAGGCAAAGCCCGCCGTCCAAATCAACAAAGCCGGGAAGGACCATTTTTTAGGGAAACCGCCGACCTGTATCGACAGCAAGGTGAGCGTCATTCCGCCGATGCAGTAAAGGCCATTGCCCAAGAAGCCCGTGAGCATATTGAGGTTTTGCTGCCACATTCGGATATGATCCAGGGCCGTCGGCAGGGCCTCTCCCGTCTTCGCCTGCCCCAAGGCCGCGAGCCTTGGGATCAGGCCGATATACAAGGTTTCGGCGAGGGTGTCGGGGATCATGCCTAGGCACCCGACCAAGACGGCGAAGACAATCTTGCCCCGCCGCCGATGCGGTTCCAGGCTTTCTAAAAGGCATCCCCAATGCACCAGGAAATAAATCAGGCTGACCGCGGCAAATATCCAGGTGAGCCAGGCGAAGGTCCAGAGCCTTGGGTGACTGCTAATGTACTGCAATCGTAGTTCGAGGGGGACAGCGGCGTCGATCCCGGGCGCCAATAGGAATAACATGAGAGCTGATGCGAGAAAATTGACGACCGCGGCGGCGAGCGCAGCCCGCTTAAAGGACCGAGTTTGGAGGGGGATGGTATGGTCGCCTGAATTTTTCAAATAGAGTCCGAGGGATGGGTCTTTGCTCTATTGAAGGGGCGCTTTAAATTCCAAGTTTACCTGCCAGGTATCGCCGAAAAATTCGTCGGGAGCCGGCATGCTCAACTTGCCGCTGACTCCAGTGGCATCCCAAGCAAAACCCTCCAGTTTCATGGTTCCAATTGAACTGAAGGGCCGTTTGGATAGAGCCGCATGGCTGACCTCGGTACCGATGAGCTTCCCAGTCTTGGTTATCTTGACCACCAAGGCACTGCCATAATCCCCAAACAAGGCCTTCATATCCGGCTTTTTGTCAGCTCCCGGATCTTTTTCGGTGAAGGTAAGAACGACCGTGTCTTCCCCCGAAAACGGCTCTCCCTTGCGAGCATTTAGGTAGGCCAAGGTCGCATCTTTGCCGTTACCCTTAAAAGTGCCCTTTATTTCGGCGCGGGCTGCTAACGGGAAGTAAACGACCGCAATTAAAACCAAGAGAGAAGCGAGAGCTTTGTATTTCATAGATGCTCCACGAGAGTTGAATTTAAATCGAAATTGAATTTAGAAACGAGCTTTTGTCAAACTTTCCTAAATTGAACCGGGCTCCCCCTCAATAATCCGTTTTTTGATACAGACAATTTGCTTAAGATTGTCCGCCAAGAAAAGGAAAGGTCAAAACGAAAAAACTTAATTCCGGAATTCCCCGCGTTCTCGATCAAATTCGCCGGGCCGCCGCCTTCCCGCGATTGGAAGCGATCATCTTCGAGCTGACGTAGACTCCGATCAAGGGCCTAGGCGAGGGACGCGTATTGGCAAAATCGCTGACGAAGCCCTTTTTAGTGCGAATTTCAACGTGCCCTGCCCCACGCCCGCCGTAGACCAAAATGGCACCGAGGGGCGCCTTATGGGGATCCCGTATCTGGAGCTTCTTGAAGGCGTATTTTCTCTGCAGCTCATAGCCCGCTTGCTTGGCGTATCGGGTGGAGGGACGAGTGGAAACGACCTTGGCCTGCAGTAAGGCATTTTTTACAGCTCGCCAGCATTGGCGACGGGAATGCCTGCGCGCGTGGGAATTGGCGATCTTCGTGGCGGCTTGCATGCGCTTGTCGTACTTTAGGGAAACCTTAGGATAGGATGGAGGCAAGGCACGGCTGTGCCCCTTGGGCTTCGCGGCAAGGGGCGAGGCTAGAACGAGCCCAGCTACGAAAGTTAGCAATAGGGTAAGGAATCGACGGGCCACTTCGCTAGAATTGCTGCATTTTTTTGATAAATTCAACCAAATTATCAAATATTCCTCGCTCCGTCCCCTAACTTGCCCCTGCAAATGGCAAGGAACTTAAGACGGGGCAAGGGAACTTAAAGGGAACTTAAGACGGAGGTTCGATTTTCGAACCCAAAGAGGTGAGCTAGTTCGAATTTCATACCTCCGTCTTACAATTTCATACCTCCGTCTTACCGACCCTCTTCCCGCCTCCCAACTTCTTTAATTTTTACTCCTCTCTGCGTTCTTCTTTATTAAACAAGCAATTAGGCCTAGACTACCCCTCAGCAAAAAAGGAGGGAAAAAAATGAAAACCACTAAATTGTATTTGGTTGGCTTAACTTTACTCCTGGCCTTGGCGGCTTCCCGACATTCCTTTGCACAAATGGCAAACTTTTATAGCAGTCCCAATTATTCAAATTTCGTTAATGGCTTGATTTCCAACCATATTTGGAATTCATCCATGGCAAGATACACCAAGAATTACCCCAATACGGGTAAAGGAAGATCGAGCGCTTCCCAATCAAATTACTCCAGCCAGCCTGCGACCAACGAGGTTCCGGCTTACCGCAGGTATCCGGCCGTTCAATTCAAATCCACCGGAACGCGGCTGACGCTGCAAGAATATCTTGATTCGCTCCAAATCAGTCCGCAGGACAAGGCGGAAGTAAAGGAATTGGTCTTGGGAATTTTTAAGAGGTACGAGGCCGAAGCCGCCGCCAAAGGATACCCGAATGATTGGGCCTTAGCCTATGTTTCCTACATTGGGCTGAATAGCCGTATTTTCAATGGAGTAACGGAAAAACCGATTATCCCTTTTGAACAAAATGTGGGCCTGCGGGATGTGGTGGCGGAATATGCCACCGACAAGGGCATTTTCAACAATGTGACGGACCGGGAAAAACAGGAACTATACGAGCTCTATGTGATGACTTCCGGGCTCACCTACCATTTCTACGAGAAAGCCCTTCAGGAAAATAACGCGGAAGACCTCAAGCAAAGCAAACTCGCAGCGGCTCAAAATTTAAAGCTCGTTGGCATCAACCCTTAAAGCGAAGGGAAGACGAAGGAACTCAACAAAAAGACGTCAGCGGCCTCAAATTCCCGCTAGACGGACCCTCGGATCGCGGGTAGACCCGCCTCATGAGACGTTTTCTGTGGGCGCTTCTTCTTCTAGGAATACCCGCCTGTGGCTGGGATGCTTACCTTAAAGAGCACACTGTTTACGACGCACTCTACCCACCCTATCGGGTTTCCTTCGCCACCGAAATCGACGCCCAGCAAGGCAATTTCAATGCCCTGGCCCTCGCCGTCGAGATGTGGAACGACGCGCATGATGGTCTGCTGGTGATCGACCAGGATCCCACCTCGGATTTTTTGATTTACGTGGGGCCTTATGAATCTTTGCTTGAAGACGCGCGCGGGGGTTCCTTGCGGGTTCCTGAGGGGCAACTTTGCGCTATTTACATTCCTCCCGAAAACGTCGGAGATACTCCCCTCCTCGCCCACGAGATCGGACACTGCCTAGGATTTGGCCATACCCGTAATTCAGTTTCCATTATGTACCATGATCCCGAGCCTTATTCGGGGATCACCTTTGATATAGGAATGGTACTTGAGGACCTGATCGCGGCAGGACAACCCAGGGACGGTGGTTAGCTGGATTTCAGATTAATCTCTGATTAGGTTGAAATTATCGTCGCCCTCCGCCATCCTATTGCCCATGGACATCGGTCTAACCCACATCGCACTCCCGGTGCGCGATATCCAGTCGAGCATCGCCTTTTATAATAAATATGCGAATATGAAGGTGGTTCACCAGCGCGCGGACCCCTCCGAGCACGGTGTCACCCATGTGGCCTGGCTTAGCGATCGAACAAGGCCCTTCGTCGTCGTCTTGATTGAAGTTCCTGAGGTAAAACCCGTTCTTTCTCCCATAGCCCATTTAGGGGTCGGCTGTAAAAACCGTGAGGAAGTCGATCGACTGTGCGAGGAAGCTCGTCAGGATGGAAGGCTGATTGAGGGACCCACTGAATCAGGGACGATCATCGGCTACTGGGCCTTTCTGCGGGATCCGGACGGGCATACCCTGGAACTGTCCTACGGTCAGGAGGTTGGTTTGACGGTCAATACCTTAGGAAAATAAATACAAGATGGGGGGTTGATCTCGTTGACCGGATTGACTGCAGGCGAGGGTTCGAAAATCGTACTACAGAATTGTCAACCGACCGGATTTCATACCTCCGTCTTAAGTTATTTTTTTTAAATTTTTATGAACGCCACTAATGTCATTACCCACCAACTAGGCCGACCCCTCAAAGAATACCGCCGGTCGGGAAAGGCCTTTTTGAAAATCGCCCTGCTCAGCCTGTTTAGCGGAGTCATCGCGGCCTTCATCTTTCACGGGGCCTTCACGGCAAGGGGCATCGATTTGGCCGGAAAAATCGTCCTGTCGATCGTCGGATCCTTGTTCTTGCTTCCCGCTTTCGCGGGAATCTACATGCTGGTCACTCGCCGCGCCTCCTCGTTTGGCGCCTATGAAAATGGTTTCATCTATCGCTATGGCAAAAAGGAATTCGCAGTCCGTTGGGAGGATATTGCTTCGATCGCGGAGTCTTCGGCTTGCCGTATCGAGTTAAACAACGGCGACGGCTTCGACATCGGCAATAATGTGGAAGGCTTTTCTGAAATCGCCGAAGACATCCGCAATGAAACGCTTCGGCGCATGCTGCCGCGGATGCAGCAACGGATCGCCGACGGGGGCTCGGTCACCTTCCAAGGGATGAAACTGGGAGGGACGACGCCACTAAGCAAGGCCGTGAACAATACCTTATTAAAGGACGACGGCTTTATCGTCGATGCCAAGGGCATCGGAACGGTCCCGGGCGGCAGCCGCATCTCCTGGGAAGACGTGGTGGAATACGGCGTTCGCCCGGGCGAAGGCCGTCTTGCGCGTTTCTCATATTTTTACATCCGCGACCCGCAAAAGGAATTCCAGATGAATTACGCCACCCTGCAAAACGCACACGTCTTGCTGGAAATATGCGCCGAACGGGCTCCTCAGGCGAATGAAGAATCCAACTAAACATGCACGGCAGCGCTTAGAACAGGCAGACAAAGCTTCGATTTTCGTCGTTATTTTCTAATTTAACAGAATATCCAGACTGTAAGCGGCTACTTTGTAGTTCGAATGAATCGCGATTTCGCAGTCGCCATCAAATTCGGGCGGCATTTTGCCCGACCACGATCTTGTGTCTTGAGCAACCCCTTCGGCATCCAATCCGTGGTTTAAAAAAACCGAGAAATCCGCGTCGCGCCCCACAATCTTGACGGTGACACTTTGTCCGGCTCGGGCCTTGAAGCGATAAAGAACCTCTTCCCCGTCACGCACATAACCTTGGACAACCCTTAATTTCCCTTGGTCCAACTTTAGAGTCTTTTCACTGACACGCTTATACGAATGGGCTGAAACCGGATTGGGCATCAGAAAAACAGGCAAACAAACTGTGAAAAAAATTGAAAGTATCTTTTTCATATTTTTTCTTCCCAATGCAAGAATGCAAGTGGCCCAACCTGGAGAGTTAGATCTATACGGCGAGGGTTCGAAATCCGAACTCAATAGCAAATTATCGACCGAAAATCATACCTCCGTCTTTAATTCTATTCGTCTTTAATTCTAGTTATACCTGAACCGAAACACGTAAGGCCTTGAGAATTAACGCAGATGATCGACCGGAAATCGTATCTCCGTCTTAATTTTTTGCCAAATTTGTAAACAACTCTATCCCATTCCAACCGAAAGAAATTCATGACCTTTTTACCCTTGCTCCTCCCCCTACTCGCCTTAGGCGTTGCCGGCTGTGCCTCGGAACAGCGCGGAACCCAGACCAAATCGCTCCCTCCTCCAAAACCACCCTCTCTCGACGAGAACCCTTGTGCCATACGCCAGACCCCCATGATCCGCGTCGAAGGTTCCGAATTTTCGGAGGAGGAGAAGCAGGACCTGCAAACTACCGCCGCAACGCACCTTCAGGAGATTTCGAAAATCAATCCTGATTTTCTATGCGGTGTCATTGAGGTAGATATCTTAGGCCACCAGGAATATGTGAAGGCAACAGGCGGGGGATCATTCCAATTTGGCACCATCCGAGACCACCATCCGGGACCCGGGAGAGATATATGGCTCACGGCTTACAGTCGGGCTGTCCTCTTTCACGAAGTTGGCCACCATATCAGTAGTTTCAAGCGTCACAAATCTCACTGGGAAGATTTCGTCTCCTTCACCTGGGAAGGCGGTCCCACCTTTCAAACTTTACGCAAAAGGTCTAAAGACCAAGACTGGCAATTCTGGTTTGCTGAGAAATATGGTGATGCCAATGCAGCAGAAGATTTCGCGACGATGTTCGATCTCTCCTTTCATAGCCCGCTAGCTGCATCCCTACTCTACCTTCAGCCTTCTTCTCCATATGCCCATACCCCCGCTGCGCACAAAGTGGAGATGATGTACCGCTTAGCCAAAGCCCCGGAGGTCGAAGTCGAAGATGCCGCTTTGAACCTGCAAAGGCCGGTGGCTCAAAGCTTAGTTAGGGCCAAGACAGTCCCAAACGGCACCGATCTCTTTCTCTTTTATGGCAACCGCGCGAAAGCAGTAGACCTTGTCACGGGCAAGGAAAATAATCTTAGCTTCATTCTCGAATTGCCCGAGACAAATTACGAGAACTTCGTGGGGCTTCGTGTTGGTCCTTATTTTGTTACTTTTACCAAGAAGGGATTCATGCTGATCCCTGTGCCCGGCGGCTCGAATGAAGTTATCGTCGCAAAAGCGGGTCAGGAGACAGTCTCACGAGTCAGGCTTGAGGAGCTAAGCCCGAAGGGCACCAGGTTCGTGGGAGATTTGGTGCGACGCGGTGACCGCGTTGGTTTTTTTATTAGCAGAGAAGGTGATACGCTGGAACTAAGGGAATTTTCTCCAGCGTCCATGAGATCATCCTTTGTGGCAAGCTTTCAACTACCAAGAAATTTTCTTCCTCGTCACATTGTTCCCCTCGAAGGATCGAGTGACTTCCTCCTGCTCGGCCTAACGCGCCATGGGAAAGAGCTCCAGGTACTTCGCGCCAGCCGAAACCCCACCAATCCAGCCCGCTACGAAACCTCGGCCAAGGGAAAGATGGGCCTCTCTAACGACCTTGCTTTGCGCATACGCGGCGCCGTCCTGGATGATCATCGCCTAATCCTGGCGACCAAGGATTTAGATTTATTGTACCTTGACCTCAATCGGGACCAATTTGTCGTATTGAATACCGAGATTACAGGGTGGGGAAAATCCTTCCGCGAACTGCATGGACTCTTCAAGCAGGATGGCCGTATTTTTGCGATCGGAGAACGGGAGATGGAGCAAAAGGTAATTGTTCCTCTGCGTATGGATTATCGACGCCGCAAATAGGAGAAAATGAAAATCATACCTCCGTCTTTAATTCTACTTTATTTCAGTCGTTCCAAAACCCCCTTACGCTTCACGATATTTTTATAGTCCCACTGAATGGCGGCTGCCTTCTTCAACCAACCTTCCAGGTCGTTTAAATTGACCTGCGATGCATCGGCATAGCGCCTCTCGGCAGCCTTGAATTTACCTTCTGGCTGGAGCGCAGGCTCCTCAAAAGATTGCCCGCTCCAAAACAACAAACGAACACAGTCCTTAAGTTTGCTATACCCAACAATAGGGTTGCCGGCGAGGAACCACACCGGATGGCCATGCCAGATTTGACTTTCGCTATCGGAAAGCCCCTTATCGATAGCCTTAGCCAACAGGTTACAGATTTTCATTTCCTGAGGGTCTTGAGCGTTGTTATAAGCTTGAATTTCAGAATGCATCCGAATCGCCCCTTTCACGCTTCCATTAATTTTATAACTTCCTCGGCATATAATTATGTCAATCCTTCACGATCTCGAGCGTTAACTGGTTCGCTTGTTCGCGCACGAAATAAGTGTAGCGGAATTCGTACCTCCGTCTTATTTTTTTGCCTTAATTTTTTATTCTTTTACTATTTTTTTACGGAGATGATAGAAACGCGATGTTAGGCTAACTAATCGATTTTTAAAGGGAATATCTCAATAGGTGCTACATATGTCTTTTTTCAGGCTCAATTTCCGCCACTTGAAAGTCATCACTTGCCTCATCCTCGCCCTAACTTACTTAGCGACACCCAGGCTCTTCGCAAAGGATCTGGCGGGCGATCTCTTTAAAAAGGTGAAGCCACCTACTTCGGAATGGAAAGTAGGAAAAGACAAGAAGGGCGACAAGGTGCTGGGCGTTAAAGACAAAATGAAGGCCGTCAATGTCGGCCTCAAAATTCAGGTTAATATGCCCGTTACCACTCAATATTTCCTCGAGCAGGTTCGTTCTCGAATTATTTCGGATCCAGGTTATGGGGGAGCAGAGGTTACCTTAATCAACTCCCAAAATTTAAACGGAAGTACTTGGGATTATTTTGTCATCAAACGTAAGGACCAAGTCAATCAAGAGTTTTGGGCGCGCTCGCTAAATTCCGACCAAATTCTCATGGTCCTGTACACGGCGCTTGGCAATTATTATCCTCAATACCATGAGGATTTCCAAAAGATACTTGAGCAAGCTTCATTGAATTGATGTGGAATACAAGACGGAGGTTTGATTTTCGATTCTTTATCCATCCATCGTTTTATTTTGCCTTTTTAGGCCCTAGCTTTGGCCCCAACATTGCTTCTCCTTTCGCCCATGCCCTCCCTCCCCCGTTATTCAATCCTCAGTAACGGCTCGACCTTCCATATCACCTGGCAATGCCACAACCGTTCCTGGCTGATGAAATCGGATTCTGCAAAAAGGCTATATTACGACCTCCTCCTAAAATACAAAGATCGGTATCGAGTCCAAATCTATTCCTATTGCTTCATGTCCAATCACCCTCACCTGACGGGGCGCTGCGATGACATGAAGCTACTTTCGGATCTCTTTCGGGTCATAAACTCGCTATTTGCCAGAATGATCAACCGGCGCGCGAGGCGGCGGGGCCAGGTTGTGATGGATCGATTCAAATCTCCGGTGATCCAAACCGACTTCGACCACCTGCAGGTGATGTTTTACATCGACCTCAATCCCAAGCGGGCCGGCATGGTGAAGCATCCGAAAGAATACCGTTGGACTTCCTTCCATTATTACGCCTCCGGAGCGGACGATCCCCTGATTACTCCGGCTCCGAGCTATCTCAAGCTGGGCGATACCACCCGCTTGAGGCGAAAGAACTACCTGCTGATGATTCGGAAGATCCTAAAGAACGATTGGAAGGAGAAACGGCCCTATTCCTCGGTCTCGTTCATCGGCAACCCGGATTGGGTCCTTGCCCGAATGGAACAGTTACGAACCTTCCAAAGGCTGAAGAGAAAAAGTTGGCTAACAAGGTTCCGAGAGAAATTTCTTCAGGATTCGGCCTAATCCCCCCTCCTCCCATAGATCCAACTTAGCTGCAGACGATGTGCCCCTCTGCCTAAATTAAACGCCGGTTCTGAGATTCCAAAAAATCCCCAGAATATCCCTTATTTGGGAAGTTTTTCGGGAGAATTCCAGCTTACATAATAAGTTTTTATCTTCCTGGGATGGGTCCGAAGGATAGGTGAAAGATCGAGAGGCAAGGGATCTAAATATGAGGAGAATTTGCTCCGTCTTTAATTCTTATTTTGCTATATCTTTCAGCATGACGTGGACCAAGGCATGGATCCTCGCGCTTGCCGTCACCACCGCCTGCAGCGGCGGCAACCAGACCAGTGGCGGAGCGACCGCCGGCCCGACGCGGATACCGAAGAACGATCGTTACTGCCATGACGCGAGCCTTCCGCACGCGTATGAGTACTCGGACCAGACAGCGGCCGAGAAGGCCGGCTGCAGCGTCGTCCGGGTCTACCGCGCGGTCGAAGACGAAAAGACCGGCCGGACGATGGATGACGAGGCCTGGGTGTTCTGCTGCCCCAGGCGCTGACCCGGACCGCGGTGGGGATTTTACTCCGCCATACTTTTATTTTTTTTAATTCGAGTAATTCGAGAATAAATCCAAGAGGTGGTTCGATTTTCAAACTAAATCTGAAGAAATCGACCGAATTTCAAACCTCCGTCTGTAATTTCTTTTTACTTGCCGTCACCACCGCCTGCAGCGGCGGCAACCAGACCAGTGGCGGAGCGGCCGCCGGCCCGACGCGGACACCGAAGAACGATCGTTACTGCGATGACGCGAGCCGTCCGCACGCGTATGAGTACTCGGACCAGACAGCGGCCGAGAAGGCCGGCTGCAGCGTCGTCCGGGTCTACCGCGCGGTCGAAGACGAAAAGACCGGCCGAACGATGGATGACGAGGCCTGGGTGTTCTGCTGCCCCAGGCGCTGACCCGGACCGCGGTGGGGATTTTACTCCGCCATACTTTTATTTTTTTTAATTCGAGTAATTCGAGTAATTCGAGAATAAATCCAAGAGGTGGTTCGATTTTCAAACTAAATCTGAAGAAATCGACCGAATTTCGAACCTCCGTCTGTAATTTCTCTTTTCGAGTCGAGCGAGTCGAGGAGAGTCGAGGAGTACTTTTCGAAAGCGAGCGAGTAATTCGAGAATAAATCCAAGGCGGTGGTTCGATTTTCAAACCAAATCTGAAGAAATCGACCGAATTTCGAACCTCCGTCTGTAATTTCTTCCCGCTGTAATTTCTTCTCTGTCTTAATTTTTCCTACTTATTATTCTTCCCGTCTTCTTCATTTTTTTTATTATTGCCATCATCATTTGGAACTTTTTCTTGATTAGGTTCTATAATAACAATGGGTAGAGCTCGTTGAAAACCAAACAATTCAACCAAACTCTTTCTAATAAAGTTTTGATCTGACTCAAAATCACCATGGGCTTTAGGCGAATATATACCTCTTTTAAGCTGGACCTTGTCAAAGTTATAGCCAAGCACCTTTGACATTGAATGCAATAAGTCAATTAAGAGATCTACTCTCTTATCACCCCATCGATTTAATTTTTCCGAGAATTCCAAATCCCGTGGATCTCCATCGCCTGGGCCAGAACCTAGATGATCTAAATATTCACGCCAGTTCTCAATAACTAATTTCTCATTCTTATTATCTGAGTCAAATTCTAGTTCGATCCGATTTAACGCAGAAACATGATCGGGAGAAAGCAGGTTCGCCCGCGTAGCCATTAAGATTTTAAATAACTCTAACTTCTTCAGTCTTTTTTCTTTCGACTTATTAAGCCTCTCTTGTACCTGTACAGCTAAAATCGGACCTAATATTATCGCAGCAATTGTAAGCCAATCACTAATACTCATAACCAGAGCCTTCTTTGCTATTCCATCTTCCAGTGCTGAATCATAGCAGAAAGAGCGTGACTAAGATTCTATATCCTCTCGGCTAAACGGGATCATTTTCAAATAATTCCAAGACGTGAGTTCGATTTTAAACCCAACCCTAAAGCAGTCGACCGAATACCAAACCTCCACTTGAATTTTCCTGATAATCTAATTCCGAATTATTTCATGCAAAAGACTAGCCCCATATTTTATGGCTAATCTATTATAAAAATCAGGCTCTATATCACGACTAAACCCCAGATATCCCCTCAGATACGCTTTTTGTTCCGGTGTGATTTTTTGATTTTTATATTCAAAAATTAGCTTTCTAACATACCTCTTATTATTTCTACCCAATGAAATAGCACCAGCAGAATCTAAAATTATTCCCGTAACCATTCTTTTATTCTTTCTAGATAAAAAAACAGTCTTTTGAGGATTAATTTTAAGCATCGGAGACTGAGTTCGTTGCAACAATAGACTAACTTGCCTTACAAATTCGCGGCAGGCACCTCGAACATTGGTGGAAAAAACAAGATCATCGGCATATCTTGTATAAACTGAATCAGAGGAGACCTGATTTGCAACGCGATTAATTTCCTTATCCAGCTTATTCATAATAATGTTGCAAATCCATGGAGATGATGGTGCGCCAATTGCCAACCCCTTTGCCCCTCCCTTAAATCTCACAAAAAGTGAGTTAGACAGAAATTCAATCTCTTGATTTGATAAAGCACCATGCTCTTGCTCAATAATTGGAACCAAATCGTTCGGTCTAATAGATGGAAAGAAATTCTGAAAATCAATTCTTACAGAATACTTATACGGACAGTGCATTAAGGCATTGATTTTTAGTGGGGACTTTTTCCCAGGGATATATGCGATTGCACTACTATGCACTTTCAGCTTTCTTAAAAGTGTTTCAATTAATGCATATTGGAGAGCTTTGGTTTCTTTAGAAGGATGAAATATAGCTCTCATGCCCCCATTCTTCTTCGGAATTTCAAAACGAAAATAGGAAACCGGAGCTTTTTTTGAGAGGTCTAACACCTCATTTACAGAAAATCCTAAAAAAAATGCCACTATTTCAATCTGAGACTTCTTCATTTGCAGCAAGCGCTCTTTTTGCTAAGAACTTCAGTCTTGGGTGCACCGTCTTATGATAAAGCCCTACGATCTTTGACCTAAATTTTTTAAAATCTATCCCTCTAAAATTATAAAAGGTTTTCGAGTGCCCACCTTCTCTGAAATAATATTTCTCCTGAAAATCAATTAACTTCATCGCCTTTAAAAGGCCTATTTCCATGTTGATGAAATTGTATGATTTGTCACCGTAGACTTCCTTTAAAACGGTAATTATTTCCCGGTGGCTAATTGGAGAAAAGACTTGAATTAGATCTAAAATAAACAAGATCCTCTTCTTGGGATCCAGTGAATAGATTTTCTCATAGGAAGATAAATCAATTGATTGCTGGTTCTCTCGTTTAATTTTCGATAATCGTTTCTCAATTTCTGGCAAAGACACTAAAAATGATGTTAAATTGGTATATATAACTGGTTTAAATTTCGATTTCTGATTAATCCTTGCAAGTGGCCCCAAACTTAAAAACGAATTATTCCCATTGTGCTTAACATCATTAATCACAAGTAGCTTATTTTCTAAGCGCGGACTATTTGTAAAGGCCCCTAATTCTGCAAAAGTACTCTCACTATCCAAAATAATAATAATGCAATCCGAATAATTTCCTAAATTGTCTTCCAGAGTAAGCAAATCAATCTTTTGCTCTTCTTCAGGATTAAAAAACTCCTCCGCCACAAAAAACTGGAATTGTTTTAAATGCCTTTTTCCGTACTGCAACAACCTTTCACGGGGAGTAGATCCTTCCGAATTAAATCTCGATCCACATGTGAAAACAATAACTGCATCACTTTTTAAAAAAGTACGCTGATCCTGTATGCACATTTTTAATTGTGCGATAAGGTCAGTTGGAAAATTTTCCAGTTCTTCCACTAGTCTGGGCATAATAAAAAATCGCCACGTTAATTCCTACACGATGCGGGCGAGAGAAACTTCTCTCGGCTTCGAGGACCTCGAAGGCGAGAGAAGTTTCTCTCGCCGTAGAAAGTCATCAATCCAAAAGAGTGGACGGCTATACACCATCCAAAATCGATAATTACATCGATTTCAAAAGCTAGAAACTAACGTGGCAAAATTCAAAAAACAAAAAGCCCCCCAGTTACCCGGGAGGCTTTTAAAGTTTCAAACTACATCTGGCGGGGTCGACGAGGCTCGAACTCGCGACCTCCTGCGTGACAGGTATTCCAAAGCCAATTTCGCGTCACTGCAAGATTTTCAAAATCGCCTTATTTAACAAGTGCTTCATTTAATGTTTTTGCACTCCCCTCAAGAACATTATGGAGTCATTATTGGGTCATTATCGTCTCTTCTGTGGTACTATTGTGGTAATGAAATTACCGACAGTTTTGCGTTCGATTTTCGCACCCTAACATTCGATTTCCGGTCGATCCCTTCCTAAATTCCACCCAACCAACGCCGTAACGACCATGTTTCAAATTTTCGTCTTTATTATTATTTCACAATTGGGAGACTATTCCGTTCAACCCTATAAGCATTGCTTGTACCCCAATATCACTATTTGAGGTAACAGATGCGGTTACTACTGGATTCAGTCTTAATTGAACCTTTGTATTAAACTGAGCCAGTACCGAATTCGCAAAATTTGATGCTGCATGCTTGGCGACTTCATTTACATCGTAAAACAGCAATTCATTATATGAGCTATGAAGGAAGCTCAAGGCGTATAATTGAATCCATTGCCTTTTTACTAAGTAGAAAACTATGTATACAATAGCTACAGATGCTATTGTGAAAAAAAGGAATAGCTCTCCCGAGGAACATTGCCCTGCTTTTAGGAGGAAAATAGTCTTTAATAAGAATAACGGAAGTATCGTCAAGAAAAGTGAACTAAACACAACTGTGTCGATGTGGGCGGCAATAAATAATTCATCGTACATTTGGCGAGAATAATAAATTGGAAGCCCGACATTTAATTTCAGAACCCCCGCCAATTCACCAGGGCCCATTCTAGACAGTTTTGCCTCATTAACTAATCGCTGCAAGAATCCACATATTGAATTAACAAAATAGACAAGTAAGGCGCCATTTAACCATAACAACAAAAACAATATTGCAAAAAAGGAATCGGAATAATTTGGAATGTTAGTTTTATAAAAATGAGAATGGAAAACTATCCAAAAGGTGCTAACGTAAAGACCACCCAGGAAAGTATAAATCTCGTCTCGCTTAAAACTTCCAAGAGGAAGGTTTGTCATAATTTCACCTCATC
Organism: bacterium; assembly: GCA_046346845.1. Classification (GTDB taxonomy): domain Bacteria; phylum UBA10199; class UBA10199; order DSSB01; family DSSB01; genus DSSB01. Next base: position 129,102 of record JAXMHH010000006.1, read on the forward strand.
TAGATGGAGACCTATCCCAATTTCTCTTCTCTTTGTTCGGTCTTCTGGCACACCTTGAGCGAGAAGGTAAACCCGCAGATCACAAGCCTTGGGCCTCAATAATGTATAGAAATCATTTTGGTGAAAGCCGTGGCAGATCGGCAGTTGGGACCATTTGCTCCCCCACTTCCCTACCCGGAAGCCTTGGAACAAATTTACGGAATAGGATCTACTTTAAACCTGCAGCTAAATATGGACAACCAATAAGATGGGCCCAGAATATTTGGGAAAGATTAAACCAAAACCTCCCTCGAATGACACTTAAAGGCCTTATCCCATCGAAATCACTCAAACACTTGTAACCAAAATTTTTAATATAGTTGGTGCCATAAAAATAAAGAGCGAGGAGTCATTATCGTCTCTTCTGTGGCGCTATTGGGGTAATGGAAATATCGATGAATTTGCGTTCGATTTCCGAACGGTGTAGCTTGTATTTCAAACTGAAGCTAATGAATATAGGTTCCTTGCCGACCTGTTTAAATACCTTAGCGAGCAGTATAGTGTTTATCGAGCACCTCAAATATTCTGCTACTATAAAAATCCTTCCTTCCGCTTCTGGGATTGCCAGGATCCAATTGTCTTGAATAAACAAAATTTTGATCCCCTTTCAGGGGCATTCGCAAACCATGAAATTTTTTATTCACTACAAAATCGGTGTATCGAGAGCTGAGTTTTATAATTAATTCTCCATAATCCATCGGGTACTTTTCCCTAATATCTTCTTCGGTCATAGTGACTTTAATCGCATCCGGATCACTAGAAACTTGCACTTTGGATGCCGAAGACAATTTTGATCGTTCGAATTTTGCCTGAATTCTGAGTGCAACAGAATAATTCGATTGAGCAGAAGAAGATACGTTTGCGAGGCCCTGGAGGTATTTAATTAACCTATCCTCCTCCTTCGTAATTATCACCGAATCAACTTGGAGGGATCCATTAATAAAAGCCAAAGGCAATACCAAAGAGATAGAGTCAGAAAGATTTCGACCAAACCATTCTTTTGTTAATAGAATAAAATTTTTCACTGTGGCGCTCGCAATTTCTAACACCTGTTTTGCCAGGACGTCGCTTGCGGTAATATAATGAGTGGCGTTATCTCGTATCGCAATCAGTGCGTCGATGTTAGCTTTTACCTCCACAGGAATTCTTGTTTTTTGATTGTCGTCTAGACGCGAAATTGCTGTAACGACCGAAATTGTCAAAGGACTACCCGACCTATTTCTTTTTAAAGTCAGTTTTTTAGCTAGACTACCTCCTTTTGTTTTTTTCCTTTCATACACCCTAATTTTTTTTGGATCATTATCTCCATCTTTCAGAAGTTTTGCTTTAAGGATTAACTCCCATGCATTCAGGGCCAGTATCGCGAAGGTTTCTTCCCGATATTTAAAGGCTGGTTTATTAAATATTTCGATGGCGGCAATTAATGCCGACTCAGCTTTATTGACGAATTTGTTATGAAAGGGAAGTTTCATACTCTCACTAATTTCCCTACCCGGAAATTTTAGAGAGGTTTAAGGTTTACAAAGCCTAAAACCAAAAGAAGTATCTTTTAAATAAGAAATTCCTTTGGGGAGCACCTAAACGCCTTAGCCAGTTTATATAGGACCTTCACGGTAGTATTGGTCTGTCCTGCCTCGATCTTTTGATAATGCTTCCAGCTGACCCCAAAATTCTCCACTTCTTCCTGATTCAGACCTGCCTTAATACGACAGGCACGTATTCGACTCCCCACCTTTTTTAGAATCAGATCCTTCGGCATTTAGACCTCAAATATGAGGTCTAAAGGTACGGGTATTGCATTAATCTATACACCTCACATATGAGGTTTTTTATTTGTTAAAACTCGACCTCCACGTTAACCAAACCAGGATTTCTGAAGTCATTCTAGCTGGAGTTATTAATGGAAATAAAAGCAAGAAGAAGGATTCACATCCTCAGTATTACCAGTGCACCTTGCCAGATCTGTAACCAATCCGAACCTTGGACCCACCGGGTCCGAATCGAATTTTTGCCCACCAATACCTTCTCAGCTGATGAGATCCTTTGCCCTTTATGCATCCAAATCGAATCACAAAAGGAAGATACAACTCTCTATGACAGCCTACGGGATCGCACACTATTCCCCTCTGAAATATTAAGTAAGTAGCTTCGGGCTGAGATGCCCTTTTCTGTGAGGCTATATTCGAACCGCCGACTCCCTGAATGCCATTTCAAAAAGTGTTTCTCATTACCAAAAACAACAAACCAAAACCCTTAAAATAATCATGACCTGACTTATTGATCCTCACCGTCGTGATGGTCACTGTAAGGTCAATTTTGGGTCGGTTTTTGTCTCTTTCGGTGGTAATATATTAGTGAAGGAAGTCGGGTAAATGTTTCGGCTGTCTGCAGACAAAATTTTCTTCGAATTCGTCTCTCATTTTCTCCGAATTATGGTATCGGAGTGGTAACCGGGTGGTAACGAAAAGGATGTGCTTGCCCGGATCGGCAACAGGAGGTCGCCCAAATATTTCGTCATTTTTCTCAGTAAAAGTGGTAATAGAGTGGTCATGAAAAAATACTCATCAATCTTATAAGCTGTCATTTCCCCACGACTTTTTGTTATTCAACTGCAACGACGATTAAAATTTATTCTGTTTTTCTTCCTCCTGCTCCTCGCTTCCCCTTTGGCGGGCTCTCTTTAAAGAAAGAGAATTCCTGACGATTTAGAAAATTATTTAAATAGTTTTTTTCTTAAAAAATACTTATAATTCGATAAGTTGGCGTATTTTCAGTCCAATGTTTTATAATCAAAACCTTTTCGAGCCAATTCTTTGGAACCTTTTGACCAATTTCCCTGCCTCGTTGTAGGCCTTAGGTTAATTGTTTCTCAATCGATATTTCTCAAAGTGAGGATTGGTTGTAAAAGGCGAGGTCAAAAGTGGAAGAGAATTTTTCTTGAATACCACCTTAGCAACTCCAAAATTTAATTTAATACAATTTCAGAATTTTTTTGGCCCAGCCTTCAATATCGATAGAGCCAAATGAAAAATATTTTTTGGATATTATGAAACCTAACCCTAAAAAAATAATAATTCCTCCGAATTTTGAATTTGTTAGGCCAGACGGACCTGGGCTTTATCTACATTGGGATGGTAGAAAACTTTACCGCACCCGTTTGCCTGCACCTCGTGTACTCGAACCCGTTTCTGCTCTCTCCTTTGAAAATAATAATGAAAATAAAATAATTGAAGGTGACAACCTTCAAGTGATGATTTCTCTAAGATCACAATATCGGGGGAGCGTTGATGTAGCTTATCTCGATCCTCCATACAATACAGGTAAAAACGACTTTTGGTATTCAGATCGTCGTTATAAAGATCCTGATGCTGAATCAAATGATGGACAATATGTAACTAACGAAGATGGAGGACGGCATACAAAGTGGCTTAACTTTATGGGCCCCAGGCTCTATTTGACTTGGGATCTTTTGGCAGACCATGGAATTTGCTTTGTATCAATCAATGACATCGAGCTTTTCAGGCTCGGATTGTTAATGGATGAAATCTTCGGTGAACATAATCGAGTGGGAGTCATTGTTTGGAAACAGGCCACGGACAATAATCCAACTAGGATTGCAGTTGGTCACGAGTACATTCTTTGTTACGCAAAAAACATCGAGGAAATCCCTACTTCTTGGAAGGGACATAGCGAAGCCAAGAGATGGCTGATGGACAAATATGAGGAACTTAGAAAAACGAAACTGGGCCTAAAAGATCTCGAGTCGGAATTTAAGTCAGCAATTAAAAAGCATGTTCAGAAGTATAATGCGGCTATCGAGCGAGGTGAGCCGACTGATCTTATAGATTTAGGTACATTGGACAGGTACTGGCATGTCGATAAAAAAGGGCCATACGCAGCGAATCGGAATACAGATAACCCTGGGAAGCCCGGGTATTTCTACGACATCATTCATCCTAAAACCGGAAAGGTCTGTCAAAAACCCACGAATGGTTACAGGTTTTCTCCGGAAACGATGCAGCAACTTCAGAAGGAAGATGCAATTATTTATGGTAAGGATCACACGCAATTAGTACAGTTGAAAAAGCACCTGAAGGATATTCATCCCCCCTTACGTAGTGTAATTGAGCGTGATGCTAGAGCCGGGGCAAATGTTCTAAAAAAACTTTTTCCAAAAGGCGCCCAGCAATTTAAAAACCCTAAGCCAGTAGAGCTAATCCAGGAGCTAATTGAATACGCTGGCGAGAAAGATTGCCTGGTTTTAGATCCTTTTGCAGGATCAGGCACAACGGCTCATGCCGTGCTTAGGCTTAATGCCCGCGATAAAGGAACAAGACGGTTTATTTTGATTGAAGAGGGTACTCCTCAGCATCGTTATTGCCGTACTGTTACCGCCCCAAGAGTGGTTTCGGCAGTAAAGCATGAGAAATTATCCGGAGGATTTCAGTTCTTTGAAACGGGGCGGCGGCTTAACCGAGCTGCTATTCTGGAACTTGAAAGAGAAGCTATCGCTAATCTTATTATACAAACAGACGTTACTGGAGCAGGTCGAGGAATAACTCGTATTTCCGGTAAACATATTATTGGTCATAATTTAAGAAAAGAAGCGATATGTCTTCGTTGGAATGGCAGAAATGGAAGCGTGATTACCCGTGAAGTTCTCATAGAAATGTTTGAAGAGGCGAAAGGGAGAAAACTAAATAAACCCCTTCGTGTTTATGGTTCAACTTGCCTTGTTGGAGAAACTGAATCATTCCGGTTTTGTCAAATACCAGATGAAATCTTGGCAGCCTTACAGATTATAGAAAGTGAAGGTGGCGAACAGTTAATGGCCACCTTAGAGAAGGAAGATTATAGTGTTTGACAAACCATTCAAGTTATTTCCTTTTCAAGAAGAGGCCGCAACTAAACTTCTTTCTGCAAGTTTGGCTTGGATTGGTCAAGCTGCTAAATTTGGCCATCCACGCTTTGGATCGGCAATTATTCCTTTTTTAGGACAGCTTAAGGCAGTTACTGGATCCGGCAAGACACCAATTCTTGCAAAAGTAGTTTCTGGACTTGGTAATGGTGTCGTTTTGTGGACAAGTCGTTCTAGCGCAGTTGTTGAACAAACATATAATAATTTACGTGGAAAATATCGCGAATTGCTCCCTCGAAAGGATATTGAAGTTATTCGAGATATTCCAGGTCACGCAGCCTGGCGTAAACTTATAGATTCCAAAGCGGGTTTAACAATATGGTTGCTTACGGTGGCTTCTTGGAATGAGGCAGAGAGTGCCGCAGGGAGCGGTTCGGCAGAAGCGCGATTAAATCTCCACAGAATTCATCCAGATTGGTCAGGTGAAAGGTCACCATGGGATCAAATTCGAAACGATTTACAACGACCAATATGGGTAGTTTCGGACGAAAGTCATAATCAAAGTAGTGTTCAGCTTGATCAGCTCGTGGATCTACGCCCTAAGGGATTTTTTATGGCGTCTGCGACGCCATTGCAAACCGATCTATTTCGAAAATGGGCTGATACACTTACAAATGATCCAACCTGGCAGGATCTTTACAAACAAAGTCTTGTATCAGTGCCAACCCGTGAAGTCGTAGAAGCAGAACTTTTAAAAACAACAATTGAATTTATCGATTTTAACAGTGGAACGGAGGAATCCCTTGATGGTGTGTTAAATGCAATGGGGCAGCTTGATCAGGCGGTAAAAAAGGAAAGAGTTGGAATAAACCCTCGAGCTATTTATGTTGTTCAGCAGAGTAACGTGCCTCGCGGTTCAATTGAGGAAGCTCGTCCAGTAATTATTTGGCGTTATCTTCGATCCAAAAAAGTACCAAATGAAGAAATTGCCATTTACACCGATACAAAATTTCTTCCTCCGGATGCGCAAAAAATCTCCTCCCTCTCTCAACTGCGGCCTCATCACAAACACATAATATTTAATCAAACCTTGCAAGAAGGTTGGGATGACCCTGAGGCGTATGTTTGCTACTTCGATGGGGTAACAAAATCCTTTATTAGAATTCGGCAAATTGTTGGAAGGATACTACGTCAACCCGAAGCTCGACACCACGTCGGTGAAAGACTTAATACCGCAACAATTATTCTTAAAACACCAGCTGCTTCGTATGAGACAGTAGTCGAAGAATTAAAAACTGAACTGCGATTATATGCGCCTGCTGATGAACCAGATTTTGTTCCTATCAAGGTAAAAACTAGAAAGGACCCCCTGCCAGCTATTTCTTTCAGGGCTAAATTAACGAAAAAAATCTCGTTACCTCGATATGCGGTAAAAGCTCCTGACATGACTGACCCAATAAAATATATAAAAAGTGAATCAAGTCGTGCATGGGCTGCCGAGGACCTTGATGCCCCGGGTCTCGGACATCTAAAAGTTATCTCTTTAGAAAATGAGAAAAAGGAACGTGAGGAGCTTTTGGAAGTTATTCGTAGTGCCAGATCTGAAAATGGCATTTTTCTTCGACGTGCTATTCAACAAAGAAATCGCTCCTGCTGCAATGCCTTGCATCCTGATTTTTTTAACGGCTCTGCTTTTCAACAACATTCATGCCAAGGATCAACGGCTCAGAAGAAGCTTTTGGAATTAGCTGAAGGTATCGTTAGCTATTACGAAGATCATGCAGAATATGAATACGATCCTGATCCTGAAAAAGTAATTTGGAAGGTTGGTGAACATAGGCCTAGAAACAGTGATTTAATTAAGTTTAAGCATTCTGCGCATCCATCTTATTCCAAAGGAGATTTTAACAAGGACGAATTAGAATTTGCAATTTCGTTAGATCGCATAAATATAGGCCTTTGGTTACGGAATCCACCAACTCCAGGTTTAGGATACAGCATTCCGCTTACCGCCAAATTAGGTGATTCCAGCGCTTTTTATCCTGATTTTCTATGGTGGGTTGGTCCAACATGTTGGGCAATTGATACAACAGGTGCCTATCTGCTCAACGGCAAGATCAGAGGAAAGTTGCTAGCCTTGGATAACCCGCGTGTCGCTCTTGCCGTACGTGGAAAATTCAATATAAAGAAAGAAACAGTTGAGGGAGACACTGGGTGGAGTCTTGTAACCGCAAGGCCTTATCTTTCTCCAAACGTAGAATACGATGATAACCTGCAATCCCTCCTTTTGAAATTTAGTAAAAAAGGTTCCAGTAAGGGAAGCCAATCTATTAGTAATCCGAAGAAGAGTAAAAAGATTGGAAAAGGACGAAGGCGAGCCTGATGATTTGATAAACCTCGTTCTCTTTTCCGATTCGATTTTGGGACTCTTTCAAGGATACATGGGCAGAATCAGATCTAATCAAGCTCAATAAGGTTTTAATTCAAGGTCTCCCTCATCGCATAAGTAATTCTTCCGTAAATTTATTATCCATTGTCTCCCTTCCGGTTGGCGATTATCTTGCCGGCAGGGGCCATCATCAAGGCCTGCGCCATCCCGCTTCGCGGGACGTCACATTCCTTGATTTAGATGCCCTGATCCCGCCGGCAAGATCGCCAACCTTTTTCGATTTGTTTGTAACTGGTGTCGTGAAGTTACAAACAAACTCAAAAAAGGAGATAGAAAATGGAAAACAAAACAATCAGCAAAATCGAATTGGCCCAATTCACAGGAACCGAAAACTACTACCGATATCACAACATGCTATTGACCGATGGCGCCTATTACCTAGCTGAAAAAGCGGGTTGTTTCTGGCTCATGGATGTCATTTATAGCCACAACCTTGAAAACCGTTGGTTCGGGAAAGAAGACTTCATCACTTGCAAACTCACCGTCCAGGATTCCCTTGGAGATGTTGAATTCGACGACGGAAACGGAAATATTCTGGCCAACCAACACATACCGTTTACCGACTTCCCTCTTGATAATATCCAGCTATATATCGTCCGAGGAGACCGCCAATTCGTTGTCATGCTGCCTGGCGAATACTGAGCCGGGCAGTACTTTTTATGGTCATTGACGACAAATCAGTCCCCGTTAAAGGTACCTATTATTCTATTGGAAATTCCAACGAGGCCCACCGTGCAAAGGTATATGGAATTGGGGTGAAACTAATAGAGGGAAAACGTTCTTTTATACGGTTAAGAATCTCATGCGCATTAGGGGTGATTACTATCAATGAGACGCCTCCTGTTTGGCTAAGTTGCAGAAGTATAGGCTCATAAGATGCTCGATCCAATTCATTGAAAGCATAACCGATCGATACCACGCATTTAGATTGCGCCATTAAACTCAATGCTTTTTCATAACTTTTACGGATGAACTCTTCTTTTACAAATTTTGCCTTACTTGGCACTGGTGCAATGATTCGCTTCGGAATTTCCCCATCTGAGATCGGATCTCCTAAAGAATGGGATGATCGTGAGTTCATCGGAAATCGGTTTCCAATGCTTCCCGGATCGCATTTAAAAACAGACGATTCACGTTTCTCCATCCACATCGTCCCGTCCCGCTGATCCAAGTCAAAAGAAGATTCATATACGCAAAGAGACCCATGCAGATGTAAAATTAAGTTCGTAGAAGAAAGGTTTTTTGTTGGATATCCAACCTCAACAGGCACTCCATAACCGTCGTGTGGATACCACCGCTTTCGTCTTACCAAGAAACACTCGGGGAATGAATCATAGTTGAACGTAACAAAATGCGAGGTGGAGAAATGATCGAAAAATCGTGCGTAGATAGTAGGGTTGTTATCCCGGATCTCGTTTGGAAGATAATAATCACATTTGAAAAGATGCGAACATAAATTCTGAATTGGAATATAATTTTCTCTATCTAGCTCTTCCTGTAGGCGATTCTCTATAGAAATAGTTCTGCCGATCTCTGTTGGGAAACAAATACCCCATAATTCATTTACAGTTGGGTAGGATACTGCAATTGGAAACCGGCCGATATATATTGAGTTTCCAAAGAGTGGTCCTGCCGCCGCCGCAGCGTCACAATTAAATCCAGCACCTAAAAGGAAGATAGGAGAGTTCATGGGAGCCATTTACCAATTCATCAAAACAAGGGTTGGATCCTAACCAGATTATTCAAATATCTGTGCTATTCCAATGAGAATAAATTCCGTTCCTGCTTTTTAGTCAGCCTTTTTTCTATCTCCTGCCCGAACCAGGTCTTTAATTCCTGATCCGATTCCATCCTTTCCAACATGATCTGCCCGATAATCTTGAGCTTCTGCGCCTCGCTTTTCTGAATTAGGTTAGCCATTCGCTTCTCTTCCTCCCGGAGCATTTCCTGCAAGGCTTTCAACTTGGCCTGCTTCGAATCCAATCGTTTTCGACGGGCTAAAATTTTTTCACGAGCAATTGCCACGATGGGACCCTCCAAGGATTAAGATATAGGTTGTCCCACCATGGCTCAGCAATTTTGATTCCAACTCTATAGGGGCTGACCCCTATGAAAAAAAAGAGCTTTGGGAACCAACAACCCAATCACTCGTCCGAAAATCAAACCCAACCGTCCGATTTTCGGTCGCCAGTTCGAAATTTCGCGTTTCTCCCGAGAGGACGCCTTATTAAACCCCTGAATATTTTCTCGCCTGCATCCCGCGATCAACTTTCCATTTTAGGCCCCTTATTCGCGAACTTTGTTCCCCCTACCCTCCCCTATTAATTTTCCTCATTGTCCCGTTGCTCGTTCCAAAACCCAATTTCGGAATGATCCTTGCTCAGTGACCTATTCATGTTCCTGATCCCTGCCAATGCCGTACACGCTCCTACGAATGGACCTTCGATGTATGCCCAAGTCCGTATAAAAAACTGCGCCCGTAAAGATCGGATATGGGCTCCGCCCATGCCCATAATTCCCTACACACCTGACGCAATTCCAGGTCTTGCAATAACTAATTGGAAAATAAGGGGAAATTTTCAAAAATCGATGTTTTCAAACCCCCATTTTTTGATCCGATTTTATCGGATTCTCTCCAACCCCATGAAAAATAATAACTTTGCGATCGGATAAAATCGGATTTTTTATGCTTCGAAAGTTCTCTCTTCTTCTCCCAATTGAAATTTTTAAGGAGCTTCAGGCCGAGGCCAATCGTGAAAAGATCTCAATCTCCGATGTCGTTCGAGACAAAATTCTTCGTTCAAAAACTCCGAAGGTAAAAACGTCTTCTCCTCCAATAGAATCAAAATTCGAAACCCTTCCTAGCATTTCTCCTTTTCCTATCGAGGAATCAAAAATCGACTTATCCCAAATTCATTTCGCTTCGCTCGAAACGCTCTACCTGCTCCGTGAGTTTTTGTTCGAGCGGAACGCCCAAATCCTCAAACGCGTCGACGACAAGATGGGAAAGCGGTTCGGCAATGAAAGGAAAAGGATTTCATGAATCAGAGATCTGTTGAGGCCGCCCTCGTTTTTTTCTTTTCATCCTGCACCTTATCACTGGTCATCTGGTCTTATGGAGTTGCAACCGAATTCGAGATCTCCAAGCCATACTTTCCAGATCTGATCGAAATTCTTCCCCTAGCCCTATCACCCCCTTTGACCTGGATCAGCATTGGCAGCGCACTTATCGGGTTTACCCTCGGCGGAATAGGATTGGGAATCTTCTTCCTCTTCCCATCTTCAAGGAGCGGCCTTCACGTGAGAGGCTCACAAATCATCAGCGCCAGAAGCCTTGGCTGGAAAACCAAGACTAGGAATGAAGCCCAAGTAACCCTGGCCGGAGTTCCCCTTCCTGGAAGAATTGAAAACCTTCATTTTTTAATCGGAGGCCGAACCGGCACTGGAAAGACGATTGCGATTAGGGAAATGCTTAGCAAGATTATCCCGCGTGGGGACAGATTAATCATCACGGACCCCAATGGTGACTTCCTGTCCCATTTTTATAAAAAAGATGATGTCATATTAAATCCATTCGACCGAAGGGGCGAAGGCTGGTCCATTTTTAACGAAATTAACTCCGTCTACGACCACGAACGCTTCGCAAAATCCGTCATTCCTCCGGCCCGTTCCTCCCAGGATTCGGAGTGGCATGCCTATGCCCAGCTACTCTTCGCGGAAACCACAAAGCGCCTGTTTCAAGAACACTGTTTCAGCACCAGGGAACTTTCCAATTGGTTGACTTTGAGGCCGGTGGAAGAATTAGGTCACTTTTTATCCGGGACTGCAGCTGCGGGCCTGTTCGATCCCGGGGCCTCTAAGGCCCTGGCCAGCACCCGTTTCATCATCGCTAATTACCTTGCCCCCCATCAATATCTTAAGCCCGGCAATTTTTCCCTAAAGACCTGGCTCAAGGATGATCGCCAAGGGAACTTGTTCATCACCTGGCGAGAGGATATGGCGGACGCCCTTCGACCCTTGATCTCAACCTGGCTCGATATCCTTTGTACTTCCATACTCAGCCTCCCCCCTGGCCAAGGGAAAAAAATTTGGGTCGTCATCGATGAATTAGCCTCCCTGGAACGATTAAACAGCCTGGAAGCGGCTTTGACCAAGGGACGAAAGCATGGCCTTAGGATTGTGACCGGACTTCAATCCACAGCCCAATTGGATCATTTATACGGGCGCGAAAAAGCCATCGTCCTTCGCTCCTGTTTCAGTAACCTGCTTATCCTTGGTGGTACATCCAGCGACTCCCAAACAGCCGAAGACTTTAGCCGCGGATTAGGGGAACAAGATCTGGAACGAGTGCAAACTTCCACCACCCTGAACCGTCATGGCCGGCAAAGGACCGAGGTAAAGCAAAGGGTCCGGGAAAGGATCGTCCTGCCCAGCGAAATCACGAATCTGCCCAGCTTGAAAGGGTACCTTAGCCTTGCCGGCGAATACCCTGTGGCTACGGTGACATTGAAACCCATCCAACTTAAACAGGTAGCCCCGACCTTTGAGGAATAACGCGGATGCTGAGCATTTCCAACGTCGGGGGAGGCAGTCAAGCAGCGGGGTATTACGAAAAAGCCGATGATTATTACACCAAGGGACAAAGTCCCAGCAAATGGATGGGCCAAGCCGCCGATTATTTGGGATTAAAGGACCAAGTTGAAATCGCAGACTTTAAAAACCTCCTCGATGGATTCCTTCCCCATGGCCATTCCATTAAAGTGTCGCCTGACGGTCGTCGTGGAGGTACTGACCTAACCTTCAGCGCTCCCAAATCGATTTCGCTACAAGCATTGGTAGGGGGAGATCATCGATTAATTGAGGCTCATGAGAGGGCGGTTGAGAAGGCATTGGAACATGCGGAAACTTTGGTTTCCTTCCGTCAAACCCATGAGGGAGAAACTAAAAAATTTCGATCCGGTAATTTTGCAGCGGCGACCTTCCGCCATGAATTAAGTCGGGCCTGCGATCCTCAGCTCCATACCCATTGCGTAATTTTGAATTTGACTCGGCGCCCGGACGGTAATTGGCGCGCCATGGACAACGAGCTTCTGTACAGACAAAAAATGCTCATGGGGGCCTTGTATCGAACCGAACTGGCTCGCGAGGTTCAGATGTTGGGTTACCAAGTCCGGGTCCCCCACCCCGATGGAAGGTTCGAACTCGTCCATATTTCAGATTCTCACCTGGAAGCCTTCAGTCAAAGAAGCCAGGCCATCGAGAAGGCCCTGGCCGCTAATGGGAAGACTCGGGAGACCGCCTCCCCTCAGGAAAAACAGATTATTGCCATCGCGACCCGGCAAAAAAAGACGGATGTTGATCGAAAAACCCTCGCGAATTATTGGAAAGAGAAAAGCTGGCAGGCCGAAATTCAATATAAATTATCACTTAATAAAAATATTAATAACTTATCTAATTTTAATGAGATTTATAACACTATTAACTTCGCTCTGGACCACGGCCTTGAACGCCAATCCGTGGTGACCGAAGCCACGATCCTGCGCGAGGCCCTTCAGCAAGGGGTCGGGAAAATCGTTCAGGCCGACATCGAAACGGAACTCGCCCGAAGGGTGAAGGAAGGCCTGCTCATCCAATCCGGTGATCGCTTCACCACCCCGAAAGCCATTGAGCTAGAGAAAAGGACGCTAGCGGTTGAAAGGAAAGGGCGAGGCAAATCCCCTGCCCTGCTCTCCCTGGATGAAGCCTCACAGGGACTCGCAGGCAAGGGCCTTAACGAGGGGCAGCTCCAGGCCGCCGCCCTCCTTTTAACCACCCCCAATCAGGTCGTCGGGGTTCAGGGCTTCGCCGGAACGGGCAAGACCTTCATGTTAAGCACTGCTCGAAAGCTAGGCGAGGCCAAGGGATATAAATTCATGGGATTGGCTCCCAGCACTGGGGCAGCCAGAGAATTGGCGAAATCGGGCATCCAAAGCGGCACCATAGCCATGTTTGAGACCGCCAAAGACAAGGGGTTGAATGCCCAAACCGTCTTGGTCGTGGACGAGGCGGGCATGGTTTCTTCCAAGCAGATGGAAACGATCCTTAAGCTTGCCCGACGCTCCCAAGCCAAGGTCCTCTTGGTCGGGGATACCCAACAGCTCAAAGCTGTCGAGGCAGGAAACCCCTTCGCTCAGCTACAAGCCCACGGGATGGCGACGGCCGGTATGGGGGAAATTCAACGTCAGCGCAACCCCGAGTTAAAAAAGGCGGTCGAATTAGCTGCCACCGGAAGCGTTCGAGAATCGGTCGTCGCCCTCCGAAATTCGGTCGTCGAATTGAAGGATTCTGAGGCAAGGCACGAAAAAATCGCCAAGGATTATTCCGAGCTGCCGGAAGAGGACCGTAAAGGCACCCTCATTGTATCCGGTACCAACCGGGCCAGACGGGCTATCAATCAGAAGGTCCGCGAAAACCTGGGGCTAAACGGCAAGGGCCACAAGGTAGCGATCTTAGAGAAGAAGGACCTTACCCGGCCTCAGCGCAAGGATTTTAGGAATTACAGCCCAGGCGACGTCATTGAATCGGAAAAAGCCTACCGCTCCCTAGGATTGAAAAAGGGCGAAACAGCGCAAATTAAGGCAATCAAAAGATCCTACCTAGTCCTAGAGAGAGCCGACGGCTCCACGATCAATTGGAATCCGAAAAACAACTCAAGGGTATCGGTATACCAAACGAGGATTTCGGAATTTGCCACGGGGGATATTGTCCGGATAACCAAAAACGATCCTACTCTGGGATTGGCAAACGGGGACCGGGGGAAAATCGTAGAAAGCGACAGTAGAAAGGGACTACGGCTCCAACGCGAGGATGGAAAAACATTTCACCTAGATCCAGAACGCCCCCTCCATATGGACCATGGCTATTGCTCGACTGTCCATGCGGCCCAGGGAAAAACTTGTGAACGGGTATTGGTCGATACCGACACCCGCAGCCTCACCACAGCCAAGGATAACTATTACGTTGCCATAAGCAGAGCCCGTAGCGAAGTGAAGATCTACACCAACGACGCGGAACGGCTGCCGGAGGCCTTATCCCGGGAAAACGTTAAGGAAATCGCCTTGGAAATTAAGGAACGATTCCAGACACCTTCACCGAGCCAAATTCCACCCCTCCCCGCTCCCCCCAACCGGCAACATGACCTTGAGCACTTAAAATAATCCATAAACACCAAACTTGGACTCGCCTTTGCAACTAACGAATACCCAACTGGTGATCGTTTCACTATTTTTGTGAATTACCCCATTTACAAATTACACTATTTTTGTGTAGGATCATTATGCTGATTACGAAGGTCTTCATGTCAAGGAGGGCCGAACGGGATTTATTAAAGGCACCGAGATATATCGCCGATAAACTGGCGGGTTGGGTTGAGTCGGTTCGGACCGATGGCCTACAAATAGTTCGGAGAATCCCTGGTTATCACGACGAGCCTCTTAAGGGGAAACGGTCTGATCAAAGGTCGATTCGACTAAGCCGCTCCTATAGGGCCATTTATGAAACGAAAAAAGATGGGAAAATCGAGTTCGTCAGCATCGAAGAGGTCACGAAACATGACTACTAAAGGAAAATCGCAGGCGGAAGCAGTGTTGGAGAAATACACCAGTGGTCCCCTCACCTTGGGCCGCTTTATCGCATCAATCCGTAAGGGTGAGGGCATGGATCTCCTGACCTTCGGTAAATTGCTCGGAATCTCCAGGTCCCACCTCTCGGATTTGGAAAATGGTCGAAAGCCGGTCAGCGCGGAGCTAGCCGCTCTATACGCGAAAAAACTCGGTTACTCGGAAAAGCAATTCATTCGCTTGGCGCTCCAGGATAGCCTGAACCGGCAGGGCCTGGATCGGTATTTGGTCAGCATCGAAGCTGCATGATTTCTCAGATCTAAATCTTCTACGGCTTCAATCTATCTTCAATCAAATCCCATCGATTTTTGTAAACCTGAATATCCCAGCCGGTATTTAGTTTTCTATTGGTAAAAATGTTCCGCATTGTAGTTTGTTTATGCGGTACTCCCCCTTTTCCAGGTGTGGCCAACCAAAGCTGGTGGGACTTTTTGACTTGAGCAGCCAATTCCATGGACGGAATAATGAAATACTCAAAAGGCAGTTGAGATCTGGGCGTGGGAATCCCAGCCAATACCCAAAAGAAATTTTCGCCGATCGGATTTTCTGCCTTCTCTCCCAACGTGCAGGTACCCTTTTCGGGGGAAAAGGTTTTCACCTGAATGTGCAAGAACCGATTGGCCTGAAGGTTTGAACATAATATGTCGGTAAAGAGGGTATTCCCCTGAGTAATAACCGCCACCAGCCCTCTTCTAGATAACTCTCCTGCAACATAATACTGACCTGCACTTCCCCGCGTATTACTGTTTTGCTTCTCTTTCGGTATCTTTTTAGATCGCCTCTTCCGATTTTGAATTGTCATAATTTAAATATATCAATTGGTTATCCATATTTGGAACAGAAAATAGCCCTGGCTTCCATAAGGATGCCAGGGCCACGTTTTGTCTCCCAGTTTCGTCTCCTTCTTACATGCAAACGCCGTTGGAACACACATCATCGATATTAGGGCAATCAACGCTTGACTCACACTCCCCTGCTCCGCCACCAACCCTATCTCCCCCCACGCACAATCCTGCAATGCATGAAGCCCCTATAGTACATTTTGACATGTCCTCCTGCGTACACTGCCCGGCATCCTGGTTGTGGCCATCCTCTGTCGGCTGACCCCCGGTAGAATCCTCCGCAAAAAGAGTATCTTCTCGACCATCATTTCCGATCCCACCACCACAGGCAGACAGGCCGAGCCCTGCAAGACATCCAAGAGAAGCGAGCCATTTTTTGTATTTCCTTTTCATTAAATGTCCTCCTTTTGAAAGTTAATTTGGGAAACTAATAAGCAAATCTGGAGCCATAGCTTTTTGTCGATATATTCATACCTTACGAATGACTCCTCAGCGCGATTGGGTCGATTTTCGGACGGATGGTTCGATTTTCGGACGATAGTTTTGTTTGAATCTTGCTTTAAGGCATAAGTGGACCTAGCCTTTTTAGGTGATAACCTACGAGCCATCAAAAGTGATAACGGTGCTATATCAGGAGGGTGATTACCGATTAGTCGCGACAATATCGCATATTAGTATTTGGACTTCCCGATACCATCGAAGTTCATCATGTTTGAAGGTCGAAGAGATCCCAACTGAACTTGAAAGAATCCTAAAGGCTAAAGGACATGATCCGAATGAATATTTTTACGTGCCCAATATTCTGGTCAAGGCTGCAGCTATGCCATCCTTTGCGTCCTACGTTTCTTCCTTAGCTGAATATAATAGAGAACATTATGTGCGGTCGGTACTCCCTGGTCGAAATCAATAAACTTTTATTACGGTATTCAATTGCAGACTCGGGGTTTCATTTTTTGCCCCGTTACAATATTGCTCCTACTCAAGAAGTCCCTATTGTTGTCCATGAGGAGAAGGGCAATAAACTCAAAAGCATGAAATGGGGCCTGGTGCCGCATTGGGCCAAGGACAAAAGGATAGGAAACTCTCTAATCAATGCTAGGGCAGAAACTATCGTTGAAAAACCCGCATTCCGCAGTTCTTTCCAAAAGCGTCGGTGTCTGGTTCCGGCCGATGCCTTTTATGAATGGGAGAAGGTAGGCAAGCAGAAGGTCCCTCTGCGTATATTGCCAAAAGAAAAAGGGATTTTTAGTATTGCAGGAATATGGGACCGCTGGGAAACACCGGAGAAGAAGGATTTACTCTCCTTCTCAATCATCACCACCTCACCCAATGATATGATGAAGCCAATTCATAACAGAATGCCTGTAATCTTGGGATTGGAGGACGAAGATACCTGGTTAAACCCTGAATCATCGAAAGAACACTTACTTTCTCTATTAAAGCCCTGCCCTGAAGACTATTTAGAATATTATGAAGTATCGAGAAATCTCAATAATCCAGCAAATGACAGACCTGAGTTAATTCAGGCTGTATGAGGATTTCCGCAGGGTCATATTATTTTCAATGTAATATCTGTGAACCAACTGTGGTTTCTAAATATTTCCTTTTAAAAATAGAATCCCCCAACTCCAAAATCCTGCCTCGCAACATTGAAATTCTCCTATTTTGATCCGTTTCATGGGAAACGGAAAATATGACAGCTGCTTTGTATCGGCTACTATGCTTTATAATATTCTGAATTTCCGATAAATAAATCTCAAATTCATCCTTCATTTTTTCAATATCGCCCTGAGATGAAACGAAGAATTCATATGGGATACGAATTGCCAATAAACCGTAATCATAATGATTTAAATCAACCTGTTTGCTTTTAATTTTTCTTCTTGCTGCTTTATTTAAAGCATTTTTAATTTTTTCGACCCGGATTTTATCATCTCGAATAATTCTTACATGGACCTGCAGGCCCTTAGTTAATAAAACGTTAACCGTTGTTGTTCCAATATTTGGAATAGCAGGAATAATAGCCGCCAGGGATTCCCCATTTTCTAATTTTGGCGCAGTCATACTTTCCAGCACTTCGTACTTTATTTTTATTGGATTTCCGCAAATATTTATTTCAACCTGATTTGCTTCTATTTGTTTCTTAATTTCCTTGTAGTGGTCTAGGATACTGTCGAGACATGGCTCTGGAATAGATAGAATAATTCTTTTATGTTGAACCGAGGGTAATAAGTCTTTGCATAATCTCTCAGATAGCCTTTGCGTAACCATTTTGGTTATTTGAGAAAAGCTGGCGATAGAACATACTTCGACGCCAATTTCCTTTCCGCTTATTATCAATTTAGACTCAGGTGTTTTTATCCCCTCTTGGGTTGATGGCATGAGGGGGGAAATATTTAGAGAATGCCCTTTGAAAAGAACAACGTGTTCTAATTCGGCTAATCTTGCTGAGAAATGTTTCGGGGAGTCCTTATCCTTATAAGGAATTCTAGAAATATTTTTTATTACATCTTTTGTCCATTCTTCATTAACTTGTTTGCAAATTGTATAACAGCCGGCCACGTAAGCTAGGAATGTATTGGAAGCTGGTGTATTGCCCAAAACTCCAACTTGCATTTGGGACTGTTTCACCATCTCGTAAATTAATGGGTGATCTAAATAACAGAAAACACCGCAAATTAAATCTTCGTCACTGCGAATCGTTAGATTTAGAACTTTCGCGAGATCCGGAGGGGATATATTTCTTGGTATACCGACAAGGCTATAGATCTCCTCTAAGGAGGAGCGTAGGTCAAAATATTGTGTAAATTGCTTTTTCTCGTGATCAACCACGATGTTTGGCTTATTTAAGCAGCATTTCTTATATTTTTTACCACTACCACAAAAACATGGCTCGTTTCGGCCCAATTTCACGTCTAATAGTTCCTTGAAAAACTAAAGAGTTTGAGGAATCTGATAATTATCCCAGGCCATCTCCGAAATCAACCGCCTACCCTGACTATCCCGTTTCAGCTGCACCACAATTGGAACAATTGACTGCACATATTCCAACACCTGGACCCGTCCCATCCCCAAATCCGCTTGTATGACCATCAAAGCCAATTGCTCGAAAGCCAATTGAGGAGTATCCGCATGAATAGTCGTTATCGATCCCGGATGCCCAGAATTGATCGCTCTTAGATAGGTGAATGCCTCAGCCCCCCGCAATTCGCCCAAAATAATTCGATCCGGCTTCAAACGGAGGGATGCCTCAAGTAACTGCTGGGTCGTAACCTTGGCCCTTCCCTGCCCACCACGGGAGGCCAATAAATGAAGCCTATTGGGCTGGGGAGGTTTTATTTCCCTGGCATCCTCAATGGTGACGATTCTTTCCCCCACCGGAATTGCCTTGAGACATGCGTTTAAAAAGGTCGTCTTCCCCGCCGAGGTTCCTGCAGAAATCAGAATATTTTTTCTCGCCAAGAGCGCGACCTCGAGGAAATCTCGATACCGCCCTGTTCTATAAAACTCATCTAAAAGGGCATCATTCGCCTGTTGAGTTGATTCGGGGCTGTTTAGGTGATCGAAGGCCCCCCTTTTCTCGTAATCATCCAAACTTAATTCCAAAAGCGCCTGCTTCCGGATCGATATCCCAATAGTTCCCGCTTCCACCGCCGGCGGCAAGACCACCTGAACCCGGCATCTGTCCGGCAAAGTGGCAGATAGGAGTGGGGTCTCCTCGCTCACCTCCTGCTCGGAATACTGAGCAAGAAGCCTGGCCAGGGTATGCAGGTGGCCGAAGGTAAGCTCAGGAACCTCAAACCGTTCCATCCCCCTCCCCCCACCCAGTTTTTCGACCCAAATCTCTCCAGGACGATTGATGGAAATCTCCACCACCCCTTCCTGATCCAAGTAGGGCCGTAGAGGCCGAAGATAAGTATCGATAGGTACCAGGCTCACAGTGCTGAAACCCAAGGCGTCCTGCTTGCGCCAAATAGGATTGGATTAGATGCCCTCGATAGGGCTTCCGAAAAGTCGAGATCTCTCGCCACAAAGACCTTCACTTGGGAGCCCTGTTTGACACTGATCGTGGGAGGGATATCGATATAGCTATCCAACACCTTGGCCGAGCTAGCCTGGAAGGCCTCGGTCACCCCTTCCCGGTAGGCGCTTAGGGAATTGTTCTGGTCCCCGGATTCCACACCCAGGCTCGACGCACCCGCACCAATTAGGCTTAGGAGCGCTGAGGTACCGAATATCTGCCAAAAATGATTATTTACCTCCCCCCCTATCCCGGCACGGCCCAAGGTATCGGTGCCCCCTGAGTTAAGAGCGATTTCGATCCCATCAGGCCGGATGGCCCGATTCCAAATCACGAAAACCCGAGCCTGCCCCTTTCGGATGGCCGAATTATAGGTCCCTACCAACCGAGTTCCTTGAGGCAAAAGGACAATCCTGCCTGACTCCCCATAGACATCGGTACTGATGACGGCCCGGACCATTCCGGGCAAATCAGAATTAATGGCCGTTTCCATGACGGCATCAATCAACTTCCCTTGAAGGATTTTGGTCTCGAGATTTCCGATGCGATAGGCTTGCGAGGTCTGAACCGTTTGAGATTGAGCCTGTTCTTGAAATTGCTGATTGGGATCTCCTGCTAGAGGCCCTACCCCAGGTTCAGAGGCCGGGGCCTTCGCAGGAGAAGTATTCTGATAAATGATTATCGCCGATTTTAACCGCGCATCCTTGAGCGCCAAGGCATCCTTATCGATCTTCTCTTCCTTGGGGGGTATGGGGAGTGTTGGCACTGTCGGTTTCGGTAGCTCTAGCGCGCGCTTCGCGGGCATTTGGAAATTCTCCTCCGGCTGAATCGCCTTTTTCTCCTTCTTCCCCCCAAAAACCAGGATTGCAGCAATCAACACGAATCCAACCAAAAGGATTCCCATCAAGCCATACCTGCGAATCGAGGTCGGCTTACCTAGGATGGACTGACGGAAAAGTGGAGAGTCTTCTCCGGTCCCGTTCTCAATCGCCGCTGTTTCACTTTGGTAATCTAGATTTCCGTCCTTGTCTTCCTTCATAAATGTCTCGTTTCAACCCTGAACCGCCCCCTTGGATGCTAGACTATTATTGAACAGGCGCGTCGTGGCCTTGCCGTTACGGAGGACGAATTCCGCTCCGATCCTCTCGATCACCACATAAGGGCCTTTGATACGGTAATTAGCCAAGGCCTCCTTCCCATCGGCCCCCACCATGAAGATTGCCGGCAGCTCCTTGTTGTCCTTGAACTGAAGGTAGGTGAATTCACCATCGTCAAAGGCGATGACTGGGGCCATCTTCTTGTCTTGCTTGATCTTGTAATTGAAATTGAGCTCATCCGGATTTTTCGGGCCGCGGGACAGACCGGAATAAATCGGTGGGGCCTCCGGGTAATTGAAGCGGATCAAATAAGTCAGGCTCCCCAGGGCCTCGGACCTCAAGGCGATCAGGTTGAAATAATAGGTCCGCTTATCGGTCACTACGGTCATATTCGTGACCGCATCGTTGGCCACCGGCTTGAGAAATAGTTTATTGCCGGATGGCACCACTTGCCATCCGATGGAATCCCCGATGGAGGTTACCTGGACTGTCTCTTGGGGGCTGAACTCAATGGCGGTCTGATAACCGAAGGACGAAGTTACCTCATAGACCTGGTCGGGGCTGAATATTACCTGCCTGATGCGTTGATCCGTCCCCAAGGGGACCGGCGTTTGGGATGCGTGGGCGCTGCTGACCAAGACAGACAGCGCCAGGGCAATAAATACTCCTGTTTTCATTTGATAACCTCCTGATCGACTCGATAGGTTTTAATTTGAAATCCCAAGGGATTGTTAAGACGCTCCTCTTCATTCATCAGGCTATTGACGAATTGATAGCTGAGCGTGGCAATCCAATAGCTCTCTTGTTTTTCATTCGAGCTAACCTGGGTTCGGATCGCCTTGAAACGAACCTGGACGGTCTTTTGATTGAGAAAGGAAACGGAATGGACCCTCACCGTCCGGGTAAAGGTGTTATTGAACTCCTCCAAGGGGCCATGGCTTCCTCGGATGAAATCCTCAAATCGATTCGCCTCTTCCAAGGTCGACATCATCCGCACCTGGTCATAATTAGAATTTAGGTCTTGGGGATCGTAGGTCTCGCGAGCGAGGACGTATTTGACCACGAAGAACTTGGTCACCGCCTCATTTTGGGTCAGGGGCCTTTCTGCCAGGGGAGCTAAAACGGTAGTCCTGCCGGTTTCGTTGTCTACTTGGATCACGTAAGGCTCGACGGCCTTTAAAGGCGCCAAGCCGATCAATGCACCCGCCTCGAGGACTGCTAGGGTTAAGGCGATCACCCCTACCAAGAACCAACGATTTCGACTGACTACCGCCGATCCGTAGACATCATGATACCAATGCGCGACAGCGGGATCTCCAGAAAGAGTCTGCTTCATCTTCTTTCCCCCATCACATTTTCAAAGCGCTCCTGAGTCGCCTTTAAATTACGGTAGAGTTTTGCGGATCTTTGAAAGGCAGGCCTTGCGGTGGCAACCGCCACACGTCCTACCTTAGCGGCCCCAAGAGCGTATCCCTTGGCCATTCGAGGAACCCTCATCGCCCTTTGAAAGATTGCTTCCGTAGAAAGGGCCACACCACCGCCTAAAGTTGAAGCAAGCCGGGTGACCTGCGCCAACAATAGGACGGTGATGGACCCAGTGAGGAGGAACGGAAAGGTGTGGTAGATCAGCGGACGATCTCCCACCGCCTGAATTTTTTGAACCGCGTCATCGAGTATGGAAATAATCAACCCGAGGATTCCCAAGGTGATTACGGGGATCAGGGCATAATTAATGAGATAGTTCAGCCAGGCTTGGAACAGACCCTTGGTCGATGACCAGAGGGCGAAAGGCACAAAAATGGGCCCCAATGAAAGAAGGACCGCCAGCCCGAGTTTGGATAGGACTAGGAGGAAGAGCCCGTAGGCGGTGAGCAGGACGGTGCTGATCATCAGCACGAAGGCAACAGACATCTGCCCCATGTCGAATTTCCCGGCGTTTTCATAAATCAGGCTTGCCGAGCTCATGCCCTTGTCGAACACCACCCCCAATTGGGCGCTTGGATTGGAGCCCCCTACCAGGGCCCCCATGAGCTTGTCCGGGCCCGAGGTGAACAGGTTGTAACAAAAGACCGTGAAGGTCCCCCAATTCGTCGCGACCGAGTAAACGATACCGACCTTGACGATATGCTTGGCCAAAGCTCCCATGCTCAAGGGGACGAAGCCCTGCAAAACCGCCATGCCGTAGAGGGCGAAATAGGCAACCAACATCAGTCGCAATTCGGTCGCATGGGTGCTGACCACCGCCTGGTAGGCCTTGGCGGTATAGCCAAGGGTGATCGCATCCACCCTCGTCAAAATGTCGGTCGTAAGATCCATTGGTATTAATTCGATTGCTTGGGTTGAGAGAAGAATTCGGTGTGGTTTTCCAACTCGCGGTTGGAATCGTTCTGCAAAATCGCCTGGAGGGATAATTGCGTGCTATTGAGCCGTGCGAGATCCAAACTGACAAATCCGGACTCGGCGACGATCCGGCTATTCAAATCCATGGCCTCCTTGACATTCTGGGTCTTGTCGATCTGAGAGACCAAGCCTTCAAACGTCGTGAGTCGTTTTTGCAGTTGGTCATAGACCGCCTCGGTCGCGGCAAAGGCCGCCTGGGTGTGGTCCTTGGCCAGCTTGTAACCGACAACGTCTCGATCTTGGTCGTTTGAGGAAAGGAACTTGGTCGCGATGCCAGGAAGGAGCTTGGCGTAATGATCCAGACGGCTCCCGTAGAAGCCCTCCTTTTGAAGCTCAACCACTTCTTGCCAGGTCTTTGGTAGTGGCCTGCGGCTGGCGGCATCTTCTGCCCCATTCATCAGCAGACTCATTCCGTAAGATCCCGTAACGGAGTTTTTTAGGGCCATCAGCTCGTCGTACTGCTTCTTGAGCATGTCGTACTGACGTTTCATTTCCTGATACTGCATGATCGCCTGTTTGATGGCCCCCATATCGACCACCGGAAACGCCGCCCGCGCCTCGGTATGAAGCAAAAGAAGTCCAAAAAGAATGAAGAGGATCTTTTTCATCAACGGGTCCTTTCTTGAAAAAGGGGGAGCCAGATCCTTGGATCGTCACCCTTCTCCGCAATGATTTCGTGAAAAATACCGACATTCTTGGAGGTACCGGAGAGCACACGAATCAAGTGTTCCATCCCGGTTAGATCCAAACGGGCCAAGACAGAGTCCTGGCCGTGCTTGATCAAGAAGCACCGGTCTTGGGGGTCCATGTTCCGGACCCACTCTAACTCCTTCTCGCTGAGCTTGAAGGCTCCGGAATAGCCCTCTCGGGTCGCTTTATGGTTTGGCAGGAATATGGAGGTCGCCGATTGTTGAACCAGGGTATCGCCGATGGAGGAATGGACGACGCTCTCAATATTGGGGCTTAGGAAAATGACGAACCCGTTCCGCTTCCGGATGGTTTGGAGCCAGTCCTTGATCTTGGGAGCGAAGAACGGATTATCGAGGAGTTTCCACCCCTCTTCCAGGACGATGATGGTAGGCTGGCCGTTCAGCTCGGAGTTGATGCGGTGGAACAGATAGGCAAGGACAGCAGGAAGGCCGATTCGATCTTCCAAAATCTCCCCCATTTCGAAACAGAAGAGATTTTGGTCGAATCTCAAAAGGTCTTCGGAATTTCCGAAAAGATTGGCCCGGGTTCCTTGGCCATGCCATTGGGCCAGGCGTCCGGCTAGCGTGCCTGGGCCACCAAACCCGAAAAACGGCACCAAATTCTCGAGTCTTCGGTTTACGCGATCAAGCTTGTAGTTCCCTTCGATAGCCGTATTAATTTTTGCCAAATCCTCGGCTCGAAAGGGCTCCTCATAGGCCGTAAGGAGGATTTTCAGCCACTCTGCCAAAAAAGCCCGATTGCTAGGCGTGTCCTGCAGTTGTAGCGGATTAAATCCGCTGGCTTGGGAGAGGCCTAGGACGGAATGAACTCCCCCCAGGGCCCAAATAAATACTTCCGCTCCGCGGTCCTTATCGAAAAAGAATATCTTGGGACGGAACTTGAGGCATTGGGCCAAGAGGAAGTTCAGAAGGACACTCTTCCCCGTCCCGGTGGGGCCAATGATCGTCGTATGGCCGACATCCGACCGATGGAAGTTAAAGAAGTACGGGGTTCCGGAGACGGTCTCCAATACGGTTACTGCCGGCCCCCAATGGTTGCCCTGACTATTCCCGCAGGGATAATTATGCATGGAGGCCAGGCCCGCGAAATTGGCGGTGCTGATCATCGAATCGCGGGCGATGAATGAAAAGTTCCCTGGCAATTGAGCCCAGAAGCAGGGCTCCAGATTCAAATCCTCCCGGACGACAACCATTCCCAGATTCAGAAAGGCCGCTTCGACCTCGGAAATCGCCTCGTCCAGATCCTTGGCATTATTTCCGGTAACCAGGGCCGTCAAATGGTGATGACCAAAGCCAATTCTGCCCGAGGTCGCGTCGTCCAAGGCTTCATCGATTTGTTCGATTTGGGAGACCGCCAAATCTTCCGTCTGAAGCATTTTTCGCTGCTGAGTTTGGATCTTCCCCAGGGCAGCCTGGCGATCAGTAAAGAGGAATGATTGGGTTAGGACGAACTCCACCGGAATTCCCAAAAACCGATCGAGCATCCCAACCTGGGTTTGATCGGGGTATTCCTTGACACTAAGGATGGCACCCAATCTGCTTCCCAGAGATCCCCGAACCTCAAAGGCATCCCGACCAAAGATCAGACGATTTTTTGGGAGAAGTTTATCCAGCCCCATTGCGGGGATCTGAAGCGGGGTCTCTTCCAGGTTAATGAGGTAGGACAAGAACTCGGCCAGCTCGGATCGATTCCCGGCCTCACCGGCGGCGATACCCAATTGGCGAACCCCATAGTCTTTTAAATTGGTCAGAAACCGATTCGAGATGGCCGACAGCTCCTGATGACACTCCTTCAATCCCTCCGCGTGCCGGTTTCCATCGCCCCGATGAGCCAAGTTTCTCCACAATTCCCTGAATCCGGCTGCACCCCTAGCCTTCGGCTTTTGAAGGATCGTGAGGTAGAAATCATTCACGAAGCGACTCATCTTGGAGTGCTTCGTCTTCCAGGCCTCGTTTAATTGAATCGAAAACCCCTCCGGGAAGGACCCTTCCGGATAAGCACTCTGCTTCCGCCTCACGGTATGGAGATAAAGCCCATAGCGGCTTTTGGAGATGCTTCGAAAAAGGGTATTCCGCAGATTTTTCCTAAAGGTGAGAAAATCGTCGTCGGCCGTCTCGAAGGCCAATCCATCTATCTTCAACACCTGAAGCAGGCAGCCCGATTTGGTCAAAATGGTGTTGGGATCGTAGTGGCAGGCGTAGGGAATGAAATCGGATACCGGGCACTCCCTCGCCGCCACGCCATCAAATTCGGGCGCCACTGCTTTCAACTTAAGATTAAATCGGGGCATAGCTATTGCCTCCCCAAAACCCTTTGTTTCTGCAGCGCATGCAGTGCTTTGCGTAAAGAAAGCAGATATCGAAAATCCGTGGATCGTAGAGGCACGCGAGATAGCCAATTCCGTGCAGCAGCGGAAAAAGAACCAGTAAGGGCAAAAACGAATTGATCGCCAAAAATAACAGGATGTTGACGATCCCGTTGATGACGAAGAAGGACTGGGTCACCCCCATATACATGGTGGGTCTGGTCAGTCCTAAAAATAGGGGATCGGTCATTGAAGGATTCATGACGGTTTTATTTCCCTACAAACATGTCCACGATGGAGGCCGCGCCGAAGACGATGGCGATACCCAGAACGATCTCTCCTGCCCTACGCCAGGAAACGCGCCCGAAAAGTGCCCCAATCCCAAATCCCGCCACGGCCAGGATGGCCAATAACCGTGAAGTGTTCCCGGTAAATATATCGACGACCTTTTGGAGGGCATCTTCCCAAGCCGAGGCCGCATGGGCAGGCGGGGCGATTAATAGGATGGATGGAATTAAGATCAGGGAAAGCAACGCATTTGGATAGCGTTTGAGCATTCGGTTCATGTTGGGTTCCTCCTCAAACTTGGATGATAGGAGGAATGGAATGCAGGCTGCGGGCCAATGCCAGGGAGGATTAAATTAGAAGGAAAACCCTATAGTTTACTTTGGTTTTGCTGGGCTATCGCAGGTTTTTTTTTGATTTGATCACCGAAGTGAATTCGAATTTCGAACGGCTGAGTTCCAATTTCGAACGATTCCCGCTTTCGCGTCGAACCCAGGGGCCTCCTAGATTCCCATTTCCCGGGCATATTCCAACTCAGCATTTTTGGAAGGATTTTTGCATCGCCTCCCAGGTTGTCGTTTAACCACTGTAACTAAAATGGAGGCCTTGAAAATGCATTGCCGGCGGCTTTTTAAAAAAAGACCGACATTTAAAAAGGAAGGATGGAAAAAGAAAATTGTTTTGGAGGGGCAGCGATGAGGTTTCCCCCTTCAAGTCCATTGACCACTTCTGAACTTTGTGACTACCTAAAAACTAACAGAACGACCATTGACCGATATAATCGAGAAGGCATGCCTCGTTTTTTCGTAGGCAAGGAATGCCGATATTTTCCTGAAAAGGTCGTCGATTGGTTGGAAAGGAGGTCTTCAAGCCGCACATGTCCCACAGAAGAGACGTTTGATCCGAGAAAGGAACTAGCTCGATGAAATCAAACGTATTTGTGAGGAAATACAAAACGAAGACTGACGAAACCCGATACCGATTGATCGTTCGAGAATATGGGCAGAAGGAGCGATACATTCTTTTGGGCCCCGTTTCCAAGCGAACGGCAGAGGAAAGACGGATTCAAATTTTAAATGAGTTGTTGGCGGGAACCTATAAGCGCGAACCCACCATCCATCTTTATTTTTCCGAATTCGTCGAAAAATACTTCTCCGATTTTGCTAATGGGGTTCGGTCCCAAAAGACGATCGAAACATACAAGGGGAGACTACAACCCCTTCTCCTTCGTTTTAAGGGCTATCGGCTAAACCAAATCACCCGTCATCATCTTGAGACTTACTTAACTGGCATGGAAGTCTCGAATAGAACCCGGAACATCGACCTTAGCTTACTGAGGTCGATCTTCGGAAAAGCGGTTGAATGGGATTACTTGGTTAATTCTCCCGTGAACGGAATAAAACGCTTCAAGGAGGACAGCCAAGGAAGCCGATCCCTCACCCCCCTCGAGCTTCACAACCTTATGAACGGCAATCTAACGGCCTGGCAAAAATCGGTCATTCGGATTTTGGTCAATTCCGGCATGAGACCCGGTGAGCTTTCCAACCTAAAGTGGCAAGACATTGATTGGGAGTTAAACCGCCTCTGCGTCGCCAGCGACAAATGGAGAAAGACCAAAAATCGAAAGGCACGATTCGTACCAATGAATAAGGAAATTCGGGAAGAATTGCTTTTCTTAAAGGATCATCTTCCGAGAAAAGGTGGTCACGATAAGAATCCCTTTCGTCCCAGGCTTCCTCACCAAAGGGAATATGTCTTCTGCCAAGAGGATGGAGGCAAGGTGCATTGTTTTCGATTGGCAATCACCAGAGCCTTCAAAGCTCATGGGATCGAAGGTGTAACCCCGCACGGTCTGCGAAAGACCTTCTGCAGCAACCTGGCCAGATCGAATGCCCACCCAAGGGTCGCCCAGCAGTTACTGGGCCATTCGGATGTTAGATTGACGATGAAGGTCTATACCGAGGTCGATGACGATCAATTGAGGGAAGCCGTTGACCGGCTACCCACCGTGGTCGAGATGCAACGCAATAAACTGCGTATCGTCCAAAACAAGAAATGAAAATCTTGTGGTACTATTGTGGTAATGGAATGAAAAAGGGGCTACAGCAAAATCTGTAACCCCTTGAAAAGTATGGCGGGGTCGACGAGGCTCGAACTCGCGACCTCCTGCGTGACAGGCAGGCGTTCTAACCAACTGAACTACGACCCCAATTTCAAATTATTTCAACTATTTAGAAGCGCCGGCCGAAGGCCCAGCGAACCCAAAAAGCCGAAAATTTCGAGGCCCCTCCCTAGCGAAAAAACCCAGGAAGGCCAAGGACTTTCTTAATGCGCGACGATCTCCCCTCCCCCGGGGGCCGCCGGCGCAATCGGCTTCGCCTCCTCCGGCTTCGGGAAGATGAGGTCCTCCAGCGACATCCCCTCTTCCTTCCCGCGGTACAGCTCCTTGATGTCCTTATAAATGAGGGCCGTCCGCAGCACCTCATCCATCTGCGACACCGGGAAGATCTTCAAGCCCGCTAGGATCTTCTTCGGAATATCCTTCAGATCCTTCTCATTCTCCTTAGGGATGATGATCCGCTTGATCCCGCCGCGGTGGGCGGCCAGGATCTTCTCTTTCAGCCCGCCGATCGGCAGGACCTTCCCGCGCAGGGTGATCTCGCCCGTCATGGCGACGTCCTTGTGCACGGGGATCTTCAACAAGGCCGACGTCAGCGCCGTCGCCATCGTGATGCCCGCCGAGGGGCCGTCCTTCGGGATGGCCCCCTCCGGCACGTGGATATGAATGTCGATGCGCTGGTAAAAGTCTTTGTCAAAGCCGAACAACATCGCCCGCGAGCGCACATAGCTCATCGCCGCCTGCGCCGACTCTTGCATGACGTCGCCCAGCTTGCCGGTGATGATCAACTTGCCCTTGCCGGGCATGATCGTCACCTCGGTGGTCAAGAGCTCGCCGCCGAACTCGGTCCAGGCCAGGCCCGTCACCATGCCGACCTCGTCCTTCTCCTCGGCCAGGCCGTAGCGATACTTGGGCACGCCTAGGTAAGCTTCCAGGGCCTTCATCGTGACGCGGATCTTCTTGTCGCGGCCCTTCGCGGCGATCTCTTTGGCGACCTTGCGGCAGATCGTGGCGATCTCGCGCTCGAGGTTACGCACGCCCGACTCTTTGGTGTAGCGGCGGATCACCTGCCGCAGCACCGGCTCGGGCAGCTCGATGTTGTCCTTCGTGATGCCGTGCGCCTCCATCTCTTTCTTCATCAGGTAGCGCTGCGCGATATGGAGCTTCTCCTCCTCGGTGTAGCCAGGGATGCGGATCACCTCCATGCGGTCTTGCAGTGGCAGCGGGATCGCGTGCAGCGTATTGGCCGTCGTGATGAACATGATCTTCGAGAGGTCGTAGTCGACGTCGAGATAATGGTCGTTGAAGGTGTTGTTCTGCTCGGGATCCAAGACCTCGAGCAAGGCCGACGACGGATCGCCGCGGAAGTCGGTGCTCATCTTGTCGATCTCGTCCAAGAGGAAGACCGGGTTGTTGCTGCCCGCCTTCTTCAGCGATTGCAGGATCTTGCCCGGCAGCGCGCCGATATAGGTGCGGCGGTGGCCGCGGATCTCGGCCTCGTCGCGCACGCCGCCCAGCGAGCAGCGCACGAACTTGCGGCCCGTGGCCCGCGCGATGCTGCGCGCCAGGCTGGTCTTGCCGACGCCCGGAGGCCCGACGAAGCACAGGATGGGCCCCTTCAGCTTGTCCACCAGGCTCTGCACGGCCAGGTACTCGAGGATGCGCTCTTTCACCTGCTTGAGGCCGTAGTGGTCTTCGTCGAGCACGCCTTCGGCCTCTTTGATGTCGATCTTGTCCTTGGTCACCTCGTACCACGGGAGCGACAGCATCCAGTCGATGTAGTTGCGCACCACCGTGGCCTCGGCCGACATGGGCGACATCATCTTGAGCTTCTTCAGCTCTTTCTTGATCTTCTTGGTCGCCTCGGCCGACATCTTCTTGTTTTTGATCTTCTCCTCGAGCTCCTGCAGCTCGCTCTTAAACTCGTCGCTCTCGCCCAGCTCTTTCTGGATCGCCTGCATCTGCTCGTTGAGGTAATACTCCTTTTGCGTCTTCTCCATCTGCTTCTTGACGCGGGTCCGGATTTTCTTTTCGACCTGCAGGATCTCGATCTCGCCCTGCATCAGCTCGAAGAGCTTCTCGAGGCGCTCGGCCGGCGACTCCAGCTCGAGGATCTTCTGCTTGTCGGGCAGCTTGAGCGTCAGGTGGGCGACGATGGTATCGGCCAGGCGGGCCGGGTCGTCGATCACCGCAACGCTGGCCAGCATCTCGGGCGGGATGCGCTTGTTGAGCTTGACGTAGGTCTCGAAGGTGGCCTTCACCGAGCGCATCAGGGCCTCGCACTCGATGGTGACCTCGCGGTTCTCGTGGATCTCCTCGGCCTCGACCAGGAAGAAATTCTCGTTGGCGAGGTACTTGTTGATCCGCGCGCGCCGACGCCCCTCGACCAGCACCTTCACCGTGCCGTCCGGCAGGCGCAGCAGCTGGATGATGGTGCCCAGGGTGCCCACCTTGTAGATGTCCTCGGCCTTGGGGTCGTTGGTCTTGGCGTTGATCTGCGCGGCCAAGAGGATGTCTTTCTCGGCGTTCATCGCCTCTTCGAGGGCGTTGATCGACTTCTCGCGGCCCACGAAGAGGGGCACCACCATGTAGGGGAACACGATGATGTCGCGCAGCGGCAATAAGGGTACGACCTTGGTGCCCGAGCCGACTGCGTTCGACTCGTTCGAATTTGTCTCGCTCATGGGAATTTCTCCAAATCCGAGGGATTAGGCCGATTCGGCCTTCTTCTCGTAGACGATCAAAGGTTGTTCTTTCTTGGTGAAGACATCCTCGTTGATGACCACCTCGCGGATGTTCGTCTGTGAGGGAATCTCGTACATGATGTCGAGCATGGTGTGCTCGAGGATGGCGCGCAGGCCGCGGGCCCCCGACTTGCGCTTGAGGGCCTCTTTGGCGATGGCCACCAGGGCCCCCTGCGTGAATTTGAGCTTCACCTTCTCGAACTCGAAGAGCCGCTGGTACTGCTTAATTAAGGCGTTTTTCGGCTTCGTCAAGATCTCGATCAGGGCGGCCTCGTCCAGCTCGGTCAGGGTGGCCAAGATCGGGATGCGGCCGATGAATTCGGGGATCAGGCCGAACTTCAGCAGGTCTTCGGGTTGGACGTCGGCCAGCAGCTCGCCAACGCTGCGGTCTTTCTTGGAGCGGATCTCGCTGCCGAAGCCCAGCTTCTTCTCGCCGATGCGGCGCTCGATGATGTCCTCGAGGCCGACGAAGGCCCCGCCGCAGATGAACAGGATGTTGCTGGTGTCGATCTGGATGTACTCTTGCTGCGGATGCTTGCGGCCGCCCTTGGGCGGCAGGTTGGCCACCGTGCCCTCGATGATCTTGAGCAGGGCCTGTTGCACGCCCTCGCCCGAGACGTCGCGGGTGATCGAGGGGTTTTCGCTCTTGCGCGAAATCTTGTCGATCTCGTCTATGTAGACGATGCCCTTCTCGGCCTTGTTCTTGTCGTAGTCGGCGGCCTGCAGCAGGTACAGGATGATGTTCTCGACGTCCTCGCCGACGTAGCCGGCCTCGGTAAGGGTGGTGGCGTCGGCGATGGTGAAGGGCACGTTGAGGATCTTGGCCAGGGTCTGCGCCAACAAGGTCTTGCCGCTGCCGGTCGGGCCGACCAAGAGGATGTTGCTCTTCTGCAGCTCGACGTCGCTGGTGGGCCGGGCCTCGATGCGCTTGTAGTGGTTGTGCACGGCGACCGACAGCACGCGCTTGGCGCGCTCTTGGCCGATCACGTATTCGTCCAAAATTTTCTTGATCTCGGAGGGCTTGGGGACGCCGGCCTTGGTCTTGAGCATCTCCTGCTTGTTGGTCTCTTCGGCGATGATGTCGTTGCAGAGCTCGATGCACTCGTCGCAGATGTAGACCGTCGGCCCGGCGATCAGCTTTTTGACCTCGCGCTGGGACTTGCCGCAGAAGGAACAGCTTAAATTAGTGGAATCATCGGTATAATTTTTGGCCACAATCGCTCCTTACACTCTCAAGAAAATCATATACCTTTGGTGGGGGGTGTCAAGGAAGCATCGGGCGTAACGCGGCGCGGAAAGATGCGCCCTGCTTGGCATGGCCCGCGCCGCCCTAAAGGTGCATTTTATATAGACTGTTGACAAACCACCGGCCGTTGGACCAAACCGCCGCCGGCGGATGGGCTGCCCCCGAAAATCCGAAGGTTTTTTGGGCGGCATCGGGAGGCCGGACTCCCTCCGACCGGAATGAAAATAGTTTGTCAAATTGCCTAAGACGCCTTTTTGGACTTGTCGCCCTTGTCCCGATAGACCACGACCTGGTCGATGATCCCGTACTCCTTGGCCTCTTCCCCGGACATGAAGTAATCGCGCTCGGTGTCTTGCTGGATCTTCTTGAGGTTCTGCTTGGTGTGCTTGCTGAGAATGCCGTTCAAAATTTCCCTCAGGCGCAGGATCTCGCGGGCCTGGATGTCGATGTCGGTGGCCTGCCCCTGGAAGCCGCCCATCGGCTGGTGGATGAGAATGCGGCTGTTGGGCAGGGCGTAGCGCTTGCCGTGGGCCCCCGCCGCCAGCAAAACCGCGCCCATCGAGGCCGCCTGGCCGACGCAGATGGTGGAGACATCGGGCTTCACGTACTGCATGGTGTCGTAGATGGCCATGCCCGCCGTCACCGAGCCGCCCGGGCTGTTGATGTAGAGGTAGATGTCTTTCTCGGGATCCTCGCTTTCCAGGAAGAGCAGCTGGGCGATGATGAGGTTGCTGACGTCGTCGTTGACCGGTGTTCCCAGGAAGACGATGCGGTCTTTCAGCAGGCGGCTGTAGATGTCGTAGGCGCGCTCGCCGCGATGGGTTTGTTCGACGACCATGGGAATCAATGTCATTGGGGCCTCCGGTGTGGTGACGAAGTTTGGAGGGAAAATTTGAACGGGTCCTGTCCGGGCTGCACCCCCACCGTGCTCATGCTTGCGCGCGGCGGGGGACCCCCGCCCGGCCACCCATTCAAATTTTCCCTCCAAACTTCGTGATCATTTTTATTTTTTCGATTTTTACTTTTGCTACCTTACTTCTTTTTCTTTTCTTTCTTTTCAGCCTTCTCCCCCTCGCCCGGCTTAGCCTCGGTGATGTCAGCCTGGCCGATCAGGTAGTCGAGGGTCTTCTCTTCCAAGATTTGGTTGAACAGCGGCCGCAGCATGTTGTGTTCTTGGTAGTAGCGGTAAATCGCCTCGACCGGCTGCTTGTACTGGGCCGCGAGGTGTGCCATCTTGGCCTGCATTTCCTCCTCGGTCACCTCCAGCTGATTCTGCAAGGCAATCGAATCGAAAAGCAAGAAGCCTTTGATGCGTCGGATCGCCTCTTCGCGGTTGCGGACGCGGTAGTCCTCGGGGGTCATGCCGAGCTTTTCGAGGCTGAGACCCTGCTGCTTGAGCTGGTTTTGCAGGGTATGGAGCATGTAGTCGAGCTCGCGGCCGATCATCGCCTCGGGTACCTCGAAGGGGTTCTTCGCGATGAGGTGCTCGAGCACCTGGTTGAAGAGCTCGCCCCGGGCCTGGCCCTCTTTGTTCTTCTGCATGTGGTCTCTGAGCTGCTCCTTCACCTGGGCCAGGGTCTCGAATTGCCCCAGGTCCTTGGCGAACTCGTCGTCTAAGGTGGGGAGGGATTCTTCCTTCAGCTCGACCAGGTCGATCTTGAACTGGGCCAGCTTGCCCCGCAGGGGCTCGTGGCTGTAGTCCTCGGGGAATTGCACCGGGATGTCCCGGCTCTCGCCCTTCTTCATGCCCAGGATGCCCTTTTCGAAGTCGGGGAGGTAGCGGCCCGCCCCCAGGTCGACCAAGACGTTTTGGGCAGTGCCGCCCTCGAAGGCCTGGCCCTCGACGGTGCCGGCGTAGTGGATGGTGGCCTGGTGGCCCTCCTTGGCCTCGGCGCCCTCGGCGGCGGGGACCTTTTGGGCGTGGGCCTTCTGCAGGGCCTTCAGCTCGCCCTCCAGCTCTTCATCCGTCACTTGCGTATTGGGCTTCTTAAGCTTGATTTTTAAGTAATCTTTGGTCTCGACCTTGGGCTGAACCTCGACCTCGGCGGTAAAGGTGATGGGCTGGTCGGCCTCGACCTTGAGGTCGCTGATCTTGGGCATTTCGACCGCCGGGATAGCGTGCTCTTGGATCGCGTCGCGGTAGGACTTGTCGATCAGGTCGCTGACCGTTTCCATCTCGGTCTGGGCCTTGTAGTACTTCTCGAGGATGGAACGGGGCACCTTGCCCTTGCGGAAACCCTTAATCTGTACCTTTTTTTTGAGCTTGTCGTAAGCCCGGTCGAGGGCCTTCTGGAAGGCCTCGGGGGGGAGCTCAAAGTGCATCTTTTTTCGGATGGGGGAGACTTCTTCGATCTGGACTTTCACGGTATTCCTCTAATGATAATCGGTAATTACACCCATTTTTTGGTTCTTGCACGTTCGGACCGGGAAGTCACGAAAATGTAAGACGGAGCAAAATCATAGCCCGGAACGGACGGAAGACGGAGCAAATTTTCGGGGTCGAAGGACCGCCTCCGCGGATGCGATTTTTCCGGTTTTGCGGATCAAATTGCGGAAGACGGAGCAAATTCAGACCGCCGGCAAGGCCCCTCCCAATACTATGCGAGAGGGGGGACTTGAACCCCCACGACCTTACGGCCACTAGGTTCTAAGCCTAGCGTGTCTGCCATTCCACCACTCTCGCGCAGGCGGAATCCTCCATATTTTTTCTAATACCCGGTGTCCAATCTTTTATCGATGGTTGGCCCGAAGGGGACCGGACCCTAGAACGGCGCCTTGGGCACGGCCTGGAACTTCGCCGAGACATCCCCGACCAAGGTAACCTCGGTGGGATCCAGCCGCATCACCGGCGAGCCCGGCTCGAAGCGGAAATTCTTGGCCATCACCCAAAGGACATTGGGACTGCGGGTGTACTCCCAAAAGTAGACGCCGTTCGAGAGGTCGCTGAGGGTGCGATATTCGGTATTGTAGACCGAGAAACGCGGGTCGTTGGCGTAAGGCGCATCGAAGGGCACCGAGGCGTTGCGCACGATCGACATCAAATTTGCGGCGCCCTCGCGCTCGTTGGCCGGCTTGCGCAGCAGGTTGCGAAAATAGGTCGCGCGCACGAAACGGTCGATCGGGTTGACGTTGCCCGGCAGCGGGGTCGTGGCGCTGGGCTTGCTGAAGTCGTATTTCTTGAGTTGCTCCAGCTGCTGGTCGTAAGGCGGGTCGTTGGTCATGACGGTGTATTGCCTGCCGTGATGGACGGTGAGCTTGCCGCCGACGTACTCGAAGATGGCGGAGTCGCCGTTCACGTCCTCGACCGCGAGGTGAACGGTGCTTTTGAAGCCGTGGGCCTCCTGCATGACCGGCTGGATTTTCTGCATGGCGTCCACAGCCTCGGCCACCGTCGCCGCGTTATCGAGCAGGTATTGGGCCCACAAACCCGCCAGGACTCCGGGTTTGGCGGGATCGCGCGGCCCAAAGTCGGCCGCCCGGAGGAACAGCATGTGCGCGGCCAAGCCCTTTTCGTTAAAGCCGTCGGCTGTGCCGAGGTCATAGACCGAGGTCACCATGCTGCCGTACTTGGAGGTCCACTTCGCGGGATTTTCCGGAACGCCCCCTTCCCGCTTCATGCCGCGCGGCATCACCCACAGCTTCGGCATCGTGCTTTCGGCCCAATCCATGGTGCGGCCGGCCATGACCATGCCGGGGACATCGTTGTAGAGGACGCGGGTACAGGGAAAGGCGGGCCCGGCGCCGGCGAAGAGCGCAAAGGCCGCGAACGTAAGCGAGAACAAGGCGCGTGACATAAGGACCTCCTGAAGTTCCAGACCCGATGACCTGAGTGATTTGGTTGAGAGCGGTTCGAGAGCGAAGGTATTTTCCACGGGGCGAAGAGTTTTTGCCAAGAAAAAATACCGGGAGAAATGGCGACGAAGAAAAGATAGGCAAAAAAAAAGCCGCAGTAGACTGCGGCTTTCTGTGGGTGATGCAGGAGTCGAACCTGCGACCCGCTGATTAAGAGTCAGCTGCTCTACCAACTGAGCTAATCACCCTAAGGAATGACTGATTTTTCGATGCGCGCCGTGAGAGATTCGAACTCCCGACCTACTGGTTCGAAGCCAGTTGCTCTATCCAGCTGAGCTAACGGCGCTAAACCCTGCTCACGGCATCTTCCGCTTTAACCGCTGGGGGTTGAAGGGGGAGGGCGGAAGCCGCCCCCTGGGCTTTAGCAAGCCCGAATTTACTTCGGGCTTGCGAAGCAACGCTCTATCCAGCTGAGCCAACGGCGCTCGCTTTTAATCTCTCAATGCTTCCGCGTCAACTGCGCAAAATGGGGTGGGTGATGGGGCTCGAACCCACGGCCCCCAGGGCCACAACCTGGTGCTCTAACCAACTGAGCTACACCCACCATGTTTGCCTCCGCAGGGCACCCCTGCGGGAAGGACCCGTTTCTTAAGTACCGGAAGCATAAAGTCAATCCCAAAAGAGGCCAAGCCCCGCCGCCGCAGCTAAAAAAAAGCCCCGGAGCGCAGGGCTCCGGGGCTAGGGGTAAAAAACGCTATCCCGGGGCTAATTCCGAGACCGGAATCGCCGCGAAACTCCCCACGCGGCCAGGGCCGCCAGCCCATCCAAAAAGGAATCGGTAATCGGTAATAGGAATACTGCGCGCCCGGCAGGAGTCGAACCTGCGACCTACGGCTTAGCTTACCGCTATGGCTTTCGCCACCCTTGCTAGGTAAGGTTTGCGGTCTGGACTATCTCTTCACCATTTCAGGTGCCGCACGTATAGTCTCTACGGAACCCTACGAAAATCAGCGAGGGAATTGATTCCAACACGCTGATTATTCTTAGGAGCTTTTACCCTCAGGGCGATCGATCGAGAAAAGCGCTTAGGATCAAAATAATAACACTCGTCGGTATCGGGACAATAGACACAGAAGACATCGACTTCAAATTTGTCGATGGGCCTCCGGTGCGTCCCGTGTTTATCAGCCCAACAGGTTCGAAAATAAAGCTGCAGGGCGCCGTTTTTACCTACGGATTTGTACTTCACTTGAACCCGCTTGAAATCGCTGTTTTTGTAAACAACGAGGTCAAAAGGTGAGTGTTCCGACAGAGGAGTTAATATTTGATAGCCTTTTTGATGAAGATCGACCTGAGCCTTCAAAACTCCCAGATCCCCTTTCTCTTTGGTATGATGACGAGTCATTCAGGGCATCCTAGGTTTCCTCGGGATTGCCAACGGTACCCGACCGTAAAGGGTTCCCCGATATAGTGCAGTCCACTTTGCAGGTTTTGTTTCCCTGCAAAGGCTCCATTTGGATTTTCATCCAGTTAAAGGCCGTTGCTCTATCCAGCTGAGCTACGGGCGCTAAAATTAGTTTTCAAAGACCCAGGCAATCGTGGTGGAAACACAGACACTTCCACTTAACCCCTAAGCTCCGATATTTTCTACTAAAAAATCGCTCTGGAAGCAGCGCTTGACAGGGATTATTGTGGAACATAGCTAGTAAAATTCAAATTTTTGATTTTGGAGTTTCAAATGCCTTCGGTCCAGGACCTACTCAAGCACACCAAACAACAGATCTCCGAGCTCACGCCCGAGCAGCTCGTCGAGCTGCAGAAGAAGAATCCCGGCCTCGTCCTGCTCGACGTGCGCGAAAAGGAAGAGCAAGAGCGCGGCATCCTCCCCAAGGCCCTGCTCATCCCCCGCGGCATGCTCGAGCTCAAGATCGAAGACGCCGTTCCCGACCGCAACCAAGAGATCGTCGCCTATTGCGCCGGCGGCAACCGCAGCGCCCTCGCCGCCCTCAGCCTCAAGCAGATGGGCTATGCCAAGGTCCACTCGCTGATCGGCGGCTACAGCCGCTGGAACCAAGAAGGCCGGCCCACGACCAAGAAGACCTTCCTCGACTCGCAAAAGCTCGACCGCTACTCGCGGCACATCCTGATGCCCGAGGTCGGCGAGGAAGGACAGGTGAAGCTGCTCGACTCCAAGGTGTTCCTGGTGGGTGCCGGCGGATTGGGCTCGCCCACGGCCTATTACCTGGCCGCGGCGGGCGTCGGCACGCTCGGCATCATCGACAACGACGTGGTCGACCGCAGCAACCTGCAGCGCCAGATCCTGCACAACGAGTCGCGCATCGGCGAGCCCAAGGTCGAGTCCGCCAAGCAGACCCTCAAGGCCCTCAATCCCGACGTCAACGTCGTCACCTACCGCGAGCGGCTCAGCCGCGACAACGTGATGGACATCATCCGCGACTACGACGTCATCGTGAACGGCTGCGACAACTTCCCGACCCGCTACCTGATCAACGACGCCTGCGTCTTCCTCAAGAAGCCCCTGGTCGACGGGAGCATCTTCCGCTTCGAGGGCCAGGTGAACGTCGTCCAGCCCGGGGTCGGCCCCTGCTACCGCTGCCTCTACCCCGAGCCGCCCCCGCCCGAGATGGCGCCCTCCTGCCAGGAGGCCGGCGTGTTCGGCGTGCTCCCCGGCATCATCGGCTGCATCCAGGGCATCGAGGTGCTCAAGCTCCTGCTCGGCAAGGGCGACCCCTTGGTCGGCCGCTTGCTCATCATGGACACCCTGAAGATGAAATCCCGCGAAATGAAAGTGCGGCGCGATCCCTCCTGTCCCGTCTGCGGCGATAATCCCACCATCAAAGAGCTGATCGACTACGAGTGGTTCTGCTCGATGGCGGGCGGGGATCCGCTTAAGCATTAACAGCCTGTTAAGCTCTTAATAGATCTTCATCTTAACCACGTGCTCCCCGTGCGAGGTCCAGCCCAGGTCGTAGCCCACCTCGACCCCTTCCTGGAGCTGGCGGTGGTCTTTGCCGCCGACGAAGCGCACCTCGTCCAGGTTGAAATAGACGTCGCGGCCGTTGCGGTCCTTGATGAAGCCGTAGCGGGACTGGGGAAAGAAACGCGCCACCCGGCCGCGGGGGAATTTCTCCGCCGTCTCTTCCGGGGGCGGCTCAGGCGGGAGTTTTTCTTCGGAAGGCATATTCCATCGCCCTTTCAACCGGAATCGTCATCGCCAACACCAATATAGTGAAGATCGCCGGTCCCAGCCAAGCGCTATCCGTGAAACCCTGCCGCCGCAACCAGGCCAACCAGGGATCGATCAAGGGACGGTGAAACAGGAAAAGGCCGAAACTGTATCGACCCAGGGACTCCAGGCCGAAGAGCGGCAACCAGCTAGCGACGATGACCAGCGGGGCACAGAGGCCGAGCGGGTGCAGCGGGAACAGGAGCGGCGAGCGCAGGCCCAACCAGCCGACCAGCAGGAGCAGGCCGGTCAG
Organism: bacterium; assembly: GCA_046346845.1. GTDB lineage: Bacteria > UBA10199 > UBA10199 > DSSB01 > DSSB01 > DSSB01. The sequence goes on from JAXMHH010000006.1 coordinate 169,168, forward strand.
CGCCGCGACCTTGCCGGACGAAGTTTCCCGGGTCCGGGCCACCCAGATGCCAAACCCGAACTCCCCAAGCTTCACGAAGGGAAAGCCGCCCATCGCCAAATAGGGATGCCAGGCCACGACCGGTTTTGCCGCAAGCAGATGCGACAAAAGAAAGGCCGCCAGGAGACAGAGGGCCAAGGCGAGGTCCGCATTTCGCTCGAAGCCACGCCGTAACCAGGGATAGACGAGGTAGAGAAAGGCGATCGGGCCCATGAACCACCAGGAGGAATTGTAGCTAAAAATGGTCTCGGGACTGAAGGTATGGAGGAAGGTCGCCTTCGCCAAAAAGTGCAGGGATATTTTCGCCGGCGGCTGCTCCGTCAGGACAAAAAAGCCGGCAAAAATCAGCAGCAAGGACAGGTAATACAAAGGAAGGATGCGGCGGGCCCGCTCGCGGAGAAAGTCCGCGGCGCTGCTTTCCGGTCGCCCGGCAGCCCGTTTCGCCATGGCCGAGGCGGTCAGCGCCCAGCCGCTCAAGATGAAAAACAGGCTCGCGCCCAAGTAACCCCACTCCTGGGGATGCCGGGGCAAGGGACCGAACCACCATTGAAAGGAATTCCCCGTGCCGGTGAGGCGGCGGTAGTAGTGGTAGAAGACGATGCCGAGGATGGCCAGGCCCTTGAGGGCATCGACGCCGCGGCAGTATCGTGTCGCCCCGGCCCGGCCCGCCATCGCCTATTCCGCCAGGGCCCGGAGCACCTCGTCGGCGTGCCCCGCAACCTTCACCTTGGGAAAGACCTTTTTCAGCTTGCCCTTTTTGTCGATGACGAAGGTGGAGCGGACGATGCCCATGAACTTCTTCCCGTAGAGGCTCTTCTCCTGATAGACGCCGTACTTGTCGGCGACTTTCTTGTCCAGGTCGGAGAGCAGGGTCAGCTTGAGCTTGTGCTTGGCGATGAACTTTTGGTGGCTGGCGGCGTCGTCGAAGCTCACGCCCAAGATGACGGCGTCCCGCTTGGCGAATTTAGCCGCGCTGGCGCTGAAGTCGCAGGCCTCGGTGGTGCAGCCGGGGGTCATGTCCTTGGGGTAGAAATAGAGCACGACGTTCTTCTTGCCCTGGAAGTCGCTCAGCTTGACCTTCTTGCCGTCCTGATCGGTAAGCGTGAAGTCGGGAGCGGCCGCGCCCTCCTTGAGTTCTTTCGCCATGGCGATTCCTTTCTTAGAGCAATTTTTCGACTTCCGCGGCGATCGCGTCGCCCATTTGGGCGGTGCTGTTTTTCCCGCCCAGGTCGGGGGTGCGGACCTTCTTGGCCTGAAGCACCCTGGACACGGCCTCCTGTACCGCCCGGGAGGCCTTGGTCTCGCCCAGGTATTCCAGCATCATCCCGAGGGTCAGGATGATCGCGATGGGATTGGCGATGCCCTTGCCGGCGATGTCGGGCGCCGAGCCGTGGACCGATTCGAAGATCGCGTACTTCTTTCCGATGTTGCCGCCGGGCACCAGGCCCAGCCCACCCACCAGCCCGGCGCAGAGGTCCGAGACGATGTCGCCGTAGAGGTTTTCGAGCAACAGGACGTCGAACTGGCTGGGCTTGGTGACCAGCTGCATGCAGGCGTTGTCGACGATCATCTCGGCGTACTCAATGCCCGGATACGACTTGGAGACCTGCCGGGCGCACTCCAGGAACAGCCCGTCGGAAAGCTTCATGATGTTGGCTTTATGGATCGAGGTGACCTTCTTGCGCTTGTTCCGCTTGGCGTACTCGAAGGCGTACTTGGCAATGCGGGTGGAGGCCTCGCGGGTGATCACCTTGATGCTCTCGACCACCCCCGGCGCAATCTCGTGCTCGATGCCGGAGTAGAGATCCTCGGTGTTCTCGCGCATGATGACCAGGTCGACGTCGGGATAGGGGCTGACGCCAGGGAAGCTCTTGACCGGGCGCACGTTGGCGTAGAGCTCGAGCTTCTTGCGCAGCAGCACGTTGATGCTCCCGAAGCCCTTGGCAATGGGGGTCATCAGCGGCCCCTTGATGGCGACGCCGTTCTTCTTGATCAGTTTGAGGGTTTGGTCGGGCAGCGTGTCGTTGAACTTCTCGATGCCGGTCTGGCCCGCGAAGGCGGGGAAAAACTGGAGCTTCACGCCGGTGGCGGCGACGACTTTCTTCATCTCGGCGCAGATTTCGGGGCCGATGCCGTCGCCCTCGATCAGGGTCACGGGATAGGATTTTGCCATATCCCGGTCTCTTAGAGGCCGGAAGGTGCCGAGTCAATCAAATCGTTTCCGCCCGCCGACCTACTCGCAGGCCTTCGGAATGGTGAGGGGGTCGGTAGGTTCGCTCCACCAAAAAGAGGCGATGCGCGGCAGATAGTGGATCGCCTGGAAGTTGTCGCAAAAATTGTTCATCTTCCCGAAGATCAGGGCGATCTTCTCGCCGGGATGCTCTTTGTAGAATTTCATGATCTCCCGCACCGCGTAGGCCTCGGGGAGGGTGAACATCAGGCGCTGGAACTCGGGGTCCTTGCGCACCTCGGCGGGGTTGCCTTGGTGGCGCACCCAGACCTGCTCGAGCTGGACGTGCATCTCGTCGCTTTCGGCCGGCTCGATCACCCGGTGCAGGTGCACCTCGGGGTGCTTGTAGGCGTAGATCAAGGCGACCTGCTTATAGGCGGCCAGGAGCTGGAAGTACTTCGGCTCCCGCTCGGAAGGCAGGTCGTACTTGGAGAAGAAGTGCTTGAAGTCGCCCAGGCCATCCTTGATGTATTTCATCAGCGGCGCGCGATCGCCCGCCGGAAAATCGATGGGCAGGTCCTCGACGAAGACATGCTTGGGCTTTTCCAGCTCCAGGGACTTCAGGATGTGCCACTGGTACTGCAGGGTGTCTTCGTAAGCGTCCAGCGAGGCGAGGTTGTTGTCCATGTCGGGCATGGAGCCGTAGCTCTGGCGGTAAAACAGGATGGTGCCGTACTTGTCCGGATCGCCCAGCAGGTCATAGCGGCCGCGGAACTCACCGCTCATCAAGACCGCCCCCTGGGGCATCGTGCTGGCGGGACGGGCAGCGGAGCTGCCGGCGCAGCCCGCCAGCCCACCCAAGAAGTCGGAGAACAACCCCACGAGGCTGGGCCCCCAGGGATCCGGCTCCGGGGAGGATTGGGAGATCGGGTTGTCTTGGAGGATCCTCGCGGCAAAGCTGGTGGCCACGTCCAGGCTGCGGCGGCCTTCCCAGGCGCTCCAACGTTCGAGCCAAGAGGGTTGGGCCAGCGGAGGGAAGGCCTCGTTCGGCCGGCAGACCAAATCGTTTTTTGCGGAAAAGGCCCGTGAAAACAAAGGCTCGGAAGCCGCCTCGGGCTCGGCGCGGCAGACCGGCAAGGTAACGGAAGACATGATGTGCCCCACTCTCTGCAATGATAGAGAATTCAAGGGCTCTATCGGGGGGGCCGGAAATTGGTTGCTCGAAATTAATAGGCTGCTGAAAAACCACCGGTGGTTGGGCCAAGACTATTGCGCTCCGCAAATTCTTCGAATTTGCTGCAAGGTTCGGAAAACCCGAACCTCGCCCCACAGGCGGATTGGCGGGCCCCAAAAATCCTTCGGATTTTTGGGCGGCGAATGGAGCCGGATTCATTCCGGCGGGAATAAGGTCCGTTTTTCAACAGCCTCTTAATAAAGGGCGATGGAGTAAGGGCTCTTGCCCTCGGGGTGGTTCTTCAGCAGGTACTCTTTGTCGACGATGAAGTGCTCGCGGGAATAGCCGGCCTGCTCGATCTTCATGGTGTCCATGCGGATGGCGTCGCAGGGGCAGGCCTCGACGCAGAGCGAGCAGTAAACGCAGCGGAGCAGGTTGATATTATAGACAGCGGGGTACTTCTCGACGCGGGGGTCCGGGTGCTCGGCGGCGACGATCTCGATGCAATGGGCGGGACAGGCAGTGGCGCAGAGCATGCAGGCGGTGCAGCGCGGGGTATCGTCCGGGCGCCGCATCAGCCGGTGCTCGGCCCGGTAGTTCTCGGGGATGGGCTTCTTCATCTCGGGGTATTCGTAGGTGAGGATGCGCTCTTGGTGGAAGATATTGCCCACCGCGTGCTTCAGGGTGATCCACATGCCGCGGAACACCGCCCCGATATACAATCGATCCCACAAAGACAGTTTTGGCCGCCTGACCACGAGCATGGGGAATCCCTAATAGATACCTGACCTTAGGCGCAAGATGATTTTTTTTGACTTAAATCACGTTTGATTCGGCGGGGATAGGCGTTACTATCCAGCTAGTTTCGGCAAAGGGAAAGGTGCCCCGATGAACTTCGAAGAGGCGCTCAAAACCGAAAAGATCCGCAATCTCAGCACCCGAGAGGCCCTGACCGTCCCTCCCGCGATGCCCTTGGGAGAGGTGGTGCGGCTCATGCAGGGACGCAAAACGGGCTGCGCGGTCATTGTCGAGGGCAAAAAGGTGGTCGGCATCTTCACCGAGCGGGACGCCCTGATCCGCGTCCTGCTGGCCAACGCCGCCCCCGAGACCCCCATCCAACAGGTCATGACGTCCAAACCGAAGGTCCTCGACCGGGAAGACTCGATCGCGGTGGCCGTCCGGCTGATGCACGACGGCAAATACCGCCACCTGCCCGTGGTCAACCGGCGCCGGGAATTCCTCGGGCTGGTCTCGGTGCGCGACATCGTTTTTTACCTTTCCGAAAATTTTCCATTGGAAGTCTTCAACCTGCCCCCGGACCCGCACCAAGTCAGCAGCAGCGCGGAGGGCGCATAAAGGAGCCAAGCCCCATGGACCCGGCCAATCCGTCGAGTCACCCAAGCCAGGAAAAGATACGCCAGGAAATCGACAGCGTCGTCATCCGTTTCGCCGGGGATTCGGGCGACGGCATGCAGCTCACCGGGACCCAGTTCACCACGACCAGCGCGGTGCTGGGCAACGACATCAGCACCCTGCCCGACTACCCGGCCGAGATCCGCGCCCCGGCGGGCTCCCTACCCGGGGTGAGCGCCTTCCAGCTGAATTTCTCCAGCCATGACATCCGCACCCCCGGGGACCAGCCCGACGTGCTGGTGGCGATGAACCCCGCGGCGCTCAAGACCAATCTGCGCGACCTGCCCCACGGCGGCCTCTTGATCGTCAACCAAGACGCCTTCAACGAGCGCAACCTCGAGCGCGCCGGCTATGCCGCCAATCCCTTGGCCGACGGCTCGCTCAAGGAGTACCGGCTGATCGCCCTGCCCATCTCCAGCCTCAACCAAAAGGCCCTCGAGGAGCTCGCGCTGACCAATAAAGAGAAAGACCGCTGCAAGAACTTCTTCGCCCTCGGCATGATGTACTGGATGTACGACCGGCCCCTGGATACCACCATCCATTGGATCGAGAGGCAGTTCGGGAAAAAGCCCGAGGTCGCGCGCGCCAACATCCTCGCGCTTAAGGCGGGGTTCCATTTGGCCGAGACCTCCGAGATCGTCTCGACCCACTATAAGATCCGGCCGGCCCGGCTGAAGCCCGGGAATTACCGCAACATCATGGGCAACACGGCCACGGCCATCGGTTTCGTCACCGCCGCCGAGCTGGCCAAGACCCCCCTACTCTACTGCACCTATCCCATCACCCCCGCGAGCGACGTCCTGCACGAACTCTCCAAGCTGAAGAATTTCGGGGTCCGCACCCTGCAGGCCGAGGACGAGATCGCCGCGATCGGCGCCGCGATCGGCGGGGCCTTCGGCGGCTGCATCGCCCTGACGGGCACCAGCGGGCCGGGGCTGGCCCTGAAGAGCGAGGCCCTGAACCTCGCGGTGATGGCGGAGCTGCCGCTGATCATCCTCAACGTCCAGCGCGGCGGGCCCAGCACCGGCCTTCCCACCAAGACCGAGCAGGCGGACTTGCTGCAGGCGATGTACGGGCGCAACGGCGAGAGCCCGGTGCCCATCGTCGCGCCCGCGACGCCGTCGGATTGCTTCCGCATGGCCATCGAGGCGGTGCGCCTCGCGGTGAAATACATGACCCCGGTCCTCTACCTGTCGGACGGCTACCTCGCTAACGGCAGCGAGCCCTGGCTGATTCCGGAGCGCTCGGAGCTCCCGAACATCGAGGTCCGCCACCCGGACCGCGCGCAGCGCGAGGGGGAAAAATTCCTGCCCTACCTGCGCGACGAAAAGACCCTGGCCCGCCCCTGGGCGATCCCCGGCACCCCGGGGCTCGAGCACCGGATCGGCGGCCTGGAGAAGGAAGACCGCACCGGCAACGTCAGCTACGACCCCCTCAACCACGAGAAGATGGTCCACCTGCGCGCCGACAAGATCGCCGCGATCGCCAAAGACATCCCCGACGCGGAGGTCTTCGGCAAGCCGGAGGGCGAGCTGCTGATCGTCGGCTGGGGCTCCACCTGCGGGGCCATCACTACGGCGGTCGAGCGGCTGCAGCGCGAGGGCGCCGCGGTGAGCAGCGTCCACCTGCGCCACCTCCACCCGTTTCCCAAGAACCTCGAGGCCGTTCTGAAGGGTTTCGACAAGGTGCTGGTCCCCGAGTTGAACCTGGGCCAGCTCGCCTGGTTGCTGCGGGCCAAGTTCCTCGTCGACGCGATCCCCCTCAGCAAGGTGCAGGGCAAGCCCTTCAAGATCAGCGAGATCCTCGAGGGCGCCCGCGCCCAGCTCGGCCCGGGAAAGGAGGTCAAGCATGTCGTCGGAAACCGTTAGCGCGGCGCCGCCCGCCCCCACGCGAAAAGACTTCATCAGCGACCAAGACGTGCGCTGGTGCCCCGGCTGCGGGGACTACGCTATCTTGGCCACCATGCAGAACGTCCTGCCCAAGCTGGGCATCCCGCGGCAGAACTTCGTCTTCATCTCGGGGATCGGCTGCTCCAGCCGCTTCCCCTATTACATGGAGACCTACGGCTTCCACACCATCCACGGCCGCGCGCCGACCATCGCGACCGGCTTGAAGGTCTATCGCCCGGAGCTGTCGATCTGGGTGGTGACCGGCGACGGCGACGGGCTCAGCATCGGCGGCAATCACCTGATCCACGCCCTGCGCCGCAACGTCGACCTGAAGATCCTGTTGTTCAACAACCGCATCTACGGCCTCACCAAGGGGCAGTATTCGCCGACCTCCGAGTTCGGCAAAAAGACCAAGTCCACTCCCTACGGGAGCGTCGACTATCCGCTCAACCCGATGAGCCTGGCGCTGGGCTCGGAGGCGACCTTCGTCGCCCGCACCCACGACACCGACGTCAAGCACATGGCCGAGGTCTTCCAGGCGGCGGGCGAGCACCGCGGCTCGGCCTTCGTCGAGATCTACCAGAACTGCGTCATCTTCAACGACAACGCCTTCCAGTCCATCGACGACAAGCAGACGCGCGAGGACTCCTCGCTCACCCTCGTCGCCGGCCAGCCCCTGATCTTCGGCAAGGACCGAGACAAGGGCATCCGCCTCAAGGGCCTGGAACCCGAGGTGGTGAGCTTCGACCCGAAGCGGCCGCCGTCGGACTTGTTGGTCCATGACCCGAACAGCGGAAATCCCACCTACGCCGAATTCCTCGCGCGGATGGACCTGCCCCGTTTCCCCGTGCCGATGGGGGTCTTCCGCGCGGTCCGGAGACCCACCTACGACCAACTGGTCAACGCGCAGGTCGCGGAGGCGGTGGAACGGCAAGGCGCCGGGAACCTGGAGAAACTTTGGAACAGCGGCGACACTTGGACCGTCGCCGCGGAGGGAACTGCGCCATGAAATGCCCCTTCTGCGGATACGAGAACATCGCGGGGAGCGACGACTGCGAGGAGTGCGGCGAGGACCTCACCGCCTTCGACGGCGTGCGCCCCGCCACTCGCCTCGAGAAAAGCCTGGTCAAGGACGCCCTCAACCGGCTGCCCAGCGCCGCCCCCATCCTGGTCGACCCTCAGACACGGCTGCGCGAGATCGCCGACCACTTGGCGGTCGCCAACCGCAGCGTCCTGGTGATGGAGGGGGACCAATTGGCCGGCATCGTCACCGAGCGCGACCTCCTCTTCAAGGTGATGGGCTCAGCCCCGGGCTGGGAAGACCTCCCCGTCTCCCAGGTCATGACCCCCAAGCCTGAAACCCTGGAATTTTCCGACAAGATCGCCTACGCCCTGCACAAGATGGCCTTGGGCGGATTTCGCCACATTCCCGTGCTGGTGGCCGGCAAGCCGGAGCGCGTGGTGAGCGTGCGGGACGTCCTGGAATACCTGGCCGAGATGTTTCCCGACGCGGTGGGCATCCACGAATCGCCCTAATTCCCCTCCTTTTCGCCGGAAAATCCGTTGACCGTCATTTTGGCGCTGGGCTATACGCTTAGCGGATGAACAATTTCCGTTAGCCTCGCCGCAGCGGCTAACCAAAAGGAGAGATCCCCATGATTCAAGTGACGCAAAAGGCCCCCGACTTCAAAGCCGTGGCGGTGATGGAAGACAATTCCTTCAAAGAGATTTCCCTGTCCGACTACAAGGGCAAGAAGGTGGTGTTGTTTTTCTACCCCCTCGACTTCACCTTCGTCTGCCCCACCGAGATCATCGCCTTCAGCCAGTCGGTCGAAGAATTCAAGAAACGCGGCGTGCAGGTGCTGGGCTGCTCCATCGACAGCCAATTTTCCCACCTGGCCTGGAAGAAAACCCCCCGCGCCGAAGGCGGCCTGGGAGAAATCAAGTACCCGCTGGTCGCCGACGTCAACAAGGACATCAGCCGCAAGTACGGCGTGCTGCTCGAGGGCCCCGGCATCGCCCTGCGCGGCCTCTTCCTCATCGACGAGGAGGGCATCCTGCGCAGCGCGGTGATCAACGACCTCCCGCTGGGCCGCAGCACCGAAGAGGCGCTCCGCGTCGTCGACGCGCTCAGCTTCTTCCAGAAGAACGGCGAGGTCTGCCCCGCCAACTGGAAGCCCGGTGCAGACACCATCAAGCCGGGCGTCGACTCCAGCAAAGAGTATTTCAAGAAGCACGGCTAAGCCCAAGCTTCGACAGGATAGAAAAAGGCGTCCCCTTGGGGACGCCTTTTTTATGTGCTGCAACTGAAACTCTAATCCCTTCAAATCCAAATAATCCGCCCCGCGACAAAAGGGAGGGTATCCCTGGAGGGACCGAGGAAGTCTGAGCAAACCTTAAGTCCAAGGGAATCGGCTTAATTGGAGAGAGGACGGGGATCACCACCAAGGACGTCAGGGGCAATCCTAGAGACGCGAGTTCCGCAGGGCCCGGAAGGGATACCCTCCCTTTTGTCGCGGGGCGCACCGATGAGGGGCGTCCCGAGGTTGGGGAAGAGGTGCCCCTTCCGGGCCCTGCGGAACTCGGATCTATGGATTTGCGGGTAACACCTTAGTGTTGGCCAATACCCCACCTACTCTATTCACGTCGGGGCGGCTTTAAGGATGCTCAGACAGTCCTCGGTCCCTCCAGGGACACCTCTTCCCCAACCTCGGGACGGATTATTCGTATCTCTCGAAATCGCTGATCTGGGGAAAAGCTAGATAACGATACTTGGGAAGTGACTTAGGTTTGCGGCAATAATTCCGGCGAAAATGCGAAGAAAAAACCTAGTAAGTCGTGTCGTAGATCTTCGGCTCTTCGTCGTATTCAACCACCATCAGTTCCTGGCGGGCGGCCTCGGTGCAGGCCGGCGGATAGAGGCAATCCATCAGGTCGGTCAGCTCGGCATGGTCGGTGCCGCGGCGCACCGTCGCCAAACCATACACCACCTCGCCGCTGTCCACGACGATGAGGTTGCCCACGCGGCGTCCGTCGACGACGGTCCAGAGATCCCATACCTCGCCCGTGGGGGTATGGGCGACGCGGGTCGCGTAAAAGGTGCGCGGGTCGTTGCGCGTGATAGGGGTGACTTTGGGATCTCGTGCCATATTCAGCTCAGTTCGATCACTTTCTTGACCAGTTTCTCGATGCCATCCGCGGCTTCGCTCACCCGGTGGGCGAGCATGTAGGCGGGCGTCGAGACGATCTTGTTTTTTTCGTCCACGTAGAAGTCGCGAACCGGGCATTCGTGGTGGTGGGCCCCCATCTGTTCCATCGCTTTGGCGGTCCCCTTGTCGTTGCCGATGGTCAAGGCGGGGTGATGGTCGGGGCCCAGGATCGCGGCGATGGTGGCCGGCGCGATGCAGATGGCCCCGATCGGCTTCTTGGCGGCGTGCATTTCCCTCACCAGGCGCGCCACCTCGGCGTGGGCCTTGGCCTCGGCGCCCTTGAAGGCGAAGTCGGAGAGGTTCTTGGCGGCGCCGAAGCCGCCAGGGAGGATAAGTGCGTCGAGCTCGGCCGCCCGGACCTGGGCGATGTCTTTGATGTTGCCGCGGGCGATGCGGGCCGACTCGAGCAGGATGTTGCGCTTTTCGCCGGTCGGCTCGCCGGTGAGGTGGTTGACCACCTCCAAATCGCCGTTAGGCGCCAGGAACACCGGCTGGGCACCGGCGCGATCGACCGCCAACAGGGTCAGGACCGCCTCGTGGATCTCGGAGCCGTCCTTGACGCCGCAGCCCGACAACAAGATACCGATTTTTTTCATCATTTCCTCCCGGGGCGAGCCGCCCCACCCTATTTTCGCGTCATTTCACGCAGTTCGTCGACCAAATCTTTCGGGAACTCCCCTTGATTCAAACTCCCTCCCCCATCGACGGTCAAGACCTCGCCAGTGATATAGGCGCCGGCCGGGCTGACCAGGTAGAGCACCGCCTGGGCCACCTCTTCGGTGGTGCCGAAGCGACGGGCGGGAATCCGCGCCTCAAGCCAGCCCTCTTTGCCGGCCCACAGGCGGCTGCTGGCGCCCTCCGTCTGGATGGGACCCGGGGCGACGCAGTTGACGCGAATGCGGTGCGGCGCCCACTCCACCGCCAAGGTCTTGCTCATCGCGATGACGCCCGCTTTGGCGGCCGCGGAATGGATGGTGTAGGGGCCGCCGACGAAGGCGTAGGTGGCGACGATGCTGACGATATTGCCGCCGCTGCCCTGCTTCATCATCTGACGCCCCACGGCCTGACTGCAGAAAAAGGAGCCGTTGAGGACGATGCCGACCACGGTGTTCCAGCCGTTGGGGGAAAGCTCCTCGGCGCGCACCAAAAAATTGCCGGCGGCGTTGTTGACCAGAATGTCGATCTTGCCGAAACGCTCCACCGCCCGATCCGCCATCGCCTGCACTTGGGCGGGATCGCGGACGTCGGTGGCGACGCAGAGGGCCTCGCGGCCCAGCTTGCGGATCTCGGCGGCCGCGGCCTCGAGATTCTCGAGCTTGCGGCTGGCCAAGACGAGATGGCAACCCGCCTGGGCCAGGGTCAGCGCGATTTGGCGGCCGATACCGGTGCCGCCGCCGGTGACGACGGCGACCTGGTCGCGCAGGATATTTTCTTTGAAGATCATAGCCGGACCTTGTTGCGGAAGCCTCCATACCAAGCGCGGCCCGAAGCTTCAAAGTGTTTTCTTGACATCCTCCCGAAGCCTCATTACGGCCTGACCAATGTCCTTCGCCGCTCAATTTTTGTACTTGCTGGGCTTGGTGCTGTGGGTGGGCGGCATCGTGTTTTTCTCTTTTTTCACCACCCCGACCATCTTCACCTCCCTCCCCAAGGAAATGGCCAGCCAGGTCATCACCGCCATTTTCCCGCGCTATTACCTGATGGGTTACGTCGCGGGCGCCATGATGGCGCTGGGCACCCTCACCGAGGCACTCTTGGTCAAACAATGGCCCTGGATCCGCATCGGGCTGCTGGCCATCATGCTCGCGGCCTCGGTCTACGCGGGAGTGGTGGTGCGGCCCCAGGTCCACGACCTGAAGGTGCAGATGAAGACGGTCGAGGAAGACACCGACCTGGGCAAGACGCTCAAGGAGCGCTTCGACGGCCTGCATCGCTTTTCGGTGGTCTTGAATTTGATCGTGCTGGCCGGCGGCCTCGGGCTGATCGGCATCGTCGCCTTTCGGCTGCGGCTTTGAGCGATTATCCGCGCAACACCCGAGCCGTCCCTACCAAGCCATGGCAACGCGAAACCGTCGCAACCGAGACCCGCTCGGTCGAGGCTTTTTCCAAATCCGCAAGCAAGACCTCGAAGGCCCGGGCAATCTCTCCCATCGGGATCGCCCCCACCCCATGCACATAGTGGCAACATTGCAGGACGTGGGCGGATCCCGCCTCGGGGTGTTCCGAAAAAAAGCCACGCAGGGTCGGCAGCATGTCCCAGCTGCGCTCGGCATGGATTGCCGGGCAGATCCCCGGCTCGATGCAATTGACCGGGCACTGCCACTGGGCGAAGCTCAGCGCCAGATTGCCCGAGGCCAGGGGAATACGGACGGGGGTCGGCACCTCCGCGGTGCAGGGCTCCGCCGCGAAACGCAGGCCGGGACGCTTCCGTTCGGCGGCGCGGAGCAAGCTCAACAGGAGGAGATGCGGGGCCAAGGGCGAAGGCACCAGGTAGTCCGACTCGGAAAGCCCCCCGGCGACCTCGCCCAGCAACCAGCCGGTCAAATACTCCACCCAATCGCGTGCCACGATTTCGCAGGCGGGATCCAGCGGCCCCTCGCGCGAGAGCTTGCAGGCGGGATCGCGGTCGACGGCGAATACTTTTTCGAATTCGAGCATTCCCAGGGAGCGGGCGCGCAATAGCCAGCGGACATACTGCGAACCGAAGCAGCCGCCGCCCACGACATGAAAAAACCGTGCTGATTTAGGACGTCTTTCCGCCATAGCCCCTACCTAGCCGATCCGGGGCGGCGTCACAAGTACGGCGACGCGGGGGCGATCGTTAGGACCCGGTCGCCTGCCGCACGATCAGGAGGGAGGTCGGGCATTCCATAGCGATGCGTTCGGGACGGAGGCCGAACAGGCGGTGCTCCAATTCCAGCTCCTCGGAGGTTCCGATCAGCACCAGGTCGTAATCCTGCCGCGACTCCTCCAGCACCGAATTGATCGGGGAGCGGGTTTCGATCATCTTGAGCCGCACCCGCGTCTTGGTCTCGGCATCGACGAAGACCTGCGCCACCTCGCCCTCCACGCCCACCCGTAATTCTTTGGGGTCTCGCAGGGGATGCACCAAATGGAGGATGGTCACCTCGGTCCCGGTGTGCTTGGCGAGGCGCTGCGCGAGGGAGAGCGCGGCCCGGTCGTGGTTGCTGCTAAGGTAGGGAACCAGGACGCTGCGGATCTTGCTGAGCCCGCGGTCGATGAAGACTCCGACCGTCGCGGCGGCCTCTTCCATGACGCGATGGACGGTGCCGCCCAACACCGCTTGACCCAACACCGGCTTGTGCCAGCCGAGCAGGATGAGGTCCGCGCCCTTCACCCGGGCCACCTCGACGATATCCGCCGCGGGTTCGTTGGTCACGAAAGACAGGGGGCGAACCTCGATCCCGCTCCCCTTGGCCTTTTCGACCAGGGGGTTCAGGAGCAAGGTATCCTCGAGCGGATCGGCGCCCTTCACGAAATGCGAGGGACGGTCGCTGGCCCGCACCAAGTGCAGGGCATAAAGTCGGCTGGCCGAGACCGGACCCGCCAGGGCCCCGCCAAGCTCGATGAGGCCGCGGGCGCTGCGCAGCAGCGCCACCGACACCAGGACCGTGTAGGGCCGTTCCTGCCTCAACTCGGGCTCGACCGGGGCGGCGAGGAATTTTTCCGCGGGGTAGACCCACTGCAGGAGGGGGCTGGTCATGAAGGTGGTGATCAGGGCCATCAACACCAGCATGGTGAATAACACCGGGGAGATCACGCCTAGGTCGAGGCCGATGGAGATAATGACCAGCTCCATCAGCCCGCGGGTGTTCATCAGGATGCCAATGGCCGCGGACTCGCGCCAGGGCAGGCCCATCAGCAAGGAGGTCACGAAGCCCCCGCCGAATTTCCCCAGGCAGGCCACGGCCAAGATCAGCCCCGCCAAGGACCAGAGTTCCGGGCTGTCGAGCAGGCCCACCTGGGTGCGCAGGCCCGTGTAGGCGAAGAACAAGGGCAGCAGGAAGAGGACGGCGATGTCCTCGATCTTCTCGGAGAGGTGCCGCACGAAACCGGTCTCATTGGGCATGATGGCGCCCAGGAAAAAGGCGCCGAACAGGGCGTGGATGCCGATTTGCTCGGTGGTCAGGGCCGAGAGCATCAAGACCACGAAGACGATCGCGACCGCGTTCTGCGAGAGGCCCTCCCGGGTGCTGTAGCGCTTTTCGAGCTTCTTCAACAGGGGACGGACCAGCCAGATCATGGCCAGCAGGTAGAGCACGGTCCAGACCAGGATGCGGGCCACCTCGCCCAGGCCGGTGGCGCGGACCACCGAGATCACCAGGGCAAGCAGGAACCAGGCGGTGACGTCGTCGATCGCGGCGCAGGTCAGCACCAAGGCGCCCATCTTGGTGCCGGCGAGTTTGCGTTCGGTGAGGATGCGCGCAAGGACGGGAAAGGCCGTCACCGACATCGAGGCGCCCATAAACAAGGCGAAGGAGCTGAAACGCACGCCACTGTGGGAGAGCCTCGGGTAGAGGTAGAGGGCCAGTAAGGTCCCCAGCAGGAAAGGGACGATGATGCTGGAATGGCTGATGGCCACCGCCGCCTCCCCCTTCCCCCTCAGCATCTTGGGATTGAACTCGAGGCCCACCAGGAACATGAAAAAGATCAGGCCCACCTGACTGAGCAGGTGAAGCCCCCGCAGCGACTCTTCCGGAAACAAGAAGTGATAGACGCCCGGCGCCGCCCAACCGAGCAGGGAAGGCCCCAACAGCAGTCCCGCGACGATCTCCCCGAGGACCATGGGCTGGTTGACCTTGGTGCAGAGAAAACCCAGCAGCCGGGCCAGGGGAATGATCACGATCGCCTGGATCAGGAGCAGCGCCAAGGGACTATGCAGCGCCGCGGCCAGGGTCTGCAGCCCCTGAGGTAGGGCGGCGGGCGCGGCAAGCCTCCCGCCAAAGCGGACCACCGCGTAGATCGCCAAGGTGGAGGCGAGGATCCAAAGCAGATAGATGGCGGTCTTTCGCATAGGGCAATCACCGCGGGTTATGGCTGCGTTCGAGCCGCATCCGGCTCGAGGGGAATTTGGCGAGGAGCATCGCGGGGCAAAGGCCCGACCGCTCGCCGTCAATTATTTTGAAAGGAGGATGAAAATAAGATTATTCGGAATCTTCCGTACCCGAGTCTTCCTCATCCTCGGGATCCGCATCGGGGTTCTCCCGCCTGCGGCGTTTTTCTTCCTTCTCGCGCTCGACCTTGGCCCATTTTTCTTCACGCTGCTTGGCCTTGTGGGCGAGGTATTCTTCCTGCTTCTCCCCTTCGAGCGAATAGAAATAATGCTCGAGGTCGTCGAGGCCCAGGACCGCGGCCAGCAGGCGAAGGTATTTGGGATCGTTGCGCGGATCTTTGGTGTCGAGGAGATTGGGAGGAAAAACCACGCCGTCGGAAAAAATCTTGAAGGCACCGGAGACGAGGGGCGAGGATTTGTAACCCACCAGGCCGCTCGCCGCCTTGGAAAAACCATCGGGAGGAACCTTCGTCGGCGCCGCTGCGTCGGGCGCGGCGGGAGTTTCGGGGACATCCGTCGGCGTCGCCGCTGGAGTGCCTTGCGTGCCGGTAGGGCCGGTGACTTTAACCATAATTCATCTTAACCGCAGGCTCCGAGCCGACACAACCTTAAAATACCCGGGAGCGCGGATTTATTGGTCTTTTTTGCGATAACCGTCTTGGATATGGGTGAGATTCTTGAGGTCTTTCTCGCCGATCTTGATGTCTTCATGGCCTTCCAACTCGGTTTCCTTGGCATGCTTGATGGCCGTGGCGATGGTGCGCCACACGCTGTCGTCGAGTTGGTCGTAGATGAGGTCGAAGGCCTTGGTGAGCACCTTGATCTGCTTTTCCTTGGGCAGGGCCAACACCCGTTTGCGGAAATCTTCGTAATCGCGGATGGGTGGCTGTTTCTTCTGCATAATCGGCTATTCGATGAATTAGGCGATCTCGTCGTAGGCGCGCTGCAACAGGCCGACTTTTCCTTCCGCACCGTTTTCGACGATGATTTGATCCAGGGCGGCATCGGTGGAGGCGAAACGCACGCCGCCCACCTCGAGGGGGCCGTTGTAGCCGACCGAGGCCCGCGTCAAAATGCTGCGGGGCGCTCCCGCGCTGCGGCCGGTGATGGCATTGAATCGATTTAAATCCGGTACGCTGGGACCCACCCCTGGGGTCGAAGGATTCGGGGAAAGCGGCGCCGAGGCATCTCCGCTGGGAACCGCGGAACCGGGAACAACGCGAGTCGAGGGAAGGGGTTTATCAATTGCGGCCATCGATGTTTTCTCCTGGGTTTCGATGATTCATTCTAGCTGAAATATCCGTGACTAGAAAGAACTTAAGCAATCGCGATGCCAAAAAGACCATCGAAAAAATATCTGCGACTAGCCTTTAACTACTTGATATTTATATTTATTTTATTGTACAGGACCGGAGACGAAACTTGACCCGCTGGCTTTGTGGTTTGGAGTCCACATTTTTCGTGGAATCCCCGGTCGGCGGGGCCTAAAGACCCCTGATAGCGCATGACACGCCTCTTCTTCATATTTGCCTTCGGCGGCCTGCTCTGGCCTAACCCCGCTCCCGCCTGGAACCCCGACGTCGCCTACGGCCTCCCTCAGGAACGCCGCATGTGCGTGCAGCGGGATCCGGAGCGGGGGATCCGATTTTTCTCCATCCAAGAGGACCAAGATTGCCCGGAAGGGAGCCGACGTTATTTGGTGATCTTCGCCAAGGAGCCACGCGGGGCCATGGCGCTGATCCCCACCTCCACCTCTTTGCGCTTCTACCCTCCCCTCACCTTGAATTGGCCGGCGAACGAGCAGAACAGCGGCAGCCCGCTGTGGCACTTCACCTGCGTGCAAAAACACGAGATCAGTCCGCTTGGCACCAAGGTGTCGCTGCAGAGCTACCGGGGGGAGATCACCTTCCGCGGCAAGCAGGACTGCCTCGAGGCCGAGCAGCGCGCGCTGCGTTTTTGCCAACAAGAATGGAACGGCGGCGCCCTTCTGGAGAGCTGTCCGCTCAGTTGGGGGAATCCATGAAGCGATGGCTCGGCATGCTAGGATGGCTCTGCCTCGCCTTGGCCGCCGGATCGGCGCAGGCCAATCCCTTCCGGACCCGCTTTGTCTGCGTCCCTCCGATCTCGGCGAACGCCTATGAGCTGGAGTTTTTCATCCGCGACCAGGGCCAATGCGCCGAGAACGAGACCTATATGGAGGTCCGTTCGGGAGGCGACGGGAGCACCCTGGTGGTCCCCCCGGGCGACTCCTTAACTCCCGAGGAACAGCGAGACCTGGAACGCTACCGAAACTTTTTCGGCGGCTCGCGTCCGCCGGGCGCCCCCGAGTAAACCATTGAAAACCGCGGCTATCGTGCTATGGCTGGCGGTTAAGGAGAAAACATGATCGCTTGCCTCGACCTCGAAGGGGTCCTCGTTCCCGAAATCTGGATCAACGTCGCCGAGAAAACCGGCATCGCCGAGTTGCGCCTCACCACCCGCGACATCCCGGACTATGACGTCCTGATGAAGCGGCGCCTGCAGATCCTCGAGCAGCATCAGCTGAAGCTCAAAGATATTCAAGATGTGATCGCCACGATGAGCCCGCTGGAGGGAGCCCAAGATTTTCTGCATTGGTTGCAGTCCGAGTTCCAGGTGATCATCCTCTCCGACACCTTTTATCAATTCGCCCAGCCGCTGATGAAGCAGCTCCACTTCCCCACCCTCTTCTGCCATTCGCTGAGGGTGGATAAATCGGGGAAGATCACCGACTACCTCCTGCGCATGAAAGACCAAAAGCGCGAATCGGTGAAGCGGCTCAAAGACCTCAACTTCAAGGTCGCAGCCGCCGGCGATTCCTACAACGACATCGGCATGCTGGAGGCGGCGGACGTGGGCATCCTGTTCTGCCCTCCCGAAAAGATCGTGAAGGAGTATCCGAATTTTCCAGTCACCAAGAACTACGACGAGCTGAAGGCCGCCTTCCAGGCGGCGATGGAGCGTTTTACCGCGGAGGCCTGAGATGTATCAGTTCACTCAGATGATGGGGGAATTGGGGGTCTCGGCCAAGAAGACCTATCGGTGGCGCGGGCTCGTCTTGGCCCTGCTTGCCGGCTGGATCCCGGCATGGGGGCTGACTCACTGGCGAGGGTGGGGAAGCTGGGCCTTGCTCGGCCTCTGGGCGCTTTGCCTTCCGGTCGGATATTTTTCCGGAAATCTATTCAAAAAATAGCGAAAAAACCCAACTATCACCAAAAAAAATCCGCTTCGAGGTTAGCGGGGGAGTACCCCTGGAGGAACCGAGGAAGTCTGAGCCTACCTTAAGGCCAAGCCGTCGTGGTGGAACAAGGTGGAGGTGCGGGTTCGCCAGTGGGCCTTAGCGGCAATTCGATCGATGCGAGTTCCGCAGGGCCCGGAAGGGACAGCCCTTTCTTCTGCTTCGCAGCGGGTTATTAACAGGCTATTGAAAAACCACCGGTCTTGGGCCAATCCGCCGTAGGCGGATCGGCGGGTCCCGAAAATCCGAAGGATTTTTGGGCGGTGGATGGAACCGGATTCATTCCGGCGGGAATAAAATCTTTTTTCAACAGCCTCTCAATAGCTTCTGGGAACGGCTCACTGCAGATTTTCGAACAGCTGAAAGGCAATTTCATCCCGCTGGTTGGAGGCCTGATTGAGCAGGATCACGAAACGTACCCACCCATGGGTCTTCGATTGGAAATAGCCGACCAGGCCGGCGACGCCGGTGAGCGTCCCCGTCTTCACCCACATCCCATTCTTCACAGGCAGAAGTTGGTAGTTGGGAAAGAACTTCACCAAGACCTTGTCCATCTCGAGGGCGGTGATATGGTTTTGCCGCGAGATGCCCGAACCCTCCTCGATGTTGAAATTCTGGAGGCCGACCTCCTTGCTCAAAAAATCCACCAGGACCTTTTTCGCCTTCGCCAGCGAGGCGGGGGCGCCGTATTTAACGGCGCCCATGGTCAGGGCCAGTTGGTTCATGATGAGGTTTTGGGAATATTTCAGCGCCGCCTCCAAGACCTGCCGGAGATCCTTGCTCGAGGCGTAAGAGAGGAAGAGTTTAGCGTCGGCGGGCACGGCCCCCAGCGAAATCGACCCCGTCACCGGCACGCCCTGCTGTCCCAGAAACTCCTTCAGCAGGTAGCCGGGATACAGCGCCGCCTCGCGCTCATGGGTGGCGACATTGATGCGGCTCTTGCCTTGGGGGGCGTTGGCGGCCAGCAGGCGGGTGATCTCGGTCATCGGGGTCTGGTCTTCCCCGCTGCGCACCTCGCTCCCGCTCTTCACGACATTGATGGTATTGAAGTTGGCCAAAAGGGCGCCGTTGTAGGCGTCGTAGGGATTGAGCGATCCCGCCAGGCCCGGCACCTGGACGTCGGGGCCGAAATAGCTCCCGTCTAACACCATGTTCTTCACGCCCGTCAGGCCCTTCGCCTTGAGCTGGCCGGCGATCAAGGCCAGCTCTTCCGAGATGAGGAAGGGATCGCCGTAACCTTTGACGTAGAGATTCCCGGCGCCGTCCAGAAAAAAGTCGGTCTTATAGCGGTAGTTTTCACCCAAAACCGAGAGGGCCGCCAGGGAAGTGGCGACTTTCAGGGTGGAGGCCGGCATGAAGGGCTTGTCCGCTTGGTAGGAAAAAAGCACCTTGCCCTTTTCGTCGACCGCCAGGATGGCCCCGTTCTGGACCTTTGCCAGCACCCGCTGCTGCCAGTCGCCTTGCGCTAGGCCCGCCTGGGGTGCCAAAATCAGGCCGAAAACCAGGAACCATAATGTACGAAAACGTGGGGTCATTCGCCCTCTCCCTTCTTGCCATCCCCCCCGCAACCCGCTATAGGGGCGGCGCTCCCGTTTGAAACCCTTAGCCGTTAACGGCATTGCCCGGAGGAAATATGGCCTACAAAGTGAACTATCGCGACGTCGAATTCAACCTTTTCGATTACCTCAAGGTCCAAGAACTCGGCCAGACGGAGAAGTGGGCCGGCTTCGGCAGGGACGATTTCGCGGCCATCCTCCAAGAGGCCCTGAAGTTCGCGCAAAAAGAGGTCGACCCCCTCTTCAAAAAATCCGACCAAATCGGCTGCAAGCACGAGGGCGACAAGGTCACGGCGCCTCCGGGCTTCAAAGAGGCCTACCAGCACGCCGCGGCCAACGGTTTCATCGCCATGGACGTCCCGACGACCTACGGCGGTTCGGGGCTGCCGGTCTCGGTCACCATGGGAGCGACGGAGTTTTTCGTAGGCTGCTGCGTCGCCTTCTCGATGTACACCGGACTCACCCGCGGCGCCGCGCACCTGATCGAGGCCTTCGGAACCGAAGCGCTGGCCCAGCGCTTCGTCCCCAACATGTACGGCGGCAAGTGGGGCGGCACCATGTGCCTGACCGAGCCGCAGGCGGGTTCCGCGGTCGGGGACCTGAGCACCTCGGCCGTCAAGGAAGGCGATCATTATAAGATCAAGGGAACCAAGATCTTCATCTCCAGCGGCGACCACGACCTCACCGAAAACATCGTCCACCTGGTCCTGGCCCGCGTCGAAGGCGACCCCGCCGGCACCAAGGGCATCTCCCTCTTCGTGGTCCCCAAGTACCGCGTCAAAGAAGACGGCAGCCTCGGCGAATGGAACGACGTCAAGACCGTCAACATCGAGCACAAGATGGGCATCAAGGGCTCCTCCACCTGCACGCTGAGCTTCGGCGACAACGGCAATTGCATCGGGTATCTCTTGGGCGAGCAGCGCAAGGGGATGCCGATGATGTTCCAGATGATGAACGAGGCCCGCATCGCCTGCGGCCTGCAGGGCTCGGCCAGCGCCTCCGCCGCCTACGAGAGCGCCCTGGACTACGCCAAGGTCCGCACCCAAGGGGGCAAGACCCTGATCGTCGACTATCCGGACGTGCGCCGCATGCTGATCACCATGAAGGCCTACACCGAGGGCATGCGCGCCCTCCTGCTCTACTCCGCCCACCTCGACGACAAAGAGACCGTCGAATCCGACCCGGCCACCAAAGAGAAATACGCCGGGCGCCTCAGCCTGCTCACCCCGGTCTGCAAGGCCTATTGCACCGACATGGGCTTCCGCGTCTCCGAGCTCGCGATGCAGGTCTACGGCGGTTACGGCTACATCTCGGAGTATCCCGTCGAGCAGTACATGCGCGACATCAAGATCTCCTCCATCTACGAGGGCACCAACGGCATTCAGGCCCTCGACCTGATCGGACGCAAGATCGGCCAGAAAAACGGCGAGTACTTCCGCGAGCTCTACGAGGAACTGAACTCCTTCTGCAGCAAGCAAGCCGCGCATCCTGCCTTCCGTGATGAAGTCGCTTCGGTGAAGAAGGCCCTCGACCAGGTGGGTCAGGTGACGATGAAATTCGCCGAGTGGGGCATGGGCGGGGATATCCTGCGCCCGCAGCTCCATGCGGTGGCCTACCTCTACAACCTGGGCGATGTCCTCGTCGCCTACCTCCTCTTGGATCAGGCGGTCCTCGCCCTCGCCAAGCTCGAGGAGCTCTGGAAGTCCCAGGGCGCGGACAATGAAGAGAAGAAAAGCAAGGTCTGCACCGAGAACGACGAGGCCCGCTTCCTCGAGGGCAAGGTGAAGTCGGCGCGCTTCTTCGTCAGCAGCATCCTGCCGCAGGTCACGGCGCGCGCCAAGACCATCCTCTCCGAAGACCTCTCGGCCTTGAAGGTTCGCTTTTAGGGGTTCATGGCTCCCAAGCGGCTGATGAATTCGCAGCTCGGCAGGGCCTTGGCGCCCTTGAGCGAATCGCAGCTGCCACTGCCGATGCTTTCCTTGCACTGATCCAGGGTGCCCCGCTCGAGGTTGAGGGGCTGTTCCTTGGGCAGGCGATCGAAGCCGCGCTTGAAGCTGGAAAACAGGATCTTCTGGCATTCCTTGATGCTCATCGACTTTTCCTTGGCGCATTCGTCCATCTTGGCGCACCAAGTTTCGGCCATCTCTTGGGAAATCTGCTTGGGGGTCGGCGGCTTGGCCTCTTTGGGGGCTTTATCCTCGGCATGCAGCCCCGAGGCCAAGACAAGGGTCGTCAATACGGCGAGGGTCCAGAGTTTTTTCATCTTCGCTTCTCCCTAAATTGGATCAAGGATTCAATACGATCTTTCCGAACTGTTCTCCGGCCTCCAGGCGCCGGTGGGCTGCCACGGCTTCGCTCAGGGGGAAGGCACGGTCGAGGACCGGCTTCAAGCTCCCTGCGGCGACGTGGCGCAGGATTTCAAATTGGCTCGCCCTCGAACCCATGGTCGAGCCGAGGATGCGCAGCTGCCGGAAGAAAACCTGCCTCAAGTCCAACTCGACCTCGGCCCCGGTGGTAGCCCCGCAGGTCACCAAGGCGCCGCCCCACTTCAAGCACAGGAGCGAGTCCCTCCACAAGGCCTTGCCGACATGCTCAAAAACCACGTCCACCGACTGCTTGCCCACCAGGGAGGTCACCGCCTCGAGGAAATTTTGCTTCTTATAGTTGATCCCGAAGTCCGCGCCCAGGGCCCTCGCCTTTTCGAGTTTTTCCTCGGAACCGGCCGTGGTGATCACCCGGCAGCCGAAGAGCTTGGCGATTTGGATGCCAGCCGAGCCCACCCCGCTCGCACCGCCGTGGATCACCACCGTCATGCCCGGCCGGATCCGCGCCTTGTCGACCAGCATCTGCCAGGCGGTGAGGAAGACCAGCGGCAGGCAGGCCGCCTGGTTGAAATCGAGGGTTTCCGGGAAGGGAAGCAGATTGCGGACCGGCACCGCGAGGCGCTCGGCATAGCCGCCGCTGACATGCTCCCCCAGGATGCGGTAGCGCGAGCAGAGATTATCGCGGCCCTCCGCACAGCGTTCGCAGACCCCGCAGCTCAAGGCCGGGTGCAACAGGACCTTCTGGCCTGGGGAAAAGCCCTCGACCCCAGGACCCGCTTCGAGCAATTCCCCCGCGATGTCGCTGCCGAGTATATGGGGGTAACGGAGCTTGAGATGCGGCAGGCCCCGGCGTACCCAGAGGTCGAGGTGGTTGAGGGCCACCGCCCGAACCCGAACCAAGACCTCGCCCGGTCCCGGTTTGGGATCCGGGAGCTCGACATACTCGAGCACTTCCGGGCCACCATGCCTGTTCAGAATCACCGCTTGCACAACGAAGCTTTCCTATTGAAATCGCTTGTTTTCCCGAAGGGCTCTTGTATCTTTAGGGCATCGACTTCGCAAGCCTAATGATCCCAAAACCCAAGCCCCAGAAAGGACCCATTTCATGGCCAAACAGACAAAATACCTGCTTTTGCCCCTCTCGCTCCTGTTATTGACGGCCTGCCCCGCCAAAAAAGTTCCTTCCGAAAAGGTTCTCGAGTCAGTGGTGGGGGCCATGTGCAAAAAGCTCGTGACCTGCCAACCCAATGCCATGCCCAGCGAGGACTTTTGCCAGAACACCATGAAAACAGCTTTAAATTCGGCAAAAGACATGCCCAAGGTCGAGGCCACTCAGAAGCAACTGGACGGCTGCATCGACAATATTGCCAAGGCCGACTGCGCCAATCTGCTGGGCAACGAGCCGCCGGCGGGCTGTGAATTTTTAAAATAATCGCTCCCGGATAAAACCTTTCGGGGGGAGCCGCGTAAATAAGGGTATCATCTCCCCCCTTTTCCAATAGGCTCAAGGCCTCGCGATGTACCCCAAGTACGAAAATCGCGAGGCCTTTCTTTTTATTTAAAACTCAATGAATTAGCACAAAATATTTAAGTGATGCCCAAGCTACTGATCCCGGCAAAAACCCCTCGACGCGGCCCACCTCGACCGATATAGTGCGACCCAATTTTCGCTATGAAACCCATCGCCCTCGTCACCGGAGCCACCGGATTCGTTGGAAACGCCGTCGCCCGAGCCTTGCTCAAGTCCGGCCGTCAGGTCCGCGTCTTGATCCGACGCAACTCGAACCCCAAACAGCTCAGCGGCCTGGGCGTGGAGATCTTTTACGGGGACCTGCGCAAGCCCGAAAGCCTCGCCACCGCCCTCCACGGCTGCCGCGAGCTCTACCACGTCGCCGCCCAGTACACCTTCTTCAACCCCGATCCCAAGCAGATCTACGCCAGCAACGTCGAGGGGACCCACAATATCCTGGCTGCCGCCCAGCGGGCGAACGTCGCCCGCGTGGTCTACACCTCGACCGTGGGCGCGGTGGGGATCCCCGAAGACGGCCGCCCGGGCGACGAAGACACCCCCATCACCCTCTTCGACTGCAAGGGACACTACAAGCGTTCCAAGTTTTTGGCGGAACAAGAGGCGATGAACTTCTACCGCAAGGGCCTGCCCGTGGTGATCGTCAATCCCAGCGCCCCGGTGGGGGTGCGCGACGTGAAGCCGACTCCGACCGGGAAGATGATCTTGGATTTTCTCAACCGCAAGATGCCGGCCTATATCGACACCGGGCTCAACCTGATCGACGTGGAGGACTGCGCCCAGGGCCACATCCTCGCCGCCGAGAAGGGACGTCCGGGGGAACGCTATATCCTCGGCCACAAGAACTTGAGCCTCCAAGAAATCCTGCGGGAGCTGAGCGCCCTCACCGGACTCCGCGCCCCCAAGGTCAAGATGCCCTACTCGGTGGCCCTAGGCTTCGCCTATTTCAGCGAGGGGCTGTCCAAGCTGACCCGCAAGCCGCCCGCGGTAGAGGTCGAGGCCGTGCAATTGGGGCGGAAGAAGATGTTCTTCAATCCCGAAAAGGCGGTGCGCGAGTTGGGCCTGCCCCAAACCCCGGTCCGCGAGGCCCTGCGCAAGGCGGTGGAGTGGTACCTCGCCAACGGCTACGTGAAAGAGCGGATCGCCCGCCGCATCGCCCGCCATCAAGCCAGGGGCCTCCGCGTCGAACCCCAACCGGAATCTTAACAGGCTGTCGTAAAACCACCGGTGGTTGGGCCAAGCCGGAGAGTCGATATTAGGGCGCCGCCTCGAGGCGGACCGCGGTGACCTTGTACTCGGGCGTCTTGACTTGATTGTCCCGCTGCGGGCCGGTGACCCGATTCAAGAAAAATTCCGGGGAATGAAAGGTGGCGAACAGCTCGCCCGGCTTTACCCGCTCATCGACGCGCAGGGGCAGTGTCGCCTCCCCGTAACGGCTGCGCACCACCACGCGGTCGCCGTCGCGCAGGCCCAGCCGAGCGGCGTCCTGCGGAGCGATGTCCAAGGTGTCCGTCGGGCGCAACACGCGATTGGGGGTCCGCAGCGTCATGGTCCCGGCGTTGAATTGGAAGAGATTCCTGCCCGTGCTGAGCAGGAAAGGAAATTCCTCGTCCGTCCGCTCCGGACTGGGCTGGAAGGGAATGCGAGCCAGGGCGGCCTTGCCCCCCGAGGCAAACTCGTCGCCGTGGAGGATGCGGGTGCCCGGATGGTCCTCGGAGGGACAGGGCCACTGGAGCCCCTGTACCTCGAGACGGGGATAGGTGATCCCCTTCCCGGCGGGCCAGACCTCGCGGATCTCATTCCAGATCTCCTCCGCCGAACGGTACGGGAAAAATTCCCCCTTGCCCAAGGCCGAGGCCAGCTCACCGATCACCTGCCAATCGGTCTTCGCCTCCCCGGGCGCTTCCGAGACCTGCCGGATTCTCTGGATGCGGCGCTCCGAATTCATGAAGGTCCCGTCCTTCTCGAAATTCGAGGCGACCGGGAAAAAGACGGTCCCGAATTTCGCGGCGGTCTCGTTCATGAAGAGGTCTTGGATGATGACCAATTCCAGGCCCTCGAAGGCCTTCCGGGTCGCCGCTTCCTGAGCGCTGCTGAGGTAGACGTCGTAGCCCATCACCCAGAGCCCCTTCATGCGCCCCTCGGCCGCGGCGTCGATCATCTCCAAAAGATTCAGGCCGTGCCGAGGGGAAAGCGGGGCCTTCCAGACCGCCTCGAAACGGGCCTTGCCCTCCTTCACCGAGATCGATCCCGTCAGGATGCTCGGGTCGCAACCCATGTGGGCCGCGCCCTGGACGTTGTTCTGGCCCCGCAGCGGGTTCACGCCGGTGCCGGGCTTGCCGAGGTTGCCGGTGAGCAGGGCGAGGTTCACCAGGCACATCACTCCTTCGGTGCCCTGGACGTGCTCCGTCATGCCCAAGCCGTGGAACATCATGGCGGGGGTCTCGGTGGCATAGATGCGAGCGGCTTTCCGGATGAGCGAGGCCTCGACCCCGCAGATCGCGGCGGCCCGCTCGGGGGTCCAATCCTGGATAAATTCGCGATAGGACTCGAAGTCGGCCACGCGTTCGCGGACGAAGGCAGCGTCGTAGAGCCCCTCCGCCACAAGGACATGGGCCATCGCATGGAACAGGGGGACGTTCGTGCCGGGCCGCAGGGCGAGGTGCAGGTCGGCGTATTGGGCGAGCTCGATGCCCCGCGGGTCCGCCACGATCAGGCGGGCGCCCCGCAGGGCCGCCTGCTTGATCCGGGCTCCCACCACGGGGTGGTTCTCGGTGGCGTTGGTCCCGCAGAGCAGCAAGGTCTTGGCGACCTCGATGTCGTCAAAGGAATTGGTCGCAGCGCCGGTGCCCATCATGCGTTTCATCGCCGCGGCGCTCGGGGTATGGCAGACCCGCGCGCAGCAATCGACGTTGTGGGTGCCCAAGACCACCCGGGCGAACTTCTGGGCCAGGTAATTCTCCTCGTTGGTCGCCCGCGCCGAACCCAGGACGCCAAGGCTGTCCGGGCCGTGTTCCGCCAGGAGGCGCCGGATCTCGCCAGCGGTATGGGCGATGGCCTCGGGCCAGGAGACCCGCCGCCATTCCCCGCCTTGCTTCAACAGAGGTTGGGTGATGCGGTCGGCGGCCGCTGCAAAGTCGAAGGCGTAGCGCCCCTTGACGCAGAGGTGCCCCTTGTTGACCGGGGCCTGCTCCGCGGGGCGCACGGCGAGCATCTTTCCTGAACGAACCCCTACCTCCAGCTCGCAGCCCACGCCGCAATAAGGACAGGCGGTGCGCGTCCAACGCTCCGGGCTTCCGCCCTGCCACAGCGTCTGATCTTCCAAGGCGCCGCTGGGACAGGCGTCCACGCAGGCCCCGCAGCTCACGCAGGAGCTGCCGAGCAGCTTGTCGCCCGAGTCCGGGACGATCCGGACCCCGTCGCCGCGGCCCAGGACCTGCCACACGAACTGCCCCTGAAGCTCCTCGCAGATCCGCACGCAACGGAAGCAATCCACGCACTGGGACATGTCGACGTGGAGGTAGGGATGGGAGTCGTCGCGCTTTTCGGGCGAGTAGCCCCCCTTCAATTCGGATTCCAGGCCGTATTGCCGGAGGTAGCGGTGAAACTCCTTGTCCGGGAACCGCTCCAGGGCCGAGGCGGGGTAGTCGCGGGCGATCAGGGTCAGGAGAGTGCGGCGGAGGTCCTCGAGCTCCGGGCTGTGGGTTTCGATCTCCATCCCCGCCTCCAAGGGGGTATTGCAGGCGGTGAGCGGTTTCTCATGCCCGGCTACCTGGACGATGCAAAGGCGACAGCCGCCATAGGGCTTCAGGCGCTCGTCGTGGCAGAGCGTGGGCAGCTCGATCCCCTGCCGGCGCAGGGCCTGCAGGATGCTGAGCCCCGTTTCGAATTCCAAGGGCCGCCCGTTTATGCTTACCCGAGGCATGCCTCCAGCTCCTTTCGATAATACCGGTCCAGGCTCGCGGCGAAGGCGGCCAGACCCGTCCCGTGGCCGCACAGGCTGGTTTGGCGCAGGGCCGCGACCAGCCTTTCGAATTCCCGCATCAGTCCCCGCGGCCGCTCCCCCGCCCCTCCGGCCCCAGCGAAAAATTCCTCCATCCGCCGGGAACCCAGGCGGCAGGGGGTGCACTTGCCGCAGGACTCGTAGGCCCCAAAGGAGAAGACGTGGCGGGCAAGCTCGAGGATGGAAGTGCGCTCGTCGAAGGCGACGACTCCGCCGTGCCCCACCTCGGCGCCGATCGCGCGCAGTTCCTCGAAGCCCAGCGGGGTGTCCAGGAGCGAGGGCGGGATCACCCCCGCCAGGGGGCCGCCGACGATGAGGCCCTGCAGGGCTCCGGAACGGAGGCCGCCGCCGATACCTTCCACCACCTCGCGAAGTTTGATGCCGAATTCCACCTCGTAGAGCCCGGGCCGCCGGAACAGGGAGTTCAGCGACAGCACCTTGGTGCCGCGGCTCTGCGAGAAGCCGAAGGAGCGGTAGGCCGCCCCGCCCTCCCGCAGGATCCACGGAATGGCGGCCAGGGTCTCGACGTTGTTGACCAGGGTCGGCCTTTGGTAAAGGCCCCGCTCGGTCGGGTAAGGCGGCCGCGTGCGGACCTCGGGGCGCTCGCCCTCAATGGAGTTCAGCAGCGCCGTCTCCTCCCCGCAGACGTAGCTCCCCTGGCCGATGACGATCTCGACGTCGAAACCGCCGGGCCACAGCCCCGCCGCCTCCCGCAGGGCACGGCGCAAGGCCTCCAGGGCCTCGGGATATTCCCTGCGCAGGTAGACGAAGCCGCGTTGCGCGCCCACGGCATGGGCGGCGATCCTCAGGCCTTCGAGCAGGAGGTGGGGATCCCGTTCCAGGATGAAGCGGTCGATATAGGCGCCCGGATCGCCCTCGTCCGCGTTGGCGACGACGAATTTTTCCGAGGAATCTTGTTGCAAGACCGCCCGCCATTTCTTGCCGGCGGGAAAGCCGGCCCCGCCGCGGCCGCGCAATTCGGAGGCCTCCACCTCCCTCACCACTTCCTCGGGGGCAAGGCCGAGGGCGCGCCGCAAGGAGGCGTAGTCGGGTCCCGCCTCGCCCTTTACGATCCGGTCGAGGACGACCCCGCGGGGGGCGCGAATCTCAATATTCGGTTGGGGATTTTCCTCGAGCGCGGCGGGGGCGGCGAAGCAGCGCCCCAGACAGTAGAGCCGCGGGGTTTGGGCCTCGGCTTGGGCAAAGCGCTCCGGCCTCAGGTGACGGGCCACGAAGCAAGCGATGCCCTGGCAATAGGGAGGCAGGCTCGGTCCGGCCAGGTGATAAAAAGTCTCGGCCGCCTCCAGCTTGGTCAAGTTCCCCTTCACAGGACCCCCTAAGCATGCCGGCAATCGACCCAAGTCGCGCCGTCGCTATGGTACTCCTTTTTCCAGACCGGCGCCCGTTTTTTGAAGGCCTCGATGACGAAGGCGCAGGCCTCCAGGGCCTCGCGGCGGTGGGGACTGCTGGCGGCGAGGAAAATCCCCGTCTCGCCCACGTCGAGCCGCCCCACCCTCTGGATCAGGGCGAGCTCGTGGAGCTGCCAGCGCCCGCGGGCCTCCGCGAAAATTCGCTGCACCTCGGCGAAAAACAGCTTCTCGTAGACCTCGTACTCGAGACCCAGGACCTTCCGCCCCTCGTTTTCCTGGCGGATATTGCCTTCGAAACTGGCCACCGCCCCGCAGGAGGGGTGCCGCACCGCCCGGAGGGCCTCTTGGATATCAATGGTTTCAGAGACGAGACGGATCAGCATCTTTCAACCTCCGGCTACGGGCGGGATCAGGGCGATCTCTTCCCCGTCTTTAGGTCGATAATCGCGGGGGACGTATTCCTCCCCCACCGCGTACATCAGGCAGCTTTCATAGCCGCCTTCACCGAAGGCCGGGGCGAGCAGGCGGTGGGCCAATTGGGAGACGCTCTCCCCCGCCTGGAGCTCGTATTCCCCCTCACTCCGCTTCATCTTCTCCTTGAGGATGGCGAAAAACAGGACGCGGACTTTCATGGCCGGGGACCTCCACCTTCCCCCAAAAGCGCGGGCAGGAGGTGGACTTCCACCGGCGCGCCCGCGGGCAATACCTCGACCTCCTCCGGCACCAGGACCAGGGCATTGGCCTGTCCGAAGGACTGGAGGGTGTGCGAGCCTTGCTGCTCCAGGATGCGAACCTGACCCCCTGTTCCCGCCAACTCCGCCCGGGCCCGGAGAAAATGCGCCAGGCCAGGCTTTTTTCGAAACGCGGCGGCAAGCGGGAGGCTGAGGCGCGGCAAGCGGCCCTCCGCGGCGCCGAGGGCCCTGAGCAGGGCCGGCCGCACGTATTCGTAGAAACAGACCAGGGCGGAGGCGGGATTGCCGGGGAGGCCGAAGAAATATTTTTTCTCGCCTTGCCTGCCGAAGAAGATCGGCTTGCCGGGCTTCTGCCTCACCTTCCAAAAGGATTCGCGGATGCCGAGATTGGCGGCGGTCTCGCGGACGAAATCGAAGTCGCCGACCGAAACCCCGCCCGTCACCAGGAGGAAGTCGCAGCCCTCCAGGTCGGTAGCGATCCGCCACGCCAGCTCCTCCCTTTGGTCCCGGCAGCGGCTGACGGAAACGGGCTCAAGGTATAGCTCCCGCAGGGCCGCCGCCAGGGCGAAGGAATTGGAATCGTAGATCTGTCCAGGCTCCAGGGGCATCCCCGGCGCCACGATCTCGGTTCCGGTCACCAGGATCCCCACCCGGGGCGGACGAAATACCGAGACCTCGTGGATCCCCTGCCCCGCCAACAGGGCAAGCGTGGCGGGAGTGAGACAGGCCCCCCGCGCCAGAATCTCCTCGCCCGCGCGGAACTCCTCGCCGCGGGCGCGGACGTTCTCGCCCTCCTTCACCGGACGGCTGAGCTCGAGATAGCCCCGCTCCGCCACTACGTCCTCCTGTTTCACGACGGCGTCGAGCCCTTCGGGGAGCACGGCACCGGTGTAGATCCTCGCCGCCTCGCCGGGCAGGAGGGGCTTTTTCAAGGGCGTGCCCGCGGCCGCAGTGGCCGCCACCGCCATCCGCAGGGGACTGCCGGGGGAGGCGCCCAGGGTCTGGGCCGCCCGCAGCGCGTAGCCGTCCATCGCGGAGTTCGCGAAGGCGGGGCTGTCCTGCAGAGCGGCGACCGGCTCGGCGGCGAAGCGCCCCAAGGCCTCGCGCAGCCCGACCCGCAGCGCCGGCATTGCCGTCACCTGGGCTAAGATCCGATTTTGGGCCTCTTGGACGGAAATCATCCCCAATGAACCTCCCTCATCCGCACCCGCAACAGGCGCCCGTCTCCAGGGCACTGGTCTCGCGCACCTTGCGCAGGACCGCGTCCCGCTCGGCGTCGCTCACCAAACGATCGATGGTCGGGTAGAGGATATTCTCTTCCTTCAGGTTGTGCTGCGATAGCACCGAGAGCAGGCGTTGCTCGGCGTCGTCGCTCGCGGGATCCTGGGCGCGCACCTTGACATGGATCTCGTCCAAGGCCTCGTGGATCATCCGGTGCTCCATCCGCATCACCGCGGTGGGGCCGACGTCTCTCATGCCGGTCTTCTGCTCGAAGACGGGGAAGAGGATTTCTTCCTCCCAGACGATGTGGCGTTTGAGCCCCTGCAAAAATTCCCGGAAGTTGGCCTTGGCCTCGGCAAAATCGCTCCGCTTGAGCTGCTGGAATTTTTGGAAAAGCGCGTCCAAGCGGTCGTGGTCGGCCTCGAAGAAGGCAGTGATGCTTTGGTTCATAGGTCTCCTTTACAGCAGGCCCCAGAGCAGGCGACCGGAGGCGAAGAGAATCAAGGCCGCCGTCACCCGCCGCAAGGCCGGTTTCGAAATCTTTCCCGCCCCCAGGCGGCTGCCGATCTGCCCTCCCAGGAAAACGGCGGCGAGCAGGGGCGCCGCCCAGGTCCATTCGATGGCCCAACCGGATTTGGCGATCTGCCCGGCCAAGCCGGAAAGCGAATTCACTAAGATAAAGAATCCGGTCGCGGCGGCGACCTCCTTGGCATTTCCCCAGCCGAGGAAATAGAGGACGGGGGCGAGAAAAATCCCGCCGCCGATCCCGACCAAGCCGGAAAGCAACCCCAACAGGGCTCCGACGGGCAGGCCGATCCTCCAGGCCTCGGCCCAGGTCACTTCCCGGCTGGCGACGAAAGACTCCTCGCTCAACAGCAGGCGCAGCCCTGCGGCCAGCAGGCTGAGCGCCAGCAGCCACAGAAAGACCGTCTTGTCGATCGGGATGCGTCCGCCCAGAAAAGCCGCGGGGACCGAGGTCGCGACGAAGGGCAGGACCTTGCGCGGGGAGAAATGCCCCGCGCGCAGGAAGATCCAAAAACCCGCCCCGGAGACGACCAGGTTGCAGAACAAGGCCGCCTTGGGCATCTCCGCATAGGGAAAGCTGAACAAGGCCAGCAGGGCCAGGTAGGTGGAGCCGCCGGCCAGTCCCGCCATCGAATAGACCAGGGCCGCGAGGAAGAACAGGCCCAGCAATAGCGGAAAGGATTCCATCTCAGTGCCCCCCGCCCCGCATCATGTTGAAGGCATGCAGGACATTCGGAAACACCGCGGCGATCGATTCCTGCACTCCCTTGCTGGATCCCGGGAGGGTCAGGATCAGGGTGCCACCCCGGACCCCCACCACGCCGCGGGAAAGCATGGCGTAAGGGGTGCGGCGCTGGCCGTAACCGCGCATCGCCTCGGCAATGCCGGGGATCTCGCGCTCGATCACCTCCCGCGCCACGTCGACCGTCACGTCGCGGGGGCCCAGGCCCGTGCCGCCGGTGCTGAGCACCAAGTCCAACTTACACTCGGCGTACTCGAGGAGCTTGCGGCGGATGGTCTCCCGGTCGTCGGGGATCACCTCGTAATGCAGCACCTCCACGGGAAACTTCTTCATCGCCTCGCAGATCAGCTTCCCGGATTTGTCGGTCTTCTTTCCCGCCGAGACGCTGTCGGAGGTGACGAGCACGGCGGCCCTCAGCGGGACGGGGAAGGTCTCTTCGAAATCGCTCTTGCCGCCGCGTTTTTCGGCGAGGCGGGTCTCTCCGATGGTGACGTCCTTGTCGATGCCCTTCATCATGTCGTAGACGGTGAGCGCGCAGACCGCCGCGGCGGTCAAGGCCTCCATCTCCACGCCGGTGCGGCCGATGGTCTTGACCTCGACCCGGATCCCGATCTTCCCCGGCCCCGGCTCGTAGGCAATATGGACGGAGTCCAGGGCGAGGGGATGGCAAAAGGGAATGAGCTCGGGCGTCTTCTTCGCGGCCAGGACCGCCGCGGCGCGGGCGACGTTCAGCACGTCCCCCTTCGGGGTCTCGCCCCGCAGGGCCCGGTCGACGGTCTCGGGTTTCGCGCGCACCTCGGTGACGGCCACCGCCGTTCGCAGGGTCTCAATTTTTCCGGAGATGTCGATCATCCTTTTCCATCCTTTCTTGCCTATCCAGCTCTAACCGCCAATCCCGTACATTCCCGCCGTCGCCTGGCAATTCGGCTGCAGGAAACCTCCGTGATCGGCGCGCTTGACGGAGATCATCCGGCGGAGCATCGCCTCGAGCTCCGCCTCGGTGGAGCCGGGGCGCCGCAGCAGGTCCAAGAGGCCTTCCGACTCGTCGTAGGCCAAGCAGTCTTGGACGCGCCCGTCGGCCGAAAGGCGGATCCGGTTGCAGGATTCGCAAAACGGCTCCGAGACGGCATGGATGAAACCCACCACCGCGTTGAGCTCGAAGACCTTGAAGTACTCGGCCGGGCCGCGGCCGAGACGGCGCCCGTAGGGCAGCAAATGGTATTTCTCCGCAAGGCGCCCTTTCACCACGGCGCTCGGCAGGAAGGAAGGCTCCATCTCGCGGCCGGGGCCGATCGGCATCAGCTCGATAAAACGGAGGATGAGGCCCTCGCGGGCGGCGAAGGCCAATAACTCCTCCACTTCGTCCTCGTTGCCTCCCTTGAGCAGCACCGCGTTGAGCTTGATCGGGGAGAAACCCGCCGCTTTTGCGGCGGCGATGCCGGCCAAGACGTCGTCCAATTTTCCCCAGCGAGTGATGCTGGAAAATCGCTCCGGACGCAGGGTGTCCAAATGCACATTGATCCGGGTAAGCCCGGCGGCCTTGAGCTCGGCGGCGAAGTCCTCGAGCAGGATCCCGTTGGTCGTCATCAGGATGTCCTCGATGCCGGGGATCGCGCGCAGCATCGCCACCAGGCGCGGCAGGCCCTTTCGGATCAGCGGTTCGCCCCCGGTGAGGCGGACGCTCTTGACCCCCAACCGGGCGAAGACCGCCACGACCCGCGCGATCTCCTCGAAGTTGAGGATGTCCTCCCGCTCCCGCTTCACCGCGCCCTCCAAGGGCATGCAGTAGCGGCAGCGCAGGTTGCAAAGATCCGTCACCGAGAGGCGCAGGTATTCGATGGGGCGTTGGTAGCCGTCACACAGCATGGTTTCTCTCCAATTTTTCCAGCTCTTCCCGCGTATTGACGTTGGCCGCGGAGTTCCCCCGGAGGGGAAGCCACAGCACATCCTCCGATCCGGCGCAGAATTCGCGCAGCGAGCGAATCCCGCGCTGCAACGCCGCCCGCATCGGCGCGGCCAGGCCCTTCGCGTAGAGCGCCATCAGGTATTCCTTGCGCCCCTCTTGGACCGGAATCGCGGCGAGATGCCCGCGGCCGCGCCTCGCGACCTCCCGCAGGACCTCGGCGTCCAGCAGCGGCATGTCGCAGGCCACGGCCAAGGCGTAAGGGGCCGAGATTTCCTCCAGGGCGGTGGCCAGGCCGCCCAAGGGCCCTTGGTAGGGAACGCGGTCGCTCAAGATCCGCGCCGGGACGGCGCGATACTGTTCGGGGGTATTCGTGACCAGGACGATTTCGCGGCACAGCGGGCGCAAGGCCTCGTAGGCCCGCTGGACCATCGGCCTCTCCTGGTAAACGGCGAAGGCCTTATTCTCGCCGAAACGGCTGGATTTGCCGCCGGCGAGGATGACGCCGGCGACGTCGGAATAGGATAGGGTCATTTCATTCCTTTCCAATTCGGCCCTAAGCCAGGGCTTCGGGAGGCGGCGCTGTTTCCGGCACCGCCCTGTCCCACCTCCCCTATCCCCTTCGGGACTTAGGCAGGCAGGATCGGAATCTTCCCGCGCTTCGGCGGGGAACCTTCGTTACACCTTCAGATGGTTCTTGATCTCCGTGGCGTCTTTTTCGACTTCCTTGATCTCTTTCTTGAAGTTCTTAAAAAATTCGGCGATTCCCTTGCCTAAGCCCGGCAAGCGGGAAGGACCGAAGACCAACAAAAGCACCAAAACCACCAGGGCGATTTCCATGGGACCTAAGCGCATAATTCTTACTCCGGTACCTTTGTAACGATTTCGAGAAAAACCTTAAATGACCTGGGATGGACCTGGAAATGATCTAGATCAGGAGGGCTAATATGATGAATTTATTGCCTTTCTTTCCCAGCCGGTGAGAAAATATTTTCCTGGAGGTGCGCCATGAGCGAGCTCTTCGGCATCGACGCCTTTGCCCCCAAAGAAATCGCGGAACGGATCGAAAACGTCGGGGTGGTGAAGGCCCGGCTGCCGGCCTTGACCCTGCTCATTCTCGGAATCCTGGCCGGCGGCTTCATCGGCTTCGGGGCCCTGTATTTCACCCTCATCCTCAGCGACCCCGGCCTCGGCTTCGCGGCTGGCCGGGTCTTGGGCGGCCTGGCCTTCTCCTTGGGGCTCATCCTGGTCGTCATCGCGGGGGCGGAGCTGTTTACCGGGAACAACCTGCTGGCCATGGCCTGGGCCTCGGGAAAAATCTCCCTCGGGGAATTATTGCGCAATTGGGTCCTCGTCTATTTCGGCAACGCGGTAG
Organism: bacterium; assembly: GCA_046346845.1. Lineage (GTDB taxonomy): Bacteria > UBA10199 > UBA10199 > DSSB01 > DSSB01 > DSSB01. The sequence goes on from JAXMHH010000006.1 coordinate 204,631, forward strand.
GGGCGGTAGGGCTCGCCCTGCTCGTCGCCTGGTCGCACCAATCCGACATGAACCAGGGTGGAGTTGGGCTGGCGGCCTTGAAGATCGCCGCGGCGAAGGTCTCCCTCCCCTTCTGGGAGGCCTTCTTCAAGGGCGTCTTGTGCAACATCCTGGTCTGCCTCGCCGTGTGGCTCGCCATGGCAGGGCGCAGCGTCACCGACAAGATCTTGGCCATCGTCTTTCCCATCTCGGCCTTCGTCGCCGCCGGCTTCGAGCACAGCATCGCCAACCTCTACTTCATCCCGCTCGGGATCTTGCTCAAGGGATCCCTCCCGAACGCGGGGCTGATTGATCTGAGCCAGCTCAACGCCTGGGGCTTGGCAAAAAATCTGGCGCCAGTGACCCTGGGAAACATCCTCGGGGGCAGCGGCATGGTCGCCCTGGTCTATTATTTGGTCTACCGACGGAAGCGCCAGAACTTCTCCGCCTCCACCGAGGCATAAAGGAGCAGGCCCAAGGCCATGCACAGGAGCAGCTCCGCCGCCCGCAAGGGAACGACGTGGAACAGCCGCTGCAGGGGCGGAAGATAGAGGATCAGGATTTGGGAAATCACCGTCACCAGCACGGCCCCCGCCAGGCGGTAATTGGAAAAAATCCCGATCCGCCAGAGGGCGTGGCGCTCGGAGCGGACCCCCATCACGTGGCCCATCTGGGTAAAGACGAGGGTGGTGAAGGTGACGGTTTGGGCCAGTTGCAGGTCATGGTCCCGCCTCCAGAAAAAATACAGGGCCCCGACCGACAAGAGTCCCATGAAGCAACCCACCGCCAAGGTATGCTCCCAGAGGCCCCTCCCCAGGATGTTCTCCCGCGTATCGCGCGGCGGCCTGCCCATCACGTCCTCCTCGGCGGGCTCGAACCCCAGGGCGACGGCGGGCAGCCCGTCGGTCACCAAGTTGATCCATAGAATCTGCAGCGGCAGCACCGGCAACGGCAATGCCAAGGCCATGGCGAAGAGCATGGTGGCGATCTCGCCCAGATTGGTGGTCAGCATATACCGGACGAATTTTCGGATATTGTCGTAGACAATCCGCCCTTCGCGGACCGCCCGGACGATGGCGGTGAAGTTCTCCTCCGTCAAAATCAGGTCGGAGGCCTCCTTCGCCACGTCGGTGCCCCGGCCCATGGCGATCCCCACGTCCGCCTTCTTCAGGGCCGGGGCGTCGTTCACGCCGTCGCCGGTCATCGCGACGAAATTCCGGTTGTCTTGCAACACCTCGATGATCCTCAGCTTATCCTCCGGGGAAACCCTGGCGTAGATCGAGGCCCGCTCGGCCTGTGCATCCAGCCAATCCCTCCCCTCCCGCTTGAGATCCGTCCCGGTGATCACGCTGTCCCCTTCCCGAAACAGGCCCAACTCCCTTCCGATCGCAACCGCGGTGGCGGGATGATCCCCCGTCATCATCACCGGTTGGATGCCAGCCGACCGGCAATCGGCGATGGCCGGCCTGGCCTCCGCCCGAGGCGGGTCCTGCAGGCCGACCAGGCCCAACAACACCATGTCTCGCTCGGCAAGGGAGGCCTCCTCTTCCGGCGCGACTTTTTTCATCGCCACTGCGAGCACGCGGTAGCCCTCGGCCGCCATCCCTTCCTGGATCGCCTCCAGCTCGCGAGCCCGGGCCGCGGAAATCGGCCGAGCCTCCCCCTCCGTCCATTCTTGCACACAAATCCTGAGCAGCGCCTCCGGGGCCCCTTTGGTGAAGGCAATCCGCTCCCCGGCGTGGCGATGCAGCGTCGTCATGCATTTTCGATCGGCATCGAAGGGGACCTCCGCCACGCGGGGAAACTCCTCCCGCAGCGCTGCCGGATCGAGTCCCATCGCCGCCACGAATTTCAGCAAGGCCACCTCCATCGGATCTCCCGCGGGCCTCGTCTCGGCCGGGGCAGTCCCGGCGTCGTTGCAGAGGGCGAGGGCCCGAAACAAGCCAAGGGCCTCCCGCGGATTGGGGCCCGAAGGAAAGGGCGCTTCGAAGCGCTGGCCTTGGAAATAACCCGCGCGGACCTCCATCTGGTTGACGGTGAGGGTGCCGGTCTTGTCGGCGCAGATCGCGGTGATGGCCCCGAGGGCCTCCACCGCCTGGAGGTTGCGGACTAGGACACCCCGGCGCGCCAGGCGCAAGGCGCCGAGGGAAAGGCTGATGGTGATGACCGCGGGCAGGCTTTCCGGTATCGCCGCGACGCCGAGGCTGACCGCCGTTAGCAACATTTCGACCCAAGGCTTGGCCTGCAGCAGGCCGACCAGGAAGATCAGCAGGCAAAGGCCGAAGGCCGTCCAGACCAGGCGCCGGGTCAGTTGATTCATCCGCTTTTGGAGGGGGATCTCCCCGGGGCGTTCCCGGGCGACCAGTTGGGCGATGCGGCCCAACTCGGTCTCGGAACCGGTCGCCACGCAGATCCCCCGGCCCCGTCCCCCCACCGCGTGGGTGCCCATAAAACCCATGTTGGACTGGTCCCCCAAGCTCAGGTCCGCTTCCCGCAAGGCCCGCAGCTCCTTTGCGACGGTCACCGATTCGCCGGTCAGCAGCGACTCGTCGACCCGCAGGCCCACTATCTCGCTGAAGCGAAGGTCGGCGGGAATGCGGTCGCCCGCTTCCAGGTGGACGATGTCGCCGGGCACCAGGGCCTCGGCGGGGACCCTTACCAGGCGTCCCTCGCGCAGGACCTGGGCGGAGGGCACCGCCAACCGCCGCAGGCTTTCCATCGCCCGTTCCGCCCGGTACTCTTGGAAAAATCCGATCCCCGCATTCAAGGCCACGATCCAGGCGATGATCAACGCGTCCGTCCCATGCCCGATCGCCAGGGAGACGCCGATCACGGCCAACAGGAGCAGGATCATGGGATTGAGGATCTGATCGAGGAAGATCCGCCCAGGGCTGCGCAGCCCGCCTCCGGGAATCCGGTTGGGGCCGTGAATTTCCAGCCGGCGCCGGGCCGCTTCGGAGGTCAAACCCTGATGGAGATCGGTGTTAAAATGATGGGCCGTCGCCTCGACGGACAGGGAATAATAGGGAGGATCGGACCCCATGGGCGAAAAGTCTACGCCCCGGCCCTGGGCCCCGCCACTGATAAAAATCAGATCCCCCTCGGAACGCGGCGCGCGCCCCGGCCGGGCCGGCTAAAACTCGGAGAGGCGCGCGGCTAGGCGCTCCCATTCTTGCTGGGAAAACATCTGCTGGGCCAAGGGAAAGAGGACGGTGTTTTCCTTGTAAATGTGGAGCTTCATCGTCTCGACGATCTCCTGACCGAGATGGAAGGCGTGTTCCAACAGGATTTTCCGCGAGGCGGGATCGGGCAGGCGCGGCGCCAGCCCCAGGAGGTTGAAGACCAGGCAGGCCGACTGGCCGACGCGCTGATGGTCGTCCTCCATGACCTCGACCGGGGTGATGGTGCGGCCCATCAGGCTGTGCTCGCCGGTCTCGAGGAATTTCTCGCGCAGCAGGGGGAACAGGGCCTTTTCTTCCTTCCGGTTGTGCCCGAGCACCGCCTCGTCCAGGAAGCTGAAGAAGCGCTTGAGGCCGGAGGATACCTCGGGGGTGAATTGCCAGCCGTTCTGCTTCAGCTCGAGCAGGGCCTGCTCGAAGACGCTCAGCACCTTGGAATACTCCTCGTGCTCGTCCAGCAGTTCTTGGAGGGGCTTGGCCAGCTCCGCATAGGGGATCTGGGGGACGGTGCCCGCCGAAAAGGCCTCGGGAGGCTCCATCGGCGAGCAGGGGCCTTGTTCCAGCCCGTGCTCCACGAATCGTTGCAGTGGCTCTTTCGACATAAAAATCCTACTGGTGAAGGTGAAAGCTCTCTTGCAAATAGGGGTCGTTCTTGGCGATCAACGGCGCCCGCTCCAGGGCCCGACCCACGACATAACCGAATAGGCCGGCGTAGCCAAGGGCGATCAGCACCTCGAAGGGCCCGATACTGCGCTGCTTCATGACATTAGGCGCCACCAGCAGGAAAAGGTCCACCCAAAATCCGATCAACAGGGCAATGCAGACCCGCTTCAGCAGCTCCGGGCTGCGCTTGGAGGCCCGGGGCATCAGGGTCAGGAAGGGCACCAGCCAATTCAATCCAAAATTGAGCAGGAAGAGCCAGAGCCAGTCCGAATCGGTCCTCAGCCAGTAGTACACCGTCTCCTCGGGGATGTTGGAGTACCAGATCAGCAGGTACTGCGAGAGCCAGATATAGGCCCAAAAGCTGCTGAAGGCGAAGATCATCTTGCCCAGGTCATGGAGGTGATTCTCGTTCAGCAGATTGCCGAAGTAGCCCCGCTCGTACAGGAGGATGACGATCAGCGCGATGCCCGCCAAGCCGTGGAGGAAGAGGCTGGAGAAGGTGTAGATCGCGTAGATGGTGCTGTACCAATGCGGCTCCAGCGACATCAACCAATCGAAACTGGCGAAGGCGAAGGTCAGTGCGAAGGTCAGGATGAACAGGGCCGAATACCGAATGCTGCGCCGGTAATAGGCCAGGTCGCCCGCCGCGGCCCTGTCCTGCAAGCCGGAGGCGCGGCGGAGCAAGAAGGTCAGTAGGATCCACAGGCCGAAATACACCCCCATGCGCGCGAAGAAAAAGGGCAGGTTGAGATAGGGGGCCTTGTGCCGCAGCAGGGGATCGGCGGCCACCGCCTCGTGGTGGGACCAATGGTAGAGGTGATGCATCCCGAAATACAGGGCCAGCATCAGGACGAAGGCCACCGGCAGGTAGGCCGTCATCGCCTCGGGCACCCGCTTGAGATTGGCGGCCCAGCCCGCATTGGAAAGGTAGAGGATCGACAGGAAAAAGGCCCCGGCCAAGGCGAGCGAAAGGAAGTAGAAATTATCGATCAGGACGTTCGCCCACATCCGCGTGGGATCCTGGAAATACAGGACGCCCAGGCTGACCGCTCCCAGGCCCATCAAGGCCAGGCAAAGGTACCGATACTTGGGCAAGAAGGAAAAACTGGGTTTGGGCTTCATGGTTGTCCCCCTCCCTTCGCGGAGGCCGCGCCGCCTTGCGGCCGGGTCTCGGACGAGGCCTGCGTCTCCGGCGACTTTTGGGTCTCGGGAGGGGCGGCGCTGCGGTCGACCCCCTGGATCTTTCTCAGGTAGTGCACGAGCTTCCACCGGTCCGCGGGCTTGATTTGACTCGCGTAGGAGGCCATCTGGCCGGAACCGACGGTGATGATGTGGAAGAGCCTGCCGTCGCTGTAATTTTTCAGGGCCGCGGTGTGGAAAGAAGGCGGATTGGGATACTTCGGAATCAGCGGACCGTCGCCCTCCCCTTTCTCACCGTGGCAGATCAGGCAAAAATGTCGATAGACCTTCTCACCCCGCGCCAAGGCCGCCGCGTCGGGGGCGACCGGATTGACCAATTCCCGGCCCGCCCGCTCCGCTTCTTCGGGGGTCGTGCCGTAGGAATAAGGCATAAAACCCCGGGGAATGGTGCCCGCGGGCGGGGCTTGCAAGGTCTTCCCGTCCTTGAAGTTGGGATTGGGCGCGAAGCTGTCGTAGGGAACCGAATGCGCCATGTCCGGCAGGAACTCATAGCCCGGGCGTTTCGGATCGCGACCGCAAGAGGCGGTCAGAAATCCGGCGAACAATAGAGAAAGACAAACTAGGCGTTTCACCGAAACACCTCCCGGCTCTCCACGCTTTGCGCCCCGGTCGCGCGAAAGATCCTCCGCGCCTCGGTTTCGTCAAAGGAGCCCCCGGCCTGCTCGAGCACCAAGGCGAAGGCATCGTTGGTGACCTGGGGATGGAATGGCCTCGCCTTCGCCCCCGGGAAGAGCTTTCCCCGGACGAAAAAGGCCAGCACCGTCGTCAGGCCGCCCAGCAATACGGTGATCTCGAAGGCCACCGGCAGCCAGGCCAGCAGCGAATTGTCGGGCTTGCCGCCGACGTTGACGGGCCAATTGACCACCGAGGTCCAGTACTGGAAGCTCAGCGCCAGGGAAAGGCCGACCAAGCCCGCGGCGAAGGTGACCCACGGCAGGCGCGAGCGCCTCAGGTGCATCGCCTCGTCGATGCCGTGGATCGCGTAGGGCGAATAGACGTCCTGGATCTCGAACCCACTCTCCCGCAAGCCGCGGACCGCTGCCAGCAGCCCGTTCTCGTCGCGATAGATGCCGACCAGGTACTTCTTAAACATTGCGGATCACCTCTTCCTTCTTTTGTTGGGCGGACAGGACGATCTTCACCTCGTGGATCGCGATCCCGGGCAGGAACCGGATGAAGAGGAGGAAACAGGTGAAGAACAGGCCGAAGCTGCCCAAGAGCGTCCCCACCTCGACAAAGGTCGGCTTGTACATGGCCCAGCTCGAGGGGAGGTAATCGCGGTGCAGGGAGGTGACGATGATCACGAAGCGCTCGAACCACATGCCGACGTTGACCAACAGCGAGATGATGAACATCGGGACGATGCTGGTCCGGATCTTCTTGAACCACAGCAGCTGGGGGACGATCAGGTTGCAGCTCATCATCGTCCAATAGGCCCAGGAGTAGGGTCCGAAGGCGCGGTTGCGGAAGGTGAACATCTCGTACTCGTTGCCACCGTACCAGGCCATGAAGAATTCCGTGGCGTAGGCAAAGCCGACGATCGAGCCCGTAAGCAGGATGACCTTGCACATGTTCTCGAGGTGGTACATCGTGATGTAGTTTTCCCAGTGCATCACCTTGCGCGTGATGATCAGGAGGGTCAGCACCATCCCGAAGCCCGAGAAGACCGCGCCCACCACGAAGTAAGGCGGAAAAATCGTCGCGTGCCAGCCGGGGATCACGGAAGTCGCGAAGTCGGTGCTGACGATGGTGTGGACCGACACGACCAAGGGCGTCGCCAGGCCGGCTAGAATCAAGGTCAGCGCCTCGTAGCGGGACCAGGTCCGGCTCGAGCCGTCCCAACCCAGGCTGAACAGTCCGAAGAGGAATTTTTTCACCTTGCTCTGGGTGCGGTCCCGCAGGGTCGCCAGGTCCGGAATCATCCCGACGTACCAAAAGACGAAGGAAATGATGAAATAGGTGCTGATCGCGAACACGTCCCACAACAAGGGCGAGCGGAAATTCACCCAGAGCGAACCGCGCATATTGGGATAGGGAAAGACCCAAAAGGCCAGCCAGGGACGCCCCATGTGGATGACCGGAAAGGTGCCCGCGCAAATGACCGCGAAGATCGTCATGGCCTCGGCGGCCCGGTTGATCGAGGTCCGCCATTTCTGCCGGAACAGCAGCAAGATGGCCGAGATCAGGGTGCCGGCGTGGCCGATACCGACCCAGAAGACGAAGTTGGTGATGTCAAAGGCCCAGCCGATGGTCTTGTTGAGGCCCCAGACCCCGATGCCCTTCTTGATCTGGTAGGCCACCAAGGCGACGCCCATGCTCATCACCAGGAAGGAGATGGTGAATAGAATCTTCCAGCCGGCGCCGGGCTTTTTTTCGATGGGGCGGCAGACGTCCTCCGTGACATCCAGCATGGACTTCTCCGCCGTGATTTGCGGGGGACGCAGGGCGCTGGCGACGGTCAAACGCGACATAGGTCAATCCTTGTTCCTAACTTTGGTGAGGTAGCCGACCGAGGGTCGCACGTTGAGCTCCTCGAGCACGGCGTAGTACCGTTCATTCCTCGTCAGTTTCGAAATCTCGCTGTTGGGATCGTTTAGGTCCCCGAACACGATGGCCTTGCCGGGGCAGCTCTGTTGGCAGGCCATCTGGATCTCGCCGTCCTTCAGGTCCCTCCCCTCCTTCTTGGCCTGGAGCTTCCCTTCCTGGATGCGCTGGATGCACATCGAGCACTTCTCCATCACGCCGCGGGAGCGCACCGAGATGTCGGGGTTCAACGCCAATTTCGCCACCTTGTCGTTGAGGTTAAAGTCGAACTCGGGGTTGTCCGCGTAGTCAAACCAGTTGAAGCGGCGCACCTTGTAGGGGCAGTTGTTGGCGCAATAGCGAGTACCCACGCAGCGGTTGTAGACCTGCTGGTTGAGACCATCGGAGCTGTGCACCGTGGCCAGGACCGGGCAAACCGTCTCGCAAGGCGCGTTGGCGCAATGCTGGCACATCATCGGCTGGTGGACGACCTCGGGATTTTCTTCGCTACCGTTGTAATAGCGGTCGATCCGGATCCATCCCATCTCGCGGCGGCGCTCCACCTCTTCCTTGCCAACCACGGGGACGTTGTTCTCCACCTGGCAGCTGATCAGGCAGGAGGAGCAGCCGGTGCAGGCGTTGAGGTCGATGGCCATGCCCCAGGAATGGGTCCCCTCTTTCCAGGCGGGCCAGAGGGAGATGAGCTTGGGACGATCGTCATTGCCGGCGGCGGGATTCTTTCGGTACTCGGCCAGCGTGGCCTCCTTGACGATGGGCCGATGCTCCATCGAGCTATGCGTCTGGGTGGTGGCGATCCCGCCGCGGCGCCCGGTCTTCTCCAAGGCGAGCCCACCCTGGGCATAAACCAAGGCGCCCTCTTGAAATCCAACCAGGGGATAGAGATTCTGGCCCACCCCGTCGCCCACCTTTCCGGCTCGGGTTCTGCCATAGCCGAGGGCCGCGGCCACGGTTCGCGGCGGCATGCCGGGCTGCAGAAAAATAGGAAGCTCGACGGCCCGGCCATTCCAAGTCAGCCGGACGAGGTCACCCTCCTTGAGACCGCGGCGCTCCGCCTCGGCGGGCGCGACCTTCAAGACGTTGTCCCAAGTGACCTTGGTGACGGGGTCGGGCAGCTCCTGCAACCAAGGATTGTTGGCCTGCCGGCCCTCGCGCAGGGCGACGGGTTCGTAGAGGGCGAGCTCGAAATCACCCTTGGCCTGCGCCGATACGGCGGCCGCGATTTTGGCGACCGCAGCCCCAAGTTCGCCCGCGAAGGGATATTCCCGCGCGGGGACCGAATCCGCCGCGAAGACCCCGTCCTGCACCGAATGGTTCCAAAAGTCCTGGAAGAGGAGATGCCGGCTCTGCTTGGGAAACAGATTCTTTTCCCAATAATTGCGCAGGTAGGCGTAAAAATCCTGCGGCGCCTCCATCCAGCGCAGCAGGCTGTCCTGAAAAGAGCGGGTCTCGAAGAGCGGGGCGATCAGGGGTTGAGCCACCTGGAAGATAGGTTCCCGCGGTTGGGCGTCGTTCCAGGCCTCCAAGAAGTGCAGGTCCGGGCAGACACCCTTTGCCGCCACGGCGGTTTCGTCCAAGTAGGGGCTGAAGCTAAGGGAGAGCGGGATCTTCTTCAACCATTCACCGAAAGCCTTGCCCTCGGGATGGTCATAGCAGGGATTTACCCCGTGGATGAGGAGGGCCTGCACCTGCCCTTGCTTCAACTCTTCCATCAGCTGGGAGAAATCGGCCTCGTCGCCCTGCTTTTGCAGCGACGGATTGTCCAGATCGAGGGTCTTGCCGATATTGCCCAGGCGGGCGTTGAGGGCGGCGACCGCAAGCTGCGTCGAGACATCGTTGGAACCGCAGACCACCAGCGATTCCCCGCGGTGCGCCCAGAGGTCGGCCGCGGCTTCGTCCAGCAACTTCTCGTCAACCTCCGGCCTGGGGAACTCCGGGATCCCAGCGGCGCCGGCGAGGCGATGGACCCGTTGCAGGAGCGCCAGGACGACCGGACCCGTCTGGGAGGGCGCGATCGGGACGCGGCGGTCCGCGTTGCTTCCGGTGAGCGTGAAATCGGACTCGAACTGCAGGTGGCGGGAGATATCCCCGCCGGGGGCCAGCTTGCGGTTGGCGGTGTACTGCTGGGTATATTCCACGGGCGAGAGCCAGGTCCCGAGGAAATCAGCCTGGATCCCGACGATGCGCTTGGCCCCTTCGAAGCGGAAATGCGGCACCACCGCCTTCCCGAAGGCGAGGCGATGGGCCTCGCGCAGGGCCCTGGCCGAAATCGGGTCGTAGGCCACGTGCCGGCTGCCCGGAAAACGCGCCAGGAATTCCGCTATCAAGGCGCGGGTGGTGGGACTGAGGATGGTGCCGGTGAGGAGCACCAGCTTCCCGCCGCTCGACAGGGAGCTCAAGGCCGCCTTGACTTTTTGGTCCAGGGCTTCCCAGTCGGTCTCGGCGCCCTCCCAGCGCGGTTTTTTCAATCGCCCGTTGTCATAAAGCGTGAGCAGGGAAGCCTGCCCCACCGCGCAGACGCCGCCGCGATTGAGGGGAGACTCGGTGTTGCCCTCCACCTTGATGGGACGGCCGTCGCGGCTCTTGACCAACAAGCCGCAGCCGGCGCTGCAACTGGCGCAGGTGGTCGCGTACCAGTTGGCCTCGCCGGGGGTGAGTTCCGCCGGCTTGTTCAGGAACGGAAGCGCCTGATGGACCGGCGAGCGGGTACACGCAACCATGGCGACGGTGCCGAGGCTGAAGCCCATCAGCTTGAGGAAGTCCCGCCGCGAGCTGTTCCACTCGGGAAACTCGTCGGCGCGCGCCTCGAGAAGGCCCGGCTCCCGGCGGAGCTCTTCCAGGCTTTGCCAATGGCTGGGGGTCGATTTTTTCGTCTCCTTAGGATCTTTCATAACACCCTTAGTAATGGCATTTCGCGCAATCCATGCCCCCGATGGTGGTTTTCTGTCCCTTGGGGCCCTTGAACAGCAACTCTTTACCCTGGAGCGGCTCCTGGCCCAGCTCCGCGGCGTGGCCCGGCGGCGGGGTGATCCCCCGGGCCCGATGACACTGAATGCACCAGCCCATGCTTAAAGTTTGGTCCTGCCGCATCCGGCCCATCGACTCGACGGGGCCATGACAGCTGCGGCAATCCACCCCCGCCGTGACGTGCTGGCTGTGGTTGAAGTAGACGAAGTCGGGAAGATTGTGGACCTTGACCCAGGGAATGGGCTTCCCTTCCTTGATGGCCTGGAAGATCTTTTGGATCTCCGGGGAGTCTTTTTTGATCTGGTTGTGGCAGTTGAGGCAGACGTTGGCCGGAGGTATGCCGGCGTGACGGCTCTGCTCGGCCCCAAAGTGGCAGTAGAGGCAGTCGATCTTGTTATCCCCGACGTGAATCTTGTGGGAGTAAGCGATCGGCTGATCCGGCTCGTAGCCTTGATTCACGCCGACGCTCTTGGCCGTCTGGATCAGCCATCCCGCGACGAGGACCAGGCCCACTAACAGCAGGGCGGCGACGATCTTGGCGAGCGGGCTGGCCGGAGATTTTTTTTCTGTTCCGTTCATTGGACTAGCAGGGTTTTTCACAGCCTTTGCGGCGGTAGAACCACCAGTTGATGATGATGTTGATGAAGTAAAAGACCGCTATCCCGTAGAAAAACCCATTGACCGATCCGGTCTTGGTCAGGACCTTGCCGATCAAGAGGGAGAACAGGAAGGGGCCGTAGGCCGCCACCGCGGCGGTCCAGCCCAAGACCCCACCGGCCTGGCGGGGCGGAAAGATGACGGGGATCTGCCGGAAGGTCGAGGCGTTGCCGATCCCCGAGAAGAGGAAGATCCCCAGCATGCAATAGACGAAGTACGGAAACTGCTCCAGCGAAGTGGGATGGGTGAAATAGGTCACCGCGATGGAGAAGGCCAGCAGCCCCAGGCCGCTCAGCTGGGTGAAGATGGAACCGCCCCACTTATCGCTGGGGGGGCCCATTACCACGCGGATCGTCGAGCCGATCAGCGGGCCCAGGAAGGCGTACTTCAAGGGATCCGGCGCGTTCGGAAAATTTCCGTAGAGCGATTTGATCAGGAGCGGAAAGGCGGCGGAAAATCCCGAAAAGGATCCGAAGGTCATGATGTAGAGCGAAGTCATGAGCCAAGTGTGCTTTTCCTTGAAGATGTCCGCCTGCTCCTTGACACTGGCGCGAACGGGGACGCTGCGCAGCATGATCCAAGCCAGGATGCCGAGGACGACCAACAGGGGCACGTACCAGAGGGCCGCATTTTGCAGCCAAATGTCTTTCGTCACCGTTCCCTTGGTGAAGGTCTGCGGCAGTCCCCCCAGGGTGCCGAGAGCGGCGAAACTGATGATCCACGGGGTGACGAACTGGGTGAGGCTGACGCCGAAGTTGCCAAGGCCGGCTTGAATGCCCAGCGCCGTGCCCTGCAGGCGCTTGGGGAAGAACAAGCTGGTGCTCGGCATGTAGGAGGAAAAGTCGCCGCCGCCAAAGCCGGCGGCGAAGGCCAGCACCATAAACAACCAGAAGGGCGTCGCGGGGTTCATCACCGCCAGGCCGATCCCGACACAGGGGATCAGCTTCAAGAAGGTGGAGACGGTGACCACCGTCCGGGTCCCGTAGATCGGGATGAGAAAGGTGTGGATGATGCGCAGGGTCCCGCCGGCCAGGCCGGGCATGGCCGCGAGCCAGAAGAGCTGCATAGTATCGAACTTAAAGCCGATATTGGGGATACGCACCACGATCGCGCTCATCATGAACCAGCTCGCGAAGGAGAGGATCAGGCAGAGCGTGGTGATGGTGAGGGTCTGCCAGGCGATCCGGCTGCCGGTGGCCGCCCAAAAGCCGGCGTCCTCGGGCTTCCACTCCCGCAACCACGACTTACCCCGCTCTTCCCCGAGGGGAACCGATCCTTGCGGAGCCGCTGCCTGAGATTTCACTGGGGCCGATGCCATAATTGTTCCTTTCTAGGAGTTCTGACGCCGTAATCCCGCGACGTCGGGAGCTGCTGTCTCTTCCGAATATTCCAAGGCCCTGCCGTGTTCCCCCACCCAAGTCTTCGTCCAGGACTTGCTGACGATGGCGAGGGCCACAATCCCCATGACGGCCAGCAGGCTGCCGCTCAAGAAGCCCGGGCTGAAGCTACCCACGTATTCCTTGCCCAGGCCCATCGCGTTGGGCAGGAAGCCACCCCCCAAGGCGCCGATCTCTCCGATCAGACTGCCCGCCACCGCCGTCATGGTGGCGAAACGCAGGGGCACCAGCTGGAAAACCGCCCCGTTCCCTGCCCCCATCGCGGAGAAGCACAGGACCATGATGGCGACCATGACCCAGGGGTTCCCGGGCAGGAAGGCCGCGGCCACGGTGGAGCCGAGGATGATGACGAACACCGTGCGCAACATCCGAATCCCGCCCATCTGGTCGGCCATCCACCCGCCGGCGATGCGCAGGATGCTCGCGGCGACGATGATGACGGCGCTGTATTTGCCGATGCTCTGCTTCGCGATCCCGTATTGGTCATGGAACAAGGTCGGGAGGAAGCTGGTGAGTCCGATATAACCGCCGAAGGTGACGATGTAGAGCAGGTTGAAGATCCAGGCGTCGCGATTGACGAGGATCTTGAGGTAGTCCTTCAACTCCTCCCGCTTCTGGTCGGGCGGCTCCTTCGCGAATATCGCGAGCAACAGCATCGCTATGAGGATCGGAAAGATCGAGATTCCGTAGACTGTCCGCCAGCCGAAGGCCTTCGCCAAGGGGGGCGCGAACAGGACCGCCAAAACGGCGCCGCTGTTGCCGGCCCCGGCGATGCCCATGGCCAGGCCCTTGAACTTGGGGGGATACCAACCCGACCCCAGGGAAAGCGCGACGCCGAAGCTGGCGCCCGCCACTCCCAACACCACGCCCATCGCGATCACCGAGCCGTAGCTGTGGGTGAAGAAATAGCCGATGCTCAAGCCGACCACGATCAGGCCCATCTCGATCTGGGCCGCGGTCTTGCGGCCGATGTATTGGGAGAGCAGGCCCATCGGGAAGCGCATCAAGGCGCCGGCCATGACCGGGACCGAGACCATAAAGCCCTTCTCCGCGGGGGACAGGCCGAACTCCTCGCTGATGAAGGGGGCCATCGCTCCGTTCAGGACCCAAACGGCGAAGCAGAAGTCGAAATACAACAGCGAGGTGAGCAAGGTGCCGGGGTGTCCGGCTTTCCAGAATTCTTTGAATCGATCTAGCATAGTGTTTCTCCCCTTCTCCTCCCTCGAGCGATTCGTTTAACCCGCCCGGCGGATCTTCTTGCGGTCGAAATTCCAGATCACTACCTGGTAGGGCCGCCAGAGATAGGAAACCGGCACCACCAAGAAGTGGATCAGGCGCGTGAACGGCAGGATCGCGACGATCAAGAAGGCCGTAAAGACGTGGATCTTCACCAGGACCGGCATGCCGGCGACGTACTCGATGTTGGGATTGAGGGTGAAGATCGAGCGCAGGTAAGGCACCAGCGCGGAGGCGTACCAGCTCGAACCCCAGCGATGCATGGTGGCCACCAGGATTCCCGAGACGACTTGGACGAGCAGGATGGCCAAGACCAAGATATCGGTCACCGAGGTAACCCTACGGATCCGCGGATGGGTCGCCCGGCGGATGATCAAGAGCACCATCCCGACCAGGGCCATGAGCCCGAAGGTCAGGGCCGAGACCTCCAGGATCAAGAGGCGGATCGGGACCGAGTTCCAGAGCAGGACCTCGCGGGGAAAGAGCAGGCCCACCAAGTGGCCGAACAGGACGAACAGGATGCCGTAATGCCAGGGTACCGAGCCCCAGAACAGCTCCTTGCTCTCGAGGAACTCCGAGGAGAGGCTGGTGAACTCATGGCGCCGGAAGAGATAACGCCAGATGGAGACCGTCAACATGAGCGCGATGGCGACGTAGGGAAAGACCAGGAAGAGGAGGAAGTTTTTCATTGCAGGTTTCCTTTCTCCGCGACCGCGGGCGCCGGCTCGGCATAATCGCGGCGCAACACGGCGCTCAGGGCCTGGAGCGGCGCGCCGTAGACGTTGCCCTTTTCCTTAAAACCCCCGAGCATCTTCTCTAGGGCGGGAATCAGGAACTCGCGGGCCAATTCCCCCGCGAATTCGCGGTCAGGATGCCGGGCGAGCAGGTTCAGGAAATTCGGCAGATGGTCCGGCAGCTCGCTGCCGCATTCGTTGCGGATCTTTTCGTGCTCCTGCTTGAGGTGGACCAGAAATTGGCCGCGCTTATAGTCCTCTCCGAAGAGGACGTAGCCGACGTCCAGATGGCAGAGCGGCTGGATCTCGAAGGTTTGGGTGTAGAGCTCCTGGAGCCGTTCCTCCGAGATCCCCGCCAGGTACTCGGCGAAGGGCTGGAAGACTTCCCCCACCTCCGGATAGATCCGGGTCAGCTCCCGAACGGAGCCGGTCACCTCGGCCTTTTCCCCCGGCCAGGGATAGTTCAGAACTCGCGCGAACAAGGAATAGGGATTTGCTGTTGCCATATTAAAGTCCCCGGTTGACGGCCATGCGGAAGCCAAAGCCGGCGTCTCCCTTCTTCTCGAATTCGGTGTCCAGCGCCGCGATCGCCTCTTCCCGGTGGCTGGGCGGGATCACGAAACGCTCCTCGAAATTGGCCAGCGAGGTCAGTCGGTAGATCTCCTCGGCCGCGCGTTCGCTGGTTCCGGTCTCCTTGAGCGCCCGCTCCACGCTTTCGGGGGCGAGGTCTCCGACCGTGACTTGGCGACGGTAGAAGCGGACGGCCATCATCTTCTTCAGGACCTCGCGGACCTGCCCCTCGTTCCCCGCGGTGAAGAGCGAGGCCAGGTATTGCACCGGCAGGCGGCACTGCTCCACGCTGGTGAAGAGCTCCTCGCCCACGCTCTCGTAGATATCCTCCTCGCTGGTGCCCATGATAGGGAGCAGCGGCGGTACGTAGAACAGCATGGGCAGGGTGCGGTATTCCGGATGCAGCGGCAGGGCCAGGCCCCATTCCTTGACGAAGCGGTAGACCGGCGAGCGCTGCGCGTACTCGATCACCGAATCATGGATACCATTGGCCCGGGCGGCCGCGATCACCTTGGGATCGCGGGGATCGAGGATCATCTGCCGATGCAGGTCGACCAATTGAGATTCGTCGGCCGAAGCGTACTCATGGATGAGGTCCGCGTCATAGAGCATCATCCCCAAGTAGCGGATTCGGCCGACGCAAGAATGCATGCAGGCCGGGGCCTGACCCGTCTCGAGCCGGGGGTAACAGAGGATGCATTTCTCGGACTTGCCCGACGACCAGTTGTAGTAGGTCTTTTTGTAGGGACAGGCGGTGACGCACATGCGCCAGGCGCGGCATTTCTTCTGGTTGATCAGGACCACGCCGTCCTCGCCACGCTTGTAGATGGCGCCGGAGGGGCACGCCGCCAGGCACGCCGGGTTGAGGCAGTGGTTGCAAATCCGCGGCAGGTAGAACATCACCATCTTTTCCAGCTGAAAGAGCGCCTCTTGCTCCTTCGCGGGAAGCCCCGCCAAGTTGGGGTCCTTGCGGGCGTAGTCGGGACTGCCACTCAAGTCGTCGTCCCAGTTGGGGCCGGCCTTGATCTCCATGAAATCGCCGGTCAGCAGCGAGACCGGACGGGCCGTCGGCTGGGTGTCCATCTCGGGCGAGTTGAACAGGTCCTCGTAGCGGTAGGTCCAAGGCTCGTAGTAATCGTCGATGGTCGGCAAATTGGGGTTGTGGAAGATGTTCTTGAAGGCGCGCAGCTTGCCCGCGCCCCGGAGCTCGATCCCCTTGCCATTCTTCACCCAGCCGCCCTTGTACTCCTCCTGGTTTTCCCAGGCGGTCGGGTAGCCGGTGCCGGGCTTGGTCTCGACATTGTTCCACCACATGTACTCGGCGCCCTTACGGTCGGTCCAGACGTTCTTGCAGGCGATGGAGCAGGTATGGCACCCGATGCATTTATCGAGGTGAAAGACGACGGAAACTTGGGCTCGGACATCCATAAAACTCCCTACCAAACGAGGTTTTCCAACTTGCGCACCAGGACGTAAGTGTCGCGGTTGCACCCGGTGGGTCCCCAGTAATTAAAGTGATAGGTAAACTGCGCATAACCGCCGACCATGAGGTTGGGCTTGAGCCGCACCCGGGTCAGGCTGTTGTGCCCGCCCGCGCGCTGGTAGTTGCGCAGCGGGGAGCGCGGAACGCCGTAGGTACGTTCGGGCGAATGGTAGATGATGCAGACGCCCTTCGGGATGCGTGCGCTGACGTTCGCCCGCGTGACCACTACGCCGTGGTCGTTGTGGACCTCGACGTAGTCGTTGTCCGCGATGCCCAGCTCTCGCGCGTCCTCCTCGCCGATCCAAAACGGCTCGGTGCCGCGCGAGAGCGTGAGCATGCGTAAGGTGTCTCCGTAGGTAGAATGGATGTGCCATTTGCCGTGCGGCGTCAGGTAATTCAGCATCTTCGCCTTGCCGGACTCCAGGCTCTTTCTCAGGTCGCCGTAGGCCTCGGGCCGCGGCGAAGGCTTATAGACCGGCAGGTTTTCCCCGAAGGCGATATAGGCCTTGTGGTCGAGGTAATAGCTCAAGCGGCCGGTCAAGGTACGCCACGGCACCATGCGTTCGACGTTGTAGGTGTAGGCGGAATAGGCGCGGCCGTCCGTCATCAGGCCCGACCAGATCGGGCTGTTGAGCAGGCGCCGCGGCTGGGCGACCAGATCCGAAAAGCTCATCCGCACGTCGCGGCTGTCCTCGGCCAAATCCGCCAGGGGCAGGCCGACCCGCTCCTCGGCGTTCTTGTAGGCGCGATAGGCCAGCTCGCCGTTGGTCTCCGGCGCGAAGAGCAGGACCAAGTTGGCCGCCTCCCGGGCGTCCTCCAAGGAAGGGTATTTTTTTCCGCCCCATTCCACGGTGGGATGGGTCTTCAAGACCTCCTCGTAGAGGTCGTCGCAGGCGTACTTGACGCCGTGGGCGCCGAGCCCGCCCTTCACCAGGGGCCCGAAGGAGATGAATTTGTCGTAGATCTGGGTGTAATCGCGTTCGACGACCGCGAACTTGTACATCGTCTTTCCGGGAATGGGCTCGCATTCCCCTTTGCCCCAGTCCTTGATCTCTTTCTGGGCCAGCTCGTCGGGACAGTCGTGGCTGAGCGGCGAGGTGACGATGTCCTTCACCGGCTCGGGCAGGTGTCGCTTGGCCAACTCGCTGGTCGACTTGGCCACGGCCTTGAAGATATCCCAGTCGCTGCGGGATTCCCAAACCGGCGGGATCGCGGCCGAGAGCGGATGGATGTAGGAATGCATGTCCGTCGAGTTGAGATCGGTCTTCTCGTACCAGGAGGCCGCCGGCAGGACGATGTCGGAGTAGAGCGCCGAGGTGTCCATCCGGAAGTTGAGGTCGATGATCAGATCCATTTTGCCGAGCGGGGCCTTCTCGTGCCAGGCGACCTCTTGCACCCTGCCCTGCGCCAGCTCGTCGGCGATGGCGTTGGTATGAGTTCCCAGGTAGTGCTTGAGGAAATACTCGTGGCCCTTCGCGCTCGACATCAGGGCGTTACCGCGCCAGATGTACCAAACGCGGGGCCAGCACTCGGGGGCGTCGACGTCCTCGATCGCGTGCTTGAGCTTCTTCGCCTTCAGCTGCTCGACGACGTAGCCGGAGATCTGTTCGGGCGTCTTGGCGCCGCCGGCCTCGGCCTCGCGGCAGAGCTCGAGGTTGCTCTTGTTGTATTGGGGATAGAAGGGCAGCCAACCGCAGCGCACCGCCTGGACATTGAAATCCGCGGTATGCCCCTGCGTCATGTGGTTGTCCGGACACTTGTGGTATTCCTTGAAATCCCCCTCATAGCGCCACTGGTCGGAGTGCATGTAGTGCCAGGAGGGCGCGTTCTGGAGGCGCGAGGGCGGATGCCAGTCCTTCGCGAAGGCGATGGCCGCCCAGGAGGCGACGGGCGCCAATTTTTCCTGGCCGACGTAGTGGTTGAGCCCGCCGCCGTTGACGCCGATGCAACCGCAGAACATCAAGGCGTTGATGCCGGCGCGGTAGATCAGATTGTTATGGTACCAGTGGTTGATCCCGGCCCCGATGATGATCGAGCATTTCCCGCCGGTTTTCTCGGCGGTCTTGGCCCAACTGCGGGCAAATTGGATCAAGGTCTTGCGGCCGATCCCGGTGAATTGTTCCTGCCAGGCCGGGGTGTAGCCGCCGATTTCATCGTAATTTTTCGGATAATCCCCGGCCAGCCCGCGGCCGACCCCGTACTGCCCCATCAGCAGGTCGAGGACGGTCGCCACGGGAACCTTGCCCCGGGAGGTTTGCAGGAAACGGACGGGGACCCCGCGCCGGTGTGCTTGATCGGTGCCGAACTCGTGGAATTCGACCTGAAGCGTGTCCTCCTGGGAGCCCAAGAGGCTTAGTAGGGGATTGTAGGGGGTCCCCGTTTCCGCATCCTTAAATTCTAGATTCCAATCGCCGCCCTTCTTCTGCCAACGGTGTCCGACGGACCCCTTCGGCATCACCGCTTCCTTGGTCGACTCGTCGATGGCCAGGAACTTCCAGTCGCCGTGCTCGGTGTTCTGGTATTTTTCCAATTCCTTGGCTCGGAGGAAGGTCCCGGGCTTGTAGTGGTCGCCCTCCTTGACCAGCTCCACCAAGATGGGAAGGTCGGTGTATTTTTTCGCGTAGTCGACGAAATAGGGCACCTGCCGCAGGTGATAGAATTCCTCCAGGATGACGTGCCCCACCGACATCCAAAAGGCGCCGTCTTGGCCGGGATTGATCGGGATCCACTGGTCGGCGTACTTCGAGACCTGGCTGAAGTCCGGAGAAAACACCACCATCTTGCTGCCGTTGTGCCGGGCCTCCGCCGCAAAGTGGCAGTCCGGGGTGCGCGTCATGTTGAGGTTGGCCCCCATTACCGCCAGGAACTTCGAGTTGTACCAGTCCGCGCTCTCCGCGACGTCGGTCTGCTCGCCGAACATCTCCGGGGAGGCCGGCGGCAGGTCGCAGTACCAATCGTAGAAGCTGAGGTTGACGCCGCCCATCAGCTGCAGGAAACGCCCGCCCGCGCCGTAGCTCAGCATCGACATCGCGGGAATGGGGGAAAATCCGGTGATGCGGTCGGGGCCGAATTTCTTGACGGTATGAATGTTCGCAGCGGCCGCGATCTCCAGGGCCTCGTCCCAGGAGAAGCGCCGGAACCCGCCTTTTCCGCGGGCCCGCTGGTACCGGGCGCGCTGTTCGGGGTCGTTTTGGATGTAGGCCCAGGCCTCGACCGGGTCGCTGAACTTGGCCTTGGCCTCGCGCCACAGGTCGATCAATGCGCCGCGAACGTAGGGATACTTCACGCGGATCGGGCTGTAGAGGTACCAGGAGAAGGAGATCCCGCGTTGGCAACCGCGCGGTTCGTAGGCCGGCAGGGACTTTTCCAGCAGGGGATAGTCGAGGGCCTGCATCTCCCAAGTGACGATCCCTTCCTTGACGTGGATGTTCCAGGAACAACCCCCCGTGCAATTGACGCCGTGGGTGCTGCGCACGACCTTATCGTGCTGCCAGCGGTTGCGGTAGAATTCCTCCCAATCGCGGGTCTTCGGAGAAATAAGGTCCTTGATCCAACTCATGCGAAGCCTCCACGGACGGGTTTGGCGGTTTTCTTACGGCGCTTGCGCCAGGACAAATCGAAGATCCCCAAGAAGAAGACGCAGCCGCCGATCCCGAGAAAGACGAATTTCTTCTGAAAGCCGGTGTTCACTTGCCCCTGCTGGTCGGTCTGCAGGAGGAAGGCCTTGATCGCGAAGGCCTCGTCCGCGGTGAGCGGCTTTGGAATGTAAATCTCGCGCATCACGTTAAAACCCATCTTGCGCAGGGCCTTGGAGAGGCCGTCGTCCTCGTAGCGCGAGTAGACCTGAGTCAGGTCGGGCCCTAGGCTGCCGCCGCCCAAAGGACCAAAGCTCCCCGCGCTATGGCAGGAGATGCATGCGGGGCCGCCGTTCGCAAGGGGCCTTGCGCCAAGGAACAACTCGCGCCCCATGGCGATGTCCTGGGGAGTGGCCGCGGTCGCGGGCTTGGCGTCGACGGGCTTTTCCCCGGGCCCGCCTTGCTTGATGAAGGCCATGAGCAACTTGATCTCGTCGGGGGTGAGGTCTTGGTCAGGCATCTTCTTGTTCTTGAACTTGGCGAAGAGCTCGTTGGAAGTCGGGTCGCCGCTTTTGATCAGTGCCTGGGAAGACTGGACCATCTTGACGATCCAGTCCTCGGTACGGCGCTCGGTGACGCCCTTCAGGTCGGGGCCGATGTCGTCCCCTCCCCCGACGGTATGACAGCTGCTGCATTTCTTTTCGAAGTAATCGGCGGCGTCGAAGGCGGCCGCGGCCGTCGCAAGCCGCAAGGCGAAGCCGGCGAGCAAGACCACGCCGCCTGCTAAAATTCGCTTCGTTCGATTGATTCTATCCACGGTCGGATCACCTTTCATAAGCAACCTTAGTCATTTCTCCGGCGAGGCGGAATGACCCCCCTCATCGGCCCGCATGATCTAGATCATCACCCTGCCATCCCGCCGGCAAAGCCGGTGCATTCAAGGACTTGCGCCCGGCGTTCCCTGCTGAAAATAAGGCTCCAACAGCGTCTTGGGGATGAACAAAACTTCGCAGTCCGTCGCCGCGACGGCGGTGCAACAGAGCGGGGAACCGTTGAGGATATGGGATAGACCTAGTACCTGGCCCTGGGGCGAACTCCAGAATTCGCGCCCGCAGTCCTTGCCGGAGTTGACCTCTTCCACCAAGCCCGAAAGGATCACGAAGATGCCGTAGGGCTCATGACCCTCGTAGAAAAGCACTTGGCCGGCCCGAAAGGTCAGCGCCTCGCCCAGGGCGACGATATCTTTCCAACGTTTGCGGAGTATGGAATAGGGATCGAGCTCCATCCCTCCGAGAAATACGGGAAGGGGAAAAATTTAAAATGATGCCCGACAGAGGGGGATATGATCTAGATCAGGCGGCTCAATCCGCGATACCGGCGGTGGCCAGGAGGGATTCGTGGCGGATTATGGTGATGCTGCGGTCGCGGACCTCGATGAGGCCTTCTTTCTTGAATTCCGAGAGCAGGCGGATCGCCGTCTCCTGCGTGACCCCGATCATTTCGGCCATTTCCTCGCGGGAGAGCTCTAATTGGATTCGAATCCCCTTGGCGGTGGCCTTGCCGTAGACTTCTTTGAGCATCAGCAGCAATTCGGCCATCCGCTCGCGGACGGGCCGGTGGGCGATGCTGGTGGCGAGGTCCTCGGCGTTTCGCAATTCCTTGGAGAGTTTGTGCAGGAGGGCCAGCGAGAGCGCGGGGGTCTCGGAAAGCACCGCGAAAAAGGCCGCGCGGTCGATGCAACAGATCACCGAGTCTTCGAGGGACTCGGCGGTGGCATGGTAGGGCTCTTGGGCAAAGAGGGATCGATAGCCCAGGATATCCCCCGGCCCGCAGACCCGGACGATCTGCCGGCGGCCATCGGGCGCCGTCTTATAGAGCTTCACCCGCCCCGAGTAGATCCCATAGATCCCAAAGGCTTGATTTCCCTCATAAAAGATGACCTGACCCTTCTTGTATTGATTGGCCGTCTTGTGCCGGTTGAGCTGCTCCAGGGCATGGCCTTCGACGTTGCAGAGCACGCCCATCGACCGCGAACCGCATTCGAGACAGGAGGGTTTGACAAAATTACCCAAAGGATTTCCTTCTTTAAGATTAGATAGAAATTGTAAACGGACCGGAACGGTCAGGCAACCCGGCGGCGCAGCCTAGCGATTAGGCAACCTCTTGTCAATCAGGGGCTTTTTTACCCAGGCCGAGGGCAACCGGAAATTTATCAGCGGAAACAATGGGTTCAATATAAGCCCGCCGAAATTCGGGGTCCTGCATCCGGCAGGACTTGGCGCGGCGATCGTAGGGCGGCGTTCGAGTCAGGCGCTCCCACAAGGCGCTCAAGCTTTCCTCCGGGAAGCGTCCGATGGTCAGGGGGGTAAAATCGCAGGGGCACATCTCCCCATGGGAATTCAGGTAAAATTGGGTGTTCCCGGCGAAGCAGTAGGCCGAACCCCCCTCGCTGGTCAGGAGGGATTGGGCCGAGATGCCGGGATAAGCGGGTTTGCCCCGGTACTCCCTCACCAGTCGGGAGATCTTGTCCCGATCCGGAGGCCGCAGCAATTGAGCCTCGCAGCCGAGCCAACGCCCACTGGGGATGGCATCGAAGAAGGTGACCTCGTTCACTCCCAGCTCCCGGCCTAATTCCATCATGGCCTCGAAGGCCCCCCGGGCCAGGCGCTCGGGGCTCAAATAAGTGGAAATGGCGGTCAAGGCCCCGGCCCTCTGCAAATGGGCAATCCCCGCCAGGGCCTTGTCATAGAGGCCCGGACGACGGCGCAGGCGATCGTGCTCCTCCGGCTCGGGGGAATCCAGGGACACAAAAGCCCCCAGCAATCCGGCGCCGGCCAGGGCCGCACAGCGTTCCGGGCTCAGGAATTCGCCGTTGGTGAAAAGGGTCGCGACGGCCCGCTGGGAATCCACCGCCCGGACCAATTCGACCAAATCCCTCCTCAGCAAGGGCTCCCCGCCCAGGAAGATGACCTCGGTCACGCCCAGGTCCAGACCCTGCCGGATCGCCTCGTGCCAGGTCTCGCCGCTCAACTCGGCGGAGCCGCCGTGATTGTAGAAGACCGCCGAGCAATGCTCGCATTCGCACTGACAGGCCCGATTGACCGCGAGGGTGGCGGTCGCGGGGATGCGCCTCCCCGAAAAGCGCCGCGACAGGCGCAGGGCAAGCGACCGTGTTCCCGGCGCCGTGGCCAGCGGCGGCTGGTAGAGCGAGAGGACCGGGCTGCCGCGGAATTGGCCGATGGGGCGGTAACGGCTGACCCGGCGCAGATATAATTCCAGGTATTCCCGCTCGGCGGCGCTCAGCTCGCAGGCCTCGCGCAGCCGAAACTCGCCTCCCCGGTGCTCCACTGAAAAGCGCGGCACTCGGCTCAAGGCAGTTTCCATTCCTGGTTTTTTCCCATGCCTAACCGCTTGTTGATGAACCGCACGCGCTCGACGTGAAGCGCGCAAAAGCGGTGCTTGGCGGAAGCGAGCAGCACGAGCCGGGCCTCCGGAAATTTCTCAAGATATGCCTGGGACAATTCCGAGGAATCGGAGGGCATTTCGACCCTGCCCCAACATTGCGCGCCCCGGATGCGGCCGGGTTCCCGGGTCTCCTGCCAAATGGCCGCGGCGACCCGTGGATCCACGGCAATTTCCCGCATGTGTCGGGTGTCGGGTTCGGACACGAAGATCAAGCGGAGCGGATCGGTCAGGACGGCATAGAATACCGGAGCAGAATGGGGGCCTTGCGATCCGCAGGTCGCCAGGCCCATCACCCAATGTTCTTGGAGGAAATCCAGCAGGGGTTTCATCCCAGCGAGCCTTCCGGGGCGCCTTTGAACTCGGCGCAGAGGTCGCGAAAAATCCGCTCGGCCTGATCGAGCTCGAAATCCTTGTGAAAGCCCTTTCGGACGCCTAGCCGGCTGAGGTCCCAATGCCGGGTCGAGCGCAGCCCCACCCGCTCCAGGCAGCGCTCGACACAGTGGAGCGGGCAACCGTCGATCCCCAAGATTTGGTCCGCCTCGCGGGCCTGCCGGACCAGGGATTCCACCCCGCCCCCGACCCCGGCGATGCAGGACATCTCGGCGACCCCGTGACGATCCAGGCAGATGGCGAGCCAATTGGCCATCTGCGCCGCCGAGGAACAACCGGAACAGGAATAAACTAATACCTTCGGCTTCATCATTAATAATTTAGGGAACTCCTGGAAAAACGGCTATGACCTAGATCATGGGGGCTTCCGCCATATGATGACGATCATCCCTCCCCCCTGCGTAAGATCATTGGTTCTTTGGCCCTGTTCCCGTAAAAATGGCAGCATGAAAAATATCCTTTATCGTCTTTTCACTCTTTCTTTAACAATAACCTGCCTGTTGGCGGGTGCGGCCGGGGTTTCCGGGGCCGCCGAGGCCGGCGGCACGAAGGAGCCCAAGCTGTGGCCCGACAAGGTAAAGGTCGGAGGCGAATTCCGCACCCGACTCGAGGCGCGGATCAACGATGATCTCAACAGCGCGGCCTCGGACGACGACACCTTCGTCCTGCTGCGCACGCGGATCTACCTGGATCTCAATCCAATGTCCTATGTCCGGCTCTACGCCATGTTCCAGGACTCGGAGACGCTGGGGCAAAACACCTCGGCGCTGATCAAGACGCCGGACCGGCATAAGTTCTACCAGGGCTGGGTCTTTCTCAAAAACGCGGGGCCTTTTTCCACCAGCCTCAAGATGGGCCGTCAAGAATTCGTCTATGGCGACGCCAGGCTCGTCGGCAATAACAACTGGAACAACCTGGGCCGCAGCTTCGACGGCGCGGTCGTGCGGCTGGAAAATTCCGATTTCTGGCTGGACCTCTTCGGAAGCCGCATCCATCCCAACGGCAAGGAGAACCAATTTGCGGGGGCCTATGCGCAATGGAAAAAATTCCCCCAAGGCGAGCTGGAGGCCTATGCCCTCTACCTGCACGGTTCCAAGTCGGGTTTGGGCAACGGCAGCCTGAGCATCGCCACCATCGGTTCTCGGATCAAGGGTAAGTTCAAAAAGAATTACGACTACGGCTTTGAAGGGGCCTATCAGACGGGCGATTCGGCCGGAAATCTGGTCAGCGCCTTCGCCACCCACCTGCATCTGGGCTATACCTTCCCGCTCAGCTTCAAACCTAGGGTGGGCATCGAGTACAACTTCGCCTCCGGCGACGACAACCCCAAGACGGGTACGGTGACCACCTTCAACAACCTGTTCCCCACCAACCACGACAAATACGGCTACATGGACCTCTTCTCGTGGAAGAACCTCCATGACTTCCGGTTCAGCTTCGACACCCAACCGCTCGAGTGGTTCAAGACCAAACTGGACTACCATGCCTTCCTGCTGCCGGATCCGGCGAACGGCGTCTTCCTAGCCAACGGCACGCAGTATCGCGCGGGAGTACCGGGGGCCAGCCACTTCGCGGGCCAAGAGCTCGACCTGCTCTTCACCTTCAAGCCCTGGAAGTACGTCGATGCGTTGGTCGGATATTCGGTCTTCTTCCCCGGCGCCTTCTTCAAGGACACCGGCAGCTCGGATACCTCGCAGTTCTTCTACACGCAGGTATCGTGGCATTATTAGAAGTCAGCTAGAAAAAGATCTTTTCTTGAAGCCGTCGTGAACCCAGGCATAACTTCCGGGGTTCACGGCGGTTTTTTTTGGGAATCCAATGCGATCATGAGCTATTTATGCAGCAAAAAAGAGAGAGGCACCGAGCATTGCAACCTGAAGAGTCAGGGAATCGGGATCTCCAGGTTGGAAGCGGGTCGTATTGCCGAGGAGTGGGAGTTTTGGATCCTGGGCAAGAGACGCCGCAAGACCTGCGGGAAGAAGTGCTTCAGGAAACATCCTCCCTATTCAGGAGGGTAAAAATTACCCGCAATATTACGCAAGCGTAAAAATCACCTAAACTCTTACCGTAAAATTACCCCAACCAGCCCTGGGCAAGGGCCGAGCATCTTCCTAAGCTACTGAAATCCAATACTATTTAGATCGCCGCCCCCTGGCATTGGTTTTGCTCATGTCTGCTGACATGAATTCGTGTGGATCCAAACACTAGGAGGAACCATGAACAAGCCGACTCGCCAAACCCTTCTTTTCTTATTCACCTTGGGCATTTTATCGATGCCGGTTTTGGCCCATGCCAAACCTCTAGGTCACGTGATTCTCCCGACCTATCAAGGGGACGAGGAGGTTTTAGGGCCTAGCCTTTCCTCAAAGGCCGAATGCGAAGAAAATGTCATCGCCCAATGCGGGGCTGCTTATATCGCATGCACTAACATTGCCGGACCCGGTTCGGAGTCTTGCGCGGTTAGTTATCAAAGCTGCCTTTCTGCAGCGCAATCCTGTCATTAAACCGATGATGACCTTCATCAATCCTTCGCATTAACCCCAACTCGTTGAACGAGGCCGAAACCTTAACCCCTCAGGGGATCGGCCGATATCGCATAGGGTCATGAGAGATCGCATTCAAAATATAGGGTCCGTCTTGCCCCAAAGGTCTTGGGCCGTGGGGTCTTCGAAGGATGAGGCGCTGGGGGAGATCTGCCGCTTACTCGGCGGCATGGTCTCGCCCCTCCTTCGGGATGCCGCAGGGGGTCTCGATCTCTTAAAAATTCCCGCGAAGAATTTTCCTGAGTTCAAAGAATTCCTCCAAGATCAAGCCGCGCAAAACGACGGCATGAGCTTCCGCAACCCCTACGAGAAATTATTGAAGCAGGAAAAATACGCGCCTCTCCTCAAGGCCCTTTACGAATCACGCAGCGGCTCCTCACGCCCCACGCTCCCCCCTTTACTCCTCTCACAATTTCAATCCGACCTCCTCCGCATCGATGCCGACCGTTTTGCCCAAGCCCATTTCTCCTCGCCTCAGGGCCGCACCCTCCTTCGCCGCATCCTGGCCGATGCCCGCGGGTTTCACAAAGAGGAACGCAGTGACTTGGTGAAGGCCATCGCCAAATTGGGAGAACAAGAGAAGATGGTCGTGCACTTCCAGGTTCGAGCGGTCACCGATCAGATCTCTCCCTGGAATATTTTCAATTGGTTCGTCACCGACAACGCCCTCCACAAAGCCAGCCTTGCCGCCGAGGAGATTTTGGATGCGGCCGATCACCTCCAACAAAAGGCGGAGAGGATCCAAAGAAAAGAAGATCGTTTTCGCGACCATGTCTCCTTACTTTCCGAAGAATACATCGGGCACAAGATCACTCACGAAGACTTTCAGCGTTTTACCCAGCTCGCTCAGGAAAAATCGCTTCACATCGACCCAAGCTCACGGGCCCAAGCCCATCTGGCCCAGCTCTGGCTCTTGACCGCCCGTCACTCCCCGTGGAACCAGGAAGACCCACAGGTTTTATCAGGCCGTGGCCATGTGATTCGCCAGGTGGAGGCCCTCGTTCGCCTCACGGAGAAAATCAAGACGGAAGAGGACTTCCTCGCCTTTCAAAAAAAACTCCAAAATTTTCTCGAAGGTCCCCTCCAGCGGATGGCGACCGTGGAGGAATCGGCCCTCCAGCGCACCGCACGTGAGTTGGCGGAAGGGGCCCGCTTTCACCTCCTCGGTCGGCACCTCCCCTCCCTCTTTGCCGACGTGAGGGGAGATCTCAAGGCTCCCTATGAACAGCTCGTCGCCCTCTCCGAGGGTTGGTCCGCCTGCCGCGAGATGGGGGAGAGAATCCATTTGGAGAGAACGCGGGGCCACTCGGATCTTGCGCAAACCCCTCTGGCCAAAAACGGCCACCCCCCTCCCCTCGCAAAACTTGATGCCCCAGAGGGACTGACGCCGTCTCTTTCTCCTGAAGAAAAGGCCTTGCGCCAACTCATCCTCGGTTTGGAAGACACCAAGGCCCAACTCTGGCGGGGCTACCGGCAGCACAAAGCCCTCTCGCGGGTGCTCTCCGCCGCGGCCGACCCCATGGGCCTGGGGGATCGGCAAGAGATTCGCAAAGCCAACCAATTTTTAGACCAATCCCTCTCCCGTCTCACCAAGGCCCAATCCAAAGAAGAAGTTGAGCAGGAAATTCAAACACTCTTCCAGGCCTTGCAGAAAAAGGGTGTCCTTTTTGAGGCCTTCGCCGCAGCCGAGATGGACGGAGTCGAACAGACATTAGGAATGATCCAATCGGTGGCGATTGCCTTGGCGGTGGGAACGGCCACGCGGGGGATCGGCGCCGTGGCCCAAGTGAACGGGGCCCTTGTCAACAGCGCCTTTTCTGTCACCGCGGCTCAAATGGGCAAAGGTTTTTCCATCGGAGCGGCCACGATGCTGGCGGAAAACACGGTGGCGGTAATCTCCCGAGAAGCCCGCCCCGGGCCCGAGACCGCCGAGGCCTGGGTGAAAGACTTGGCCGCGACCGGCCTCTCCACAACGCTCACCGGCCTCCTCCCCGCAAGCCCCGCGGCACGGGGAAACCTGATGAAAAATATTTTGGGGCGCTATGCCACGGGAGGTCTTCGGGGAGCGGGCCACTTCGGCCGAGATGCGGCGGTAGAAGTCACCCAAGAATCCCTCGATCAAATCACCCGACGGACCCTCGAGGGAGACACCCAAGGCTTAAGCCTCAATGAACTGCGAGAGATCGCCACATTCTCCGCCCTCGGAGGTTCGGTCAAAGTCGGAGCAATCGCGGAGGCGATCCGGCCTTCTTCCTCGCCGAGACTTTCCTTCACCCACCCCCTGCTCGCCCCGATGTGGATGGCCATGGGTTCGGCAGGGATCGGTGGCGGAGGCCCCCCGTTTCAGAACCGTCGTCCCCCACCCACGCTTCCCGTGGGAGAGAGCTGGCGCGTGACGGGGGCGAGCCCCGATCCCAAGAGCCAGGGTTGGATTTTTTCCTTCGAGCCCTATCAATATTTGCCCGGCGAAAAATTCGACCTTCATTTTGGCACTCGTCGCGGCGGAAACGCTGAGAGCAATCCTTGGACGGTGGATCCTCAACTCCGCGAGATCCTAGACATCCGCTTCGATGTAAAAACCGGCCACGGCACCTATCCTGATCTCGTCGGCCTCAATCAACGCCTTGAAGACCACGGGATGGCCTTTCGATTTTGGGAACCCCGCCGAGAAAAAGGCGAAGTCCACCCCCACACCGGAGAGGCCACGGCCCAGGCCTATTTCGATCATTTGACGAGCGAGGTCCCGGAATTTCCCCTCTCCGGGGAAGGGACCCAGCATTTTCACGATATGTGGGCCCACCCCGGCGTCACGGCACAATTGAAGCCGGAAGGCCTGCTGCGCGTGCGCGACGCGGCCCGAGCCATTCGAGAAAACCTCCGCCTCATCGAAGAGCTCTCCGGCCATCCCGTGGACCCGGCGAAACAGCAGGCGATGATTCGCGAGTTCGTGAGCGCCATCGACACCCTGCCCAACATGATCGCTCAATCGAGGACCGAGGCGGAGCGAGCCCTTTATCAAACCCTTTTCGATCAAGTGACCGATCCCCAAAAGATTGAAGAGAGGCTTTGGTCTCTGGCCCCCAAAGACCTCCAGCGCCCAGGGCGTGTGACCAAGCCCTTAAGGCCCGGTGGAACGCCGGGGCCCTTGCTGGCCTTGGTAGGCATGGGTGCGGGGCTTTCCGCCTTCTTCGCCGGTGAGTGGGCCCAGGCCGCCGTAGCGGCTGGAGACCCCTTAGGCTCCATGAGACTTGCAGGGGTTCTGTTGGCGTCCCTGGGCGCGGGCATGGTGGCCATGGCCCTTAATCGTCCCAAACAGCCCCGCGTCCCCATACGTCCCGTCACCGATGCGGGGCTCTTGTCCCTGAGCCAAAGCCTGCTCGCCCTGCAGGCACAACGGCCGGCGGACCCCGCCATTCCCGAGGGATTCGCAGTCGTCGCGGACCGCCTCCAAGAACTCCATGACCCTCGGGGCGAACTGATCGTCTTGGAATTAAAGGAAAGGCAGCTGTTGGAAGCGGGAGCGGACCCATGGAATATCGAAAAGATCCACGAGGAGATCTCTCAGCTGCGCCAAGAAATCCAGACCGCGATCTACACTCGGTTTGGCATCACGGGCGACTACCAATTCCATCCGCAAAAAGGATTTTCCCTGCATATCGACGGCTGGTCCAACCCGACGCTCATCTCCGACACCTTGGAGCGCTTCTTAGACCAGGGTTATTCCTATTTATTGAGCCAATTAAAGGTCACTGCCGGCAACCTCAATCAAGGAAATTTTCTTTCCGAGTCTAGCTTCGCCCGTTTGCCTCATTTGCGGGAATTGGAGCTAAGGCAATTTTTCTTCGGCGACGAAGTCCTGCCTCTTTTGATTCAATCGAAACACCTAGGCGAGCTTCGAGCCCTGTCTTTATATTCGTTCAATGTGGGAGAAGAAGGCGCCCGAACTTTGGCCCAAGCCGATAATTTGGCAGGGCTGAGATCTTTGAGTTTGGTCATGAATGAGCTGGGTGCCCAAGGCGCTCAAAGCCTGGCCGAGGGCCCGCTGTTGCGACCGCTTCGAGAGATCGAGATAAGTTATAATTCGATCGGCGACGAAGGGGCGCGGCCCTTGGCCCAATCCTTCTATTGGAGCGAACTCCAAGCGATGGGCTTAAGAAATAACGGAATCACCGAGTCGGGGCTTCGCGCCTTTGCCGAATCCGACCTCTGGAGAAATCTCGATTCGCTGGATCTTTCCGGAAATTCTTTAGGCAATGGGGGAGCTCTTGTCCTGGCCGGATCAAGAGGCCTAAGCAGGCTTAGGCATTTGATCCTGAGAGATACCGATATCGGCTACCCAGGAGCCAGGGCCCTGCTGCGCAGCCCTCATTTGAGCGGGCTGCGCTCCTTAGACCTAAGAAGTAACTCCATCAGCGAGGATAAGATGGTTGAACTAAGAAATTCGATCCGTTCTCCTCATCTTGTGGAATTCAATGGGCAGCCGAGGAACCTTTGAACCCAAAACGATGGCGGAAGAAAAAAACAAACTCCTCCGTCGCTATTTATGATGCAGAGATAAGCTATTCGGCACTCGAGCTCGTTAATTATATTAATTTTTCAGTAGGTTACTAGCGTGCCCGAGTTACGTTATTCAGAAAGCTCGAAGGGCATCTTCACTTCCAAAGGATAGGAACTCGATGGTGCCCCAGCTCCCAAACCCAATTGACTCTTCGAATTAGAACCCCAACAATAAATCTTGTCGTCTTTATTGGGATCGACGCTTACAATCGCACAGGAATGAGAATATCCAATCGCCATGGTTTTAACTCCGGTCAGGGGCACATTCGGGCTCAACATGACTTGAGTCGGGCTATAATGGTCAATCTTAGTGCCATCGCCCAATTGCCCTGACGAATTGTTTCCCCAACAATAGGCAGTGCCTTTGTCGGTGACGGCGCAGGTGCGACTCGCCTGCGCCAACACTTCTTTGATTCCGGCCAAAGGTTGACTCACCGTAAGTTTCACTTGGCTGGGAAGAGAAGAATTCTCTGTGGTCAAATTTCCAAGCTGGCCATGCTGATTAAAGCCCCAACAATAGACTAGCCCTCCAGCATCCGCCGTGGTTAAAGCGCAGGTATGGTCAGCCCCTGCCGACATTTGATGCACTTTACCCGCTGAAATATTTTTCACCCCGATAGAATTTTCAAGATTGCCCGCTTGGGTAGATCCCGTCCCCAATTGTCCGAAAGAATTTTCGCCAAAACAAATTGGCAAGGCCGAAGCCTCCGTAGGAGTATAGGCTTGAGTAGTTTGAGCCGCATTCGGATCAACCAATTCACAGGTATGCATTTGCCCCAAGCTTAGCGAAACGACACCGAATATATTACTTTTGATGGGGGAATTGTAAACGTTGGCGTTGGGATCCTTATTGACCGGGATCCCCAATTCGCCCTCGCTGTTATTTCCCCAGCAAAAAACCTCACCCGACTGGTTCGAAGTGGATTTATCGGAAAGACCGCAGGTATTAAAAAGACCCACTGAAATTTTCTTTATCCCATTAATCGGCACCTTACCCGGAAGGGGATTGACCGCATTTAAGGGAGAGGCGGCCCCCAATTGGCCCAACTCGTTATTACCCCAGCAATAGACATCCTGCCCTTTTGTCAAGGCACAGCCATGCACCAAACCCGCACCGATCTCAACAATATCCTTGATACCTGAGAGTTTGAGGGGGGAGGGTTCACTATTCGAAAATTTCCCAATGCCCAGATTACCATTGTTGTTAGCGCCCCAGCCCCAGACCGCCCCATAGTTGCTTAAGACCAGAGTGTAATTGGGCCCCAGGGCCAGCTGGGAATATTTCTTCATCAGAGTTTTACTTTTAAAAATCCCCGGATCCAAGATAGCCCCCGGTTTTTTTAATTCTCCCAAGGGGCTTGTTGGGTCATCAAGAGATCCCCCCCCCTTCACTCCCGGAAGGGGTCTCCACGCCAGAGATGCGCCCTTCGGTGCTTAAATTCTGCGGTGGGTTTCCACCGTCTCCGTCTTGAGTCACGCCAGGGCGTGACCGAGTTGCATCCTGAGGATGGGCGAAAGGCAAATATCCCATCACAACAAAGGCCGTAAGAAAGATGGTGAGAGTTTTTTTGGTCAAGTTTAATTTCTTTTTCATACCTCTCCTCCTCGAAACGGCTTTTTGTAAAACCTGAATGCGCATTCGGCACCTAGGATCCTCTACTCGTTGAACAACAGAAGGGCACTAAAGCCTCCCCCCCCACTTTTTCCTAGAGCGCCAATTATTTTCAATCTCATAGGGTAGAAAAAAGGGGCATAAGTAAAACCAGATTTAAGCAAAGAAGCAAATGTCTCATAAATCCTCCGTCGCTGTTTCGGCCTTTTTAATTTTAAAACTTCCAAAGCACCTAACCCAACCGAGTAGTTAAGAGCGCAGCTAACGTGCCAAACCAAGCCCACAAAAAAAGCCAAAGATATTCAGTTGCCCCGAACTTTGCCCCCTAGAAGCTTATCAAAATGAGAGACAGCTCACCTCCGAGCGCCAAAATATTGCCTCTGAAAAATTCCCTAGCGAGTCATCGGATGCAGGGGTTTTAACAAAATGGGTCTTTCCTTAGGTTCGGCACTCACTACCATTTCATGCTGCCTAACCAAAATCCCTGAAACCTCTTCGCCCACCCTTCGCCCGTGGGAAGGGGGGATACCTTTCTCTTCTGCAAATTTCTGGACCTTCTCCGCCATTCCTTCAATACGCTTGGCTAAATTGGGAGAACAGGCATGGGACTCCTGTATTTTATTGAAGGACTCTATCGCTGAAGCAAGGTGCCCTTCGGCCTTTTTCACTGCTTCCTGGGGAGAGAGCGAAGAATCTTGAAGGGTAGCTTCGGTTGAACGAAGTTCCTGAGTAAACTGCGTGAGCTGCTGGCCGAATGATTCTTCGGTGGCGACGGGTCTAAACGCTTGTTCTAGTTGACAAAGGGATTGATCATCCAAGGTGAAAGAGTCGCTTTGGCCTGCAGAGCTGGCCAGCGGGCTGTAATCTCCAAATTTGGCCACCGCGAGGGTTCGTGTGTCTTCATCCGCACAGACCAACACATTGCCCGCATCACCTGTGTCATGCACCCTCTCTTCCATACAAGTCGCCCATTCACCGAGGGCTGCTCCGGCTCTTTCTAAAGGATTCATTGCTTGGCTCATAATCACTCCTAAAAGGTAAAATTCGCCGATTCATTCCGGCAACTCAGGAGAAGCAAAGCAGATGCCATTTGAACGACTTTTGTTAACCTATTGATTTATTTTATATTTATAATCTGCAAATCAACCATGGTAAAAATTTACGGTAAAATTTAAGCGGCTTGCCGTAAATTTTATCCTTTTAAATCCGTAAAAAAATCCTTAAAAAAAACCATGAAACAGCTAATTGTTAACTAGAAGAGATTTGGCTTTAAAAGGCGCCATAGTTGCCAGACTCGGCAAATGGAATTGTAATAGTTCATGACATCCTGAGCGTGAAAGGGATCGGCTTGGATCCAGTCTCTTACCGTAAATTTACCCCCAATAGGCCTTGGGATGCGCCCAACGCCAAGCCAACCAACTGAAATTAAATGACATCTTAACTATAACCACTGGCATTGGTTTTGCTTTTATCTGCTGACATGAATTCGTCTGGATACCAACTTTAGGAGGAACCATGAACAAGCTAACTCGCCAAATCTTTCTCTTCTTATTCACTTTGGTCATTTTATCGGCGCCGATTTTGGCCCAGGCCAAACCTCTAGGGCATGTGATTCTCCCAAACTATCAAGGGGACGAGGAGGTTTTAGGAACTAGCTTCTCTTCCAAGGCCGAATGCGAAGAAAATGTCATGGCCCAATGCGGGGCTGTTTATATCGCATGCACCAACCTCGCCGGACCCGATTCGAATTCTTGTGGGAATAGTTATCAAAGCTGCATTTCCGCAGCGCAGTCCTGTCATTAAACCGACTCTGAAGTGCATCGAGTATTGCTTAGGATTATGAGCGATCACATTCAAAATTCAGGGTTCGTCTTGGCTTCGAGCCCTGTCTTTATATTCGTTCAATGTGGGAGAAGAAGGCGCTCGAATTTCGGCCCAATCCTTCTATTGGAGCGAACTCCAAGCGATGGGCTTAAGAAATAACGGAATCACCGAGTCGGGGCTTCGCGCCTTTGCCGAATCCGACCTCTGGAGAAATCTCGATTCGCTGGATCTTTCCGGAAATTCTTTAGGCAATGGGGGAGCTCTTGTCCTGGCCGGATCAAGAGGCCTAAGCAGGCTTAGGCATTTGATCCTGAGAGATACCGATATCGGCTACCCAGGAGCCAGGGCCCTGCTGCGCAGCCCTCATTTGAGCGGGCTGCGCTCCTTAGACCTAAGAAGTAACTCCATCAGCGAGGATAAGATGGTTGAACTAAGAAATTCGATCCGTTCTCCTCATCTTGTGGAATTCAATGGGCAGCCGAGGAGCCCTTAAAATCAGCCTCATTTTTTCCCGGCACCCGCGCTAACCGCAACGGCAGTCAAAGAGAGGTTCCTGTTATGACCATGGTCGACCCTTCGCGAAAACCTGAACTCATCGAACTCGGAAAAGAGAGAATCTTGCTGCGGTATCGCGACCGCACCGTGCAGGTGGATCAAGACGTCGCGACCGAGAAGGGCGTCCACCTGGTGGACATTTTCACCGAGGCCACCGACGAGGCCGAGACCTTTCGGGCCATCACGACCCACGACAAATTTAGGGCGGATGCGGCCCGCTGGGGCAAGGTGCGCCCGGAGCTGGCGACGGCCTCCGAGACAAGAAGGGCCCAATTTCGCTTCGAGGAATCCCTCGTCTTCGCCCATGAGCTCTTCGCTGCCTTCAAGCAGGCCTTAGACGCCAAGAAAATCGTCAAGGGGCGCGTGGGAGATCGGGTTGAGCTCTTCTGGATCGATACCAACGAGGACCGCCACCTCCTCCGCTTGATCCCGGCATCCGCCGGCACCTTTCGCCTCGGCTCTCTAGAGCTCGAGGACGAGGACGGGATGCACCTGGCGATCAGCGATCCGGAGCTTTTAAAACCACTGCGCGCCCGCCTCGAGTATTTGCTGCGGTGGCAGATCGTCGCCAACGCGAAGCTGCGAAAAAAATAGCCTACCCGATTTATTGGATCACAACACCCAGGGGTATCGCCGAGGGCCCCAATTTGCCGCAACCCCTGGGCTTGACGGTGATGATGTACTTATCCCCGCTGATCAAGGGCGACACGCATTGGCCCAAGAAGATCGGTGAATGGGTCGGATCACACCCATTGATGATATTCAGATTTTTAGAGTCGATGATCTCAACCCGATAGCTAGTGGCACCAGGGACTGCGCCCCAAGAGAGCTGAGCCTGGGCCGAGACCATGCTAGCCGGAGTTCCCTGATAATAAACAGTGCCGAGAATGGGGGAAACCTCCAAATCTGGGGGCGCAAGAGTGGGCGGATTGCACGCAATCGTGTGACAGGTGCTGTCGCAGGTGGAGGTATTGGGCGGCTCGCATTGCTCGCCGGGATCGACTTTGCCGTCACCGCATTTCGCAGGCAATGGCACAGTGCCGTCGCAGGTCTTGTTGCAATGGCCCGGCTGGCCGTTGTAACCGCCATCGTCGCATTGTTCTTTGCCGGTATAGACATACCCGTCACCGCAGACATTCAACTCGCATGCATTTAAACATTGATCGTTGTTGCTCTGATTGCCGTCGTCACATTCCTCATTTTCTTCTACCTTAGCGTTGCCGCATTTCAGTTTGCAATCAGCGCCACAGCTGTCGCCTGGCTTCCCATTGGACTGCCCATGGTCGCATTGCTCATTCGGACCGCCCGGGACGCCATCTCCGCATTGATTTAATTTACATTGGCTCGTACAGGTATCCTCGTTCACCAAATTGCCGTCATCGCACTCTTCATTTCCCGACATTATTTTGTTACCGCACCCCGTCGGCGTGCAGTTGCTGTCGCAACCGTCGCCGTCCGCAGTGTTGCCGTCGTCGCATTTCTCTCCGGGCTCGACGATCTTGTTGCCGCATTCGAATCCGGCCGTCTTAAAGTGCACCACGTCGCTCTCGGTGCATTTTCCTTCGGCTTCGATCGCCACCACCTTGGCGTTCCAATTTTGATTGGGTTCGGCATAGACCAGTTGCTGGGTGGCTTCGTAAACTTTTTGTCCGGAACAACCGCAGCCAAAATTTGGGGCGTTGCCCGCCCCGTCCCACGAAACGACGGCATATCCGCAACCGGGGACCTTAGGGGTGCCGACCCAGCTATAGTGTGCGATAAATTTCTTCTGGACCCCATCGTAGGGAATAAGCTCGCCTTCACCCGGTGTCTTGAGAGTTGGCTTATCCGCCGGAGGAACGGTGAATTTGCGGGGGGTGGAATAAGGCCCTGGAAGGAGTTCATCACCGAACAAGGCCCTCACCTTCCAAATTTTTGCGGAGGTATTGTCGGTTGCGTCCTTGGTGGTGTAGCTGAGCTCGTTGGGGCCGGCGGTGATATAGGAGTCTTCTTTAAATCCCACCGTGTTCTCCATGAGAAACTCGTATTTTTTAGCCTCCGGCACGGCGCTCCAGGTGAAAGTGGTCTTCGCCTGTGAATAGGAAAGCACGGCATTATCTGCGGGAGAAATAAGGTTGGGAGCGGGCAACTTCGGCTGGTAACAAGCCCAAGGCGAGAAATCCCCTTCAACTTCAAAATCACTCACCCCTGCAACCCGGAAACAGATCCCTTCGGGCCAATACCATTCCGGATACCATTGGGGATCATCAGGCTTCCAGGGTGATTCCTTAACTCTGGGCATTGGACAGGACGCATCTTTGTAAGTCTTTGGTTGATTGTTATTTGGATTTCTTTGACAAACTTCTATGTCGTATTCTTTGGCACCCCCACCTTTCCACGAAAACGAAAAGCCTTTCGGAAGCATCGGCCCTTCTCCACTGGGGGATAAATTGGAGGGGATCTCCGGTTTGACTTTCCAGCAATTGATTCCAGATTCCATCCCCAAGGAATTATTAGGCCCCCAGGCCTGCACACTCCAACAAAGGCCGTGCTGGGGATAGGCCCCTTGCAAGACTCCGTGGGCGCTCATCGCCTTGTCTTGAGAATTGCCTCCGGCGGGGACGATCGTGGTCCCGATGCCCAGCTCCTTGCCGGGGGAGCCGTCGTTCTGCATTTCATAATATTTGATGACGTAGTGGTCCGCGCCTGAAACACCGTCCCATTGAAAGAGAACATCTCGATTCGCCCAATCCACAACGACACCACCTTTGGGATAGTTCACCTTCAACAACTTCTTCTCGGTTACGAAGAACTGTTCTGAATTCCATTCCGAACAATTTTTTTGGGCCTGGGAAGGAAGCCCCAGCTCGGATTTTTTGGCCGGATCGGCATTGGGGTCGGCGCAGATATGCCAGAAATAGACACTATTCGGCCTAAGGTAGAATTCCATATTAACGTAGGATTTTCCGTTTTTCTGAATGACATCCTTGGCCTCGCGAAAATCGCTTTGCAGGTCGGGCGTAAATTGCTTGCTGGTCGGGACAAAATTGCCGTTAAAATCATTGTCCGACACCTCGGCCACCCAATGGTTCTCTCCCTTTTCGGGGAAAACCTGGAATGAGACTTTGCTGGGCCAGGGTTCTACATCCATGTTGTCGGCACTTTTTTCAGAGGGGGAATACTCACGGACTTCGTTGCGGGAAAGTATCCCGACGGCAAAACAGGCATCTTGGGCCGATTTGGCTATGGTATTTTTTAGGCTTTCATCACTTTCCTTTTGAGCGGTGGCCTCGGCTTCTTTGACTAATTTTAAGCAGAAATCTCGCATATTATCAGTGGGCGCGAGTTTAAACATAGTATCCCATGCCAGGCGAGCAGTGCGTGCTTTTCCAATCCCTGCAATGATCACTTCGTGATTATGATCATTGGCTACTAATTTCCCCCCACTTCCTTCGGAAAGAAGATATAACATATGGCTAATCACCGTCGAGTTTCGATGTCTTTTATCGCAATAGGAATTGGCCTCGTTGCAAGGCGTCGTTTTATTCCAATCCCAAGCACTTGGATCATCATGTATGCAGTAGCCCCCCCCCTTGGGACAGCCTTTGTCTGTAAAAAAATAATATCCCAAGTAAGTATTAGGATAGGGCACCTTGCCATTATGTGGAACCATAAGATTCCTAAGGAAGGTGTTGTTTTTAAAAATCTGGTCGCCAATTTTCCAAGGATTTACATCGTTATTTTCTATCACCTCACCGAAGAAATCGGCGAGTCCTTCTGCAATCATCATAATTTCCGAGAGGCTTCCGGTCTCGTCAGGGTTAACTGCATTATCAAATATGCCATGATGGTATTCATGGGCCACGACGTCAATGCTCACAAGGGGAGTCATGTTTAATTCTGCCGACCCAGTACCATTAAAGACTAAATATTCCTTATACTGATCATGGACATACTTTGAGGAGGGTGCGGGTTTATTAAAGAGAGGTGAGTATCTCTGATAGTTATTAAGATAGGCAAAGATGACATCCTCAGGTTTGTTCTGGAATCCGGTCCACTGATACACCTTCTGGAAATAATTTCCTACAGTCTGAAGAACATTAATAAGACTAACCGGTGCTTGTTGATCGGGATCCGTATAATTACCATCGGCGTCGAAAAAAGCCACGGCCCCCGCGGTATTTTTCCCCATGCCGTTGATAAGAATAATATTGGAAGGACAAGGGGCCGAGGGATCCTCGGATTTTTTGCAAGAAAGATTATACGGGCCAAACTTTTCGTTTTTGCTTCCCGTAAATTTTACCGTATAACCAGGGGCCTTACCATAAAACGGGTAAGGGACGCCGGTGCTAATTACATTTTGTCCAGCAAGCAGGTCCTGCTCCAATCCCATGGGGCTGGGGTATTCCAAATAATAAGAAATATTATTTTGGTTAATTATTTTTCCCGTCATCGCGTCAACTTGAAGCTGAAAAATCTCCCCCTCTTCCGACTCCTCTGTAAAGCTCCAAACCAATAAGGCATGCTCGGCGTCCCGAACTCCATCGAATCCGATCCTAAGATTTTCCTCGGGCACAAGGCCCGGAGGAGCCAGCGTGGAGGTGCCTGCTCCCGTGATCGGCCCCGGGGCCTTGGCCTCCGCAGGGGTTTGCACGCCCACCGCGGAGCCGGATCCAACATTTCGCCCGGAGGTGTCGGCGCCTGCGGGCGCCTGGGCCTCGATCCCGGCGCCAACCGGGAGCTCTCGGCTTGGAGCGGTTGGCTCCGTGGGCGCCCTCAAATTAGGTTCGTTGACTTCGGTCGTGGGGTTGGTCCTCACGGGCGCATTGGCTTCGACGTTTTCACCGACCGGCGCGGATGACGAAGTCGGCTCGCCTGCGAGGATTCTCCGATCGATTTCGGTCCGGCGCGCAGTCTCTTCGGAGTTTTGCCCCGCTTCTTCGGCGGTCGGAATTTGCGGTGCCTGGGAAGTAGTCTTGCTGTATTGGGTCGGCGGAGGCGGTTCATACACCGAAGGCTCGCCTAAGGCCTGCTTGGCGATCTCCTTCGCCTCCCAGAGGGTGATCTTGGGCGTGGTCGATTTGATTTTCGTCTCCAAATCCCTCACGAAGTTTTGGGTAAAATAGGTAACGTTCGTGCCCTCTGCGATCAAGGTGGTCCGCGATCCGTAGACCGGCACCATCGCCCCCTCCGCCGGTTTGAAGTATTGCTTGAACGAGTAGGAATATTGCTTCTCGTCTATTTTCTTGGTGCTGGCTTGGTCCTTGATGGCGAGGTCTTGACCGGGTTTGAGGCCGAAGTCCGAGGAACCATAGCGGATAAAGAATTTATCCACGTCCACCGTGATGCAGGGCTTGATGCGCCCGCTGGTGATCATGGGCTTGCCGTCCACCGATTGAAACGTTCGGTCCTTCGCTTCTTTGCGGAGGGTATGCGGCTGAGTGCCCTGCTCGTCGTTATACAATTGGGAGTTCTCTTTGCATTCCGCCATTTCTTGAGTTTGGACGGGATCCACGATTTGATCCCAAAGCGAACCGGCATGTGCGATGGACATTTCGGTGAGCAGAACCGGGAGGATGAAGAGATAGAAGGAAAGACTGAGGCAAACAGCCCACGGCGAAGAAAGACTTGGTTTGTGTTGCATACTCGTTTCCTAACCCAACCAATACGAGTGATAGAGCAACAAACATGCCAAGCCACGAGGGGGAAAAAGCTAATTATATCAATTCGCTTTACCCCTTGGGCCGCTTGGACTTTATCAATCTGAGGATTTTGCGCCACTGATCGCCAAAATATTGTCGCGTCAAGAGTGTGGGTTTTGAAATGAGTTATTCCGCAAGCTCGATGGGCATCTTCA
The DNA here is from genome assembly GCA_046346845.1 of bacterium. Taxonomy (GTDB): domain Bacteria; phylum UBA10199; class UBA10199; order DSSB01; family DSSB01; genus DSSB01. Next base: position 245,633 of record JAXMHH010000006.1, read on the forward strand.
CTTCCACAGGATAGGAACTCGATTGCGCCCCAGCTCCTAAACCTAATTGGCCCTTCCAATTAGAACCCCAACAATAAATCTTGTCATCTTTATTGGGATCGATGCTTACAATCGCACAGGTATGGAAGTCTCCAATCCCCAACGTTTTGACTCCGGTCAGGGGTACGCTCGGGCTCAACATGACTTGGACAGGGCTATGATGATCAATCTTAGTGCCATCGCCCAATTGCCCCGCTGAATTGCCTCCCCAACAATAGGCAGTGCCTTTGTCCGTGACGGCGCAAGTGTGAGCAGTTCTCGCCCTCACTTCCTTGATTCCGACCAAGGGTTGAGTCACCGTAAGTTTTACTTGGGTGGGGACAGAAGAGTTTTCTGTGGTCAAGTTACCAAGCTGGCCATAATCATTAAGGCCCCAACAATAAACTAGGCCTGAATTATCCTTCGTGGTTAAAGCGCAGGTATGCGCAGCCCCTGCAGACATTTGATGCAATTTACCCTCTGAAAAGGTTTTCACCCAGGTGGAATCTTGAAGATTGCCCGTTTGTGTCGATCCCGTCCCCAATTGACCGTAGGTGTTCTCACCAAAACAAATTGGCAAAGCCAAAGCCTCCGTCGGATTATAGGCTTGAGTGGATTGTGTCGCATTGGGATCAATTAATTCACAAGTGTGGCTTTGCCCCGCGGTCATCGAAACAATGCCGTACATATTACTTTTGACGGGGTAATTGTAAGTATTGGCGCTGGGTGACTTATTGACCTGGATCCCTAATTCTCCTGCCCCGTTGTCTCCCCAGCAAAAAACTTCGCCCGATTGGCTCGAAGCGTAATCGTAATTGGCAGAAAGGGCACAAGAGAGGAAAGAACCAACCGAAATATTTTTAATTCCATCAATCGGAACCTTACTCGGGAGGGAATTGGCGGCATTTAAGGGAGAGGCGGTCCCCAATTGGCCCAACTCGTTATGACCCCAGCAATAAACATCCTGCCCTTTTGTCAAGGCGCAGGCATGCATCAAACCCGCACCGATTTCAACAATGTCCTTAAGGACCGGGAGTTTGACGGGAGAGGGTTCACTATTCGAAAATTTCCCAAGGCCTAAATTACCATTAATATTATACCCCCAACCCCAGACGGTACCGCGGGCTGTTAACACCAGCGTGTAATTAGGCCCGAGGGCCAACTGGGAATATCTTTTCATCACAAATTTATTTTTAAAATTCTCCGGATCCAAGATAGTTCCCATCGGTTTTTTGAATTCTCCTAGGGGGGGGGCGCCTGTCTGGTCCTCCTCAGATCTCCCGGCGGGGAGGCCTGCTCCCTCGAGAGGCGCCTCTACGCCCGAGGTGCGCCCCTCGGCGCTTGAATTTTGCGAAGAGCTTCCATCGGCTCCGTCCTGAGTCACGACAGTGCGAGACCGAGTTGCGTCCTGAGGATAGGCGAATGGCAAATTCCCCATCAGAAAAATGACCCACGCCAAGACGAAGAAGGCTCCGTTGCTTAAGCTGAATTTCTTTTTCATACCTCTCCTCCTCGAATAGTCTCTCACTCAAGGCTTATATTTCATCGTCGCGGCGCAATAAATCTTACGAATGCGATGATTTTCCGTATCCGAGATATAAAGATTGCCCGCGGTGTCGAGCGCCGTGAACCAGACGCCAGAAATGCTGGCTCCCAAGGCTGGCTGGCCATCACCCAAGAATGTTGAAGAGTCCTTACTAGCGCCTACCACCAAGACACTGAGCATGCCTTTGGAGACTTTCCATATGGAATTTCCACCTGCGAAATAAAGATTTCCAAAATGATCAAAGGCAAGTCCTGTCGGACTATATAAGGAAACACTCGTTGCGTCGCCTTCTATCGCGTCACCATACCACCATGTTTTTCCATTGCCAGCGACGGGGGCCACCTGCCCATCGGGAAGGACTTTAACAATCATCGTTTTATTAAATTCACTCGAGGAGGAGCCGGCCCAAAGGCTCACAAATAAATTTCCTTCCGGATCCAGCGCGATACCGTGATTTGGGATATTGAAGAAATCGCTGATTTTGCCGTTGGTTATTTTAAAGACACTTTGAGCTGTTCCGACGAAAAGATTGCCGGCACTATCAACGGCAACATTCGAGACTGATGTCATACTTACACTCTTCGCGTCTACGCCTTTGTTGCCTTTGTAGGGGCCGTAACCAGTGTCGCCATTCCCGGCGACAGTGGTGATGACGCCGTCCGGCGAAACCTTCCGTACGCGGTTGGTACCTGAGTCTGCGATATAAAGATTTCCAAGGCTGTCAAGAGCGAGTCCATGTGGTTTAGAAAGGCTTGCGTTTAGGGCCGGCACCCCATCGTTAAAATTGCCTAGCAATCCATCGCCGGCAATCGTGGTAAGGACCCCCTCCGGAGTCATCATTCGCACACGGTCATTTCCGGAGTCCGCGACGTAAACATTGCCATTACTCGCCACGGCGAGACCTTCTGGCCAATTCAAACTCACGTTTGTGGCCAAGCCATCCCCGTTAAAATCTTTTATTCCATTGCCCGCAATGGTGTAGATAAATCCGCAGGCAGGGGGCGCAGGCGCCCGCAGGGTTGTGGTCAACTCCCCTTCCGGAGTTTTGGACCGGACGATTTGTGAAAAGGAGTTGGAGGTGAAGAGAACAGTGCTCGCGATAACCACCATGAGACCTGGGATGGATGAACCGAATAACTTTTGCATAAAATCCTTCCTAAAATAGCACACCCCGCTCCACCGGGCCCGCCGCCCAAAGCGAACCGGGAGGTGCGAGGAAAATTTCGGTGAGCAGAACCGGGAGGATGAAGAGATAGCTGGAAAGATTAAGGCAAACAGCCCACGGCGAGGGAAGACTTGGTTTTCGCTGCATACTCGTTTCCTAACCCAACCAATACGAGTATTTCAGCAACAACCATGCCAAGCTACGAGGAAAAATAAAGCCAAACATATCCATTCACTCCCACCCCTTGGGCCGCTTGGACTTTATCAATCTGAGGATCTTGCGCCACCGATCGCCAAAATATTGTCATCTATTACTGGACGCCGCGGGAGTTTCCTCCGGACCTGCGGGCCTGGCGGCTCCCGGCGTCAGCCATGCCGCGAAGGCCGCGAGGGCCAAGACCAACAGCACCCAATAATTCAGGGAACGTCGTGGGGGCATGATTTCAAGGGGAGACCCAACGCTTCGCCAACTTCACGAGTTCTTGGGCGATGGCGACATGGGCGGTTTCGTCCCTGGCGATCCGAAGCAGCATCTCGCTCGCCAGCGCATCGTCGCAGTCCTCGGCCAGTTGCCGATAGAGGCGGGCCGCCTCTTCCTCCAAGGCCAGGATGGTTTGAAATTCCTTCAAAATCAGCTCTCCGTAAATTTTTCGAGCAGGGCTCATCGGCGCAGCCTCGCGACGATTTCCTCCAGCATGTCCTCGTGATGGACGCTGTCTTCCTGAAGGCGCTGCAGGAGCCGGCGGATCTTGTCCCGTTGTGTGGGGGGAAATTCCGAAAAGTTATACCGACCCACCTCGGCGAGGTTCGCCACCGCGAACTCTTCCAATTCCTTCAAGGACTCCAGGGCCGATAAGAGGGTCTCACGGGCCACCGCCATAGGACCTCCCCATTGCTGGATATTGTAAATTCCTTGCCAATATTTCCGTATGATTTAGATCATATCCGAAGACAGAGGACGGAATAGGATCCCTCACAGACAATGGGCCCAAGGCGAGTTAAGAACTTATTGTTAGAACCCTACCGCCTGTTCTTTTGCGGGGGCCCCCTCGCCGCCATCGTGGCCGTCGGGGTTTGGTTCACCTGGCTCCATCTGCAAGACCACGGCATCCTCTGGCTAGAGCCGCGGGAGGGGGCCAACCAGGTCCATTCCCACCTCATGCTCTACGGGGTATTGGGGTGCTACGTCTTCGGCTTCATCCTCACCGCCTTCCCCCGCTTCATCGGAATGGACCACCCCTCCCCGAAGGCGGTGCTCGCTTGGTTCCTCGGCCTGCTTGCGGGGCAGACATGTTTCGTCCTGGGGGCCCTGCATGCCCAGGCCTGGATGTGGGCGGCTTGGCTTCTGGAAGGGCTGACTTATTTGAGTCTCTGGTTTTTCTTGGCAAGACTCTACTGGCGCTCGGGAAAATGGCGGGAAGACCGGCAGCCGCGCTTCCTCTTGCTCGCGCTGGGTTTCGGCACGCTGGGCAGCCTGCTCTCTTACGGTTACTACGCCTTGGGTTCCAGCTTCACCTTTTACACCTTAAGCATCGAATTGGGCACCTACGGCTATCTCTTCCTCCTGGTCATCGCCATCACCTATCGGATCGTGCCCTTCTTCGCGGGCCGGGTGATCGAGGAATATACCGGGCGGCGCGGCGCGCACACCCTGCTGATCGTCACGCTGCTGATCCTGCTGCGCATCCTCTTGGTCACCGGATGGGCCGGCAGTCCGCGCCAACACTACGCCTCCTGGTCGATCAACCTGGCGCTCCTGGCGGTCCTGGCGACCGAATGGTGGCGGTGGCGCCCCTGGCAGGCCAAGGAGACGCCGATCCTCTTCGTCCTGTTCCTGGGCCTGTCTTGGATCTTGGTCTTTTTGGGTTTCTCGGGCTACGAGCTGCTCTATCACCTCGCCCATCGCGCCGCGGAGGTCTATCCCGTCCTGCGAACGCCCTCGCTCCACGCCCTCTACATCGGGGCCTTCGGGACCCTGATCTTGGCGATCAGCACCCGGGTGGTGAGGGGGCACGGCGGCTTCCCGATCCAGGCGGACAAATACACCCTCGCAGCCATCCTCCTGATGGAGATCGCCGGGCTGTGGCGGGTTTTCATCCCGGTCTTGTTCAGCGGCAGCGCGAGCCTGTGGCTGCGCAACTATTGGGCGGGATTATTCTGGTGCCTGGCCTTCGGGATCTGGGCCTTGCGCTACCTTCCCCTGCTGTTCCTGCCCAAATCCCAGGGCGAAGCTTGAGATCTGCAACCAGAATGGCCCCGGTCATGGGCATCGGCGAGATTGTTGAGGAAGATATTCCTTTTTAAAAGGCCCCCGTCTCGGCCCCTCAGGATGTTTACCCATGGAAGAAAATTGCCGAGACGGAGGCTGCATTTTAATGGCGATTTAACTGTTCGATTTCGTCTCGCTGAAGGAGTAAACCGGGACGCCGTTCACGGTGACCGAGTATTTGTAGGAATTCGCCGAATCGTCATAATCGGCCGAGACGATGAAGCCCGATTTTGCGGGATAGACCGCCTTCAGCAGCGCCTCGGCGTGTTCGATGGCGGTTTTGCAGTTGGCCTTGCCGAACTTGCCCAGGGCGGACTTGAACTTGGAATCGATGGCCATGAAAAAGTTCGTTAGTTGGGCGTCCGGCTTCGCAGGAGGGAATTCGCCCGACTCGATGGCCTTTTTCAGGGCCTCTTTGTCCTTGTAGTTGTAGCCGGCCGCTTGCAGCGCGCTGAACACCTGTTTCGGGTCTTCCAAACCCGCCGCCTGCATCAAGTTGTCCAACATCTCATCGACGTTGCTGCCGCCGGTGTCGTCGCCCTCCTTCTTGCCGACGCCGCCATTCAGGGTCACGCGGTCTTTTAGGTCTTCGGGAATGCACTGATTCGCCGCCTTGCCCGAAACGGTGACGTATTCGACGTTGGCTTGGATATCGACCTTGTAGCCCTTTTTGATTTCGTAACTGTCCTTCGAACCGTCCTTGTGCTGGACCAGCACTTCGATCGTCCCGTCGGATTTTTTCGCGACCGCCACTTCGTCGGAGGGCTTGGTCGCGATCTTTGCGTCCGAATAAACGACATGGGTCTGGTCCTGGCCTGGATTGGCCCAGAATTGAATCGGTTCGCCCGCGAACTCCGGCTCGTAGACGATGCTTCCGTCCGCCTGGACCTCGCCCGCCATGCTGGCGTCCTTTTTCTCTCCGTTGGATTCGCCGTCCGCCTTGAGCTCTTCCCAAGCGACCAGGCCGTTGGTGGAGTCCTGCACCTGTTTTTGTTTGGCGCTCTTGATCTTGACCTTGGCGTCCTCATAATCGTGAACGAAGTAGACGTTTTTCGAGCCCGTGGAATTATCCGTGACCTCGATCACCAAGACCTGTTCGGGAGGGCTGAGCCGGGTGTCGCTCGTGACCCTGGAGGTCACCGTTGCGGCGCCGCTGGGGACCGCGAGGTTGACTTCGTCGCTCCAGATATCGTGAGTCTCTTTACCGCCGACGTCGGTGATGTCCGCGGTAGGCGAGTTCCACACCAAGGTCCCCATCGGCCCGAGGGTCGCGCCGTTGGGAACCGAAGGCTGGTGGGGATGAAAGGTATCTTCTCCCTGCTGAGGAAATCCCTGGGCGCCCGCGCCCTGTGGGCCCGCGTAACCGAGCTGGTCGGAGGCCCACTCCATTTGATCCAGAAAACCCTGCCAGGCCTTAGGATCGGGTGACGTCTCGGCGCCCGAGATCACGGCCCCGTAATAGGCATAGGCTTGCTCGTACCAAGCCTTGAGCTTCTGATTGGAATTGGCGCTCTGGTTGTACGCCAAGGATTTCCCGGCGGCGTTGGCGGGATGTGGCTGTTCCGCGGACACTGGGCGGAAGTAATTCGATTTATTTAATAAGGCGCTTTGCATTTCGGCGACCCTCCTTAGGTCTGCCTAGTAGCAAAGCAAGCCTTGTGCCGAATGCATCAATTATAAAAATTTAAATAAAAACAAGAGGTTAAAAATGAATGGCCATGTCTTCGAAAGATTTTGTAATTAGTTTGTATTTAATAAAAATTCAAATTTTCAATTTTATTAGGAACGATTTTTTTTCCGGCAGAAAACCCCTGTTTCCCTTTTCGGGAGATCCTCGCTAAAATTTCTGGGGGCAACAGCGAGGAGACCTCCAGCCGATACTTTGGTCATGTCTTCCAGGACTATCATGGAAATGTCGCGTCACACCCTGCCCTGGCTCCTTTTGTCGATCTTGACCGCCTGTTCGGGCATGGCCACCGGTCCCGGTGGCGGCGGCGTCGGCGGAGGGGATACCCGAGCCGTTCCCGTGACCATGGAGGGAGGCGCTCCCGGAGTGCAATCGGAACGGGGCGACGATCTTCTCTATATCCTGGTCAAATTCTCCGACGAACAGCTTCCTCCCGCCAACGACTCCCTCACGGGGACCCCCCAGCAAAAAATCTCCGGCCAGGTTACGTGTTATCGAAAGGGCGAGAGCTCCCGCCTTTGCCCCGCCAACCGGGTTCTCCGCATCGCAGACACCCAGGCAAACCGATTCGTCGAGACGCGCCTGGGGGACGCCTTGGGGGAAGCGAGGCATTTCGAGGTGATCTACACCCCCGGAGGAACCTCGGTGAAGGACGGCAAGCTGACTCGCACCTCTTGGTATTTCTTCCTCAATGACCAAGAAGGTTATCAGCCCGAAGGATTAGGGATGCAAAAAGAATGCGTTGAGTCTCCGGATTGCATTCCGAAAGAGGGTTGGATCCGGGAAATCAAGACTTTAGAGCGAGAGACCACGGTCCAAGCGGAACCCCCTGCCCCTGTCGGGGTACAAGCCGCCCCTGTGATCCCCCAAGCCAATTCCTTGGACGGCGGCACGACTCCTCCGCTGTTGAAGGAGAAGCCCGCCATCGATCTCGAATAAACTATCCCCGCAAAAACTTCTGAAGTTGGCTTTTCTTCTTCGGAATTCCGTAACGATCCATCATATTATAGACGCTCTTCAAAGAGACTCCGAGCTCCTCCGCGATTCGATTCTTGTCGCCGCCGTGCTTGCGGGCGAGCGAGAGGATTTTTTTTCGCTCGGCATCTTGCCGGGCGTCGAGAATAGGAGGATTAGTTTCCGACGAAGGCCTCTCTTCAGCGGCCCCGCTCTCGAGAGCGAGTGGAGCGGGCGCAATACCCTCGCTCAGCAGGAGCATCTTGCCGGTTACCGACTTCCCGCCGGCGAATAACAAGGCGTTGCGCACCGCCCCCTCCAACTCACGGATGTTTCCCGGCCAGGTTCGCCGCATCAGCACTTGGATGGCGTCCTGCTGGAAGGCACTTGGTTTGAGCCCGTATTCTTTAGCGATCTTCTTCGTCAAAAAGTGGACTAAGAGCGGAATGTCCTCCAACCGCTCACGCAGGGGCGGCAAAGGCACGGTCATCCCGTTGATCCGGAAGAAGAGATCTTGGCGAAATTTCTCCTCTTGGACCATGCGCCGCAAATCGCGGTTGGAGGCGGTGACCAGGCGCACGTCGATCTTCACTGTCTTATTCGAGCCCAAGGGACGGACCTCGCCCTCCTGCAACACGCGTAGGAGCTTGGCCTGCATCGCAAGGGACATGTCGGCGACTTCATCCAGGAACAAGGTGCCTCCATTGGCCATCTCGAAGAGGCCAATCCGGTCGCGATCGGCCTGGCTAAAGGCGCCCCGCTTGAAGCCGAACAGCTCGCTTTCCAATAAATTCTCCGGGATTGCGCTGCAGTTCTCGGTGACGAAGGGGGCTTTCTTTCGTGGGCTATTGAAATGCAGGGAACGGGCGATCAGCTCCTTGCCAGTGCCGGATTCGCCGAAGATCCAGACGGGGATCTTGGTTTGGGTGACATGGTCCAACAACTGGAAGACCCGCATCATGGCCGCCGATCGGCCGATGATCTCCGGGTACTCGTACTTGAGCGCGACCTGCTTTTGGGAGAGCTCCTCGTTGAGCACCTCGATGTGCTGGGCCTGCTCTTGGACCTGCTCCTCCAGATTTTCTTTCGCGCGGTTCAAGGCGGCGATCATTTGGGCCTTTTGGATCGCCAAGGTCGCCTGACTGGCGAATCCGCTCAACAGGACGACGTCTTGCGACGCGAAGCAATCCGGTTCGAAGCGGTGATCGAGGTAGATGGCGCCGAAAGGTTCGGCTCCAACCTCCAGCGGAACCACCAGGATGGATTTCAGCTGGTACTGCACCACGGAACGCATTTCTTGGAAGCGGGGGTCAACGCTGGCATTGTTGGTGACGAGCGGGATCCCTTGGGCAAAAGCCTCCTTCACGGCGCCGAGCGAGAATTGGAATTCCTCCTCTTGGATGGCCTGATGCTTGATGCGGCGCGCGGTCTTGATTTGAAAGCCCCGGAAGGGTTCGGATTTTTGCTTCTCGTCTTTTAGCAGCAAGAATCCCCGTTCGGCGCCGGTCAGTTCGATCGCCGCGTCCATGACGCGCTCCAGGATTTCGTTCAAATCGGTCTTTTCGGAGATCTGCCGGTTGATCTCGCAGAATTGCCGGAAACGCGCCTCCGAAATTTGCGAGCGGGTGGCCGCCGCCGGACTGTCCTTCGCGGATATAGGGCTGTCAGCCGGCTTCGCTTGGCTGGGTTTTCCTTCCAAGGCCTCCTCAAGCGAACGCAGGCTCTGATTTTTTTCGAAGTCCATTTTCATTTCCTCCGGTAGCTGGTTTCGAATCTGTTCGGATATTTCACGATAGGCCAGAAAAATCTTCCGCCCAATTTTGTCGAGGCCGCCCCGGGAAAAATAGGCGGCCAAGAGGAGCAGGCAATCGCGACGTTGCCAGGGATTCTCAAGAGATTGCAGGGAGTTCAGGATTGCGCGAAGCCCTTCTTTACTCTGGGCCTCCGCCGGCTCGGTCACAAAGCGGTAAAAGGCCAGCAAGGTGGACAAGAGGGAGGCCTGCCCCAGGACTGGTGGCGGGAAGTCCTGCAAGGCCTCCCGCAAGGCACGCCGATCGCCGCCCCGCGCCTCCGCCTTCAAAAGGCCGAGGCGCGCGTGACAGCGAAAGATTTCCGAGACGTCCGCCAATGCCATTGCCGCCCGATATCCGCTGCGCGCCGCTTCCCAGGCTTTGCGGCCGTAGCAGACCTCGGCGTCCAACAAGGCTCGGGCGCCCCGTAACTCGGGGCTCTCGGCTTTTTCAAGCTCGGCGTCCAATTTCTCCAGCCATCTTTGGGTTTGTGGGTCGTTGCCGGAGTGGGAGAAAAGCAGTGCCCACGCGATGGCCAGGATCGCCTTGTCTTCCGAGTGTCCCAAGGCCGAGACCAAGGGCTGCGCCTCTTGCAAGGATTCGCGGGCGGAGGCGAGGTTGCCTCGCTCGATTTGCAGCAGGGCTAGATTTCCGAGGTATCGCGCGTATTGCAGGAGCTCGCCCCCTTCGCGAGCGAGGGCGAGGGACTGGTGAAGCCAGGATTCGGCCGAAGCCAGAGCGCCGCGCTCCCGATCGAGCATAGCCAGGAAGTTCAGCGCGATCGCCTCGATTTGGGGATTTTTCACCTTCCGGTATTCGGCCAGGGAATTTTTGAAATGATGCTCCGCCGCGGAATAATCGAGTCGGGACTGCTCGAGGATCCCCAAGCGTTGCTCGGTCTCTCCCAATAAAGCCGGATCGGATTGGGCCAAGGCCAAGGCCGATAGCAGGTGCGCATGGGCGTCGGCGTGCCCCCCAGTCTTTTCCGCCAAGGCGGCGAGCAGATTGTGGGCACGCGCCTGCCAGGGACGTAGGCTCGGCTGGCTTTGGCCGTCGCCCGATTGGAGGGCCAGCTGCAATTCCTGCGCGGATTTATCCCGCTCCCCCGCGGTGAAATAGACCAATCCTCGGTAGAAGTGATATCGGGTCGGCACCAGCCCGCTCCCATCATCCTCGCGAATCTCCCGCCAGAACCGATAGGCCTCGAGCGCCTCGTCGAATCTCCCCAAACGGTAGAGGGCCGGCCCGCGCAGGGCGAAGATCCACACCCGGTCGATTTCCAGGCTGGGAACCTTTAACAGCGCGGCGGACCAGTGGAGCATCCGCACCAGCTCGCCCCGCCGCTCCAAGATTTGAAGGGCCGCAATGCCATAGGTGGCAAGCGTTTCCGTATCGGCGATCGCCAGGGCGTGAGAAACGAGGGCGAGGAGCAGCTCGGGGGACTTTTCAGAATCCGGAGACCGAGGGCGCAAGAACTTCAGCCATAGCAAATGTGCGCCTCGACGAATCGGTTCCGGCAAACACTCGCGATAGGCCTTGACCAAGGAGCCGTGGCGGAATTGCCAAAGGTCGTCCGAGCGCAGGTTCAGCATGCCTCGCTCCTGCAAGGTAAGCAGCGAGTCCTCCCAGGAAGTTCCCGAGCTGGCTTCGAGACCCACGATCTCCGCCATGGAAACCGGCTGTGGGTGCAGGCACAGCAAGGCAAGCAGCATTTGGGATTCTTCGTCCAAGGATTGGATCTGACGCTGGGCCACCTCGAGCAGGGTTGCCGGAGAGCGCTCCCCGGTGGCGAATTCCCGCAAGCCTGCCAAAGCCAGGATCGGCCGTCCGCCGCTGGTTTCCGCGATCTGAGCCAAGGCTTCCCCCGGTATTTTTCGATCGCCGGCGGCGAGCTTGATCAATTGAAGGCAGGCGCCGGGCTCGAGGTCGTTCAAACGCATCGTCTCGAGATCGAGGTCGAGCGCTTGGAGCCGGTCTTCCCAATCATGGGCCGCCAGTCGATCGCTGTTCCATTCGGTCACGACGAACAGTCTGCGATTTTGCTCCCGCGCGAGGCTGAGCAACAAGGCGAGCCGATCCCGCGCGACGTTGGACCAATCCTGCAGGTCCGAGCAGGCCAAGATGTTTGGAGTTCGTTCCAAGGCATCGAGGAGACCTGAAACTTCCTCGATCAGGGAGCTCGCTTCCAGGGTTTCCGCAAGTCCCAGCCGCACTCGCAATCGAGACAGCCAAGTTTCGGAGTCCTCCGGCCGCAAGGGAATCCAAAGATTTCCCTGGAGCAAGGCCTGCCATTTGAATTCTTCGAGCAGGCGGCTGCGCCCGACGCCGGTGGGGCCCGTGATCGCCAAGGTCCGGGGCTTCGCTTCGTCTCGGTCCGGACGGAGCGCCTGTTGGAAGCTCGCCAGTTCGGCCCGGCGTCCGACCAAGGGAATTTTCTCGTCCCAGGGATCCTGTTCCGCTGGGTCAGGTTCCGCATCGTCCAACTTCCGGTGCAGGGCGAGGAACCTCAGCAAGCTTTTCGCCGAGGCGGGCCGCTCCGAGGGGACGGGTGAGAGCAGGCGGTGAACGAGGTCGCAGAAGTATTCCGGCAAGTCCGGACGCAGCGATTGGAGGGGGACGGGGACGGGAAATTCCGCCAAAGTCGAGGGCAACAAGGGGCGGGAGAACGGGATTTGCCCACTCGCCACCCTGTAAAACAGGGCACCCAAGGAAAATAGGTCGCTGCGCGCATCGAAATCGCCAAGATAGGTCTCGGGCGCCGCGAAGGCGAAAGTGCCGATCGGCGCCTCCGCCGCCGTCCCGCCCCCTTCGATCGCCAGGCCGAAATCCAAGATTTTGACATCGCCGTCGCGGGTCAGGAATAAATTGGAGGGCTTGAGGTCGCGATGAAAAATTTGGCGACGGTGCAGGTAGGCAAGGCCACGGCAGGTCTGGGCGAAGAGATCCAAGATTTGCTCGGCGGAAGGTCGGAAAAGCCCCTCCAGATCGCGGCCCTGTAAGAACTCCATCGCGAAGGCGGGTCCGGAGTGGTCCAGTGTGGGCCTCGCAGGGTCCCCTGGAAGGTAATCGTAAATTTGGACCAGATTGGGATGGGAGAGCCGGGAAAGGAGCTGAACCTCCGCCTGGAAATGGCGGCGGACCCTGTCGCCCAATTCGGGCCGGAGAAATTTTAGGGCGACCCGCCCCCGGGGCCCGTCCGCCGAATAGACCTTGCCCCAAGAGCCTTCCCCAAGGATTTCAAGGATATTGTAACCCCGTCCGGATTGCGCCAAGTCTTCCCCACCTTAATTTCAAAATTGTAATCCTGAAAAATTGGCAGGGGAAGAGAATTGTAAAATAGTAAATCGCCGATGAAAACCCGTCCCATCAAAAGCCCCAAGGCCCCCTCTTCCGAAGGGGCCTTGGGTAATGGGAGTTTAGAATAGGGGCCTCAACCTTTTCTTTGGAAGAAGCTCGGCAGCGCACTGGAAAAAAAAGCCATCATGCCTTTTCCACCAGCGCCTGACTTGCCCGCGGCGCCTCCACCCGCTTTGCCGCCACTGCCGCCGGTACCGCCTTTACCTCCGGTTCCGGAAGTTCCACCGTGGCCCGCGCCGCCTTTTCCGGCGGAGCCGGATTTGCCGGCGGCCCCGGCATACCCCGCTTTGCCTCCTGCGCCGGTGTATCCGCTGGCGCCCGAATATCCACCCGTCCCGGCATGACCCGAAGCGCCCGCATGTCCCGCAGCGCCGCTGGAACCGGCGTGACCGGCGGCGCCGCCTTTACCGGAATTGCCCGACTTGCCCGCGGCACCAGCGTGGCCGGCGCCGCCGTCTCCCTCGTCGCCGCAATCGGGTTCGTGCTTGGGATCGGGTTCGGGGTCGTCGGGGGAAGAACAGCCGCTGAGCAGGGTCATGGCGACGGCGGCGAAGGCGATGGGAAAAAACATGGTGAGTCCTTTCTGAACAGAATTGCTAACGTTGGGTTATTGGTTCGAAAGGAGGGAACGGGAAGAAGGAATGGACCTTCGTCCCAGGCTGGCTCGAGGAAATTATCGGAGGCGAAAGGCGGGCGTTGCTAAAAAGTGGCGAATCGCCATTGCCCGAAAAAAAAAGGCGTAAGGTTTTGCCTTACGCCTTTGAGCCAGTTTTTATATCCCCTCTTTCGAGGTTTTGTCCTGATCTATTGCAAAGGGATGGCCAAGGCCAAAGCAGCGGCGTGCCACGCTTATATTCGATCTGGGCTGGTCGAGGGCCGGGCTGAGAACAATATTGTAAATCCCTGTTCCACATTTTTTGTAAACACCGTTCCGGAATACCAATTTTGAATCCCACAAAATCGGGGCCTTGGAGTTAAAGCTAGGACAAAAGGGAGCTAGGAGAAGATCAGGGCTAGGCCCGACCCAAGAAAGCATGAAGCACTAGGCGCGGATCCACTGGGAGGAGGTGTTGGTTTGCTTCGAGCGGGAGGCCTGGGCGATGAGGACGGATTGTCCTAGGGTATTTTGGAGGATTCTTTCGAAACCACCGACGCGAGCCTGCGATTTGGCGCCGAGGAAAAACTTTTGCTTGGCCGAATTATTGTAATCTTTAGCTTGGATTTTCATTCGAGCCCCCTTTGCCTGCTTAATAAAGCAAAGGCCTTGCCAAAGGGGGGCTCAAGACAAAGCTTCGCCTAATCCAATGAAAATATTGAATAAATATAACAAGGCCTTTTTAAGACCCTAAGAGGGTCCGCAAATTTGAACCGTGTCAGGGAATAAAATGGATTCAAATTTACAATATTTTTTCCAGCTCATGAGATCAATTCTCGTCCTTGCCCCCCTTCCCCCGGACGGCTTTTTCAAACGCGTTGGCGAGGGTCCCGTGGGTTATCGTGGCTAAGGCTCCGCCTTGGTACCAGGATTCGACGTCCGCCATGTCTGTGGTTTCCAAGGGATGGGCTTTCAAGGCGGTGAGGATGGCCTCGCCAAAGCTCTCGGGAATCAGTCCTTTTTCGAAGACGGAGGCGAGCTGCCGCTTGCCACCAAGCTCCTCCATGAGGATTCCGCCGATCATATGGCCGACGTTGTTGGCATCGCCGCCTTCCTTATCCTGCGTGACATAATCCTTCAAGTTGTCCGTGACGTCTTCCCAAAGCTCTTTTTGCTTTTTGGGATCTTTTTCCCGAAGGGCCTCGCTCATCGCGTCGAAGATTTCTTTCACCTTCTCGACCTGTTTTTTCCCGCTTTCAATCTGCGCGGCCGAGTCGGCGACCTTCTTGCCAAAGATATATTTTTTTTCTTCGGGCATCTTGGTTTCCTGAGGCAAGAGGTCCGGAGAAACCCCAACGCCAGGGATAGGAGAGTACGGATCTACGGGGGCACCTGGGCTCGAAGGGTTAGGCGGGTCGATCTTTTCAACGGCGCCGATCTTTTCGGACAAGCCACCTAAGATATCTTCGAGGTTAGTGATGTCTTTCTCGGGAATAAATACACCTTGGTCGGTGGTGATTTTTTTCTCGGAGTTCTCGACGTCCCCGCTGACCTTGCCGCCCACGAAATGGATGCTGGAGGCCTTATTCAGGTCGATTTTGACGGTTTCTTTCTTGCATTTGACGACCAGGTATTTCCCCGACTGGGAAATCTTCGCCACGGCGTCTTTCGGCAGGTTCAGGGTGACGCTGCCCGCCGTTTCGACGGCGCTGGTATTTTTTTCTCCGTTGATCTCGAGTTCAAAATCGTAATTCGGGTCTCGGTCGCCATCTTTAGCGTCGTAAACACGGACTCCATCTTGGAGACGGTAAGGAAGGTTTTCCGTTTTGGGATCTTTTTCTGAATCGGTTTCTTTCGTCTTGGAACCCTGCGACTCGAGCCATTTTTCGAAATCGTCATCCATTTCGCCGGAGCGGGATCGAGGCGCGTCATTCTTGCCTGTTTTTCCCGGGGATTGGCCGGAGGGATGAATGTACCCATCCGATGGGCCGCCGTCGAAGTCGTACGCGTAATCCTGTTCATCGCCGTAGGTGTATTCCTTGGGATAAGCAGGGGTGGGATGATTCTGGTGGGAATAAACTTTTTCCATGACAAACTCCTTAAATTAGGCGACCGCCAAGAATGAATATCGTTCAGTGGAAAAACTTTGGATCCGGTTTGCGGCTTGGCGCCACAGGGGATCCCGCTTGAAGGCTACCGCTTCATAGATCTGTTCCTCGGTCACCTGCGGGTCCATCAGCAGGTTGGATTCAATCTCCCCCATCTTTCGTTCCGCCAGACGCAACTGGGTCTCCGCTCGTGAGGTTTCGGTGGCGTGGACGACGTTGGTCAGATGGAGTCGAATGGCTTGGTAGGTTTGGGCTCTTGATTCTTGGCTGTGCATGGCATGGCCTCCTTCAAAATTCGATACGGGAGTAAACAAAAGCAAGGAGGATGCCAAGCGGCTGGTGACAAAATTTTTTATTTAACTAATTAAAATATAATAATATTTTTAATTTACAAAAATATCCGTTCAAATTTTGAAAGCGCCAATTTTACAAATTTTTATTCAAAGCGACGATGTGGGCCTCGCCGGATAAAGGCGAAGGGGGGTATCCATAAGCCAAAAAAAATAGTCCCAACCCATGCACCCCTGCCTAACACTTGCCAAGCCCCGCAAATCTCACTATAGCGCGTAGCCGTTGCTCCCATCGTCTAGGGGTCTAGGACAGCGCCCTCTCACGGCGTAGACCGGGGTTCGAATCCCCGTGGGAGCGCCATTTCAAAAGGCATTTCCTCGAATTCCACAATCCATTGGGAACTCGCATCCCAACGAAGGATTATTACCTTATCCCCGAAATCAAGATAGAACCGACGATCGCCAGGAACGAAAGAACCAGCGCGACCGAGCTCACTCCCAGGACCGAAACGGCCACGGCGGCCGCCTGGTTCCAACGATGTCGTTCCGAGAGCAAGCGGCAACCCCATGCTCCCAACCATGCCCCTCCGGGCAGCAAGAGCAGCAACTGAAAACCAAGACAGAGCCCCATCGCGACAGCGGCCTTGCCCTCGCTGACCCCGTTGAGGGCCAACATCATTGCCAACAGCGAGAGTCCCGCGAGCAGCAACAGGAAGAACGCCGTCAGGGCCCCCGCGAGAATCCCTACCCGGGCGCGGAGGGGCGGCTTGCTCGCTTTCGAGGCGAAATTGATTTTCGATAGAGGGGGTAACATCCGTTGGATCCAGTTTGACAATTTTGCTCGTGCAAGCGCAAAAAACCAAGGCTTTCTTGTTATCCGACCGCTTGACGCTGATTTTTGGCATCGCCTGCAGCCCCTCCGGCAAGGTCCCTGATGTCGATGGCTCCGCAGAAAACCAGGAGACCGAGCAAAAACCAGGCGCAGCCGGCTCGGGAGCGGTCGTCCAACGCATCGAGAAGTCCGGCGCGCTTTCCTACAAAATCTACCTCCAACCGGAGGCCAACGGGGCCAACCGCAAGGGATTGATCCTCTTCGGCAGCGGCAACGACGAGAACGACCCTGGCACCGGCAGTCTCGATGGGGTCCTGGAGAACAGCGCGGCCAACGAATTGGCGAAGCTGGGCTATGTCGCGGCGATCGTCGCCTACCGCATCCCCTCCAGCACCCGGCGCAAGGCCTCGTCGTAGCTCTCCGCTTTCATGAATCCCAAGCGCGGATATTCGAGATCGAGGATCAGGTAACAGGTCACCGCGATGCGACAGCCCTTGCCTCGCCAATTCCACAAGAATTCAGTATCTGTCATTTTTAACATTTCACGTTAAATTTGACATGCTCCAAAATATCCCCATAATAGCCCCCATGCCCCACCTTCGATCCCGGTTTTTGGAAAAACCGATTAAAAACTCAATCGGATGGTCGCCCATTGTTTCCCTCGTGGGAGGCCGTCAGACTGGCAAGACGACGCTACTAAAAAGGCTGTCCAAAGAGAGCCTCTCCTTCGACGACCCTCGACTCGAAGAGCGTTTTTCGAAATCTGGCGAATTTATCCTAGATACTGCCAAGAAACCCTTCTTTCTCGACGAAGTCCAGAAGTATCCCCCGGCCTTTGACTTGCTAAAACTGATCATCGACCGCGATCGACGACCCGCCCAATTTTTGATCAGCGGATCCATCCGCTTTTCCTCCAAAAAGAATATCCGTGAATCGCTGACGGGCCGCTCTGTCACTTGGGAACTACTGCCCTTGACGCTTTCCGAAACCCTGGAAAAACCCTTTCCCGACTGGATCGATCCCTTTCTCAAGAAAAAGAACCCGACATCTCTCCTGAAGAGCCTCGAAAAAAATAACCGGGTTTCTTTCGCACAAATCGAGCACTACCTAAAAAAGGGAGGATTGCCTGGAATTTGTTTCTTGAGGGATGAAGCCCAACGGCAGATATCGATCGAAAACTACCTCGACGCATTGTTAGGACGAGACATCCAATTCGTCCTCAACACCCGGCTCAAGCTTTCGCAATTGCTGCAATTGCTCCAAATCCTTGCCCAGCAGCAGGGGCTTCCCTTCAATCTCTCCCATGCCGCGCGCATCCTAAGCTTAAGCGTCCCGACCGTGCGCCGAACGATGGACGCCTTGGAAGCCCTGTTCCTCATCCGACCCCATGGAAAGGGATGGTTTTTAGAGGATCAGGGCGTAGCGACCTATTTATTGAAAGGGCAAGCCCTGGATCGCCGCAGAGAGCTGCAATGTTGGGTGTGGAGCGAGCTCCGGGCGCAAGTATTATACCGAAAGGAATACGGAGCGACGCTGAAAGAATACTCCACCCGGGGAGGGTCTCAGGTGCCCTTCGTGTTGGAAATGGCCAAGGGCATCAAGCTCGCCATCACAGTCGACGAGGGGCAGGAATTGACCGAAAAGGCCTTGAAAAGCCTTTATTCTTTCCAGAAGAAATTTCCTAGGGCTTACCTGATTCATTTTCACGAAGGGAAAGATTTTCGCCTACATAAGAGTGTACTCTCAATGCCGGCAACAATCCTGGCATAACAATCAAAACCTGGAATCACGGCGGAACCATGGAGTCCTGGACCGCCAAGCTTTTGGAACGCACTCGGCTTTGGCTGCCTTAGCGATACCCTTCCCTAACGCATCCCCTCCAGCACCCGGCGCAAGGCCTCGTCGTAGCTCTCCACTTTCATGAATCCCAAGCGCGGATATTCGAGATCGAGGATCAGGTAACAGGTCACCGCGATGATCAGGGCGAAGCCCAGCGAATAAAGCATGTTTCGCTGCGTCGCCTCCGCCATCGCGAAACCGGCCATCAAGCAGCAAACCAGGCCGAGGAAAATCAGCATCCAAAAGATGATCGCGGGCGGATGCTCCTGGGTCGCCATCAGGCGGGTATTGGCGATGTCGAGGGTCGCGTTGAGCGCCGACAGTAACAACATCGAGCAGCTGGGTTTCTCCTCCTGCCGACAGCCCACTACGGCCAGGCGCCAGATCTGGCCGCCGATGGCCTCGGCCTCGAGAAACAGCCGGTGGGCGACTGGGAACTCCTCCACATGTTGGTAGACCTCCAGGCGCTTGTTCAGGTAGGCCCGGAACAGGGGGCGGATCTGTTCCTGGAAAGGAGCCGGGAGCAAGTCCAGTCGCAGGTAGGCGGTCCCGAGGTCGTTCGCCTCCTCCACGATCAGGTGCCGCCGCTGGTCGAAGCGCCCGGCCGCTCCTGAAAAGGAGAAGGCCAAGAGCAGGCCGAACAGGCCGTAGATCGCGGCCTCCACCCCTCCCACTCCGGCACGCGCCCCCTTCGCATCCACCGCCATCCGGGCCCGACCCCACTTGCGGCCCAGCTCCAAAAACAGGACGAGGGCCATAAAAATTCCCAATAGGAATAACAGCCAGGCATAAGGATGAACTAGGATGACTTTCAGGGCAGCCTCCTAAGGGTCAGATCTGTCCATTTTTGCCTCTGCTCCAGGATTTCGGAAGCGAAATTTGCCCTTACGTCATTTTCATTTTGAGAATTGCCACCGATCTTTGCTAAACAACTTTTTGACGGGAGCATCGATAAAGCGGAAAACCGGGGCACAGGTCTTTCCTTTTTGGGCTAGAGGGCAAGCCTGCCTGGGCCTCATTGATTAATATTGAGATTTATTGATTTTGCCGCCAACTCCCATTGGGGTGAAAACGGGGTTAGGCGGCCCTTGGGGGCATGGTTCATGGGCAATATAGGCCTATCTCTGCCTAGAAATAACCCCGTTTTTCGCGTCGGCGCCGCTCAGGTGTCGGCCCCTGCCGCCCCTTCCCCGGGGCAGGCGGTGCTGGACGATTTTACCCGCCAGGTCTCGACCCTCCCTGACGCCACAAAACTGCGACCCGAGCTGCAGGCCCTGCGGAAGGAAAGCGACGAAGCGCTGCTCCTCGAGGCCCTCTTGGGCATTGCCCTCCGCCTCAAACGGGAACAGCGTCTCGAGCTCGCCGGCGGACTGCTGTCGCGCCTCAGCCAGGCGGAGATCCCCGTCGCCGCCCGCGACCGGGCGAAGGCCGAATTGGACTCAATCCTCGGCGCCGGTTCCTTCGGGCGCCGCGCTGAATTTCTTTTCTCCCGGTTTTTCCAAGACGCCACCGATCCCAAGCTGCTCGTTCCGATGATGGCGGGAACCCTGGTGGGCGAATTGGTCAGCACCGCCGCCCTGGGACGCCTCGCCGGCACCGCCACGACCGGAACTTCCTGGTTGGGACGGGGCCTCGGCGCACGCTTCGCCGCGGGCGGAGCGGGTTATCTGGGCGAGGTGACGGCCTTCGCGGCCCTGAATCGCGCCCTCGCGCCGCTCCCTAATTCCAGCTTTTCCGAAGACCTGGCCCGCTCGGCCCTCACCTTGGGCGCCCTGCGCGTGTTCGGAGGATTCGCCCGCGGCCTCGGCGAGAGCCTGGCCCTGCCCTCCTCCGCGACCGGCCTACGCACCGCCCTCCAGCAAAGCGGCGCCTTCCTCGGCCTGGTCGCCGCGCACAAGCTCGAGGAGCGGCTCGGCCTGCGCCCTGCCGTGGCGGGCTCGACCTTCCTGCTCGACACCTTCGCCTCCCTGGTCAGCCTCGGGATGGGGGCCCACCTGGGCCGGAAGGTCCTCGGCGCACGCTTCGCCAGTTTTCAAGCCGAGTTGGGCTTCCGAACGCGCGGTCTCGAGACCGCCTCGCCCCAGCCTGCCGATGTTTTTTCCCAAGGACTGGCCTATGCCGGCGCCGGCCTCCGCGCCCCTCGCCTCCGCGATCCCTTCACCGGGCCGCTGTATATGTCGGCGATGGGACCGGGGGGGCTTGGCGACGGAAACGGCGGCAAGCGCAGCGAGGGCTCCGCCGCCCTCGAGCTGCCCAGCGCCGTCGCGGCCGGCCCCAGGAAAGACGTCTCGGCGCCGCGCCTCTCCCAGCAAGGCCAGGCTCCGGTACCCCCGCCGCCACCGCCTCCGCCGCCCTCGGCCCCCGACCCCTATGTGGGGCGCCTGATCGACGGTCGTTACCAGATCGAGGCCAAATTGGGCGAAGGCGGGATGGGCTATGTCTATCGGGCCACGCACAAGGTCATCGGCAAGAAGGTGGCGCTCAAGGTCTTGAAGGCCGAATTGGGCAAAGACAAGGAAGTGACCCAACGCTTCCTCAACGAGGCGCGGGCCGCCTCCCTGATCGGCAACCCGCACATCATCGAGATCAACGACTTCGGGCAATTCCCCGACGGCAGCACCTATTTCGTGATGGAATACCTCAACGGCAAGCCGCTGTCCGCGCTCACCGAGGGCGAACAGACGGTCTCCGCCTACCGCATCGTCCATATCGCGAGGCAGATCGCGGAAGGCCTGTCCGCCGCCCATCGCGCCGGCATCGTCCACCGCGACCTCAAGCCGGACAACGTCTACCTGATCGACCACGGCAACGAGCGCGACTTCGTCAAGATCCTCGATTTCGGCATCGCCAAGGTCCCCAAGCACGGGGACACCAAGCTCACCCGCGCGGGTGACGTCTTCGGCACACCGGCTTACATGTCGCCGGAGCAGGCGGCTGGCGTGCCGGTCGACCACCGCGGCGACATCTATTCGGTCGGGGTCATGCTCTACGAAATGGCCAGCGGCAAGCTGCCCTTTGAGGCGGAGACCTTCATGGCGCTGCTGACCAAGCACATGTACCACCCGCTTCCCCCGCTGCGCTCCCTCCCCTCCACGCCGAAGGACTTGCCGGTGGAATTGGAGGCCGTCATCCAGCGCTGCCTGGCCAAGGACCCATCGCAGCGATACCAGACGATGGACGACCTGATCGCCGACCTTGATCGATTTCGAGCGGGCCTTATCCCGGACGCAGTGGAGGTGGTCAAAAACCAGCCGGAGGCCTTGAACCAGCCCATCGATTACTTCCAATTCGCGCCGAAGCCCTCGCGCTGGCCGATCATCGGCGGCATCGCGGGCGCGGGAGGCGTCGCCGCCTTGATCGCGGCCCTATTGCTGATGCGCCAGTCCAAAACCGGCGCCGTGGCCTCGTCCGATGCCGCGGCCTCGGGTTCGGTGCCGCCTCCGGCGCCCTCCCCCAGCCTCGCACCCGATCGCGTCACGGAAAAGCGGGAGGTGCGGGTCTCGGTCGATCCGGTCGACGCGCATATCTTCCAAGGGGACAAGGATCTCGGGAACAATTCCGCAGTCTTTCAGGTGGAAAAGGACGGCACCATCGAGATCGAGGTGCGGCGCGATGGCTACGTGACGAAGACCATCGTCCTGGACGGCTCTCACCCCGAAGAAAAGGTGAAGCTCGAACGCGAGCCGAAGCGGCCGAAGCCCAAGCCCTCGGCCGGCGGCCCCGCCACGGCGCCGAAGCCCAAGTCGTCCCGCCCCGGCGACGAGGTTGTGGTCCCCTGGAAATAGGCCGGTCGGCCCTCATTCCTCCGGCAGGGCCGGAGACTCCACGGTTTCCAACCAGTAGTTCGCCATCGCCCGAAATACCTGCACGATTTGCTCGAAACGCACCGGCTTGCGGATAAAACTGCCGCCGAGGCTATAGGTGTAATGGATGTCCTCGTCGTTCCGCGAGGTGGTGAGAACCACCACCGGAATGGCGCGCAGCCTTGGATTCGCCTTGATCTCCTGCAGGGCCTCTCGGCCGTCCTTCTTGGGCATGTTGAGATCGAGCAGAATCAGACGCGGCGACGGCGCGGCGACGACGGACTGGAAGGGGCCCCGCCGCAGCAGGTAATCCATCAGCTCCTCGCCGTCGCGGACCCAACGCAGCTCGACGCCCGGCGCGGCCTCAGCCAAGGCATCCCGGGCCAAGAGGAAATGGTCCTCGTCGTCCTCCGCCAGCAGGATCACCTGTTTTTCGCCGTTTTCGCTCATGCGCTTCGTTCTGGGGGCAACTTCAGCATGAAGCGCGTTCCCTTACCCGCTTCGCTGCTCACGACGATCTCGCCGCCGTGGCGCTGGGCGATCTTTTGGCAGATCGCCAGGCCCATTCCCGTCCCTTCGTATTCTTGCCGACCATGCAGCCTTTGAAAAGGCTTAAAAATAACCTCCGAGAACTTTGGATCGAAGCCGATCCCGCGGTCCTCGACCGTGACTGTGACGCCGCCGTCGCCCCCCACCTCTCCGCTGATCTGCACGCGCGGCGCCTCTCCCGCCTTGTGGAACTTCAGCGCGTTGGCCAGCAGGTTTTGGAACAACTGCACCATTTGCGAACGGTCGGCCTGGACGGTAGGCAAGGGCCCGCACTCGATCACGGCCTGCTTTTCGGCGATCCGCCATTCCAGGATTCCCACGACCTCCCGGACCACGCCTTCCAAATCGACTCCCTCGGGCGGCTTGGCCCGCGTGGTCACCCGGGCGTACTGCAGCAGGTCGTCGATCAATTGCCGCATGCGCAGCGCGGCGCTCTGGATGCGCCGCAGGCTGTCGAGCGCCTTTTCGCCCAGGGCCGGGCCGGCACTTTCTTGCAGGCGGTCGCCGAAGGCGATGATCTTGTGCAAGGGCTCCTGCAGGTCGTGGGACGCGACGTAGGCGAAGTCCTGCAGTTCCTTGTTGGAGCGCGCCAGCTCGATCGTCTTTTGCCGAATGGCCTCCTCCGCGCGTCTGCGATCGGTGATGTCACGGATGAAGGAGCTAAAAATATAGCTGTCTCCCCAGGGCAGGGGAGTGACGGTGATCTCAATCGGAAACTCGTGCCCATCGGCATGGCGGGCGGTGGTCTCGACCCGCCTATTGAGCATGCCCTCCTGCTTCGAGCGCAGAAACCGTCCCCGGAGCTTCAGGTAGAGCTCCGTGTAGCGCCGGGGGATCAGCAGCTCGGTATCCTTGCGGCCCAGCGCCTCCGGGCCGGACCAGCCGAAGATCTTCTCGGCCTGGGGATTCCAATAGAGGATGCGGCCGTCCGCGTCGACGACTACGACCGCGTCGAGGGCGTGCTCGATGATGGTCCGAATCCGCTCCTCGCTCTCCCGGAGCTTTTCCTCGGCGAGTCGCCGTGCCGTGATGTCAGTGGCCGTACCCGTGGCGCCAAGCACCTTGCCCTGCTCGTCACGAATTACGATGGCGTTGTAGCTCAAGAAGACGGGCCTTCCATCCTTGCGCAAATGCGAGGTTTCATAATGAAAAAAAGGCTGGCCCTGCTTGACCTTTGAAAACGTTTCCAGGTCCCTTTTCGCCTGATCCGCATCCTCGAACTCGGTGAAGGGACGGCCCAGCATTTCCTCCGGCTCGTATCCGTAGATCTGGCGGGCCGCCTGCCGGTTGAGAAAGGTCCAGCGTCCTTCCGCATCGACCGACCAAATCAGGTCGTGGGAGGTCTCGACCAGGTCCCGGTATTGCTTCTCGCTGCGCTTGAGCTCCTCCTCGGCCCGGCTCCGTTCGAGGATCTCCCGTCTCAGCTCTTCGTTGGCGCGGGCCCATTCCAGGGTTCGCTCCTGGACCCGACGTTCCAGCTCGTCCCGGGCCTGCAACAAGGCCTGCTCCGCCTGCCGGCGCAGGGTGATATCCCGGATCGTGCCGACGATGAACTTGCCGCCCGTGGCGTCGACGTAGAGGGACTTGCGGGTCAGGATATAATGGGTGACTCCCTTGGCGTCGGTGAAGGATTCCTCGTTGAGGTTTTCCCGACCGGTCGCGAAGACCTCCTCGTCCTTTTCCCAAAATACCCGGGCCTCTTCTTGCGGGAAGAATTCGAAGTCGGATTTTCCGATCAGCTCCTCGCGGCGATGCCCGATGAATTCGCAGCAGGCATCGTTGAGCAATACCCAACGATGCGCCTGGTCCTTGACGAAAATGGGATCACGGATGCTGTTGATGATCTTGTCGAGGTAATCCTTCGCGGCCTGAAGCGCGGCCTCGGCCCGGTTGCGCTCTTGGATCTCCCGATGCAAGTTCTCGAGGGAGGTCGTGGTGTTTCGCAGCTCAGTGACGTCGCGAAAGCTCCACACCCGTCCGACGCTCTCGCCGCCCAGGCGTTGGGGCTTGGAATATCGCTCGAACACCCGGCCGTCCTTGAACTTCAAGATATCGTGGCTCTCGGCCTCGGGTTGCGAATAGAGCTCTTGCACCTTCCGGACGAAGCCCTCCGGATCCTCGAGCTGGTCCAGGACGTATTGCAGGGCCGCCTGGTCGTCCCGCGCCTCCCGGATATCTTTTGGAATTCGCCACATCTCGAGGAATTTTTGGTTGAAGCTGACCATCCTGCCCCTTCCATCCACGACCAGGATGCCATCCGCGGTCGATTCCAGGGTCGCCCGCAGCAAAGACAGAGTTTTCCTAGTATTTTCAAGCTGGTTAGGGTCTGACGCCGGCTCCTCACCCCGGTCGGCCCTCCCGCAAAAGACCATCCGGACCGCGAAGGCGCCCAGGAGCAGGCCTGCCAGGAGGGCCGAAAAAATTTGCCAAAAGGGACCCATGTTGAGGAATGAATCTTAACTTAGGATCGAAGCCTAGGGTAAAATAGAAAAATTCGGGGGGAATGGGTCTATTTTCATTGTACAGAGGCCTCTCGGTCTGCTACAGAATGCAGCCGTTCTTTTGATCTTTTTGGGTTAGGAAGGTCTCCGGGGCAAGGGGGAGAACCCGATGATTCCAAAAACTAAAAGGGTCCTCGTCATTGACGATGACGCCGACATCTTAACCCTGCTCAAAGAGACCCTCGAGGCCAACCACTTCGACTGTGATACCGCCCAGTCTCCCCAAGAAGGCCTGGACAAGGCCTTGAGCTTCAAACCTCATCTCATCCTCCTCGACCTGATGCTCCCCGGCATGAGCGGCTTCGGCTTCATGCGGGAACTCAAAAAGCACAAAGAGCTCGGTGGCACGCCGATCGTCGTCCTCACCGCCCTCTCCGACGAGGAGATCGCGGAAGAGAGCCTCTCGCTCGGCGCTAAGGGCTACCTCAGCAAGGCCTGCAACGCCAAAGAGCTGGTCACGATGGTCCAGGCCTATTCCGATTAATACCTATATCCCCTGAAATCCACGCCGCATCATATTGACCGCGATCGCGGCCAAGAGCAGCGCGATGATCTTGGAAAAGGCCTTCAAGCCGGTGATCCCGATCCATTGCCTGAGACGGCTGCCGAAGCGGAAGGCCAGGTAGACCAAGGCCAGATTCACCGCGAAGGCGGCGAGGGTGGCGCTGACGCCGCTGGCGTCGACCAGGATCAGCAGGGTCGTGATGGCCGCCGGGCCGGCGAGCAAGGGCGTCCCCAGGGGAACCACCCCGACTTCGTCGCGATAGTCCTTCGCCGCCTCCGGGGGCCCGACCAATTCGCGCGTCGCCAACGCCAACAGGATGAGCCCCCCGGCCAGCTTGAAGTCGGCGACGGTGATTCCCAGGGCCTCGAACAGCAATTTCCCCAAAAAGACGAAGACCAGGGCCACCAAGGCGGCCGTGCCGATGGCTTGGCGGGTGACGCTGCGCAGCTTCTCTTCCTCGATCCCTTGGGAGATGCCGAGGTAGATGGGGATCAGCCCAATGGGATCGATGGCCACGAACAAGGGGAGCATCGCCAGCAGAAATTGGCGGAACCATTCCATAAGGCTACCATCTTAACAGAATTTTGATTAAGAAGACCGCATGAAACGAATCCTCCCGCTTTGCGGCTTCTTGGCAACGATGGCTTTGACCACGGCCCCGGCGCTCTCCGCCCCCAGCGATTTTCAGCGGGGCTACGAGGCCTTTCTGCTGGGCGATGCAACCCAAGCGATCCAACGGCTCGGCGCCCCCAAGCATTCCGAGGGGCCGCTGCGCGATTACGCCTGGTGGGCCTTGGGCAAATCCCAATTGGACCTGGGGGACAACGCGGGGGGAATCCAAACCCTCGAGCGACTGCTAAAGGAGGAACCGGACAGTCTTTTTTCCGACGCGGCCCGGGTACAGTTGGGTCGCGCCTGGCAGGCCCAGGGCGACCATGCCAAGGCCAAGGAGTATTTAGAAAAGATCCTCCCCCAATTGGCGGAGAACGCCAAAGGCGAGGCCTATTATTACCTCGGGCTGGCCAAGCTGGGACTGAAAGACACGGAAGGCGGCTTGGGCGATCTTAAGACGGTGTACCTGCAATACCCCACGGCCTCCGTCGCCGATCAGGCCTACAGCCAAATCCTCCAAGCCTCTGGAAAATCCACGCCGACCTGGAGCCTCGCCGAATACCTGCCCCGGGCCGAGGCCTTCTTTCAGGCGAAAAACTACGCCAAGGCCCTGGCCGTCTACGACCAAGTCTTGGGCGGAAGCGAGGGCGCGACCCGCGAGCTGGCCCGCGTGAAAAAGGGCGAGTGCCTCTACAACCTGAAGCGCTATGGCGACGCGACGCTATTCCTCGAGGCCGGCCCCGGCGTGCCGCCGGAGCTCGCGCGCCAGGCCCTGCTCCATTTGGGCATGAGCCAATTACGCAGCGGGGACGAGCGCGGCGCGGTCGCGACCTTCGAACGGGTCCAGGCCACCTATCCGGGAACCCCGGAGGGCGAGGAGGCGCTGTACCGCGCCGGCATGATCGCCCAACAGGCGCAGCGTTACGCCGAGGCCTCGGAGGTCTTCTCGCGTCTGGCCAAGGCCTATCCGCAGGGCAACTTCCGGGACAAGGCCCTCTGGGCCGCGGCCTGGGCGGCCTACCGGCGCTCGGCCTGGGAAGAAAGCCTGCCATGGCTCACCAGCATGGAACAAGGCGCCGCCGATGCGGCGACGCGCGGCAAGGCCTTGTACTGGCAGGCTCGGGTCCAAGAAAAACTGGGAAAGAAAGAGGCGGCCACCGGGCTCTTCCAAAAAACCGCCCAGGCCTCTCCCTATAGCTATTACGGCTTCATGGCGCTCAAGAAGCTGAAGGGCTCGGATAGCCTGCCCGAGACGCCCGCGGCCCCGACGGAATGGAAGGCGGCCCCTCCGCCCCTCGCCGTCCACGGCGAGGCCAAGGCCAATCCGGGAACGGCGCCCTGGGACCTGCACTTCCGCAAGGCGGAGGCCCTCGCGGAAACAGGACTTGGCCGCCTGGCCCAGCCGGAGCTGGAAGCAGCGCTGAAGCAAAACGAAGGAAACGCGGCCGGGCTCGGAAAATTGCTGGAGGCGGCGAAGAAGACCAAGGCCTATTTCATCCCCGTCTTGTTCGGTCAAAAATACTGGGATCGCTTCAAACCCCTGTTCGGCGATGCGTCGGCCGCCGAACGCTACCGGAACGGCATCCTCTACCCTTACGCCTATCGTTCCCAAGTCGAGGCGGCCGCGGCTCGCTCCTCCGTCCCCGCCGCCCTGGTGGTCGGGCTGATGCGCCAAGAGAGCGGTTTCATGCCCTGGATCAGTTCGGGGGCCAATGCGCAGGGGCTGATGCAGCTGTTGCCGGCCACCGCCGCCGGCCGGGCCAAAGCCCTCGGCCTTCCGCCGGGCGACTTGTTCGACCCCGACTACAACATCCAGGTGGGCGCCGCCGAGCTGAAGGCCATGCTGTCGCGCTTCGAAGACAATTGGGCCTATGCCTTCGCGGCCTACAACGCGGGACCGGGGCGGGCCCGGCAGTGGTCGGAGTCCTTCGGAAACCTGCCGACGGATGAATTCGTCGAGGAGATCCCTTTCGCCGAGACCAACTTATACGTCAAATTGGTGCTGCGGAACTATTGGAGCTACCAAACGCTCTATCACTGAGGAGCGATGCCGATGAATATTCCCTTCCTCTGCGTGGGCCTGGCCTTTCTGCTGCTCTACCTCAGCAAGATCCCCGTCGCCATCGCGATGCAGCGGGCGGGCGGCTACGACAACCGGCTGCCGCGCGAACAGCAGGCGCGACTGACCGGTTGGGGAAAACGCGCCCTCGCCGCCCACCAAAACTCCTTCGAGGCCTTCGCGCCCTTCGCGGCGGCGGTGCTGGTGGCGCAGCTCGGCGGCGCCAATCCGGCTTGGAGCGCCCGTCTGGCGCTCGTCTTCGTCGCGGCGCGAATGCTCTACCTTTTCCTTTATATCGCCGACCTGCCGTCCTTGCGTTCGACAGTGTGGTTGATTGGTACCCTTTGCTCCGGCGGCTTGTTTTTCTTGGGGATTTTCCACTAATTCTCAACCACCCCGATTGGAACCAAGACTCCCAGACCTCGCTTTACCGGCGAAGCTCCTGAAAAACTTGATAAAAAATTGGGAATTGGGTAGCCCACGGCAAATTTCCCTTCTCGGCAATTCGATAATTTCATCAAACAGGAGAAAAATATGCGCAGACTTTTTCTCAGCATCACGGCCTTAGGCCTAAGCTGCATGATGCCGCTCGCGGCCCGTTCCGCATCGGTCACCCATGACTGGACTGGCACGGGGCCGAACGGAAATATGTCCATTGATGTGGATGACCATGGCGGCAGTTTCTCGAATGGTGGTAACGACGAGAGTTATAATTTGTCCATCGATGGCACAGATGTCACCGCCACCCTGACCTTTTACCTCTTCAACGGCAGCGCGGTCGACGACGGCGCCGACGATCAGGACGATGGGAGCAACGCCGCAAACACGGGAGAAGACTTCCTCAACGGAAGCGGCCTGACCATCTTGGAACCCCCCTCGGTCCTGACGCCTCCCATCACCGAAATCGGCGCCCTTTCCGACAATCCCCTGACCCCCTTCTCCTTTCAAGGCAGGCAAACCGGCTTGGACGTCGAGCAATTGACCTATGTGCAAAACGACAAGAATTTCGTGATTTATGAGTACAAGGTCACCAACAACACCGGAGCGACCGTCCCCGTGAAAATCGCCCTCGGCGGGGATTTCGATATTGGCGATACCAATAGCAATGACCAAGACGGCAAGGATCTCAGCGTCCCCATGGTGTTCATGCACGACACGGCGGCGAACGGCAATAGTCAATTCTACGCCCCGGGCCTCGCGGTGGCGGGGGGCACCTTCGACCAATACCGACTGGGCTCCTGCTGCGACACCACCTACGTCAATACCGATTTCGCCGCATCCGACATCAACAGGCTGCATTTTTTCAATGCACGCCCCAATGAGGAGTGCGACGACAACAACAACGTCAACGGGGACGGCTGCAGCGCCAATTGCAAGGTTGAAACAGGAGCGGAGAGCTGCGGCAACGGCGTCGTCGAGGCGGGAGAAGGTTGCGACGACGGCAATACCACGGGAGGCGACGGCTGCGACGGCAATTGCCGAAGCGAGAACTGCGGCAATAACGCCTTGGACGCCGGCGAGGAATGCGACGACGGCGATACAACCGACGGCGACGGCTGTAGCGCCTTCTGCACCTACGAGTTTGTTGATATCGGCCACTACTGCGGTGACGGCACCCCCAACGACGGCGGGGTCGGCGACCAACAGACGAACGTCGAGGACAATGAAGTCACGATTTCCATCAACCTCGGAACCCTGAACAACGGCACCTCCGCGGTGGGAGCCTTCTGCATCGTCGGCGGCTTCTCCAGCGTGGACGGAGCCAGTGCCGCCGCTAACGCCGTGGCAACCGCCAACGAATGCATCACCCTCTACCAGAGCACCATCGCCGTCTGCGGCAACAGCATCCAAAACGCCGGCGAGGAATGCGACGATGGCAATACCGCCGACAACGACGGCTGCGACAGCAACTGCACGATCACCGGTTGCGGCAACGGCATCCAGAACCCAGGCGAGGAATGCGACGACGGCAATAACCAGGACGGCGACGGCTGCAGTGCGAACTGCCAGCTGGAATCCACCTGCGGAGACGGCGTGGTCGACCCCGGCGAGGCTTGCGACGACGGCAACCAAAACAACAACGACCTGTGCAGCAACCTCTGCACAAGCAACAATTTCCTGTTCCAAGGCTCGGGTTGCCGCCTGGGCGCCCTGCCGGCCGCCGACGCCTCGGCCTGGTTGGGACTGGGCTCTTTGTTGGGAGCGGGTTGGCTCCTCAAGCGGCGACGCCGCTAAGCTCCAAATTCATTCCTGATAAAACGGCCCCGAGCGCTCGGGGCCGTTTTTTTATTCTCGGGGCGGTGCATTTTGGGTCCCGACACCCTCCAGAATTCCATGGACATTTCATTGACATCCTCAGAAATATCGGGCAGTTAAACCCTCTTTTATCCCACCATTTTTTCGGGTGTTTTGGAAAACAACTTCGACAAGGAGCCTCTTTATGGGAATTAAGAATCGAATCCTAAGTTCCACCTTGGGCCTTGCGGCCCTGGCCCTGCCCGGCATCACTTGGGCGGCCACCTGCACCGTCACCCCGGGTGACAGCGGCGGCCCTACCCAATTGCGGGGCTGCATCGCCGGTGCCGCCGACGGCGACACCATCTCCATCCCTTCCGGGGTCACGGTCAACCTCACTGCCGGCCAGATCCTCATCGATAAGTCCCTGACCATCCAGGGGGCCAACGACGGCACCAGCATCATCGATGGGAGCGGTAACACCAACGACCGCATCTTCGACATCAATCCAAGCAATCCCGACAAGTCCGTGATCATCACCGGCCTCACCCTGCAAAAGGGGAATATCACCGACGGCCGAAGCGGCGGCGCCATCTTCGTCGATTTTAACGGCGGCCTGCGCCTCGAAAACTGCCTGATCAGCAATAATACCACTAACAGCTCTGGCGGCGGCGTCTACAACGACGGCAACCTGGTAATCGACAACTGCACCTTCTCCAAAAATAGCGCCACGAACGGAAGTGGCGGTGGCCTCGCAAACGATGGGGCGCTGCTGATCGCCAACAACACCGTTTTCGATCAAAATTCCGCCTCCGGCGATGGCGGAGCCATCAACAATGGGGGTGCCGCCGAGATCAGCGACGTCACGCTGACCTTCAACACCGCAAGTGACGGTGGTGGCATCCACAACGACACCTCTCTCCTGCTTCAAAACTGTAAAATCAACAACAATAGCGCCACCGGTAGTTATGGAGGAGGCGTCTACAACAGCAGCGAGAATATCCTGATCGATAACTGCGAGATCGACAACAATACCGCCGATGAATACGGCGGCGGCGTCTACAACGACGACAACTTGGTCATCACCAACAGCCATATCCACCACAATACCGCTACCAACACGGATGGCGGCGGCATCTACAACGGTGAAAGCGCGACTATCATAAACTGCGAGGTCAATAACAACACCTCCGGCTCCGACGGCGGCGGCGTCTTCACCAGCTACACGGGCTTCATCTCGGCCAGCTATATCCACGACAACCAAACGACCGACGGAGACGGCGGCGGCATCAGCAACGACGAATATCTGGTCGTCGACAGCTCCCGGATCGAGGGCAATAAGGCCCAAGGCAGCGGCAACGATTCAGGCGGCATCGACAACAACTGTTGCGAGCTGGTCTTGACCAACAGCAGCCTGACTGGCAACTCCGCAGCGGACGTCGGTGGCGCCCTCTACAATGACGATCATTTCGTGATCGTCAACACCACCATCAGCGGCAACACCGCCGCGAACGACGGCG
Organism: bacterium; assembly: GCA_046346845.1. Lineage (GTDB taxonomy): Bacteria > UBA10199 > UBA10199 > DSSB01 > DSSB01 > DSSB01. The sequence continues at coordinate 277,866 of JAXMHH010000006.1, forward strand.
GCGCCATATACAACGATTCCCAAGGCGTGATCAACAATTCCACCATCGCCAGCAACACCGCCACCTCCGGCACCGGCGGCGGCATCTACAATAACAATATCGTCAGCCTGAGCAACAGCATCTTGGCGAACAACAGCGGCGGCGCCGACCCCGACTGTTTCAACGTTTCCGGTGACAACCTCGGATCGGGCGGGTTCAACCTGATCAAGACCGTGTCCAGCAACTGCGTGCTGTCCGGCAACACCTCCACGAACGTCGCCCCCGGCACCGACCCGCAGTTGAGCGCCCCGGCCGACAACGGCGGGCCCTTCATCGGGACCCCGACCAACCCGGTCCGCACCCTGACCATGGCCCTGGCGACGACCAGCCCGGCCATTGACAAGGGCGACAACGACACCTGCGAGACCACTGACCAACGCGGTGTCAGCCGGCCGCAACAGTCGGCCTGCGACATCGGGGCCTTCGAGTACGCCCCGATTATCCCGATCCCGACCCCCACGGCGACCCCGGTGCCGCCGACCCCGTTCATCAACGGCGGCGGTTGCAACCTCGGCGCGGCCCCGGCCCTGGGCGGCGGCCTGTTCCTCGGCCTCCTGCCCTTCGCGGCGGGCCTCGTGGCGGCCCTGAGGCGGCGGGTACGATAGCCTCTAAGGGCTTTCGGCCTTAAGATGAAAAACGGCCCCGAGCGCTCGGGGCCGTTTTTTTTATTTTCATACTATTCTCCCACCACGGCATCTCATTTTCGTACCCGGAATACCTCCAGATGCGAAATAGGGCATCCCAGGACTGGCATGTTTCCTGCTTTCCTCCCTGGCATGAAATCATCCCTCTTCCTCCTGGTAACCCTATTCGCCCTCACCTCAGCCCAAGCCGCGGAACCGCCCCTGCTCTACCAAATCCCCCCCTTGGAAAAGCTGGAGCAGGCCGCCCTCGGCCAGTCCGGCCTCGACCCCGGCAAGATCTCCCGCTGGGACCGAAACGCTCGGCGAGCTGTCGCCTTGCCCCGGTTGCAGGTCGGTTACGAACAGAAGGCCCAGAACAACAACACCGCGGTCATCCAAGACAGCATCTCGGTGACCTCCTCCGGCGTCACCATCGGGCCGGAGGCCAACCGCGTCGACCAGGACTTCGGCAACAACCGGGGCTTCGAGGTGAAGGCGGTCTGGGCCCTCGACGAACTCCTCTTCAATCGGGACGAGCTCGAGATCAGCCGCGAGGCGCGCGACCTGCTGCTGGTGCGCTATCGGCTCCAGGAGGACCTCCAACAGGCCTATTACGAGCTCAAGACCCAGCTGCTGCGCTTCGAGCTGGAACCCGAATCCGCCAAGGACCCCTTCGAGATCCTCAAGGCGCAGCAGTTGATGGACCGGCTGAACAGCCTGAGCCACGGGGAATTCTACAAGCTCCTGCCCAAAACCGCCCGCCTCGCCGAAACCGCCACCCGTCAACCCGAATCCCTCCCGGAGGAAAGCCATGAAGCGCCCCGCAACCATCCTAAACCCTAACTTCGTCCGATTTCTTTTTCCGATCTTGGCAATGCTCCAGGCGGGCTGCGGGGCCCCGGCCCTCCCCGAATTCCACTCCCTGACCCTCGACCAGCCCTATGTGGTCGAGGCCTCGCCGCCGGATCACTCGCCGCTGCAAGACCCTGTCGAACTGACCCTGCGATTTTCCGAACGGATCGACCTCTCCAGCCTCGATTCCAACAGCGTCACCCTGCTGAGCGGGATGCCCAAACCGGAGGTCTTCAAGAGCGCGTCAGCGCTAGAGAAGGCGCTGAGCGAGGGGGAGATCCCCTCCATCCCCTTGCAATACCTGCTCGATTCGGAGGAACGGGGCCTGACCTTGCTCCCCGAGGCGCCCCTCCAGCCGGGGGTCTACGTCCTCGCGGTCACCCCCAAATTGCGCTCGGTGCGCGGCCTGCCCTTCAACCAGAGGCCGGGAGAAAACCCGACGGCCTATCTCGCCCGCTTCACTTACGGAGAGGTGCCGGAAGGCAGTCTCGACCCCTCCAACGGGAACGCTGGAGAAGGTGCCGGCGGACCGGTGTTCGGCGCCGCGCCGGAGCGATTGGTGATCGAGGAGCTGCTCTACGACGGCAAGGTCAGCGACACCGACGGGGAAAACTTCGTCGAGCTCTACGGAACGGCCGGCGCCGACATCAGCCTCTATCAAATTCTGTTCCTCAATGGCGAAAACGGCAGCGAGACCGAGCGCATCACCCTGCCCCCCGGCTCGAAGATTCCCGAAGACGGAATTTTCCTGGTCGCGGACCTGCGGACCAGCTCCACCACCGCGTCCAAGGTCTCCGGCGCGGATTACCTCGACCAATTCGACCCGCAAAACGGTCCGGACGGGGTGATGCTGCTGGACCGGGAAGGCCACCTGCTCGACTCCGTGGTCTACGGCAGCGGCGCACACGGCACCGCTGAAAACGGCCTGCCGCTCGGGGAAGGCGCACCGGCCCCGGACGTCCCCGGCGGCCACAGCCTGAGCCGGCGCCAGGGCGTCGACAGCCAGGATAACGCCGCCGACTTCGTCGCCCTGGCGACGCCGAGCCCCGGCTTGCCATGAATCGGAAGGCGGCCGGCTACGGCTTTAATAGGCTGTTGGAAAACCACTGGTGGCTGGGCCAAGACTAAGGTTCGGGTTTCCCGAACCTTGCCCCGCAGTCGGATGGAGGGACTCCGAAAATCTGAAGGATTTTTGGACGGTGAGTGGAGCCAGCAGCCTCATAATAGGTGCAGCAGATGGGGCTTGAGGTTTTCCAAGGCCCGCGTCCGGTGCGAGATCCGGTTCTTCTCCTCGGGGCTCAATTCCGCCAAGCAGCTCCCGGATTCCAGGCAAAATAAGGGATCGTAGCCGAAGCCCCCTTCCCCTCGGGCCTCCGCCGCGATCTTACCCCACAGCTCACCCTCGGCGCTGAGTTCTTGGCCCTGGGGGCTGCGCAGCACCAAGACGCAGCGAAATACCGCGCGCCTGCGCTCGGGCGGAACCTCCGACAGCTCCTCCAATAAGCGCCGGTTATTCGCCCGGTCGTCGGCGGCCGGACCCGCGAAGCGCGCCGACCTCACCCCGGGACGCCAGCCGAGGGCCTCCACCTCGAGGCCACTGTCGTCCGCCAAGGCCCAGAGGCCGCTGTGCTCGGCCGCCAGCCGGGCCTTCTCGCGGGCGTTTTCCAAATAAGTATCCGCGGACTCCCGGGCCTCTGGGCAGCTAGGGTAATCGCGGAGGCTGAGCCATTCGATCCGGGGATCGGCGAGGATCTGGCGGATCTCGCGCAGCTTCCCCTCATTGCGAGTGGCGAGGAGGATTTTCATGGGCGCCGAACCGCCCTCGGCCAATACCGGGCCATGGCCTTGCGCTGCAAGAGACCGATCCGGCGAATGCCCTGCTCCGCCGCCCGCATCATCTCTTGGGCCTGGGCGAAGGTGAAGGGATTATGCTCGGCGGTGCCCTGCAGCTCGACAAAACGGCCGTCGCCGGTCATCACCACGTTCATGTCGACCTCGGCCCCGGAATCTTGCTCGTAGTCGAGGTCCACGCAGAGCTTCCCGGCGACGACCCCCACGCTCAAGGCGGCCACGGTATCGAGCAGGGGCCAGGACTGAAGCTTTTTCTCGCGGTGCAGACGGTGGCAGGCCATCGCCAGGGCCACCATCGCGCCGTTGATGCTCGCGCAGCGCGTGCCGCCGTCCGCCTGCAGGACCTCGCAATCGAGTGTGATGGTGCGGGGCCCCAGCTTGGAAAAGTCCACCACGGCGCGGAGCGCCCGGCCGATCAGCCGGCTGATCTCTTGGGTGCGCCCGGAGACTTTCCCTTTCACCGACTCGCGCGAGGAGCGGGTATGGGTCGCCCGCGGCAGCATGGCGTATTCCGCCGTGACCCAGCCCTCGCCCAGGTCCTTTTTCCATCGCGGGACCTCCTCTTCCACGGAGGCCAGGCAAAGGACCTTGGTATGCCCCATCTCGATGAGGCAGGATCCCTCGGCGTAGCGGTTGACCTTGGTCTTGATATTCAGGGGTCTTAAGGCGAATCGGCTGCTAGGCTTCATTAATATCTCCTGGCGGGGATCTTGTCCGCCTGGCTAGTGCTTGGCAAATCCTTTTACAACGATAAGCCACGTTTCACTTAGGTCCCCGAACGGACCAGGCGCTAAAACTCGATGATGGGACGGAAGGCAAGGGATTAGGCGACGTCAAGATTCTGACTATTTTCTCAATTTGAAGGGGAATTCCGCTCTTAGCCAAGTTGTTAATTTTCTCCAGACTAGGAAAAAAAATCATTCATTTACCTTAGGTTATCGTTTGCTCCCAAAGACCAAAGAAGTTGGCACTTCGGTTGCAAAATTTCGAGATGCCGACTCATCAGCGGTAAAAGGGGGTAGGGAGATGTCCTTCGTCAAGTCAGCCTCTCGGCTTTTTTTATTTCTCATGGCCTTTTCGTTTTCGACCCAGAACTTATTGGCCTCGAATCTTTGGCAAAACCTTAAATCCGTGACTTCTAAAACACCGGAGCTTAGCACGCGAAATTCGCCTCGGCTTGAAAAGCCGAGTGCCTTGTCTCCCGCGAACTCCCCCTCAGGAACGCCTGGCAAAGAGGACTTTAAGCCCGTGCCCAAGGACTCGATCGCGGCGGCTACCTCCTACTCTTGCTTCCTGAGTGCGGATAATTTCCCCCTTTGCTGGGGAGAGGGCCGACCGCTGCAGAAAATCCCGGTGACGGACACCGCCTCCGTGGCCATAGGGCTGGTCTCCCAGGCAGATCCCCTCGGTCACTCCCACATGAATTTTACGAGTGCTTGCGCCGTAAAGAAAAATGGGGCCCTTTGGTGTTGGTCTCCCTATCCCGAGAAGGCCCCGCAGCCGATTGTTGGCTTGGAGGACATTCGCCAGGTTTCCATTGGGATTTACAAAAGCTGTGCCTTAAACAGGGAGGGCAAGGTCTTTTGTTGGGATTCCATCGAAAAGCCTCCTACCCAGGAAGGACCCAATGACGTGAAGAAAATCGTGGTGGGAAGCCAAGCCTGTGCATTGAAGAGAGACGGAACCGTTTGGTGTTGGGGATATAACCAACACGGGCAGTTAGGAAACGGGACGGTTTCCGAAGGGGAGAGCCCCACTCCCACTCAAGTCTTTGGCAATGGATTCCCCGGGGAGATAGTGGATATCGCGGTCTCCTATGATTCTGCCTGTGCCCTAGACAAGACCGGGAGGGTTTGGTGCTGGGGAGACGGAAAGGCGGGACAGCTGGGAAATGGCGCTTATGAGGACGAAGCTCAGCCGGTATTGGCAAAAATTAATGACGTACAATCCATCGCTGGCGGAGTGCACTGGAATGACGCCTATGGACAAGGAGAATCGTATTCCAGGTTTTGCGCCGTCAAATCGGACAGGGCCCTCTGGTGCTGGGGTTTTAATTACGGCGACCTGGGCGAGCTCAGCGAATCTGCGGATTCGGTGTTACAACACCGGGATTCCATTGGTTTGGGAGAGGGGTTGGACAACTTCATGAAAAAATACCAAGGCGATATTTTTCGCGCCATCCCCGTACCGGTGAGGTCGGCAAAAGACGTCGTCGCCGTTGGTTTAGGGGCTAAACACACTTGCCTGCAAGACCTGCAGGATGACGTATACTGTTGGGGATGGAACGGAATGGGCCAATTGGGCGCCAGTTTCAGCGAAACGGGCCCTGTGGTTTCGGTCCCTCGCAAAGTGGATTTTGTAGAGATGAAAATGAGAGAGCTTCAAGTTCCGAACGCCCTGGGGCTCAAGCCCGATTCGGATTAGGTAAAAACCGTCGATTTTTTTAAAGGGCCTATTCAAAAACCTGCCTGGCGGGAAAAAAACACTTCAACTCAAAATAGGCAAGCCGGCGGCGAGGCAGCTTAATTTTTCCTGGTAGGGATCGGGTCCATGGGGATGGCGCTTGGCAAATCCTTTCGAGAGGATGGCCAGCTTTTTCGCCAGCTCGGCCTTGGCCAGCCGCGCTTGCTCCGGGGTCAGGCGCTCCTGCGCCAGGGTCTTCTCGATGGCGCGCACCCGGTAGCGGTCCATGCCCCAATGGGCCCGGGAGAGCTGATCGGGATGGCCGCCCCGCTTGATGGTGAGGGCTTGGGGCAGCGTCCGTATCGGGCTGCGCAGGCTGGCGCGAAGCCAAAGTTCGTAGTCCTCGCAGACCTCGAAGCTCGCATCGAAGCCCCCTAATTCCAGCAGCCATTGCCGGTCGAGCATCACCGCCGACGGCGAGATCAGGCACAGCCGGAGGCAATCCGCAAAGATCCAACCGGAAGGCTTGGCGTGTTTCTTCATCGGGTTGACGCGCACGCCCTGGCGAATCCAAATCTCCTCCGTCTGACAAAGGCGGTATTCCGGATTCGCCTCCAGAAAGGAAACTTGTACCTCGAGCTTCTTCGGCAGCCACCGGTCGTCCGAATCGAGAAAGGCGATGTACTTTCCCCGCGCCTCGGCCAGCCCCCGGTTGCGCGCCGCCGCCGGCCCGCGGCGATCCTGGCGCAGGACCCGCAGCTCACCTTCGGCAAAGGGCGGCAGTCCTTCGCAGGAACCGTCCTCCGAACCGTCGTCCACCACGACCACCTCGCGGGGCGGCAGGCTCTGGCCGTAAACCGATGCCAAGGCCTCGCGCAAAAGATCCCGGCGATTGTAGACGGGGAGGATGACGGTGACGTCGCAGGCGGGCATGGCCTTGCCTAGAAGGCGGGGGGCGGTCCCAGGTCCGGGACCATCTCGCCGTAGGTTTCGGCGAGCTCCTCGAAACGGGTGAATTCGTGGAAAAACTTGAGCTTGACGGTGCCGATCGGCCCGTTGCGCTGCTTGCCGATGATGATCTCGGCCACGCCCCGCTCGGGCGTGTCCTTGTTGTAGACCTCGTCGCGGTAGATGAAGGCGATCACGTCGGCGTCCTGCTCGATCGCGCCCGATTCGCGAAGGTCTGACAGCTGCGGCCGCCGGTCGGTGCGGGACTCGACGCTGCGATTCAGCTGGGAAAGGGCGATGACGGGGACGGTCAGTTCCTTGGCCAGGGCCTTCAAGGATCGGCTGATATCGCTGATCTCGCGCTCGCGGCTCTCGGTGACTTCGCTGCGCATCAGCTGCAGGTAGTCCACCACGATCAGGCCGAGCTCACGCTCCTTCTTGAGGCGCCTCGCCTTGGCCCGCATCTCGAGAACCGACAGGGCCGGCGTGTCGTCGATGTAGAGGGAGGCCTGGGAGAGATCGCCCGCCGCCTTGATGAGCCGGGTCCAATCGGACTGCTTGAGAAAACCGCCGCGCAGCTTGGAGGAATCGACCCGCGCCTCGGAGCAGAGCATACGTTGGACCAACTGCTCCTTCGACATTTCGAGGGAGAACACCGCCACGGCCTGCTTGGTCTCGAGCGCCGCGTTGGTGGCCAGGTTCAGCGCGAAGGCAGTCTTGCCCATCGAGGGGCGGCCCGCGACGATGATGAGGTCGGAACGCTGCAGGCCCGCCGTGATCTTGTTCAGCTCTTTGTAGCCGGTAGGCACGCCGGTGACGGCGGAGCGGTTTTCGTAGAGGTGCTCGATGGTCTTGATGCTGGTCTTGACGACGTCGCGGACGTGCGAAAAGGCCTGCTGGATGCTGCGCTCGCTGATCTCGAAGATGGTCTTCTCGGCGAAGTCCATCAGCCCGCCCACGTCGCCGTCCCCCGCATAGCCCTGGGTGACGATCTCGGTGGCCGCCTGGATGAGACCCCGGGTGATGGCCTTCTCGCGGATGATCTTGGCGTAGTACACGACGCTGGCCGAGGTAGCCACCGAGGCGGCGAGCTGCGCGAGATAGGCGCTGCCCCCGCAGGCCTCCAGCTCACCCTGGCGGGTGAGCTCGTTAGATAGGGTGATGACGTCGGAAGGCTCGTTGTTCTCGAAGAGCTTGAGCGCGGCGCGGAAGATTTTTTGGTGGGCCGACCTGTAAAAATCCTCGGGGCGGATTTGGTCGGCGATTTTGTGGATGGCCTCGGGATCGATCAACAGGGCGCCGAGCAGGGAGGCCTCGGCCTCGAGGGCTTGGGGAGGAATCCTCCTCCCCTCCTCCGCGAAATCGGAAATTTTGCTGAGGCGCTCGGCCATGGATCACCCTCGAGACGGCCAGACGAACACGAAAAACCGGAGGAGTCAATACGGCGCGCTGAGATTATTTCTTTTCCTGCCGGATCACCCAGAGCTTGAAGGTCCCCTTCACCTCGGGATGGAGCTTCACCGCCACATCGAAGCCGCCGATGGTCTTGATGGGCGCTTCTAATTCAATCAGGTGCTTGTCGACCTGCACCCCGCGCTCGCGGAGGGCCGCCGCGATCTCGACCTTGGTCACCGAGCCGAAGAGCCGGTCGTTGCTGCCGACGTCCCGGGCGATGGTCAGCTCGATGCCGGCCAACTTGGCGGCGACCTCGTCGGCCTTGCCGCGGTCTTTGAGGCGCTGCGCCTCGATGTGCTTCTTTTGGGCCTCCACCGCCTTGAGGTTTTTGGCGTCGGCCAAGACGGCCTTCTTCTGCGGCAGCAGGTAATTTCGCCCGTAACCGTCGCGAACCTTGACCACCTCTCCCGCCTTGCCGAGGGTCGGGATGTCTTCTCGGAGGATGACTTGCATAATGCGCTCCTTCTTTACTTAGGCCAGCTTTCGGAAATTGAACCAGGAGTCAAAGAATCCGAAGGCCACCAACAAAAAACTCAAGGGTTGAAAAAACAAAATCAAAATCGAGTACAGCACCAGCCGAATCATCGGGCTCAAGCCCCAACGATTCAGGTAAAAGGCCACGATCGCCAGCCCCTGGAAGAAATATACCAGGGCGAAGACGATGAAGGCATTCATGGCGGCCAGCTTCAGCCAATCAACCTTCAGCACGTAGGTGTCGAAGATCCAGAGAAAGGCGAAGACGATCACCATCCAGACCCCGGCGAAGGGAAGCCGCCAGCCCTTCAAGGCCCCCAAGGAGGGGAACCAGGGCCTAAGCCCGCCAAACAGGCGCCGCGCCGCCACCACATTGAGCCAAGTGACGAAGAGCACCATGTTGACCACCATCGCCGGCAGCAGGCGCACGGCGTAATAGGCGATCCCCGCGGCATGCTCTTGGAGGAGCCCCCACTGGGTCTGCATCTCTTCGTTCGCCGGCTGGGTCTTGGTAATCTCGCGCAGCAACTGCTCGAAATGAGCCTCCAAGCCTTGGACGAAATCCCCCCAGTGGCCCCAGGTATAGCAGACCGACCAGACGATGAGCCCCAGCAAGAGGAGGCCCGCGGTCTGCCCCATCAGACGCGTCATGGTATAGGGTTGGGATTCGAATTCTCCCAACAGGGCGCCCATCAAGGCAAAGAAGAGATAATAGCTGATGCCAAAGATCGCTGGATTCCAGGAAAAATCCCCGGGGCTCAAGCCCATGCCGGGAACCCAGAAAAAAAACGTCAGGGTCCGCTCGGCGCCGAGCCGATCGACGCTCAAGGGCAGGACCCACCAGTACAAGACCGCCAATATCAGCGTGGGCGCCAAAGCCGCCCACAGCCCCTTCACCCCCCGCCCGTACTTGTAGGCGTAAAGGATGGGCAAGGGCGTCAACCACACCAAAAGACCGCTCAGGTAGATCGCTAGGGAGATCAGGCCGAGCCAAAGGATCCCCGGCAAACTCAGCGGCGCTCGCCCCTCACTCGTGAGCTCATTGGCGTCCATGGAGCCTCTCGGCTAGGCATGGGTGGCGGTGAAGGGGATCAAGGCCAACATGCGCGCCCGTTTCACCGCCGTGGTCAAGGCGCGCTGATGCAGCGCGCAGTTGCCGGTGATGCGGCGCGGGATGATCTTGCCCCGCTCGGTGATGAACAGGCCAAGCAGCTTGGGGCTCTTGTAATCGACGGTAAATTCTTTGTCGGCGCAAAAGCGGCACACCTTGCGGCGGCTGAAGCTGCGTTTGCGGGTTTTGGGTCGTTGCGCGTAGGCCATAAATCCTCCTGGGGACTATTCTTCGCCGCCTTCGTCTCCGGTTTCTTCCGCAGCGGCCTCGGGTGCCGCCTCCTGCCGCCGTCCTTCGCCGTAACGCTCGCGGGGGGGCGGCCGGTCGTACACCGGCTCTTCGTGGAAGAGCTCTTCGGGAGGCAGGGGGGCCTCGCCGGCGCGGGAAATCCGCTCGTCTTTATTCACCTTGTCTTGAACCTTCACGGTGAGGAACTTCAAAATCCGGTCGTCGTACTTCAGGATGCGCTCGATCTCGGCGACCGAGGCCCCTTGGTCGAGGTACTGCAGGTAGAGGTATTGGGCCTGGTTGAATTTCTCCACCCGGTAGGCCAGGCGGCGCTTGCCCCAATCGACGTGGTGCAACACGTGTCCCTGGGATTTCTCTATGATATCCTTGAGTTTTTCTTGAATGGTCTTGACTTGATCGCCGGGCAGGTCCGGCTTGACGACGTAAATCGTCTCGTACTCGCGCATGGTTCCTCCTTCTGGTCTTAAGGCCCCCCGGAGGGAGCAAGCAGGATGAATCGTTAAATTTTCGAGGGCTTGGTATTGACCATTTGCATCATCGGGTCAAGCCCCATTTTCAGGAAAATCTTCACCGCTTCCGCGGCCTTTGGCAAGATTTCTTCGTCCAAGGCCTTCCGTTCCTCTTTGGTGAAGGCCGCCAAGACATGGTCGGCCCCGCCCCGCTGGGCGGGGGGACGCCCGATGCCGACCCGCAGCCGGCAAAACTCTTTGTGGCCCAGGGCCTCGATGATGGAGGCCACCCCCTTTTGCCCGGCGGCACTGGCCGAGAACTGCGCCTTCAAGCGGCCGAAGGGCAGGTCCAGCTCGTCGTGGATCACCAGGAGATCCGCGCCCTCCAGCTTGAGGAATTCCATCCAGGGGCCGACGCACCGGCCGCTCAGATTCATGAAGGTCTCGGGCTTGACCAGGAGGATCTTTTGGTCTCCCTCCCGGTGCTCGGCGTAGTGCCCGTGGAATTTCTGCCGACGAAAATCGGCCCCCCACTCTTCCGCCAGGCGATCGACAATAAAAAACCCGACGTTGTGTCGGGTTTTTTCGTATTCCTTCCCAGGATTGCCGAGTCCAACGATGAGCTTGGCCATGGAATATCCTGTCGATTACTTCTTCTCTTCCTTCTTCGGGGCAGCGCCCTTCGCGGGGGCTGCGGCCTCGCCCTCGGCGGGCTTCTTCTCGGTGAGCACCTCGGGCTGAGTGACCTCGGTCTCGGGGGTGGTCACCACCTCTTCCACGGGGGCCACGACCGCGGCGACGGTCTCGTCGGCGCCCGGCACCAACTCGACGCCCTCCGGCAGCTTCACGTCGTGGACGTGGAGGTTGTCGCCGATATTGAGGTTGGAGACGTCCACCTCGAGGGCCCGCGGAATCGCGGTGGGCAAACAGTTGACCCTGAGGCTGCGGGTGATGTGCTCGAGGATGCCGCCCTCCTTGACGCCGGGGGCCTTGCCGACCAGCTGGATGGGCACCTCGACGGTGACCTTCTTGGTGAGGTCGATCTTCAGGAAGTCGACATGGAGGAAATGCCGATCGATGACATGGGCCTGGTATTCCTTCACCATGACGGGGATCTGCTCCTTGCCCTCGATCTTGAGGTCGACCAGGGCGTTGGTACCCGAGCTGGAGCTCATCGCCTTCGTGAAGTCACGCAGGTTGACGGAAAGCGGGAGCGCCTCTTGACCCTGCCCGTAAAGGACGGCGGGAATGGCCCCCTGGGCTCGCAGCTGGCGGGCGACGCCCTTGCCGGTCTTGGCGCGGAGGTTGGCGGTTAATTGCAGGCGTTCCATAAAGACTCCTTCATAAAGCTATACAAACAAAGAGGAAACCGAATCGCTATGGGTGATGCGGCTGATCGCCTCACCAAGCAGCTTGGCCATCGACAACACCTTGATCTTGGGGTGCTTCAGGACCTCCTCGGGCTGCTGTATGGTATTCGTCACCACGAGGGCCGACAAGACCGATTTGTCGATGCGCTCCAGCGCGGCCCCCGAAAGCACGCCGTGGGTGGCGCAGGCATAGACCTTCTTGGCCCCGTTGTCGGCCAGGGCCTTGGCCGCCTGGGTCAGCGTGCCGGCCGTGTCGACCATGTCGTCGACGATGATGGCGGTCTTGCCCTCCACCTCGCCGATGACGTTCATCACCTCACTGACATTGGGCCGAGTGCGCCGCTTGTCGATCATGGCCAGGCCCACCTCGAGGCGCTTGGCATAGGCCCGGGCGCGCTCGGCACCGCCGGCGTCCGGCGAGACGATCACGAGGTCATTCATCAAATTCTCTCTGATGTAGTCGAGCAGGATCGGCGTGGCGTAGAGGTGGTCGAAGGGGATATTGAAGAACCCTTGGATCTGCCCGGCGTGCAGGTCGACCGAGAGGACGCGCGTCGCCCCCGCCGCCGTAAGCAGGTCAGCCACCAGCTTGGAGCTGATCGGGGTGCGGGGCTGGACCTTGCGGTCTTGGCGGGCATAGCCGTAATAGGGCATGACCGCGGTGATGCGTTCGGCCGAGGCGCGCTTCAGGGCGTCGATCATGATGAGCAGTTCCATCAGGTGCTCGTTGGCCGGCCGAGAGGTCGATTGGACGATGAACACGTCCTTGCCCCGGACGTTCTCCTCGATCTCGACCCAAACCTCGCCGTCAGAGAAGCGCTTGACCGTGGCGGCGCCGAGCGAGACCCCCAAGTAGTCGCAGATCTCCTGGCTCAGCTGCCGGTTGGCGTTTCCCGTGAAAATTTTCAGATCCTGATGTGGTCTCATAAAATTGGTTGGGGCGGTAGGATTCGAACCTACGAATGCCGGAATCAAAATCCGGTGACTTACCGCTTGTCTACGCCCCAGTAAGAATACCTATTCCCAGAAAAAAAGCGCCCAGGCGCTAAGACAGCGACCTAATAAAGGCGCACCGAACTACACCGCAGGTCCGCGAATTGTCAATGTTTCTGGAAAGGAAAAGGACCCTCAGTCGTCAGGGGCCGCGTAATCCTCGGGTTTGATCTGATCCGGGGTCTTGGCCTCGATTTTGGGGCCCTCTTGCCGGCTGCCGCCTCCGGAGGGTGCCAAGGCGGCCCGTTCTTGCTCATAGGCGCCCAAAACCGCGGCCTCGATCTTGGATCGGAACTCGTTATTCAGGGGATGAGCGATGTCTTTGAAGGTGCCGTCTTTGCGTTTTTTGGAGGGCATGGCGACGAAGAGGCCGCTATTGCCATGAATAACTTTGAGGTCGCGAACCACGAAGCAGTCGTCAAAGGTCACCGTCGCGTAGGCCTTAAGTTTTTCTTCTTCAACTGGGAAGACCCGGACTTCGGTGATTTCCATGACGGTCTCCGCAAAGGGTTTAGGGACTCGTCTCTAGCGTCTCACATACCATTTTAGGATTCAATGACGCGAGAGACCAGCCCCCAAGGCGGAACCTCAGGCGGCGTCGAGATTTTCGGCCATGAAAATCTTCCAGTCTTTTTGAGCCTTTTTTTCCATTCTTTCAAAGGCTTTGCTGAGCTTGACCTTGTCGGCAAAGATGCCAAATACGGTGGGCCCGCTGCCGGTCATTTGGCTGGCGATGGCGCCGAGCTTGAGCATTTCTTCTTTGATTTCGCCGATGACGGGGAATTCTTTGATGGTGACCTTTTCGAGGTCGTTGTGCAGGATCTTGGCGACATCCCGCTTCGTCCTGTACAAATTGGGGACCTCCGCCTGGCCGTTTTGATACTTGGCCCCTTCTAGCTGATAACGTCCGTAGACCCAATCGGTACGCACGGGAATATTAGGATTTACCAATAAAAACAATAACTTAGGCATCGCCTTGACCTTTTTGAGCTGCTCGCCGATGCCCTCGGCCAGGGCCGGGCCCTCGAAGAGGAAAAAGGGCACATCCGCCCCCACCTTAAGGCCGATCTTCATCAGCTTTTCTTTGGTCAATTTGAGCTTCAGGAGGTGGTTGATCCCCTTGATGACGGTGGCCGCATTGCTGGAGCCGCCCCCCATCCCCGCCGCGACGGGGATCTTCTTCTTGATGTGGACCTCCACCCCGACATTGCGGCTAGAATAGGCCAAAATCTCTTTTACGGCCTTAAAGGCGATATTGCTCTCGTCGTTGGGAACCCCCTCGTGGTCACAGGTCACCGAGATGCCCTTTTCGGTGATTTTCATGTCGATTTCGTCGGCGATGCTGACCCGTTCCATGAGGCTGCGCAGCTCGTGATACCCATCGGGACGCTTTCCGACGACTTCCAGGCGAAGATTGACTTTTCCGGGGGAGGGAAGCGTGAGGCTTTGCATGGTCGGTCCTTATATAGAACTCAAATTATCCTGTCAATACGCTATTTTAGAATTGCTTTCGTAGAAAAAGCCTGATAGTCAGCGGCGCCCTTTATGTCAAAAAGCAAGGCCCCCCGAAAGGCCGTCACACAAAAAAATCCGGGCAAACTCGCCCAGTTGATCCGTCTGCGGGAGGGCTTCACTAAAAGCGCGGACGGCACCGCTATCTATTACAAATCGGTGGGCTTCGGTTTCCCCATCGTGCTGTGCAATGGCATGGGGGTCTCGACTTTTTTTTGGAAGTACTTCGAAAACGCCTTCAAGCATCATTTTCAGGTCATCACCTGGGACTATCGGGGCCATGGCCGTTCCGCCGCCCCCAAAAACCGCGACAACGTCAGCGTCGAGGCCCTGGTCGAGGACTGCAAGGCGGTCTGCGACGAGCTCAAGATCAAGAAGGCCCTGTTCATCGGGCACAGCCTGGGCACCCAGGTGGTGCTCGAATTCTATCGGCGCCACGCCCGCTACGTCGCCGGCATCGTCTCCTGCCTCGGCACCTTCGGCCGTCCCATGGATTACTTTTATAATTCGCCGCTTTCCAAGTATATCTTCGAGGTCTTCACCGCCTTGGGCCTGCTCTTTCCCAAGCAGAGCAACTTCGTCAGCCAGCTCCTCATCCGCAACCCCTTCTGGTACCAACTGGGCGGCTTGCTCAAGATGATCAATACCGGCATGGCCAGCAAGACCGACGCGCAAAAATACGTCGACCACATCCTGAGCCTCGACCCGCAATTCTTCGTCAAGCTGAGCCGCAGCGTGCAGGCCCATTCGGCCGAAGACATGCTCAAGCGGCTCAAGGTACCGACCCTCATCATCGGGGGCGAAAACGACACCTTCACCCCGGTTTGGCTGGCCAAAAAAATGCACCGTGTCATCCCCCGCTCCGAGCTCATCCTGGTGAAAAACGGTTCCCATGCCGCCTTGGTCGAGCAGCCCGAGCTGATCAACCTCCGGATCGAGAAGTTTTTACGGGAGCGGATCCTGCCGAGCTACCAGCCGACGGCGCGGGAAAGCGCCGCGGGGGCCTCCTTAGAGGCCTCTTAACCTAGGCAACAACCCTTTTTTCAAGCATCCGATAAGTTCGCTGAGGAATTCCCCGCTCACTCCCGGGGAATCGAGGGCACAGCATGGTAAGACCATTTTCGGCCGGCAGCGGCCTTGGGAGTGACCATCCATCCATTCCAGGCTTTTCCACGGAGGCGGAGTTTTCCCCGATGGAGCTCTGCCCCCTTCAGGGTCCGGATGAACCCGGGGCGGACCAGTGTTTCGTTCCGGAGGACCCCGAGGAATTTGCCCGGGCATCAGATTATTACTCTCCCATCGAGCAATTCTGCTACGCCCCGCTCGACGTCTTGCGGCCCTACCCCGCCGCCCTTGCGGCGATGCCTCTCTCCAGGCCTCCTCAGGGCTTCTACGAACGCGCCATGGACATCGACGGGTGGTGGGACGACATGTCGCTCCCCGGCAAGATCGGCGGCCTGATCTTCGTCGGCAGCGCCCGCGCGCTGGGACTTGCCGCGCTGGTCTTGATCCCTTCCGACAGCCGCATCAAGCCAATGGAAGAGACCCTCGCGGAACAGGACACCGGCGCCAAGAAGCGCGCGGAACTCGACCTCGCCCGCAAAAAATACGGCGACGACGAAGCCTTCCTGGAGCAGCTGCGCCAACCCATCCGCGACCACTTCGACCTGCTGGAGGGCGTCGCCCTGCAAAAATTCGACGCCTCGCTCCGCGTCGCCCCTTGGATCAAGATCCTGCTGGCCAAATGTCCGCATCAAGACGCGATGCTCGAGGAATGGAAACGCCTCGTCCCCGCCATGGACACCCGCCTCGGCAAGATCCACGCCTTTTTCTTTCAAGAAGGGATCCCGGCCGGCGATCCCATTTTGGCGGGAACCGAGTTCGGAGATGCAGGACTGAAAGGTATTATCGAGCTGTGCTGGGGCGGAACTCTGCCGGCGGAACTGCAGGGCTTGAAAATGCCCGCCGCCTTCGTCCCGCCGCCGGAATTCCCCACCTGGACGAAAGAAAACCGCGACCTCGAGCCGGAATAGCGATTGAAGCTTGTTCCCGAATTTCCGCCCGGATTGCAAAGCCTGCAAAACCTCGAAACCTCGCCGTTAAGTCCTTGAATTCCCCAAGGCAATTTTTTCTCGGTCGTGGCATGTCTCTTGCTCATTTACGACGGAGACAGCTTTTGCCGGGACGAAGGCGGATGGTTCCGGATAAGATCCCCTTCGGCAGGCAGGTACGCACTCTAAGGAGGCAATCCATGAAGAAATCCCTCTTCGGCACCCTCTTGGCCGCAGCCGTAACGCTGGCTTTCCCCTTCACCCCGGTTCTCGCCGCGGATCCCCCGGCCTCGGAGCAGTCCAAGCAAACCATCGCCTTCGTCGACAAGGCGGCGGACCTGCTCGCCGCCAAAGGCAAGGCCGCCTTCCCCGAATTCAAGGTGAAGGGCGGACCCTGGTGGCAGGGCGACACCTATATCTTCGTCTACGACCTGAACGGGACACCCCTCATGCATCCGATCTATCCGTCTTATGAAGGCGTCAACTTGATCAATATTCGGGACATCCACATGAAGGCCTTCGTGCAACAGCTCACCGAGATCGCCAAGACCAAGGGCTCGGGTTGGTTCGACTTCATGCTCCCCCGGCCGGGCCAGCCGGTGCCGAGTCACAAGTATGCCTATGTCAGGACGGTGAAGCTCCCCGAAGGCGAGACGGTCGTCGTCGGCTCGGGGTTCTGGGCCCCCTAGCCGGGATCCGACCGCTTTTCCGGAGAAGTTTGGCGAAGCTTTAGGCGCCGGACTTCTTGAAGAGGAGCTCGCCCGCCCCCTTCCCCACCTGGGCCTTGGAGACGTCGGCTATGACTTTGTCGCCGTCCCGGAATTCCCCGGCCAAGAGCTTCAGGGCCAAGGGATCCTGGAGGTATTTTTGGATGGCGCGCTTCAGGGGGCGCGCACCGTAGACGGGATCGTAACCGTGCTCGGCGATGAGCCGACGCGCGCCCTCGGTCAGCTCGAGGACAATCTTGCGGTCTTTCAGCAGCTTGTCGAGACGGGCCAGCTGGATGTCGACGATCCTCTCGATCTGCTTTTCCTTCAGGGAATGGAAGATGATGATCTCGTCGACGCGGTTGAGGAACTCCGGCCGGAAGTGCCCGCGCAAGGCCTCCAACACGAGCTTTTCCATCTTGGCGTCGTCCTGGCCACCCAGCTCGGTGATGAATTGCGAGCCGATATTGCTGGTCATGATCAGGACGGTGTTCTTGAAGTCGACCGTCCTCCCCTGCCCGTCGGTGGCGCGGCCGTCGTCCAAAATCTGCAGCAAGACGTTGAACACGTCGGGGTGGGCCTTCTCGATCTCGTCAAACAGGACCACCGAATAGGGGCGGCGCCGCACCGCCTCGGTGAGCTGCCCGCCCTCCTCGTAGCCGACATAGCCCGGCGGGGCGCCGATCAGGCGCGAGACGGAGTGCTTCTCCATATACTCGCTCATGTCGATGCGGACCATCGCCTGCTCGTCGTCGAAGAGGAACTCCGCCAGGGCCCGGGCGGTCTCGGTCTTGCCGACGCCGGTGGGGCCGAGAAAGATGAAAGAGCCGATCGGCCGGTTGGGGTCTTGCAGACCCGCGCGGGCGCGGCGGACGGCGTTGGCGACCTTCACCAGGGCCTCGTCCTGGCCGACCACGCGTTGGCGCAAGCGGTCTTCCATGTGGAGCAGCTTCTCCACCTCCCCCTCCAGCATCTTGGCGACGGGGATGCCGGTCCATTTGGCGATCACTTCGGCTACGTCCTCGGCGTCGACTTCCTCCTTGAGCATCTTCTGCTCTTTCTGCAGCTCGGCGAGCTGCTGGTTGAGGGCGGCCAGCTCCTTCTCGAGGCCGGGCAGTTGGCCGTACTTCAGCTCGGCGGCGCGGTTGAGGTCCCCGCCCCGCTCCGCGCGCTCGGTCTCGATGCGCACCTGCTCGATCTTTTCCTTGGTTTGGCGGATCTTGTTGATCGCCTCCTTCTCGTTCTTCCAATGGGCCTTGAGCTTGGCGCTCTTCTCGCGCAGGGCGGCCAAGTCGGCCTGGAGCTTCTGCAGCCGCTCCTTCGAGGCGGAATCTTTCTCTTTCTTGAGGGCCTGTTCCTCGATCTGAAACTGCATGATCTTGCGCTCGATCTCGTCGATCTCGACGGGCAGGCTGTCGATTTCCATGCGCAGGCGGCTCGCCGCCTCGTCGATCAGGTCGATGGCCTTGTCGGGGAGGAAGCGGTCGGTGATGTAGCGGTGGGAAAGCGTCGCGGCGGCCACCAGGGCGCTGTCTTGGATGCGCACGCCGTGGTGTACCTCGTAGCGCTCCTTCAGGCCGCGGAGGATGGCGATCGTGTCCTCGACGCTGGGCTCGCCGGCGAAAACCGGCTGGAAGCGGCGCTCCAGGGCCGGATCTTTCTCGATGTGCTTGCGGTACTCGTCGAGGGTCGTGGCGCCCACGCAGCGCAGCTCGCCGCGGGCCAGGGCCGGCTTGAGCATATTGGAGGCGTCCATCGCCCCCTCGGCCGCCCCGGCGCCGACCAGGGTGTGCAATTCGTCGATGAACAGGATGATCTCGCCCTCCGACTCCGTGACTTCCTTCAGCAGGGCCTTGAGCCGGTCTTCAAATTCGCCGCGATACTTGGTGCCCGCCAGCAGGCCGCCCAGGTCCAGGGCGACCAGGGTCTTCTCCCGCAGGCTCTCCGGGACGTCGCCGTTGACGATGCGCTGGGCCAGGCCCTCGACGATGGCGGTCTTGCCGACCCCGGGCTCGCCGATCAGGACGGGGTTGTTCTTGGTGCGGCGCGACAGCACCTGCATGACCCTGCGGATCTCGTCGTCGCGCCCGACCACGGGGTCGAGCTTGCCGCGTTTGGCCAGGTCGGTCAGGTCGCGGGAATACCGCTTGAGCGCCTGGTACTTGGCCTCGGGATTTTGGTCGGTGACGCGGTGGGAGCCGCGGATTTCGAGCAATACCTTGAGGAGGGAATCGCGCTTCACCCCTTGGGAGGCGAGCAGGCGCTGGGCCGAGGAACCCGGGGTGTCGACGATGGCCAGCAGGAGGTGCTCGGTGCTGACGTACTCGTCCTTGAGCTTGGTGGCCTCGTGATGGGCGTTTTCCAAGACCTTCTTGAGCTGGGTGGAGAGATATTCCCCCGAGCTGCCGCTCACCTTGGGAAATTTTCCGATGTCCTTGAGCAGCTCCTCGCGAAAACGCTCGATCTGGACGCCATGGCGCTGCAGGATGGGCTTGACCAGCCCCTCATCCTGCTCGAGGAGGGCGAGCAAGAGATGGTCGGGTTCGACTTGTTGGTTCCCGTGCTCGGCGGCCCGGTGCTGGGCCTCGAGCACGGCTTCTTGGGCTTTGATCGTGAATTTGTCGAGTCTCATGGGGTATTCAGCTGACGTTTGGAGTTAAATGGGGACGGGTCCCGAATAGTCAAGGACCCCGCCGCAATTTTAGTCGAAATCAGGAAGAACAAAAGGAATTTTAGGCCCTAGGCCTAGAGGTGGGTATGCAGGAGCTTGGCCCGCTTGTTCCAGGAGTAACCGATGTAGACGATGCCGATCAAGACCCCGATGATGATAGCGGCCAGGACGGCCACGCCCAGCAACGCCCCCCGCGTCATGGGGGAATTGGGGTCGGTGTAGCAAGTGGCGCAGGCCGCGGCCCAGCGGGCCCGGGAAAGGGAGAGGCCTAGCACCAGGATGGCCATCAGCATGGGAGTCAATTTCGGGTATTTTTGCCGGAACCACCGGAAATAGACCGACAATAAGACGACCCCGACGGTACCGAGCAGGCTTAAGCCCAGGCCCATGCCTTCACCGGTGGTCTTGAAGTCGTAAAGCCCCCAGCCGACCAAAAAGAGCGACAACAGCCCCGAGACGGTGATGAAGAAGAGATGGAAGTTACGCAGGGACACGGCCAGCCTCCGAAACCGCTCCGTCTAAAAGCCCAAGCCCAGCGGAGAGTGGAGCATGTTCAAATTGGTAAAGAAGGTCAGGAAGACCAGCGCCAGGAAAAATACCACGGTGAAGGCCAGGATGCCATAGATGGCCTTCTTTTCGGAGACCAAGTGCATGAAGAACAGGGCAACGAGCCCGGCCTTCAGGCTGGCGATGGAAAGGGCGATCACGATGTGCAGGGTATGGCTGACCTCCAGGTGCGAGGCCCATACCGTGACCAAGGTGAGGGCGGCCAGGGCCAAGAAAACAAAGATATAGATCTTGATGTGCTTCAACATCTCTTCAGTATGGCCGTGTTCCATGGAAAGACTCCTTGGTAAAGATTCCTTTAGCTAATCACAGTAAATACAGCGCCGGAAACAGGAAAATCCATACGAGGTCGACAAAGTGCCAGTACAGGCCCGCGGCCTCGACCCGCCCAGTGAACATCTTGGGGGCCCGCTTCCAGGCCGAACCCGAGACCAAGAGCAGGTAGAGATTGACCAAGATGCCGCCGATGATGTGCAGGCCGTGCAGGCCGGTCAGGGTGAAGTAAATCCCGTAGAAATTATCCGTCGAGGGGAAGTGGTGGTGCTCGAACTTGGCCGAATACTCGAAATATTTGATCACCAAGAACACGCAGGAGAGCAGGATCGTGGCTGCCATGTAGAGGCGAAAGCGCCCCAGCTTCTGCAGCATCAACGAGGCCCAGGCCATGACCATGGTCACGCTGGAGGTAATCAGCACCATGGTGTTGACGGTCGCCAGCGGGACGTTCAGGATGTCGGCGCCGTGCGGCCAAGTGGGACTGCCCGAGCGCAGCAGGATGTAAGCGGAGAACAAGCCGCCGAACAACATCACCTCGGAGGCGAGGAAGGCCCAGATGGCCAGCTTCGAATTGGTGACCCCGGTGACCGGGTGCGGCGTATCGATATAGTGGATTTCAGCGGACATAGTTTAGCTTCTCCTGGTCAATTCGGTTAGGCCTTCGCCGTCGCTAGGTGTTGGGGAACGAAGTCCTGGGTGGCGCCGGGCACGCTGTACTCGTAGGGTCCGCGGTAGACCACGGGCTCGGCGAGGAAGTTGCCGTGCGGCGGCGGCGTGGGAGTGGCCCATTCCAGGGTGGTGGAATCCCAGGGATTGTCGGTGGCCTTCTTCCCGTACTTCAGGCTCAGGAAGAAGTTCAGGATAAAGATCAATTGCGCTGCGCCCAGCGCCCAGGCGGAGATCGAGATGATCACGTTCAAGGATTGGATCGCCGCGCCATGGGTATAGAAGGTGGGATCGTAGAGCCGGCGGTTGAGGCCGGAGATTCCCTGGATCAGCATCGGAAAGAAAACGCCGTTGATGGCAATGATGGAGAGCCAGAAATGCATCTTTCCCCAAAAGCGGCTCATCATGCGCCCGGTTGCCTTCGGATACCAGAAATAGATTCCGGCGAAGAGGGCAAACAGGGTGCCGGGCGCCACCACGTAGTGGAAGTGCCCGATGACGTAATAGGTATCGTGCAGGTAGATATCGGAGGCGGTGAGGCCGAGCGGGAGCCCGGTGAGCCCGCCGATCGCGAACATCGGCAGGAAGGCCAGCGCGAAGTGCATGGGCAGGGTGAACCGGATCGAGGCGCCCCATAAAGTAAGGATGAGCACGGTCAGGACCACGACCGAGGGGATCGAGATGATCATGGTCGTCACCTGGAAGAAATTGCTCATCGTCACGCCCATGCCGGTCATGAACATGTGGTGCGCCCACACGATGAAGGACATGAAGCCCAGGAACATCACCGCGTAGATGATGGTCTTATAGCCGTAGAGCGGCTTGCGGGTGTTGTTGACGATGACCTCGGTGACGATGCCGATCGCCGGGAGGATCAAGACGTAGACCTCCGGGTGGGCCAGGAACCAGAACAGGTGCTGCCACAGCAAGGGGCTGCCGCCCCCGGCGTTGGTCAGGACATTGCCGCTGACCACCAGGCCGCCCGGCAGGAAGAAGCTGGTCCCCGCCAAGCGGTCCATCAGCTGCAGAATGCCGGCCGCCTCCAGCGGAGGAAAGGCCAGGAGCAGCAGGAAGGAGGTCACGAACTGCGCCCACACGAAGAAGGGCAGACGGAAGAAGGACAATCCCTTCGCCCGCAGCTGCACGATGGTGACGATGATATTGATCGAGCCCAGCAGCGAGGAGGTGATCAGTGCCACCATGCCGAACAACCACCAGGTCTGGCCGCTGGTGGCGATGACCGAGAGCGGCGGGTAGCTGGTCCAGCCGGAGTTGGCGGCGCCGCCGGGCACGAAGAAGCTGCAGAACATGACCACGCCACCCACGAAGTACACCCAGTAGCTCGCGGCGTTCAGCTTGGGAAAGGCCATGTCAGGCGCCCCGATCTGCAGGGGAACCAGATAGTTGCCGAAGGCGCCCACCGCCAAGGGAACCACGCCGAGGAAGACCATGATCGTGCCGTGCATGGCGCCCAGCGAATTGTAAAACTCGGGGAGCATCACGCCGCCGGGCATGCCGTTCTCGAAGACGCTGCCGAGCAAGGGAAG
The DNA here is from genome assembly GCA_046346845.1 of bacterium. Taxonomy (GTDB): domain Bacteria; phylum UBA10199; class UBA10199; order DSSB01; family DSSB01; genus DSSB01. The sequence continues at coordinate 300,680 of JAXMHH010000006.1, forward strand.
CTTGCCCAGGGCCTCGCCGAACAAGGGCATCGGCTGCCCCGGATAGGCCAACTGCCAACGCATCAGCATCATCAGGCAAAAACCGAAAAACAGGAACAGTAGGGCCGTGATCCCGTACTGGATGCCGATGACCTTGTGGTCGACCGAAAAGACGTATTTGCGGATGAAGCCGAGCTCGTGGTGCTCCCCGTGGGCGCTGTCGTGCTCGGCGTGAGATTCGGTGGCAATGGGCTGGTGCATGGCTTAACCCTCTTGTTTCTTTTCGGCGCCGGCCGCGGCGGCCTTAGGCTTGAATTGCTTGGGTTGCTCGGCGAACCATTTTTGGTAGGCCTCGGGCGTGTCCACGGTCACGATGCCTTTCATCAGACTATGACCCACGCCGCAGAGCTGGGAACAGACGATGTCGAAGACTCCGGGCTGGATCGCCTTGAACCAGATCGGAACTTCCATGCCCGGGGTCGCGTCCTGCTTCACGCGGAGGACGGGCACGCCGAAGCTGTGGATGACGTCCATCGAGGTGATGTGCGCGATGACCGGCTTGTCGACGGGGAAGTGGAATTGATTGACCGTGGTCACGTCATCCCAGCTGGCCGGGTCTTTATCGTCGATACCCAGGGGATTGCCGCTGTTGGCGAGCTTGGGATTGGTGCGACCGAATTTGCCGTCCTCGCCGGGGTAGTGGATGTTCCAGACGAATTGCTGTCCGACGACCCTAACGACGGTGGCGTCCTTCTCGGCCGGAAAATCGCGCTTGTACTTGGACCAAACCGGGAAGGAAAGGCCCACCAAGAGGAAGACCTCGAAGCCCACGACCGCGATCTCGGCGTATTTTGGCAACTTGCTCTTGTTGGATTCGTAGCTGGCCTGGTGGCCGGGTCGCTTGCGGTATTTGATGAGGCAGTAAACCAGGAAGATACCCCAGCCGACGAAGAGCACCACCATGAAGACGTGCAATACCTTGATGAGGTGATCGATTCCCGGGCCATGGGCGGAAAGGTCAGGCGGCAGGCCGTAGCCGTATTTGAGTTCCATGGAGAAATTGTCCTTATATTAAGGAAGCTTATGCTTTCGGCTCACGATGAAGGCGGGGCTCTGGTAGCACGCACCTTGACATTCGTCAAGCAAACCCACAACCCGCCCAGGTCCGCCGGCCCGGAAATAAGGAGGCAGGTGCCGGCTAGGAGCGATTCCATGGCATTTTTTCCAACAAGAGGGCCATCCCGCACCAGCCGGTAAAGCCCGCCTGGATCAGGCCCAAGGACACGAAGGCGGAGATGGCCAAAAAGGCGGGGTGAATCCCCATTCCGAGCAGGAGCCCCAACAACACCAGAGCACCCGCGACCGTCATCACCTGGCGTTGGACGGAAATTCGGCTGGTGCGGGTCCGGTGGACCGGGAGGCCCGCCTGGCTCCAGGCTTGAAATCCCCCCTCCAATTGCGCAACGTGGAGGAATCCCATGCCGCGCAATCGATCGGCCGCCGCCTGGCTCCGGCGCCCGCTTTGGCAGGCGACCAAGATCCAATCATCCTTGGGAACCGATTGAAACTCCGTCTCCAGGTTTTCGAGGGGGACGCAGCGGGCCCCGGGGACATGGCCGGAGGCGAATTCGTCGGGAGAGCGGACGTCGATCAAGCAAACCGGCTGTTCCTTGTCTTGGAGCCGCTCTTGGATTTCTTTCGGACTGAGTTTCATGGAGATGTCCCCTTTAAAGCTGTGCCGCCAAGATCCCTAGGCCCACCAAGAAAACCAGGCCAGCAAAGCCATATCGCAAACGCAGCTGAGGCAAACGGGGGGCCCACTTCGCCCCCCACCAGGCGGAGCTCAACGCCGCTCCCAAGACGGCCAACCAGGGCCAGGTCAGGTACTGGGAGAGCTTGGGCTGGGCGAAGGCCAGGGCGGAGGCGCTATTTAGGGTGATGATCATTACCGAGGTAGCCACCGCACGATTCATCTCGACACCGAGCAATAGCACCAAAGCCGGTACGATCAGAAATCCACCGCCCGCCCCCAGCAGGCCCGTCGTGAACCCAACCCCTATCCCCGCCACGGAGGAGCAAAACCCTCTCCCCAACCCAATGCGTTCACAGGGACTTAGAGTCGGCGGACGAAGCATCAGCACGGCCATAACCACCATTAAAAAACCAAAAAGGAGCAACAATGCCGCGGCCGGCAACCAATGATTGATCCTTGCCCCCCCTGCCGCTCCCAGGATACCGAAGCCGGCAAAAACACCGCCGTGCTTCCAATCGACAAGCCTTCCCTTTCCGTATCCTACCGTCGCCATGCCGCTAGTCAGCCCCACTAACACCAAGGACAAAGGAATCGCATCCTGAACGGGAATGTCTGCGCCGTAAACCAGCAGAGGTACGGTCAAGATAGACCCTCCTCCGCCAAAAAATCCCAGGCTAAATCCGACCACCAGAGCGCCTAGCCCAACGATCCACATGATTCCCCCTCAAGAAACCAGGTCCCCGCTCGAACAAGACTTCTCCGGCAAGGGAAGGTCCTGGCCGGGTAAGCCCCCGCATTTCAAGTTAGCAGGCACCGCCATGTGGATTTGTTTGGGGAGGCCGAGCTTCAAGCCCTTCATAATGGCCACGAACTCCTCCCTCCTCTTGCCGCCGCCCAACCTCGGATTGAAGGCCTTTTCCTCGCCGATGGTGCTGACGGTCATGCCCCGGTAGTCGTGTCCCGGGTACACCAGGGTCTCGGGGGGAAGGAGGAAGAGCTTGCCGGTGATGCTGTCGTAGAGTTTTTCGGGGGAACCCTGTTGAAAATCCGTGCGCCCCGTCCCGCGGACAAACAAGGCGTCGCCGGTGAAAACCCGATCTCCGAGGAAATAGCTCAGGCAACCGTCGGTATGGCCGGGAGTTGAAATCACCCGCAGCCGAAACCTGCCGAAGGTCAACTCATCGCCCTCCTTCAGGGCAAGGTCCGCGCAACCGACGCCCGCTCCGGCGCCAACGCCCGATTGGGCCCCCGTCGCCCGCCGGATTTCGCCCGCACCGGTCACGTGGTCGGCGTGGACATGGGTGTCCAGGACGTATTTCAGCCGAAGACCCAGCTCGCGGAGCAACTGCAGGTCGCGCGCGACCTGTCCCTGGACGGTGTCGATCAGGACCGCCTCGCGGCTTTCCGTGTCGGCCAACAGGTAGGTGTAGGTATAGGTATCGTAATCAAATAATTGTCGGAACAGGAGTCCACCCATGATCATGCCCTCCTAATATTTCTTTTGAGGCCCCGCCGCAGCTCCGCGACGGAACGTCCCTGAACCTCCAGCCTTTGCGCCAAGACCTTGCGGATCAGCTCGCAGGCCTGTTCGATTTGGGGGATCGCCAGGCTCAAGACGCGGAAGGGACCCTCCCGACGCTCGGCCAGGATCCCCGCCGATTTCAACACCGAGAGGTGCTGCGACAAATTCGCTTTGGGAATTTCCAAAACCTCCAGCAATTGGGAGCTGCTGCGCGCCCCCTCGGAAATCAGGTCTAAGATCCGCAACCGGACGGGATTGGCCAAGGCCCGGCACAGCTCGGCCTGCAGTTCGTATATTTTTTCCAGCCCTGGATCGGACATTTTGCGCTCCTAATTCATTAGTTTATATATTTGTAAACTAATAAACAAAAAAGTCCAGGGTGTTTTTTCTGAGTCGGATTATCGAGGTGGGTTTCGGTGACGGCGATAGATCCAGAAAAAAAGGCCGCCGAACATGGCCAGGGGCAAGAGGCTTAGCAATACCGCCGTCCCATAATAGGCCTGGAGACTGGCCCCACGCGAGGCGAAGCAGACTGAGCAAGCCCAGACTGAAGAGGGCAAGACCCCAATGACGAGGGAAATCAAGAGGCTTTTAAAAATAGACCAAGCCATAAAGCACCGGCCATAACAATACCACGAACAGCCAATACATCGCCGCCAATTTCACCAGGTGATGGCTTTTGGGGGCAGTCGAGAAAGGCCGAGTTTTAGCGAAAACCACCGCCAAAAACACCAGGGCCCCCAAGACGTGGAGGGCATGGGCGCCGATCAGCAGATAGAAAGTGCCTCCGTAAACGCTCGAGGTGGTCGTCAGCCCGAAACTCAGGAGGCGAACCCATTCATAGCCCTGTAAGAGCAAAAACCCCCCACCCAGCGCCAGGGTCAGGCCAAGCCAGAGCCTCAGATCCGCCGCGAAGGGCCGGGCCGCCCGCTTGGCCGCACGCAGCATGGTCAGGCCGCTGGCCAGCAACAAAGCGGTGTTGAAAGCAGTCGCCGCCACCGGAAGGCGGGGCTGCCCCGCGGGAGGCCAGACCTCGAAGCCGCTGCGCAGCACCAGATAGGCGCTGATCAGCCCGGCGAAGAACATGGTCTCGCTGAACAGGAAGAACACCATCGCCAAGGTGCCGCTGGGCAGCAGCGGCTTCTCTCGGGGCAATCCTGTCATGGCCAGTTCCATCTAGGCGCTCATCCTCCCGAATACGTGGACGATGTCGGGAATCAATCCCACGAACAGGATCACCAGACAAACCACGGCGGAACCCAGCATGAGCTTGACCCAGTTCTTCTCGTCCTTGAGGTGCATGTAATAGCCCAGCACCAAGCCGGCCTTGACGATCGCCACGGAAAAGATCCCGATCACGGCGAGCCTGGTGTGGCCGATCACGCTGAGCAGGGCGCTCACCCCGACCGATGCCAGCAGGACGATGTAGATATTGATATAGGTGCGGCGTTGCATGTTAATCCTCTCAAATCTTCGGAGCCAGGTAGAGCAAAGGGAACAGGAATATCCAGACCACGTCGACGAAATGCCAGTAGATCCCCACGTATTCCACGCGCTGCAGGTTCTGACCCTTCCCCACCCCGCGCATCACCACCGAGATCCCGATCAAGCCCGCGACAATGTGCAAGGCGTGCAGTCCGGTGAGGAAGTAGTAATAGGACCAGAACAGGTTGGTGGTCGGCTTGAAGCCCGCCTCGATCTCGTGGGTGTACTCAAAGGCCTTCAGGCCCAGGAAGCAGAGGCCCAGGAAGACCGTGGTGCCCATCAACTGCAAGGCCTGCTTGGTCTGGCCGCGATGCACGGAATCGTCCGCCAGCACCATGGTCAGGCTGCTGGTCAGCAGCACCACCGTGTTGATCAGGCCCACCACCTCGTTGGTATGGGCCGCCGCTTCGGCCCAATCCGGATGGTGCCACCGCGCGAGCAGGTAACAGACCAGGGCCCCGCCGAAGATCACGACCTCGCTGGCGAGAAACCACCACATTCCCATCCGGCCCGTGACCACGCTGGGGCGTTCATAGCGATCCAAAGTTGCGGCGTGAGAGGCGTCCATTCTATCTCCAATCAAGAGGCTTGAGGCTTTTGTTCTGGCGCCAGCCACTGCGGGCGCCAATCTTCTTCACGGTCGGGGGCGCTGTATTCGTATGGCCAACGGTAGACCACCGGGGCCGCTTCGAAATTGCCGTGTCCCGGGGGCGAAGGCGTGTCCCACTCCAGGCTGTTGGCCAGCCAGGGATTGCGCTCGGCCTTCTTGCCGGCCTTCATGCTCCAGAAGAAATTGAAGATGAAGGGAATCTGGCCTACCAGTAGGACGATGGTCGCGATGGTCGCGATATGATGCAGGTTCATGTGCGGGACCAAGTTCTCGAACAACGAGGGGTCGTAGATGCGGCGCTGGTGGCCCGCCAATCCGAAGTAAAACAGCGGGATGAAGATGAAGTTGAAGGCCACGGTGGTGACGAGAAAGTGGATCCAACCCAAGGCGGAGTTCATCTGCCGCCCGAACATCTTCGGGTACCAATAATAGATTCCGGCGAAGAGCCCGAAGAAAACCACGGGGAACATCGTGTAGTGGAAGTGCGCGACCACGAAATAGGTGTCGTGGAGGTAGATGTCGGTCGCCGTGGTCGCCAGGTGGATCCCCGTCACGCCGCCGATCAGGAATTCGCCCAGCATCCCCAAGGCGAAGAGCATGGGCGGCTTGAACTCGATCGAGCCGCCCCACAGGGTCGCCAAATAGGAGAACACGATGATCGCGAAGGGCACCGAGATCATGATCGTGGTGATGGAAAATCCCACGGCGAGGCTGGGATTCATGCCGCTAATGAATTGATGGTGGGCCCAGACGATGAAGCTGAGCACGCCCGCCGCGAACACCGAGTAGATGATCATGCGGTAGCCGAAGACCGGCTTGCGAGCGAAGCAGCTGATGACCTCAGCCACGACGCCCAGGGCCGGCAGCAGCAGGACGTAGACCTCGGGATGGCCGAAGAACCAGAAGAGGTGCTGCCAGAGCAGGGGATCGCCGCCCTGCTGCGGCATGAAGAATCCGGTGCCCAGGGTGCGGTCCGCCAACAGCATCAAGGCACCGGCGACGAGGGGGCCGACGGAGAACATGAAGATCAGGTTGGCCGCGTTCTGCATCCAGACGAAGATCGGCATGCGGAATAAGGTCATTCCCTTGGTCCGCATATTCAGGGTGGTGGCCAGGATGTTGATGCCGCCCATGAAGGCCGAGGCGAACTCCAGGGCAACGGCCAGGATCCAGAGCGGCCCGCCCCATTCCACGCCCGTGTAATCCATCCGTGCAGAGAGCGGGGGGTAGGAGGTCCAACCTCCCGCCATCGCCCCGCCAGGCACGAAGAAACTGGCGATCAACACCAAGGTGCTGACCAGGAAGGTCCAATAGGAAATCATGTTGAGCCGAGGAAAGGCCATGTCTTCCGCCCCGATCATCAGGGGCACGAAGTAATTCCCGAAGCCCGACACCAAGACCGGCATGCCGACCCAGAAGATCATGATTGTGCCGTGCATGGTGATCATGGCGTTATAGGCGTCGGGACCGACCATGCCGTATCCTGGAACCGCTTGGTTGGGATAGGCCAGCTGCATGCGGAACACATAGGCCAGATAACCGCCCACCAAGGCCATGAACAGCCCCGTGATCATGTACTGCAGCCCGATCGTCTTGTGATCGGTCGAAAAGACGTAACGACGCCAAAACCCCACCGCATGCCCGGATGATTCTAAGTAGTACATCTCAGCTCCTTAATCTCGACTGGCCAATTCGCCCTTGAGCCACTTCTGGTAATTCTCGGCGCTCAGCACGTGAATCCAACCACCCATATTGCCATGGCCCACGCCGCACAGTTCGGCGCAGCCAATCTTGTAGTCCCCCGTCTTGATGGCCTTGAACCAGCCTTTAATCGAGCGCCCGGGCACGACGTCCTGCTTGAAGCGCATATTGGGGATCCAAAAGCTGTGGATGACGTCCTCCGATTGAAGGTCGACCTCCACCACCTGGTCGACCGGGACGTAGAGTTGATTCATCGTCTGCTTGTCGTCCGCCGTGCCCAGCTTGCCGTCGGGACCCGCATGGGTGATGTCCCAGACGAATTGCTTGCCCTTCACCAAGATCTTTTGGTCGGGGGGCGGCATGTTCTCCTTGATCTCCCGCCAGACTGGGACCTGCTCGTGATCCATGACCAAGTCGAAGCCCAGCACCAGGACGGCGGGGATCAAGACCCAGGACATGGCCTTCCAGGAATGGCCGGGCAGGTAGCTGGCCTTACGACCCTTGCGGCGCCGGAAGGCCACGAGGCTGATGAAGAAAATCGCCTCCGCCAGCAAGAACCACGCGCCCACGATGTAATAGATATTGGAGAAGACGGCGTCCATGCGGACACCGTAGCTGGAGATGTTTTCGGGAAGCCAATGGACCATAGAACCACTTTTCACAGAAAACCGTTCACGGAGGTTTTCCGCTCCTTCACATCATTTACCTATGTAAAACCAACCCAAGAAACATTGACCCAGGTCAAGTTTTAGATTTTATTTTGTGAAAATTCAGGATTATCCATCCGAGCTACTTCGGCCAAGGCCTTGGGGTCCGGCAAGATAAGCGCCCTGCCTTCGCCGATGAGGAGGTTTTCCTTTTTGAATTCGCTCATACAACGCACGGCGGTCTCCAGGACCGTCCCGGCGAGTTCCGCGATTTCTTGGCGGGTTAATCGGATATCCAAACGAATGCCCAGGGGTGTGGCCTTGCCAAAGGCCTGGGCAAGGATAACAAGGGTTTCGGCAAGGCGCTCCCGTACTGGCTTTTGGGCGAATTGCCGCAGCCTTTCTTCTGCCTGACGAAGGTCTTGCCCTAACCACTGGAGCAAGCGCCTCATAAAGCGAGGCTTGTCCTCGAGCAGATCCATCACCGCGGCCTTGTCAATGAAGCAAATCTCGCAATCTTCGATGGCCTCCGCCGAGGCATTGTAGGGTTCGTCGGAGAACAGAGCTCGGTACCCGATGGGGTCCCCCGGACCAGCCAGACGGACAATTTGATCGCGGCCGTCGATTCCGGTCTGGAAGATCTTCACCTGGCCGGAGATGACGCAGAAAAGCCCCTCCGGATTCGCCCCTTGGCCGAACAACAATTCACGACGTCGGTACTGCCTCAGCTCTTTATGGGATTGAATCGGGGCTAAATCCTCGAGGCCGAGGGTGCCGAAGAGGCTCTTGTTCCGAAACTGGCAATTTTCGCAAGAAATGGGTTCTAATTTTTTCATTTTTTCCACTTTATCGAGCACCCCATCGAGGGGTTCTGGGTCGCCGGCGGCTCTTTACCGGCCAAGACTAGTTCGATGGCTTCCGCTAATTCTCGGTTTTGTACTTTATGGGGCTCCTGCCAATTATCGTCGATTCGGCCATGGTAAAACAATCGCCGTCCACCATCGAAGAGATAGATATCCGGTGTGCAGACAGCGCCATACGCCTTAGCCACTTCCTGGGTTTCGTCCACGAGGTAGGGAAAACCATAGGCCTTGTTTCGCCAACGCTCCAGGAGCTTTTCCGGACGATCGTCCGGGTAATCGGTGGGATCGTTCGCACAAATTCCCACAAATTGCACCCCCTTAGGCCCATAAGTGCGCTGTAATTGCAAGATGCGGTCTTCCACCGCCACAACGTAGGGGCAGTGGTTGCAGATAAATAAGACCAGCAAGGCTTTCGCGTTAGCGAAGTCGGATAACGACCAATTCCTCCCATCCACCGAAGTCAAACGAAAATCGGGGGCCAAGGTCCCCAAAGGAATGGCGGTGGATTTTAGCAAAACCATGAGGAACTCCTCGGAGAAATTTCCCTTTTTCGGATAATCTGATAGCAAAAATCGGGGTAATATCAATAGAGCTAATTTTCCCCTAACCATGAGTCATTACGAGCGCAAGGACCGATTTTATCGAAAGGCCAAGGAACAGGGGCTGCCGTCCCGCGCCAGCTTCAAGATCGAGGAGATGATCCAAAGGCATCGCCTGGTGAGACCCGGCGACACGGTGTTGGACTTGGGCGCGGCCCCAGGGGGCTGGACCGTCATCTTGGCCAAAGCCGTGAGGCCAAATGGCAAGATCCTTGCCATGGACTTAGCCCCGCTCGCAAAATCCGCTCCAAACGTGCGCTTTCTCCAGGCCGATATCTTTGGAACCGAAGCCGCCGCCTGGCTGGAAGAGGAATTAGGCGGAAAAAAGGCGCAGGCGCTCTGTTCCGACATGTCCCCCAAATTAACCGGCATCGCCTTCAAAGACGCCTATCTATCCTACGAGCTGGCCGCGAAGGCACTGGAGGTGGCCGAGCGCTGGCTCGCCCCGGGCGGGAACTTCGTGGCCAAGATATTCCCCGGCGAGGAATTTCCTCCCTTCCTCAAGGAACTGCGTAACCATTTCACCACGGTGAAGGTCTTTGAACCAGAGGCCACCCGGAAAACCTCTCGGGAGGTGTACCTCCTGGGGCTGGGCTTTAAGGGCTGAATTCCCTTCGTCCTTTCGGCCCTTGGCGCTATAATTCCAAATGGTTGTTGGAATAGGATGCTATTCCAGCCGGAGCGACTCCGGCCTCGAGGGATCGCCCCGATCCCCAGCGCAAGGAAAAATCCATGAAACGAACCCTGTTGACGCTATCGTTGTTAGGCAGCCTCTGTTCCCTCCCCCTGCGGGCCCAGGACCAGCCGAAACTGGAAGAAAAGGAGATGCTCTCCCTGATCAACCAGGCCTCCGGCGGCATCGAGCTCTACACCACCCCGGACATCCCGGTCGAAAACCGGAACCAATTTGACATCAACGGCGACGGAATACCGGAATGGTTCATCGTCCCCAAAACCGCCTGCGGCGAGACGAAGAACTGCCAGTTCTTCGTGATCATGTTCGAGAAGAAAAAGGGCTGGCGCGTGGTGCTGAAGGCCGACGGCAAGCTGACCAGCCTTTCGCCCTGGGGCGTACTCATCACCCCGCACAAGACCAAGGGATACACCGACCTGCTCACCGTCTTCGACATGGGCCCGGAAAAAAGCGGCGAGCGTTCGCTGGAGCGCAACGTCTATGTCTGGACCGGCAAGCAATACGAAAAATCGAGCGCGCCCTTCCCGCCGCCCGACGCGGGCCCCGAGATGGCGGACTTCCTGAAAGAGGTCGACAAGCTCAAGCGGGAACGCACGGTCAAACCCCAGGTCGAATAGCTTCTTCACAAGGAAAGACTTCTATGGCCGAGAACTCCAATCCCGAAAGCCCCGCCCCGACCCTTCTGGCCAAGCCCCCCAGCATCGACTTCGTGGGGGCCTTTAAATTCCTGTTCAGCAACGCCAACGCGCTCAACAACCTGCTGATCGGGGCGGTGATGAACCTCATCCCCATCATCGGGCCGATCGTCCTGATGGGTTGGCACTGCGAAATCATCCAACGGCTGGTCAAGCGGCACGAAAAGCCCATCCCCAAGCTCGATTTCAGCGACTTTCTTTATTTCTTGGGCCGCGGGCTCGCCCCCTTCGTGGTCGCCTTGATCGCGACGCTCCCCCTGACCCTGTTGATCATGGTGCTGATGTTCGGGGGGATGTTCGGAGTGGCGCTGCTGGAGTCCGCCTTTCATCGGGAGGGCGGAGCCCCCGGTCCGTTGATCGCGGGCGGCATGGGAATCGGCGCGCTGCTGTTCCTGCTGCTGATCCTCTTCTTCAACGTCATCGTTAGCGCCGCCCTGGTACGCGCGGAGCTCACCGAGGACATCGGCAAATCGCTGGATTTAGGAAAAATCTGGGCCTTCGCTAAGGAGACCTGGAAGGATTTCCTGGTCGCCTACATCGTCTTCATTCCGGTGGCCATGATCGTGATGTTCGCGGGCATGCTGGTCGTCTTCGTGGGGATCTACGCGGCGATCATCCTGATCAACATCTCCTACGTCCACCTCCGCTGGCAGGTCTACGAGCGTTACTTGATCCGCGGCGGTAAGGCCATCCCCATCCAGACCAAGAGCGGCCCGCTGCCCTCCGAGGCCCGTCTGGCGGCCAAACCGGCTTAAGCCCTCAAGCCATGGCCGCCGCATGCCGGGCCGCCAGGGTGCCGCTCACCAAGGAAACGCCCGCCGCGCAGCGATCCTGGGAGGGATGGAAATTGGCCAGCACGCCTCCGCAGGCAAAGAGATTGTCGAAGGCGACCTGTCCGTCCTCGTCGAGCACCTGTCCCAAGGAATTCACCGCCAATCCGGCCCCCAAGAAGGGCTGAAGCTCGGAAACCCCGGGACGGGTCTCCTGGGGCATGGTCTGGGCCTTGAGTCTTCGGTCTCCGAAAAAAATGGGGAGGTTGAAGACCGGCTCCCGCCAACGCCCATGGCGAGCGATCCCGCCGCCCAGGTATTTTCCGGTGGCCAAGAGGACGGCCTTCGCCTTGAGCTTGTGGCGTTGCTCGCCTTCATGCACGTACAGCGCCTTGACCCGCCGCCCTTCGCCGTCAAAGCCCACCGCTTCCCCCACCAAGACTTCGCCCAGCTGTTCTTGGAAATATCGGTCCATCGCCTGTTGCAGGCGCCAACCCGGCACGCTCAGCGGCGTCGCCAGGGTCTCGGCAGCGGCCAAGCCGGTGATGCGGCGCAGGGCCTCGAGGATGTCCGAGGTGTTCTCCACGCCCATCACGGGAGGCAGGAGCAAGTGGGTGTAGACCTTTCCCTCGAGATAGCGGACCACCTCTTGGCCGAAGGCGACGAAGTTCTCCTCCCGGTCGAGGAGCTGGGCCAACTCCATGGCGCTCAAGGACACCCTCCCCGCCCAGGCCGGGATCTCCACGTCGAGGTGTCCCGCGAACTCGAGGTGCGATTTGGCTTGCCCCTCCTGCCGTTGCAGCAGGGCCTGGCGGATGAAGCGAGGATTGAAATGGGGAAAACCCGGAATCCCGACCACCAAGACCTTGGCGCCTTGCCAACGCCGCAGGTCGGCGTCGCGCATCGAGGCCTGGACCCAGGCGCTGGGCTTGACCGATCCGAAATCGTTGACCAGGGCCAGGGGCTCTCCCGACACCATCGGCAGGCCCAATGACTCCGCGGCTCGCGCCGCGGTGGCCGCGACGAAGGGCGCGAAGTCCTGTCCGATCGGGCCCCGGGCAAAGACGCTGTAGGGATGCAGCTCCTCCCGGCGGAGGATCTCGGACAGGCCCTCCCGCCAGCCGGGCCAACCTTCCCAATCGTCCCCGGCGGCGCGCCGGGGGCTGTCGGCGATATCCCAAGCCCCCGAGTTGAGGGCGCTGGCGCCCGGCGCCTTGACGACAAGCACGACCTCACGGCCCGAGTCGCGCAGCTCCCGCGCGGCGGCATAGGCGGCAAGTCCGCCCCCGAGAATGGCGATGTCGGCGTTGTATTCCATCAGCGGCGGTCCATACAGGCGACGTTAAAATACACGGAGGAGCAAAGCTCTTCCTGCTGCAGGCAGGTGCCGTCCAGGACGGGCGCCCGGCCCTTCCAGCTCTTTTCCATAAAACGCCCCAATTGGGCGAAGGCCTCCTCGGGCGAGAGGCCCAGCTCCTCGGCGAGGATCTGCGCCCCCATCATGAAGCAGCGGGTCCCCTCGCAGGGGCCGATCGAATAACGGGTGCGGCGCCTCAGGTCGCCCAAGGTGCGCGCCCATTCGTGCCGCACGGCGTAGCGCAGCTCGCATTCGAGCACGGGCTCGCATTGGCAGACGATGTTCCCAAAATAGGGCCGCTCCCGCAGCATCTCGAGGACGCGTATCGCGCGCGCGCCGTGCCGGTAGACCAATCGGTTCGCCGCGAACAGGGGCACTTTGTATTCACGGGCGACCTGCTCAGGATCCAAGGTCCGTTCCCCGCCGGGCAACGGCACCTGATGGGTGCGACACGGGGTGACGCGCCCCAACTTGTGGCAGACCGCGTCGACGGCCTCCTGCGCCATCAGGCGGTAGCTGGCCAGCTTGCCGCCGGCGATGGAAAGGAGCCCCGGCAGGCGGTCGCGGCTCTCATGGTCGAAGATCTCGTGCTCCCGGCTCAGGTCGTCCTCGTAGGGGCCGCGGCGGTACAACGTGGGCCTGACGCCGGCCCAGGCGTTGATGACTCTCGCCTGGCGCACCCTCGGGAAGACGGAGGCAATGCCATCCAGCAAATACTCCACTTCATCCTCGAGAATGGGGATCTCGTCGGGATCGCCGAAGTAATCGTCGTCGGTGGTCCCAATCACGCTGGTGTTTTGGTAGGGCATCATGAAGATGCTGCGGCCGTCGATGGCCTTGGCCATGACCGCATAGTTGCTGATCCGCCGATCCAAGACGAGATGCACGCCCTTGGCGGGCCTCAGCTTGATCTCGCAGCCGGCAAGCGCGGCGATCTGCGGCACCCAGGGGCCGGCCGCGTTGAAGACCAGCTTGGCGCGCAGCTCGCGGCGGCTCCCGTCCAGGGCCGACTTCACCCGCACCCCGACCACGCGCCCGCCCTCCTTCAGAAACTCGGTCACCTCACTGTGATTGTAGGCCTCGCAGCCGTGCTCGACGGCCGAGAGCACGTTGCCCAGGCAGAGGCGGAAACTGTCGATCCCCCACTCGTCGAAGGTCACCGCGCCCCGCAGGTCCTCGACCAAATCCGGCTCGAGGGCCAGGACCTCGTCTTTGCTAAGACGGGTGTGCGGCTTTCCGTTCTTGAGCGCGCTGAACTTGTCGTAGGCCTCGAAGTAGGTCTCTAAGGCCTCGAAATAAAATCTTTGGAAGAGCTCCGGCTGCCCGGGTTTGTTGAGCACGGGCAGGATGAAGGGGATGCGAAACAGCAGGTGCGGGACGATCTTCTGAATATAGCCGCTATCGATCGAGGAGAGCTTGGTGGTCTTGACGTCGCTCAGCAGGTAGCGCGCCCCGCCGTGGATCATCTGCGAGGAGGCCCCGGTGGTGCCGGAGCCGAAGTCGTTCTTCTCGACCAGCGCCGTCTTGAAGCCGCGCATCGCGGCGTCCCGCGCGATGCCGCAGCCGTTGACGCCGCCGCCGATGACGATGAGGTCGAGGTCCATGCTCCCGGCATGGTAACCGGAAGCTGGAAATTAGAACATGGAAATTTAACTCTTCTTGTCGACGGTACGAATCCCCAGCTCCAGCAGCTGCGTCGCCGAGACGGGGCTGGGCGCATCCGAGAGCGGGCAGGTCCCTTTTTGCGTCTTCGGGAAGGCGATCACGTCGCGGATCGAGGTGGCGCCGGCCATGATCATGATCAGTCGGTCCAAGCCGAAGGCGATGCCGCCGTGCGGGGGGGCGCCGTATTCGAGGGCCTCGAGCAGGAAGCCGAACTTCTTCTTGGCGTCCTCGAGGTTGATCTTGAGGATGTCGAAGACCTTGGATTGCAGCTTGGGGTCGTGAATACGGATCGAACCGCCGCCGATCTCGTGGCCGTTGAGGACGAGGTCGTAGGCCTGGGTGCGGGCCTTATAGGGATCGGCCTCCAGGCCTTCGATATCTTGCAGGCGCGGCGAGGTGAAGGGATGATGCACCGCCGCGGGCCGGGCCTCCTTCTCGTCGTACTCGAACATCGGAAAGTCGTAGATCCAGACAAAGGCCAGCTTCGACTCGTCGATCAGGCCCAGCTTGGCCCCCAGGTGCTCGCGCAGATTGCCCAGGGAGTCGTTCACCACCTTGGGCTTGTCGGCGACGAACATGACCAGATCCCCGACCTGCATGTCGAGCTTGGCCCGGAGTGCGTCTTTCTCGGCCTCGCTGAAGAACTTCACGATCGGCGATTGCCACTCGTTCGGCAGCACCTTGATCCAGGCCAAACCCTTGGCGCCGTAAATACCGACAAATTTGGTCAATTCATCGATCTCGCTCCGCGATAGGTCGGCCTTGCCCTTCGCGTTGATCGCCTTGATGATGCCGCCCTTGGCAACGGTGTCGGCGAAGACCTTGAACGAAGTGTTTTTGAAGATCCCGGTGATCTCCTGAAGCTCGAGGCCAAAGCGCAGATCGGGCGCGTCCAGGCCGAAGCGCGCCATCGCCTCGTCATAAGAGAGCCTCGGAAAGGGCGGCTGCAGCTCCGTGCCCAAGCCCTCTTTCCACATCGCCTTCACCAATCCTTCCATCGTTTGGATGACGTCCTCCTGATTGATGAAGCTCATCTCGATGTCGATCTGGGTGAACTCGGGCTGGCGGTCGGCGCGCAGGTCCTCGTCACGGAAACAGCGGGCGATTTGAAAATACCGTTCCATCCCCGACATCATCAACAGCTGCTTGAAGAGCTGGGGGGATTGCGGCAGGGCGTAGAACATGCCGTGGTGCAGCCGGGAAGGCACCAAGAAATCGCGCGCGCCCTCGGGGGTGCTCTTGGTCAGGAAGGGCGTCTCGATCTCGAAGAAGCCCTGGCTCGAGAGGTAATTGCGCGCGGCCATGGCGACCTTGTGGCGGAGGAGGAAATTCTTCTGCATCGGCGCCCGGCGCAGATCCAAGTAGCGGTACTGCAGCCTCAGCTCCTCGCTCGCCTCGACCTTGTCCTCGATTTGGAAGGGCAATGGCTTGGAAGGGCTGAATACCTCGAATTCGCTCGCCAAGACCTCGATCTCTCCGGTGTGGAGCCTGGGGTTGGCCATGCCCTGAGGTCGGGGCGATACCTTGCCCTTGACCCCCATGCAGTACTCCGAGCGCAGGTGCTTGGCCAGTTCATGGACCTTGGGATCGACCTCGGGGTTGAAGACCACCTGGGTGACCCCCTCGCGGTCGCGCAGGTCGACGAAGAGAACGCCGCCATGGTCGCGACGGACGGCCACCCAGCCGAACAGGACGACTTCTTTGCCGACATCGGCAGCGGTCAGGGAGTTGCAGTGGTGGGATCGCTTCAATTCGTGGATAAATCGGGTCATATCGGGGATCTAGCCGCCCGCCGGAAGCCGGGTCAAGGGGAAAGGGATATGGCGTTGACCGGCCTTAAAATCCTATGTTAGGCCCTCCCGACGCTTTTAAAGGAGATTCTTCATGGCCACCGTTTACTACGACAAAGACGCCAACCTCGCCGCCCTCAAGGGCAAGAACATCGTCATCTTCGGCTTCGGCTCCCAGGGCCACGCCCATGCCCTGAATTTAAAAGACAGCGGGCTCAACGTCCGCGTCTCCCTGAAAGAAGGCAGCCCCAGCATCCAAAAGGCGAAGAACGCCGGCCTCGAGGTCTTCACCGACAACAGCGAGGCGGCCAAATGGGCGGACGTGGCCATGATCGTCGTCCCCGACGAGTCGCAAAAAGACCTGTACGAGAAGCACCTGAAAGACAACTTAAAGAAGGGCGCCGCCCTCTTCTTCGCCCACGGCTTCAACATCCATTTCAAGCGCATCGTCCCGCGCCCCGACCTCGACGTCATCCTGATCGCCCCCAAGGGCCCCGGCCACCTGGTGCGCGACCAATACAAAGAAGGCAAGGGCGTCCCCTGCCTCATCGCCGTGGAACAAAATGCCAGCGGCAAGGCCAAGGAGATCGGCCTGGCCTACGCCCAGGGCATCGGCGGCACCCGCGCCGGCGTCATCGAGACCACCTTCAAGGAAGAGTGCGAGACCGACCTCTTCGGCGAGCAAGTCGTGCTCTGCGGCGGCCTGACCTCCCTGATCCAAAACGGCTTCGAGACCCTGATCAACGCCGGTTACCAACCGGAAGTCGCCTATTTCGAGTGCCTCCACGAGGTAAAGCTGATCGTCGACCTGATTTACGCCGGCGGCATCGCCAACATGCGCTACTCGATCTCCGACACCGCCGAGTACGGCGACCTGACCCGCGGCCCCCGCGTGGTCGACAGCCACTCCCGCCACGAGATGGAAAAGATCCTCAAAGAGATCCAATCCGGCGAGTTCGCCAAGGAATACATCCACGAAAAAGAGACCGGCGCGGCCAACATGAACGCCCTCCGCAAGCGCGGAGAAAACCACCCCATCGAGCAGGTCGGCGCCAAGCTGCGCGCGATGATGCCGTGGCTGGGCGGGGCGATCGACAAGACGAAGCGATAGCCGCTTTTTTCAGGGCCCAACCGGCTTTTGACAGAAGGCCGGGATTTCCCTAAAATTCGAAAATGATCCGCGAACCCGCCGTCGCCGGAAGGTTTTACAGCGCCAATCCCCAGGTGCTGCGCGAGGAGCTCCAGGAATTCCTCCGCTCCGAGGACCCCCGTCGGGAAAGCGTCATCGGCGTGGTCTCCCCGCATGCGGGCTACATGTACTCGGGACACGTCGCGGGCGCGGTCTTCTCCCGCGTGCAGATCCCCAAAAAACTCCTGGTCCTCTGCCCCAACCACACCGGGGAAGGGGCCTATGCGGCGATCAACTCCCAGGGTTCCTGGCGAACCCCCCTGGGCGAGGCGCAGATCGACTCCGCCCTGGCCCGTCGCCTCATGGAATTAGACCCCATGCTGGAGGAAGACAGCTCCGCCCATCGCCGCGAACACGCCCTGGAGGTGCAGCTGCCCTTCTTGCAAGTGCTGCGCAAAGACTTCGAGTTCGTCCCCCTCTGCCTCTCCCACTTCCGCTACTCAGACTGCGAGGCCTTGGGCAAGGCCATGGCCCGGCTTATTCGGGAAAGCGGGGAAGAAGTATTGATGGTGGCCTCCAGCGACATGAACCACTACGAATCCCAAGACCGCACCCTGGCGAAGGACCAAGTCGCGATTGACTGCATCCTCGCGCTCGACCCCAAAGGTCTCTACCAACGGGTGCACGAGCAGAACATCTCGATGTGCGGCATCATCCCCACCACCTGCATGCTGATCGCGGCCCTGGAACTGGGGGCCCGGGAGGCCGAGCTCGTCCGCCACGCCACCAGCGGGGATGTCAGCGGGGATTACTCCGGCGTCGTCGGCTACGCGGGTATCCTGGTGAAATGAGCCCGCAGCTTGCCCTTGCCACGAATCCGCCCCTGCGCTAACCCATGGCCATGAACCGCTACCGCTTTGCCCCCTCCCCCACCGGCCACCTCCACATCGGAGGCGCGCGCACCGCGCTCTACAACTACCTGATGGCCAAGAAGACCGGCGGGAAGTTCATCCTGCGCATCGAAGACACCGACCGCGAACGGTCGACGGAGGAATACATCCACTCGATCTTGGGCGCGATGCAGTGGCTGGGTCTCAGCTACGACGAGGGGCCCTACTACCAAATGGAGCGCGCCCCCATTCACCAGGCGCACCTCAAGAAGCTGCTCGACGAGGGCAAGGCCTACCGGTGCTTTTGCTCGGCCGAGACCCTCGAGGCCAAGCGGCAGGCGGCGATGAAGGAAGGCCGCAAGCCCAAGTACGACGGCACCTGCCGCAATATCCCCCCCCTGGAGGCGGCCAAGGACGGCCGCCCCTCTTGCATCCGGTTTCGTTCCCATGACGAAGGCAAGACCGTGGTCGAAGACTTGATCAAGGGCCGGGTGGAGTTCGACAATGCCGAGCTCGACGACCTCGTCATCGCCCGCACCGACGGGACCCCCACCTACAATTTCGTCGTGGTGGTCGACGACGTCACGATGCAGATCACTCACGTGTTCCGCGGCGACGACCACCTCAACAACACGCCCCGGCAGATCCAGCTCTACCAAGCCTTCGATTACCCGACGCCGGTCTTCGCCCACGTCCCGATGATCCTGGGCGCCGACAAATCCCGCTTGAGCAAGCGCCACGGGGCCACCAGCGTCCTGGCCTACCAAGAGCAGGGCTATGTCCCCGAGGCGATGCTCAACTACCTGGTGCGGCTCGGCTGGGCCTGCGGCGACGAGGAAATCTTCAGCCTCAAGGATCTCGAGCAAAAATTCGACATCGCCGACGTCGGCAAATCCGCCGCCGTCTTCAACCCCGAAAAGCTGCTGTGGCTCAACGGCCACTGGATCCGGCAATACGACCCGAGGCACCTGCTCGAGGCCACCCGCCCCTTCCTCGGGGCCCGGGGCCTAAAAATCAACGATCCCGCCTATGCCGAGCGCGCCCTGGCCTCCTGCCAAGAGAAGGTGAAAACCTTGGTGGAGTTGGCGGAACTCGCGGATTTTTATTTTCGCGAGGAGGTCGAGATATCCGAAGAGGCGCGCAAGAAGGGTCTGGGAGAAGAAGGCCTGGCCCTGCTCAAAGAGCTGCGGCCCGAGCTGGAAAAGCTCAGCAACTACGATCATGATTCCGTGGCCGCCTGTCTCAACAGCTTCGCGGAATCCCGCGGCCTCAAGCTGGGCAAGGTCGCCCAACCGTTGCGCTCGGCTCTCACCGGATCCACCGTAAGCCCGGGAATCTTTGACGTGCTTGGCATCCTAGGAAAAGAAAAGACCCTGGCGAGACTCCAGAAGGTCCTTGAATAAAAATAGTCCCCCAGCACACAAGATTCTCAGAGAAAAGCGGCAGCGTATTACCCTTGTGAACTCTATAGCGTCGAAAGAATCCTCTCCCCAGGACTCCTCCAAGGCCTTCAAGACTCCATCCAACAGACCTAAAATAGGCGGTCCAGGGCGGGGGCCCTGGAGGGACCGAGGACTGTATGAGCCTTCCTTAAAGTCTAGGGAAATTCCGCTGGGACATTGCCGACAGCGACCACCCGTGGGCAAAACGGGCAAATACAATGGAGCGAGTTCCGCAGAGCCCGGAAGGGACCCCGCCCTGGACCGCCTATTTTAGCACCACAAAAAGAGGGCAGAGTTTATATAGGTAGGTGATTGACCGGCTGCTGCCCAAAGAGCTGCAGGATCTCGCTGGCCAGCTCGGAATAGAGCTTTCGGTACTTCTCATCGGCCTCGGTCACGGCCTCCGGGGCCGCCTCCGAGGCACCTCGAGGGACCAATTCCTGGAATTTGGCCAAAAGGGGCAACAAGGCCATCACCGAAATCTCGCTCAGCTCTTTAGTCAGGCAATAGGCGGGCAGGTCCTGCTTGAATTGACGAAGGATCCCCTGCCCCTCCAGG
This sequence comes from bacterium, assembly GCA_046346845.1. GTDB lineage: Bacteria > UBA10199 > UBA10199 > DSSB01 > DSSB01 > DSSB01. Next base: position 320,829 of record JAXMHH010000006.1, read on the forward strand.
TAGGCCAAGACGCCCTCGGCCGCCCGCACCTCGATCCCCAGGTAGGCCGCCAATTCCAAGGCAGTCACGGGGGTCGCGACCAATTGCCGCTGAAAATACAGGTAAAACAAGGTCAATAACGGCATTTGGGCCAGGCGTCGCGTGGCGGGGTCGGCCATGAAGTTGTTCGCGGTCTCATGGGTTGGGTTCAGCATTTTTTCTCCTCGTCCCGGCGAAACACCGCCGGCGATAAGCCCTAAATGGTGCTTTACGGGCTCCCGTCAAGCCCTCGAAAACCTTGCTTCCTTATCCAATATCGGCGCTCCGTCTCGCAAAGTCGCGTCTCCCTTCACAAAAACCCTTGTCGCCGGCCTTCGCGGGGCTCTAATATCGAGACCCTATGACTGAGCAGAATCTGGTCAACGTCAACGTCGCCGGTTACAACCTCCTCCCCACGCCAAAGCAGATCCAGAGCCAATTTCCGGCCAGCGAACGCTGCCACGAGACGGTCGCCCGGGGGCGGGAGACCCTCCGCAACATCCTGGACGGGAAGGATTCCCGGCTCTTCGTGGTCGTCGGCCCCTGCTCCATTCACGATACCAAGGCGGCCCTCGAATACGCCGAGCGGCTCCGGGCGCTTGCCGAACAAGTGCAGGACAAGTTCCTCCTGGTGATGCGGGTCTATTTCGAAAAACCCCGCACCACTGTGGGCTGGAAGGGCCTGATCAACGACCCCTTCATGGACGACTCTTTTCACCTGGAAGAGGGACTCAAGATCGCCCGCAAGCTCCTGGTGCAGCTCAACGAGATGGGCCTGCCCACTGCCACCGAGGCCCTGGACCCCATCGTCCCCCAGTATATCTCCGAGCTGATCTCCTGGTCGGCCATCGGTGCCCGCACCACGGAGTCCCAAACCCACCGCGAGATGGCCAGCGGCCTCTCCATGCCGGTGGGCTTCAAGAACGGCACCGACGGCAATATCCAGGTCGCGATCAACGCGATGAAGTCCGCCCTCGCGCCGCACTCTTTCCTGGGCATCGATCCGGAGGGCCGGATCTCGGTGTTCCAGACCAAGGGCAACCCCTACAGCCACGTGGTCCTGCGGGGAGGAGAAAGCCAGCCCAACTACGACCCCGCCAGCGTCGCCCAGTGCCAAAAAGAGCTCGAAAAGGCGGGGCTCCGCCAGTCGATCATGATCGACTGCAGCCACGGCAATTCCAACAAAGACCACAACAAGCAGCCGGGCGTCTTTGCCGCGGTGATCGACCAGGTCCTCGCCGGCAACAAGAGCATCGTCGGGATGATGGTCGAGAGCCACCTCTTCCCCGGCAATCAGGCCATTCCCAAGAATTTGAGCGAGCTGAAATACGGGGTCTCGGTCACCGACAAGTGCATCGACTGGCCCACGACCGAAAAAATGATCCTCGAAGCCTATGCCAGGGTTTAACAGACCTGCTGTGGGCCCCGGCAAAGCCCCTTGAACCCAAGCCCCCCTAAAACCCGCATCGACCAGCTCCTGGTGCAGCTCGGCCTGGCCCCCAGCCGGGAACGCGCCCAGGCCCTCGTCATGGCCGGCCAGGTCTTCGTCGGGGAGCAGCGGATCGACAAGGCCTCGCAGCGCTTCGCCGCGGGGGATCCCATCCGGATCAAGGGCCCCGACCACCCCTATGTGGGCCGGGGCGGGGTCAAGCTCGAAAAGGCCTTGGAGCACTTCCACCTCTCGCCCCAGGGCAAGGTCTGCCTGGACATCGGCGCCTCCACCGGGGGCTTCACCGACTGCCTCCTGCAACAGGGGGCCCGCCGGGTCTACGCCTTCGACAGCGGCACCCACCAGCTGCACGAGCGGCTGCGGGCCGATCCCCGCGTCATCGCTCGGGAAAACTTCAATGCCCGCTTTCTGAAGCCCTCCGACCTGCCCGAGGCCGTCCAGCTGGTGGTGATGGACGTCTCCTTCATCTCCCTCAAACGGCTCATCCCCCCGCTTCTCGAGGCCGCCCCGGGTCCCTGGGACGTACTGATGCTGGTTAAGCCCCAGTTCGAGGCCGGGAAGGGCCAGGTCGGCAAGGGGGGGATCGTGCGGGACGAGGCCCAACGCCTCGCCATCGTGCGGGATCTGGCTGGATTTGCCGAAGGCGCTGGGTTAGAGCTGCGGGGCAGCGTTCCGGCGGCCATCGCGGGGGATAAAGGCAACCAAGAGTATTTCCTGGCGGCCCGGCGGGCTTAAGGGGAGGCAGCGGGCTCGGAACGGCTTTTTCACAGGGCCCGAAACCGATATATTGGAATTATAGTTATGCTGCGGAAGTTCCTGCGCATCTTTTTCATGGCGATCCTCTCCGCGCTCAGCTTGGCGAGCGCGGCCTGCGTCCAGGTGCGCAAGCAGGCGGCCGCCGAGCCGGCGACCGCTGAAGACGAAACGCCGCGCCGACGCGAGCACCTCTTTGACTCCTCCGAGGTCCAACCCGAAGGCAACAGCGCCCTGCACTATATCGACGCGCGCCTCCACGAGCTGCGCGACCAGGACGGCCCCACCGTGGACGCCCTCAAGCAGGCGCTGGAAAACGACCCCGATTCCAGCTACCTGCACGGCGAGCTCGCCCGCAACCTCGCCCAGTCCAACCAGTTCGAGCAAGCGGCCCTGGAAGTGGAAAAGGCCCTGCAGCTCGACCCGCAAAACCCGACCCTGTACCTGCTGCGGGGCAAGCTGCTGTCGGTGCGCCAGCAAAGCGACGCGGCCATCGCCGCCTACCAACAGTGCCTCAAGCTGAAGCCCGACCTCGAGGACTGCCACATCATGATGGCGCGCGAATACGCGCTGCAGAAAAAGGTCGACAAGGCGATCGCCGCCATTCAACGCCTGCTCAAGATCGATCCGGCCTCGACGGGCGGGCTCTACTATCTGGGCACCCTTTATTCCACCGACCCGGCCAAGACCCGAGAGTCGATCGCGGCCTTCAAAGACCTGCTCGAGGAGGACCCGGACGACATAAAGGCGCTCGCCTCCCTCGCCCAAATCTACCTCGATAAAAAGATGTACCCGGAGGCCTTGAGCATCCTGCTGCGCATCGAGCACCTCGCGCCCCACGACATCCCGATCAAGCTGCGCATCGGCCTGATCTACTACGAAATGCAGGATTACGACCAAGCCATCGACCGCTTCCAAAAGGCCTTGCAGCTCAGCCCGCAGAACGACAAGGTGTCGTATTACCTGGGCCTGCTCGAGGCGCAGCGCAAGGACTACCCCAAGGCGCTCCGTTACTTCGAGAACGTCCCCACCTCCTCCGAGCTTTATAAAGAGGCGGTGGTCCGCATCGCCCTCGTCTATCAAGAGATGAACCAGATTCCCCAGGCCATCCAGCACGTCCAGAAGTCGCTGAAGGTCCGGAAGGACCTTCCTGAATTCTATGAGCTGCTCGGGAGCCTCTACGGCAAGTCGGGCGACTACGCGAAGGGGATCGCCGTCATCGACCAGGGCCTGAAGCGTTTTCCCAACCAAGAGCGCCTGCTCTTCTCGAAGGGCGTGCTGCAGGACAAGAAGGGCGAATTTGAAAACAGCATCGCCACCATGAGGGCCGTGCTGGCGATCAACCCGCAGCACGCCTCCGCGCTCAATTTCATCGGCTATTCCTATGCCGACCGCGGCATCAACTTGCAGGAAGCCCTGCAATTGCTGACCCGGGCGAGCGAGCTCAAGCCCGACGACGGCTACATCCTCGACTCCTTGGGCTGGGCCTACTTCAAGTCCGGCAACCGCGAGAGGGCCCTCCAGCTCTTGCAACGTGCCAACCAGCTCTCGCCCGACGAGCCCACCATCCTCGAGCATCTGGGCGACGTCTACTTGGAGAAGGGCGACAAAGAGAAGGCGCGCGGCTTCTTTCAAGCGGCCGTGGCCGCCGCCCTCAAGGAAGAGCATCCCGAGGCGCGCGAAGTGGAGGACTTGAAAAGGATTCAATCCAAGCTAAGCTCGCTCTCGCCGGGACTGGGAAAATAGATGCCTTCGAACCGACTCCCTCGCCGCCTCCTCGGGCTGACCGCCGCCCTCCTGCTGACCGCTGCCTGTGCCAAGACGCCGCCGCAGAGCGCGGTCGACGCCGCCCGCGCCGCCCAGCTGGACCAAGCGCTCGCCGCCTTCTCCCGAAGGCAAGACAAGGCCGGCCCGCTGAGCGCCTATGCCCAGGTCACGCTGCGCGCCGGGGGCCGCAAGGAACTCTTCGACGCCGCCCTCTTGGCCATTCCCCCTTCGCGCTTGTTGATCCAAATCCTGGACGACCTCGGCCAGGAGCGCGCGCGCTTCGTCGCCGACGGATCGTGGGTGCTGTTTTACGACGCGCAGAAAAACCGCTATTCCCGGCTCCCGCAGGACGCGGAGTCCTTGCGCAAAACCCTCAAGCTGCCGGTCTCGGTGGAAGACCTGATCGCCAGGCTCTTGCAGCAGGTGCCGCCCGGAGGCTCCCTCGGGTGGAACGAAGTGGCCTCCGCCGCGGGCGGCTCTTACCGCGCGCTCCGAAGCGGCGATCGCGTCCTCTGGGCGCAAGACCCGCCGCGCCTGATCGCCTACGAGGCCTTAAGCCCCTCCGGCAAGCTTCAATACCGCGTCGATTATCAAGCACAGGAGATGTCCTGGAGTTTCCGGCGGCCCAAGGCCGAGCTCACGCTGCGCTTTCAGTCCTTCGAGCGCGCAAGGCCTGTGCCGGAGGGGCGTTTCGACACCGAACCGCCTCCGGACGCCATCCCCGAATAAGCTTGGGAATTTCTCCGGCCGCGCATAATCTATGCCCATGAAAAAGTCACTGATCGGAATTGCACTGACAGGAATCCTCGCCGCGGCCTCGACGGGCTGGGCGCAAAACATCACCATCCTGGGAGCGGGCGGCAGCACCTGCGCCAAATACCTCGGCGATTCGGCATCCTCTCCGGCCTTCCAGAGCGTTTATCTGAATTGGGCGATGGGGTATTTCACCGCGATCAATGTCTCCAACGCCGCCAAAGCCGGAGCCAAGACCCTCAACTCCACCTCCGGCATCGAAGCCTCCCTCAAGGCCTTTTGCCAGGCCAACCCCGAGAAAAACTTCTCCGACGCAGTCCTGGCCTACGCCTTGCTGAACCTCAAATAGGCTGGAAAGGCGTGGCAAAATCCGTTGACATATCGAGGATTTAGCCTCACTCTTCCTGTTTCCATGAAGCCTCGCCTCCGGTTCATCTCCCTGGCCTGCCTCCTGCTCGTCGCCGTCACGGCCTGCGAAGTCCAGGCCCCGAAAGACCCCTATACCCTGATCTACCACCTGGGGAGTGAGCCCGACACGCTCAACCGCCTCACCGCCACCGACGCCTACGAGGGCCGGATCAACGGCTTCGTCTTCGACAGCCTGATCGAGCGCGACAACGCCACCCTCGAGTTCAAGCCCAAGATGGCCAAGAGCTGGGAGGTGAGCGACGACAAGCTCACCTACACTTTCCACCTGCGCAACGACATCAAATGGCACGACGGCAAGCCCTTCACCGCGGACGACGTGGTCTACACCTTCCAAAAGATCATGGATGAGAAGGTCGACGCCCCGCACCTGCGCGTCTATTACAAGGACATCAAGAACGTCGAGAAGCTCGACGATTACACGGTGCGCTTCACCTACGCGATCCCCTATTTCAAGGCCTTGGAATTCGTCGGCGGGATCCCGATCATCCCCAAGCACGTCTTCGACGACGGCCAAGACTTCAACAGCCACCCGGCGGGTCGCCATCCCATCGGCAACGGCCCCTACAAGTTCGTGCGCTGGGACACCGGGGCGCAGATCGTCCTGGAGCGCGACGAAAACTATTGGGACAAGAGCAAATTCCCCGATATCCGCCGCATCGTCTTCAAGGTGATCCCCGACGACATCGTCGCCTTCCAGCGCCTCAAGAAGGGCGACCTCGACATGGCATCGCTCAATCCCAAGCAATGGGTGAAGCAGAGCAACACCCCCGCCTTCGAGAAGCTCTTCGCCAAGCACGAATACTACACCCCGGCCTACCGCTACGTCGGCTGGAACCTGCGCCGCCCCTATTTCCAGGACAAGAAGGTCCGCAAGGCACTGGCCCACCTGATCAACCGGGAGGGCATCCTGAAAAACCTGGAATACGGCCTGGGCAAGCTGACCACGGGGCCCTTCTGGATCTTCGGCTACGAGTACGACCAGAGCCTGCCGCAGATAAAGTTCGATCCCGCCGAGGCCAAAAAACTGTTGGACGAGGCGGGATGGATCGATCACGATGGGGACGGCATCCGGGACAAGGACGGGGTGAAGTTCAGCTTCAAGTTCCTCCTCCCCTCGGGCGCGGAGTTTTACCAGAACCTGGCCACCATCATGAAAAAGGACTTCGCCGAGGCCGGCATCGAGATGGAGATCCAGACGATGGAATGGGCGACCTTCGTGCAGCAGCTCAATAGCCGCAATTTCGACGCGGTCTCGCTGGCCTGGTCCTTCGGCTTCGACCAAGACCCCTACCAGGTCTGGCACTCCTCCCAGGCCGAGAAGGGCTCCAATTTCGTCGGCTTCGAGAACGGCGAGGCCGACCGCATCATGGAAGAGGCCCGCCAGGTCTTCGACAAAGAGAAGCGCGGCGAACTCTACCACCAACTGCACCGGATCATTTACGAGGAGCAACCCTACGCCTTCCTCTACAGCGGCCCCGCCCTGGTGGCGCGCAGCCGCCGCTTCCAGAACGTGAAGGTCTACCCCGCCGGTCTCGACATCCTCGAATGGAAGGTGGGCAAAGAGCCATGAGCGCCTACCTGGCCAAGCGGGTCCTCACCATGATTCCGACCCTGTTCGGCATCCTGCTGATCACCTTCTTCATCGTCCGCCTGGCCCCCGGCAACCCCGCCACCCTCAAGCTTCAGGCCGCCCAGGGCTTGAAGGAAACGGCGGTCTCCCAAGAAGTGACCGACCAGATGCTCAAGCTCTACGGCCTCAAGGTCGACCTGCCGCCGGGCTACGAGGCCTTCATCGCCAAGGTCGCGACGACTCTGCACGGCTCCGATCCCAAGGACCACCCCGTCGCCGCGCGGCGTGCCCTCGAGTGGCTGGGGCAGAACGCCATCCAGTTCAAGATTTGGCTGGGCAACATCCTCCGGCTCAATTTCGGCACTTCCTTCAAAGACCACCGTCCCGTCCTCGACAAGATCCGCGAGGCCCTGCCCATCACCCTGACCCTCAACCTGCTCGAGTTCTTCATCGCCTACCTGGTCTCCATCCCCTTGGGGGTCTATTCGGCGCTGCGCCGCGAGTCGGCCCTCGACAAAGGGGTGATGGTCCTGCTCTTCGTCCTCTATTCGCTGCCGACCTTCTGGGTCGCCTACCTGCTGCTGATGTACTTCGCCAGCGGCGACCACCTCAACTGGTTCCCCTTGGGAGGCCTTCACTCCGAGGACATCGACCAGTATCCCTTCTTCATGCGCCTGGGAAATTACGCCTGGCACCTGGTGCTGCCCGTCATCGTGATGGTCTACGGCAGCTTCGCCTTCATCACGCGGTTTTCCCGCTCGACCATGCTCGAGGTGGTCAAGCAGGACTACGTCCGCACCGCCTGGGCCAAGGGCCTGCCCAGGGCCAAGGTGATTTGGAAGCACGCCTTCCGAAACTCCCTGATTCCCCAGATCACCCTGCTGGGCACCCTGCTGCCGGCGCTGCTCGGCGGCTCGGTCATCATCGAGCAGATCTTCTCGATCCCGGGCATGGGCAAGCTCGCCTTTGAGGCGATCAGCTCCCGCGACTACCCCACGATCATGGCGATCACCACCATCTCGGCCTTCCTCACCCTGGTCAGCCTCCTGCTGAGCGACATCGCCTACGCCTTCGCCGACCCCCGTATCAGCTTCGAAGGGAGGGAGGGCTGATGGCCATCGAGCTCACGCAACCCATCCCCCCGGAATCCCAGACCCCGCGGTATCGGACGCTGGTGTGGAAGCAGTTCAAGCGCCGCAAGCTGAACCTGATCGGCCTGTGGGTGATCCTCGCCTTGACCGCGGTGGCTCTGTTCGCGCCGCTGCTCGCCAACGGGGTGCCGGTCTACGTGAAATACCAAGACAAGGTTTACCTCCCGATCCTGCAGAAGCTCTGGCCGATCAAGCACCTCAACCTCTATCCCGAACTCGCGGGGGTGGACTTCAAGGACTGGAAGGCGAAGGGCGCCGAATTCCGCTACACCCCGGTCCCCTACTCGCCCGACGACTACAACCTCGAGGAAATCCTCGAGCCGCCCAGCCGCTACCACTGGCTGGGCACCGACCAGCAGGGCCGCGACGTCTTAAGCCGCCTCATCCACGGCAGCCGAATCTCGCTTTCCGTGGGCCTGGTGGCCGTCGCCCTCTACACGCTGATCGGCATCTTCCTCGGCTCGCTGGCCGGGTATTACGGGGGGCGCTGGGATATGTTCCTGTCCCGGATCACCGAGGTCATGATCTGTTTTCCGACCTTTTTCCTCATCCTGGCCCTGGTCGCGGTCTTGGGGCAGGACCTCTTCTACATCATGCTGGTGATCGGCCTCACCGGCTGGACGGGGATCGCGCGGCTGACCCGCGGCGAGTTCCTCAAGCTGCGCAACCAGGACTTCGTCGCCGCCTGCCTCAGCCAAGGCATGCCCACGCGCCGCATCCTGTGGCGGCACCTGATGCCCAACGCCCTGGCGCCCGTGATGGTCAGCGCCACCTTCGGGATCGCCTCGGCCATCCTGATCGAGTCCTCGCTGTCTTTCTTGGGTTTCGGGGTGCGCCCGCCTACGCCCAGCTGGGGCGAGCTGCTCAGCCAGGCGAAGAGCGTGATCGACGTGGCCTGGTGGCTGACCACCTTTCCCGGCTTGGCGATTTTTCTCACGATCACCGCCTTTAATTTGATAGGAGAAGGGCTGCGGGACGCCGTCGACCCGAAATTGAAGTCCTAATTATGCCGAAGATTCTCGAGGTCAAAAACCTGCGCATCACCTTCCCGATCAACGGGAAGGCCCTGCCCGCCGTCGACGGGATCAGCTTCCACGTCGACCAAGGGAAGGTCCTGGGCATCGTCGGCGAATCCGGCTGCGGCAAGACCGTGACCGCCCTCTCTCTGCTGCGCCTCATCGAAAGCCCCGGCCGCATCGCGGAGGGCCAGGCCCTCTATTACGGGGAGATCGAGGGGTTAAGCCCCCCGCCTCGGCCCGCCCTACCCCCGCGCCCCGAGCCCCCCGAAGGCCACGAGCATCCGGAGGCGACGCCGGTGGACGACATCATCCTCCAATCGCTGCGCCGGGAACCCACCGCCGAGATCGATTCCGAAAAAATCGCGCCGGAGGGCGGCATCGACCTCTTCAAGCTCGACGACGAAAAGATCCGCCAGGTGCGCGGCAACAACATCGCGATGATCTTCCAAGAACCCATGACCTCGCTGAACCCCGTCTTCACGGTGGGGGACCAGATCGCCGAGGCCGTCCAGCTCCACCAAAAGGTCGGGAAGAAAGAGGCCGAGGAGATCGCCGTCGAAATGCTCCGCAAGGTCCGCATCCCCGACCCCCAGAAGCGGGTGCGGGATTATCCGCATCAATTAAGCGGGGGCATGCGCCAGCGCGTCATGATCGCGATGGCGCTCTCCTGCAAGCCCGAGATCCTCATCGCCGACGAGCCGACCACCGCCCTGGACGTCACCATCCAGGCGCAGATCCTCGAATTGATCCAAGAGCTGATCGACGAGATGCACATGTCGGTGATCCTCATCACCCATGACCTGGGCGTCGTGGCCCAGGTCTGCGACGAGGTGCTGGTGATGTACGCGGGAATGATCGTCGAGCGTGCGCCGGCCAAGCGACTGTTCCGCAAGCCGAAGCACCCTTACACCATCGGCTTGCTCGATTCGATCCCCAAGCTCTTCGAGGACGAGGGCGAACGGCTGCACACTATCAAGGGTTCGGTGCCCGACCTCTCGCGCCTGCCGGCGGGCTGTCGCTTCGCGGCCCGCTGCCCGCGCGCGGTCGAGGCCTGCCGGGGGCGCATGCCGCCAACCAAATACGTGGGCGAGGGCCAAGAGGTCCGCTGCTTGAATTATTGAGGCAAGGTCAGAACGATGCTGTTAGAGGCCAAAAACATCGTCAAAAAATTTCCCATCAAGGGCGGCTTCCTGGGCCGCGCCGTCGGGCACGTCCATGCCCTGAACGACGTCTCCCTCTCGATCGAGCCCGGCCAGACCGTGGGCCTGGTCGGCGAATCGGGTTGCGGCAAAACCACCCTCGCCCGCCTGATCATGCGCCTGTTGGAACCCAGCTCCGGTCAGATCCTCTTCGACGGGCAGGACATCACGCGCCTTCAAGAAAAGAAGCTCCGTCCCCTGCGCCGCCGCTTCCAGATGATCTTCCAAGACCCTTTCTCCTCGCTCAACCCGCGGATGACCGTCGGCCAAATCCTCGGGGAGCCCCTGGCCGTCCACCGCCTCGAGGTCCCCGAAAAGCGCCGCGAGCGGGTCTTCGAGATGTTGCAGAAGGTCGGGCTCACCCCCGAGGCTTATGGCAAATACCCCCATGAATTCTCCGGCGGGCAACGGCAACGCATCGGCATCGCCCGGGCCCTCATGCTCTACCCGCAATTAGTGGTGGCGGACGAGCCGGTCAGCGCCCTGGACGTCAGCATCCAGGCGCAGATCATCAATCTCATGCAAGAGCTGCAACAAGAGCTCAAGCTGACCTACCTGTTCATCGCCCACGACCTAAAAGTCGTGCGCCATCTAAGCCAAAGGATCGTGGTGATGTACCTGGGCCACATAGTCGAGGAACTCCCCAGCCTAGAGCTGGCCAGGGCCAGACACCCCTACACCCACGCCCTGCTCTCGGCGGTGCCCATCCCCGATCCCAGCATTCGCCGGGAAAAGATCATCCTCAAGGGGGACGTCCCCTCGCCCATCAACCCGCCCTCGGGCTGCGTGTTTCGCACTCGCTGTCCCTATGCCCAGGAAGTCTGTGCAGAAAAGGTCCCGGCCTTGGAGACCTTGGGCCCGGGGCACCGGGTGGCCTGCCATCTGGTGAAGGAGATCAAGCCCTTCCAAGAGCTGAACCCCCCTGCCGAGGGCAAGGTCTCCCAAGCCTCACCGCCAGGGCCTTGACAATTAGGCCCAAATGGCAAATCTAGGGCCTCATGGAAAAAATCAAACGTTGGTTCCCCGCCGCCCTGATCCTGTTCGCCCTCACCGCCTGCTTCGGCGCCCGCGAAAGCAGCAATCCCAAGAACAGCGGCTCCCGCGTCGAGCTCCATAAAGAGGGCATCATCATCGACGCCAAGTACAACGCCGACCTCGACAATCTCATCCCCGGCTACAAGATGATCACGGTCGGCCTCACCAACAACGGCGTCGACATCCTCAAGCTCAACCCGCTGAGCGACCGCTGGGAGATCGTCGACGCCACCGGCAAGAAGCTGCGCGCCTACAATACCCTGCGCATCAAAGACCCCCAAACCTGGAGTCGCCTGCCGGCCAAGGTGAAGGAGCTGGTCGAGTACCCGGTCGCCATCAATATGGGCTATTCCGAGACCATCGACCTGTTCTTCCCCAGCAGCAACGACCTCTCCGACTTCCGCTCGATCAGCTTCTACAGCGCCGAGCGCAAGCAGAACTACGATATCCTGTCCATGGACGACAGCCGCGAGGTGCCCGTGACCGGCATCGACTCCAAAGAGGTCGAGCCTGATCCTCGCTGGGCCACGACCAGCACCAAGAAAAAGAAAGCCACCGCGCCAACCGGCAACTAGGCCCAAGCGAACTAAGGCCCCGTGCACCACCCTCGTCGGTCCGGAAACGAGCGGCGCCCATTTTTTTCCGCCCACCTTGGGAATACCGGCGGCTGGATCCAAAAAATTCCGCTTCCGAGAACTCGCTTCGGCCAACACCGGCCACCTTAGTCTCAGGAGCGGTTTTTTATAAATTTAATAAATATACTAATTTTAAAATTAGAAATCAGATCGCTGTATATATTTTATAATTCAGGCTGAGCTCTTCGTTAATTTAATGAATGATTTTATATAGTTAATTAAAAATTCCATCGCCGACAAAAAACCGCCCTCCGTTTTGCAGGGAGTTTAGGGAAATCGCGGAGGCACCATGACCCCCTTCCTAAACTTTTTCGGCACCACGGACCATCCCGCCTCGCTCGAGGAACCCCTGCTGCTCAGCACGGGTGGCCCCGACGAGGGACCTGCCCCCCGACTTGAGAACCCCTCGAGGCTCTTGTTCCAGATGACGGAACGCCCCTGGCTACTGCTGGAGGACTCCCGACCCGAACCGCGCCGACGGAGCTTATTTTCTCCGGCCTCCCTGGTCGCTGCCGAGTTGTTCGACAGTCGAGGGCACGCCCTCTTCACCGACCCGGAGGCCCTGCGCCGCGACATCAACCGACTCTGGGACCAAAGCATGGACCGCGGCTCCTCCGAGCGGCCCGAATTGCGGCGCGAGGCCCTCCGCCAACTCAGCATGCTCTCCTCCGTTCCCCTCCCCGAATCCCTCCGCGATCGGGGCCTGGGCAGCGCCTTCCTGGCCTCGGCCCAATTGCAGACCCTCGACCGCAATTGGGATGCGGCCATCGTGGACCTGCACGAGGCCCAAAGGACCGAGGCGGGCCGAGCCCCCGCTTCCTTCCTACTCCCCCGCGTCGAGGCGATGCGGCTGCAAATGCGTTACCACCAGGCCATGGCGGTTTTTCAGGCCCTGGGCGCCGAGGAAATCCAAGCCGCGCGCGGCCGCGGCGCCGAACTCGAGGCGGGCCGACTCGAGGGCCTTCTTAACCGGGCCTACCAGGCCTTCGCCGAGCGGCTCGCCGAAAACCCCTCGCCCCTCCAGGCCTGGCAGGAGACGGCTGCCAGCATCGCCAACCTCGAGTTTCGGGGATACGAGTCGCTGGTCCGCGAGGAAGGCCTGCTCGAGGTCCTCGGTGCCTTGTCCAACGAAAGCCTTTCCCAAACGGAATGGGAGGAAGAGCTCCTTTTGCTCGCCCAGCAATGGACCCGGCGCGGCCGCCTCACCGCGGCCTCCACCCTCAGCCAAGCCTTGCTGGGCAGCGCGGCGCCCCATGCCGCCCATGGCTCCAGCGCCCTCCTTGACGAACTCCCCGCCGAGCACCGCCGGGCAGAGATCGTCGACACCCTCCACAATGTCTTTTTGTTGACCGCCCACAGCAACCGGGACCTCCTGCGTTCCGGAGCGCAACTGATGGCCTTTGCCGTCGGCGAGGGCCTGGCCGGCTCGGCCGCTAGCCGGTTGGGTCTGTGGTCTGCCGCGCGCGGCATGCCCGCCCTGGAAAGGGGGGCGCTGGAATTCTTCACCCACAGCTCGGTCCTGGGAGCCACGGTCCCTCTCCTGACCCATGGTCACGGGCCGCTCACCCTGGAGTCCTATCTGGAGGGATTCTCCCAGATGTTCGCCCTGTCCGCGGCCCTGGGCCTGCGCGGGGCCCTGATGCGCCCCGTTCTGGAGAGCGTAGAGGCCCTGCCCGCCTTGCGGGGAACGGGCGGCGCCACCTTGGCTCCGGTGGGTCGACTCGTGGTGGGCGGTCTCGACTACGCCTCCACCCTCGGAACCCTGTCGGTCTTTAATTTGGCCCTGCACCCGGAAACGGGACGGCTCGGTCTGGGGTGGATCGGCCTGGATGCCTTCTCCCAGGATGGGCTCCTCCGGGGCGGGCGCGCCATCGCCGGGATGATCTCCGGGCTGCGCAGTTTCTTCGGCGCCATTTTCCGGAGCAGCCCGGGCCGGACGCAGGGCGCGGAGCCAAGCCCCCGCCTCTTCTCCCTCGGCAACCATGACCTTTCGGAAATCGAGACGGCCGAAGCGGAGCTTCACGACCAATTTTTAGCCGCCTTCGGCTTACCGGCAAACAGCCCTGAGCAAAGGGCTCAACTGAGGAGCGCCTCCGCGGAACTGCTGCGCCGCCTGGAATCTCCCCACCCGCTCGACAACGCGGCCGCCCTGAGAGTGCTCCGACGACGTTATCCAGACATCCAAGGCTCCCCCCTCGACACCAGGATCGAGGCACGGGCCGCGGAGTTTTTCTCCCACTCGAATCCCCAGCTGCGGGATTGGGCCCTGTACTGGGCCTGGGCGAATTTGCCCTGGTTCCCTCCTCAGCAGAGGGCCCGTTACATCATGGAATTGACCGACCAGTATTGCCAACGCGGCGGCATGGGAAACATGGACCTGCAGGCCCCGGGGATTGACTTCCTTCGCGCCCTGGGCTCCCTGCCCGACCCCTTGCGCCGAGGGGTCGCGCAATACATAGTGGAGCGCGTCGGGGAGCGACCCGAAGGCTTTCCGGTGGCGAGGTATTTCGCCATGGAACCCTCGCAGCGCCTATCCCTCCTGGAAGAAATGCTGCACCGGATCGGGGTCAGGGCGGAAAGACGCCAAAACCTGGAGCTCATCGACCTTTATTGGTTCGAGAATTACGGTGGACCCCGGGAACGAGAAAGGATCTTTCAGTTCCTCGAAAACTCGCTCTCCCGCTTCGAGGGCGCCCAGCTCTTCTCCATCGGCCGCCACTTGAACAACGGCGTCCTCGAATGGCTAAGCCCTGCCCAGACCCTTGTTCTTTCGCAACGGCTCATGGATCGCCTGGGCGTCGACGACCCCGAGTTTCACGATGCAGTGGAAAATTTCTTAAGCAATGCCTTTCGAACCTTGGGGACCCGGGAATCCCTGCCCCTGCTACGCCGCTACTCGGATTTCCTAAACGACCCTCGCAACGATTTGGCCGAGGGGACGGCTAATATCATCGAAAGGTTTTTCGAAGACCATCTGATCGACCAAAATCAACGGAACCCCCGGATAATATCCTTCGAGGAGCTTCACGCAATCCTGATCGCCGAGCTGAATCAGGCAGACCCCGCGCGGCGCCGCCAAGGCCTGAACTTGCTGCGGGCCGCCGTCCCGGCCATCGTTCAATCCGGTCAAAGCCTGGGTGTCGCGATGGAGCTGTCGGCCCTCGCCAGCCCCTACCCCGAGGTCCAATCCGGAGTCGAAGCCATCGTGGAGGAGATCGGGCGGGAGAAGTCCCGGGCGAGCGCTCGGGATCCCCAATGATTTACCCGCTGTCCTGCTCCGGTGGTATCTTGTCCGCGGCCCCACGAAAAAAAACCCCCGCTCGGCCCTACCTCCGCGGGGGTCTTTATTCGCTGTAATGTTAAAAAGCTATTCCTCGCTACGGCGCGGGACAAAAATATCGTCGGAAGACCCGCACACCCAACCAAGACGACAAAAATAGGTAAAATGGGGCGTCAAACCCTATCCCTCCTATACCATTTGCCTCTTCTTGCAGGGAACAACCTGAACCCGTGAGAGCAAATCCCGTAACCGGACTGGGCCCACTCCCGACCATGGCCGTTGGCTCGTCTCCAGCCGCAGGCTTGGGGGCTTGACTGGAGCTCCCCTCCTCATTCGTCTGACTTCCAGATACTCCCCCGGCTTCCTTTGCGGGGTCGACAACTTCATGGCTAATGGGAGGAATTACACCGCCGCCGCTCCCAGTATCCCCAGGCGGAAGGATCACCGGTGGAGGTTCCGTCGCATCGCAAAAGGTGTCCCCACAACCCTGGGCTTGAACGCAGGCGCAGGCGGACTTATCGCCGCATACTTTGGCGAAATCTTCGTCCGTTTCGTCGGCCTGCGGACACTGGGCTACAGTTGCATTGCCACACCTTTGGTGAAACCTCTCGATGACTTGGTACTGATCGTCGCTTAGGGTGCATAAAGTCGCTGGAGCATGAAAGGCCTCATAAGGCTTCGACGCTAAGGGGGCAGGAGAAAGACTTTGTTCACGATGATAAGCGTCCACAGGAGGCAAGGGAGCTGGTGCGCTCGGTTCGCAAGAATCCCCAATCCCCAAAAAAGCGATGCAGGCCCGGCTATCCCGGTTGGGATCCTCCCCGCAGAGGTGGAAATAGGCCTCCCAGGCCGCTCGCTGCGGAGAATTACTCGAAAAATCAAAACCCGATCGGTAACGTGCGCAGGGCTCCGGCGCTAGATATCGGCAATAAGACTCATAAACATGAATGATTTCACAAGCTTGAGATGGAGAAGGAGGGGCTTCCTGCGCTCTGGAACCCGACGGAAGACCGAATAAAAAAACTAAGCATGTCGAGGTTATCAAAAGCGAAGTTCGAAAGGAGTACATGGACACCACCCCATTGGAGGTGCGCCCTTGATAAATTTATCGAAGGAGTTGTCTCAGGAGTTTCCGACTCATCGCGTCCAACAGGAGCCCTCTTTACCTCCCCCATTCCGTATTGAGTACACCAACGAAACGCTTCCGAGCGCTTGCCCCCGCGCCCCCAAAAAAAACCCCCGCTCGGTCCTACCTCCGCGGGGGTCTTTATTCGCTGTAATTTTATTTTGCTTAGGGAGCGATCGGCGCCTTGCTGTAGCCATTGGGCCGGGCGCTGAGGATCGAGCTGTCGATGAACAGCGAGGGCAGCTCGAAGCCGCTCACGCTGCCCGAATGCAGCCGATACACGCTGCCGACCGCGAACTGCTGGGCGCCGGGGCTTAAGGTGACCGCGCGGGCCTCGCCGCTGTCGGTGATGACATAAGCAAAGCGTCCGTCGGGGCTGGCCACGATGTTGGCCACATCGCCGTGGTCGGTGTTGAAATCGTGGTTGTCGTCCAACACGTTCACGAAACGCACGCGGTTCTCGACAAAGTTGCGGTCGAGGTTGACCACCGCGATGCGGCCCGAGCCGTCGGCGCTGCCGACCAGGGCGTGCGGGACGCCGCCGATGTTGGTGATCGTCACCTGGCTGGAGCTGTTGACGATGAAGTCGGGGGCTCCCGGGGTGTTGGAGTCGATCAGGTTGATCGTGTTGGAGACCGGCTCGTCGGGATGCGCGGGATCGGCGTTGAAGGCATTGCCGAAATCCGTGGTCATCACCCGGATGCTGCTGGGGTTCGAGCCGTCGGAGGAGCCCTGGACCACCGCCGCAATGCGGCCGTCGCCCACGTCGCCGATGGCGGTCGGATGATAAGAACCATCCAACAAGACCGCGTTGTTGTGGGTGCTGGTGCCGAAGACCACGTTGCCGGGCTGCACGCCGGTCTGCGGGGCCGGGGTCAGCGAACCATTGCTCGCGATGTTGTAGCGATGGATGGTGGCCGGGGCATTAGTCATGTTGCCAGAGCCGTCTAAGGCGCGGTTTTCGCTGAGCACAAAGAGCTGGTTGCCGACGCGGACCGTCGACACGGGGCCGTTCGGGCGGATGCTGTTGACCGTCTGGTGGTTCTCGAGGCTGATCGGGAGCACCGAGCCGTCCGGCAGCTTCATTTGCATGCGGTCGAAGAGAACGGGAGTAGCCGCGCCGGGATTGCTCTCGTTCCATACGAAGACGCCGCTGTTGCCGAGCAAAGCGCCGTTGCCTTGGAGTTGGGGCACCGTGTTGCGCGAGGTGAAACCGGTGTAGACCACACCGCCGGTGCCGGTGGCGCTGGTGGTGGTGAACACGGGGCGATTGCTGTCGTTGTTCAAGGTGGTGGGCAATTGCAGTGCCGTGGCGGTGCCGCCCGCGGAGGTGCTGAGGCGCTCGATCAGGCCGACCCCGGTGGAATTACCGTTGAGGCCGTTGTGGCCGCAGGTCATCAGGGCGCTGCCCGCGGTGCCCGAAGGATCGAGGTCCAGCGGACGGGGGCAGGAGCCGGTGCCAAAGGCGGTGTTGATGCCGGTACCCAGGCCGCCGTCGGAGCCGCCGTTGATCATCGGGGGGATTTCGTCGTCGCTCGGATCGTGGATCGGCCCGCCGCCGCCGTCATCGTTGAGGGGCGGATGGCCGGAACAACCGGTCATGCTGAACACGCTGAGAACGCCCAAGAGGCTGCTGGCGACCGGGCTGGAATTATTGGCGGCGTTCGGGGCGCCGGAGCTGGAAAAGCCGGCCGAGGCGAGCAGGCGCGAACGGCTGCGCTCGAGGACTTGGGCGGCATAACGGTTATGGAGGGCTTCGGCGCGAGGCGGCTCGGCCGGGGTGAATCCCACGCTGTAGCTGTCGGCGCTGCAGACCTGCTCGAGGGGGTCTGGGGCCCGGCAAACGAGCTCTTCGACAGGTTGCGCTTCACAAACAAGGCCGCTGCTGCGGTTGAAAATCGGTGGAGTCATCGTGGAATTCCTCCAAATGGACGAATAATAATATCGGTTTCGGGGCTAAAAGTGCTTGCCACGCCTCAGTATCGGGAGACCTGCCGGAAAGTTGCGACAAAGATAGGCGATTTCCGACTGCCCCGAAAAAGAACGGGAAATTCGCTAA
This sequence comes from bacterium, assembly GCA_046346845.1. Taxonomy (GTDB): domain Bacteria; phylum UBA10199; class UBA10199; order DSSB01; family DSSB01; genus DSSB01. The sequence goes on from JAXMHH010000006.1 coordinate 339,073, forward strand.
TTTCGGCGCGCCGGCGAGGCCTCCGCCGGTCCGCGAGACAGGTTCAGCCGGTACTCCCGATCCAGGGTCAAGGCCGGTCGAGTTACCCGCAAAAATCGGTAATACAATAAGCCGCCAATCGCATAGGAAAGGGTGCCTTCGAGCAACAGCCAATTAAAGGCCCGCCCCACCCTGGTTTGGGCGGCGGCGCTGCCCAGCCTCCCCACGACCCTACCCGCCCCCACGACCGCGTTCCCGACGCTGCCGCTATCGGCGAGCGCCTGGATGGGGCTGGTTAAGATCTGCTCGACGTTGCGGGCCCGGGCCAGGGCCGCGCGGGCGGCGGCCTGGTCCGCCGCCGTGACGGCGGTTTCCAAGCGGGCCTGGGCCTCGGCGACCCGGCGGCTGATCGGACTGGCAATCGCGCGACCCAGCCAGGTTTGCGAAAGGGCAGTCGCCTCACCACTCGCCGTGGCGAGGCCGGTGGCCCGCACCCCGGCGAATTCGCCGAGGCTGACCAAGAAGGCCCGCCGCCCGGTGGCGGTCAACAGGCTCCGGCCAAAGCCAAAGGCGGAATACCCCGTGTAAAGGCTGGCCCCAAGCAGGACAGCATCCATCGGCGCGCTGGCGATGGCCTCGTCGGGATAATTGCGAAACCAGTCCGGGATCCAAAGGCCCAGCTCGCCATTGGGTCCGTTCCGAATCCCCGGAAGCTCATTCCCGGCATCGTCGGTAATGTGATAGCCCATGCTGTCTTGAAAGGCGATGCGCGCCTCCCGGCGGATATTCGTGTCGGAGGGCTGGCGTCGCAGGGCATGCAAGATGGCGCGGGCGAAGGCCAGGTTGGGGACGGAATGGACCCAAGAGGCCACCCCGTCGCCACGGTAGCCGCCGCGCAGGTCGGAGGCCAGGGAGAGCCAGGCGCGTGCCTGGGCGTTCTGATCTTGGATCTGCCGAATATTCCACAGCCGTGTGGCCTGGAAGAAGGGGCCGTTCAACATCGCCGCCGCGGCCGAATCTTGGGTGGCCAAATAGGCCAAGGCGTTGGGGATGTTCACCTGAGCGGCGGGTCCGCTGCGCCGGGCCAGCCAAGCCTGGAAGCCGGCGGTCCGTTCCGGGTGCTCGATCAGGCGCCGCAGGCTTTCGAGGGCCCGGCCCCGCCGCATGTCGGCCAATTCCGCAAAGCCGCGCTGCACGTCCTCGTAGGTGTCTCCGCCGGTGGTGTTTCCTCCTAAAGTGACCAGCCAGGAAACCCCATCCACCAGGTGATCCATCGGCATCTGGGTGACCAGCTGGGTGTCGCGCTCGGTGAAACCCTCCCGCATCCGGCGCAAATCGTCCAAGACCAGGCGTGAGACCTCCCGGACGAAGGGGTCGCCGGACCGAGCGACGGGATCCGCCGCCGGGGCGGCCGGGGTTTGCGCGGTGACCAATAACCTTAGCTCTTCCATTACCTGGGCGGGGTCCGGCATCGTCTCGACGTGAGGGATATACATGTGGCGCAGACCCCTCGCCAATTCGGGCAGGGTCAAGATACCATCCTCCCCGGCTTGATCGAGGGCCAGGTCAAGGCTGGGAAACTGGGCGAACACCTGAGGACGGCCGTTGATCAAGGGCAGGAAGGAAAGGCCCAAGGCCGTGCGCTCGGGGTGGGCCCGCAGGCGCTGGCCCTGCAAGCGGCCGAGGTCTTGTTGGATCCGGTCGGCCGCGTACCGCACGCCCGCCAGTTCCAATTCCGGGGAGGCGGGGCCCTCGCCATTCTCCCGCGGCACCTCTCGCAGCGCCGCCTGCACATTTTCGAAGCTCAGGGTCCAATTGGCCTGGCGGTTGTGCCAGTCGATTCCCGCCGTCTGCAGGAGGGTCAGTACCGCGAGATAAAATCGCACCTGAACGTTGCCCAGGTCCGGACGACGATCGCTGCGGTTTCGAATCATATTGTCTAAGGAATCGATCTGTTGCCAATCCCCCTCTTCCAAGTATTTCAAAAAATTAAGGTCGATAGGGGCGCGCTGGGCGGCCTCGGTCTCCGGCAAAAAGGCCTCGGGATTGGCCCGCTCCAATCGCCGACAATTCGCCAAGAGGGTTTCCACCTGCTGGAGGAAGCCGGAGGAGCTGAGCCGTTCCCCTTCTTGGGCCATCTGTTCGAGCTGCTGGATGGCGTTTTGCAGTTCGGGGAGGCTGAGGTTTTCCGCGTCTTGGTCTTGCCCCGCGATTCCGGGGAGAAGGTTGATCAGTTCCTCCGGGGCATTGGCCCGACGCAGGGTCTCTTGGGCCGCCGTCAGGGTGCCCACCAAGGAGTCGCGGCGGGAGGTCAGGATGTTCAAGCGTTGCCGAACGGTGCGGGCGGCTTCCTGCTGCCGCCCGATGTAGCGTTGCGCCTCTGGCTCGGAGAGGACGTTGTCCTCCTCATTGGCCTGGCCGTCGCCATCCGCCGCGCCCATGACCTCGCGGACCAATTCCGCTTCCTCAGAGTGTTCTTGCAGATAAGAAGATAAGATGCGGGAAAGAATGGAAATATTCAGATCGGACACGGGGCTCTCCTCAGCGGCCTATGCGAGAAGTGCCCCCGCTTGCTAGGTAAAGGATCGGTTACCTTAGAAAAGTGTTGTGATCCAATGGAAAAAAACCGTCTTCCTGTTCCGACCTCTACCGACCAGGAACCTGCGCAGAAAAAAATCAAAACCCGAATTTTCTTCCTTGAAAAGATCGATTCGAGAACCAATAATTTGTACATATTTAATTCGGCGTAAGCGAGAAAACACCATCCCTTCCCTTCCGAAAAATTAGGGGAATCGGAACATGGGTCGGATGGTGTGATGGCGGGAGGTATCGGGGTACAGACCTTCCGCTCCGTAGTCAGCAGGGGTGGAAATGAGGGCTGTGGGGTTGACATCCGCGTGGCAAGGCAGGGGTGTATACCATTTCCTGAGGAATTTTGGTTCGTGCCTGGCCAATGACCTTTGTTGTCTGAAAGATAAATCGTTCGGCCTCATCCGGCGCCCCAGTAGGGCGCTTTCTTTTTTTCCCGCCTTCCTAAGCTTAGCAACAGTTTTTCACCTCAGTCCGCGGCAAGGGCAAGCGGCCCTCGCGAGGCAATTTTCCTTCGGGGCATTCCGCCTGATCGGGAGGGATTTATGAAAACAGAGATACCTCGGAAAGACACCATGCTTTTCCGAAAAAACCGGATGATCCGCAGCAGGCGGCTGTCAAGATACCTGGCAGCCATTATCTTAGCAGCCCTCCCCCTGTTGTCTCCGATGTTGGCCGGCCGGGCCTATGCGAACTGCGTGATCGACTATGCCTGCGGACCCAATGAAACCCCGCAAGACTGCAGTTTCGACTGCCCCGGAGACTGTGGAGACGCCTTTTGCAATCCTTATTGGGAGACCAGCGCAACTTGCCCCGACGATTGCCCGCAAACCTGCGGTGATTCGCTCTGCACCGGAACCGAGGATGTCAACACCTGCCAGCAAGATTGCCCTGGCACCTGCGGCGACGGAATCTGCAATCCCTATTTCGAGAGTATCGCCAACTGCGGCATTTTTGCCTTCCCACCCTCGCCGGCGAACGACTGCACCTGCGGCGACGGAATCTGCCAAGCCTACGAGAACGACACCAACTGCTCCGCGGACTGCCGGGAAGACTACTTTATGGGCTCCACTTGCGGCGACGGACTGGACAACGACCATGACGGGCTCATCGACTGCAACGATCCGGGTTGCGACTTCTATGTTTCCTGCCTGCCGCCCGTCTGCGGGGACAACGTCTGCGCGGCCACGGAACACAACGCCGACTGCCAGTTCGATTGTTATTGCGGCGACACTATCTGTAAAGACGATGAGACCGCCGGCAATTGCCCCTTCGACTGCGGTCCGGTCGGCGGCGTCTGCGGGGACGGCACCGCGAACGCCGGGGAACAGTGCGACGACAGCAACGCCTTCCCGAATGACGGCTGCGACCAATGCCTGGCCGCGGATTCCGAGGCCTTCGGCCCCGATCGTCTGGCGAACGCGGTGGATCCCTGCCCGCTCAGCTATGGCGACAGCTGCTACGTCGGCACCCAAAACAATCGCGGGCAGACGGGAGTCGGCGTCATTCCCCGCACGGTCAACAGCGCAACCGTGCGCTACGTCCGCTCGGAGGATTTCTCGGCGAATCATTTTAACGTGACCATTCCGGAAGGTTCCATTACCGGGGAACCGGTGCAGGTCATGCTGCAGGATTGGTCCCAACTGCAGGGCCCGCCCGACGCGGTTTACATCAATACCGATCCCCCAAGCTACGCCCTCAATGGAAATACCCGCGCGATGGTGAATATCCGCTCGGTCGGAAACCAGAGCCTCACCGGGCCTATCACCTTGGAATTCACCTACTATACCAACGCACTCACCTCCCCGGAGGCCACCTCCGACCGGAGCATCCGCCAGGCGCAGATCAACGGCTCTTACCTGATGCACTATTATCAAGACACCTATTGGGCCCCGGTTCCCGTGGCGCCGGCGGATCGGCAGATCCTGGAGGGTCCGATCGCCGCCGACCATGACGGGACCTGCGAACCCGGGGAGATCTGTACCTTCCGGTTTACGATCCGGCCCGACACCCTGGCCGGCCTCGGCGTGTATATGCTCGCCATCCCCTCCTTAAGCTGTTTCGACCTTGGCAACTCCTACTGCGATGACGTAAACCCCTGCACGATCGACCTGTGCGACCTGACCACGGGGACAAGCTGCCATCACAACGCGGCGTCGTCGGGCACCTCCTGCAACGACGGTAATGTGTGCACCATCGCGGATATCTGCAATGGCAGCTTGGCTCCCAACGCTTGCGCCGGGGTATATGACGCGTCTACCTGCCCGGGTTGGCAGGCCGACGACGGAGCCTGCGAGTTCGACACCTGTAATGCGCCTTGCGCGGGTCCCAACGACAAGGAGAATGCCAATAACTCCCCCGCGGACTGCAACCCGCGCTGCAACAACGGGGTCTGCGAAAATCAGAACGGCGATACCGAGAACGCCGCGCCCTCCGGTGCGCTCGCCTGCCCGGCGGATTGCGATCCCATCTGCGGAAACGGCATCTGCGAATACAACGATGCCAGCGACAGCGATGGAACGCCAGGCATTGCCAACGAAAGCTCGCTCAGCTGCCCTCAGGACTGCCCCAATCCCGTTTGTGGAAACGGCGTCTACGAGCCGGGGTCCAATCCGAATTCCAAAGTCGAGGAATGCGACGAGGTGGCTGTGGGGGCGAGTACCGCCACCTGCGATTTTGACTGTCACCTGATCAATCCCACGGCCGGTAACGGGTATTGCGAATTCAACGAGGGCAACAATTTCAGTAACTATAATAAGGCGGATTGTTGCGGAGCCAATAAACCCGGCAACACAGGGTGTTCCGGCCCGGAGGGGGTTTATGGTCCCACGAGTTCCGCATACTTCTGCCCCGAAGATTGCGGAGAACGCGGGCAAGCGCCCGACGGCTCCAGGCTTTGCAGCAACGGCGCGGACGACGACGGCGACGGCAAGGCGGATTGCCTAGACCCCGATTGCCACAGCGATCCGGCCTGCACCACCGTCGAAAACTGCAGCAATGGCGCGGATGACGATCTCGACGGCAAGGTCGATTGCATGGATCCCGACTGCATCGGACTAATCGGGCCCGGCGGCAATGCCTGCTGCGATCCTATCAATCCCATTACCTGTGAAGACGGAGACCTCTGTACGGCGGATTCCTGTAACAGCGCCGATCACCAATGCAAACGGATACCGGCCAACGACAGCGATGGCGACGGGGTCTGCGATCCCAAGGACACCTGTGTCGCCATTCCCAATCCGGGATCCGGCCAGACCGCGAATGCGGACGGAGATAATCTCCCCGACGCCTGCGACCCATGCCCGAACGACCCTACCAACAACTGCGAGACGAATTGCACGGACGGAATCGACAACAACGGAGCCAACGGCGCGGATTGCAACGATCCCTCTTGCCAGATCACCCCGGCCTGCCCTGGGGTGGTGCAGTTCGATGCGCCTAGCTATCTCATTCCGGAAGACCGGGGCCGGGTTTTGGGCCTCACCTTCAACCCAGCCGATCCTATCTTGATCACGCGGCAATTTGGATCCTACGGGAGGATCTCCTTCCGGGTCGTGACCACGGAGACTACCACGGATCCAACTTACATGGATGCCACTCCCGACCGGGATTACTGTTATTTCACCAAGCCCCTGGCCAGCTCCTTGGACACCGAGTTCCTCGACAACGCGGCCCTCTGCCCCACCGGGGACGTGCGCTTCGCGATGGAGCCGGGCATGGCTAATTTGGTCATCGGCTCACAGGTCGTCAGAGACTCGATCCTCGAGGCCAATCAGACCTATACCCTCAATATCACCGAGGTGAAATGCGACACCACTCCACCCTTTGACGGAGTCGACGAGGGGACCTGCACTACCTACAACCAAGTGGCGCCTTTCCTCCGATCCACCGCCAAGCGGGTCATCTTGGACAATGAGCTCGAGGGCGGGGCCAACACCACTTCCTCCGAACTGCCCCCTGGATCGGACTCGGGCAATAAAACCGTGGGATGCGCAATGGATGAAAACGCGACTTCGCAAGGCCTCACCCTGGGACAGGCCATTAACGCCCTGGCCCTGCTCGGCTTCGGCCTTATCTTCTGGGGATTCTCCCAGGCCCGCGGCAAATCGATCTCTACTCCGAGCCGGACGCGCAGGTATCGCTGGCTTCGCCTCTTCGTCCTCCTGCTCGCCGCGGCCTCCTTGCAGGGAATTTCCCTCAGGGCCGAAGCCGCCGACGGAGATGCGGATGGCATCGAGGACTCCCTCGACAATTGCCCGCTGATCGCCAATCCCACCCAGACGGACCTCGACAGCGACGGATTGGGCGACACCTGCGACAATTGCCCCACCATCAGCAACCCGCTGCAGGGGGACTTCAATCATAATGGGATCGGCGACGCCTGCGAGTGCGGCAACGACTCCAACGCCGAGACCTCTTGCGCGGTCAATTTAGGCATCCCCGGCAAGGAACAGCAGGCCTCCAATTACCAGTGCGGCACGGGAGACCCGATTTGCGGCTTCTTCGTCAAGCAGAAAAAGTGCGACGAAATCGGCTTCACCGCGCCCCCTGTCACCGGAGATCGAGGCGAGCTTTACTACAGCAATTCGGTCTGCCAACAGGCATCCCCCAACGGCCCAGGCCTGAGCTCCGCCTCCTCCGGCGTCTGCCAGGTCCGGTACCTGGATGAGGCCCATACCCTCTACTTCAGCACGGTGTTCTGCGCCGGGCCCATCGACTCCAACGCCTGCCAGAGCCGCGACAATTTCAAGCGCCTATCCTATCAAGGTGCCTCGATCGGAGGCGGCACCTGCAACCTACAGGGACCCGATGCCGGTTCCTGCGCCTGCTCGGCGGCCTGTAACCCCTCCAACTGCGACGATGGAGATCCCTGCAGCTTCGATTACTGCGACCAGAACGGCTGCCATCACTCGCCGGCAGCCGACGGCGCCTCCTGTGAAGACGGAAATGCCTGCACCCAAGGGGATGTCTGCAGTTCGGGAATCTGCGGAGGAGTCGCCGCCAGTGTCGACGACGGCAACGCCTGCACCGCCGATAGCTGCGACCCCGCAACCGGCGTGAAGCATACCCCTGTCAGCGTCGACGACGGCAACGCCTGCACTGCCGACAGCTGCGATCCTGCAACCGGCGTGAAGCATACCCCCATCAATGTCGACGACGGCAACGCCTGCACTGCCGACAGCTGCGATCCTGCAACCGGCGTGAAGCATACCCCCATCGGTGTCGACGACGGAAATGCCTGCACCACCGATAGCTGTGACCCCGCAACCGGCGTGGTCCATACCCCCGTCGGTGTCGATGACGGAAATGCCTGCACCGCCAACAGCTGCAATCCTGCAACCGGCGTGGTCCATACCCCTGTCGGTGTCGATGACGGAAATGCCTGCACCACCGATAGCTGCAATCCCGCGACCGGCTTGACACATACCCCTGTCAGTGTCGATGACGGAAATGCCTGCACCACCGATAGCTGCAATCCCGCGACCGGCGTGGTGCATACCCCCGTCAATGTCGATGACGGAAATGCCTGCACCACCGATAGCTGCAATCCCGCGACCGGCGTGGTCCATACCCCTGTCAGTGTCGACGACGGCAACGCCTGCACCACCGATAGCTGCAATCCTGCAACCGGCGTGGTCCATACCCCCGTCGATGTCGATGACGGAAATGCCTGCACCACCGATAGCTGCAATCCTGCGACTGGCCCGATTCATACCGCGGTGAACCCCAACGACGGCGACGCCTGCACGGTCGACAGCTGCAACCCAGCCATTGGCCCGGTCCATACCCCGGTCAATCCGGACGACGGGAATCCTTGCACGGTCGACTCTTGCAACAGTGCCACCGGAGTTCACCATGATCCCGTCAATGTCAACGATGGCAACGCCTGCACGGTCGACTCTTGCAATCCGTCCGACGGCTCCATTTCTCACGTCCCGGTGCCCGTGGACGACGGCGACGGCTGCACCGCGGACGCTTGCGAGCCAAGCACCGGAACGGTCAGCCACAACCCGATCGACGGAGGCGATAACGACGGAGACGGAGTCTGCCAAGACTTCGACAACTGCCCCGGAGTCCCGAACGCCGACCAACTCGACGTCGACAACGACGGGGTAGGCGACGCCTGCGAAGCGGGCGAGGATGCCTGCAGCGTCGATTTCACCGGCCTGCCCAACACGACTTGCGCGAACACCACCACGGTGAAGTCCATGACCGAGTTGCAAGCCTGGCTGGCCGGCCCCAAGAACACCAACCTGAAGGTGCTCAAACACCGGAACAACGGAAGCTACAACTTCGGCGGCGCGAACCTCGCCATCGCCACGGCCTGCCGGGTCGAGCTCAATCCGGATGCGCCCTTCCACAACGTTGGAAACGTCGACATCCAGGCCAGCGAGATACTGATGCGCAACGACGTGCTCTGCTCGCCGAACAGCAGCATGCGGCTTAGGGCTGGAAACAACGTCGAGGTGAAACCCGCCAGCTTGGTCAACTTGAGCGTCGAGGTGGTCAGCCCCACGATCCTCTATCGGGGCGACGTCAGCATGGCCTCGGGCGGCGAGGTCGCGCTGTGCGGAAATTACATCGAGATGCGGCCCGCCAGTTTCATGGATGTCGACCGCGTGTTCATGCACGCGACGGATACGCTGCTGGTGCGGGGCGACATCGTCGGGGCGGACCAGGTGCGCCTGATCTCGGGCAATTCCCTGACCTTGCGGCCGGCGAACATGATCGGCAGCGCCTACAGCCCCGTCCGGAACCTGGACATCCAGGCGGTGGGGCACTTCGAGGATTACGGGGACATCAGCGCCGACGGCGATGTCCGCATGAATTCCAACAGCTACAAGCTGTTTCCCAGTCACTCCTTCGACGTCGACGGAACCTGCACCCTGAGCGGCCAGGCGAGCCCGGGATCGAAGCCGATCAAGGGCCATTGCGTCCCCGGAGCGAACTAGGAACGGGTTAAACAACTAGGAGGCGGCTTATGAAGTACGGGAAAGCATGGCTTCTCGCGGTGGGCCTGTGTTTGTCCGCATCGACCTTGTACGCGATGGATCGGGACGGCGATCTCATCGGCGACGAGAGCGACAACTGCGCCACCGTCTTCAATCTGGACCAACAGGATCATGACGGGGACGGCATCGGGGACGCCTGCGAAGACCTGGACAGCGACGGAGTCGGCCTGCCCGAAGACAACTGCCCGGGTGTTTCCAATCCGGACCAAAGGGACACGGACGGCGACGGCCAAGGCGACGCCTGCCAGGCGCCTCCCAACCGTGACCAGGACGGCGACGGGGTGATCGACTCCGTCGACAATTGCCCCACGGTCGCCAATGCCTCCCAATCAGACTCGGACTTGGACGGCAAGGGCAACGCCTGCGACGAGGATGACGACGGCGACGGGGTGCCAGATGCCTCGGACCCGGCGCCCTTGGACTCCAGCGTGCCCTAGGGGAGACCCTCGAGTCAAAAATTCCATTTGGTGCCCTAAAGTTAAAAAATAATAGAAAATCAATAAGTTGTGACGTTCCCGACACATACTCCCATCGAAAATTGAAATAGCTCAACAGACGAGAGCCATGGGGTCCTGCGAAACATCAACCCTGCCAAAAATACATAACTATATGAAATATATTGTCATTTTAACATTAAAGTCAGCAAAGCCAGGGCTCGACCTGGGACGCCAAAAAATACCCCGTCCTCCCGGGCCGGAAACCCTTTCTGTTAAGGAAAATCCAATGTTAGAATTTTTTTAAAACACTCAACACTGGCGGTCTCTCCAGCCGATAAGCGATTACGCACTTCTGCGGTATTTCGTCTCTGGGGAGCACAAGACGAGGAATGCTTCCCTATGATTGGCGGCCCAGGCTCCGGCTCCCCTCCCACACCCCATCCCACCGTCCCTGGTGCCCTACCCGGGGCCCATACCGGCGGGACCACGGAAACTCCGGTCACCACCGATCCGGCTAGCACCGCCGCCGCCGACGCCACCCGAGGGCGTGACGGCGCCCGGGATGCCCGGGACTTGGCCACGACAGAAGGGTCCCGTGAGGGAGGTGGTGCCACCACCGGAACCACCACCACGCCGCGCGACCGCCTGCGCGCCGAGCTCACCCGCTTCGAACTGCTGCGCAGCACCAACCCCGACGAGGCCCGCCGCCTGCTGGACGGCTCGCTGGGGGATTTGGCCAGGCAAGTCCGCGAGGGCCTCCGCAGCCGCCCCCCGGAGCTGCTGGAAGACCTGCGCCTGCTGCGCCGCTATTACCGCCTCGCCATCGATTTTCGAAACGCCCATATCCCCGCCGTCGGCGATCTCTTCACCGGCTTCAACTCCACGGCCCGCGACGCCCACCAGGCAAGGACCCGCGAATACGAAGACGGCCTCCACAACGTCGAAGCCTCGATGCGCAGCCTGCGCGACATCCTGCGCGGGACCTTCTACGTCGCGCCCGGCGGCCACGCCACCGCCGACCAGGTGCGCGATGCCCGCGTCTGCGCCGAGATCAGCCGGGACCTAGGCGAATACCTTTATTTACGGGACGACCTCCGCACCTGGTCGCGACTCATGCCGCAGCTCGGGGACGGTGCGGTGAGCGATACGGACCGGGCCGAACTCTACCTCAATCTCCTGCAAGCGTGGGGCGCCGTCCTTGATACCACCACGGGACGCGTCGATCGGGGCCCCGATGCCGCGCCTCTCGAGATGAGCCAAGATCAAATCGTCGCCGAAATGCGGCGCGCCCGGGATGGCATCGTCGCAACCATGGGCGGTGAATTTGAATCAGCTCTCAACCGCCTGATCGACAGTGACGATTCCAGCGGAATCCGGGGCTTGACCGTGGAATCCCTGACGACCGCCGTACGCGGCGAGCGCAACGGCGAGGACCTGCTGCGCCGCGCGGCCGCCGCCACCGACGTCCGCGAGCGACGCAGCCTGCTGATGGACGCCCTCCGCCAGTTCACCACTTTGCGGATGTCCGGGAGGGTCGACGACATCCTCCGGCTCTTGGATGAAACCCTGCCGACTGGGCCGGAGCGATCCGTGGAGCGGATGACCCTGCTGAGCTCGGTGCACAGCGTCCTGCTGGGCTGCGGCTTGAGCATGGAGGCCCGGGTCCGCTCCCAGATCGACGAATTGGCCCAGAGCTTCGTCACCGACACCGCCATGGCCCCAAGCCTACGGGCCCGCGGTCTCATCCTGGCCCGCAGTTTCTATACGGCGGCCCACGACACCGCCGCCGCGACCCGCCTGCTGCCCCACATGCGCTCCCTGCGCGATGCCCTCCGCACCGAGCTGCGCGCCGAGCACAGCACCCTCGACGCCCGCGCCCGCGCGGAGCTCGCCGGCACGGTTGCCCAACTGAGCCTCAGCCTTTCAGACAGCTTGGATTACGAGGTGCGCAGCCGCGAGGATACGATTTATGATCGAATGCTCGCCGAGGAGCGGAGCCGCGGCGTGGACGTCAGCTGGAGCTTCCGGCAACGCGAGATACGCGGCCGGGCCCACGAAGAGGCCCTGCACGCGGTGCGCGAAGAATACCGGCGCGACCTCGACCGTTGGATCGTCGCGACCTCAAGGCTGCGGGAAGCCACGGACGTCCCTCTCGAGTTCCGACTTTCGCAATGCCGGGAATTGGTGCTGACCCTGCGGAGTTTTCGCGAGGTGAGAGTAGGCGACGCGCCTTTTTTCACCGGCGAGATGGTCAGCGAACGCGGCACGGCGATCGAGCGCATCATGACCCGAGTCTTCGAAGAATACCTCGCGCAACCGGAAGGCGCCTCCGAGGCCAACCGCACCATGGCCGCGACCATCGTGACCGACCTGGGCAGCCGCGTCCACGCGGCCCTGGCGGAGGGTGCCAGCACTGCCGATATCTCCTGGCTGAGCGCCCTGAACCAAAGCGGCATCCGGGAATTCGCCGAGCTGGACCAGTCGGCCCACCTCCTGATGCGCGACCACCATACGCCGCCCACCTCCGAGGACCTGCAGGCCTGCCTGCAGGCGGCGCAGATTTTCTCTCGCCTGGGCCTGCCCGGTCGGGTGAACGAGGTCATCGCCCCCCTCCGCACCTATTCGGACGGCCTGACCGGGCCGGAAGGCGCCGCGCGGCGGGCCAGCCTGATGCTGACCATCTCCCAGATCTACTCGAGCGCGGGGATGGAGACCGAGACCCGGGACACCCTCCAGGCCATCGTCGCCCTGGGCGGCGCCGACGCGCCCCGCGAGCTCCGCGAGGCCGCGACCCTCGCCCGAGGCATGATCGAGATGCAGGGCGGAAACCTGCGCGAGGCCGCCACGATCTTCGCCGAGCTGCCCGAAAACGCCTTGGCCCAGACCTTCCTCGCCAACATCCATTCCGGCCTACGGGGCATGCGCGTCGCTCAAACGGTGGCCGTGCTGCGCGCCATCTCCCTCAATTTCATCGAGCGGGGCCGGGCCAACGGCGAAAACATGGACGCCGTGGAGCGGGATACCATCGCCGGCTGGGACGAGGTGCAGCGTTACTTGATCAGCGGGGAGTGCGCCACGATCGAGGACGCCATGCGCCGGATGGCCGAGACCGGCCGATTCCGGCACTTCACCAGCGGATCCTCCGAATTTCACGTCGGCTCCAGCATCTCCTACTTCCTCAGCCGGGTCGACAACCCCGGCCTGAGCGACGCCGACTTCGCGGAGGCCTGCTTCGAGCTCGCGGGGCGACTGCGGGGCGACGACTACATGATGGGCGCCGGCGGGATCTACCAGGTACTCGAATCGGATCCCCGCTACCGGACGCGGGCCCACGAGGCCTTGGAGGGAATCCCCGCGGAGGCCCGCCTGCACGGGGCCCTGGACGTGGCCCGCCTCTTGCTCGCGATGCGCGCGGGACCCGCCGGCCTGATGGGCATCTCCATGACCAGCAGCGCCTCGCCGGGCGACGTCGTCGAAAACCTGGCCATGGCGGTAGTGCCCTTCGCCGCGGCCCGCGGGGCGGCTATCACCGCGGAAGGCTTGTTCGTGGCCCGCGCCACCGGCGGCACGATGCGCCTGGTCCGCGGCGCCGAAGGGCTGAGCGTGGTCGTCGAAGCTGGCGCAACCACCACCCGCGGGATCCGGCTCGCCGGCTTCGGAATTCGCGCCGGCACCGAGTCTCTGGTCTTCACGACCTCGAGCATGGCCCTGCACAGCCTCTTGACCGGCTCCACCGCCAATTGGACCCTGGCGAACTTCGGACGTGAATTCGGCTCGATGCTCCTCACCTTCGGGCTCTGCCACGGCATCAGCATGGCCACGGAGGGCCTGGGCCGCCTGGCCGCCCGGTCCGACACCCTGCGCCGCGCGGGCGCCTCGGTCGAATTGGGCACCGCCGCGCTACGCCCGGGCGCCGCCCGTGCCGTCAGCGTCTTGGGATATGCGGGAACCATCACCGGCATGGCCGGCCTGGAATACCTCAACGAGGCCCTAGGGCTGCACCCCAGCGAGGGGCACGTCCCCTTCTGGATCCGTTTGTTGAATAGCGCGGTGATGGACGCCCAGATGCGCGTGGCCGGCTCCGGCATCGACGCCGTTTCCGGCGGTCGCATCGGCACGCTGGAACGCTCGGTCCACAGCGCCTACGCGGTGCACGACCTGATGCCCGCCCTGGATCGACTTGGTCTCTCCCGCAGGACCGCCTCGGGCGAGCTGCCCGCGGAGAGCGCGGTGGTCCTGCGGGCCATGCTGGCGCGCGTCGCGCGGGGAGAAAGTCCCGGCGCCATTGCCGAATCCATCGACGCCACCAGCCGCCGCGCCTTCGAAGGCGCGATCCGCGACGGACTGGGCGTCGACCCCGCCTCGGCGGAGGGCCGGCAATGGATGGCCCTGCTCTTCAATTACGTCCACGGCGGGGAACGCAGCGTCGCCGATATCCGAACCATCATGGGTCGCCTGCCCGAGATCATGTCCGCCATGGACCGCGTCGCGACCTCGGCCGTAGGCGAGCTCGGTTTTCGTGGGCGCATGGCGGAGTCGGTGCGCAGTGCCCTGATCGCCGAGGCCCTGCAGCGCGGCTGGACCGCCGCCCAATTCTCCGAGTTCAGCGCCCACTCCGGCGAGATCGGAGACCGCCTGCGCAGCATCGTCAACGGAACCCTTGGCCCGCGGGGCAGCCGCAGCGCCGAGGGACAGGCGCTCATGGCACGGCTCCTGCTGCGGGCCTTAAGCGGCGCGGAGAGCCCCGCGCAAATTTTCGACCGCCTCTCCGCCTTGGCCGAGGCAGCTCCCCAACTTCACACCCACCTGGAGAGCGGCCTCGACGGATTGGGAGACCTGTCTCCCGCCGTGCGCCGCCGCCTGTCCGCCCTGCTCCTGCTGCACGCCTCCGAGGAGGGAGGGGACAACGCGGGCGCCATCGTTGCGGTCGTCGAGGCCTTTTCGCGTGATGCCGCTCGCCTGGCCACCGTCATCGACCGACTCCGCGACATGCACACTTATGGCGGAGCGGGCTCTCGCGAGGCGCTGCTCGCCTGGGCCATCACCGAAGGCCTGACCCCCGGTGCGTTGGAAGGTATCGCTCGCCGCGTCGAGGAGGGCCGTGCCCTTCTGACCATCGAGCGTGGCCGTGTCAGCGTGACTAACGTCGCCGCCGAGCGGCGCGAGGCGGCACGCGATGCGGTGGCCCGCAACTTGCGAGAGGCCTCGGAGCGAAGCCGCACTGCGGACGCCGAACGCGAACCCGCGCCCCTGGCCGCGGCCGCGGACCGTCCCGCACTGGCGGCAACCACGGAAGGCCCTTCCGAAACCGGCGAAGGAGGCAGCGGGGTCCGAGCCCGGCCCACGCCACCGGCCACCTCCGCCAGTGCCTCCACCCCAGGTACCGCCCCGGCCAGCGCCGAAGGCGAAGGCGCCCTCCCGGAACGGGCCGTGTTTATCGGCGACCAAGTCAACGACGCCCGCGAGCTGGCCCACGCGGCCGGACTGGACGAAAACCGGGATTTCCTCGGCGGCCTGGCCACCCTCATTGTCACCACGATGCGCGGCACGGAGGCCGGCTTTCCCAACGCCGCCGCCCGCGAGAGCTTCCTGCGCGACCAGACCCGCCGTGCCCGCGAGCTGGCCGCGGCGGCCGGCCATGGCGAAGATACGGCCTTGCTGCGCGGTCTGGCCCAGCTCGTGGTCACCACGATGCGCGGCACCGAGCGCGGCTTCGCCACCCCCGAGGGCGGCGAGCGACCGGTGCTCCCTACGACCGAGAGCCTCGCGGTGGAACGCCACCTCCTGGCCCGCCTCGCCCTGACCTCCCGTTTGCTTCAAGTGGCTTCCTCCGGCCCCTTCTTCCGCGCCTTGATGTCCGAGATCGAGGCGGGGCGGCTGACCGTGGACGACGGCACCCTGGCCACGGCCCAAGCCATCTTTACCGATGCCAATACATTGCGAACCCTGGATCGAGTCCCGCTCTCCGACCGAAGCCTGGTTCGTCAGGCCCTCTTGTTCGAGATCCTCCACGGCCGCCTCCGCGAGGCGAGCCGGGCCCCCGACATGATCCATGACATTCGCGAGCACCCGGAACGTTTCGAAGGTTACACCTTGGGCGGCGCCGAGACCGGGGCCAGCCGCCGCGCCAGCCTCCTGCCCGAGGTCTCGAGGCGATCTCCCGCCTTCGAATTACTGGATAGCCTAGGCTTCCTCCGCGGGGTCGACAGCGATATCCGGGACTGGACCGAGGCGAGAGATGCCTTGGAGCGCTTGGCCGATCCGGGCCAACCCGAAGGCCCCTTGGTCAATCTCGCCCGCCGCACCCGCGGGGCCCTCCAAACCGTCTACGACCGGGCCATCGAAATCAGCCGGCTGGAGCGAGAGTCGCCGGACTCGCCCCGCCTTGCCGAGGCCAGGCGCGAGTTCGAGGCCGCACGCGCCACGGTCGCGGAATGGGAAAATAACTCGGATGCCTGGATGACCGCCCTAGACCGGGGAGAAGGCCTGGCCACCCGATCCCGGCCGATCTTTTTTAGGGTCAGTCTTGCCTTGGAAACCATGCCGGTGGAGTATTCCGGCCGCTTTCCGGACGAAGGCGAAGATCCCCGCGCCGAAGGTCGCCCTGGCATAAGACTCGAGGCCACCGAGACCGAGACCCCGCTTCAGGCCCTGGGCGATCGTATCGACGCCATCGCAAGCAATCCCCCCGATGAATACGAGCTGGCCGATGCCTGGCTTGATCCCGCCCGCGGCAATCAGGGCGAGCGTCCTCTGGATGCGGGCACCGTCACCGTGGTGGTAAGAGAGAGCTCGGATATCGCCAGCGTCGCCGACGCGGCCCGGGCCACCCTGGAAAGAAACAGTCGCCTGATTTCGCGCACCCCGCCCACGATCATCAGCCCCGAGATCGTCCGCAGCACCAACCCTGACGGTTCCGTCCGCCTGGAGCTATCCATTCCCGGACAACCCGGAGTCCGCCTGGTGGTCCGCGTCGTCGACCGCGCCACGGAGGCCCGCGAACGCGATGCGGCCGAAGCGTCCTTCGAACGCGCCTCGCGCTATGAGGCCGAGGCCCGACCAATCCCGGCTCTGCGCAGCCCCGCGCGAGAAGGCACCGGGACCGCTGACCGACCTAGGAGCAGCGAGACCCCTCCAACCGTTCCACCCCCCGGCCGAGCCCGTGCCGAAGGGGATGTCGCCGTCCCCCGAGCACCCCGGGTGCCAAGCATCCCCGGCGCGGACGAGGAAGGCACCGCAACGAATACCCCCTCGGGGATCCGGGCGCGCGATGGCGCCCCCCGCGAGGCCACATCGAGGGAGGCCACCGGTGAGGCCCCCGGTACTGGGACGGACGGAAGCGTTCCCAGCAGCGAGCGCAGCACAGTGCGCCCAGGAAGGCCGCCGGTCGTCGAAACTACGGCAGCAACCGGGACAGAACCCCCCTCCCCCGCTCGTCCTGAACCCGATTTCGCGCCCCGCCTGCGCGGCATCGCTGAGGGCAGCTCGCCCTTGAGCCGTGCCGCTAGATCCCTACTGGAACGCGCCGCCGGTCTCGACCCGAATTCCGATGCCTTCCGTGCCCTGCGCAACGACGCCAACGCCCTTTCGGAGATCGACCACCTCGCCGAGGCGGAAACACCGTTCCGCGCCTTGGCGACGCGGACCCGCGAGCGCCTCGCCGACCTCGACCCCGCTTCGCCCGAATTTCACCGCGAGCTCGAGACCTACCGGGAAGAGCGCAACGTGCGCGCGCGGATGGTCATCCCCGAATACGGGCGCGCCATCTCCGACCTGCGCGATTTCCTCGGGCCCCTGCGCACCGCCACCCGGCGGGGCGACAACCCGGACAGCCCCTTCCACGTCGAGGGCGTAGAGGCCCGCCTGAAAGACCCCGCCGACATCGCGGCCAAGCTGACCCGCCGCGGCTGGACCGACATGAGCGACTTCTTCGACCTGGGCGGGGCGCGGGTCACAGTGCGCAGCGGCGCCGAGGCCGAGGCCATGCTGCCCGAGATCCAACGCTGGGCCACCGAACACGGCTACGAGATCCGCCCCGAGGATATCGAGCGCATCCACAACTCGCGCGGCTACCGCGCCATCCACGTCAACCTGTGCCGCCGCGGCGCCGACGGCAGCCTGATGCCGGTGGCGGAGATCCAGATCCAAAGCACGGCGATCGCCGAATGGGGCGCAGTTCAGCACAGCCTGGTCTACAAGAATCCGGTCCTCGACCAGGCGGTGCCCGGCCGGACCGGCACCACCTACCGGGACGTGATTGGCGATTATTGTCGTCGCGCCTCGGAGTACCTGATCGCGCGGGAAAACGGCGATGCGGGGGCGAGCCGGCCCAGCTTTGACCGCGGCATGTTGGACGGCCTGCCTGCGGAAACCCGCGGCAGCTTCGAGGCCTCCTTGGATCGAATGGAAGCCTTGATGGATCGCTACGCACCCCGCGAGGAGGGACGCGTTGCCGAGGTGATCCCCTTGCGTCGCCC
>JAXMHH010000007.1:0-203520 GCA_046346845.1 bacterium
CTTGGCACCAGATCCAGCCCATCCTCTTCCAAAAGACGGATCGCTTCTTCACCACCGGCGCCTGGCCCTACAACGAGACCCTCTTCGATCCAGCCCAGGCGCTGGCCGAGAAGCGCCCCATCCTCTTCTGCCTCAACCTGCCCAAGGGGACGCGCTGGATCGAGGCCGGGCACGAGGCCCAGCGCGAGATCTTCCGCGAGCTGCTCTCGGCGCAGGCCGACTTCGAGCAGCCCCTGCAGCTGATCCCCCTGCACTTCATCTACGACAAGCACCCGGGACGGGCGAAGAAGTCGCTGATGGACATCGTATTCGGCAACCGGGAAAACCCCGGTTACCTGCGCAAGATGATCCTCTTCCTGCGCAACTACAAGAAGCGCGCGGTGGCCAAGATCGGCGAGCCCCTCGACCTGCGGAAGCTGGCGGGCCTCTCCGGCGGCGGCAACACCGAGGCGGTCGCCGAACGCATCTCCATCGAGGTGCAGCGCGCCTTCGAGATTGAGACCCGGCAGGTCACCGGCCCCAAGCTGCAGAGCCGCCGCAGCTTCCTCGAGAAGATCCTCCAAACCCAGCGCTTCCGCGAGCAGCTCGAGCACATCGCCACCCAAAACAACCTGAGTTTCGAGAAGGCGGAGAAAAAGGCCTTGGGCTACCTGCGCGAGATCGCGAGCGACATCCGCTTCACCGTGATCGAACTCTGGGATTTCTTTCTCAGTTGGCTGTTCAACAGCCTCTACGACGGCCTCGAGGTCGACCAAGAGGGCCTCGCCCGCATCAAGAAGGTGGCGAAGGATTCTCCCATGGTGCTCATCCCCTGCCACAAGAGCCACGTCGACTACCTGCTGCTCAGCTACATCTTTTACCAGAACGACCTGAGCCTCCCCCACGTCTGTGCGGGCATCAACCTCAACTTCTGGCCGCTGGGCCCGATCTTCCGGCGCTCGGGCGGCTATTTCATCCGCCGCAGCCTGCCGGGCGACGCCCTCTACCCGCTGGCGCTGAAGAGCTACGTGAAAGAGCTGATGCACGAGGGCTACTTTCAGGAGTTCTTCATCGAGGGGACTCGGTCCCGCTCGGGCAAGCTGTTCCCGCCCAAGACCGGCCTGCTCAACATGATGGTCGAGAGCTTCGCGGACGGCGGGATCCCCGAAGTCTACTTCGTGCCGGTCGCCCTGGGCTACGAGCGGGTCTTGGAGGAAGGCGCCTATCTCAAGGAGAGCAAGGGAGCGAAGAAGAGCCAGGAGAAGTTCAGCGACCTGCTGCGCCTGCCCAAGTTCCTGCGCCGCCGCTACGGCAAGGTCTACCTGCAGTTCGCCGAGCCGATCTCGCTGCGCGAAGCCTTGAAAGACCAGGGCGAGACGCCCCAGTCGGAGCCTGTCTCGCTCAAGCCGGTGGTGGCCGAGCTGGCCGAGCGGATCTGCGTGGCGATCAATGAGGTGAGCACGCTGATGCCCTCCGCACCGGTGGCCAGCGCCCTGCTCGCCCCGCACGGCAAGTCGATCACCCCGCAGCAAGTCATGGACCGCGCCCGCGAGCTTTTGGCCTACGCCCGGCAAAGCGGCGCCCGCCTCTCCCAGACCCTGCGGGACAAGGCCGACGAATCGATGGAGGAGGTTCTCGCCCAATTCGTCGCCGAGGGCCTGGTCCGCGAGCACCACGACATCGAGGGCCGCTTCTTCACGGTGAAGGAGGAGACCCGGAGCCACCTCGACTTCTTCAAGAACCAGGGAATCCACTGCTACGCCCGCCCGGCGATGGAGCTGCTCTGCGAGCGGAAGGCCCCCGGCCGTTTCGAGGAGCTGCGCTCGCTGCTGAATAAAGAGTTCTTCTTCGCCGCCAAACCCAAGCAGGCCGAGGGCGCGCCGCCGGCTTGGATGAGCGACCTGCTGCTCCCGATCCTCGAGTCCTATTGGCTGAGCCTCTACGTGATCGAGCAGATCGCCTTCGAAAAATGGGACGAGCGCAAGCTCTCCCACAAGGTCCTCGAGCTGGGCGAGACCTTGAAGATGCGCGGCACGCTGGAGTACTCCGAGAGCCTCTCCCGCTTCCCCATCCAAAACGCCATCGTGCGCTTCGTCGAGCTGGGCATCCTGAAGAACCACCAGGAAGACATGGGCCCCGCCGGCAAGAAGCTCTACTCCCCCGGCCCCGACCTGGCGAGGCGCGAATCGACCTTGCTGCTGCTGGAAACGCTGCTGTGCAAGCCGCACAGCGCCCCGCGCCGGGAGGGAGAGAAGCCGAGCTATCCCAACGTCATCCCGCTGGTACCCAAGAGCGAAAAGGCCTGAGCCATGCGCATCGCCCTGCTCGGAGGCTCCTTCGACCCGCCGCACAAAGCCCACGAAGAGGTCCTGCGATACCTGTTAGGCAGCGGACGCTACGATCAAATCTGGGTCTTCCCGACGAAGCAAAATCCCTTCAAAAACGACTCGACGCCATTTCAGGATCGCCTTGAAATGTGCCGTTTGGCCTTCCAAAACATCGATCCAAAAATACAAATCCGCGCCGACGAGGCCCAACTCAGCGGCTACACCATCGACTTGATCCGGCATCTCAAGGCCGTGCACCCAGGAGCCGAATTCACCTTCGTTGGCGGCTCCGATTTAGAAAAGGAGCTCCCGGCCTGGAAGGAAAGCGCCGAGCTCAAGAAGATCCTCCAGTTCGAATTTCTCCCCCGCCCTCCGGATCCAAGCTCTCCCTTCTCGCCGATCAGCGCGACGGAGCTCCGGGAGCGGGTGAAAAAAGGATTGCCGATCGAAAATCAGGTCGCTAAACCGGTGAGGGACTATATCGAGAAAAAACGGCTGTACCAAAAATAGTTCAAATAGCGGGGAGCAAGAAAACCAAGGCAAGGGTGCTGCAGCGAGGGGAACGGGGACACCCCTCCTGGAGCGGGTTTCCCGTAGGCAAACACCTCAAGGCCTATGATGATTTTGCCTTCGGGACCTTTCCCGAGCCCGGGAAAATGATACTCCGCAAAATCTAACGATTTTGCTGCGCGCCCGAAGCAAGTTCGGGCTTGCCGGGCCCAGGAAAAGAGCGGAAGGAGGGGGGCCCCGTTCCCCGGCAGGCGGCTAAAACTCCAGCCAGTCCATTCCCCAAGGCAGCCGGAAAAAACAAGATCGAGCAAGGATCCAAAATGCGAATTCAAAAAGCCCTAGTGGTCTACAACAAGCCCCTCTACCAACTCCACGTCCTGGAGCAAAAAGACCCCCACTACATCGGCCTGCTCAAAAGGCGCCACCCGACGACGAAACTCTGGCGCGCCATCAACGCCATGCACCAAGAGACGCTCGAGGGCGTCCAGCGCACCTTAGAGCTGTTGGGCATCGCGACCGATACCGCCTTCCGCAGGCATCTCAAGAAAATAGGCAATTACGACCTGGTGGTGACGGTGGGGGGCGACGGGACCTTTCTCGACATCAGCCACGCCCTGGACAAGCAGGTCTTGCTGGGCGTCAACTCGGCGCCGATCGACAGCACCGGGGCCCTGTGCCGCGCCCGCATCGACAATTTCCTCTCCACCTTGGTCGACCTGATCTCCGGCAAGCTCAAGCCCCGCTGGATCCCGCGGCTCAAGGTGAAGGTGAACGGCAAGGCCCTGCCCTACCCGGTGCTCAACGAGGTGCTCTTCGCCAACCAGAGCTCGGCCGGCACCGCGCGCTACCTCATCATCGCGGACCGGCAGCGGGAGGAGCAGAAGAGCTCCGGCGTCTGGGTGGCGGCGCCGACCGGCTCGACCGCGGCGATCCGTTCCGCGGGCGGCAAGCCGATGCCGATCGACAAGGCCGCGATGCAGTACGTCGTGCGAGAGCTCTTCCCGGAACCGAAGAAGAAGCTGCGGATCCAGCAGGGGATCCTGCCCAAGGGAAAGCGGCTGACGATTTTTTCGAAGATGCGCCAGGGCGCCCTGTTCGTGGACGGCAACAAGATCTCGGTGCCCTTGAATTTCGGGGATAAGGTGGAAATCTCGCCGGACGGCAAGCCCCTCCACGCGGTATTGTAGGCAGCCTACTTGCCCAAGGCCAAGAGCACCTCGGTCGCGATCTCTTCGATTGCCTTGGCGGTAACGTCGATGTTGGGAATCCCGCCCAGCTGCTCGAAGACCTTCCGCGCGTAGTTGAGCTCCTCGTTGATGCGCTCGTAGCTGGCGTACTCCTCGGAGAGCGGTCGGCCCAGCTTGATAAGGCGCGTCTCCCGCAGCTGCACCAGCTTCTCGGCGTTGATCGTCAAGCCCACCATCTTGCTCTTGTCGACGTTCTCCAGCTCCTGGGGAATGGGGACCTCGCGCACCAGGGGGATGTTGGCGACCTTGTGCCCGCGGAAGGCCAAGTAGACGCTCAAGGGCGTCTTGGAAGTGCGGGAGATGCCCAGCAGGACAATGTCGGCCAGCTGGATGGTGTCGAGCCCCATCCCGTCGTCGTGCTTCACGGTGAACTCGATGGCCTCCTGCCGGCGGAAGTACTCGTTGGTCAGCTTGTATTTGAGGCCGGGCTCGTCGCTGGGATGCGAATGCAGGTAGGTCGTGAGGACGTCCATCACCGGCCCCATGATGTCGACCGCCACCACCTGCTGCTTGGAGCACTCGTCGAGGAACTGCTCGCGCAGGTGTAGTCCCACGAAGGTGAAGATGATGATGGCGTGCTTCTTCTTGGCCTCGCCGATCACCTGGACCATCTTCGGGTGGTCGGTGACGCGCGCCTTCCGGACGATGTTGACGTTCTCTATTTTAAACTGGCGCAGGGCCGCGAAAGACAGGTTCATCGCGAGTTCGCCGGTGGCGTCGGAGACCGCGAAGATGTGATAAGTTGGGGTTTGTTGTGCCATACGTGTTTCTCGGATCTAATGCGTCTTACTTTGCTTGTAAACCGGTCCGCCTTTTCCGGGGGTGCCCCCCTCCGGGCCCTGCGGAACTCGTTTTATTATAATTGCATGTTTCCCCTCTCCCCGAGGAGAGATATTTTTTTCGTCCTTGCGCAGATCCTCTCGTCCTTGAGGTTTCCTCAGACAGTCCTCGGTCCCTCCAGGGGACACCCCCGGAAAAAACGGACCTACCTCCCCCTTTGAATCAACCTCTTTAACCTGGTGCCCTTTCTTAGTGAGCGATCGGCAATCTATCCTTTATCCCCGGTATCCATGGCCCCTGTCTCGAGCACCCTGAAATGGATACCCGTAGGCAGCTCGGAGGCCTCCCTGGAGGGACCGAGGACTGTTTGAGCCTTCCTTAAAGGCTAGGAAAATTCCGCTGGAACAATGCCGACAGCGACCACCAGTGGGAGAAACAAGCAATTCCAAAAATGCGAGTTCCGCAGGGCCCGGAAGGGAGGCCTCCGAGCTGCCTACGGGTCACCATTAGGTCCCCCCAGAGCCCGGCAAGAGGCGTACGTTGTCTTCGGAGCCAAGGGCACCGCCCTCGCCCTGCCCATGGAGGCGCCCCATCTTGTCGCCAAACTTGGCCAATCTCCCCTCCGCGTCTTCAAAGGCCCCCTGGGCGTTATTCAGGTGCACCCCCACCTTGCGGAAGGCCTCGGCGATCCGCCCCAGGTCGGCACCCAGCCGCGCCAAACCGTTTAAGATCTCCTTCGCCTCCTTTTCGATCCTCAGGCCCTTCAAGCCAAGGACAATGGTGTGCAGATAGACATAGAGGGTGTTGGGCGAAACAGGGATTACCCGCCGCGCCATGGCATAATTGGCCAGGAGGTGGTCGCCTTCGCTCAACTCGGACTTGATGATGATCTCGTAATAGACGTTCTCGGCTGGGACGTACATCAGGGCGAAGTCGAAGGTGTCTTCGTCGGGCCGGATGTACTTGTCGGCGATGGCATTGATGTGCTTCTTGACGTCGCTGATGAAGAGGGTCTTGAGCGCCTTCTTCTCGGCCTCCTGCTCGGTGGCCAGGAGGCGCTGAAAGTTCTCGAGGGGGAACTTGGCATCCACCGGGACCCACTTGTCCCCCAAACGGATGGCGGCGTCGACCTTTTCGCCGTTCTTGAAGGCGTGCTGCAGCTCGTAATGCTCCCGGGGCAGGATTTGGGCGAGGAGGTCGTTCAAGAAATACTCGCCCAAGGAGCCGCGCAGCTTGGGCGCCTTGAGGATCTCTTGGAGGGAACGGATGTCCTTCCCCACCTCGAAGAGCCGCAGGTTGGCCTCTTCCAACTTGCCCAGCTTGCCCTGCACCTCAGCCACCACCCGGGCCGCGTTGTCCAGGCGTTGATTGACCGTTTCTTGAGATTTTTGAAGGACTTCGGTTGAATCTTTCAAGCGTTGATTAAGTTGTTGGTTGAGCTGACCGAGCTGGTTTTGCAGGAGGTTGGCGCTGCCCTCGAGGTTGGCCCGAACCTGCTCGCGCAGGGCCTCGACCTGCTGGTTGAGTAGCAGGAGCGGCATGTCGGCCTCGGGGGATTTCTCGAGGCTCTTCTGCAGGTCGCGGTGCTTGACCAGCAAAAAGACCAGGACGGCGAGCACCGCGATCAGGATGGCGAGGAGGGCCCAGGTCATAGGGCGGTCCTAACGAAGGATGTCTCAGAGTTCAAGCTTTAGTCCCTCGGCGCAGGGAGTCGTCTAAGAGCAATTTAATCAGTGCCTGATAGGGAACATCCTTGGCACTAGCCTCTGCCCGAATACGATTGAGCAAAGGGGTCGGCAAGCGAATCGAAACCACTTGGGTAGGTGGTTCGGCGGGCAGCTCAAAACCCAGGTCTTTTAGAGAAAGTCGTTTGGCCTTATCGATGAAATCGCTGGTATCCCTGGTATCATAATCCTTAATCTCCTTCTTTTTCGCCTTCATAAATCCTCCTCTCCTTGCGGGAAGCGGGTCGAGCGGTGATGATCCGCACTCTGCCCTTCCGCAGAGTAAACCCCACCATCAGGGTACGATTTTCCAATCCCTTTCCATAAAGGATATAGCGCTTTTCTTTCGCGGAATGGGCCATATCTTCATAAATGTGATGGTTCGGATCATAAAAGCAGCTCTCCGCCTCAAGGCTGGAAACTCCGTGCTTGGCTTCGTTCTTCTGGACATTCCACTGATCCCAATCAAACTTGAGAGTTTTCACCTTAAATTCAGACTAAGCCAGACCAGTTGTAGTGTCAACCACTACAGACTTGATTGAAAGAAAGGTTTCGGTTACCGAAGAAGAGTATGGCCAAGGTTACCGTCTACACCACTTCCTACTGCCCCTTCTGCGACGCCGCCAAGGCCCACCTGAAGCGCAAGGGCATCCCCTTCGAGGAGATCGACGTCACCGACGAGTCGGCCAAGCAGGCGCTGAAACAGCGCACCGGCTGGCGGACGGTCCCGCAGATCTTCGTCGATGACGAATTGATTGGCGGCTACCAGGAGCTTATGTCCCTGGACGCGCGGGGAGAACTGGCGAAGAAGCTCGGCGCCTAGCGGCGGCCACCCTGTAACATACTCATGACGATATCGAAGGGCTTGGGCGTGCCTTGGGCGATAAGCTGCTGCGTGATGGCGAACATGGCTTGGAGCTGCTGCAAGGTCAGCTGGTTCATGTGGCGAATCTGTTCTTGGCCCAGCTGAAAGCCCATGTTGGAAAACTGGGTAGCCATATTCATGGCAAGGTTCTCGCGCTGTTGCTTCTCTTGGAATCGCTGGTTGCGCATATTTTGCGCATACTCGGCCGCCATCCGCATGTCCCGGTCCTCGACGGCCTCGCCGCGGTCCCGCGCGTGATCGGCCACGGCCCATTCGCGGGCGCGGAGGGTCGTCGCCTCCTGCCAATTGTGCTGAATGACGGTCTGCTGCCACTGCACCTCGGCCCGACCGCGCTCGGCGGCAGGCATCCGCGAGAAGTCGGGCGTATCCAGAGGATTGCTGGCGGTGACCGCCCCTTCAATCGCGGTGCGTTCATCGCCAGGCATGGCGCGGTAGGCCGCGAGGCGGGTACCCAGTGGCGGGGTGGCATGGGTGCGAGCCTCGCGAAGGGCCGAGGGGTCGCTGAGCACCGCGGCGCCGCGACCGCTGTCTCGAGATAAAAATCCCCGCAAATGGGTTCGGCCGTTGGCCCCGTTCCAATAGCCATTGGGATCGGCCGCCCGGGCAGCGACATAAAATTGATTCTCTTCGTGGACCGCCGTTCGGGCCAAGAGCCCCGGCGGAGCAGTGCCGTTGATGCGTTCCGGATGATTGGGCTCGGCCAGCCAATGCACATCTTCGGCCACATTGGTGCGCACCCCCAGCATGCGATCGAGGGTGGGGTCCGCATCGCCGCTGCCGGTTCGCTCTCGGTACAACTGTTCGGCCATCAGCCGCGCGTTCTCTCGGGTGATGGGCGGCTGGATGTTTTGCGCGCGCGCAGCCTCGTAGATGCCGTTGGCCGACTCGTTGAGCATGCCCTCGCGCAATTCCGACCGGGTGCGATCGAGCACCGCGGCGCGCTCGCTGGCGGGAATCGGAGAGCCGTCGGGCCTCAGGAAACTGCCGTTGATCGCGGCCGCATCGCGGCCAGGGTGTTGGCGTTGGTACTCGGCGATCTCGGCCTCGTTGAAGCCCATAGCACGCATCCGATCCCACTCGGAGGCGAGGGGGCCATCGGCCGGACGCGTGGGGGTCGGCGTCGCCGCGGGAACGGGGGCAAAGGGCCCACTGGCCCCACTCGTAGCGCCACCGGAACCCACGGGGCCGGAGCCGCTACCCGCACCGCCGCCGGGGCCCACCGGACCGGCCCCTCCACCGGCGCCACCGCCGGAACCACCGCCTCCGCCCGTTGGCGTCGCCAAGGGAATGCCGGACACGTCGATACCATTCATCCTCGCCTGGGCGGCAAGGCTCGCGGGAATGGGCCGACCGTTATTCCGATACCACGTAACCCGATCCTGCAGGTCCAAAAGGTCATCCCCGGTAACTCGGGCCCCCGCAGGAGTCACGGAATCCGCCATGGCGACACCGCCGGGCGAGCCGGGGGATCCGCTGGGGCCACCCACGGCCGGAGAACCCGGGGGCGAGCCCGGGGGACTGGCGGGATGGGCATTGGCGTAATTGATCGCCCCTTGGGTCAAGGGATTGGGCACGCCCGTATAGGACGGCACCGGCTGGTCCAAACGAAGCGGGGTCCCGCCGCTCAGGCTGGGAGCGCGAGGCGTAAAAGGCGGAGGCGATCCTTCGGGATGGTTGTTGAACGGTTGATCGATTCCGACGGTGGTGCCTTCCGAGACGTTGAACAGGGTGTGGGCCAAGGTATTGACGTCGTAATTGCCGGTCGGACGGCCGGAGGAGTCCAACGCGGGGGGGACCATGCTCTGCAAGACGCCACGGGCCTGTTCCGGGGTATAACCCAGTCCCGGCGGGGTGCCGGTGGTCGGGCGGGTGGCGTAATCCATCCATTGGTTGGTGATTTCCAGGCGACGGGTCTCCGTCCGGACGATGTCGGTGCGGCTGGCAGCCGTCGTACCCCCGGCGTTGAGCCTGCCGAATACCGAGTCCGAAGAGGGATGGCGGCGATCGCCGAAATCCACCAAGGCAGCGGTGACATCCGTGACCGGCGTGGTGCGAACTTCATTGGGAGCCGTCCCGCTATGAGGCAACATGCTGAGCGCCGAGGCACGATCGCCGGGAGGCGTCCCCAGCCGAACCACCCCGTGGTCTAGGGGATAGGCATCCGGGGTCGAACCCGGCGCCAAGAGGCCCTGGGCCCGCAGATAGGCATAGGCATCGCCAACCGGAACCCCCTTCGCGCGCAGGGCATTTAATTCATATTCCGCCGCGTAAATCCGGTAATTGTCCCGCAGCGTCGCATTGCCCTCTTCGCCGGCGGGGATATTTCGGACTTCGTTGATCCAAGCGGTGCGGGCCGCGCCGGTCCCGGCGGGGGGCGGATGGGCCGCAAAATAGGCGTCGGGATCGATGCCGGCGCCCCACAGCCGATCCGCAACCTGGGCCATGTCTCCCGTGTAGGCCGGACCGTCATGCAGGGAAGAGGCGGAAACCACGGGCCGCCGCCGCGTCCCGCCTCCGGTGGGCTCGGGGGGCGGATGGGCGGCCGCATAAGAATCTCTCAAGGCAGCGGGGGCGGAATCGGGCGGCCGATCGGTATGGACGACGCCTCCGTTCGGCGGCACCTCGGTGCTGCCTAAGGCGCTAGCAGGAATTTCGCTGGCAGTGGAAAACCACCGGCCGGATCCTCCCGCCTCACGATAATAGATGTTCGAAGCGTCCGATCCGGTACCAGGACCTACTCGTTCCCAGGCCATAATTCCTCCAAAACAAAACTGGCTTTCCCATTTTCGGCGAAAATAACCGATAAGGTTGCGGTATTATTCGGCCGATTTTAGCACCGCGCCCCCGCAAACAGATCCCCCGTCATCCCCGCCCGATGCCCCGAGAGGGCCTCGGCCCCAAAGCGCGTGCGCAGGCTGGCGTCCCGACCGATGGCCGCGCGCACCCCGGGCGGCAAGCCGCCATGTTCGCTGAGGGCCATCCACTGGGGGATGAAGCGGCCATCCGGCGTCCGTACCCCGTAAGATCCGCCCAGGCCCGCGGCCGCCGTGTCGAGGCGATAACCGCCCGAGGCCAAGGCCCCGTCGGTATCGACCATATCCCCAAAGGCCACGCTGCCGTCCCCGGAGGCACCCCCCGATCCGCCGCCTTCCCCGGAACCGTCGCCCTCGGCATAGCTGCCCCGCACCGCGCCGTCGGTGGCCACCCGCGTTGCATATCCCGTCGCGCCACCGCCGCAAACCAAACTCAAACCGCGTTCCATGCGAGCCCCGTGGGCATCGACTTCGGCGTCTCCGCCCCGGCCGCCGCCGCACAAGACCGTCATGCCACCTTCGAGGTGCTCAGAGGGATTGAAGGTACGCGCCACGCGCGTGCGTCGCCCTTCGCCGTCTCCGCCCGCCCGGCCCGGGCCGCTACCGCCGCCTTCGCCGTCAGCACCCTCGGCCTCGTCTCCCTCGCCGGTCTCGGCGCCCTCTTCGACCTCGTCGGCCTCATCGGTCTCGCCAAGCTCGATGCCCATCGCAGCCAGGCCGTCGAGGGCTGCCTGGGCCGCCTCGCGGTCGGGGGGGCTGGCGGAAATCGCCGCGCGCAATCGCTGTTCCAATTGCTGCGCCTCGGTCTTCTGCGAACCATCGGGCATGTTGGCAATGCGCCCGGACAGGGCGGTCATGCGCGGTTGGGTCAAGGTAGAAAGCCTGCCGGTGGCTCCGGGAAAGATCGGCGGATTGGAGGGCGTGGCCGCGCCGCTAGGACCTCCGCTGGGGCCACCACTGGCCAGCGGGGCGCCTCGGGTCCCGGCCCCGCCTGGATTGGCGGGATTCGCAGGGGTTCCGGTGCCCGCTCCGGGATTGGGCCGGGCGGCGGCCCGATCGCTGGCGCTAAAGCGGGAAAACAGGGCCATCAATTCGCGCTGATTGCCCGTCGCCAAGGCATCGCGAATCGCGGAACGAACTTCGGACCTCGCCTCCCCTTCGCGGACGAAGGAATCGCGGGTATCATGGACCTCGGTCATCCCCTCCCGATGATCGGCAATGGTATCGGACATCCCCCGCGTGGCGTCACCGCCGGCGGAGGCCTCATGACTTACGGTGTTGAGGCGGATTTGATTGAGGAGGGCTTTGGCCTGGGCATCGTTGCCGGCCTCCTGGTTGGCCATGGTGAAGAACTCGCCCTGATCGACCATGCCGTCGTAGGAGCCAAAATCCTCACCTGGTGGAACTCCACCTTCCGGCGGCGCGCCTTCCGCACCCGGAGGCGGTTTGCCACCTTCGGGGGCTCCGCCGGCACCACCCGGTCCGCCAGGTCCACCGGGACCACCCGGTGCACCCGAATCAACCGGGGCGCCACCACCTGAGCCTGCTCGTTCTACACCCATTCCAGTACTCCAAAATTCCCAGGGACACCGCGGCCCGACGGGAAATCTCCTAAAGTCTATTATCGGGAAGCGAGGACGTCAATGTTGCGAAAGCTTTGGATTTTCCGAAATTTACCTAGAATCTCGCGGCCAGGGCAAGATGCCCAGAATCCGGCAGGTTTAAGCTGGCCTCGGCCACGCCGAGACTCAGTCTGTGGCGGAATTTGTCCATTTTTTTCGCCTTGGCAGCCAACAATTCTCGGAATTGGACCTCTCGTTCCGCCACATGCACCAGATGTGCCGCAACGCGTCGTTGTACGGCTTCTTGGTGGCAGAGCAGGACCAAATCCCCGCCGACCCGCAAAAAGCGCTCGGCGGCCTCTTCCAGGGACCATTGGGCGGCGATGCCCTTCATGAAGAAGTCGTCCGAAATCACGAGCCCTTCGAAACCCAGCTGGCGGCGCAATAAATCGCCGAGTACTTTTTCGGACAAAGTGGCCGGCCAGTTGGGATCGAGGGCGGGGTAAACCACATGCGCGGTCATCAGCAGCGGGATCCCCGCCGCGGCCGCCCGGGCGAAGGGCCGCAACTCGCAGGCCTCCAAGTCGGCCCGCGACTTCTCCACCACCGGCAAGGTGAGATGAGAATCTTCATGGGTGTCGCCGTGGCCGGGAAAGTGCTTT
Source organism: bacterium (assembly GCA_046346845.1). Lineage (GTDB taxonomy): Bacteria > UBA10199 > UBA10199 > DSSB01 > DSSB01 > DSSB01. Next base: position 12,491 of record JAXMHH010000007.1, read on the forward strand.
CCGCAGCCAACCACGCCTCCCGCCTGCAAACCCGCAAGGAAGGCCAAGGCCGTCTCGGCGACCCTATCGGGATCCGCAGCGAAGGCGCGGTCGCCGATGATGGGATTTTGCGGATTGCTGTCGACGTCGAGGACCGGCGCATAATCGAGATTGAAACCGGCCGCCCGGAGTTCGCGCGCGAAGGTCTTTCCCACCTCCTCCGCAGCCCCGCACTCGCCCTGGCGACTGCAATAATCCCCCACCCGCCGCATCGGCGGAAAAACCGTAAACGGCTCCGGCAAGCGGAACACGCGCCCGCCCTCGTGGTCGACCGAGACGATGGGCGGCTTAGGCGCTGCCCGGTAGATGGCGGCGTTCAGTTCGCGCAGCTGTCCCAGGCTCTCGATATTGCGCTTGAATAGGATGACGCCGCCCAGGTCCCACTGCTGCAAAAAATTGTGCGCGGAGTCGCTCAGCTTGTGGCCTTCGAAGCCTACGACTAACAGGGAGCCGATCATCTTTTTTAATTCCTGCGTGGTGGTCACTGGTTCTTCTTCCTTATGCTGCTTTGGCCTGGGAAAGGGACGCCTCGCACACTTGCCGAGCAAGTGGGGCGGGGCATTCCCTCCGGCTTTTCCGAAACTCGCGGTTTATTCCAGGGCAGCGCGGGAAATCCCCTATTTGTATTGCGAGTGACGATTAAAGGACGCTCAGACAATCGGAAAAGCCTCCGGGAATACCCCGCCCCACTTGCTCGGCAAGGGCCACCGCTGTAACTTGGGAACGATTTGAAAACAATCAACGAACCTCGTAGCGATCTCTCAGGCCGTCGCCCAAAAAATTGAAACCCAGCACCGTCAACATAATCGCGATGCCCGGCACGATGGAAAGGTGCGGCGCGATCAAAAGAAAGGCGACGCCCGCGTCCAACATCGCGCCCCAAGAGGGGGTCCCCGGCGGCACCCCAATGCCCAGAAAAGAGAGCGTCGTCTCCGCGATAATCACCCCGGCGATGCTGAGCGTGGCGTTAACGATGAGCGGCCCCAAGATATTCGGCAAGACGTGCCGCCCCAGGATCCGCGCGCTGCCGAAACCGAGGGTCTGGGCCGCCTGGACGTATTCCACCTTACGGAGGGCCAGGACCTGCCCGCGGACGATCCGCGCATAAGAGACCCAACCGACGGCGGACAGCACCAAGACGATGTTCCAAAGGCTCGGCGGCAAAAATGCCGCCAAGGCAATGACGAGCAGGATCGACGGAAAGGCCATGAAGATGTCGCTGACAAAGACGAAGGCCTCGTCGATCCAGCCGCCGAAATATCCCGCCGCCATCCCGACCGCGGTTCCAAAGCAGAGGGAGAGCGCCACCGTGACAAAACCGATCAAGAGCGAAAGCCGCGCCCCATAAACCACCCGCGCCAGGACGTCGCGACCCTCCTCGTCCTGTCCCAACCAGTGGGTCGCCGAGGGCCCGCGCAACTCACCGGCCATGTCGGGGATGCTGGGCGAGGGAATGGGCAGGATGGGCGCCAAGAGCGCCACCAAGAGCATGAAAACCACCAAGGACCCGCCGAATATCAGCTTGAAATTTTTCACCCTTGCAATTCCTTCGATGGGGAGATTAATGGCTTAGAAAGCATTGTTCAACAAGGAGGAAATTACCGATGGCCAGTCCGCACGTCAAAACCGCAACCGACGCCAATTTCGCCGCCGAAGTTCTGGGCTCCGACACCCCCGCCCTGGTGGATTTTTGGGCCGAGTGGTGCGGACCTTGCCGCGCCCTCGCCCCGCTGGTCGACCAGATCGCCGAGGAAAACCAAGGCAAGCTGAAGGTCTTCAAGATGAACGTCGACGAAAACCCAAACACCCCTTCGCAGTACGGGGTGCGCGGCATCCCCACCTTGATCCTGGTCAAGGGCGGCAAGGTCGTCGATCAATTGGTTGGCTCAGTACCCAAGCCCACCCTCGACCAGTTCATCCAAAAATCCCTTTGATATTTTGCATCGTATTTTGCGGGCCGCTCGGTGACGAGCGGCCTTTTTTTTAAAACATATACCGCCGCATCAGGGCATTACAGGCCACCCCCATCCCCAGCATGGTGCAGAGCAAGGCCGAGCCCCCATAGCTGAAAAAGGGCAAGGTGACCCCCGCCAGCGGCATCAGCCCCAGCACTCCCCCCAGGTTGATCGCCATCTGCCAAAAGAGCAGCGAAGCCACGCCGACCACCAGGAGCCCCCCGAAACGGTCCTGCATCTTTCCCGCCGCGTGCAGCATCAGCAAGAATAGCAGCAAGAAACAGCCCAGCACGAAAACGCTCCCCGCGAAGCCCCATTCCTCCGCCAAGACCGGGAAGACGAAATCCGTGTGGCGCTCCGGAAGGAACTTGAACTTGTTGAGGTCGCCCTTCAGGAAGCCCTTGCCCAAAGCCCGTCCCGAGCCCACCGCGATCTTGGATTGCATCAGGTGGTAGCCCTTGCCCCGCGGGTCCCGCTCGGGATGGAGGAAGGTCTGGATGCGGTCGCGCTGGTAGTCGCTGAGGAAATAACGGTAGCCGGCGGCCCCGCCTAGGCAGGCCAGGAGGAGCGCCACGACGATGAAGCGGTAGGGCAAGCCGGCGAGGAACAGGAAGGTCGCCCCGATCAGAGCGAAAAATAGGGCCGAGCCCAGGTCTTTTTCGACCAGGATCAAGAGCATGGGGGCCGCGACGATCAGGAGCGGCGGCAAAAAATCCCGCAGCGTGCGGCGCCCGCCCGGCGGCAGGCGATGAAAGTAACGCGCCAGCATCAAGATCACCGCCAGCTTGGCGAACTCGCTGGGCTGAAGCCGAAGGGGGCCAAGGGCGAGCCAGTTTTTCTGGCCCCCAGAGACCTTTCCGAACAGGATGACCCCAACCAGCAGGGCCAGGCTGACGAAATAGAGCGGCCAGGCGACGTCCAACAGCAGGCGGTAATGAAAGCTCAGCATCAACAGCATCAGCACCAGGCCGATCCCGGCCCACAATAACTGTGAATGGAAATAAGCCGACAGCCCGCCCGTGGCCGCCGAGGAGGCGCTGTAGAGATTGACCAAGCCCGCACCCAAGAGCAGGAGGACCAAGGCCAGGATATGCCAGGGAAAGAGATAGAAAAGTTTTCGAGGTTTCGAAGACATCTTATTTTTGCTTGGGTTTCGGCGGCTCCGCCTTCCCCAGCATCCCCTGATTGCGAAAATACTCTTCCATGACCCGCTGGGCGATCGGGGCCGCCACCGCCCCGCCGTGACCGCCGTGCTCCACCATCACCGCGATCGCGATTTGCGGGTCCTCGGCCGGGGCGAAGGCGACGAACCAGGCGTGGTCCTCCGTCTTCACCCCCTTGGCCACCTTGCCCCGGGTCTCGTTGCCGACCACCTGCGCGGTGCCGGTCTTGCCGCCTACGCGGATCCCGGCCAGGCGCGCCTTGGCCCCCGTGCCGCCGGCGCCCGCCACCACGTCGACCAAGGCCTGCTTCACCGCCGCGTAATCCTTCGCACCGAGGTTCCAGGGAAGGGGCTCGGGAGGATCCACCGGCGCCGGACGGCGCTCGCCCGAATCGTCCACCGTCGCCTGCAAGAGGTGCGGCGTGATCCGCTTCCCGCCGTTGGCGAATTGCGCGATCATCCGGGCGTTCTGCAGGGGCGTCACCAGGTCGAAGCCCTGCCCGATGGCGATGCCCAGGCTGTCGCTGGGCGCCCACTTTTCCTTGCGGGCCTTCTCTTTCCAATCCCGGGTCGGGATCAGTCCCTCGCGCTCGGAGTCGTTCAGCACGCCCGTCTTTTGGCCGAGGCCCAGCAGCTTGGCGTAATGGGCCAGGCGGTCCGGGCCGAGCCGCTCGCCCATTTTGTAGAAATAGACGTCGCAACTGCTCACCAGCGCGGTGTGCAGGTTGACGCGCCCGTGCCCGCGATGGTTCCAGCAGCCCCACTGCCGGCCGCCGAAGGTGTAATACCCCGGGCAATTAATCGTCTCCTGGAAGTTGGTCTCCTTCTCCGCCAAAGCGGCGATGGCCGTGACGATCTTGTAGGTCGAGCCCGGCGGATAGGCCGCCTGGCTGGGGCGGTTGAGCAGGATGTTGTCGGGATTTTCCTGCAGCTCCTTCCAGGTCGCCTTCGAAATCGTCCCCGTCAGGTCCTCGGGGTTGTAAGCGGGCTGGCTGACCCACGCCAAAATGGAACCGTCGCGAGGATCCAGGGCGACCAAGCTGCCGGCGGACTTGCCGAAGGCCTCCGCGGCGACCTCCATCAAGCGGGCATCCAAGGTCAACTGCAGGGTTTCCCCGCCTTGGGCGGGTTTCTCTTGCAGCAGGCCGTTCATGCCCAATTCGCTGAAGTCGACCTCGCGGCCCAAGGCGTCGACCATGGTCTGGCGGTAGCCGTCGTAGCCGCGCAGCTCGAGGTCGAAGGCCTTCTCGACGCCGGCAACGCCGACGTCGTCGCCCGGACTCACGCGGCCGGGCTCGCGCTGCTCCCACTCCTTCAACTCCTTGTCGTTGACCTCACGGACGTAGCCGAGCACGTGACCCACCTTCTCGTGGTAGGGGTAAACCCTTTCGAAGTGCACCACCAGCTCGATGCCGCTCAGGTCGAGTTCCGGCATCATGCCCGTGTTGATCCGGCTCATGCGGAGCCGGATCCGCGCGACCTGGTCGCGATCCAGGTCTTTGGCGATCAGGGCGGGCGAAAGCAGCGAGTTGGGCCGCTTGGCGCCCAACTTCTCGCGGACCGCCTCGGAATCCCATTCCAGCAGATAGGCCAAGGTGCGGATCGCGCGCTCGGCGTCTTTCACCTGGGCGGGATTGAGGCGGAGGGTGAAGCTCGGGCGGTTTTCTGCCAGAACCCTGCCCTCCCGGTCGAGGATCTTGCCGCGCGGCGCCGGCATGGGGATCTCCCGCAGGGTGTTCAGTTGGCTGAAGCGCAGGTATTTTTCGCCATGCACCAGCTGGAGGTCGACGAGGCGGTAAAAGGCGACCCCGAAAAAGAGCAACACCAGGAGGGCGAAGCCCAGCAATCGACCGCGAAAGCCCTCCATCACAGGCCCTTTTCAAGTCCGAAGGGTTTGCGGACCAAACGCCCGGCCCGCTCCCCCAACCAATCGGCGCGGGACAGATCGACCCCACGGGCCGAGCGGCCCATGGAGGCGAAGCGGCGCAGGAGCCGAGCGCAGGCCTGCTCCACGGCCGGCCAGGCCCACAGCCCCGCCAGCAAGGTGGCCACGGCCCAAATTCCGTCGTTGAAACTCAAGATGAAGCCATGTCCCTGGACCGCGCCGAGTCCCGCCCAGAGCAGGAGTCGAGCCGCCTGCGTGCCCGCCAAGAGGAGAAAGCGCCGGAAGGCGAGGTCCAGCGAGAGATTGCGCTGGATCACGGAATAGGCCAACGCGGAACCAAGCAGCGGGAGGGCCAACTGCCAGGGAGGCGAAAGGGAAAAGGCCGAGTACAAATAAGCCAAGCAGGCCAGCAGCAACCAAGCGACCGACTTCCGGGTGGAGGTCAGGTAGGCCTGCGTCCAGACGATGGCCAGCCAATCGAGCGGCAGGTTCGGCAGGGCCAGGTTGAGCACCAGCCCCAAAACTCCCAAGGCGAGGTATTTGACAAACCCCTTCATCCGTCGCCCTCCCGCTTCTCCAGCACCAAGACCTCTTCCAACTTGTTCAATTCGGCATAGGGCTCGACCTCGGCCTGCCAGAAGAGGCCCGTGGCGTCCTTCTTCACCTGGCTCACCACGCCCACCGGCAGACCCTTGGGAAAGACCCCGTCCAGACCCGAGCTGAGCAAGAGGTCGCCGGGGCGGATCTCCTCCCCCGCCGAGACGTATTCAGCCTGGGTGAGCCAGCGCTCCCGCTTGAGCCCCAGCTCGCGACGCAGGCCGACCAAGACCCCTCGCGCCCGGGTGCGAGCGTCTAAGACATCGACGGCGCTGTTGAGATCGGTGAGCAGAAGCACCTGGCTGCTGCGCGCCCCGGCCTTAAGCACCCGTCCGATGACGGCCCCGCCGGACACCACGGCCTGATCCGGAGCGATCCCATCCTCCGAGCCCCGATCGATCACGATGCTGCGGTGCAAGGCGGCGGGGTCATAGCCGATCACGCGGGCGGGCCGCGCCTCGGCGCGCGACAGGCCGCTCTCGGCGTAGAGGCCCGCCTGGGCCTTGAGGGCGCGGTTTTCCTCGCGCAAGCGGGTGAGCTCGGATTGCAGCTCCTGTTCGCGGGCCGCCAACAGGACGTTTTGGGATTTGGCGCCGCGCAGCTCGAGATATTGGCTGGAGAGCCCCCGCAGCCAGTCCAGCCCGCCGGAGAGGCGCTCGGCCACGGGCCCGATCACCCGGTGCGCCGCGCTTTCATACCACTGCGGCTGTCCGGAGCGTTCCGCGCGCCGGGAGAGAAAGACCAATCCCGGGATACCGAGGAGGACGAGCAAAATCACAAGATGGCTGCGTTTCAGACGAAGCATTCCAAGCCCATTCCGCGGAACCTCCCGCGGATTTGAGGTGAATCATTTGTAGACCTGGAAGAAAAAAACCTGCGCCCCAAGGCGCATAGATTCAGTAAGAATTAACCGTAATGCCCTTCAGCGAATCTAGCTGGTCGAGGGCCTTGCCCGTCCCGTGCACCACGGAAGAAAGCGGATCCTCGGCGATGGTCACCGGCAGTCCCGTCTCTTCCCGCAGCAGGACGTCGAGATGGGCCAACAAGGCCCCTCCGCCCGCCAATACGATCCCCTTGTCGACGATATCCGCCGCCAACTCGGGAGGCGTGCGCTCCAAGGCGACCTTCACCGCCTCGACGATGGCGTGCACCGGCTCGGCGATGGCCTCGCGGACCTCTTCGGAATTGACCTCCATCACCCGCGGCACCCCCGCCACCAGGTCGCGGCCCTTGATCTCCATGGTCTTGATCTCGCCGTTCGGGTAGGCGCTGCCGATCTGGATCTTGATCTGCTCGGCGGTGCGTTCGCCGATCAACAGGTTATACTTTCGCTTCAAATACTGGATGATCGACTCGTCCATCTTGTCGCCGGCCACCCGGATCGACTTGGAATAGACGATGCCCGCCAGGCTAATCACGGCCACCTCGGTGGTGCCGCCGCCGATGTCGACGATCATGTTGCCGGAGGGCTCGGTGATGGGCAGCCCCGCCCCGATGGCCGCGGCCATCGGCTCGTCGATCAAATAGACTTCGCGGGCCCCGGCGCACTCCGCCGACTCGCGGACGGCGCGGCGCTCGACCTCGGTGATGCCGAAGGGGACACAGATGATGATGCGCGGGCGGACCAGGGTGCGCCGGTTATGCACCTTGCGGATAAAATAGCGCAGCATGGCCTCGGTGATCTCGAAATCGGCGATGACGCCTTCCTTCATCGGACGAATCGCCTCGATATTGCCGGGGGTGCGGCCCAGCATCTCCTTGGCCTCCCGGCCGACGGCCAGCACCTTGCGCATCCCGCGCTGGTCCTTCTGGACCGCGACCACGGAGGGCTCGGCGCAGACCACCCCCTTGCCCTTCACGTAGACCAGGGTGTTGGCGGTCCCCAGATCGATGGCGAGGTCGTTGGAGAACAGTCCCAAAATCGGATCCAAAATCATGAGGATTAATCCCTAGTTATCTCGAAAAATTTTAAGAATTACCTAAAGTTATACCCAATCCCGGATGCCTTGGCTTGTGAGGTTCGGGCTACCATCCGGCCCCAGTCAAGTCAAACGGGAATTCCGGGTTTCGGGAGGTTTAAGATTGCTTTTTGGCCCCGAGCTCTTTACTAAGCTCCGCATCTTTCGGGTGCTGTTGAAAAAATTCCCTTTCGGCCGGAATGATTCCGGCCTCCATCGACATCCCAAAAATCCTTCGGATTTTCGGGGCCCGCCAATCCGCTGCGGCAGCTTGGCCCGAACCGGTGGTTCTTCAACGGCACGATAACCGCGCCCTTTCATGGAGTTGCTCGCTCATGCTGGAACAAATGCGTAATCTGTCCTCGGTCTTCTCGAAAACCCTGCTGGGGATCATCGCCTTAAGCTTCATCCTGTTTTACGGCTACAGCACGATCTCGAGGAAAAGCGGCCAGGGCGGGGCCTTGATCGCGAAGGTCAACGACCAAGGTCTGCCGGCGGCCAAGTTCGCCCAGGGGGTGCAGAACCAGACCGCGATGATGGAGCAATTCGGCCAAAAGAACCTCTCCCCCGAGATGCAGCAGATGCTGGAAAACCAGGTCCTCCAGCGCCTCATCACCAACACCCTGTTCGCCCAAGCGGCCTACCGGCTGGGATTGCGCGTCCCGGATGTCGAGTTGGCCCAGGAGATCCGGCAAAATCCCAATTTCCGCAAGGACGGCCGGTTCAACGAGAGCTTCTATCTCGACCAATTCAAGCCCTGGTACGAACGGCAAAACGGCAGCGACTTCGAATTCGACCTGCGGCAGGATCTGCTGGCCGACAAGTTGAAGAAGGTCATCGAAAACGCCGCAGTAGTCAGCCAGCAAGAGGTGGAGACCCAGGCCCTGCTGCAAAACACCCAGCTCAAGCTCCAAAAGCTCACGATCCCCCTGCAGCCCCAGGGCGGCGGCAAGTCCCTCGACGAGGCCAAACAGCTCGCCAAGCAATGGATCGCGGCCAAGCAGGAGAAAAAACCCACCGAAGAGCTGCTCAAGGCCCAGGGCCTGAAGGAAGAAGGCGGCGAGGCCCAGACCCTGGTCCAACTCCAGGGCAGCCTGGGTCGGGAAGATTCTCTGCCAATCCTGACTTGCCTATTGGCGCTCCAGCCGGGAGAAACCTGCGCCGAGCCCTTCCAGGTCCAAGATACTCTGGTCGCCGTGCAACTGATCGAGCGCAAGGACGCAGCGATGGACGCCGAAAAGCTCCAGGCGATGAAGGGCCAATTGGAGATGGGCCAACGCTCCCAGCTCCTTTCGGGGGTGGCGGACTTGCTCACCAAGCAGGCGACCATCCACACCTATTTGTCAAAGGCCCGATAGTTCTGCCCCGTGCCAGGCCACTTGATCGCGATCCAGGCATGACTTATCGCTAAAGGCGCCAACTATGTCCTTCATCGATGCCATTTATCAGGCCGGAGGCCGCGTCTACGAGGTCGGCGGCACCGTGCGCGACGCCTTGCTGGGTCATCCCCATAAGGACAAGGACTTTCTCGTCCTGAAGATCCCCTTGCCCCGCCTGATGCAGCTGCTCCAGGGCTTCGGCCAGGTCCACGAGGTGGGAAAATCCTTCGGCATCCTCAAGTTCAAGCCCAAGGGCGAGGAGCATCACTACGACCTGGCCCTCCCCCGCACCGAAAAATCGACCGGGCCCCACCACCGCGATTTCGAGGTGCGCTTCGACGAATCCCTCCCCATCGAGCTCGACCTGCAGCGCCGCGACTTCACCATCAACGCGATGGCGCGGGAGCTGCGCAGCGGAGAGCTGGTCGATCCCTTCGGCGGCCAGGCGGACCTCCGCAGCCGGGTGTTGCGCCAAGTCTTCGCCGAATCCTTCGTGGAAGACCCGCTGCGCCTGCTGCGCGCGGTGCAGTTCTCCGCCCGTTTTGGGCTGAGCATCGAGTCGGAGACGCTCGCGGCGATGCAACGGCACGCGGCCCTCATCGAGACCGTCTCCCCCGAGCGGGTGATCGAGGAGATCGGCAAGCTGTTCCGGGCCGAGCGCCCTTCCGCCGGCTTCTACCTGATGCGCGACACCGGCCTCCTGCACTTCGTCTTCCCCGAATTGGAAAAAACCATCGGCGTAGAGCAGCCGGCGAAAAAGAGCGGCGACGTCTTCGAGCACACCATGAAGGTCCTCGACGCCTCGCGCACCTGCACCGACCTCGACCGGCCGGGCGACCTCGAGATCATGTTCGCCTCGCTATTCCACGACGTCGGCAAGCCCTACACCGTGGGCTACAACGAAAAGACCCGCCGGGTGACCTTCTACGGGCACCAGATCGTGTCGACCCGCCTCACCCGCAAGTGGCTGAAGAAATACCGGGCCAACATGCTGGACATCGACCCCGAAAACGTGCTCTCGATGGTCCACAACCACATGTTCGAGACCAAGAGCTTCTACACCGAGAAGGCGATCCGGCGCTTCATCCACAAGATCGGCAAGGAGCTGATCTTCAAGCTGGTCGACCTGCGCATCGCCGACAAGAAGGGCGGGGCCTATCCCAACCAGCTCAAGGGAATCCTCAGGCTCAAGCGCCGCATCCAGGAAGAGCTGGAAAAAAAGCCCCCCTTCGGCGCCAAAGATCTCGCCCTCAACGGGCACGACTTGATGAACCTGGGCTACCCCGAGGGCCCCGTGCTGGGCCAGATCCTCAAGAAGCTGGTCGAAGTTGTGCTGGACGACCCCGCGCGAAATACGCGACAATCTCTCCTCGAATACACCCTAGAGGCATTCCCCTTAAGCCAGGCCGCTAAGGAGCCGCATGAGCCAAAACCCAAAAACCGATCCGAAAAAAGCCCTCAAGCATGAGGGCAAGGGCGACAAGCTCGCAGGCAAGGGCAAGTTCCGCGAGGCCATGACCGAATACCAAAAGAGCGAGGGACTCAACCCCGACCGCGTCGAGATTTACGACAAGCTGATCGAAACCCAGGGATGCATCGACGAGCAGGAGTGGAAAGAAGAGGACTTCGCCAACTCGATGAGCTGGGCGATGCGCCGCCAGGAGCTGCAAAACCCCCAGATTAAGCTCGTCCACGAGACCTTTTCCCTCGAATATAAAGAGGTCCACCAATTGCTCCAGCGGCTGATGGGCGCCCTGGGCGAGGCGCAGGAAAACGCCCTCATCGAAAAGATCCTCGAATACGGAGAGCGGGCCAATCTGCCCATGCTCCACTTCCTGCTCTCGATCAAGGCCCTGGCGCGGCAGAACGCCGAGGCACCCGGCGGCTCCGAAGGCGCGATGGATCCGCAATCTTCCCCCTTATGAAAATCCTGGCTCTCACCGGCGGCATCGCCACGGGAAAGTCGGTCGTCGCCGACATGTTTCGCGAGCTAGGGGCGACGGTCATCGACGCCGACCGAGTCGCCCACCGCGCCTACCTACCCGGAACCCGCCTGTATCAAGCATTGAAGCAGCGCTACGGAGCTAAAATCCTCGCGACGTCCGGCAAGGTCGACCGCAAGCGCTTGGCCCGAATCCTGTTCCGGTCCAAGCGCGAACGCGCCTGGCTCGAATCCCGCATCCACCCTGAGACCCGGCGGCTGATCGGCGCCGAGCTCCAAAAGGCGATTCGCCGCGGCGCGCCCCTGATCTTGGTGGAGGCGGCCCTGCACGTCGAGACCGGCTACCACCGACCCTTCCACGGCTTGGTCGTGGTGGACGCGCCCGCCGCAGTGCAAGAGAAGCGGCTGCGGCGGCGGGAAGGGCTGGGCGAGGCCGAGGCCCGGCTCAAGCTGCGCAGCCAGCTCCCCCAGGCGCGCAAACTCGCCCTGGCCGATTGGGTGATCGACAATTCGGGGAGCCTGAGCAAGACCCGAGCCCAGGTCCGAAAATTGATGAAGTCTTTGGCCGAGAAAAAAAGGTGACGCCGTGGCCCACTACCTCAAGATCCACAGCCTGGCACAACAGGTCGCCTGCCCCCACTGCCGGCGCTCCGCGCCTTTGAAGGAATTTCCCCATGGAATGAACTTCGGGATGGGCGTCGTGCGCTTCACCTGCCCCGACTGCCACCGCGAAATCGGGCGCCTCAGCTTCCAGCGCTGGAATGCGCTGCACCGCGGATGATTCAACCGACTCTAAGGGCTTTCGTCGCCTCGAAAGGGAGGCTGGGCGCCTCCTCCAGCTCGGGATGGCGGTAGGCGGCTTCGGTGACCCCCAATTGCCAGGTCAGGCGCCCTTCCTTGCCGTTTTCGAAACAAGGAAAATCCACCCGGCCCAATTCGAGGTCTTTGATCTCGCCGCCGATGCGCTCGACCGCGAGGAGGTGTTGCTTGAAGGAAAAATAATGCCCCTGCAGCTCCCGGTGAAGTGTTTCGGCCTCCGGCGAGGCGGAGGCGGGCAAGGCTTCGAGCAGCTGCGGCTCGCAGCCCAGCTTGCGGAGGCGCACCGAAGCCTTGGACATTTCTTTTTTGTGCAGGAGCATGCGGCGAAAATGGTGCTCGAGCTGAGGGATCAGCTCGTTGACTTCATCGACGCTGAAAAATTTCTTTCCCATAACCTCTCCTAAGAACCCAGATGTTTGATTTTTATTCCCATTCCGGGGGAAACACAAGGCGCGACGTGTCACGAAAAACGGGTTTTTTTTCGCTCAAGATCTATCTTTTTGCGGAAATTCGATTTATCCACAGTTGACCCTCCGTTTTTTTTTCTGTAACGGCCTGCGCCATGCCAAGATCCCTGCGCAACCTGCTGCAACACGGACCGGTCGCCATGGTGGCCTCCGGCCTGTTCTTTGCGGTGATGGGGGCCATGGTGAAATCCCTGGGGCGGGAAATCCCCCTCTTTCAGGTGACTTTTTTTCGCGCGGCGGTCTCCGCCTCGCTTTTGGGCACCGTGATGTGGCGGCGCGGCATGTCGCTCCGCGGCAAGAACCAAAGGCTGCTCTTGATCCGCGCCCTCTCGGGTTTCACGGCCATGGCCTTGAATTTCTACGCCCTGGCCCGCATCAACCTGGGGGACGCGGCCATCCTCAACCAAAGCTCCCCGGTCTTCGTGATGGCCTTCTCCTGGTTTTTTCTGGGGGAGAAATTCTACCGCTCCCTCCTCTGGCTAACCCTGCTGAGCTTCCTGGGCATCACCCTGATCCTGAGGCCCACCGGCCAGGTCTTCAACCTCGCCGGCCTGGCGGGATTGGGCGGGGCCCTATTCGCGGCCGGCGCTTACGTGGCCATCCGACAGCTCCACCAAACGGATTCCTTCTGGACCATGGCCTTCTATTTCATGGTGGTCGCGGCCCTGCTCTCCCTCCCCCCCATGCTCGTCACCTGGCGGACGCCGACGGCCCGGCAATGGACCATGCTGATCGGCAGCGGGGTCTTCGGCACCCTCGGTCAATTGCTCATGACCCTGGCCTATAAGAATGAGGAGGCCAGCTGGGTCGCCCCCTTCTCCTATGCCGGTGTTTTATTCAGCTTCACCTTAGGGGTGGTCTTTTTTGGCGAACGGCCCGACGCCCTCACCTTGTTAGGAGCCGTCCTGGCCATCGGTGGGGGAGTCTCCCTCGTCGCACTCAAGAACCGAGTCCGGAAGGCCGAACTCCCCGAACTGCCCGCTCCCGACGGGGAAATCCTGGAGGGAGATTGGTCCGATCCGCCCTCTCCCCACCGCTAGGCGTCCGGTTTTCGAACGCCCGGGGCGGATTGCGACGCTTCTTCGGACGCCCCGCATCCCGCCTCTGAAAAAAAACCCTGAAAATTCATAGCCCCCGTCCTGGCATCCGTCCTGCATTTGGCTTCCTTCGAACCCAGTGGAGGAAGCGATGAAGACCGAAGCCCTACAAGAAGAAAAGAAGCGGCTGGAGGAGAAGATCCGGCAAATCAAGTCCCGCCTGGTCCAAAACCTCGAGCAGGGACGACACCTCGGTCTCGACCGTCAGGTCCGCCAAGTCCAAAAAACCTACCAACTGATCGGGAGGATCTAATGAAACGGGAATATCAAGGCCTCAGCCTGATCCACGGCGGCCCCTTTTACCTCAGCGCCGAAGCCCTGCCGACTCGCTTCCAAATCCGCGATTGCCGTCCCCAGACGGCGGAGGCCGTGGCCCAAGACACGCTCCAAAGCTGGTTCCTGCTCGGCGGAAGCGCCGTCTGCCTGGCCCTGCTGCTGTGGCTCGGATTTTAACAACCAAACCCTCGCGTCGCGAGGCGGAAAACACGGACGCCCCGTTCCCGCGAGGGGGCGGGGCGATTTTTGAAAGGAGTCCTTCATGTTTTGGTCCTTAAAACATCTCGTCGAACATCAAATGAAGCAATGGACCCGGGTCCTGCTGGGGACGCCCTCCTCGCTCGGCCCGGCCGCGTCGGTCGCGGGTGCGGAAGGAGGGGCGACGCTGCTCACCGCCTTCCGGGCCCTGCAGGGCGGCGGAGAGCTGCACCTCGCGGGCAGCGCCGCCGTGGCGATGGAGGAACCTAGCTTCTCGCAACTGCCTTCCGGCACCCGGGAAAAAATCCTCGCCTTTCCAGAGGCCTCCACGGAAGACTTCCAGAGCTTTCTCCAAGAGATCGAGTTCTCCAGCGAGGCCCAATTCCGCTTCCCCGAGCAAAATCCCCTGACCCTCCAGGGCATCGACTGGCAGGCCGAGATCTCGCGGGAAAACCTCGCCGACCTCGCGCGCGCCTCCTCGCGGGCGGCGAAGAGCGAGGCCCTCTCCCAAAACGCCAAACTCAACCGCCTGACCCACCTGCTGTTCCTGGCCCTGCGCTCGGGAAATATTTCGCTGGCGATGATGCTGTTCAGCCACTTGGAGGCCGCCACCGCCAACGAGATCACCCGCAGCCTGATGCAAAAGGTGCAAAACCTCCAAGACCACAAGCGAAAGCTCGCCCAGGACCTGCAAAACCAAAAGACCGACGCCGAAGGCAGCAAGAACATGCAGAAGATCAAGGTCGACATGGAACAGGCCAACGACGACATCTCGGTGCTGCAGACCTTCATCCGGGACGTCGCCCAAAATAAGCAGGCCTCTTTGGAATTGGCCAATGCCTTCATCTCCAAGGAACACGAAACCACCATGGCGATCGTGCGCTCCTTCGCGCGTTGATCCCCGGACAATCCTGCTTGAAATCCCTTTGCAAATGGGCCATATACGCGGTCTCCTTCGGGAGAAACCTCAAGCAAAAGGATGATTTATGGCCCGCGTGACCGTTGAAGACTGCCTGGAACACATCGAAAACCGCTTTGCTCTCGTACACTTAGCCGCCCGACGGGTCCGGCAGTTGTCCAAGGGAAGCCATCGCCTGGTCGTCAGCAAAAATAAGGACGTGGTCACCGCCCTCCGCGAGATCGCCGAAAACAAGGTCCGGGCCATCCGCACCTCCCTTCCGGAAAAGGTCGAGTAGCCGCCATGAGCGAAGCCCTGTTGGAATCCCAGCTGAGGAAAGTTCCCCTATTGTTCCGCGGCAAGGTCCGCGATATTTACGATCTGGGCGACGCCCTGATGTTGGTGGCCAGCGACCGAATCTCGGCCTTCGACCACATCCTGCCGACGCCCATTCCCCGCAAGGGCGTCATCCTCACCCAGCTCAGCAATTTCTGGCTGAAGAAGACCGAGGCCCTGATCCCGAACCACTCCCTCAACCGGCCCTTAAGCTCGGTCACCCAAGATCCCGACGAGTTGAGGCAGCTGGAAGGCCGCAGCGTCATCGTGAAAAAGGCCAAGCCCCTGCCCGTCGAGCTGATCGTGCGGGGTTATCTGGTGGGAAGCGGCTGGGAGGAGTACAAAAAACAGGGCACCGTCTGCGGCATCTCCCTCCCCCCGGGAATCCAACAGGCGCAAAAGTTGCCTGAGCCCATTTTCACCCCCTCCACCAAGGCGCCCAAGGGCCAGCATGACGAGAATATTTCCTACGAAGAGATGGTCCGGCTGATCGGGCCGGAGCTGGCCGCCCAGGCCCGCGAGATCTGCCTGAAGATCTACAGCCTGGCCGCCGAATACGCCCTGAGCCGGGGGATCATCATCGCCGACACCAAGATCGAGCTGGGGCTCTACGAGGGAAAGCCCATCGTCATCGACGAGCTGCTCACGCCGGACTCCTCGCGTTTCTGGCCGGCGGACCAATACCAGGTCGGATCCAATCCACCGAGCTACGACAAGCAGTTTGTCCGGGATTACTTGGTCTCGATCCACTGGGACAAGAAATCCAATCCCCCCGCCCTGCCCCCGGATATCGTGAAAAAGACGGCGGAAAAGTACCAAGAGGCCCTGGACCGGCTGACCAAGTAGCCCCTCTCCCGCTTAGACCTCGCGGTTCTTATCCAGCTCCTGGTAGTTCTTGCCGTCGAAATAGAGGATCTTCTCCGCCCCATCGATCTTGGTCTCGATCGCCACCGGCCGCTTCCAAATCAGGTGCAGGTTCTTCAGCGTCTCCTGGGCGTAATCGGGCCTCAAGTCCACGCCATGGTGCTGGTGCAGCAGGTAGAGCTCGCCACGGTTTTGGTAGTTGGCGTTGGTGACGCTGATGAAAGGCTGGCCCCGGTTGGTGAGGGCGTCCAGCAGCTTGGCCTTGACCGCCTTGAACTCGCGGCTGGCGATCTCGTAGACCTGCTTGCTGTTGTTGTAGGCGAAGGTGAAGAGCTTGTGCTCCCGACAGAAGTCCTCCGTCAGGAAGGTGTCGATGAAGGTCAGGTCGGAATGCACCTTGCGGACCTCGAAGATCTTCTCGCGCCCCAGCCCCAAGTTGCGGTTCCAGCGCTTCTTCTCGACCATGTCGTCGCAATCGTCATAATCCTTCCCGAACTTGCCCTTGTTCCAGCGGTCCTCGATGTCTCGGAACAGCTCGATCCCGATCTTGTAGGGGTTGAGGCGCCCGGGATGGCTCGCCAGGGTCCCCGAGTGGTGGTCGGCATAGTCGATGAACTCGCTGGGCTTGAGCGCCCGCTGGGTCATGATGGTCGAATGCCAATAGGAGGCCCAGCCCTCGTTCATGATCTTGGTCTGCATCTGGGGGACGAAATAGTAGGCCTCCTCGCGAATGATCTCGAGGATATCGCGCTGCCACCGCTCCATGGGGGCGTTCTCGACGAGAAAAGACAGGACATCCCGCTCGGGCTGCTCGGGAAAGTTTTTCTTCTGTCGGCGCTCGTCCTCGAGGCGCCGCTCCTGCTCCTCAAGGAACTCCCGCGGGTTGATATACTTGTCCATGTAATCCTTGCTCTTGAGCCGGGGGACGGTCGCCCGGTCTTCCCCGTCGCCTCCGATTACCTCCCGCTCTTCCCGGTGCCGGCGGATGCCCGAGGCATGGGTGTCGATAAGGTTCTCGAGACTCAAGGCCACATCGATAAAGTCCTCGACCGCCTCCATCCCGTGCTTGTCGATCATCTTCTTGACCCGGGTCTTGTGGTTGGCCATCTCGTCCATCATCTTGCGGTTGGTGTGGGCGAAATAGATGTTGTTCTTAAAAAAGTCGCTGTGCCCGTAGACGTGGGCCATCACCAACTTCTGGTCGACCTCGGCGTTGGAGTGCAGCAGGTAGGCGTAGGAGGGATCATTGTTGATCACCATCTCATAGATCTTGGAAAGGCCGTAGGCGTAGGACTTGGAGAGCTGCTCGTACTCCATCCCGAAGCGCCAATGCGGATAGCGGTTGGGGAAGCCCCCGTAGGCCGCCACCATGTTGATCTGGTTCCAGTCCAGCACCTCGAAGATGACGGGGAAGTAGTCCAGGCCGTAATCGCGGGCGTAACCCTCGACTTCGCGGCGAATCGCTTCGAGCTCGGGGCTCAGTCGCGTGCTCATGCCGTCACTTCCCCTTCCCCAAGAACACCTTGATCGAGTCGAAGATCTTATCCTTGCTCTCGATCCGAGAGGAGAGGACCTTCTCCTCCTTGCCCTCGAAGCGCTCGTTCAGGTCGCGCAGAAATTGACCGCTGCCGTACTCGCTCTCCACTTGGCCGTAGCAGAACAGGTTGAGGTCGGGCAGCATCTGGCCCGAGAGGAGCCCCAGGCATTCCTGGGTGTCGTTGCTCGACCAATTGTCCCCGTCGCTGAAATGGAAGGCGTAGATATTCCACTCGTTGGGATCGTATTCCTCCTCGATGATCTTCATGCAGAGCTTGTAGGCCGAGGAGATGATGGTCCCGCCGGATTCGCGCGTGTGGTAGAAGGTGTTCTGGTCGACCTCGCGGGCCACCGCGTCGTGGATGATGTAGCGGGTCTCGAGGCCGTCATATTGGGAGCGCAGCCAGGTGTCGATCCAGAACGACTCGATGCGGACGATCTCTTTCTGCTCCTGCCCCATCGATCCGCTGACGTCCATCATGTAGATCACCACCGCGTTGAACTCGGGCTTTTTCTCCTCCTTCCAGGAGCGGTAGCGCCGGTCCTCGCGGACGGGGATGATGGCGGGCCGGTCCGCGCGGTAGGTCCCGGCCAGGATCTGCCGTTTCAGGGCCTCCTTGTAGGTGCGCTTGCGGTGCACCAGGGAGTCGGGCCCGGTTCGCCGCAGGCTGGAATACTTGGAGCGGTAATGGACGATATTGGACTTGCCCTTCGGCTCGATGCGGGGCAGCTCGAGCTCTTCCCCCAGGATCTCGGCCAGGTCCTCGAGGCTGATGTCGACCTCCAGCAGATGCTCGCCAGGCAGGTTCCCGGCCTGGGGATCGTCGCCCTCCTGCGGGTCGCCGCCCAAGGGGTCCCCCTCCTTGCCCTCGCCCTGCCCCACCCCGCCCTTTTGGCGGGAACCGAAGGTGAAATGCGGGATGTCGATCTGCGGGAGCGGGATGCTGATCAGGTCCTTGCCCTGCTTGCCGATCAGCTCGCCGTTGGTGATGAACTTCCGCAGCTCCTTCTTGATGCGGCCGCGGACGATCTGCTTGAAGCGGTTGTAGTCTTGCTCGATCTTGAGAACCATTGCTCGCGTGAAGCGTCGGGCGTGAAGCGTGAAGTGAAATCGATGTAACGCTTCACGCTTCACCCTTCACGCTTCACTGTCCCTTAATATCCCCCCTCGCGAAGATGCTCGCCACGAAGTTCAGCACGTCGGTCGCGCAGATGTCGCAGTAGCCGTGGTTGTTGATCAGGCGGGACTTCACGACCTCGATCTTCTCCTGCGTCTCCTTGTCGATGACGCTGGTGACGAGCGAGGTCAGCTTGATGCTGTCCTTCTGGTCCTCGAAGAGCTTCAGCTCGAGGGCCTTGTGCAGGCGTTCATTGGTCTTATAGTCGAATTTCTTCCCTTCCACGGCCAGGGCGCCGATGTAGTTCATGATCTCGCGGCGGAAGTCGTCCTTGCGGGACTCGGGGATGTCGATCTTCTCCTCGATCGAGCGCATCAGCCGCTCGTCGGGTTCCTCGTCCTGGCCGGTATACTTGTTTCGCACCTTCTCCTTCTGGGTATAGGCCTTCACATTGTCGATGTAGTTGGCGCAGAGTCGGCTGATCGCCTCCTCGTCGCTGGAGATGGCGCGCTGCACCTCGTTCTTGACGATATCCTCGTACTCGTCCTTCACCACCGAGAGCAGCTCGATCATCTTCTTGCGGGAATCCTCGTCGCGGATCAAGGCGTGATGCCGAAGTCCGCTCTCCAGCTCGTTGAGCACCATGAAGGGGTTGACGCAGCCCTCGACGTCCTTGACCAGGGCGTTGCTGATCTTGTCCTGGATGTAGCGCGGGCTGATCCCGTCGAAGCCCTCGCGGGTGGCCTCCTTGCGCAGCTCCTTGACGTTGTCCTCCGTGAAGCCGCTCAGCGTCTTTCCGTCGTAGAGTTTCAGCTTCTGCAGCTGGGTGAGGTTGGCCTTCTTCGGCTCCTCCAAGCGGGTCAGCACGGCCCACATGGCCGCCATCTCGATGGTGTGCGGCGCGATATGCTTCCCCTGGATCTTCTCGGAGTTGAAGTCCTTCTGGTAGATCTTCATCTCTTCGGTCAGGCGGGTGACGTAGGGGATGTCGACCTTGACGGTGCGGTCGCGCAGGGCCTCCATGTACTCGTTGTTCTGCAGCTTGCGGTACTCGGGCTCGTTGGTGTGACCCAGGATCACCTCGTCGATGTCGGTCTGGGCGAACTTCTTGGGCTTGACCTTATGCTCCTGGGAGGCGCCCAGCAGGTCGTAGAGGAAGGCCACGTCCAGCTTCAGCACCTCGATGAACTCGACGATGCCGCGATTGGCGATATTGAATTCCCCGTCGAAGTTGAAGGCGCGGGGGTCCGACTCGCTGCCGTACTCGGCGATCTTCCGGTAGTTGATGTCCCCGGTCAGCTCGGTGGAGTCCTGATTCTTCTCGTCCTTGGGCTGGAAGGTGCCGATCCCGACCCGGTCCTTTTCGCTCAAGACCAGCCGCTTCACGCGAATATGGTTGTCGATCACCTTGGCCCAATCCCCCTTGTAGAGCCTGAGCAGGCTGTTGAAGATGAAGCGACAGGAGGGGTCGAGTTCGCCCTCCATCTCGATCTTGAACTCTCCCTTGGCGCTCTTGTTGAGCTCGTCCAAGGCCCTGGGTCGGTGCTCCGGGGGGATAAGACGCAGCGGCTCCTCGTGCATGGGACAGGGAATTTCCTCGGAGTTGCCGAAGATCGCCTGCGTGTCGACGGAGGGGTGTTTGACCCACTTGAAGGTGTAAAGAGCCCCCTCCGGAGTCCGGGTATAATGCTCCATCCCCTTCTTGAGCAGGCGGGCGATGGTGCTTTTGGAGGAGCCGACCGGCCCGTGCAGGAGAAAGATGCGCTTCTCGGCCCCATAGCGCTTGGCGGCGGACTTGAAGAGGTGGACCAGCTTCATCAGGTGCAGATCCAAGCCGAAGATGCCGTCCTTGCCGTTCTCGAAGGGATCCTCGAAGAACTTATAGCGGACGATCTTTTTCTTGTATTCTTTGTATTCCTCGGTGCCTTGGGCCACGATCATGTCGTAGACCCTTTGAAAGGCGGAACGGGCCACCTTCGGATTGCGGCGGGCGATTTCTAAATACTCTTCGAAACTTCCTTCCCAGTTCAGATCTTGATAACCGCGGGCATCGTGCAAGTCGCGGAGTTCAGCCATCAAGGTCGTAGCGGACGTCATAAGACAGCCTCCTCTTCTTTTCCGGACGCGGCAGCGCCTGGAAATGGGCGTTGAGGTCCCTTGCGGGCGAAATGGATCGAATTTTCAAAGCAGGTCCGTTGGTCCAAGAGGGAGAGGTGACACAACGCAGCGTATTCTCTGATAAATTATAGCATTCCCGGGAAGTCGCGCAACGGATTAGTTTGGAGACGCCCCCAAAGGGGCTGATTATTTTTCGTTGAGGTCTTTTTCGTTGGTGGCGAGCGTCGCCCGAATGACAGTGCGCAATAGTTTATTACGATTCGCCTTTCCAAGCAAGGTCATCAGGTCGTAGTAGACGGTAGGGTCGTTGATCAGCCCGCCGACACTGCCCTCGCCCTGCTCGATCTTGCCGCTGATCAGATCGAAGTTCTTGGTGGCGGAGCGGAGGTTTTCGACGGTTTGGGAGAAGTTCTTGCCGATATCCTTGCGAACCGGGTCGTAGATCATCGCGTGCAGCATCCCATCGCCCCCCTGGATTTTCCGAACGATGGACTGGGCCCCGTCGGTCACCTTGGCGAGGTCCTTGACGATAGTCTTGCCCTCGGTGTCGTAGATCAGGGCGTGGATCATGCCCTCCTTGCTTTTGATGTCGTCGACCAGGCCGTTGATGTTTTTGGACAGGTTATTGACGTTGTCCAAGAGCTCCTGCCCACGATCCGAGAGGGCCTCCAGGCTCAGGCCCGGCTTGACCTTGAGGGAGTCCCCGTTCTTGAGCTCCTCGTACTCGGCTCCGCCCATGCTGATGAAGATGGCCTTGTCGCCCAACAGCCCCTGGGTGGTCACGCTGACCATGCTGTCTTCACGGATCCGGGACTGGTATTTCTTTTGAATCAGCAGCTTCACGACCACCTCGCGCTGGTCCAGCTCCTTGGGAAACACAATGTCGTCGACCTTGCCGACCTGGATGCCCGCCAGGAACACGGGCGCGTCGAGCCGCAGGCCGCTGATATCCTTGAAACGGCCGTACAGGTGGTACTGCCGCTCGAAGAAGTTGACGCCGTCACCGAGCAGAAAGATCACCACCATCGAAAGGATCAGCCCGATAAAGACGAAGATCCCGACCCGCACCTGTTGAGATGTTTTGACTTTCATCGCTATTCCCCGATCTGTCCGGAAATGAATTTTTTGACCACCACGTTGTCGGATTTGTCGATCTGCTCCTTGTTTCCGACGAACTCGATCCTTTTGTTGTACAGCAGGGCCAGCCGGTTGCTGACCTTGAAGGCGCTGGCCATGTCGTGAGTCACCACGATGGAGGTCACCTTGAACCGCCTTTGCAAGTCCAGGATCAAATCGTTGATCCGATTGGTGTTGGTCGGATCCAGCCCGGTGGTGGGCTCGTCATAAAGAATGACCTCGGGATCGGTGGCGATCGCCCGGGCCAGGGCGACGCGTTTTTTCATGCCACCGGAAAGGTCCGCGGGCATCATATCCGCCGTTTCAGGCAGGCCGATGACCTCCAATTTTTCATGGACGATGCGGGCTATCTTCTCCTCGCTGTACTCCTTGTAATGCTCGTAGAGCGGATAGGCGACGTTGTCGAACACGGTCATGGAATCGAACAGGGCCCCGCCCTGAAACAGCATCCCCACCCGCTTCCGAATCCCGATCAGCTCCTCGTCTTTCATGCCCAGGACGTCCTTGCCGTCGAACAGGATCTGCCCGGCCTCGGGCCGCATCAGCACCAGAAGCAGCTTGAGCATGACGCTTTTCCCCGTGCCGGAGCCCCCGATGATGGTGATCGTCTCGCCCTTATGAATCTCGAGGTCGAGATCGGTGTAGATGACCTTTTCGTCGAAGGCCTTCTTCACGTGCTGAAAATGGATAAAAGGCTCCATGCTCGACCTAAAACAACAAGAACAACTTCGTCAGGAAGAAGTCCGAAACGAAAATGCAGATTGAGCTATATACCACGGACATGGTCGTCGACCGGCCGACACCCTCCGTCCCCCCCGTGGTGTTCAAACCCTGGTAACAGGCGATGATACCGATGAAAAAACCGAAGAAGAAGGTCTTCGCGATGCCGCTGCCGAAGTCGATCATCTCGACCGTGGTGGTGATCTGGTTGAGGAAATAGCGGCTGCCCACCCCCGTGTCGGTGGTGGTGATGATCATGCCGCCGATGATCCCGATGAAATCGGCGATCACGGTGAGGATCGGCGCGCACAGCGTCGTGGCCACTACCCGGGGAATCACCAGCTTCTGGATGGGATCGGCCCCCATCGCCTCGACCGCGGCGACCTGCTCGGTGACGTTCATCGAGCCCAACTCGGCGGTGATGCCCGCGCCGACGCGGGCGGCGATCATCAGCGATGTCAAGACAGGGCCCAGCTCGCGGGTGATGGCGATCCCGATGATTTGGCCGGTGTAGAGCTGGAGCCCGAAGCGTTTCAAGCCGACGATGAATTGCACGGCGAGGACCAAGCCGGTGAAGAGGGCGATCAGGTTGGTCAAGGAAGCCGACTTGATGCCGACCTCCTCGAACTGCTTGACGGTCTCGCCGAGGGGAAAGGCCTTTTTCAGCAAGGTCTTGCCGTAGAGGACGGAAAGCCGCGTCACCCCGCCGAGATAATCCATCAGGTAGAGGAAACCGCCCCCCACCTTGGCCATGAACTCATCAAAATATCCCGTTTTTACGGTCGCCGTTTCCGCCATGGCTTAGATCTCCCCCGTGTATTGGAAGCCTTGGAAGAAGCTCTCGAAATCCGGCAGGGCCGAGGAGAACTGCTCCGGAGGGCTGACCAAGTAGAAATCGAACAGGCACCAGTCTTTCTTGACCACCACCGTCTCGATCCGGACCGGGACCCCGTCTAACGAGGCCTTGAGGGAGGTGCGGAGGGCGCCTCGGTCGTCCATCATGAAGGGCTTCTCCTGCTCGACCTTGATGTCCTGCAGGCCGTCGAACAAATGCCGGGTCAGGGCCTTGAGCGGGGCATCGTCGAAGGCTTGGTCGCAAAAGGCATCGGTGCTGATGGTGCTTTTCAGCCGGTCGTTGCGAAAATTGATGGCGGCGATCCCCAACTTGATTTGGTACCAACCCTCCGGAAGGGGCCCCACCTCGTAAGAGCCCTTCTTGGTGAACACCCGTCCGGGCTTGTAGTCGACCACCTTTCCGGTCTTCTTGACGCCTCCGAAACAGGCCAAAAGCGCAAAGACGAGGAACGGAGCGGCGAATTGGGCGAGCCAGCGGATTCGAAGCATGGGGGGCAAGCTACACAAAGCCTTGAAATTTGGCAACAAAAGCGTCGAATTTATGGAAAGACCGGCGAGGCCGGCAACCCGGAAAACAGCAAAAAAAAGGCGCCCCCGCGGGGGCGCCCTTTCCAAAAGCGATCGAATCGCCGCCCGGCCTCAGGATTGCTTTAGGCCGCGCCTCGCCCGAAAGACGGCGGCAAGGCCCAGGACGAGCCAAGCCACGGCTTTCGGCGTGGAGCCTGAAATTGCAGTCTGCACCTGAAGGGAGCAACCCATTCCGCTCCCCTCCAAGAAAATCCCCGGCCCCTTGCCCGGAGGCGGCGGGGGCGGATTCCCGGCGGGGGCCTTTTCGCCCCCGCAATCCACCTGGCCTCGAGACTCGCAGGCCCCGGTCGCGGGATTACAGGCGTCTTGGGTGCAAACGTTCCCATCGTCGCACTCCACGGCAACCCCCGCGCACTGGCCCGCCTCGTCGCACCGGTCGTTCTGGCTGCAGAGATTTCCGTCATCGCAGGCCGCACCCGACTGGGGATCGTTGCGGCAAGTGCCCAGAGAGACGTCGCAGGAGTCCGCGGTGCAGGGATTGCTGTCATCGCAATCGCTATCTTGCGAGCAAGAACAAGAATCCAAATCAAACAGGCATTGCCCGGTCTGGGAATCGCAAGCATCGTTGACCGAGCAATCTCGGCCGTCATTGCAAACGACCGGATTGCCGTCCTGGCATTGGCCGCTCACGCAGATTTCCTGTCCATTGCATTGGTCGGAATCCCCGCAAAAATTGGTGTCGTCCGCCTGAAACAGGCAGCCGACCGTGGGGTTGCAGCTGTCGTCGGTGCAGGGATTATTGTCCTCGCAGGTGACCGCGGCGCCGCCGCAGGTGCCGGAGACGCATTGGTCGTTCTGAGTGCAAGCGTTCCCGTCGTCGCAGGCATTGGTATCGTCGGCGACGTTCGAGCAAGTCCCCGCGGGAAAGTCGCAAACGTCATCGGTGCAAGGGTTGCCGTCGTCGCAATCCAAGTCTTGGGAACAGGCGCAGGACCCAACGTCAAACTGGCAAAAACCCGTCGTCGGGTCGCAGGAATCGCCGGAGGAACAGGTCCGGCCGTCATCGCAGACAATGGGAGTCCCATCCACGCAGCTTCCCGCCTGACAGACCTCGGTCCCATTGCAAAAGTCAGCGTCGGAACAGACATTGGAGTCGTCCGCGACGAATTGGCAACCCAGCGAGATGTTGCAGGAATCGTCGGTACAGGGATTGTCGTCGTTGCACAGCACGGGATCGCTGACGCAGCCCCCGCCGGAACAACGGTCGTTTTGAGTACAGGCGCTGCCGTCGTCGCAGGCGTTGGTGTCGTCGGCTAGGTTGCTGCAAGTGCCGGAAGGAAAATCGCAGGTGTCGTCGGTACAGGGATTGCCGTCGTCGCAATCCTGGTCTTGAGAGCAGGCACAGGCGCCGAGGTCGAATTGACACTGTCCGGTCGCCTGGTCGCAGGCATCAGTCGAACAACTCCGACCGTCATCGCAGGTCACGGGAGTCCCGGATTGGCATCCGGAAACCGGGTCGCAGGTCTCCGCCCCGTCGCAGGGATTGCCGTTATCGCAGCTCAGCGGCGTGCCAGAACCGCAGGTCCGCGTATTGAAACAGACCTCGTTTCCGTCGCAGACATCGCCGTTCGAGCAATCCGCGTCGGTGAAGCAATCCGGCGGTGGCGGCGCGCACCGGCAGCCGATGCAGGTCTCGCCGGCGACGGTGCAGCTGAGCCCGGGCTCCCCGCATTCTTCCCCGCTGTTGACAGTGCCGTTCCCGCAGGTGGGCGGCGAGCCGCAGTCTTGGGGACAGGTCTCCTGCGTCTCTCCATCCACGGGATCGCAAACCCCGTCGCCGCAGAAGCAGCCGAAATCCGGGTCGCCGTGGTTGGTATGCCCCTGTTGCTGCCCCGAACTGGAGGTGCAGACGGATCCGTAGGGGTTGGAGGCGCTGCCGGTGGAATGGCAGAAGCAAATGTTGCCTGCCCAGCTAAATTTGGCGAGAAGAAGGGAAAATAAGGTTATTGCAGAGACACGTAGACATCTTCTAAAACCCATGTTCCTTACCCGTTAAACCACCGAGCCCCCTCAATGGATTTTTACAATGGTTAATTTAGAAATTTAGAATTTGATCGTTGAAGCGAAGGCGTGGGAATCGTTGAACCCCTTGCTCAAAGCTGCCAATCGATTTTTGCGGACGGGGGCATAGTAACAAACAAGTGATTTTGCAAGGGTAGAATTACGCGGCATGTCATTTTTTTTGTGGAAGGGCCTTTCTCTGGCCTTGTGGGGCGAAAAAATATAGAGAGGCCCAAGCCATGGACGAACTAGCGGCATCGCTGAAAAATATCCGGCAGCGCATCGCACAGGCCGCGGCACGGGCGGGGCGCAATCCGGAGTCGGTCACGCTATTGGGGGTCTCGAAGGGCCAGCCCGCAGAAAAAGTGCTGGCGGCCGCCCGCTTGGGCCTCCGCGACTTCGGCGAGAATTACGTGCAGGAATGGCAAAAAAAACGCGCCGACCTCGAGCGGGCGGACGCCGGGCTCGCGGCGCAGTTGCGATGGCATTTCATCGGGCACCTCCAGAGCAACAAGGCCGACCTCGTCGTAGGTGAGACGACACTGATCCACGGCGTGGACTCGCTCAAGCTTGCGACCAAGATCGCCGCACTGGCGCAGCGGCGCGGCCTGCGACAGGCCGTCTTGCTCGAGGTGAACCTGGAAGGCGAGGCGAGCAAGGCCGGTCTGGCCCCGGAAGAGCTACCTCGGCTGCTCCCCGCCCTGGCCGCCCTACCCCAGCTCGACTGCCGGGGCCTGATGGCCATTCCCCCTGCCCTCGAGGCACCGGAGGCCTCGCGCCCCTATTTCCGGCGGCTGAAATCCCTGCTTGACGAATGCAACCGGACGGGCTTCTTTCCCTCCCCATGGACGGAGCTCTCGATGGGCATGAGCCACGATTTCGAGGTCGCCGTCGAGGAAGGGGCCACCCTGGTTCGGGTCGGCACCGCATTGTTCGGACCGAGGTCAGGATGAAATTAACAGCCAAATACCGCTTCGGCTTCATCGGCACGGGCAAGATGGCCCAAGCCATCCTGGGCAGCATGCTGCGGGCGAAGCTTGCCAAACCGAACGAGGTCTTGGTCTCGGATCCTTCCGCCCAGACGCTCCGCGCCGCAGCGCAAAGGTTCCGCGTGGCCACGACCTCCGACAACCTCGAGGTCGCGCGGCGCTGCGAGTGGATCTGGCTTGGCACCAAGCCCTTCCATGCCGCCGAGGTCCTGCAGGAAATCTCCCCGCTGCTCCGAAAAAAGCAGGTGCTCCTCTCGATGATGGCCGGGGTCTCGACGCGAAGCCTGCGCGCCTGGGCCGGCCGCGGCCCCGCCCTTGTCCGCATCATGCCCAATACGCCAGCCTTGCTCGGAGCCGGGGCCACCGGGGTGTTCTTCGCCAAGCCCTGTCCCCGTCCGGTCCAGAGACAGGTGGAAAAAATCCTCCGGGCGATGGGCGTTTTTGTGGCCCTGCCAAAGGAAGACCTGCTCGACGGGGTGACCGGACTCAGCGGAAGCGGCCCGGCCTTTATCTACCTGGTGGCCCAGGGCCTGATCGAAGGCGGGGAACGAGCCGGCCTCAAGCCCGCGCAGGCCAAGACATTGGCCGTGCAGACTTTGCTTGGCGCCGCGCGGATGCTGGCCGAGTCGGGACATGCCCCCGAGGAGCTCATCCTGCATGTCGCCACCAAGGGAGGCACCACCGAAGCGGGGCTTGCAACCTTGGAGGCCCGAGGGTTACGGGCCGCCCTGGCCGAGGCCGTCGCCGCCGCCACCCGTCGCGCAGCTGAGATTAGGGAGCAAAACGAATGTACCCGTTAGGCTCCCTGCTGGTCAGCGTCGCCAAGGTCCTTTCCATCCTGCTCAACATCTACCAGTACATCGTGTTGGGGTCGGTCATCGTCAGCTGGGTCAACGCCGATCCCCACAATCCCATCGTGCGCTTCCTGCGCCAATCCACCGAACCGATCTTTCGCCCGATCCGCAAGCTCCTGCCCCAGGCCTTGTTCCGCACCGGCCTCGATTTCACCCCGCTCATCGTCTTTCTCCTGATCGTGCTGCTGCAGAATTTCGTCGTCTCCCTGCTGATCCACTACGGGCAGAGCCTGATGGTCGGCGCATGAGCGAGGCGCCCTTCCCTGCCAAGGCGAGCCCCGGCGGCTGCATCCTCGCGGTCAAGGTCCAACCCCGGAGTTCCCAGAGCCGCATCGTCGGCGTGGAGGGTGAATTCCTCAAGGTCAAGCTCCACGCCCCGCCCGAAGACGGCAAGGCCAACCTGGAATTGATCGAGGTCCTGCATCGCGCTTTGCGCGTCGCCCGCCAAAATATAAAGATCTTGCGTGGGGACAAAAGTCGTAGCAAATGGGTGGAGATTCAAGGCCTCAACCCGGCGGAGGCGAGGGCTGCGGTCTTGAGTCTCCACAAATCCTAAACCCAAGAATTTAGTTGCTTTTTTGCCTTTCGCCTCCCTAGAATTAAAATTGGTGCAATTGGAACGAGGACTTATGCCGGTCTACGAATACGCGTGCGCCGACTGCGGAAAGCACTTTGAAGAACTCCAAAAGGTCAGCGATAAGCCCTTGAAAACCTGTAAGAATTGCGGAGGAAAGCTGCAAAGGCTGATCTCTCAAACCTCGTTCGCCCTCAAAGGCGGCGGTTGGTACAAAGACGGTTATTCCAGTACCAAGGGGCCCGCGGCGAAGGGGACAGGCAAGGACAAGT
Organism: bacterium; assembly: GCA_046346845.1. Lineage (GTDB taxonomy): Bacteria > UBA10199 > UBA10199 > DSSB01 > DSSB01 > DSSB01. Next base: position 41,125 of record JAXMHH010000007.1, read on the forward strand.
CGGGGACTCCCGCGAAGGACAGCGGCAAGACAGCGGCCAAGGCGTCTTCTCAGGACGGCTCCTAAGCGATCCCGCCCAGACGACATGAGCCTCCTCCTTCACAAAGGATAAACGCGTGGTCGATCGAATCGAAAAGACTCGCCAGGTGGATCCCTGGAAGATCGTCGCCACGAACGAAACCAAGGAGGAAAAAAAACGCGACGAAAGCGGCACATCGGGTCAAGAATCCAAGGACAGTTTCGGAGAGACCTCCGACTTCATCCAGCTGCTCACAAAAGACCCGACAAAATTCGTCAGCGAAAAGATCGCCTCGACCCAGATCAGCGGTTTTACCTTCCGCGGAGTCAGTACCCATCGGGAAAAGGCGCTCTTAGAGGTCGACATCACCCTGTCCAACGGAACCCTGATCAAGGGGGCACAGATCGCGCTGACCCGGCAAGAAGGGATGCGCTACCTGAGCCGGCGACCGGGGGAAGACATCGTGGTCGACCAATTGGTGCAGGGAACTTTTTTGACGATCGCGAGGCCGCAGCATCCGGAAGCGGCCGCGGCGGGAACGGAAGCCCGCCCCCCGACGGGGCCCGCGCCAACGATGGTCGTCGGGCCGCCCCCTAAGGCCGGGATCCCCTGGTCGTATTACCTGGGCTTCGCGGCGATGGGCATCGCGGTCTTGCTGTTAATTTACTTTTTTACCTTGTAGGCGAACATGGCGGACTTTCATCCAAAACCCTTCGGGAAATACTTTCTGATCGAAAAGCTCGCCACCGGCGGCATGGCCGAGATCTACAAGGCCAAGACCTTCGGCGTGGACGGTTTCGAAAAAATCCTCGCCATCAAGCGCATCCTCCCCCACTGCGCGGTCGACAAAGAATTCATCAGCATGCTGGTCGACGAGGCCAAGCTGTCGGTGCTCCTGTCCCACACCAATATCGTGCAGGTCTACGACCTCGGTAAGGTCGGCGACGACTATTTCATCTCGATGGAGTTCATCAACGGCATCAATCTCCGCGAAGTGATGAACCGGGCCAAGGAGATCAACGAGAAGTTCACCGAGGACGTCGTCGTCTACATCCTCAGCGAAACCTGCAAGGGCCTCGACTACGCGCATTCCAAGAAAGACAACGAGAGCAAACCCCTCAACATCGTCCACCGCGACATCAGCCCGCAGAACATCCTGCTCAGCTTCGAAGGCGAGGTGAAGATCGTCGACTTCGGAATCGCCAAGGCCGCGATGAACATCAGCCATACCATGGCCGGCATCCTCAAGGGCAAGATCAGCTACATGTCGCCGGAGCAGGCCCTGGGCAAGCCTATCGACCGCAAGACCGACATCTTTTCCACCGGCCTCATCCTCTACGAGATGCTGACCGGGGAGAAGCTGTTCACCGGCGAGACCCAATTCGAGGTCCTGAAGAAAATCCGCACCACCCGGCTGACCGAAAACTCCTTTCCCGATTCGATCCCCCTGCCCTTGCGCAAGATCCTGGCCAAGGCCCTCGCCTACTCGGTGAAAGACCGCTACGACAACGCGGGCGACATGCAGATCGATCTCACCCGCTACCTGTATTCCACCTATATCGACTTCACGCCCCGCAAGCTCTCCGGGCTGATGCGCAAGCTCTTCGCCCAAGAGATCGAAACCAAATCGGGGACCAAGAAAGAAGAGGTCGCGATCGATTCGAAGACCCGGTCGATCATGATCGACCAGGTCGCCGCCCAAGAGAACCTCGTGCACCGCGACAACGAGGAGGTGACCGGCGGCATCGTCGACAAGCAGCCCACCCAGACCTTCATCGAGTCCTTCATCTCCGACCAGGACGAGGAATTGCCCGAGGTCACCCGCACGGGCCAGGCCGCGCCTCCGCTGGAACCGACGCCAACGCCCAAACCGGCCAAGGCCGCGCCGCCCGCGGCCCCCAAAAAGGTCGAGGCCCCGGCCAAGGCGGCCGCGGCCGCCAAGCCCAAGTCCAAGCGCTGGTTGGCCTATCCCATCGCCGCCCTGTTGCTGATCGGCAGCGGCCTGGGCATTTACTACAAGACCGATTGGTTCAAGGGCCCCCCTCCCCCGCCGCCGGAGGTCTTCGGCGTGCTCCAGATCAATTCCACTCCGGAGGGCGCCCAGGTCTTCCTCAACGACAGCGAGACCAACCTGGTCACTCCCGCGACCTTAAAGACCATCAAGGTGGGCGAGGCGCAAAAGGTCACCCTGAAAAAGCCGAAATTCAAAGATTGGACCAAGACGGTGACCCTGGTCGACCCCAATCCCGTCTCCCTGACCCCGACCCTCGAGGTCATCCCGGTGGGGACGCTGAAGGTCGTCACCACCCCGCCGGGCGCCAAGATCAGCCTCGACGGCAAGGATACGGGCAAGGTCAGCCCCGCCACCCTCGAAGACCTCCCGCTCTCCCAGACCTATTCCGTCAAGCTCGAGATGGACAAGTTCCGGCCGGTGGAAGAGCGGGTGACCCTCTACTCCATCGAGCCCATCGAGTTTAACAAGAAGCTCGAGGAGATCCTCTTCGCACCCATCCGCGTGGCCTCCACGCCGCCCGGGGCGCGGATCTTCCTCAATAATAACGACACGGGCCTCAACACCCCCGCCTCCCTCCCGGACCAGGAGGTGGGAAAACGCTATACGATCCGCCTGGCCAAGCAGGGCTTCCAAGACGTGGTCCGCTCGGTCGACCTGATGGACAAGCAGGGCGCCGCCTTCCAAGAGCGCCTGGTGAAGGTGGAGGAAAAGACCCCCGAACAGATCGCCCAGGAAAAGCTCAAGCAGGAGGCCGAAAAACAGAAACAGTTGGAGGCCCAAAAGCTGAAGGAGCAACAGCAGGCCCAGCAACAGCAGGGCAAGGAAACCGACGCGCAGAAGCAGAAGGAAGCCGATCGCCTCAAGGCCCAACAGGAGGCCGAAAAGCAAAAACAGGCGCAACAAGAGGCTGAGAAACAGAAGCAGGCCCAGAAGGAAAAAGAAGCGCAAAAAGAGAAGGAAAAGGAAGCCGCCAAGGAGAAGGAGCAAGAGGCAGGCGGCGACACCTTCGTCGCCTTGAGCAGCGAGCCCAAGGGCGCCGACGTCTTCATCAACGGCGTCCGCAAGGGCAGCTCGCCCGGCAAATGGAAGGTCAGCGCGGGCAGCCCCCTCGAGATCACCATCAGCAAGAGCGGCCTCTCCACCGTCACCAAGGTCGTGACCCTCCGGCCCGGCGAGACCCGCAACCTGGGCACCATCAACCTGGGCGGCGGCTCGGCCGACAGCGGCGCCGCGGGCGTCATCGTGGTAGATTCCAATCCGCCGGGGGCCATGGTCCTGCTCAACGGAACTCCGCAAAAAACCACGCCCCTGCGGATCAAGGGGCTGCGCCCGGCCACCACCCACACCATTACCGTCAAGAAGGACGGCTACGAGACCTGGTCGACCAGCTTCACCGTCGGCGAGGGCCAAAAATCCTTCATGGCCAATCTGAAAAAACTATAAGGCTCCACCATGGCGAACAGCGAATTCGAACCGCAAACTCAACTGCTTGAAATGGAAGAGACCCGCGACGTGGTCTCGCTGCGCAAGTGCCAGCTGCGCGTCATCGCGGGGCCCGACGAGAAAAAGAAATTCGACTTAAACCGCAAGATCACCCGGATCGGCAAGAAGGAAGACAATGAGGTCGCCCTGCTCGACAATACGGTCAGCCGCCACCATGTCGAGATCGAGATGACCTCGGATTCCTACTTGCTGAAAGACCTGAACAGCACCAACGGCACCTTCATCAACGGCCTGCGCGTCAAGGAGGCCTACCTAAGCCCCGGCGACGTGATCAAGATCGGCAGCACCGAGATCGAGTTCGTCGCCTTCGACGAGAAGGTTCGCATCGAGCCCTCGCCCAACCAGCAGTTCGGCGAGCTGGTCGGAAAGAGCCGCAAGATGCGGCAGATCTTCTCCCTGCTCGAGAAGGTGGCCCCCAGCCTGGCGACCGTGATCATCGAGGGCGAGACCGGCACCGGAAAGGAACTCGTCGCCCGCGCCATCCACACCGCCAGCCTGCGCAAGGACAAGCCCTTCATCGTCTTCGACTGCTCGGCGGTGGCCCCCACCCTGATCGAGTCCGAGCTCTTCGGGCACGAGAAGGGCGCCTTCACGGGCGCCATCAAGCAGCGCAAGGGCGCCTTCGAGGCGGCTTACGGCGGGACGGTCTTCTTGGACGAAATCGGCGAGCTGACCCTCGACCTCCAGCCCAAGCTGCTCCGCGCCCTCGAGCAGCGGGAGATCAAGCGGGTCGGCAGCAACGAGAAGGTCGACCTCGACGTCCGCGTGGTCTGCGCCACCAACCGCGACCTGCGCAAGGAGGTCGACGAGGGGCGTTTTCGCGAGGACCTTTATTACCGGCTGTCGGTGGTCAAGGTGCACATCCCCGCCCTTCGCGAGCGCGCGGAGGACATCCCACTGATCATCAAGAAATTCCTCGAGCACGGCCGCTTCAACCGCCTGCCGGACGGCAGCCTCAAGGTGGTGCGGGTGGAGGACGACGCCCTCAAGTTGCTGCAGCGCTACCAGTGGCCCGGCAACGTCCGCGAACTGGCCAATGTCATCGAGCGCGTGGTCTCGATGGCCGACGGCGACACCATCAGCGCGTCCAGCTTAAGCTACGTCTTCCAAGAGATGGAGCAGATGGTGGAGCCCACCGAGAAGATGACCATCGACACCTCCCTTCCCTTCAAGGAAGCCAAACAGAAGGTCGTCGAGGTCTTCGAGAAGGACTATCTGGAAGAACTCCTCAAGCGGAACAACTACAATGTCAGCCGCGCCAGCCGCGAGGCCCAAATCGACCGCAAGCACCTGCGCAACCTGCTCAAGAAATACGAGATCAACGCGCCGGATGATGACGAAGAGGATTGAGCAAACCTCCGCGCCCCTAAAACCAAGGCTTACCCTTAGAGGTGGGACATTTCTCTCCGGGGATGACCCAGGCCACCCCATCGCTCATCGTCAATATCAGGTCCTGAATGCCGTCTTTGTCGTGGTCCACGATATAAAGACCTTCCCATATTCGAGAAGTGGGCATGGTGACCCTCGATAGAAGACGGGGATGATCGCAATCGAGTTTTGACCGGCATCTTTGTTCAAAGATGTCGAATATCCCGCCAGTAGGACTCTTGGTTGGCGAGGGGGTAATAAGGATGCTCTGTCGGTACCCGTTTCCGTTGCGATAGAGGTCGACCTTCCCTCCCGTAGGTCCAAAAAACCCTATCTTGGATGTGGGATCCGAAAGGTCCAATCCCTTTTTGGGAACAAGTTTCCATTTGCCACTACAAGGACTTAGCAAGGGTGCCTTCAGCGGGCCTTCCTTGTCAGGGTCCGCTTCGGAATCCTTCACCGAGGAAGACGGCTGGGAACTGGGATTTGCGGGAATCTTCCGCAGCAGCGGTTGCGCCTCCGGACTGGGGGTGATGGGCTCCTGTCGCTCGGAAGAATCCCGACATCCGCTGAGAAAAAAAGCGGCGACGGCTCCCCCAAATACAAAAATGGGCAGCATGTGTGCCCCTTTCTCCCCTGCTGATTTTTTGGATTTCGAGCCTGTGTGTTTTTATCGAATTGATCCTAGGATGGTTGCGATTTTTCCCCTCGAGTTTTCTCCTCGATCCTTCGGGTTCACTGCTTTTGGACGCTAACGTTGCTTTTTATGATTTGCCGCGACGCTTTTCTTGGGGAGGAGGGGCCCACCCTTTTTGCTCTTTTCCCTGCGGCTCAAGCCGCCCCAGGGAAAGGTCGAAGGCCCCCTGTCATCACAGGCTTTAGGGTGAGGGGACCTTCGAAACCCGCAAAAAGGGTGGGCCCCTCCTCCCCAAGAAAAGCTCTGTGCTGGAAAAAAGAAAGATAAATGAGAGAAAGCAGCCAGATGCTCAAAAATTCTTAGATCGCGATTTTTTCTTCCATTGGCATGCCCACCGTGACGCCGGTTGGGAGCGGGGCCCCGCTCCCAACCGGCTTAGGGCACGGAGGTTGATTCCAGGGGGCCTGGCAAAGGAGCTCCTTGCATTCAGATGCAAAACTCAATTTTTGGAGAGAGGGATTAGCGACCGCGCGGCATGGGCTTGCCCCGCGCCGGCAAGGCGGGACGTACTCCCGGGGCCTGACCGCCGCCCGGCAACTGTGGGGCCGCCGGGCCCGCGGGCCCCTTCAGCGGGGCGGCCTTCTGGGACTGCAAATTCCGTTTGATCGCGATGACCAGCGAGCGGGCGCGGTTGGCGAAGGTGTTCTTGCCCAAAGGGTCGAGCAGGATGGCGGCACGAAAGTCCTCGGCCGCCTTCTTAAAGTTCTTGTGGATGAGGTAGATCTCGCCCCGGTTGACCAGCGAAGAGAGGTCGTCCTTCTTGAACTTGAGGGCCTCGGAGTACTCGTAGACCGCGTCCACGAACTTCCCCATCTTTTGGTAAATCGAGCCCAGGCAGGCGTGATAGAAGGGATTCTTGTGGTCCATCTGCACGAGGCAGTCAAAGATGCGCTTGGCCTCGTCGACGCGCCCGTGCTTCAGCTTGACGTGGCCTACCTCGGAGAGCAGGTAAAGGTCTTTTTGGTTGATCCCCGACATCTGGGCGAAGGAGATCTGGTTGGTCATGAACTTGTAAAGCAGCTCGATGACGTACTTCCGCCGTTGGGGCGTCGGATCGTGCAATTTGCTCGCCGCGCGCTCCTCGGCGCTCATCGGAACGGGTAGGTGTTCGTTGTCTGCCACGGTAGTATTTTCGAAAAAAAGCTATTCCGGCGCCTATTGGCGCATGTTCTTCACGATCGCGTCCGTCGTGCGCATCTGCACATCGATCATGCCCTTCACCAGGCTGACGAATTCGTCCTGGTAGTGCTGGGCGCGCATCATCTTGTCGGTGATCTCGCGTTCGGAAGTGTTCAAATCCTGCATCTTGGCGTTCAGCAGCATGACCTGCTTGGGATCGGCTCCGGCCAAAGCCGCGGTGATCTCGGCGCGGGCGCGTCGAATGCGGTCTAACTCAGCGGCGCCGGCGCCGTAAATCCCGGTGACAAAGTCCTGACGACCAAACAGCTGCTGGAACCAGCCGTAGCTGGGATCGGTCGACAGATTGGCGTCGACATAAGAGCGCGCCTGCTGCGTGCCCGCCGTGGGGTCAAATCCCTGTAGGGGGTCCGAATAGCCACCGCCCGCCGGACCACCGGGTCCAGGAGGAGGAGGGACGTAACCGCCACCACCGCCGCCCGGAGGAGGCGGAGGGGGCGCGCCGTAATTCTTGGTTTGCGGGGAACCTCCCGTGCTCATCGCCTTGCCGGCCCCGCCGCCGTAGCCTCCGCCGGTGCTCATCGCCTTCCCCGAGCCGCCGCCATAATTGGCGCCTCCACCTTGGGCGCCCTGCCCCTCCATGTCGGACCAGGTCGCCGGCTGGCCATTGCCGCCGGGCCCCTGCAGGAGCATCTGATAGGCCTCGACCTGCTCGGGCTTTAAACCGGCCTTTTGCCCCAGCAACTGTGGGTTAAAGAGCTCTTGGATGGGGATGTAGTTGAAATAGGGCGTCGGCTGGACCAGCTGATTGTCGAAATATTCGCGGTATTGGTCGGGAGTCGGAGTGGAGCCGCGGACCTCGCGCAGGTCCTTGGGCTCGATCATGGAATAGAGGCCGATATTCGCCAGTTTGAAGTAATTGTAGACGGCCGGGGCGTCGGAGAGGATTTTCTCGATCGAGGTCGTCGACATCAACTTGTCGAGCGCGGCGCGGCTGTCGATCCCCGCCTCTTTCAGGGACTCCGCCATCTGCGCCTGGATATTAAAACTGTCGCGGATTGTCGTTTTAGCCATCGTTCACTCCTCGGCTCACGCCTCTATCCCAAGTGCCTAACCAGGCCTACAGTTCCTCAGGGCTGCGCCGGCGGGGCCTCATGGGCCATGATCTCGGCCAGCTCTTCGGTCACCTGCTTCTTCAAGAAGCGCGCCCGGTTGGCCCAGGGGTCTTTCCCCTCGGGATCGAGCTTGATCGCGCTCTCGAAGTCCTGCAAGGGCTCTTCCTCGAGGCCCAGCAGATAATATATTTCGCCGCGATTGACGTAGGCCGTGGTGTCTTCGGGGTCGAGCTCGATGGCCACGGTGTATTCGGCCAAGGCATCGAGGTAGTTCTCCTGCTTCTGGTATATCGCCCCCAAGGCCGTGTGGTAGTATGCGGTCTTGTGGTCCAGGGTGGAGAGCCCCTTGAACAGGATTTCGGCCTCCTTCAATCTGCCGCTCTTGAACTTCAGATACCCCCGTTCGGCGATATCCAGGAGCATCTGCTGCGGGATACCCTGGACCTGGGCCCAGGTGCTATCCCCGTTGATGAACTCCTCGAGGTCTTTGAGGGCCTTCTCGGAGTCCCTGGGATCGATCTTCTCGAGCAATTCGCCCAGGGCATTGAGCCAGGGCGGATTGGCTGGAGCTTCGGTCGGCCCCGGCGGATTTTTCGGAGTGTCCATGCGGGTTTATGCTATCGCTAAAACCCGGGGACCTTCAACAAAAAATCCGCAGAAAAAAGGCGTCCCGCCTGCGAGACGCCCCAAAATTCGTCTCCTTCCGGCGCCCCGCCGGCGCCGGCCTCCATGACGCGTTTAACGCATCGTCATGACGCGGTCGTTGGTCCGGAAGACCTCGTCGCGGAAGGTCGCGACCGTCTGCCAAAAGGTCTCCAGCTGGCGGAACTGCGATTGCAGGGCGTCGACCAACTCGCGCTCGGTGTTCTGCAATTCGTTCATGAGCTGGGTGCTCATCTGGACGTACTGAGTGTATTTGGCCGACTTGTCCTGGGCGCGGGCCGCGGTCTGGGGATTGGTGCCCGCGTAGGCGCGCGGCGGTTTGGCGCGCGCGAAATTCCGGATGACCATCGAACGGGCGCGGCGCACGCCGTCGAGCTTCTTCACGATCAGTCGGCTGAATTGGCGCAGATCGCGGTCCATCAGCACCGCATAGGAACGAAGCGCGCCGGCGATGTCACCCATCATGATCTGCAGCAGGATCATGTGGATCTTCACCTTGGCCTCTTGGTCCTTCTTGCGCATCTCGCGCGACATGTTCTTGGCTTCATTGGCCTGCTGTTGCTGGTCCATGTACTGCTGGAAGCCCGGCGTGCCGTAGGCCTTCGACATCATCTTGCCCTGCGGGGTGTTGGCGTAGGAGTAGTACTGCCCCGGAGGTCCCGAGAAGCCGCCCAAGCCCTGCTTGGCGTATTGGATGTCGGCGTCGGTGGGAACCCAACCGTACATCGCCTGCATCTGCTGCTTGATCTGGCTATTGCTCATCCCCTGCTGGGCGAGCTGCTGCATGTAGCCATAGGCCTCGGAATTTTGCGGCTGGGGAAAATCGGAACCGGTGCCGAGGTTCTTGGTGCCGGGGGTGGAGCTGCCCGGACCGTAGGGGTTTTGCCCGGAGGTGGGATAGGCGGGCCCGCCGCCGTAGTCCGGGACTTCATTCCCGTAATTGCCCGAGACCTCGCTGCCGTCGAAGTTGTAGTCTTCGTAATTGACGTAATCCGAATTTTCCATCCACTCGTCTTGGCGCTGTTCGCGGGTGCGGTCGGTGCGATTGGTGCCGTCGTTTCTCACATGGCTAGTCATTCCAGCTCTCCTTCAAGAGAATAAACCCCAGCTCTTCCAACTTATCGGAATCCGCCGGCGGGGGAGTTGCTTCGGTAAACGGTTAAATTTTCATATTTATTTTAGCCAGTTTGGCGCGCGGCGGCTAGTCGGATCGCAGGATATTTTCGCAATGTTGCATTGCGTCATTTCAGGAATAAATGCTGGATCTGTTCGATGGCCTGGAGGGTCTTGAGAAACCAAACCTTCATCTGCCCGTAGATGAGGGGAAAGCTGATATAGGCCAGGGCCATGCCGACGAAGCCTTTGATATTAAAGCCCATTTCAAAGACGTTGATCATGGGCGCCACCCGATTCGTGAGTCCCAGGATCAGGTCGGCGATGAAAATGGCCACCAGGATCGGGGCCGCGAGCTGGAGGCAGATCACCAGGGTATCGGCCGTTAGCCGGATCATCAGCTCCAAGAGGGGGGTCAAGCCCTCCCGCACGGGCGGCAGGCCCAGGACGGGGATGGTCTCGAAGCTCTGGGCGATGCCCTGGATGAACATCCGGTGGCCGCCGATGGTGATGAAGCTGACCAAGGCGACCTGATAGAAAAACACCCCGAACAAAGAGGCCTGGGAGCCCAAGGCAGGGTTGAAGATGCGGGCATTGGCCAATTGGCGCTGGTTGTCGACCATGTTGCCGGCGGACTGGATCCCATAGAATAAAAAAGCCAGGGGCATGCCGAGCAGGATCCCCATCAGCATCTCCTTCAAAAAATACGCGAAGATCACGCCCGAGGAGGCCTCAATGGTGGCAGGCGCCGCCGAGGAAACGGGCACGAACAGGAACATCATCAGCACGAAGGCAACGGTGATCCGGATGCGCCCGGGCACCGGTCGGCCGCCGAGAAAAGGGACGAACAGGGCCAGGACGAAGATCCGCGTGAAGATCAATCCGCCGATCAGGATATAGCGGAAAATATCGACGTGGATCCCCAGCCGATCCAGGAACTGTTGCGATGCGGTAAAGCTAAACATCAGTGGATATAGTTCGGAAAGCCTTCCAACAGGGTCTTCGCGAAGGCGATCATCTGCGCCATCAGCCAGGGTCCGGTCAGGGCCAGCACCAGGAACACCCCGACCAATTTGGGCACGAAGGTCAGGGTCTGCTCTTGGATCTGGGTCGTCGCCTGGACCAGGCTGATCATGAGGCCCACGACCAAGGCGACCAAGACCGCGGGGGCGGAAAGGATCAAGGTGAGAAAGAGGCCCTGCTTGCCGATGGCGAGGATGTAGCTTTCCATATTCGCCTCCCGATTAAGTGTACCCCAAGATCAATCCCCTCGCGATCAGATACCATCCGTCCACCAAGACGAAGAGGAGCAGCTTGAAGGGCAGCGATACCGTAATCGGCGACAGCTGGAACATGCCCAGGGCCAGCAGGATATTCGCCACCACCATGTCGATGACGAGAAAGGGCAGGAAAATGACGAAGCCGATCTGGAAGGCCTCGGAGAGTTCGCTGACCACGAAGGACGGTATCAGGATCATGAAGTCGTCGTTCTTGATCGAATCGCGATCTTCCGGCTTCCGCATCTTGCGGGCCAGGGTGTAAAACATCGTCCGGTCCTTGTCACTGGCGTTTTTCATCAGGAAGGCCCGCATCGGCTCCTTGCCTTTGTTGAGCGCCTCCTGCATCAGGCCCACGGTGGCCGTCGAGAAGAGCCCCTGGTTGCTGGTGGTCTGGATGACGCTGTTGGTCTCCCGGTAGATGTCCACGCCCACCGGAATCATGATGTAGACCGTCAGGATCATCGCCAAGCCGGTGATGATCTGGTTGGGGGGGATCTGCTGGGTGCCCATGGCGTTGCGGATCAGGGCCAGGACCACCGCGATCTTCACGAAGGAGGTGATCATGGTCAGCAGGATCGGCACCAAGGCCAGGGCGACCAAGGCGAATAGGATGATCAGGGGCTTGCTCACGGGCTGGTCGAACTTGCCTTGGGCCCAGAGCGTGCCCGCTCCGGCAAGGCAGATTCCCGCGTAGAGCAGGACCCCGGCGACGGCCGCCTTCCGGTGGCGACCGAGGAAGGATTTAATCTTCTTCAGCATCTTTGGCGTTCAGCTCCGCAATGAAACCCACGTGGTGCTCGCTGGACCCGATCAACAGCCTGCGCCCCTCGACCTCCAGCACGTAGAGCGATTTGCGGGCGTCGAGGGGAATGCGGTCAACGACCCGCAGGTCGGATCGGGCGGAGGCACCGCGGTTGAAAGTCAACTTGGGGATAATAAACCGAATGACCACGATGGCAAGCGCGATCACGAAGATCATCGCGAACACCATCTTGAGGAAGAGCCAAGTGAAGTCCAGGGAGCCGGCGCCCAAATCAGCCGTCGCATCCCCGCCGGAGAAGGGCAAGGGACTCGGGCTCATGGCCAGCAGCCTCATCGGCAGCATGGAAAGAATTCGGATCATTCGAAGATTTTGATGATGCGGACGCCCAGTTTTCCGTCGATTTCGACCAATTCCCCCTTCGCCATCAGCTTGCCGTTGGCGACCAGGTCGATGGCCTCGTTGGGGAAGCGGTTCAGCTCGATGACCTGGCCCTTCTTGAGGGAAAGGATCTCTTTGATCGTGATGGTCTTCTTGCCCATGACCGCGACCAGCTGCACCGGGACGTCGGCCGTGAGCCCCACGGCCCGCTTGTCGGTCTTGGCCGCCCCCGACGCAGGGGGGGCCGCTCCGAAGGACGGAGGGGTGCCGGGCGCCGGGGCGCCAGTGCCCGCCTTGCCGGGCTTGAAGGGCGGGGGATTGGGGTTGAAATCGAAAGGATCACCGCCCTCGGCGGGAGCCGGGTCCCCACCCGCCGTGCCGTCCGCGAAGGGATCGAGGTCGGGATTGTAATCTTCCATTTCGATGTTGGGATCCGGGGTCTTCGCCATCACTCGCCTCCAAAAAAGTCCAAAACCTTCACGACCATCTTGCCTTCGGTGTCGATCACCTCGGCGAGCAGCCCTTCCGAGGGCATTTCACCCACCCTTAAGATCGCCTTGCCGCTCAAGCCTTGAGGCCCCATTCCGGCGAGCGTGTCGTCGAACAGGATCACGTCCCCCTTCTCGAGCTGGTCTTTCTCGGAAGCCATCAGGCTGACGCGACCGATCTCGGACCAAAGCAGGGTCTTGATATGGGCCACCCGGTCGAGCTTTTCCTCCAGGGCCTCGCTGGACTCTTCCGCCACGATATCTTCTCGCAAAAACACCCCTTCGACAAGCGGATGCGGCAGATACACGCGAACATAGCCACCGCGATCTTCGAGGCCAAGGTAAAACTTGAGCACGCAACCCAATTCCTCGGGGGCCAGTGCATCGGCGAGGAGCTTGGGCTCGTAGGCGATGCGGGCAATGCGGAAGGCCGCCGGCCCCTGGAAAGAGGGTTCGTCCTTCAGCTGGACCAGGGCCTTGGCCAGCAGGAATTCCAGGGCCCCCTCTTCCACCGCGCTGAAGGGCCGCCGCGCCTCGACGGGCTCGCCGTGATTGCCCAACACGCGTTCGACCATCCGACGGCAGAGGGCGTAGTCCAGCTCGACCAGGGCCGCCTGGCCGGAGGGCTGGATTTTGAGCTGCACCAGCACCGAGGGATTGGGCATCGCGGCGATGAAATCGGAGGCATTCGCCTCTTCGAAGCCCACGAATTGCAGCTGGAGCGAGAGGCCTAGGTCGCGGTCAAAGGATTCGCAGAGCCCCCGGCCCAGCTCGGCGCCAGCGGAGAACTGGGGATAGAGACGGTACAAGGCCTCCACCAAGGCCAGTTGCCGGCTGGAGAGCTTGGGAATTTTGGTGAAATCAAAAGGCCGAATCTGCGCCTGCGCCATAACACCTTCGTCACATGCGGGTGACCTGGATCGACCGGACGTCGACCCCCTTCTCCCCAAGGGCCAGCGCGATGTTCTCGCGCTCTTGTTTGAAGGTCTCCTCCACGCTTCGGTTGGGCACCAGGAACTCGACGCTCACCTCTTTGCCGTGGGTGGTGACCTTCAATTTGAGGCCATGGAAGACCTTGTCGTGGAAATCGATCTGCATTTCCTTACTCAGGTCCCCTTTTTGGATAATAGTGACAGATTGGACGATCTGGTCAAGCAAAGCCTTCGGCAACTCTCGGGGGGCCGCTGCGGCCTCCGGCGGGGTCACCTGCATGGGCTGGAGCTTGGGCATGTCCATTGGGACGGGCGCCGGCGCGGGATCCCGCCGCTTGAGGTCGCTGGCGAAGGCCTGGGCGGTGGCCGAGTCTTTTTGCATGCCCCGCTGCTGGGATCCCCCACCCCCCTCGCGCTTGCCGCCGGAGTCGGAGCCCGATCCCTGTTGCTCGCCCGAGGAGTGTTTGCCGAGCACGCGCTCCCGCACGCCCGAAGCGGGTTCCTTGGTCTTCTTGCCGGCCTCGGCCTTGTCGCCGGGCTTGCGATCGTCGTCTTTGTCGCGATCGGAGGAACGCTCCTCGTCGCGATGGACCTCCTTGAGGCGCGAGTCGAACTTGTTCTCGGGGGGAAGCAGGTTGGCCGCGCTTTGATCGGAGGCCGTCTTTAGGGCCTCATCGAAGGGGCTGGCCCTGAGCTTTTTGTCCTGCACGGCGCCCTGGGCCATCGCCCCCTGCTGGCCGGCCAGGTTTTGGGTCTGTTTGGTCTTCTTTTGGTCCGCAGCCAGGGCCGCGGCTCGCGCCTCTTCGCTGGCGCTGGGCCTTACGCTTTCGGTCATAAATCAATCTTTCTTTTTTAACCGCGCATCTTGCGGAGCTGGTGCCCGACGTTGCCGAGTTCGTTCATGAGTTTCTGTTCCTCGTACTCCAGCTTCTGTTTGAGTTTTTTCTTCCAGAGCTCCTTGTGCTTCTCCATGATTTTAACTTCTTTGCAGGCGTCGATATAGTCCCGTTTCGCCTTGGAAACCCGGTCTTCCGCCTTCTCGATCTGGAACTTTTGATCCTCGATTTCCTGGTCCTTTTTCTCCTCATCCTCCTTGAGGCGCTTGATGAAGTTCAAGTGGCCGTGGGAGTCGGAAACCACGCTCTCTCCCATCCGCAGCATCTCGGCCATTTCCCGCCTGGCGTTCTCGCGCTTCTGGATGATCTCCTGTTTCTCCTCCTCCAGCTTCTTGAGCTTTTCCTGCTCTTCCTTCAGGGCCTTGAAGGCCTTGCCCAGCTCGATCTCGGCGTTTCGCTTGTTGCGGATCCGGACGTCGAGCAAGGGCTGGAGGCGGTATTTTTCCTGTTTCTTAGGCATGGGGCCCTATTTACATGAAAATGTTCTTCAGCTCCTCGACCGACTCGTTCAGATGGATCTTGTCGTTGACGTGCTGCTTGAGGAAGTTATTCACCTCCTCGATCTTCTCGATGGCGTAGTCCACGTTGGGATCCGATCCGGACTCGTAGGCCCCGATCAGGATGAGGTCGCGCTCCTTCTCGTAGTTGGCCACCACCTCGCGCAGCTTGCGCGCGGCCGCCTCGTGGTCTTCGTCGACGATCGAGCTCATCACGCGGCTGACGCTCTCCGAAACGTCGATCGCGGGATAGTGCCCGCGCGCCGCCAGCGAGCGGGACAATACGATGTGCCCGTCGAGGATGGAACGCACCTCGTCGGCCACCGGCTCGGTCATGTCGTCCCCCTCGACCAGCACCGTATAGAAGGCGGTGATCGAGCCGGTCGCGGAATTGCCGGTGCGCTCGAGCAGCTTGGGCAGGGTGGAGAAGACCGAAGGGGTGAAGCCCTGCCTCGCGGGGGGCTCGCCGATGGCCAAACCGATCTCGCGCAGGGCGCGGGCGAAACGGGTCACCGAGTCCATCATCATCAAGACCCTGCGTCCCTGGTCGCGAAAATACTCCGCAATGGCCGTGGCGACATAGGCCGCCTTGGAACGCACCAGCGAGGGCTGGTCGGAAGTGGAGACGACCACCACCGAGCGGGCCAGGCCTTCCGGCCCCAGATCCTTCTCGAGGAAATCCCGAAGCTCGCGACCGCGTTCGCCGACCAGACAGATCACGTTGACATCGGAGTCGCAGTTGCGGGCCAGCATGCCCATGGTGGTGCTCTTTCCGACGCCGGCCGCGGCGAAGATGCCGACGCGCTGGCCCTCGCCCACCGTGAGCACCGAATCGATGGCGCGGATCCCGACGGAGATCGGCTGGTGGATGCGCTTGCGGGTGAGCGGATCGGGCGGCGGGGCCATGACCGGATATTCGGTCTCGTACTGCAGGGGGCCATGGGTGTCGGAGTCGATGGGGTCGCCCAAGCCGTCGAGGACGCGGCCGAGCAGGCCATCGCCGACGCGCACCCGCAGGCAGCCCCCGGTGGGAATGACATCATTGCCTGGCCCAATGCCCTCCAAGTCGCCCAGGGGCATCAGCAGGACCTCTTTTTCCTTGAAGCCGACGACCTCGGCCTTGATGGGCAGGGCCCGGCTATTGAAAGTCTGGATGTAACAGAGCTCCCCTACCCTCACCCCCGGGACCACCGCCTTGACCACCAGGCCGGTCAGCTCCGTGACCTTGCCCTTGATCCGGTAGGTGGAGAGGGAGGTCACCGCCCGGTAATACTTGTGCAGGTCGATGACCGGAAGCTGGAACCCATCGTCCATGCCGTTGATATTTTCTGCAGCCTGCATAACACCCCGGCCCCGGACGGAAAATGCCGTCTAGAGGCCCAATGCCTTTTTGATCGCGTTCAGCTGCGTATCCAGTTGCGCGTCGATGGTGCCGATGTCGGTCTCGACCACGCAGCCGCCCACCTTGACAGTATCGTCTTCCCGAAACACCAAAGTTTTGCCCGACTCGATCTTTTGGAGCAGCTCGGCCTCATTTTTCTTAACCTTTTCATAGTCTTGAGGGTTAAGGTGCACCACGATCTTTTCTCCGACGGCGTCGCTGATAGCCAGGCGGATGACGTTCATGATGGCCTTGTCATTCTCCCGGAACTCCCGGCCGATGATCTTTTCGGCGATCTCGAAGACCAGCTTGACCATCTCCCGCTCGTTGTCGTCGAAGAGCTTCTGGCGCAGCTCTTTAACGCGCTGCAACATTTCAAGGCCTTGCTGAAGCCCCTCCTGGTAGCCCAAATCATAGCCCTGCCGCTTGGATTTCTCCATTTCCTCCTGGACCTGGGCCAGGACCTCCTTGGCCTCCTGCTTGATGCGGGCTGCGTCCCCCTTGGCCTCTTCGATGATCAGCCGCGCCCGGCCGGCGGCATCGAGGGTCTCCCGATCGATGACCCCTCCAACCTCGCCCCCGGCCCCGAAGGAAGAACCCATATCGCTCTCGATGCGATCCTGGAGATTGAGCCGTTTTTTGAATTCGTCACCCTTGAGTATCTTTGCCATGGATCCAATCCTAACAGGCGGTTGAAAAGCTACCGGTGCCTGGCCCCATCCGCCGCAGGCGGATTGGCCAGATTGAGCGCTCGGCGCGGTTCTGAGTCTAGCCAAAAAAACAAAGGTTTTCCAACGATATCCTGAGGCTAAGCTCAGGAAAAGGTCGGCCGGAGGCGCTCCAAGGACTGGGCGATGCGATCCCGCACCTTATGCGCCTTTTCCGGGTGGTTGCGGGGGATATTGACGTCGAGATAGCGCTTTAACACGTAGCCGTGGCGCGGCGGCAGCTTGTAGACGAAGATGGGAACCAGCGGTCGATGCTCGGGCCCGAAGCTGCGGCTAAAGACGCTGAAGCCGATCTCGAGGGTGAGCTCTTCGGTCTTCAGCTTCTCGACCTCGAGGGAGAGGATGTTCATCTGGGCCTCCCGCATCGCCTCCTTGCTGTAGTCGCCGCCACCCTGCTTGATCCGGCTGCGCAGCTCCTTGGCATCTTCCACGCCCAAGCGGTGCAGAATGGCCCGAGTGGCGGTGCGATCGACCTTGGCGAAGGCCATGGCCATCTCGCTGATCCCGAGCTCGCGCATCAGCTGCAGGAATTGGTCGGTGCTCAGGCGGTGGAAGGCCTCGAATCCCGGGGGATGCTCCCAGAGCTCTTGAGAGACCGAGGGAAACCGCGCCTCGAGGCGGCGCTTGAGCAGGTTCCATACCGGGTCGGCGGGCACGTTATTGGCCATCGCCTTGACCAGCTTGCGCAGGTCTTTGGGGAGCTCCGCCAAGACCCGTCCCACCTTGGCCCGCGGCAGTTCGCGGAACACCAAGGCCCACACCAAGGGAGATTCGCCGCGCAGGGACTCGACGATCCAGCCGGGATCGGCCTGCGACCACAGGCTGACCCGCCCTTCCGGAGCCAGCGTCGCCAAAATGCGGCCCAATTCCTCGGGGCGTGACTTCTTGGGCACCTGCAACAAGGCGTCGAGGGCCGCCCGGACCGCATCGCCCCGGCCCTCTCCCACGAAATCCAGCAAGGCCCCGGCCTTCTCCCCCTCCTTGAGGGCGGCGATCAGGACGAAGGCCTGTTGTCGGTCATTTAGCTCTTGCAAGGCTTCCATAGTGCTTCGGAAATATTAGCGGGAAAGGGGCCGCGCCCCAAGGAAAAGATCGCAAAAAAAAAGGCAGTTCCGAGGAACTGCCTTTGGGAAAAAATTTGGACTTAACCGACCTGCATGTTGAAGGGCGTGGAGATGGCCTTATTGGCCATTTCGCCGACCTTGGAGATGACTTCCATGTTGACCGTGCTGTGATGGGCGTACATCTGCAGGCGGGTGAGCTCGAGGGCCGACCAGTTCTTCTTGGAGCCGGAGAACATCTGCTCCATCAACTGCTCCATGCCCATCTGGTTGTTGTTGACCTCTTTGAAAATCTCGAAGATGCCGGTGCTCTTGGGAGCGGAGGCCTTTTCGATCTCGCCGGCGCGGGCGACGTCGACCTGGATGCCGTCGGCGGAGATCGCGTTCATGTTGCCGGTGACGGACTCGTTGCCGAAGGACTCGACGAACTCCATCAACTTGCCGTTGGCAGTCGCATTGGTGTTGCTCTGGGCGCCGATGGTGTTGTCCAACAGCTGGCCGAAGCTGGTTTTGTCAGTTTGGAAGGTGCCGCCCAGGCCACCCTGGTTGGGGAGCTGGTTGCCGGCTCCACCGATGTTTTGCAACGCGCTTTGAGTTAAACCTGCTGAAATCGGATCCATAAACGTTCCTCTCGAATTCCTTCAATTCCTTATCGTCTCAGCAATCCTCGAAAGTTTCCAGTGTTTCCTGAATTTCTGGACAAATCGCCTACTGGGGCTGGACCGAGGCCCGGTGCTGATGCTGGGTCTTGAGCTGGATCAGGCTGATCTTCTTGAACAGCAGGCCCAAGGCGCGGGCGTGCAGGCGGGAGGTCCAGGATTTGGACAGGCCCAGCTTTTGGCCGGCCTCTTCCAGGGTCTTGTTCTGGAAGTAATACATCTTGATCAGCTTGCGCTCTTTCTCGGGCAGCTCTTCGATGGCCTGCCGCATGTATTCCTTCACCTTGTGGAATTCGGCCTTGTGCTCGATATCATTGGCCTTCTTGTCCTCGATCTCCATCGTCTCTTCGCTGGCGTCGATGCTGATGATGTAGATCGAGGCCAGGCTGTTGACGGTATCGTAGAGCTCGCCAATCTCTTCATCCGCGCTGAGCTTGGTGGTCGCGCTCTTGTCGGCCATGGTCTGGAGGTATTCGTTGGCGGCCTGCTCGAACTTGATCTTGCTGTACAGGGAACGCGGGATCCAGCCGGTCTTGCGCAGCCCGTCATAGATCGCGCCCTTGATGCGGTAATAGGCGAAGGTCTTGAAATCCACGTTGAACTTGGGGTCGAAGCGCTTGGCCGCTTCCAGCAAGCCCAGGCGGGCATTGCAGATGATTTCTTCGATATCGGCGTCGTTGGAGAGGGTTTGCGCCACTTTGTTGGCTATCGAGGTGGCGTAAGGCAGGTATTGCTCGATCAGGCTATCGCGACCGCTTAAATCTTCTTGCACTGCGTTAACGGTGGCGGGATTCACGGCGTTTTTCTTAACGGCCCGTTGCGTAGCTGTCCGACTCATGCGTTTTTCCCCTTAGTCAATGAATGTGTGCCTGACAACCCATTTTCCTCAGGCGGATACTGTTGCAAGAAACCAGCCAGCGTGTTGCTAAAAAAATGAGGGGAAATAAAAAAATTAAGCTTTCGATTTATAACAACTTTTTAGGCAGGGTCCCGATAACAAAACACCTACCCCCGCCCCCTACCACTGCAAAACGTGCACAAGTGGTGCTCACATTTCCCAGATCTGGGGACTTTCCCCCCCAAAAAAGGGTTAAGACTGTCGTTTAACGGGATTTAGATAGTGGGAGGAATCCAGCAAGGCCGTGATGCGCTGGATCATCTCTTTTCGCGTGGCCGGGCTGACCAGGGAATAGTAGGGATGCTCGGGATTCTCTAATGTTTTCCGTACAATAGAATCGAAGACCCGTTCCCGGGCCAACCGGTCGAGCGGAGATTGGATGCCGCGCAGGCCCATTCCCAGGTCCGAGGCGGCTCGATAATCGGTGGAGTTGCTGACGATCAATTCGAGAAAGGGATCGCTGCCATGCACTTCGGAGCGACCTTCTTCGTTGCTGTGGACCGTGGAAACCGCGTTGTTGCTGGCTTCGGGGAGACGCTTGCTGACGGGGTCGGCCATGACTTTCCCTTTTTGCGGCCAAAGACCGCTCGGCCTTACATCGCCGAGATGTTTTCGCGGGCGGCAGCCTCGCGGGTCAGTACCGTATCTAGTTTTTGCTGGTCAAAACTGCTGACCGGGCCCGCCGCGGCCACATCGCCGGGCGACCCAAACATGCCAAATCCGGGAGTTACCATCTGAAAACTGGTCTGGGCGGCGGCCTCGTCCAGGGCGAGGTTATTGAGCCGCTTCGCCACTTGGTTTTCGTAAGAGCGCTGCGCCAGCTGCCCCACTCCGTAGAGTCCCGCGGCGGCCACTTGGGCGCCGGGAAAGGGCATGAACCGCAGGATGCTGGACCCGATGCTGGCGAAGATGGAGCCGAATTTCTTGAGCCCCATCATGAACTTTTCGCCGAAGGTGGGTTTATCCAGCAGGCTACCGCCCTGTACCAAACGGACGCCGGTCGAGTTCACGATCGGTCGACTCGTGAGGTCCATGCTGATTTGCGCCGGGTTAATCGCTTGAAATTCCATGAAAAACTCCAAAAATTCCTATCACCAATCTATCCCTTTATCGGGATGGGAAACCCCTGAAGTTTCGTCTGGGGAAGGTATTATTGCCTATTTTGGCGCAGCCCCGACCTTTTCTCCAGCCCCCAGCTGGGCCTGAGCCCCGGCCCCGCCCTCGAGCAGGGGCGGCGAGGCGCCGGCCTGCACTTCGGCCAGGCCGGAGTTCAATTTGGAGACCTTCAATTCTTGCCGCATCTTGGTCAGCTTGATGACGTTCAGGATCAAGGCGGCTGAGACCCCCAGGAGCAGCACCAGCATGACAATGGCGAAGATCTTGAATCGCTTCACCGACTCGGCCTTCATCACCAAGCCGGCGATGCTCGCCAGCTTGACACCGCTGGCCGCGACTTCCCCGCCGGCCACCTGGGGTCCTTTGCCGATCACTTCCTGAGGCGGTTGGACATAGCTGATGATGACCGAGACGTCGCGCGGGTCGAGGTTTTCAACCGATTTCGAGATGAACTGCTGCATCCGCGCCTCGGTGACCTCGTAGCCGTCCTGGCTCTTTTTGACGCGAATCACGGCGGAGGCGGTGGGCCTCAGATTGCTTTGGGTCTCGGTGTTAAAGGGGCTGATCTCGGGCACGTTCAGCACGATATCCGCGTCAATGACGCCAGGGACCCGCTGCAGCGAATTGATGATGTCGCCCTTCTTCGCCAGCAGCTTCCGGCATTTTTCCTCTTCCGGCGTGGGAATGAGCCCCTTCTCTTTGCAGATGCCCTCGGAGCCCAGCTCTTTGGCCTTAGGGAGGTTGTTTTCGACCAGGATGCGGCGCGCGTTTTGAATCGCGTCTTTGGGGACGGTGATCGTGTAGGAAGCGCCTTCGGAGGACTCGACCTTCACCTTGGTCGCATTGACGCCGTTCTGGTACAGGACGACGATGATTTCGTTGGCATCCTGCTCGCCCAGGCCCTGCTGCAGGGTCTCTTGGCCGCAGGCGGCCAGGAAAAACACCGCAAAAATCACCAAAAAGTATTTTTTAAGCCGCATGGGTTTCCGCTTATTTCTGAGGGGTCACCGCGGGGGTGAAGCCCTTCTTGATCAAGTCGAGCAGGGAGCGGGCGAAATCGCCGGATTTGCCGTCAGGATCCATCTTGGAGGCCTTCTCGAGGGTCTCCACCGCCCCCTCCTTATCCCCGCGAAAAAACAGCGCCTCGCCCAGATAGGCCGTCGCAAAGGCGCTCTTAGGCTCGACCTCCAGGGCCTGCTTATAGGTCTTGATGGCCTGGTCGAACTTGGCTTGGACGCAATAGACATTGCCGAGGGCCACCAAGGGAACCTCGCTCTTGGGCGCAAGTACTACTACGCCCTCGAAGACCTCCTTGGCCTCTTTGTACCGCTGCATGCCCAGGTAAAGATAACCGGCTTCGAGCAAAATGCGCAGGTCTTCGCTGGGGACTTGGATCATAGGGACCTCGATAAAAAAAAGGGTAAATGGCTTCTATAATTATAGAATAACCATTTACCCAAAATTTTATAGCATTTTCTTCGTCGGGTCCGAGCTTAGCTGCGGACGTTACGGATCGCGTTCAGCTTGGCGTCGGAATCGGTCTTGGCGATGTTCGACATCATCTGGCTGACCTGCGAGACGTTCTGCACCTTGGTCTGGAGGGCCAGGAAGGTCAGGTTGTTGTTCATCATCGAGTTGATCTGCGAGTCAAACTGGCTGACGTCCTGTCCGCCCATCGGGTTCATGCCCGGGGCCCCGCCACCGCCCGGAAAACCCGGGGCCGTGCCCGGCATGCCGCTCGCGCCGCCCGCGCCCGGATATCCGGGGGCTGTGCCGGGCATGCTGAGCATCTTGCCGGCGCCGCCGTAGCTGGCGAAATTCGAGGTAGGCGAGGTGTTGAGGCCGGGGGCGAAGATTTGGCCATTGCTGCCCGCCACCCCGGAGATGGCCGCCGTCGCCACCGCCGCGCCCATGCGGCCCATGTAGGGGGTCGCGGCGCCGATCGCGGGGCCGGCCAGCGACATGACGTCCTGGGCGATGCCGAGGGCCTTGTTGAAACCGGCGTCTCCCACCACGTCGTGGCTGCGGGAAAAGGCGTCCGCCTGACGCATCAGTTGCCGGGTATCAACCGGGCTAAAACCTTGAGTATTCACATAAGTGTCGGCCATGAAATCCTCCTACAAAAGCCCCTGGGAAATTAACGCTTTCCCATCTCAAGCTCAATTATCGAGATGGGAGGGAGGCAAAGTTGCGGCTAAGCTACCTGCCCGTTGCGATTTATGGCTTCGCCCCCTCTTTTTTGAGGACCTCCATCATTTGGTATTTTAGCTTCAACAATTCTTTAAATAAATCCATGGTGAGCTCGTAGGAGCGCATCGCCTTTTTGGCCGACTTGCCCTTGCCCAGGCCGCTCTTCTGCTTGGCGATTTTCTCGAGCTCCTCAAAGGAATGCCCAAAGCTTTTATTCACCGCGTCAAAATCCTCCGTCTCGATCAATTTCTCGATCCGGGGGTAACCGGCGGTCAGCGCCTCTTCTTGATTATTTTTGGCCATAAGTCCTCAGGATAGGAAAAAAACGGATAAATTCAGGATAATTAAAAAAGCGAGCCGATGCAAAGTCAAGGCGATTCGTGCCCCGGGACGCCGGATGCCGGCTTACTGCGCGGGCTCCAGCTTGACGATCAGGGGCTTGATCGCGGAAAGCGGGACGCTCACCCGGCTCTCGAAGGGCTTGAAACCGTCCTTTTGGATGCTGACGCGATAGGAGCCGACCAGGAGGTCGGAAAGGATGACCGGGGTCGCCTGAGAGATGGGATTGCCGTTGACGCTGATCTGGGCTCCCGGCGGCTCCGTGGCCACGTAAAGCACGGACTTCATCGGCGAGATCTTGTGGTAGAGCGACTCGGCGTCGCTCTGGATCTTTTCATCCTTGGTGTTGAGCACGATGTTGATCAGGGCCACCAAGGCCTTGTCGTTCTGCCCGAGACCCGAATAGGCCTCGGCCATGCCCAGCTCGGCCGATTTGGCGTACTCGGGGCTGTCTTTGGCGCGTTGAAAGTAGGCCAGCGCCTGATCGAAGGTCTGGGTCTTGAGGAAGGCCTGCCCCAAGAGCATGTGGATCTGCGCCAGCTCGGTGGCCTCCGGCTGCCGCTTGAGCGCCTCGGCCAAGTTTTCCACCGCCTCGTTGTACTGCCCGGCCTTCAACAATTGCCGCCCCTTGTTGATGAACTCGCCCGCGGGGCTGGTGTTGAGGTTGAAATTTGCCGTGTAGGGCGTGTTGAGCTCGATGCTGAGCTCCTTCTCGAAGTCGTTGAAGCCTTCCTTCTTCAAAGCCAGCTTATGCCGGCCCGTCGGCAGGTTGCCGTTATAGGGGGTCTGGCCCACCTTCTTGCCGTCGACCAAGAGGTCGGCGCCCGGGGGATTGCTGTTGATCTGCGCCGGGAAGGTCTTGATCGCCTCGTCGCCGGCTTCAATCGTGAATTGGGGGGCGGCCTGCGTCAGCTCGAACTCGCGGCGGAATTTGACCGCATTGACCGTCGAGGTGCTGCCCTCGAGGGTCTCCGGCATGCGCGCCTCGGCCACGTATTTTCCGAAGGGCAGGTACACGGGCAGATCGAAGGTGAGATTCGAGACCTTGAGCGGCTTCATCTCCGCCTGGTTGGGCTGGAATTTGCCTTCGAGGTAGAGCTCGCCGTTCTTCGGCAGAGCCACCACCTTGAGCTGGCCGATCTTCGCCTGGACGTTCACCGGGACGACTTCATCCTGCTTCTGCGCCTGGAAGGTGACCTTTTCGGTCCATTTTTCCCCGATATTCTCGAGGAAAAACTCGGCGGTCAGCTCCTGCGGCTGACCCACCGGCACCTGCAGGCTGATCTTGAAGGGGGTCTGCCCCAGCTCTTTTTCTTTGTAGAAGAGCTTCGCCGGCAGGGGCTTGGCGTCGGCCTCGATGAAGACCGGCACGGCCTGGCCGGCTGGGGAGGTCTCGACCTTCGGCGGAGTGACCACCTTGGGCACCTCGCCGCTGGGCTTTTCCGTCTCGGTCTTCGGCTTTTCCACGATCTTGGTCTTGGACGCGCCGAGGTAGGCCTTCAGTTTTTTGAAGGCGCCCGCGCGATTGGCCAAATAGGCGCTGCCGCCGATCAGGCCGAAGATCACCAGGAGGATGAGGAAATTCCGAAGGCCCTTGGACTTGCCCTTGGCCGCCGCGGCCGGGACGAACGCTTCCGCAGGGACGATATTTTTGATGTCCTCGTGCAAGGTCTTCTCGACGAGGGGCTCGGGCTCCGGTTCGGGCTCCGGCGCCGCGACAGGCTCAGGCTCCGGTTCAGGTTCCGGAACAGAGGCCTGAGCTTCGGAAGTCATCTGAATGGCCTCTTCGGCCACCCGGGGGGTGAACTCTTCCTTGACCTCCTGCTCGTAGGGCTCGTCGGTGGCCTCTTCCAGGAAGCGAAGCACGTAAATGCCCACCTTGATCGTATCGAGGTGCTTGAGCGGGGTTTCGCCTTGGATTTTTTTCTCGTTGAGAAAGGTGCCGTTCCGGGAACCGATGTCCCGCACCGTATAGGTATTGTTGCCCGTCGCCTGAATGACGGCGTGGGAGCGGGAGACGCTGTTGTCCTCGAGGATGATGCTGTTGGTGGCAGCGCGGCCGAGGGTCAGCTCTTTCTGATAGGCGACCGTGAACCAGGCCCCATGTTTGGGCCCCTGCACGATTTCCAAAAGCGGAAATGCCTCGGGACCCCGCACGGGACCTTGAGGGGCCCTCTCAAGCTCTTCATAGGCTTTAATAAAGGTATTTTCTTCGGCTCCAGATTTGGAAGGACCTTTCATGAAATCCCTTTGGGCTTTTTGGCTACTGTGCCCGAACCACCCCTTTGTGGCGGCGGGTAGCATAAAATCTTGATATTGCAAAGAAATAAACTACAATCTTAAACCTACCGGCGACGTATTACGATAGGGAGATCTAAGTTGAAGCACTTATCGAAGATTTTAACCACCACGTTGACAGCTCTCATCCTTTTTTTTCCCCAGCTTGCCACAGCGCGTTATATTGTGCGCCCCCTCGACCAAGCGGTGTTCCATAATAATCAGGGCGTCAGCTACCTGAATGCCGGCGACCTCCAGAAGGCCCTCTTCGAGTTCAAGACCGCCACCGAGATCTCCCAAGAGTATACCGAGGCCTGGAACAACATGGGCCTCACTTACATGTACCTCAAGCAATACGATCAATCCAAAGAGGCCCTGCTCAAGAGCATCAAAATCGACTCGAAGTACCCGGCCCCTTACAATCACCTGGCCACCCTTTATTATACGCTGCAAAACTACGACGAGGCCTTGGACTGGGCCAATAAGGCGATCAAGGCCGACAAAAAATTCTCCGATGCCTATTACAACAAGGGCATCATCCTGCGGGAGTTGGCCCGTAAATCCGGCAATCAACAACAATACTTCAAGGAGGGGGAAGAGGCCTTCCGCCTGGCCACCGAGGCCAATTCCCGCAACTACCTGGCGAATTTCGAATTGGGCAATATGTACAAGGCGCAGGGTAAGCTGGATGAGGCCATGATCCGCTACAAGGTCGCCCTTGAGATCCAGCCCTCGGCCTCCGAGGTCTGGAGGGAGCTGGGCTCTCTGTACATGGAGAAGGGCGACAACAACAAGGCCCAATTCGCCTTCAACAAGGCCATGGAGGCCAACCCGAACAACCTCGACGCCCACTTGAATATGGGCCTGTATTACATCCAAGAAAAGAATTACGTCCTGGCCGAGCGCGAATTGAGCTTGGCCCGCCAGGCCCAGCCCAACGACCCCAGGATCCTCTTCAACCTCGCCTACGCCAAGTTCAGCCAGGCCGAGGACGCGCGGGGGCGCAATGGCCTCGACGCCGCCCGCGGCCTCTACCAAGAGGCGATCAACTACTACCAATCCCTGCTCCAGCAGGTCCCCAATTACGCCGATGCCGCCTATAACCTCGGCTACGCCTACCTGCGCCTGGGCGACTACGGCAGCGCCTCTTCCTGGTACGAAAAGACCTTGGCCATCGACGCCAACTACCCGCGGGCCCTGTTCGGCCTGGGGGCCTTGAAGCTGCAGGGCGGGGATACGGCCTCGGCGGTCAATTACCTCTGCCGCTTCACCAAGGTGGCCCCCAAAGACCTGCAGTCCTCCATCGACGCCGCGCAAAAAATCATCGCCGAAAACGGCAAGTGCAAGTAAGATCGTTCCCGGCCCATGCCTAAGTTCATCATCCAAAACCTGAAGACCCAGGAGGAACAGGAATACAACCTGCCCCAGGACACCATCGTATTCGGGCGCACCAACACCTGCGACATCGAGCTGCCCATCAAGTCGATCTCCCGGCGCCACGCCGAGATCGTCCGTGAGGCCCAAGACTATTTCCTGAGCGACCTCAAGAGTGGCAACGGAACCTTCCTCAACAACCAAAAGCTGCGTCCGCTCGAGAAAAACCTGCTCCGCTCCGGGGACGTCATCCGCATCGAGGACTACGAAATCCGCTTCCTCCTCGCCGAGGATAGCCCCGAGCATCCCGTCGAGGAGGATACTGACACCGACATCCTCGAGATCAAGCTGATCAAGAAGATGATGAAGACCCTCGACACCGACGAGACCCCCAGCATCGAGGTGCTCAACGGGGTCGCGGCCGGCAAGAAATTGCTGATCCCCGATTCCAAGCAAGAGGTGGTCATCGGGCGCGACAGCAACGCCGACCTCATCATCGACGAGAACGTCATCAGCCGGCTGCACGCCAAGCTCGAGCGCAAGTGGGGCGGGATCGTGATCGTCGACCTGCAAAGCAAGAACGGCACCTTCGTCAACAACGACCGGGTTGAGGAGAAGCTGTTGCGCGACGGCGACAAGGTCATGCTGGGAACGGTGAAGATCCTCTACCGCAACCCCAAAGACGTGAACCTCGAGGTGATCAGCCAGGAGATTTCCAAGAAAAAACGCGAGGCCGCCATGCGCGAGGCGGAGCTCCTCGCCCAGAAGCAGCTGGAGGAAGAACGCAAGGCCAAACAGCTCGAAGAGGAAGAACGGGCCCGGAAGGAAGCGGAGGAAAAGGCCGTCCAAGAGGCCCTGGAAAAGGAAAAGGCCGCCGAAGAGGAACAAAAGGCCGCGGAGGCCGCCCAAGCCGCGCCCCAAGCCTCCCCCGAGGCACCGCCCCCCGCTTCCGCCCCCGGCGCGGCGGCTATGCCGGCCAAACCGGGTTTCTCCACCGCCGAAAAGCTCATGATCCTGGCCGGCATCGTGGTCGGCATCGCCGCCATCGGCGGACTCGTAGTCTTATTGCTGAAATAAGCCCGCTTAGCGTCCCTTGCGGAGGGCGCCCCTCGCCAGGCACCACAGCCCTAGCGTCAGAGAGAGCAGCACCGCGCTCCCCATCCAAGTCACTCCGGTCTCAACCGGCGTCAGATTCGCCAGGCATCCCCCTTGAGTCGCCAGGAGAGGCGCGGGGCTCGGCGTGGGAACCGGCGTCGGGGCGGGACCCGCAAGGGTGATGTTTTTGGTATCGAGGGATACGGAGGTGCAGCGCGTCCGGCATTGCAGTTGTAAAGTATAGACACCCGGGACGCTGCCCTGAAAAGTTGGGGTCAGGGTATTCGCCCCCGACAAGGTGGGCGCGGGTCCCGGCGGGGCCGAGGTCACGGTCCAGGTAGCCTCAAAACGCGCCGGATCGGTCGGATCGTCGGGGGAGAGCGAGCAGGAGGCGCCGCTGACCGCCAGCGCCTGGTTGGGATTCCCCGTCTGGTCGGCCCCGGCGATGGCGCTGAGGGTCTCCAGGCTGTTCATAAAAACGAAGGCGGCCTGATCGCCATTGACAGCGGGATTGCGGGCGAGAACCATCAAGTCATCTCCCCCGGCATTGTCAAAGTCCGCGCTTTCCACGGAACGCATCCCCTCCATCCCCCCGGACGCGAACAAGGCAAAGGGGGTACGGATGCCGCCGCTCCCGTCGGAAAGGAAGATTCCCAAGTTGTTGAGCGGGGATTCCGCATCCTGGGAGGTCACGGCGACGTCGCGGACGTTATCGTTATTGAAGCATCCTGTCGTCAGCACCGCGACGTTCAGGCTGAAGGCGGACAGATCGTAGGGCACGAAGGTGGCACGGGGAAAATTTCCGTTTCCGTCGCCGAAATAATACTGCAGGCCCTGCGGCTCAGGCGTCGGAACGGGGTCGGAGGCGGAGAGACCGGGCTCCGAGACCACCAAATCCGCATTGGTATCACCATCGAAATCACCGGACTCGATGGAGACGGGAATCGGATCCTGACCGGGGTGTTGATCCACTAAATTGAGGGTTGGGGTCGGCGGGCAAGTAAAACCGCAGTTGCCATTGCCCAAGCAAACCGTCGCCACCTGGGTCACGGGCACACCGTCGCTATCCGTGAAGATGGCGGTGGCGACATCCAGATTTTGGTCATTATTGAAATCGTTCACCGTCAGGATCGCGTCTCCGCTGAAATTCGTGGCGACATTCGTGTCGAAGCGGGAGCCGGCCGCGATGGGTTGCAGGCCCGAGCCGTTATTGCGCAGTACATCGATAAAAAAATCCTGGGGCGAAGGGCTGCTCTGGTCGACCATCAAGGCGACGTCAAGATCCCCGTCATTGTCGCAATCCAGCAGGGCGGAATTCCTCTGCCCGAAGAACAGGTTGAAACTATCTTGGTTATCCAGCTCCCAATTCACGTCCGAGGTCGTGAGGGTGCTCCCATCGGGCCCGAATCCGGCCCCGGGATTGAGGGCGCTCACCATATTCTTTTGGCCGGAGAAGAAATTCGGGACCAGGAAATCGCTGTTGCCGCCGTTCAGGTCACCCGCCATGACGACACCGTTAAAGCTGGAGGTACCCAGGCCGGTCAGGAGGTAATCCAGGGAAGGATTGAATTGCGAACCTGGGCCGGGCGTGCAGGGGGTGGCGCCGTTTCCCCGATTGATCAGGACGCTGGCCCTCGGCTCTGCGACGGTCGAATTGAAGCTGGCCTCGCGGGCGGCAACGCAGTCGGTAAATCCATCGCCGTTGAAATCAGCACCCCGGTAAGTGAGGTCCCGCTGAATATTTCTGCAGGAGAGCGAATTGACGTCAGGAAACGTGCAACCGCCGGTGGAGCAAAGCACCGGGTCGGCCTCACAGGCGAGATTATTATTTTGAAATAGCGTTTGGGAATGGGCGGATGGGGGCGCTAACAGCGATGGAAAAAACGAAAAAACACCGAACAACCAGACAAAATAGCGATTCATGTGCAAAAACCTCCCACCATTAATTTCAGCCCTGACAGTACCCCAACAATTAGAAAGGAAAAGGAAAGCTTGTCAAAATGAAATCCGCGGCTCACAGCATAACCAACTGAAATCATTTATAAAATAAAATGGGCGCTCGAACCTGCCGAGCGCCCATTTCGAAAACCACCCAGCGATATTACTTCTGCACCGCCTCGACGAAGATCTGGACGCGGCGGTTCTGCTCGCGGCTAGGCTCGTCCTTGTTCGGAACCAAGGGATCCGCCTCTCCGTGGCCCGTCACCGTCCCGATCCGGCTCGGGTCGATCCCCTGCCCTTCCAGATACGTCACCACCGAGTTCGCGCGCCGCTGCGACAGCTTCAGGTTGTAGCGGTCCGTTCCCAAGTCGCAGGTGTATCCGTCGATCTTCACCTTCGCGATCTCAGGATGCGCCTTCATGAAGCCAGCGATCTTGTCCAAGGTCGGCTTGCTGATGTCCCGGATCGTCGCCTTGTCGAAGTCGAAGTAGATCTTGTCCTGCGCCGTCAATTCGTCCCCGACGTTCACCTCCGAGATCGGCGGCTGCGGTACCGTCGCCTCCGCCACCGGCCGCTTCGTGTACGTATATCCCGCGAACACCCGGAAGTCCGGGCTCCCGATCCCGTTCGACAGCCCGAAGCCGCCGCCCACATTCAGGTCGTGGTTGTTCGCCCAGGTATACCGGAAGCCCACCCGTGCCTCCGCCGGAGTCGTCCGGCGCGTGAAAAAGTCGCTCGTCACCGTCGCCATCTGCGCCTCGCCGATCAGCTTCAGCTTCTGCTTCAGGATGTCGATGCTGATGCCTAAGCCCGCCAAAAATTGGTCGTTCAGCTCGTTCCCGCCCACATCAAACACCCGGTCTCTCGCCAGATAGCCCACGTTCAGCGCGATGCTCACCCGGTCTTTGATCCGGCCGTCGATCACCACCTTCGCCCCGCCCGCGAAGCTCCCGTTCCCCAAAAAATCGCTCGCCCCCGACGAGGTCGGAAAGCTCGCGAACGGCACCACCGAAATGCCCACGTGGTGCTTCTCCCGGTCCAAGAGCCGGAACTTCAGCACCAATTGGATGTCCCCGATGTCGAAGTTGTTCTCGTTGCCCACCGGCGGCGTCGTCCGGATCCCTTCCCAAAAGTGGATCGGGATCAGCAGCCCCACCGTCATCCAGTCGAAGGCCGCGTAGGAGCCCGCGATATTGCCCGTCAACAGATGGTCGACGATCCCGGACACCCGGTTGAAATTCGCGTTCCCGAACTCGTAGGGATTGTGCGCATAGTCCAGGTAGAACCCCACGTGGAAGTTCCGCTGCAGCATCGTCGGCGACCCGTACACCGTGAAGTACTCCGAGTCGTCCACCGTCGGCTCGAACGTGTTCACGCTGAACGACGTCGTCAGCGCCTTCGCAGGTACCGCCAGTCCCAGCAGCCCCGCCACCAGCGCCAGGCTCGCCAGCCCCTTCGGGCTCAGGCGCCGCAGTCCAAACACCAAGGGCAGCATCATCAACAAGGCATAGCTCCATTTCACGTCGTTCCCTCCATTCGGCGTCAGGTTCGCCAGGCATCCCCCCTGGGTGAACAGGGTTTGTTGGTTTAGGGTGATCAGGACCGTCGCGGTAGCGCTCAGGTCGCAAGAATTGCAACTCAAGGTCAGGGTGTAATTGCCAGGGGTGTCGCCCTGGAAACTGCCGGCGATATCCACCGCCGTCCCGATCAGAGAACCGCTGGCGGGGGTAATGCTGGAGCTGGAGCCCGCGGGCCCCGCGATGGTCCACGAATAGCTGCGGTCGTCGTCGGTGGGGTCGGAGCAGGTGGCGGTCACCGCGATGGGGGTATCGACGTCGCCCGTCAAGGGACTGACCGCGGTCGCGGTCGGCGGCTCGTCGAGGTTATACCAAAAGGCGGCATGCTTCACGATCACGTTGGCGGCGGGCAAGGCCAGGGGACCCTCGGTCAGGGCCACGATGTCGTCGCCGCCGCAGTGGTCGAAATCCTTCGCCTCGATCGCGTCCGGATTGGCAAAAGGGAGGCCCGCCACCGTGGAAACCGGCAAGGTCAGCGGTTCGACCGGCAGGAAACCGCCGCTGCCGTTGGAGTTGATCACGACGACGTTACCGGGCGCGTTCAATCCGCCGCCCTTCAAGAAAGTGATCGGGATCGGCGGCGGAGCGGGAAAGAAAGACGGGCCCCCGTTGGTCACCGCCGCGTCGGGGACATCGTCGTTATTAAAAAAACCGGAAATGACGGCATAGGGCCGATTGCCGGGCGGGGGCAGGGTATCGACCAGCTGGAATTGTCCGGCGGCGCCGGAGAAGTTGGGACCCGAGGCCGAGGTGCTGCCGTTGTTGAAGAAATACCCCAGGGCGTCGCTGTCGGGAAGGACGATAGCGACATCCAGGTCGCCATCCCCGTCGAAATCGGCGGCCTCGATCGAGGTGGGGCTAGCATTGAAACCGGTCACCGTCTCCAAGTTCACCTGGTTGCTGCAGGTAAAGCTGCAATCGTCCGCGGTACCGTCTCCGTAGCAAACTGCCAAAGAATCCGTATCGTCCCCGTTGCTGGCGAAGGCGACATCGAGGATGCCGTCGCCGTTAAAGTCCCCCACGTCCAAAACCGAGGGAACGCTCTCGTCGATGCCGGTGGAGATCTGGGTGAAAAACTGGTTGGGTCCCGGCTGCAGGCCGGAACCGGTATTCAGGTTGACATTGATGTAAAAATTAGAATCCCCCGCGTTAGAGACCGCGGCCACCGAATCGAGATCGCCGTCTCCGTCGCAGTCAAAGAGCTCCAGTCCGCGTTCCCCCTGCTCTTGCAGGGTCCCCGCCTCGGAGATGTTCGTCACCTGCCAATCCACATCCGTGGTACTACCCGCAACGGGATCCAAGACAGTGCAGTCATCCCCGGTATTGGTGGCGAAATTGGCGTTAGCCATGGTGCGCAGGGGCAAACTGATGGAGCCTCGAGGACCCGCCAAAATGCCCACCAAATCGGCAACCCCAGTTCCATCGAGCGCGCCGCTGCGCAGGGTCCCGCTGGTGCTTTGAACGCCAATGATATTCGCCCCAAAGGTCTCGGCATAGCCGTCAAAAAACTGGTTGGGGGAATTGTTTTGAATTCCTTGGTTGATGAGGACGCAAAGATTGGATTCGGAGGGCTGGGGGCTGGAAAAGGGCACCTGGCCTTGGAGAGTGGCGCAATCGAAGAAATCCTCGTCCGTCACTTGCCCATCGCCGTTGTCGTCGGTGAAATGGCCGCAAGTGACACTGGCAGGGTTGAATTCGTTCGGGATCTGCTGATTGAGGGGAGGAGAAACGACCCTCGACTCTTCTGAAACGTCGGAATTGCGAAAAGTCTGGGCGAAGGACGTGGGGGAAATACCCAATAGCAAGGCAAGGGCTGCAACATACGAAAGCTTCGTCATGGAAGGCCTCCCAAAGTGCCAAGATTCGGATTTGTTATGCAACGCGACGGAATTAGGCTCTTTGGCCGGCATTGTAGGGAGAAAGCCCCTTTAGTCAAAGCATTTTTCCTCCGGCCTCCCCTCCGAAAAATAAACCCGGGGGCCAAAATCCTTGGCTCCCCGGGTTCGTATAGAATCAGAGATAGATGTAATTCGGCGCTATTTCTGCACAGATTCGACGAAGATCTGGACGCGGCGGTTCTGCTCGCGGCTAGGCTCGTCCTTGTTCGGAACCAAGGGATCTGCCTCTCCGTGGCCCGTCACCGTCCCGATCCGGCTCGGGTCGATCCCCTGCCCTTCCAGATACGTCACCACCGAGTTCGCGCGCCGCTGCGACAGCTTCAGGTTGTAGCGGTCCGTTCCCAAGTCGCAGGTGTATCCGTCGATCTTCACCTTCGCGATCTCAGGATGCGCCTTCATGAAGCCCGCGATCTTGTCCAAGGTCGGCTTGCTGATGTCCCGGATCGTCGCCTTGTCGAAGTCGAAGTAGATCTTGTCCTGCGCCGTCAATTCGTCGCCAACGTTCACCTCCGAGATCGGCGGCTGCGGTACCGTCGCCTCCGCCACCGGCCGCTTCGTGTACGTATACCCCGCGAACACCCGGAAGTCCGGGCTCCCGATCCCGTTCGACAGCCCGAAGCCGCCGCCCACATTCAGGTCGTGGTTGTTCGCCCAGGTATACCGGAAGCCCACCCGTGCCTCCGCCGGAGTCGTCCGGCGCGTGAAAAAGTCGCTCGTCACCGTCGCCATCTGCGCCTCGCCGATCAGCTTCAGCTTCTGCTTCAGGATGTCGATGCTGATGCCTAAGCCCGCCAAAAATTGGTCGTTCAGCTCGTTCCCGCCCACATCAAACACCCGGTCTCTCGCCAGATAGCCCACGTTCAGCGCGATGCTCACCCGGTCTTTGATCCGGCCGTCGATCACCACCTTCGCCCCGCCCGCGAAGCTCCCGTTCCCCAAAAATCGCTCGCCCCCGACGAGGTCGGAAAGCTCGCGAACGGCACCACCGAAATGCCCACGTGGTGCTTCTCCCGGTCAAGAGCCGGAACTTCAGCACCAATTGGATGTCCCCGATGTCGAAGTTGTTCTCGTTGCCCACCGGCGGCGTCGTCCGGATCCCTTCCCAAAAGTGGATCGGGATCAGCAGCCCCACCGTCATCCAGTCGAAGGCCGCGTAGGAGCCCGCGATATTGCCCGTCAACAGATGGTCGACGATCCCGGACACCCGGTTGAAATTCGCGTTCCCGAACTCGTAGGGATTGTGCGCGTAGTCCAGGTAGAACCCCACGTGGAAGTTCCGCTGCAGCATCGTCGGCGACCCGTACACCGTGAAGTACTCCGAGTCGTCCACCGTCGGCTCGAACGTGTTCACGCTGAACGACGTCGTCAGTGCCTTCGCAGGTACCGCCAACCCCAGCAGACCCGCCACCAGCGCCAGGCTCGCCAGCCCCTTCGGGCTCAGGCGCCGCAGTCCAAACACCAAGGGCAGCATCATCAACAAGGCATAGCTCCATTTCACGTCGTTCCCTCCATTCGGCGTCAGGTTCGCCAGGCATCCCCCCTGGGTGCCCGAAGGCGGGGGCACCCCGGCCACCGTCACCACCTTCGTATCGGTGACATCGCCCGTGCAGCGGGTATTGCAGGTCAGGGTCAGGGTGTAGTCGCCGGGGACCGTCGCGGTGAGGCTGGGCGTCAAGGTATCGACGCCGGTGAGGGTGGCACCGGCAGCCGGCGTCACCGTCCAGCCGACGCTCAACTCGGCCCCGGGATCGGCGGGATTCAGGGTGCAGGAGGCACCCGAGATGGCCGTCGCGGTATTGAGAGCGGCGCTCTGGTCGGCGCCGGCCACGGCGCTCATCGCGACCGTTTGGTTCAGGAATACAAAGGCCTCCCGCTGGGAGAGGATGGCCGTCGGCAGGTTGATGATCTCGGTGGCCACCGCGATGATGTCGTCGCAGCCCTGCTGGTCGAAGTTGGCCGCATCGATCCCGCTTTGATCAATCACCTGGTTGGGACCGTAACTCAAGGTGGCGACATCAAAACCGCCCGCCCCGTCGGAGGTCACCACCCCGACATTTCCGCTCTCCACTACCTTTCGGCCCAACACGAGGTAATTAACGGCGACGTCGAGGATGTTGTCGTTATTGAAGTAACCAGTCGTCACGACGAAGGGGAATCCTCCCAAGGGCTGATTGTAGGGCACATGGATGCCCGGGGTGGCGAAGGTGCCGTTTCCGTTACCGAGGTAGTAATGCAGGCCCCGCTCGTTCCCCGCGGTGTTATCGAGGCCCGGCTCGGGGACGACGAAGTCCGCCTGGCCGTCGCCGTCGAAGTCACCGGCCGCGATCGACCGAGAATTCACCCCATTTTGTCCAGGAAAAGGGGCATTCAAATCCACCGCCTGAGAGCAGGTGTAGCCGCAGCTGCCGTTATTGAGGCAGACCGAAACCAAATCTTGGTCAGGAGTAACGGAGTCGTCGTGGACGGCTACGACCAAGTCGTCTCCCTGACGGTTGTCGAAATCCGCAACGGCAACGCTGAGCACGGGGGACGGACTCGAATTGGCAAAGGGGATCATCGTGTCGAAGACGTCTCCCCCAACGATGTCCTGGAGGCCGGTCCCGTCGTTTCGCAAAATATCGATTTCATATTTTCGGTTGTTCAGGTTGCCGCCGGCCACCGCCGCATCGAGATCGCCGTCTCCGTCGCAATCCAGGAGGGCCGCGTTGCGCTGCCCCTGGTCCGAGGCGGAGCTGATCACCCCTCCCAGGTTCCATTGGGCGGTTGAGGTGCTGGCCGCGGTCGTCCCGGCCGGTCCAAAGCCGCCTCCCGCCACGCTGAAGGCCGACACCAGGTCGGCGCTTTGCGGCGAAAACTCGGGGCTGGCCGGCACGGCGAGGTCGTCGAAAAAGCCGCCGCCCAAATCGCCCACCACGATCGAACCGATATCCGTCTGGGTGGGGGTGCCCTTGGGATTGCCGAAGATCAGGGCGTAGTCCGCGCTGGGCGCGAATTGGTCAACCGAACCGCCGACGCAGGGCCCGGTGTTGCCGCTGTTCATCAGGACCGACACGTCGAAATTCTGGCCGGAGTTGGGGAAGTTACTCGTCCCTGCCGCACAGTCGGGGAAGCCGTCGCCGTTGAAATCGGCGGCGGCCTGGACGTTCTTGCAGGCGATCCCCTCGGATTCGGAACAGGGCGAGGGATTGGAACTGTCGCAGAGGACCACCTCGCCTTCGCAGGCCGTATTGGAATTCTGAAAGGCGACGGTTTGGGCGCGGGGCCCCTGGCTTGGATCCAGCGCCAACAAGCCAAAGCCG
This sequence comes from bacterium, assembly GCA_046346845.1. Taxonomy (GTDB): domain Bacteria; phylum UBA10199; class UBA10199; order DSSB01; family DSSB01; genus DSSB01. Next base: position 77,820 of record JAXMHH010000007.1, read on the forward strand.
ACGAGGGCGGCGAATAGTAAATTCCAAGGAAAAACCTGCGACCTCCGCATGGGGACCTCCCGGGGAATAAGGTTAGAATAGGCTCAGGGCGCTTATTTTTCCGGGGGCATCGGAATAAGTCAAAGAAAATCTATGACTTAAGCTTTAGGCCCTTCAGGACGGCAAAGGGGGAGCCCTCCACCTCCTCCTGGCAGGAACAGGAGGCCTCGTTGCGGTTGATCCCACAACGGGGGCAGAGGCCCTTGCATTCCTCCTTACATAGGAACTGCATGGGGAGGGCCAAGTCGATCTCTTCGCCGATGATCTCGGTCAGGTCGATCTCCTCGTCGTGGTAAAAACTGAACTCGAGGTCTTCGGCGCTCAGCTCGATCTCTTCCTCCTCCGAAAGCAGGGACTCCCGCGGCCCGGAGAAATAAGGTGCCAAATTGCGCTGCAGCGGCACCTCCACCCCATGCGTAAAGGCGGCCCCGCAGCGGGCGCAGGCCGGATGGAGGGTGAGCCTCACCTCCCCGGAAAGCGAGACGTTCTGCAGGGTCTTGACCAGGTCGACGTGGCCGGAGACGGCCTGTCCGGGTCGGTACAAGGAGGAGAGGCGGGAGCGCAGCAATTCAGCGCACCAAGGGGTGACTTGGTCGAAGTCGACGGCCAGGCCTTCGTCGGGAATGGAGGGGACTCGAATTTTCATGAGCAGACTCCTAGTGAAAATTCGGCCTTCTTGCAATAGCGCCGATCCACGGCCCGACGACGCTTGCCTCCCTCCCCTTCCTTGATTAAGGTGCCCAGCGATGGCCCGAAATCCCGCCTCCCCCAGCAAGGTCCGCTTTCTCAAGGTCTATTGGCTGACCTTCGCCATCTTGTTCCGTTATTGGCGACTCTCGATGTTGAGCAAGGTCCTGGGCGAAGCCAGGATGGAGAGCCGCTGGGAGCGCACCCACCTCCGGACGGCCAAGCAGATCAAGAAGCACATCCTCGAGCTCAAGGGCCTCTTCATCAAGGTCGGGCAGATGATCAGCATCATGACCCACTTCCTGCCCAGGGCCTACACCGAGGAATTGGAAGGCCTGCAGGACTCCGTTCCCCCGGCGCCCTATTCCGAGATCGAGCGCCGCTTTCTGGAAGAATTCGACAAGCGGCCCGACGAGTTCTTCGAGCGCTTCGAGCGGGTGCCCATCGCCAGCGCCTCCCTGGGCCAGGTGCACGCCGCCTGGAACCGGGCGGGCCAGAAGCTCGCCGTCAAGGTGCAGTATCCCGACATCGAGGAGATCGTCCGAATCGACCTCAAGACCCTGAAGCGCATCTTCGGGTTGCTGCACCTGATCTTCCCCCAATACGGCCTGAAAAAGACCTATGTCGAAATCCGGGAGGTGGTCCTCGACGAGCTGGACTTCAAGAAAGAAGGCGAGAACCTCGAGCGCCTCGCCAAGAACTTCGCGGAAGAGAAAGACATGCTCTTCTCCAAGGTGCATTGGGAAAGCTCCACCACCCGGGTCCTGACCCTGGAGTTCATGGAGGGCGTAAAGATCAGCAACGTCAAGGCGCTGCGCGAGCTGGGGCTCGATCCAGCCGAGGTGGCGACCAAGATCATCCACGCCTACTGCAAGCAGATCTTCCTCGACGGCATCTACCACGCCGATCCGCACCCCGGGAATTTCCTGGTCCAGGCGGTGGAAGAAGAGGTCGAGGTCGTCATCGAGCCGGAGGGCGAGACCCCCGAGGAACCCCCTCGGACCTTCCGCGAAAAGAAGATCGTGCCCAAGATCATCATGATGGACTTCGGCGCGGTGGCGCGCATCTCCGAGCCCATGCGCAAAGGCATCGCCAAGTTCTTCGAGGGCATCATCAAGCGCGACAACCAGGTGATCAGCCAGGCCATGAAGGAGATGGGCTTCATCGCCAAGACCCAGGATGAAGAGGTCTTCGACAAGATCGTCGAGTTCTTCTATGAGCGCCTGAAAGACATCAAGATCGAGGAGCTGAAGAATTTCCAGCTCAACCAGATGAACCGTCTGGAAGACCTGCTCGAGTTCCGCAAGCTCGACATCTCGATCAAGGACCTGCTCAACACCTTCAACGTCCCCAAGGACTGGGCCCTGCTCGAGCGCGCCCTGATTCTATTGGTGGGCCTGACCACCCACCTCGCGCCCGAGCTCAATCCCCTGACCATCATCATCCCCTATGCCGAAACCTTCGTGCTGGGCAAAGACCGCACCTTCGCCGACCTGATCGTCGACGCGGTCAAGGAAGTCCTGCTCAGCTACCTGAAGCTCCCCACCGAGCTGGAGCGCACCCTCCGCCTGCTCAACAAGGGCGAGATCTCGGTCAACTCCAAGACGGGAAGCCGCGACGCCCGCTTGGTCAGCGGCGCCCTGCACCGCCTGAGCTATATCCTGCTCGGCCTGGGCGGCCTCAATCTCGGATATCTCTTGCAAAAACAGGGGGTTTCCCATTACGAATGGGGCTATTACGGCGCGGCTTTCTTTGGATTCATGATCGCGGTGAATTTCATCCGCGGCAAATAGCTCTGCACGGAAAGGAAGCGCATGGACCCCAAACCCGTCTCAACCTCGGCGGCGGAATTCACCCACCTCGTCCTGCCCAGCGACACCAACGCCCTCGGCAGCATCTTCGGCGGACGCATCATGGAATGGACCGACATCGCCGCGGCGGTCGTCGCCAGCCGGCATTGCCGCAAGGTCGCCGTCACCGCCAGCATGGACGCCCTGCACTTCATCTCGCCGATCCGCCTCGGCGACATCGTCATCCTCAAGGCCGCGGTCAATTTCACGCATCGCACCTCGATGGAAATCGGGGTCCGCATCGAGGCCGAAAACCCGCTTTCCGGCGAGCGTCGCCACACCGCCAGCGCCTACCTCACCTTCGTGGCCTTGGACGAGTCGGGCTGCCCCACCGAGGTGCCGCCGGTCAGCCCCGAAACTACCGAGGAAAAACGCCGATTTGAAGAAGGCCAAAGGCGCCGCTCCGAGCGTATGGAATGGAAATCGCGCCTCAAGGCCAAACTAGCGAAATGACGGTAAAATGACGGAACAAGACGAAAAAAACATGCGCCGAGTGGCCTTTTTCGTGCTGCTCTCCCTGTTTTTACACGCCCTGTTGGGCAGCGTCTTCTATCGCCTCCAAGAAAAGATGCGGGCCCAGCTGCCCCCGCCTCCCCCTCCCCAAGAGGTGGTCTGGGTCAACCCGCAAGACTTGGCGCCCCCTCCCCCGGCCGTGGTCTCGGGCCAAGGGCTGCAGTTGGCGGACATCGCCAAACCGGCCGTGGAAAAGGCCCCGGAAAAAACCAGGTTCGCCGCCAAATACAATTCCAGCGTGAAAGAGGAGACCGTCGCCGCCAAGATTCCCAAAAACGCCAAGCTGGAGAGCGAGACCTCCGAAGACGGCAAGAAGGGCGATAACGCCCAAGAGCCCGGCCCCCCGGAGCCCAGGCCCAAAAAGGTCGCCATGAAGTCCCCCGAGCCGGCCGCTCCCGCGGAGGAAAAAACCGAAGCCAGGTCCGAGCCCTCGGCCAAGGAAGAGGCGACGGCGAGGGAAGAAACCGAGCAGGAGCCGCCGAAAAAGGCCGTGTCCCTGGAAGACCTCTCGCTGAAGCCCAGCGACTTTAAAGACCTGATGCCCAAGGAGACGAAGGGAAAGAAGGACGCCAAGGTGGCGATGAAAGAACCTTCGAGCAAGGGCGTCCCCTACGAGTCTCCGCTGAAAGGCCGACCCGGCGCCCCGGGCGATTTCGACAGCTTCGCCCATGACTTCTTTCCCGACGTCAAGATCGGCGGCAAGACCTACTTGAACGCCGCGGCCTTTCCCGACGTCCAGTACTTCACCCAGCTCAAGCGCATCTTCCGGATGCGCTTCAACCCAGCCCCGCCGCTGCGCCGCCACTTCGCGGGCAACCGGGTGGTGGTGGGCAGCATCAATGTCTCGATGGCGGTCAGCGTCTCTCCGGACGGACGCTTGAAAGAGCTCTTCATCGTGAAGTCCTCCGGCATCCCCGGCTATGACGAAGAGGCCCTCCGCACCGTCCGCGAGTCGGCCCCCTTCGCGGCCCCACCCAGCAAAGTCATGGACAAAGACGGGGTCTTGAGGATGACCTGGAATTTCATTACTTATTTATAAAAGAATCGCCGGGACCAAAGCTCAACCCAATGGAGGGTCCATGGGAATACTCGCCTTGCTAATCACCGCCCTCGCCTCCCTCTCGGCTCCGCTCCAGGCGAAGGAGCCTTCGTTCCCCGCCGAGGAATTCAAAAAGGTCCAGGCCTTGCTTTGCCCGCCCGACACGGTCGAAGCCCTGAAGGTCATCAACCGCGGCTGCACCCTGGAAGACTTTACGACCAGCGCGGCCGACCTCAATAAGGACGGCAAGATGGAATGGCTATTTTTCGGTCCCCAAGGCGAATGCGGGGTGCACGGCAATTGCCCGATCGCCATCCTCACCCAAGAGGGCTCGGCCTGGAAGGCCCTGGGGGCGCCCGACTGCACCGACCAGGAGTGCCTCTCCTGGGCCAACAGCTTCGCCAGCGAGGTCTTGTCCAGCAGCCACGCCGGATATCGCGACCTGCTCATCGCCGGTGACATGGGCTCGTTCTATTGGACCAAGGACGTCTATGAATGGAACGGCCGGCAGTACCGACGCAAGGCCCATTCGACCACCTATTTCCTCTACGACTCGGATGCGGAAAAATTGCGAAAGGTGTCGAAGGCGCAGTGGGACAGCTGCGTGAAGGGCGGGAAGGGCTGTCTCTAAAGAAATCGTTCCCCACCTAGGGCTTGCGGCAGGGGCGAGCGGCGGCGCTGTCAGCGGCCATCCGCGCCTCCTCGTTCATCTTTGGCCCCGGAGCGACCTTGTCGGTGACGCAGATCTCTTGTGGCGTAATCTTGGCGACCGCCAGGTAGGAGGTCTTCACGTTGGGCTTTTCGGGATTTTCCGAGGCGTTGACTCGCACGATCAAGGCCTTGGGCAACGACTTCCCCCCCTGCTTCTCGACCCGCCACTCCGCCTTGGGGCCCAGCGTGGAAAATCCGCCGGTGATCACCGACCAAAATTCCAGCGGATGCTCTTTGCCCTGGGGATCGATCACCGTCACGGAGGAACGCAGGTCGCCCTCGAGAACCAAGAGGCGAAACCCAGCGACGCCGGGACAGGTCATCTCGAAGGAATCTTCGGCTTCTTTGACGTTCTTGCAGCGCTTGGGATCCAGATCGCTGTAGACGCTCTCCAGCCCCGCCGCGCGCAGGCCGGGGGCCGCGAGGGATCCCGCCAACGCCAAGCCGACGATCAGACCAGGGAAAAATTTAGAGCTTTTTTGGAACATAGACGAATTTCGGCTCCTTGGCCGCCTTCACCTCATCCAGGCGCCGCACCTTGGGAACGTGCGGAGCGGCCTTGACGAGCTCCGGATCTTCCCGGCACTCGCAGGCGATCTCTTTCATCGCCTTGATGAAGCGGTCGAGGGTCTGCGGGCTCTCGGTCTCGGTGGTCTCGACCATCAAGGCCCCGGGGACGACCAGCGGGAAGTAGATCGTCGGCGGGTGGTAACCGTAGTCCATCATCCGCTTGGCGATGTCGGCCGTGGTTACGCCGAATTTTTTCTGAATTTTGTCGGAAAAGACGCACTCGTGCATGCAGACCTGCGGGTAGGCGAGGTGGAAGTCGCCCTCCAGGCTTTTGCGGATGTAGTTGGCGTTGAGCACCGCCCGTTGCGAAACCTGGCGCAGGCCCTCCGCTCCCATCTCGCGAATGTAGGTGTAGGCCCGCACCAGCATCCCGAAATTGCCGAAGAAGGCCTTCACCTTCCCGACGCTCTTGGGCCGGTCGTAATCCCAGTCGTATTTGTCCCCGCGACGCACCACCACGGGCACGGGCAAGTAGGGCTCGAGGACCTGCTTAACGGCCACGGCCCCGGATCCGGGGCCACCGCCGCCGTGCGGCGTGGTGAAGGTCTTGTGCAGGTTGAAGTGCAGGACGTCGACGCCCATGTCTCCGACCCGAGCCATGCCGACCAAGGCATTCTGGTTGGCCCCGTCGCAATACACCAATCCGCCCTTCTCGTGGACGATCCGGGCGATCTCGGCCATGTGGGTCTCGAAGAGCCCCAGGGTGTTGGGATTGGTGATCATGATCCCGGCGGTCTCCTCGTCCATCGCCGCAGCGACGGCCTCGGCGCTTAAAACGCCGTCGGGGCCGGTCTTCAGGGTCACCACCTGATAGCCGCAGGCGGCGGCGCTGGCGGGGTTGGTACCGTGGGCCGAGTCAGGAATCAGGATTTTTTTTCGGGGGTTGCCCTGCGCGGCGTGATGCGCGCGGATCATCAAAAGCCCCGCGAATTCTCCCTGGGCGCCGGCCGCAGGTTGCAAGGTCGCGGCATCCATGCCGCTGATCACCGCCAGGTATTGCTGCAGGTGGAACATCAGCTCGAGGGCGCCCTGAATATCCTCCACGGGAGCCTGCGGGTGCAGCTTGACGAAGCCGCTCATCCGGGCGACTTCCTCGTTCACCTTGGGATTGTATTTCATCGTGCAGGAACCGAGCGGGGTGAGCCCGGTGTCGATGGAGTAATTCCATTGCGAAAGGCGGGTGAAATGCCGGACCACGTCGAGCTCGGAGACCTCCGGGAGCAGGGGCGCCTCTTGGCGCAACAGCGCGGGGCCGATTTCCTTCGCGGGATCCACGGCGGGGATCTCGTCTTCCGGCAGCGAATAGCCCTGACGCCCCGGCGCCCCCCGTTCGAAGATCGTCGGTTCGGCGAAGATCATGCCCCGTTTGCCGGGGCCTTGGCGTTTGTTCGAATCGGGGGCCATAGTCATCCTTACAACACTTCCCGCATCGCCCGAATATATTCATCCATTTGGGCCTTGCTGTTCATTTCGGTCGCGCAGACCAGCAAAGACTTCTCCATCCCGGGCGCCCAAGTCTTCAAGGCGATGCCGCCGAGAATCCCCTTTTCCCGCAGCTTGGACAGCAGCTCTTCGGGTTCCTTCGAGAGCCGGACCACGAATTCGTTGAAATGCGGCGCGGAGAACTGCCGCTGGACGCCGGGGATCTTCAGCAGGCCTTCCCGCAAATAATGCGCATGCGAGTAATTGATGCGGGCCAACTTCTTTAAACCCTGCGGCCCCAACAGAGAAAGGTAGACCGTGGTGGCCAGCGCGCAGAGCGCCTGGTTGGTGCAGATATTGCTGGTCGCCTTCTCGCGCCGGATGTGCTGCTCCCGGGTGGAGAGCACCAGCACGAAACCGCGCTTGCCCTCGGCGTCGACGGTCTCGCCGACCAGGCGGCCGGGCATCTGCCGGACGAATTCTTTCTTGGTGGCGAAAAGCCCCAGGTAGGGACCGCCGAGATTGAGGAAATTTCCGAAGGAGGCGCCCTCGCCCACCACGATGTCCGCGCCCTGCCGCCCCATCGGCTCCAGCAGCCCCAGGCTGATCGCCTCGCTGAAACAGCCGACCATCATCGCGCCCGCGCCCTTGACGGCGGCGGAGATCGAAGCAACCTCTTCGATCACCCCAAAGGCGTTTGGCGATTGGATACAACAGACGGCGACTTGCTCGTTGAGCAGGCCTTTTAGGGCGGCCACATCAATCCTGCCATCGGGGCCGAAGGGGGCTTCGATAACTTCGCAATCAATATTGCTGAGGTAAGTCTTTACGACTTGCCGGTAATCGGAATGGATCGAGTGGGCCAGCAGGATCTTCTTGCGGGAATGGTCGGTCAGGCGCAAGGCCATGAGCACGGCCTCGGCCAAGGCGGAGGCCCCATCGTAGTTGCCGGCATTGGCCAAATCCATCCCGGCGAGGGAGGCGATCATGGTTTGGTATTCGAAGATCGCCTGCAGCGTGCCCTGGGAAATCTCGGGTTGGTAGGGCGTGTAGGAGGTCATGAACTCGCCGCGGCTGGTGATGGTGGACACCGCGACGGGAATATAATGATGGTAGGCGCCCCCGCCGAGAAAGGAACTGGCACTGTCGACCGTCTGGTTTTTCCGGCCGAGCGCCTTCAGATGACGAACAAGATCGATCTCGGAAAGCGGCTTCGGAAGCTCCAAGGGTGCATTTAGGCGAAGCGACTCGGGGATCACCTCGAAGAGCTCTTCGGGGTTGCGAACGCCGATCGCCTCGGACATCTTTTGAATTTCTTCGGGGGTGTGCGGGAGGTAGCGCAATTACGCTTCTTCCTCTTCTTCGATCAATTTTTGGTAGGCCTTGGAGTCGAGCAGCTCTTTGACTTCCTCGGGACGCTTGAGCTTGAGGCGGATCATCCACCCCTCGCCGTAGGGATCCTCGTTGATGATCTCGGGGCTGTCGAGCAGGGGGTCGTTGGTCTCGACGACCGTTCCGGTGAGGGGCACATACAGGTCGCTGACCGACTTGGTCGACTCGACCACCCCGAAGGTGTCGCCCTTCTCGATCGCCTCTTCCTCTTCCGGCAACTCGACAAAGACGATGTCGCCCAACTGGTCCTGGGCAAAATCGGTAATGCCGACGGTGGCGATATCGCCGTCGATCCGGACCCATTCGTGCTCGGTGGTGTATTTCAGGTCTTCTGGGAAGTTCATACGAGGCCCGCTCCCGATGCTATTTTTTCGAAAAAAAAGGCAGCTTGGTGATTTTTGCTTTCTTCATTTTACCCCTGATGTCAATGAAAATTTCCCCTCCCGGGGCCCCGGAACCGCGCCGCAGCAGCGCCGTCGCAATGCCGACCTGCAGGCTGGGGCTGAAGGTGCCGCTGCACACCCTGCCCAAGACCTCGCCCCCCGAGAGGACCTCGTAGCCGTCGCGGGGAATCCCGGGCTCGGCCATGATCAGGCCCCGCAATTCGCGGGTGGGACCCGACTCTTGCACCTCGAGCAGGGCCTCGCGGCCGATGAAGTCCCCCTTGCCCATCTTGATCACCCAGGCCAGGCCGGCCTCCAAGGGGCTGATCGCGTCGCTCAACTCGTGGCCGTAGAGGGGATACCCCACCTCGAGGCGCAGGGTGTCGCGGGCGCCGAGCCCGATGGGCCGGATGCCGAACTCCGCGCCGGCCGCCAAGAGCGCCTCCCACAGGGAAAGGATATCTCGGTTTTCAAGGAAAAGCTCGCAGCCCGCCTCTCCGGTGTAGCCAGTCCTGGCCAAGAGGACCTTCGCCCCGGAGATCTCGACTTCGCGGCATTGAAAGCGCTGCAAGGAATCCAGCTCGAAGCCCAACTTCCGCAACACCGCGGCGCTTTGGGGCCCCTGCAAGGCGATCATCTCCAGTTCGGGGCTGCGGTCTTGCAGTCTTACGCCGGGACGGAGCCTCGCCTGCAGCCAGTCCCGGTCTTTGTCGGTATTCGCGGCGTTGACGCAGAGCATGAAACGCCGGGCGCCCAGCCGATAGACGATGATGTCGTCGATCACGGTGCCCCGCTCGTTGAGCAGCAGGGAATATTGGGCCTCGCCCTCGCGAAGCCGGCTCACGTCGTTGGTGGTCGCCCACTGCAAAAAGGCCTCGGCGCCCTCCCCTTCGAGGAACAATTCGCCCATGTGGGAGATGTCGAAGAGGCCGCAGCGTTCGCGCACGGCCAAGTGCTCGGCCAGCACGCCTTCGTAGGAAACCGGCATCAGCCAGCCTCCGAATTCGACCATCTTGGCGCCGTGCTGCAAGTGCCAATCGTAGAGCGGGGTTTTCTTGGCCATAGCCATCCTAACCGGCGGTTGCGGGTCAACCGCGGGCTACAGGCCGGCGCGGGCGAGGATCTCCGGGACGAGGTCCTCCCGTCCGACCGTCATGATGTGAATGCCGTGCGAGATCGGCTTGAGCTCCCGGATTTGCTGCGCGGCATAGTCGATGCCCACCTGGAGCGGATCGTTGCTGCCGTTGAATTTATGGATGATCTCGTCGGGTATCTTGATGCCCGGGACGTGGGCATTCAGGAAGGCGGCCTGCTTGGGCCCCTTGACCAGAAGCACGCCGCTCAGGCTCTTGACGCGCTGCTCTTCGCAAAAACGGTAGAAGGCCTCCACCTGGTCCAGGTCGTAGACCGGCTGGGATTGGAAAAAGGCGGCCCCGTGCTTCAGCTTCTCCTCGATCTTTTGGAAAAAGGCCTTCGAACCGATGTTCTTGGGATCGGCGGCGCCTCCCATGAAGAAATCCGTTTTTCCGCTCAGCGGATGGTCGTTGTAGCTGAGTCCTTGGTTGAGCTTGGCCACCAAGGCCATCAACTTGACGGAGGTCAGGTCGAAGACGGGCTTGGCGTCTTTTTGGTCGCCCTGCGCCACGGCGTCGCCGGTCAAAGGCAGGAGGTTGCGGATCCCGCAGGCATAGGCCCCCAAGAGGTCGGACTGCAGGGCCAGTCGGTTGCGGTCGCGACAGGCCAATTGGTAGATGGGCTCGATGCCCTCCCGCACCAGGGCGGCGCTGGCCACCAGGGAAGAGAGTCGCATGATGGCGCGTTGGTTGTCGGTGACATTGATCGCCACCACCCGGTCTTTCACCAGCCGGGCCTTCTCCAAAAAATCCGCCAAATCCGGACCCTTGGGGGGAGCAATCTCGGAGGTCACCACGAAGCGTCCGGATTGCAGTTCTTGTTTAAGTTTGGACATGCAAGCCTTGAAATAAAAAGGATTAGGAATAGCGGCGGGCGGCCAAGAGCGTGTTCCAGAGCAACATGGTGATGGTCATGGGCCCCACTCCGCCGGGCACTGGGGTCAAGAAGGAGGCCACCTCCTTCGCAGAGGCGAAATCGACGTCGCCGACGATCTTTTTATCTTCCTTGCGATTGATGCCCACGTCAATGACCACCGCCCCTGGCTTGAGCCAGGCGCCCTTTACGAATTCTGGGATGCCCACCGCGGCCACCACCAGGTCGGCCTGCCGCACCTGGCCTTCGAGATCCGCGGTCTTGGAATGGCAATAGGTGACGGTCGCATTCTTCTCGAGCAGCATCATCCCCATCGGCTTGCCGACGATATTGCTGCGCCCGATCACCACGGCATGCTTGCGGGCCGGATCGAAGCCGATGGCCTCCAGGAGTTTCATCACGCCGAAAGGAGTGCAAGACCGGAAACACTCCCGGCCGGTCACCAGATTGCCGATATTCAGGGGATGGAGCCCGTCGACATCCTTGCGCGGATCGATGTGCACGACGATATCGAGATTTTTCAGGCTCTCCGGCAGGGGCAACTGGACCAAGATGCCGTGGACTTGGGGATCCTCGTTAAGTCGTTGGACCAGGGCGATCAGGTCTTCCGCCTTGGTGTCGGCGGGCAAAGTATGCTGGAAGCCGGCGATGCCGACCTCCTCGCAGGCCTTGGTCTTGTTGCGGACATAGACCTGACTAGCCGGATTCTCGCCCACCAAGACGACCGCAAGGCCGGGACACAGGCTTTTTTCTTGTTGCAGGGCGGCGACGCCGCGCTTGATCTCGGCGCGGAGCCTCTCGCCGATAGCCTTGCCGTCGATGATCTGACCCATGTCCGGGGCTTAATCGGGGCCCAGCCCCTAAGTCAACCTAAAATGCCCACTTGACGACCACGGGCATCAGCCGGCTGAGGAAAGCGACATTGTTGTCGTTGAAGACGATATCGAAAGAGACGTCGGACCCGATCTTGAAATGCTTCGTCACGTCGTATTGCCAGCCGAAGACCGGGATGGCGGCATCGCCGAAATCGGCGCCGTCGAAATTGGCGACGAAGCCCATTCCTGCGCCGACGAAGATATTCACGCGCTCGCCGATGTCGAAGTAATAGCGAAACCGGGCCCCCACATGGAAGGTGTCGGTATCGCCGACGGTCCCTTCAAGGCGCAGTCCCAGGGAGGTATGTTCGGTGAAGAAGAATTCGGGCTCGAGCCCGACGTCGAAGGAGGCGCCCAGGCCTTCGTTGCCGACGGCGACGCCGAGGGGCAGGTTGAGGACGAATTGGCGCGCCTGGGTGTCGGCATGGGCCGCAGGAGCTAGGCCGATCAGCAGGGCTGCGGCCAATACGGTTTGCGAAAGCAATCGGGAAATTTTCTTTAGCATGAATGTTCTCCTCCAGAAGATTTCATATCCACACAAAATTCGCGAACTGGCTATCGGCTGAACCCTCTACTGTCAACGAGATTTTGATGGCGAGCCGGGGCGCTCTGTAGGATCATCCAAAAAAATCCGGAGGACGTCATGCCACGCGAAATTTTGGAATATTCCATGTACATCAACGGAGCCTTCGTCGAGGCGCAATCCGGGGAACGCGGCTCGTCGCTCTGCCCCGCCGACCAGGAGGTGATCGCGACCTTTCCGCGCGGGGCCTCGGCGGACGTCGCTCTCGCCGTGGCCGCGGCGCGGGACGCCTTCGAAAACACGGACTGGGGGCATGTGCGCAATTCCGTCGAGCGCGGACGACTGCTGCGCGAGGTGGGCAGGCGAATTCGGGACCGGCTCGACGAGCTGGCCGAGATCGAATCCCTCGACACCGGGAAGACCATCACCGAGACAAACCTCATCGACATCCACCAGGCGGCCGACACTTTCGAGTACTTCGCCGACCTCGCGACGCAAATTTCCGGGGAGGTGCTGCCCGTCCCCGCCGACGCCCTCGACCTCGCGCTCCGGGAGCCGCTGGGCGTCTGCGGCGCGATCGCCGCATGGAACTTTCCCATCATGTTCGCGGCATGGAAGATCGCCCCCGCCCTGGCGGCGGGCAATACCATGGTCTTCAAACCCGCGGAGCTCAGCTCGATGAGCTCGCTGGAATTGGCCAAAATCTGCGACGAGGTCGGCCTTCCGCCGGGGGTCGTCAATATCGTCACCGGATCAGGCTCCAAGGTGGGACAGGCCCTCGCGGAGCACGACGACGTTGCCAAGCTCTCCTTCACCGGCTCCACTGAGGTCGGGCGCAAGATCCTCCAGGCCGCGGGAAGCAACCTCAAGAAGACCACGCTGGAGCTAGGCGGGAAGTCCCCCAACATCGTCTTCCCCGACGCCGAGCTCGAACGCGCGGTCAGCGGCGCGCTGACGGCGATCTTCTACAACGCCGGGGAGTGCTGCATCGCCGGTTCGCGGCTGCTGCTGCACGCCGACCTCTACGACGACTTCGTCGAACAGCTGGTCGAGCGGGCCCGCAAGATCAAGGTGGGCCATCCGCTGGACTGGGAATCGCGCATGGGACCATTGATCACCCCCACGCATCGCGACCAAGTCCTTGCTCACGTCAATTGGGCCAAGCAAAACGGCCTGAAGCTACTCTGCGGCGGCGAGGCCCCGAAGGATCCCGAGCTGGCCAGGGGCAATTACCTGCTTCCCACCATCTTCGCCGCCGATTCCAATGGCTTGAAGCTCGCCCAGGAAGAGATCTTCGGGCCGGTCCTGACCATCCTGAAATTCGAGGAAGAGGACGAAGCGGTCCGCATCGCCAACGACACGGTTTACGGCCTCGCCGGAGCCGTTTGGACCCGCGACATCAAGCGGGCCTTTCGCGTCGCCAAGCGGATCAAGGCCGGCCAGGTCTGGATCAACCAATATATGTTGATCACGCCCTTCGCGCCGCACGGCGGCTTCAAGCAGAGCGGCTACGGCAAGGACCTTTCAAAATACTCCCTGGAGGAATACACGCAGTTGAAAAACATCTACGTGGACCTTTCCGAGGACGAGTTTTTAGCCTTGTATGACTAGGGATTGTCGGCGAGGGCCAATTCGTCGGCGCTGACTTCCCTAACTTCGACCTTGGCTTGGCCGCTGCGATGGAAGCCCAGTTTCTTGGCCGCCGCATAGGAAAGATCTAGGATGCGCCATCTCTTGAAGGGGCCGCGGTCGTTCACCCGCACCACGGCCTTCTCGCCGTTTTCGACATTGGTCAGCTCGAGGAGGGTCCCGAAGGGCAAGTCGCGCGAGGCGCAGGTCATCGCATGCATGTTGTAGCGTTCGCCGCTGGCGGTGCGGCGCCCGTGAAAACCGGGCCCATACCAGGACACCAGGCCCACCTCGCGGGGCCCTCGCGACAGGCCGAGCTCGAGTTCGGCCGGCGGGGGCGGCTCGGACTGCTCTAAGGTAAAATGCGCCCTCACCTCTTTCTTGAGCTTTGCTTGGGCCGGAGCGGCGAGCAGCAGCAAGCCGAGCAAGGCGCAAGCGGGGAATCCTCTCGAAAACATGCGCCAGGCCTAACGGCCCCTCCCCGCGAAGTCAACCCGCTCGGGAAAGCCGTCGGGATCATTGACTTTTCCCGGCCCCTTCCCTAACCTAAAAATTCCGAAGCGGCCCTGACCGCTTCGCGGAAGGAAATGCTATGCCGCGACGCAAATCCGCCCTCCCGAATACCCGCTTGATGATCGCCGCCTCCGAGAGCGACGCCAACCTGTTCTGGGCGACCAAGTTCCTCGCGCCCGATCCGGTGGTCTTCATCGAGCACCGCAAGAAACGCTACCTCATCCTCAACGACCTCGAAGTCGACCGCGGAAAACGGGAGGCCGAGGTCGACAAGGTCCTCAGCTATTCCGAGATCGAAAAAAAGCTACGGTCGAAAAACGGCCACAAGCCGCAGATGAGCGACATCATCGCCCGGGTCCTGGGCGACTTGGGCGCCCAGGAAGTCACGGTGCCCGCGACCTTTCCCCTGGCCTTTGCGGCGGGCCTGAAAAAGCGGAAGATCAAGACAATCCCCAAGCCCGATCCTTTTTACGAAGAGCGGGTCCTGAAAACGCGCGCCGAGCGAAAGGCGATCGAGCAGGCCTTGCGCCACACCGCGCAGGCCATCCAGGCCGCCTACCGCACCTTGCGCGAAGCCAAGATCCGGGGGAACCGCATTGTATATCGCGGGGAAGTGCTGACCAGCGAGGGACTGCGCCGGGTCATCAACCTCCACCTCATGGCGAACAACTGCCTCGGCAAGCACACCATCGTCGCCTGCGGCAACCAAGCCGTGGATCCCCACTGCGAGGGTTACGGCCCGCTCCAGCCCCACCAAACGATCGTCATGGACGTATTTCCGAGGTCCATGGACAGCCAATACTTCGCGGACATGACCCGCACCGTGGTGAAGGGCAAGGCCAACGAGAAGATCCGCAGGCAATGGCATGCGGTCAAGGAGGCCCAGGAGGGCGCCATCCGACGCATCCGCGCCGGGGTCAACGGCCAGGACGTGCATCAATGGATCTTGGACTATTTCGAAAAGCGCGGTTTTCAGACAGGAAAGGTCAAGGGCCGGATGCAGGGGTTCTTCCACGGCACGGGACACGGCCTGGGCCTCGATATCCACGAGGCGCCGCGCGTCTCGAAGACCTCGGAGATTTTGAAAGCGGGCACGGTCGTCACGGTGGAACCGGGGCTTTACTACCGGGGCGTCGGCGGGGTTCGGATCGAGGACGTCGTCTACGTCACCAAGACCGGCTGCGAGGTCCTCTCCCACTGCCCGAAAATTCTCGAGATCCCTTAACCAGCTGTTGAAAAACTACCGGTGACCGGGCGCTAGACTTTTGCCCTCCGCAAATTCTCTGGATTGGCTGCAAGGTTCGGGAAAAACGAACCATGCCCCGCGGACGGGCAGACGGTGAATGGCGAGCCGAATTCCTTGCGTCGGTGCGCCCAAGGACGTTCCTAGCAAGACTAATCGCTCTTAGAGATCTTTTAGGATCTCTTCCTTCTTCTTGTCGTAATCCTTCTCGGTGATCAATCCCTTGTCTTTGAGGGCCTTGAGCTCGGTGAGGCGCGCCTGGGCGTCGCCTTGGTCCTTCGCGGAGACCGGCGGAGCCGCCGGCGCCGCCGCGGGGCTGGAGGGGCTCGCCGCGGTCCCGTTCGCCTTCGCGGCCTTCTTGCCCTTCTTCGCCGCCTCGGCCTCCTCGCGGAGCCGTTCGTCCTCGGCGTCGATGGCATCGGCGATCTGTTGCCAGTTGGCGTTGAGGTCGATGATCAGCTCGTCGGTGGAATCCAGCGCGAATTTCTGGCTCTGCTGGGGCTCGAGGGTGACGCCGACCCCCTGTGCCTCATCGATCAGCCTTCGACCGGTCGTCTTGGCCTGGTAATCGCCTTGCAGCTTGGCCTCGACCTTGAGGAAATCCAAGTGCAGTTCATTGCCCACGATCCACATCCGCACCATAGTCAGCTTATCGTTACGGATGATGAAATAAGGCCGCTTCTGCACCACCGACCAGACGACCGCCTGCTCGGGGGTGGCCTTGGAGAAGGCCTCGATCAGGTAGGGGGTGAATTTGTCGATGTACTCCAGCTCGAAGATGTCGCGGTTGGGGGATGCCTTGAGCAGGATGAGCTTTTTCCCGTATTTCAGGCTGCGCAGGATCCCGCGCATCTGGGCATCGGTGAAGGTGTAGGGCTGGTTCAACCGCACCTCGGGGCCCTTGGGCTTGAACTTCTCGAGTTTCACGAAATTGCCGGGGTTGTTGGGCTGCTCGTAGATGGTGTTTCCCGCCCGGGCCAGAGCAGGGACGAGGATGGCAAGGAGGCAAAGGGACCGGAAAAATTTCTTCATGGAGACTCCGACGCCGCAGGGGCGCTTTCAGGTTTCGCGAAGGGATATATAAAAAGGTTGGGGAGGTCAACCGGAAGGGCCAAGCTCCGAGTTTTTCAAATATTTGTTGCCTAAGCTCGGTGCTTTCCCCAAGATAGCCCCATGCGACGCGCCTATTGGCTGCTCCTCCCCCTCGCCTTTATTGGCGTGACGGTGGTGGGGCTCTGCCTGCAACCCAATCCCGCCGGCCTGGGCACCCACACGGCCTTGGGACTGCCGAAGTGCCTGTTTCTGGAATGGACCGGGCTTCCCTGCCCGGGCTGCGGCCTGACGACCAGCTTCGTTCACCTCCTGCACGGCCATTGGCGGGCGGCCTTCGCGGCGAATCCCTTGGGACCGCCGTTGTTCCTCGCCTTCGGCCTGGCGGCCTTCGCCGCCCTAGGCGAATTCTTTCGGCACCGCACCCCCCTGGGCCGTTTCTTGCGCGGCGAAGGCCAGGCGTGGATCTTCGCGGCCCTGGCACTGTATCTCGGCACCTGGTTTTTTCGGCTCTACGGCCTTTGGCAGAAAGGACAATTCCTATGACACCTCCTCCCTCGACTCCCACTCCGGCCACGCCGGCCCCCGCCGCGCCGAGCGGCGCACCGCAAAACAACACCAAGGCCGTGGTCTCCCTGGTCTTGGGCATCCTTAGCCTGCTCTGTTGCGGATTTTTCGCGGGCATCCCGGCGATCATCGTCGGCCGTTCTGAAGTGAAGGCCATCGACGAGGGACGCGGCGACCCGGGCAACCGCAATCTGGCCCAAATCGGCTGGATCCTGGGCCTGGTGGGGACCATCCTCAGCGCCATCGGCGCTCTGGTCTACATCGCGATCATCGCCATGGCCATCATGCAGGGCAAGGCGATGCACCCCAGCACCTTCTAATCACCGCCTCCATGGGACTGAAGATCGTCGCAGGTTCCGCCAAGGGCCGCAAATTGCGCGGCCCCAAGTCGGAGGGGATCCGGCCCGCGGCCGCGCGGGTGCGAGAATCCCTGTTCCAGATCCTGGGCGACCTGGCGGGCAAACGGGTCCTCGACCTGTTCGCCGGCACGGGGAGCATGGGCCTGGAGGCCCTCTCCCGAGGCGCCGATTCGGCCGTCTTCGTCGATCCCAACCAGGCCGCCGTCTCCCTCCTCTTCCATAACCTCGAGGCGACCGGGTTTCGGGACCGCGCCCATGTGATCAAAAAAAGGGCCGGTGCGGCCATCGAATTCCTTCATCACAGGGGCTATCGCTACGACCTGATCTTCCTCGACCCGCCCTACGACAAGGGCTTCGTCGACGGCACCCTCAAAAAGCTGAAATCCCATCCCCTCCTGGCCGAAGACGGGCTTCTGCTCTGCGAGCATTCCCCCCGCGAGGTCCCCGCTTTTTTGAGTGGACTGGAAGTCGTCGATGAACGTAAGTACGGGCAAACCATCGTCACTTTCCTGAGGAAGGCCCATGCGCAGTAAAGTCGCCCTCTATCCCGGCTCTTTCGATCCCCCGACCTTCGGGCATATGAACATCGTCGAACGCGGCCTGGGCATCTTCCAGAAAATCATCATCGCCGTCGCCCGAAACACCTCCAAAAAGTCCCTGCTGACCCCCGAGGAGCGCGTGGACCTGCTGCGCAAACTGTTCAAGGGCCGGCGGGACGTCGAGGTGGACTTCTTCGAGGGCCTGCTGGTCGACTACGCCAAGCGCAAAAAGACCAATGTCATCCTCCGCGGCTTGCGAACGGTGGCGGATTATGAATACGAATTGCAGATGTCCTTCTCCAACAAGAACCTCAACCCGAGGATCGAGACCATCTTCATGATGACCGAAAGCAAGTTTTCGCATATCAGCTCGACGATCATCAAAGAAATCGCCTACTTCGGAGGTTCAGTGAAAGGAATGGTTCACCCCTTGGTCGAGCGGACCCTGCAACAGAAATTAAAGGAAAGAACCCGATAAGCTTATGGTAAAACTCGCGCAACGCATCCAAAAAGTGAAACCCTCCCCCACCCTGGCCATCGACACCAAGGCCAAGGCGATGAAGGCGGAGGGCATCGACGTGGTCGGCTTCGGCGCCGGGGAGCCCGACTTCGACACCCCCGAGCACATCAAGCAGGCGGCCATCGAGGCCTTGAAGGCCGGCAAGACCAAGTACACCCCGGTGGGGGGCGTCAACGAGCTGAAGGACGCCATCATCGCCAAGCTCAAGCGGGACAACCAGCTCAGCTATACCCGGGACGAGGTCCTGGTCAGCTGCGGCGGGAAGCACTCCCTCTATAATATCGCCCAGGTCTTGCTCGAGGCCGGCGACGAGGTGATCATTCCGGCTCCCTACTGGGTCAGCTACCCCGATCAGGTGCTGCTCAACGATGCCAAACCAGTGATCGTCGAGACCAAGGAGGCGAACGGCTTCAAAATCACCCCGCAAGAGTTGGAACGCGCCATCACTCCCCAAACCAAGGCCTTCGTGCTCAACAGCCCCTCCAACCCGACCGGCGGCGCCTATACCCGGAAGGAGCTCGAGGCCGTCGCCGAGGTCCTGGTGAAAAAGGGCGTGGTTTGCATCTCCGACGAGATCTACGAAAAGATCGTCTACGACGGCTTCGAGTTCGTCTCCATCGCCTCGCTCAACGAGCAGATCAAGGCCCTTACCATCACCGTCAACGGCGCCAGCAAGGTCTATTCGATGACGGGCTGGCGCATGGGCTACGCCGCGGGCCCCAAGGAGATCATCGCCGCGATGACGAAGCTCCAGGGCCAGGTGACGACCAACATCAACAGCATGACCCAATGGGCCTGCGTCGCCGCCCTCAACCAATCGCAGGATTTTTTGAAGGATTGGGTGAAGGAATTCCAGCGCCGCCGCGACTATATCGTCAAGCGCTTCAACTCCATGCCCGGCATCCAGTGCTACAACCCCCAGGGCGCCTTCTACGTCTTTCCCAACATCTCGGCCTATCTCGGCAAGTCGGCGGGCGGAAAAAAGATCGAGACCGACTCGGCCTTTTGCGAATACCTGCTCGAGAAGCACCTGGTGGCCTGCGTGGCCGGCAGCGGCTTCGGGGCGCCCGGTTATATGCGCCTCTCCTACGCGACCAGCATGGAGAACATCCAGAAAGGCCTGGACCGCATCGAGCGGGCGCTCGGTGATTTTTCCTAGCATTAAGAGAAAGCGGCCACCGGGCTCTTAACGGCCCCCCGGCCTCAGCAACGACTTGAGCTTGGCGACCAGGCCCGGCTTCCTCGCCTCCCTCGCCGCCTGCAGATCCTCCCGGACTTTTTTCCGGGCAGGTTGGTTGCGATAGCGGCCTTGGTACTCCTCGGGCAGCGCGGAACAAATCTCCTCGATGATGCGCACGGCCTGCTCCAACCGCAACAGGGCTTGTTCCCTGTCTTTCCGCCGCAGGCAGAATTCGGCCCAGCCGTGGTAAAGTTCCCAGAGGAGCTCCCGGTAGTTGTTCCGCAAGCATTCCCGCTCCAACTCCGCGAACTGCGGGCCGGCCTCGGAGTCCGTCGCGATTTTCGCCTTGAGTAGGCCTAGCCGGGTGTCGAATTCGTGGTCTTTGCCGAGGTGGCTCACCGCCTCCACCCGACTTCGGCATTCCGGAAGATCACCTCGGTCGCAGGCGATCTCCCCGAGGCCGTAGCTGGCCCAACTCTTCAGCTCCTCATTGCCGGCCCTTTCACCCTCTTCCTGCGCCCGCTCAAAACAGGCGACGGCCTTTTCCGGACTCCCGAATTCGCGTTCCCAATAGCCATGCATCAGCATAAACCAACCCGCGAGGATCCCGTCCGAAACCTCCCGGGAGATCCGATGGCCTTCCTCGATGCAGGCGAGCGCGAGCTCGCCCATCCCCACCATGAGATAGACGCTGCTTTGCCGCAGCAGGTTATGGGCGATGTCCCGGCGATTGCCGAACCTTCTCTGGTAGGAGACCATCTTTTGCAAAAAGGCGATGGCCTCATCATAGCGGTTTTCCTTGAGCGTGGCGGTGAGCAGGTTGCCCATCGCCGAAAAGAGGGCGTTCATGGCGCCCGAATTCTCGGCCAAGGCCATCGCCTCCTGCAGATACGAAATCGTCTCGGCATAGCGCGAGGCCAAGAGGCAGGAATAACCGATGCTGTTCAGCAGGGTCAGCCGCTCCGTGACGCGTTCGGCGGGAATCGCCGCCAGCCTCCCCCGGTAAAAACGGATGGCTTCTTCGTGTTCTCCCAGGAGGGACAGCGCCATCCCGAGATTATTGTTATGGATCTTGACCCGATCCGCCTCGGGGACCTGATTTTCCCGTTCGAAGGCTGTGCGAAACCGCGCGGCGGCCTCCTGGATCCGACCGCAGTGCAGGTCCACGTTGCCCAAGGCGTTTTCGAGCAGGATGCGGCGCAGGACTTCATCCTCCACGACGCCTCGCAAAGCGGCCTCGTAGCTCTCCCTCGCCTTTTCCAATTGCCTGGTCTTGAAATAATACCAACCCAAGGTCTCGTCGCGTTCCGCGGAGGGGTAAGGCTCGAGCTTTGTCGGAAACTCGCCCGCCTTCTGGTAGTCCCCGGAGAGGACCAAAAGCCGCAACACCTTGACGCTCCATCGCCGCCACGGCTCGGAGCCCGGCTCCATCAGATCGAGCGCCTTGTTGAAGTGGTCGCAGGCGGTAGCGATCTTTCCTTCCTGCTCCATGAGGGCCCCCGAACGGCAGTAATAATCGACGGCTTCCTCCCGATAACCCGCCTTCGCCGAATGGTAGGCCAATTCCTGGAGCGGCGCATTTGGACACCTCTTCAGGCCCTGAACGATCTTGGCATGGAGCGAGCTTCGCGCCTCGGGCTCCAAGGCGCCGATCAGATCCAGCGCCAGGGCCTGGCTCGACACGCGATACACCGGTTCCCCGAAGGGATTCCCGGTTATCAAGTTCCATTTCAGGTTATTCTCGGCCAGGGTCACGAAGTCGGCCCCGTCTCTCCCAAGAATCTCCAATATCTCGGTCTCGGCGACGGGGCGGAACATCAAGGCTAGGATCAAGAGGAGTTCTTTTTCCGGAGGACTCAACCTCTGGATCTTCTCGTCATAGAGAAAATGGATCTTGGCGGGGCTGAGCAGGTTCTCCAAACTTTCCCCACGGAAGAAATGCGGCGCCAGGAACCGCAAACCTTCTACGACCAACAAGGGGAGCCCCCCGGAATACTGGTAGAGAACCTCCGCGAGGTTTGCGAGCGGGATCTGTTCGCCCAAGACGAGCTTTAGGTAGCTCAAGATTCCCTCGGCGCCGAGTCGGGGCAAGCTGGCGGCGCCCGCGAGATCTTCCTCCGTCGCCACCAGCAAAAACAAGTGCGTGGCCCGACCTGCTTGCCGCATCTTTTGAGTCTGGGCGGCGAGCTCAAACACCAACTTGCGGAAATCCTGGTCCGCCTTATGAAAATCGTCGACCAATAGACAAAGCGGGCTCTGCTGGGCGGCCTCCAGGATGAAGTCCAGGAGCCGATTGGCCAGCGAACTCTCGGCCAAGGCCGCTCCGGAAAGCTCCGGCAACTTCAGCCAATTTTCCAGCTTGGGCAAGGAAGGGATATTCCAGTCGCAGTCGATCTGCAGGAAGCGAATCTCCCTCAATTGGATCGCGTGCCGCATTTCCTCCAAAACCCTCGTCTTGCCGATTCCCGCCTCACCCGAGAGGAAATATACGGAGGAAAGATCCGCAGGCCCTTCGGAAAAAAGCACCTCTTCCAAGCGGGACTGGATCGGACCGAGGACCGCTTCGCGCCGCTCCACCAGGGGCCCTTCGATGGGAACCTGGGCGTGAAGCCCTTCTTCCTCAACCCGGTACTTGCCGCCGGTGGCGAGATTGAGGAAGTTCAACACCACCCTGCTGTTCGAGAATCTCTCCGCGGGATTTTTGGCCAGTAGCTTTTCAGTGATCTCCCTCAGGTAGCCGGGAACCCGCGCGCCTTTCCACAGATTGGAGGTGATCCGCCCGGAGCGATGCCACCGAACCGCGGCCTCCTGGTCTTGCGCGGCGAAGGGCAGCCTGCCGGTCAGGCAGAGCAGGCAGACCATGCCCAGGGAATAGAGGTCGACGCGATGGTCCAACTTGGGATTTCGCTCCAAGACCTCCGGCGCGAGAAAGGCCAGGGTGCCCCCGAATTCCTGGGGCAGCGCCTGAAGCCGGACCGCGACCCCGAAATCGACCAGCTTGACGTTGGGCCGCCCATCGACTTCCTCCACCAGGATGTTTTCCGGCTTGATATCGAAATGGATGATGCCCTGGGCGTGAATGCATTCGAGGGCCGACAGCATTTGCACCAGGATTTCCTCAAAATACTCGACCGGCTTCCCCGCGATTGCCTCCAAGAGCTTGGCCCCCGGGCAGAACTCGGCGCTCAAAAAGTATTGCTCGTTGTCCGGAGAAAAACCGAAGTCAAAGACCCTGGCCAGATGGACTTGCTTCAGTTCGGAAAGGAGCTCGAATTCCCGTTTGAAGACATCGATATTTTTTTGGTCGCAATGCCGGAGGTGCAGGAATTTTACGGCGACCTTCTCCCCGCGCCGGGGATCTTCGGCCAGCCAAACCTCGCCGAAGCCGCCTTCCCCCAGCTTCTTGATGAAGTCGAATTTCCCGAATTCGAGGGTCCCTTGCCCGAGAGTTTCCACAACCCGCCCCCACCTCTATTTTTTTTAATGATAACCCTTATCGGGCCTCAAAGGCACCCCCATTCGCTGCCATGATTGCCTGGACAGCCCAGGCCCCGCTCTCTATCATTATCTTATCCAAGGAAGGGTGGGGTCGTGGGGGGCCTGTTCAAAAACGCCAAGATTTCCTTCTTGTTGTTCAAATTCTTCATGGAATTTTCCTTTTCGGTCGGGTATTTCGCCGCGACCTCCCTCTTCATCAGCCGGGTCGGCGCTTTTTCTTTATTCTACATCTACTTAGCATCCTCGGCCCTGGCGCTGGGGCTTTCCTTCCTGTTCTCCAAGATCATCGACAAATATTCCCGAAAACGCATCTTTTACGGTTCTTTTCTCAGCTTGGGGGTCCTGACCTTGGCCGGTTGGGCCTTGATCCGCTTTTTCCCGGAATGGAAGGCCCTGTACTTTGCGGTTCGCATCTACACCTACGCGGTCCTCGTCCTCACCGGGCTCGAATTTTGGGTCTTGGCCAGCCTCTCCTTCAGCCACTCCGATTCCAAGAAGGTTTTTTCCAAATTGGTGATCGCCACCGTCCTGGGAGAGATGTCGGGCGGCCTGTTCGCGGGCTTCGCCTCCCCTTGGGTCGGCACCGAGAACCTCCTGTTGATTTGGGGTATCGGCATCTGCCTGATCCCCTTCTTGTTCATCCGCTTCACTTTTCCGAGGCCGGAGACCTCGGGTTACTCGACGGGGATCATTTGGGGGGAGGTTCAGGCGCCGGGAACCGGTTTTCGTTCCCGGTCTTTTTTTACCTCCCGCCTCATCCAATTGCTCTTCGTGTTTTGGATCGGATATTCCTTCATTTGCTACGGCTCGGACTATGTCTTCAATTCCTTCGCCGCGGCGAGGATTTCATCCGAGGACATGCTCACCTCATTTTTCGGCAAGGTCTCCGCGGCGGCGAGCCTCACGGTCCTCGCCTACCACTTGTTGATCGGACCCAAGCTCACCGACCGCCTCAACCCCACTCAGAACTTCATCCTGTTCTCGTCTATCTTAGTTGTGCCTTGGATCGTCTTCTGGATCCATCCTTCCTTGGTGACGATCGCGATCGTCGACGGGATCATTTTCTATTTCTTGGATCATTTCGCCACCGGCATCCACTCCACGATCTTGACGGTGTTCCCGGAACGGGTGAAAGGCCGGATCCGCGTGCTGACGGAAGGTTTCGGTCGCCCCTTGGGCACCGCGCTGCTCTTCGCGCTGGCGGCTTTTTTCGCATTTCAGGTGAGCGTCTCGCAGATTCAATATTGGATGTTGGCCGCCGCGGGGCTTTTCTTCCTGTTCCCCCTGCTCTTCAAGCGGCCCTACGGGCGCCATTTGCTGAATTGCCTCCATTCCCGGGATTCCAGCCTGGTGATGAACTCCGTCCAGGCCCTATGCGAAAGCCCGCAACCCGAAGCCGTCGCTCCCCTGTCCTCGATCCTGGCCGAATCCAAGAACATGGAACTGAAGCGCTCCGCGGTGGTGGCCCTGGAACACATCCGCAGCCCGGAGGCCATCAAGAAAATAATGCCGATCCTCTCCAACCCCAAGGAGACCCTGCACCCTTCGGCCATCGAGGGCTTAAGGCACTCCCCCGAATTTCAGGGAATCTTCACCCTGATCGGCCTGCTGAAAAACGAGCGGGAAAGGGACGCGGGGATGATGGCCAAATCGTTCCGGGTATTAAGGGAGGTCCTGGGCAAGGAGGTCGTGGTTTTTCTGCTAGGCTATCTTTACGACCAGGACCCTCAAGTCCAAGCCGACGCGCTCAAGGCCCTCGCCAACTTCCGCGATCGAAGATTGATTCCCATCTTCCTGCCCTTTTTGGAGAACTCCTCGCCTCGGGTGCGAGGGGCGGCCTGCATCGCCCTTTACCCCTTCGCCCGCTCCCGGGAAGGCGTCCGCGAAAGGGCCCTGGCGGAGATCGAGCGCATGACCAATTCCCACGTCCCCGAAGAGAAGGCGGCGGGATTCGAAGCGGTGGGCGCCTTGCGCCTCAACGGTTTTGAGGAATTGCTGCAGGGCTCGATCCGCTCGCCCGACCAAGGCCTCGCCTGGGAGGCCGCCTCCGCCTTGGCGCAATTAAAAGACCCGGTTTTCCTGCAGCCCTACCTCTTGGTCCTGCTGGACGACCACGAAGGCCGCGCCGTGGAGGCCGGAAAGAGGATCGCCGAATTCCCCCGCTGGAGCCGGAGAAAGTTGTTCCAGTCGGTCGAGGGGTTGCAGGAGGTCCAAAGGGCGAAGATCATGGCGCGGCTCAGGAAGACCCACCTGGACTTTTCACACGATTGGTGACCGACGGGAGTTCGCTTGCCCCCTTTTCAAGGCCAAGACCACCGCCTTCACGCAATCACCTACCGGTGGGGCGTGGGCCTTACAATGATCGCGCTGCTCTTGGCCGCGGCGCCGGCACTCGCCGCCGAGCCGGAGACTCCCGGCTATGGTTCGGAAACAGACCCCCCCTCCCCTGTCTCGCCCCCGGAATCCGCCGCGGGGCAAAAACCCTCAAAAAAATTTTCGGCGCGGTTCCGGTCGGATTTCTACTCGCGTTATCTGTGGAACGGAGTCCCCTTCAGCAAGGGCGCGGTTTGGCAGCCCTCGGCATCCGTGGAATTCCACGGCGTGGGCTTGTCGGTTTGGAGCAATTTCGTCTTGGACGACGAGCCGAACCAGGGAGAATTCAACGAGGTGGACCTGTCCCTTTACTATCGAAGGAGCTTCGGCCGGTGGGATCTACAGGCCTCGATCATAGGCCTGATCTATTTCAACGATGACCCCGCTTCACTCAATCGCGGACCCAACGGGCTTCAGGCCTATTTCCAGGTGGGGCGCCGGCTGGGTCCCGTCAAGATTTTTTCCGACCTTACGGTGGGGCTGCTCGAACCCGCCGGCTCCGTCTTTTGGGACCTCGGCGTCTTATACCACAAGGACTTGCCGCTGCACTTCGGCCTGGAGACCTCGGCCCTGTTCGGGCTGGGCGACGCCAGATTCAACCGGGCCTACATCGCTGACGTGGGCACCCAGGCCAATTTGCTGGTTTTCTCGCTCGCCTTCCCCTGGAATCCGCTGAAAGGGATCAGCTTCATCCCCAGCGTCACCGTCTCGAACCTATTGGCCCCATCGCTGCGCAGGGCCTCGCCCGATCCCACGGTGGTATGGGGCGGTTTATCTTTTGTGTTTGATTATTAGCAGGCTGGTGAAAAACCACGGTGGTTTTTCACCGGCCTGTTAGCAGCGAGGTCAGGCGACCGTCACCTGCTTCGAGAGATAGACGTCCTGAATCGCGTTCAGCAATTCGACGCCCTCTTTCATCGGTTTTTGGAAGGCCTTGCGACCGCTGATCAAGCCCATGCCGCCGGCGCGCTTGTTGATGATCGCCGTTTTTACCGCCTGCAGCAGGTCGTCTTTGCCGGTGGAGGCACCGCCGGAATTGATCAGGCCGGCACGGCCCATGAAGCAATTCAAGACCTGGTAGCGGGTCATGTCGATGGGATGCTCGGTGGAGAGCTCGCTGTAAACCTTTTTGTGGGTCTTGCCGAAATTGAGGGCCTCGAAGCCGCCGTTATTTTCGGGGAGTTTTTGCTTCACGATGTCCGCCTCGATGGTCGCCGCCAGGTGATTGGCCTGGCCGCTCAAGTCGGCCGCCACGTGGTAATCCTTTTCCTTGGTCTTGAAGGCCGAATTGCGCAGATAGGCCCAGAGGATCGTCACCATCCCCAATTCGTGGGCGCGCTTGAAGGCCTGGGAGATCTCCCAAATTTGGCGGCGGCTCTCGGGGGAGCCGAAATACACCGTCGCGCCGACCCCCGTTGCCCCCATGTCGAAGGCCTGCTCGACCTGGGCAAAGAGGCTCTGATCGTAGGTGTTGGGATAGCTCAGGAATTCGTTGTGGTTGATCTTCAGGATGAAGGGAATCTTATGCGCGTATTTGCGGGCGACCGAACCAAGGACCCCCAAAGTCGAAGCCACGGCGTTGCAGCCGCCTTCGATGCCGAGCTTCACCAAATTTTCCGGATCGAAATAGATGGGATTGGGGGCGAAGGAGGCGCCGGCCGAATGTTCGATACCCTGATCCACGGGAAGAATCGAGAGATATCCCGTTCCCGCCAAACGGCCATGGTCGAACAAGGCCTGCAGGTTGCGCAACACCGCCACCGGACGGTCAGTGGTCGAAAAGACCCGGTCGACGAAATCGGGCCCCGGCAGGTGGAGGCTTTCCTTGGCGACGGTTTTACATTGGTGACCCAGGAGGTTTTCCGCATCGTCACCTAAAATTTTCAGGATCGTATCGCTCATAGCTGATAAACTCCCATAGTCAAAAGACAAACCCGTATCAAGAGGGGAGGAAGTAGACAAAAAGGCGGGATGTGGTCCAGTCAAAAAAAAACCCAATCAGCCTTTCCTGCAAGCTTGAGCACTTGCTTGCAAGAACCCTGATTGGGTTAACCCCCTGGCTCCCCGGGCCGCTTGGCTCCACCCACTTTGAAGATGAGCCCTACAGAACCGGTCTCATCCCCACCCCTAGTCTAAACAGCCTCACGGCCTTACCCGAAACCCGGAATGCCCAATTAAATTGCAAACAAAATGCCAAAGCTAAATTCGGCACAAAATTTTAACTGTATGAAATTACTATATTTTGTTAATTATTGGCGTTCGTACGACAAACCAACTTCGATCAAATTGATAAGCGTTATCAATTTGAAAAACACCCTATGAAGGCGCGGTCCCAAGTAAAACTCCATTCCTTGGAACTAAGCGGCAACCGAGACCTGGTCGCCAACCTGCACGGGCAGTTAATAAAATTTATTAAAAATATTAGTAAGTTAACTCCAAAATCGCGGCGTCGCCAGATCCACCAATTAAGGGTACAGAGCCGCCGCCTCCGCGCCTGGTTCTCGCTGCTCAAAACTCAGGCCGCCTTTTCCGCTTGGCGCCGCCCAGCCAAGGGTGTCAAAAAACTGACTGGCCTGCTTAGCCCGATCCGGAGTCTGGACGTCAGCGATCTGCGGCTGCAAGCAGAACTGAAAAAACTACCCAAGCCATTGAAGAATAAGCTTAAATTCTGTCACCAAGCACTCCGTACTTGGCGCCGGGAGGCCCGCCAGGGCCTCGAGAAAAAGGTCCAAAAGGTCCTCCGCCGTTCCTTGGTCTCGATCCCCAAGCCCAATATCTCGAGCCGGGTCGCGAGTTCGCTCCCAATGGTCATCGAGGCGGGAAGGACCCAGGCGACCGACCGAGCCCGGCGGGCCCTCGCGGATTACCAGGCCGAGCCCTGCCTCGCCAAACTGCACCGCCTGCGCATCCAGCTCAAAAAACTCCGCTACCACTTAGAAATCGAGCAGGCCCTCACCGGGAGGCCCCAAACCTCCTTGCCGGTGCTGAAGGGCCTGCAAGATGAAGTCGGCATCCTGCACGACCTGGAGGTCCTGAAGGGACTCCTGGAAAGAAAACCGGTCGTCCGACTGGCCAAACAGCAGGGCGCCGAAAAAGAGTGGCGGGAATTCCTGCATCGCCTAGAATTGGAGATTGCGGCCGGAGAGAAGAATTTCTTGCCCCGCCACGGAAGGAAACTTAACAGGCTGCTGAAAAGCTGACCGGTGGTTTTTCAACAGCCTGTTAACGCCCTGCTAGCGAAAGAGACGCCATGAGAATCGCCGTCATCGACATCGGCACCAATTCAGTCCACATGCTGATGGCCGAGATCCATCCCAACTTCACCTTCGAGGTGATCGGCCGCGAAAAAGAGATGACCCGGCTCGGCGACGGCACCATGGCGAAGCGCTATCTCAGCAAGGCCGTGATGGAGCGCGGCCTGGCCACCATCCGCAAGTTCTACTTCCTGGCGCAGAGCAAGGGGATTCAGAAGATCGTCGCGGTAGCCACCTCTGCGGTGCGCGAGGCCCAGAACGGCGGCGATTTCATCCGCAAGATCCTCAAGGAAACCAAGATCCGGGTGCGGGTCATCACTGGCGAGGAAGAAGGCCGGCTCATCTATTTAGGCGTCAAGCACTCCCTCGAGCTGCCCGAGGGCAACACGGTCATCATCGACATCGGCGGAGGGAGCGTCGAGCTGCTGGTGGTCAATCCCCAGCGCATCCTGTTCCTGAAGAGCCTCAAGCTGGGCGCGGCGCGGCTCAAACAGCTGTTTCTGCGAAAGGGCACCGAAAAGGAAATCCGCCGTCTCGACAAACACATCTCCGGACTGCTGAAAAGCATCGCTCCTCAAGTCAAGGAGCTGGGATTTCAGCACGCCATCGGCACCTCCGGAACGCTCAACAGCCTCGCCGCGATGGCCTGGTACGCCCAGGGCAAGGCCGGTGATTACTCGCCGCGCGATGGGCTGCTGCACTACGGAGAGCTCAAGGAACTCTACCAACGGCTGGCGCATTCCAGCCCCGAAGAGCGCGCCGGCATGAAGGGCCTCGACCCCCTGCGCAACGACCTCATCGTCAGCGGTGCGGCCGTGGCCGCCGGCTTCATGAAGGCCCTCGGAATTTCCCGGCTCAAGCTTTGCGACAAGGCGATCCGCGAGGGCATGGTCTACGACTACATCGCGCGCCACCGCTTCCGCCTGAAGAGCGAGGAGGCCATCCCTGACGTGCGACTGCGCAACGTCCTGCGCCTCGCGGCCAAGTGCAACTACGAAAAGACCCACGGCGAGCACACGGCCAAGCTGGCGCTGCAGATCTTCGACCAGACCCGGCGCCTGCACAAACTGGCCGGGCCCGACCGCGAGCTGCTCGAGTACGCCTCCCTCTTGCACGACATCGGCTACCACATCAGTTTTTCCAGCCATCACAAGCATGCCTATTATCTGATTAAAAACGCAGGGCTCAACGGCTTCTCCGACGAAGAGATCGACATTCTCGCCCTGGCCGCACGCTACCATCGACGGGGGATGCCCAAGAAAGACCATCCCGAGTTCGGCGCTCTGCCCAAATCCGCACGGCGCCGCACCTCCTGGCTCGCGGCCATCCTCCGCATCGCCGACGCCCTGGATCGCTCCCACTTTTCGGTGGTTGACGGCGTAGAGGTAAAGGTCAAGAAGAAGTCCGTCACCTTCGCGCTGCGAGCCCAAAACGACGCCGAATACGAGCTTTGGGACGCCAAGCAAAAATGCGACCTTTTTCATAAGCTCGCCGGCCGGGAATTGATTTTTGGATTGAAAGAAAAGGAAGGGGCACCGAAAACCTTTCCGGCCCTAAAGGAATTTGGGCGGGAGACCCGCGGCGAGCCCAGACCTAAAATACACGTGGTGAAATAGACAAACCGACTGAATTCGTTTCCGGTTCCATCAGGAGTCAGCGAGGTTTTCGGCCCAGCAGGCGCAGGGCCTTCGGCTGGAAAAGCTCGATTAACTCGGCGCCCGCGCCTGCTTGCAATCCCTCCAGCAGCAAATGGCAAAGCGCCCCCTTTTTCAAACGCAGCCTCGCCACTCCCCGCCAGCCCAACAGACTCCGAATCCAGGAACCCAGCATGGGTTCATGGCCGACCAGCAGGTAGCGGGACTCCCGCCGCGCAGCCAGCTTGCCGAGCAGCACGCGCAGGTCGCCGCCGGGCTCCAACTCCTCCTCGAATTCCACCGGGCCCCGGAAAGGGAGGTGGCGCGCCACGAGCTCGGCGGTCTGCTTCGCGCGCAAGAGCGGCGAACTGAGCAGGACCTCGAATTCTATCTTGAGCCGCCCCATCCCCTGGACGGCGAGGATCATTTTCTCGCGACCCTCCTCGGTCAAGGGACGGGCCTCGTCGGTAATACCCTCGGCGCCTCGCTCCACCGCGACAGCGTGCCTGAGAAAAAACAGCTCCAGTGCCATAAGAATTACCTCGCCCCCGCATCGCCGGGAGAGACAGCGGAACCCTCCCGGAAGCTCTCAGTGATCGATTTCATGACTGGTTCGTCCCGCTTGAAATTCTCGGCCCGCGTCCAACCGACGATTTGATGGAAATACTCGGGACTCTCCGCGCTGGTATGCAGGTAGACCAGGCGCTGTCCCGACTTGGAAATGGCGCGGATCTGGTATTGCAAGGCCGGCAGGCCGCCGATCTTGATACGCCGCGGCCCGAGCTGCTCGGGGAAATCCAGGGAACGCGCGAGGCCCGCGCGGGTGAATTCGGAATACTCCTCCAGGCTTTGCTTGGGCAGGATCGCCTTCCGCTCGCTGACCACGAGGAGGTAGGCGTCGGCCTCGCGATTGCCGACCTCGATATCCGCGGAGGCGTGCAGTTCGGGTATCTCCTCCCATCCTCCGGGGACCCCTAAATGGATCTTTCCGCCAAGGCCCTCGACCTGCCGGCATTCCGCGGCCTGCTTGGAACAGCCAGGCAACAGCGCCAGGCTCGCGCCACAAACCAAGAACAGGCAAAACCGAAGCGCCAGGGAATTAAGGCATCTCATGGAATCGCCGGGTGACTTCTTCGAGGGTAGCTTGGTTTTGCGCGAAGCGCGAAGGGACGGTCCAAGCTAGGATTTGATGGAAATATTTCCCCCCATCCACCGTGGTGTGCAGGTAGACGATGTTGACATGCTCGACGGAACCGCGGATCTCGTATTGCAGGGCTGGGTGACCGTCGACGACCAAGGACTTGGGCCCCACGACTATTGGATCCTGGACGCCCTTCATCAGCCCCTCGCGGGTGAGCTTGGAGTGCTCTTCCAGCGTCATGTCTTTCAGATCTTCCTTAGTTTCGCTCAACACAATGACGTACATTTGGCTGGGCTTGTGGGCCGCTTGTATGTCGGCGGAATCGTGCAGGTCCTTTTCCTCGGTCCAACCGCCGGGCACGGTAAGGCGGAACTTGCCGTCGGGGCTGAACAGGTCTTTGGTCTTGGGATGTTGCGAGGAACAGGCGAGCAGGCTTGGGCCGATCAGCAGGAGAAAAAGAAATAGTTTCTTTCGCCTCATTTGATCCGTTCCGTGCCGAGGAACCGCCGCTCGGGGCGGCCGTTGCGTTGAAAGTCCAGGCGGACATCCAGGCCCATCCCGCGCATCAGGGAGATCGCCGCCCATTCCCCGGAGAGGGCCGCGTCCCGGATATAACAACCCAAGCCCAGGACGTGGTTGGCGACCTTCAAGCGCTCGCCATCGTAGCGCCCTTCGAAGTATTGGTCCATCGCAAAACGCAGCATCGCGAGGCCCCTCCCCGGCTCGGGCATGGTCGTGTAATAATGGGAAATGCCGTCTTGGGACCGGCCGTCCCAGATCTGGGAATCGAATTGCACAACCGCCTCGGGATCCCCCGGCCCGAAGGCCTCCCGAACCATCTCGGCGGGGGAAAGCATCGGCTCCCCGTTCCAGCCGTGGAAGAAGGTCACCATAGGCTTCCGGTCGGGGCGCAGGGGATCGGGGGTAAACCACATCGCAAACCGCGCGGTGGCCCGCTCTTGCTCGGGCATCGGGAGCGTGCTTCGGAGATTGCTTTTGACGATGTGGGCCGGCGTCAGGCGTCCGACCGCATCGATAGGCATGGCGCTGCCCATGACCTCGAAACGACGCAGGTGCTCAGGGGCGAGGGCCAGGATGCCGTAGTCAAAAACTTCTTCTTGAGCCTTGCCCGCTTGGTCGAAAAACACTTTCAGCCCGTCCCGCAGGACCTGGATGCCCCGGACCGGGGATCCGAGCAGGACGCGCCCGCCCTCCGTCTCCACCGCGCGGGCCTCGGCCTCGGCGATCTGCCGGATCCCGCCCACCACCTCGTAACGCTCCATCGGAGTCTCGCTCTTCGCCAGGTTGATCGCGAAGGAGAGCATCGAGACGTTGAGCGTCCCTTCTTCGAAGCCGAGCCGTGAGACCATCGCCTCGACTTCCTCGGAATCCAGGGGCCCGCGGTCATCCCCCATCCGACGGATGAAATCCACGGCGCTCTCCCGGTCAAGCTCTTCCCAGTTCCGGCGCCGCAGCGCCTCGCGGGCGGCCTGGCGAAGGGCGCGCAAGGCGCGGGAAAAACGGTGGCCGGAGATGGTGACACCGGAGCGCGTGACGAAGGCGGCGGCGTCGTAGTCCTCGCGAGGGGCGGTGGTCGCGAGACCGTGCTCAGCGATCAGCCGGTCGATGGGATAAAAATGCGTTCGGTCGACGAACTGCGCTCCCAAGTTATCCGGCGCCGCCTTGCCGCCGACGCGGTTCATGCCTTCAAAGACGGTGATCTGGGGCCGGAAGTCACGAGGATCTCGGGTGAACAGGCCGGCATTTCTCAAGGCATTGGCCGCCCCCACCCCCGCCATGCCAAAGCCGAGGATCGCGATGCGCGGGCGCAGGGCCGGCCGCGATTCGCCGGATTGGGGCGCTTCCGAGACGGGCTCGGCCCGCGCGCCGACAACGGCGCCTCCGGAAGCTTCTGCCTTTTCCGTAGAGGCCAAATACCCGGGCGAAAGAATCCCCGTCCCATCGGGACGCAGGCCCGCAGCGGCCGCGAAGTGTTTCAAACGCTGCAGCAGGCGTTGGCGCGTAGCGCGGGCCTCGGAGGGCTTGATGCCGAGCGTTTCGGCGATTTCCTTGACATCCATCTCCCCTTCCAACAGGGACAATTCCAAAATGCGGCGTTCGGTTTCCGAGCGGCGGGTCGCGATAAAGCGCCGCACCAAGGCCTGGAGCCGGGATCCCACCAAGGCCTCGTCAGGCGGCGGCGTATGCGAGGCGATCCGGTCGTGGAGGTCGAAATCGCCGTCCTCGCCGAGCGGCGTCTCCAGCTGCAACAGCTTCCCGCTCGCGCGCTCCGCCTGAAGCTCCTCGACCGCCTTGGCGGACATATCCATGCGCTCCGCCAAGTCTTGGTCGCCGAATTCCCGTCCCTGCTTTTGCAGGCTCTCCACCTCGCGGCTCAGGCGTCGCAGCAGGTCCTGGCGATAGAGCGGAATACGGATCTCCCGGTGGTTGTCCAAGAGATAGCGGGTGATATGATGCCGCATCCACCAGGAGGCATAGGTCAGGAAGGTGTTGTCCCGCTCCAAGTCGAAGCGTTCGGCGGCCTTCAAGAGGCCGCGGCTGCCTTCCTGAATGAGATCATGGACATCCTGGCGACCCACCCCGAAACTGTAGCCGTAACGCTTGGCCATCTGAACAACGTAGCGGAAATCCGCCCGCAACAATTCTTCCCCCGCTCGGCGATCTCCGGATTGATAGCGCGCGATCAGGTCCCGCTTCTCGTCCTCGGAGATCTGGCGGCTCTCGGCCAGCTGTCGACGCAGCGCCGACTCCATGCTCGAGGGTTCATGGGACTCCGGGGCAAGACGCGGAGGCGGGGCGGGGCGCAGCCCACTGACGGTGCCCGCAGGCGGAGGGGGAGGTGCGGAACCCTCCGCGCCGGGCAGACCTTCGGCGGGATCCCCCGTCATCATCAAGACGGGCGCCAGAGCCAGTCCGTGATCCCAACCCGGCATCGTGAACCTCGGGATGCGGGACAAACGGGCCAGGGACTCGGTTTGTAAATCCAAGGAACGTTCCCAGGTCTGGAAATTTTCTCCGGTGATGGCGCGAGTCAATCTGCCGGCCACATGGAATTGCAACAGCAGCGCGAGGGAGTCCGTCAGGGTGGTGGCACCGTCGACGGGCTCGCGAAGCCCCGCCCGGGTCTCCAAGGCATGTCCCAGGAGGATGCCGCCGAGGCTGCCGGCCTGCTGGAATAAAGATTGCGAGAGGAGTTGCGCGGCAGAGGGCCGGGTCCCCGCGATAGGCCCCGCGACCCGCTGGTACAGACCCTCGCTGGCAAACCCTGCCAATTTCATCCCGCCCAACACCAGGTAGCTCGAGGCCAATTCCCGACCGAATCCGCGGAGGCTCCAATCTTGCGGGCGACCCAAGGCCGCGTTGGCAAAACGAGAGGTCAGGGTAAAGGCCGGCGCCTCCAAGGCAAATCCGGCGAGGCTCGCCACCGCCCGGGCTCCAAAGCCGCGCGTCAGGAGGTTCGCCCCCGGCGTGGCTGCCAAACGACCCAAGACCGCCAAGCGGGTGACGCGGAACACCACGCCGGCGCCGGTCATGGCGGCCAGCATCGCGGGATCCGAGGCCTCGCGGGCGAAGCGACGAAACAGGAACTCGGCTCGGGCGGGCGCCTCACCACGCCCCTGCATGGCGTCCAGCCGCGCGCGGGCCCGTTCGGCAAGCGGAGACCCCGCCGCCGCAGCGAGCTCGGCGTAGAGCTGGGCGGCTAATTCCATGCGATCGCATTGCTCTTGCCTGGTGGCGAGGGAAAACAAGGCTTCGGCCAAGAGCGCGGAATCGGTTTCTCCCCGCAGCGAGAGCAATTCAGCCCGCACCGCGGCTGGCAAGGGCGAAGCGCTGCCCTCGTCGCGCAGGCTACGCTCCACCACGGTCCGCAAATTGACCACTTCAGAACCCGAATCGGACCCAAAAACAACAGTCCGTCCTCGAGGAAGTTCAAAATTTCCCCCAGTCCACATGAGATATCCTTGTCGATTGCCCCGCACTCCGCGATTCCGAGGCGAGAGGCCTCGCAGATCCCGGCGTTTCGGTCAAGACCCTGCCCTTGCTCTCGTGACAGTTTGATGACGGCATTTCATTATTTTTTTCGCCGCCTCTTTAGCCCTTTAGTTTGTATTCTTAATATTAAAAAATATTTTTATAAATTATAATAATATATTGATTTTATTAAAAAATAATAAATTTTTGTATTCTAAATATATATCATTTTTTATTTTATCTATTGCCGAGACAGCCCAGCCATGCTAGCCGCGAAGGGCATGGAAAAGGTCTTCGCCTATTTGGATTACCGAGAATTCCTCAAGGCCCGCTTCGCCCACCTCAAGAAGACCCGCGGCCTCACCCACCGCGCTTTCGGCGCGAAGGCGGGGTTCACCTCGCCCAACTTCCTCAAGCTGGTCATGGACGGGAAACGCAACCTCACCGAAAAAAGCATCCCCAAGGTCGCCGCCGCCCTCGAGCTTGATCGGCGCGAATCCGAATTTTTCGCGGCCCTGGTCCGCTTCAATCAGGCCAAGGCCGTCGAAGCCAAAGAAGCGGTCTACGAGCAACTCAAACTGCTGCGGCGCGATCTACCCTTGCAGCGCCTCGAGCATTCCCAATTCGACTATTTCAACCATTGGTATGCGGTGGCGATCCGGGAGTTGGTGGGCCTCAAGGATTTCCAAGAGGATCCCGAATGGATCTCGAAAAAATTGCGCGGCGAGGTCAGTCCGGCCCAGGCCCGGCGCAGCTTGCGCCTGCTGGAGCGGCTGGGCTTGATCCGGCGCGATCCGGACGGCAAGCTTCGGCAGGACCAGCCGCCCTTGAGCTCGGGCGACGAAGTGAGTTCGTTGGCCGCCTATCGCT
The DNA here is from genome assembly GCA_046346845.1 of bacterium. Lineage (GTDB taxonomy): Bacteria > UBA10199 > UBA10199 > DSSB01 > DSSB01 > DSSB01. The sequence goes on from JAXMHH010000007.1 coordinate 114,194, forward strand.
TCCACCAAAACATGATGGAAAAAGCCAAAGAGGCGCTGCGCGAGACGCCGGCCCCGCAACGCGACATCTCTTCCGTCACGCTGGCGGTCACCCGGGAAGGGTCCGACAAGATCAAGCACAAGATCCGGCAGTTTCGAAAGGAGATCCTCGCGATGGCCGAGGACGCGGGGCGGGGCGAGGCGGTCTACCAAATGAACATCCAATTCTTCAACCTGACGGAGTTGCTATGAGCCGGCGGAACCGATGGGCGAGATTCGCCACCTGCCTCTTTCTCTTACTACTCGGCCTGGCCGGCTGCGGCCATGGCGGCACCGAAATCGGCAATCCCACCGTGCCGACCGCCGGTTCCCCTTCGGGCGGCGGCGAAAACGGACCTGCCTCGGCACCCGGCGTGCAAGACGCCAGCCCGACTCCCTCGCCGCAAAGTTTTTTAATCAAGGGTTCCCAGGAGGAAGACGAGGCGCCTGAGGAACCTGGTGCACTCCTCGACAACCCGGAGGAGAACTCATGAATACCAAACCCAAACACATCTGGCTCGCGATCGCGCTGGCCTTGCCGCTCGCCGGCTGCGGCGCCGCCGGCAATGCCCCATCCCCCACCAAGGCCCTCGGCGGCTTTCGATTCGCCAAGAGCTGCGAGGAGATCAAGAGCTACGCCCGTTCTTTCCAAGAAAAGGTGAAGCAAAACCCCGACCGTGCTGTGCCGATCGCCGCTCCCGCGGCGCCGGCCGCGCCCAGCCAGGGGGCCGGTGCCCCGGAGACAGCCGCCGACACCGCCAGCGCGGGGGGCGCCGTGCAGCAAAGCGATCTCGCCTTCCCCGACCTGGAACGCGGTCTGCTCTACACCCTGGCCTCCGGCCAAAAGGAATTGAAGATCTTTCGCGTCAGCCCGAGCTCCCAGACCAAGCTGGCCGCGAGCCTCGCCCTGGATTTCTTCCCCGCCGAAGTCGTCGCCACCCAGGCGGGAAATCGCGCCTTCGCGGTGGTCTTCGGCAGCAACGGCGGCGGCTACGGGGTCGGGCCGGAGCCCCTCCCCGCCCAGACCCTGGCCTTGAGCCGCGGCAAGGCGGCGGCGGTCGAGAGCCCGCCGCAAACCGCGCCGGGAGGCAGCGGGGACTCCCCGGTTTGGGGGCCACCCGAGGAGCCCATGGCGGTGATGGCCCTCATCGAGGTGAGCAATCCCGAGCAACCTAAAATATTGCGCGAGGAGCAGTCCCCCGGCTATTTCCTGGAGGCGCGGGCCCTCTCCGGACAGGGCAAGGTCGTTTGGATCACCGAGCACTACGTGCCGGTCTATATCGATCCGCTGAGCGACAACCAAATCTTGCCCAACAAATCGGTGCGCGCCGGCGGCGGAACCAATCAAGTCCCGCTCGCCGATTGCACTCAAACCTATTTGTACGAGAATCCGACCCTCGATCCCGCCTACAGTCCCGCTTCGCTGAACGAAGCGGTGGTCTCCCTCCTCGACCTGAAGCAACCGGAGGCCGAGGTTGTCACCCAAGCGATCTATTCCCCGGCCTGGCGCACCCTGGTCGCCGCGAATCCCGAGCACCTCTTCCTGGCGCAAAACGTGGACAGTGACGGAACCAACGACACCGAGCTTTATCAGTTCCAACTGGACGGCAATTCCCTATTGGCCCTCAGCGCCTCGGTCGCCTTGCCGGGCACCGTCCCCAACCAGTTCTTCCTGGACGAAAAGGACGGGACGCTGCGCGTCTTCCACCATGTGCAAAATTTCAGCCCGGTGTGCCTCGACAATTGCGTCGCGGAAGGTGGCGGAGGCGGTTCCATCCCGGTCGCGGCCATGAAAGACCAGCAAAGCGCCGCGGTCGGCAACTACCTCAGCACCTATCGGCAGAAGGGCGACCAATTCGAGCTGTTGGGACGCAGCGGACCCTTCGAAGCCGAGGAGGTCCCCTATGCGGCCCGCTTCGTGGGCACCTTGGGCTGCGTCATCACCTTCCGGCAGATCGATCCGCTGACCTGCTTTACCTTGAAAGACCCTTCCCAACCGACCAAGCTCGGTGAGCTCAAGATCGAAGGGGTCTCCTTTCACCTGGAGGCCGTCGGCGAGGGCCTCCTCTTGGGAATCGGCCAGGGCAGCGAGAGCGGCAGCGTCGTGGCTAATCTCTTCGACATCTCCAATCCGGCCCAACCCTCGCTGGCCGCGCAAAAGAAATTGAACAGCGGCAGCTACGGCTACAGCCCGGTGTTTTACGACTACCGGGCCCTGGGCAAGGACGAGGCGCTCCGCAATTTCGCCGTCCCCATCGAAGACGAGGGCGGCTCCACCCTCGCCTTGTTCTCCGTCGATCCCCTTGCCCGAAAGATCACCAGCACGGCCAGCCTGCATAAGAGCTTCTCTCCGGAGGGACCCTATGACAGTTTCCTGCGGGCCTTTTTCTTCAACGACACCTTGGCGACGGTCTCCTCCCAACAGCTGGACGTCTTTCTGCGGAGCAATTGGAGCCAGCTGTTTTCGGCGACGCTGACGAATTGAGGGAACCAATAGATGTGAGTGCACCTAAGGCGGCGGTGAACCGAATGGGTCGGGGATCCGCCGCCTTTTTTCTTTTCCTGACAACAAATTATTCGCCAGGCCGAGATCCATGCGCTAGCAAAGATCCAAGCGCCGAGAACACAACTCTCGGTAATAATTTATCTTTTCGGAGCTGTTTTTTTGTTTTCCCGGGTAAGGAATACAACCAGGCTGGGGCCCTTGGCCGCGCCTTCGCCTCTCTCTTCAGCCAACGATGCGCTCGAGCCTTTGCAAGGCTTCGCCCGCGCGCACTATCCCGATCGTCCCCAATTGCAGGCAGAGCTGAGCTCCCTGAGGAGAGAAACCGATCCTCAATTATTGGAAGAGGCCCTCTACGGCTTCGCCCAAACCCAAGAGCGGGAGGGGCGGATCGATTTGGCCGCGCAGACTTATCAGCTGGCGGCAAGCCCCCGCGCCGAACGCCGCCTGGCGGCCCTGCAGGGCCGCGGCCCCTTGGGCGAGCGCCTCGAGCTCCTCGGCCGCAATTTCGCGCGCCAGGCCTCCGACCCCGCCATGCTCAGCGCCATGGCCCTCGGCGGGCTCGCCTTCCAGACCACCCGGCTCGCCGTCCTCAGCCGCTTGGCCGCCTCCCCCACCGCTTCTTTTCTCACCCGCGGCCTCGGTGCGCGCGCCTTCGCCTGGGGCGCCGGCTTCTCCCTCGAGTTCCCGACCTTCACCCTCGCCGCCCGCGGCATCCACCAGGCTATGGGCGACTCTCAAGATTGGAGCGCGCGCGCCTTGGGCCGCGACCTCCTCTCCAGTGGCCTCACCCTCTTCCTGCTCAAGGGCTGCAGCGCGGGGGGCTCTGGCCTGGTACGTCGCATTCAGAACGGCGCCGCCGCCGAGGGGCTCTTCGCCCGTTTCTCGGCCGCCGCCATCCCCCAGGCCGCCGCCTTCACCGGCATCTTGGGCTCGCACCTGCTCGAGGCGCGCCTGGGCCTCCGCCCGCAGACCGACGGGGCCAACGCCCTGCTCGACTCCCTCGCCACCCTCCTCCAGTTTCACGTCGGCGGACGCATCCTCCGCCAGGCCACCGGCGGCGCCTACGAGGCAAGGCTCGAAACCCTGTCTCGCCTTGTCTCGGAAGCTCCCTCGCTTCGCCGCTTACCTCCCATGGATCCCGGCCTCGCCTGGGCCTCTCCAGAACTGCGGCCGGCCTTGCATAGCCAAGAGGTCTTTCCTCCAAAAGGCGAAATCTTGGCGATGTCAATCGACGGCCCCAAGGATCCTCCGCCGCCGAACGCCTTTCCGAGGGGCAGCGAGCCCCCTCGCTCTTTCCCGGCACCGGTCCAAGTGAATCCGGCGCTGTTCCTGGCCATTCGCAATCGTTTCAGCCGACTCGAGGCGGAGCTCTTCACCCTGTACGAGGAACAACCGGGCGAGACCCTGTGGGCGCACCAAAGCCACCGCGAGGCCTTGGAATTGACGGAATTAGTCGACTTGATCGACCGCCATTTGCCAGCCCCTGCCGATCGCGCCATCCTGCGGGAAATTCGCGGCGAGTTGGAGTGGAGCCGGCGCCTATTGGCGGCCCTCGCCAAGGCCGAAGACCTGCCGGGCAGCGGCGACGAGGAGGTCCGCCGTTTCATCGGCGCCCTCTACCGGGTACCCAACAAGGCGGTCAATTATCTGAACTCCGGCAATCCCCATGACCTATCGGGAAGCCTGCGCAACGCCGTCGACGCTAGACAGATCCTCTATGGAATCTATCGCCCCTATCAGATGAATTTCGATGCCTGGGATCCGGCGTGGGCAAGCGAGGCACGGCTTCCCGCCCGGCTCAGCGTTGATCCCTCGGACCCGCAAAGGGAACTGCACGTGCCTCATTACGACTACCGGGATGAGCACGTCAGCCCCTTCCTCGAAATTCCGGGCACGGGGCGCAAAGTTGTCTTAGTCGGAGAGGTCCCCCTCGAACGCATGGCCCTCGGCCACCACCACCGCCTCGAGGTGGTGCCAGCCAACCATGAGCTGCGCGGCCGGCTCGCCCTCGCCGCGGCGGAAAACGGCAGACTGGATCGCACCAGCATTATTTTTCGCGAATGGAAACGGTATACCCGGGACGCGGACTACGTAGAGGCCTACGACATCGGCACCGCGGCGCAGTTCGTCAGCCGCGAGGGGGAGCTCCTGCTCCAAGACCTGGTCCTGGATCGCATTCGTCCTGGTGGCGTGGCCTTTTTGGTGAGCCGGGATCCGCAGGCCTTACAGAGAATCGTACAAATCGCCTCCGAAAAGCAGTGGGCGGACGTGATCGCCGGCTCCTTCCGCGGGCACCTTCCCGTCGAGGTCGACCGTCCGGATCAGAGCTCGGGAAACTTCGTTTTTCTTAGGAAATTGCCGCAACTTTAGCATTTTTCGCTTCCCATTTCGCGGACTTTTGTTTACACGATGGAAATAGATTCGTCGGGAGGTAAGGAAAAACCGACGGATATATTGTGTGGGTTAAGCATCACGGGTTAAGAATTCTTCCTTCTTCCGGTCCGCTGTTGTCCTTCACATTCTTATCCTTCACTGGACGAATGAAACGTCAAGCGGAGCTGTTTCGTGAATTTCCGGGTAATCCATTCACTGGGCGGTCGTTTACCGACGCGCCCCCTCGCCAATGCCTCCGAGGCGCCCTTCGCGCCCCTCTTGCGGCGCTTGGACCAAAGCACTTCCGATGCCGCGTTTCGCGCCGAGCTGAGCTCCCTGACTCGTGAAAACGACTCTGCCTTGTTGAGCGAGGCCCTTTTGAATCTCGCCGAACGGCAAGCTCGGACCGGGCGCATCGATATCGCGGGGGAGATATACGCCTCCCTAGCCGCCGCCCCTGGCATTGGTTCGATCGGCGCGCAAGCCGAACGCCGCCTGGCGGCCCTGCAAGGCCGCGGCCCCTTGGGCGAGCGCCTCGAGCTCCTCGGCCGCAACTTCGCGCGCCAGGCCTCCGACCCCGCCATGCTCGGCGCCATGGCCCTCGGCGGGCTCGCCTTCCAGACCACCCGGCTCGCCGTCCTCAGCCGCTTGGCCGCCTCCCCCACCGCTTCTTTTCTCACCCGCGGCCTCGGCGCGCGCGCCTTCGCCTGGGGCGCCGGATTCTCCCTCGAGTTCCCGACCTTCACCCTCGCCGCCCGCGGCATTCACCAGGCTATGGGCGACTCTCAAGATTGGAGCGCGCGCGCCTTGGGCCGCGACCTCCTCTCCAGCGGCCTCACCCTCTTCCTGCTCAAGGGCTGCGGCGCGGGGGGCTCCGGCCTGCTACGTCGCATTCAGAACGGCGCCGCCGCCGAGGGGCTCTTCGCCCGTTTCTCGGCCGCCGCCATCCCCCAGGCCGCCGCCTTCACCGGCATCTTGGGCTCGCACCTGCTCGAGGCGCGCCTGGGCCTCCGCCCGCAGACCGACGGGGCCAACGCCCTGCTCGACTCCCTCGCCACCCTCCTCCAGTTTCACGTCGGCGGACGTATCCTCCGCCAGGCCACCGGCGGCGCCTACGAGGCAAGGCTCGACCTGCTGACGCGAAGGCTGCAAGAATCCTCAGCGCCCCCTCCGTCTTCCGAGTCCCCGGGATGGACGGTCGACCTTGGCACGGGCCCGCGCCCAGCGCCGGCGGGCAACCGGCCCCTGACCTTGCCAAACATCGTGTTGATGTCCGGGCCGCGCGTGTCCCCCTCCGACCGGCCCGGCCCTATGGAAGGCTTTCCCGAGCGGAGCGGCCGGATCGTGGCCCATCCGCACCAGCTGCGCGACCTAAAGGCCGAAGTCGACCTGCTCGACCACGGACTTTGGAGCATCTTCCGGGGCGAGGGCGATCCCTCGGATTGGCAAAGCAGGACCCGCAGCGCCGTGAAAGAGCTGCAATCGGTCTCGCTCGAACTGCACCGTCGCATCGGGCAAGAGGAAGGAAGAGCGCCGCTGCAGCCCTACCTCCAAGAGCTCGGGATGGAATACCACACCATCCTCAATTTACTCGAACGGGCGGCGGTCTCGACCCAGACTCCGCCCCCCGTCGACGCCCTCGAGATCAACCGGTTTTTCACCTTCCTCATCCGCAGCTCGAACACGCTGATCAATTTCATCGACCATACCGCACCCATCCAACAGCCCATCGAAAACGCCCGCCGCGCCCGCGCTTGGCTGCAGCGGGGGCTGGAAGGAGACGAGGGCCTGGGCGACGAGATCGCGCCGGTGCACCCGAACTTCCCCTATGTCCGTCTTTCCGATGGAAGCTTCGACATCAAGGCCCAGGGCCTGCATATCCTCGTGATCGGCGACGAAAACGCCCCCCGTACCTTCCAATTGGCCGAAAAGGGCCACCGGGTCACCCATCTGGGAGAGAGCGAGGCCGCTGTTCGCACCACCGAGAAGCGCCTCCGTTTCCGCGCCCAGCGCATGCGGGATTCCGGCGAATGGAAATTCGATCCGACCGTCGATTTCCACCATGACGCCTCCGAGGTTCCGCCCGCCGATTTGATCGAGGCCTACTTTCCCGGAAGGCTCACCGAATTGCCCCCGCGGAGCAGTACCGAGCGGCTCGATACCCTGCAGAGCTTTCTAAAAAACACCCTGGCCGCCCGCCTGGCCCGGGGAGGCAGCGCCTTCGTCATTTCCGAGCGGGACGACGCCATCGAGGATTTGGGGAACTTGGTCCTGCGCAGCCCCGGCTTCGAGCTGCTGGAGGTGCGGCACCGCCGCAACCATATGCCCTTGGTGGGCGGACAAGCGGCCACGATCGAACCGGGCGAGGCGATGGTCTCCTGGCTGGTCTTCCGCAAAACCGGCTCCGACCGGCTCTAAGTTCAAGGCTGGCTATTTCACCAAAATCTTGAGGCGGGGCCCCGTCTTGATCGTGAAGGAGCGGGCGGGCGCCATCATGTCGCCGTCGATCGTGTAGCCCATCGGCTCGGCCAGGTCGATCTTCATCTCGCGCGCCGGCATTTCCACCAGGTTTTCGGACTTCGAGGGCTTTCCAAAAAACATGTCTCCGACGTGCCGCAGGACATTGCGGGGCGGAAGGGAGAATCCAATGGCGTGGAATTTTCCCACCTCTTCGGAATAGTGAAACACCCGAAACTTCAATCCCAGGATCGGGATGGATCCGCAGTACAGCGCCGACCAGTTGGCGAAGGGCCAGCGCTTTCCGTCCACCGTCACCTCGGCGTCATAGCGGGCGAACATGTTCCGGGCAAAGGGCCCGTTGGCCAAGGCGGAGGAGATGGAGTGGACCAAGGTCCAGGTGGCCTTCGGCGGAGAGGGCGGCGCGCCGGTGTAATAGGCCTGCATGAAGCGAAAGATCACCCCGCACCCGAAGATGAATCCGTACTTGTCGTTGATCTGCATGAGATCCATCTCGGTGCTCTCGAAGGGCTCGTCTTCATGGTACTTGTAGATGAGGTTGCTGAGGATCTTCTCGGGAGCGCCCTTGATATTGCAGGCGTTGGCCAAGGTGTTCATCGTGCCCCCGCGCAGGAAGGTGACCCGGGGCAAGGGTTTTTCCCCATAGACATCGATGAAGGTGCTGAGCGTGACGTGATTGGTGCCGTCGCCCCCGCCGATTGCCAGGATGTCGATATCCCGGGTCTTGAAGGCCTCGGCGACCCGGCGGAGATCGGCCAAGTCCTCGGTCGCCTGGCAACTGCCGCGATCGCCGACGATGAAGCCCAATTGCTTGATCTTGTCGGGATCTTTCTTGTGCTTCTTGCTGTGGGGATTGAGGACGATTCCGATTCCGGGCATAGGATCATTGTCGCAGTGCCAGACAAATCGGCACTATTTTATTCCCAATATTTTCCTGGCTTCCGCCGTCGTGGCGATCGGCCTGCCGAGCCCCTTCGCCAGCGCCGCGGCCTTCGCGACCAATTCGGCGTTGGATTTCGCCAAGACGCCTTTTTCCAGGTAGAGGTTGTCTTCCATACCGACGCGGACATGTCCACCCTTCTCTAGGGCAAGCCGTGCCATGGGAAATTGATGCCTGCCGATGGCCGCCAACGACCAGGTGGAGCCCTCCGGCAGGCCGGAGATGAGGAAATCCAGGTTGCGCTCCGTCGCGGCCAAGGCCCCCGGCACGCCAAGCACCAGGTCGAAGTGCAGGGGCTTGGGGAGAAGTCCCTGCTCCGCCAGCCGTATCCCCTCTTCCAGCATCGCCGCGTCGAAGACCTCGATCTCGGGCTTGATCTTTCTCTCCAGCATGGCCCGGGCCAGTCTCGCCACGAAAGGGCGGGGGTTGAGAAAGACCTCGTCGCCAAAATTGACCGATCCGGTGGTGAGGGAGGCCATCTCCGACCCCGCCTCCAGGGGACGCAGGCGGTCCTCCTCCGTGTCGCCGATCGCCCCTCCCGTCGAGACCTGCAGGAGGACGTCGCAACCCGCGCGGATCTTCGCGATGACCTCGCTAAAGACCTCCGCTCGGCAGGTCGGCCTTCCCTCCGCGTCCCGCACGTGCAAATGCACCATGGCGGCGCCGGCGGCGTGGGCCTCGATGGCCGAGGCGGCGATTTCGTCGGGAGTCAGCGGCAAATACGGGGCGGCCTCGCGGGTCAGCTCGGCGCCCACCACCGCGCAGGTCAGGATGACGGGTTTTTGAGAATCGCTGGGCATTGCGAACCTCTCGGCTCCGCCTCAGGGTTGGAGGACGACGCAGGTTCCGACCGCGCGGCAGACGGTGATCGGTTTGGTCAAAACCCTTGCCCGCCCCGGAGGACGGCTCTCGGGTTGAGCCGCGATCACCTTCCGGGCGACGAAACGCAGCTTCCGGGAGGAATTCCCAAAGCGAAGGATCTCCCCCTCCACCTCGAGGAAGTCCCCCGCGTAGACCGGCGCCAGGAACTCGACCGATTCGTAGGCGCGAAACAATCCCTCCTGCCCATCGGAACGGATCAAGAGCTCGGTGGCGACGTCCCCGAACAGCGCGAGAATCCTCGCCCCGTCGACCAAACCACCCGCATAATGGGCATCGGCGGGCCCCATCCGAACGCGATGCGTTATGGCGAAGCGTTTTCGGACCACCACTAAAGTTTAGCAGCCAAAACTCACCGTTTCACGAGATATTTGGGGTCGGTTCCCGGTTATTTCATCTTTTTATAGTATTCTTGGACGATGAAACTCGCGACCTCGCTGGGCAGGGTCCCGGGGCCGAAACCCGCGTCATAGCCCAGCTTGACCGCGGCGGCATGGCTCATGCGGGGACCGCCGACGATCTTGAGGAGGGGCTGGTTGAGCTTTTTATTGGACTTGAGCAGGGGGAGCAGGTCCTTGAGGTCGGTGAGGTGTTGGCCGCGTTGGGTGACAAGCTTGCTGATCAACAGGACGTCGGCCTTGTATTCGATCGCCTGCTCTACCAACTCGGCGTTGTCCACTTGGGAGCGGAGATTGATCGCCTTGAAACAGGGGTAGCGCTCCAGGCCGGGATCGCCGGCGTATCCCTTCAAATTCATGATCGCATCGAGGCCCACCGTGTGGGCGTCGGTGCCCGTGGTGGCTCCGACAATGACCAGGCGCTTTTTCAGCTTTTCCTCGGCGAATTTCACGACCCCGTCGAAGTCGAGCTTCTCGAAGTCCGCCTTGGGGACCTTCACCTTAGTGAAGTCGATGGCGAGCTTGGCGCGGGCGAAGACGACAAAGAAACTGAAACCCATCCCCATCGACTCGGCGGAGGCCACGTGCACCTCGTGGAAACCGAGCTTCTCGACATACAGGCGGGCGGCCTCCTTGGCCTCAGGGGAAAAAGGAATCGGCAGGGTGAAGCTGAGCTGCATGGCACCGTCGTTCTTTTGGTCGCCATAGGGCATGAGGCGCCGCGGATTGAGCGCTTGCGGAGCGCCCTCCGGGGACCCCTCTCCCTTCTTCTGGAACCAGCGTTTTAGAGTTTCCATCGGCACCATCGTTTTCTTCCCTGAAAATGATTATTCACCGTTAGGCTCGCCGCCCGAACCGGATTCCCCGCCGGAGTAGGACCCGCCCCCCGATTCATAGCCCCCGCCTTGCGGCGCGGCCTCGCCCTCGCCGCCCGGCCCCGAACCGCGGGGACCGCCCTGGCCGCGCCGGCCCCGGCCTCGACCGCCGCGCCGGCCACGCCTTCGCCCGCGTCCGGAACGGCCGCGCCGCTCCCCGCCCTCGGTACCTCGTTCGCCCGGACCGGACCTTGTTGTCGCGACTTCTCCCGCACTGTCTCCCGCAGGGGCCACGCCTTCCAGTCCCTCGCTCGGTCCCCGCTCCTCCACCGGAGCGGGCAGCAGAATGACGGCTTCGGACACCACTGTTTCAGAAGTTATCGCTCGCTCCGGAGCGGCGGCCACGGGGGCATTTTCGGCTATGGCCGCGGCAGCGGGCGAAGGCGGCGCCGCCGGCGCCTCCCGCCTCGGGCCGCGGTCGCGACCGCGGCCGCCCCGGCCACGCCCTCGCTCCCGGCCCCGATCCCTGCCCTGCTCCCGGCCGGATTCGCGGCCGCGCTCGCGCTCCATCGCGCGCTCTTGGTTTCGGCCCCGATCGCGGGTGCCCTCCTGTCCGGAGAGACGGTCGCGGCCCCGGCCTCGCTCGGAGCGTCGCGACTCCTCGCCGCGGTGCTCCTGCTTGGGCGTCAGGTATTCCTTGAGGGGCGTGTAATAATCGCGGTCTTTCTCGAATACCCCGTCGAGGCCCTTGCCGCCGTCGACTTGGCGCTTGACGTTGGCGAAGGCCCCTTCCTCGATGGCCGCCATCAAGCCCCGGCCCCGAATCTTGCGGAGCAGGTTTAGCGCGTCCTCGAGCACCTGCCGCGCGCGCCTGGCGATCTTGCCGTTGTTTTGGAAGAGGATCTCATCCTTGATGCTCTTCGCCCCGCGAAACACGTAGTTGGCGTTTTTCAGGCTCAAGAATCGGTCTTGCACGAAGGGATTGTGGATGGCCTCGGTGTGCATCCCCAGGAGTTGGATGTTCTGGCCCGTCATGATTCCGGCCAAATTGAAGAGCCCGTCGTAGAGATAGCTGAAGAAGATATCGCCGGTCTTGTGCTTGGTGGGGGGCATGAATTTGATCGGGGAGCGCGGGAAGACTTCACGCACCAATTCGGCCTGCGCCCATTCGTAGAGGATGGAATCCTCGATCCAGGGATCGATCTCGTGCGCGTGCCCCAAGGCGATCTGGTTGTCGGGCAGGCCCGCCGCCTTGGCGAAGGACTCGTTGAGAAAATGGCTAGCCAGCACCTGATACCAGTACTTATGCGATTCGGCGGTCGTGAGGTAATTGTCCTCGCCGGTCTGGATGGTGATGCCGGAGAGGGCGCAGATCCGACGGGCGAAATACTGGTCGATGAAATTCCGCTTCATGTTGATGTCGCGGAACAGGATGCCGTACATCGCGTCGTTGAGCAGGTAATCGATGCCTTCCAGGGCGCCCAGCACCGCGATCTCCGGCATGCAGAGGCCCGAGGAGTAGTTGGTGAGGCCGATCCGCCGCTTCAGCTTTTTCTCGCTTTGGTCGAGGGCCTCCCGCATCAGCCGGAAATTTTCCTGCGTGGCGAAGGTGCCGCCGAAGCCCTCGGTGGTCTCGCCCTCCGGCACGTAGTCGAGCAGGCTCTGCGCCGTGCTTCGGATCACCGCGATGATGTCGGCGCCCATCTCGGCCGCGGCCTGGGCCTGCCAAATATCTTCTTGGATGTTGCCGGTAGCGACGATGACGTAGCGGAGCGGCACCGCGGAGAGCGGCCAAGCGGGGCGTTTCTTGCGCTTTTCTCCCATCGTCCGCAGCTTGGCGATGGTCTTGGCCAGGAAGGCCTGACAGGCCTCGTCGATCTTCTCCAGCGGGGCGGGCTCAAGCTTTTGCAGGTCGATCTCGCCCGCAACGATCTTCCGCGCCAAGGTCGTGGGGGTAAGCCGGGCATGGTGCGCCGCCGCGAGACCAAACCAATAGGCGGCGCCTTTCCCCAGCCGGTCCTGACCGATCTTGTCGAGCAGGCCGTTGACCAGCGGATAGCGCCCCTGGGGCGCGGGCTCTTTCGAGCCCTCCTCGAGGGCGCCTTCCACCCCCAGCATGCGCAGGGTGCTGCGCTCGATGGAGAAGGTGGTGTGTCGGTTGACGTTATGAAGGATGGGACGGATGATCTGCGTCGCTTGGTCGCGGCACTGATCGATCTGATCGCGATCGAGACTTAATTTTGACATTCGCCGTGGCTTTCAAGTCGAAGGCTCAGAGTCCGGCGCCGAGGGCGATACCTTGGACTGTGGAAATCGACTTCAAAACTAAAAAATATTAACCCAAGGGCTCCCGCGTCTCATGAGGCTCGATGGCGATCGAATCCTCGTGAAGCAGGCGAGCCAAGCCGTGCTCGCGGGACGGCACAGAACCGGCCGCCACCGCTTTCGCGGTCGAGCAAGTGCAATCGGTCAGGGCGGGCTGAGGATAGGTGCTGATGAATCCCTCGTAGTTTCGCACCACGACTTTTTTGTCCGATTGGCTGATCAGGTAATGCGGACCGACAGGAATCTTCCCGCCGCCACCCGGCACGTCGATGACGAATTCGGGGACGGCCAGGCCGCTGGTGTGGCCGCGCAAGGATTCGATGATCTCGATCCCTTTTTCGACGGGGGTCCTAAAGTGGCTTATCCCCTCGCTGAGATCGCATTGATAAATATAATAAGGCTTTACGCGCAGGGCCAACAGCTCTTGCATGAGCTTTTTCATGATCAGCGCATCGCTGTTGATTTTCCTCAGCAAAACGCTCTGATTTAACATAGGGATACCACCGTCGACGAGACGGTCGCAAGCGATTTTTGCCTCGGGGCTCAGCTCGTAGGGGTGGTTAAAATGCGTCATAAAATAGAGGGGTTTGAACAGCTTGAGGGTATCCACCAGCTCCTCGGTGATGCGCATGGGCAGGACACAGGGGATCTTGCTGGCGATCCGCAGGATCTCGACGTGGGGGATGGCCCGGATTCTCCCCAAGATCTCGACCAACATGGCCTTCCCCATCATCAGGGCGTCGCCGCCCGAGACAATGACGTCCCGGATCTCCCGATGGGATCCGATATAGTCGCAGATCACGTCGACCTCGTTCCGCTCCTTGTGTCCTTCCTTGTCCAAAACGAAGCGGCGGCGGGTGCAGAAGCGGCAGTACATCGAGCAGACCCCGGTGATCGTCACCAGGACGCGGTCGGGATAACGGTGCACGACATTGGGCACCGGCATGTCCTCGTCTTCCGACAAGGGGTCGTTGCGCTCACCGGGCGCAACGTGGAGCTCGGCTTCGCTGGGGATGCACTGCAGGCGGATCGGGCATTCCGGGTTGCCCGGATCGACCAGGGAGAGATAGTAAGGCGCGACCGCGAACTTGTATTTGGGGAGGGTACGCCGGATCCGCTCCTTCTCCGCCTCGCCGATCGGCAGGACCTCGGCCAACTGCTCGGGGGTGCTCACGGTGTGCTGCAGCTGCCACTTCCAGTTGTCCCAGTTGGAACGGGGCACCTCCCGCCAAGGCTGAAAGCGTTGGTAGTACAGAGGATTGGAATTGTCGACATAGGGAAGACGCATAGGACCTCCGAAAAATCGGCCGAACGAATCCACCGCCCCCTATCCTAAAAAAACTTTTCCAAGACCGGATGCTTCCGAACCAAACTCAACGCGTACTCCGCATGGCCCTCTGCGTAGCCATTGCCCATGAGCAGCCGAACCTCGCGCCCCATGCCCTCGGCGGACAGGACCGCCCGGCTGAAATTCGTCGCCATATTGAAAAACAAGACTTGGCCGCCCTGCCTGGCGGCCAGGATCGAGGCCGCCTCGGTCTCGGGGGCATTGCAAAGATTGACCACCCAGTCGAAGGGCGGGGCGGACTCGGCTCGCAGGCTCGTCGCAAAGCCCAGCGGGTCTTGCGCGTCGGCCTGAAACAAGTGGCCCGCCGCGCCCAAGGCACCGAACCTTTCCAAGGCCTCCGCCGAGACATCGCTGACCCAGATCGCCTCGCGGGGCAGCCGCTCCAGGGCGGCGAAGACGGAGAGGGCCGCGGATTTCCCGGCCCCGATCATCAGGAGGCGCTCATCGCCGCGCAACATGTCCCGCAAGTGGGCCGGCGCCCCGCAGACGTCCAGGATGGAGAGCGCGAGCCCCTCCGGCAAATCGTCCGGCATCCGCACCGCGGGGGCGGAGGCGAAGAGGATAGCCCTGCCCCGCACCGTCGCCTGCGCACTTTGCATATCGATATGGGATACGCCCTCGAGGACCAGCGGGGTGAGCGTCAGGCTGACCAGGGTCGCGACGCGATCCCCTACCGCGAAGCGCGGCGGCGCTTCCGGCCCTAATTCGACCACTCGGCCCACCAGCATGCCGCCGGAACCCGTCACGGGGTTTTGCATCTTGCCTCGCTCCCGCACGATCCCGAGGATGCGTTCCGCGATAAGCTGGGCCTGGTCCCCACAGGATTCGCGGAGCTGCCGAAACGAGGCGGAGTCCAGATTCAGTTGATCGACCTCCAGCAAGGTCTCGTCGCGAAATAGAGGTAGACTGGGATCGAGACGATCCGCCGCTTGCGGCAGGACACCTTTAGGAATCAGGACCCGTTCGGCCCCGAGGGGATTGGACGCGGGGCGAGACGAAGCCCGCAAGTTTGGCTCCATCGCCTTCATGCCTTGAGTGTAACACCGGCACTCTTGGCTGATAACCCCCTAAGAAATTCCGGCGGAATACAAGGGCCTCCGGTAGCCATTTGCGTCATAACCCGGCGTCAGCCTTCTCTTGCGCGACGAGTCGACGAGGGCCTCAACCTTAGCCTTTGACGGAATGCGGCATGAACCGCAGGGCCACGGCCGCTTCCAGGTTCATGGTTTGAGGAAAGAAGTCCAGGGCCTGGACCCAAGCCACTTCATAGCCCGCCTTGACCAGGACCTGGAGGTCTTTCCGCAAGACCGGGGCGTGGCAGGAGACGTAGAGCAAATGCGGCGGGCGGTATTTTCGGAACAAGGGCAGGCAGTCCTCCGCCCCGCCGCGCGGCGGATCCAGCAGGACGGCGTCGAAGCGCGCCCCGCCTTGGAACAGCTGGGCCGCCACCTTGGCCGCCTCGCCCTGCTTCCATTCCAACGCCACCCCGGAGTCGGACCCGCGCCCCCTTCCCCGCTCCACCGCTCGGGGATTGGATTCCACCGCCAACCATTGCTGGCCCGGCGTGGCCAGGGCGAGGCCCAGATTGCCGTCGCCGGCGAACAGCTCAAGCACGCGTTGGGGGCGAATCTCCTCCAGGGCCGCCCGCAGCACCTCGATCAGCCGGCAATTGGCCTCGGGATTGACCTGCAGGAAGCTCCGCCCCGCGCCGCCAGGCACGATCTCCACCGAGCCGTCCTCGCACAAGGTCAATTCATAGCTCAAGGAAGCGGGTTTTTTCGGGCCTTGCAGGGCCTGCAAGGCCGTCTTGCGCACCGAGGGCAGCTGGCGATTCAAGGCCTCCTCGGCGATGCGGCAGGATTGGATATCGACCACCTCGCGGCTCTTCGCGGCATAAAAGCCGATCTCGCCCCGGGGCCCGACGTGGAGCTGGATCCGGCGCCGGTAATTCCACTCCCGAGGCGATCGGATCAGGGGCAGGATCCTTTCCTCCGGCACCAGGCCGCGCAAGACGCGGCGCAGCCAGAGATCCTTCTCCTCGGCTTGACGGGCTGCTTTCATGTGCTGCAATTGGCAACCGCCGCAACGGCCGAAATAAGGACAAGGCGGAGGGACGCGGTCGGGAGAGGCCTCGACCAGCTCCGGCTTCGGCTGGAGGCGCCAGGTCTCGCCCGGGATTGCAAAGGCCACTCCCTGGTTTTTCCCGTCGACGCGAGCCAGTCCCCTACCCTCATCGTCGAGGGCCTCGATCTTGACCGTGGGATTTTGCCGCGGGGAGGCCACGCCCCGCGTCTATCATGGCCCGGAGCGAGAGATAAAGGGGGATATCTCCGCGGATCAAGCCTAGGAATGTTGATCGTAGGGCATCTGCTTGGCCTTCTGCCGCAGGTGAAAAACCACCTGTTCGATGAACTTCAGGAGGGAATTCTTCTCGGTGACCAGTTGCACAAGGCTCTCTTTGAATTCGCGCTCGCCATACATCAAGGCCAGGTTCAGCGTCTGCTCGATCCGCGACTGGACGTCCAGCAGCCGGAGCTCGGAGCTCTCCCATTGGTCGACTAATTCGCGGAGGGTGGAGTATTGCAGGTCGTTGGATTGGGGAAATAAATTCAAGCAGGAGGCCTTTCCTCCCTACCCGGCGAGGATGCGGGCGTTTTGAGCTTTTTTTTCCGCTTTGGCAAGCGGAAAAGATTAGAAATGCCGGAAGCCCCGCCCTGCTCGTTTGACTTTCCCTTCCGCCGAGAGCCATCGGATTCCCGATCCGGAGACCGCGCGGCCGATCCGCGTCGCCGCAATGCGATGGCGACGGCAATAACGCAGAAACTTCTCCTCCCGGCCCTTCCTCACCGTGAAGGCCAATTCGTAATCCTCGCCGCCGCACAGCTGCAGCTCCTCCGGGGAGACCCGCAGCTTTCGGCAGGCGGGAAGAAAACCCGGGGCCTGGGGCAAGCTCGCCAGCTCCACCTCAAAACCCACTCGGGAAGCGCTCGCAAGATGCGCCAAGTCCCCCGCCAAGCCGTCGCTCAGGTCGATGGCCGCGCCGACCATCCCGCTCTTGGCGAGCAGCTCGCCCCACCGCAGCCGCGGTTCGGGCCACGCGTGGCGCCGCAAGAAGGGCCGGAACATCCTTCCAGCCTGATGGCTTCGCGCCGCGGCCCAGCCCAAGGCCGCCGCGCCCAGCGCACCCGTGACCCACAGGCCGTCCCCCGCCCGCGCGGCGCTCCGGAGCAGGGGTCTTCCTTCCATCTGCCCCAGCACCGCGACGGAGATCACCCAGCCGCCCCGCGAGGCGTTGGTGTCGCCCCCGACGACGGGGCAGGAATACTTTTTGGAACAGGCGGCCAAGCCCCGATACAAGGCCTCCACCTCCCTCAGTTTGGCCTTTGGGGGCAGGCCTAGCCCCACCAAGGCCCCTACCGGTCTGCCGCCCATCGCGGCGACGTCGCTCAAATTGACGGCCAGGGCCTTCCAGCCTACCCCCTCCCAATGCCGCGAGTCCCCCGGCAAAAAATGGGCATCCTCCAGGAGCAGGTCGGTGGTAAATAATTCGTGGGAGCCGTCCGCCAGGCGACGCACGGCGGTGTCGTCGCCGATGGCGACGGCCCATGCCTTGGACAAGGCTGCGGGGAGGATTTTTTCCAGACGCGCGATCAGACCGAATTCGCCGAGCTGGCGGAGACTGAGCATAATCTTTGGCGGCCAAGGCGGATTACTTGAGCTCTTTGATCGAACCGCCCTCGACGGTCAGCAGGTAAGGTTCGACGTCGGCCTCGCGTTCGGGCAAGAAGGAGCGCAGTCCGGTCACACCGCGATAGCCGCGCATCCCGCCCACGGAGGCCTGCACCTCGTTGGTGTTGCCGCCCTTGCGGTTCTGCAGGGCCTGGCCGACGAAACGGACGATATCGTAGCCCATGGCCTCGAGGGTCGAGGGCGAGACGCCATAGGCGCTGGAGTACTCGGAGACGAACTCCTTCACCTGGGGATTGTCAGAATCCTTGAAATAGATGTCGAGGAAGACCGAATGATCCAGCAGGCCGCCGGATTTGGCGGCGAGGCTGGGGTCGTTCCAGGCGTTGGTGCCCAAGAGCAGGAGGTTCTCGATGCCGGCGTTCTTGAGCCCCGGCACGATCTTTAGCACCGCGGCGTAGGAGTCGGGAATGAACAGCGAGTCAAAGCCGAGCGGCGCCGTCGGCGAAGTCTTGGCGACGCTGAACTTCAGCTGCCGCAGCTCGTCCCCGACGTTGTTGGTCGAGGCATAGCCCTGGGAGGCCGTGACCTCGGCGCCGTACTTGGGCGCCATGTCCTTCATGGCGGCCATCAGGGTCTTGCCGTAATTCGAGTTGGGATAGAGCACCGCGATCATCTTCTTATTGTTCTTTTTGGTGGCCTGGTTCAGCAGCGCGCGGACCTGCTCCTCGGGGGTCAGGCTGAAGCGGAAGATGCGCGGCCCGATCTGCGGGATGCCCTCCTTCTGGGCGAGGCTGATCATCACCGCGCCCAGTTCGTCCGCCCGCTTGGCCGCCGCCTGGGCCGAGCCCGAGGAGAGCGGCCCGATGATCACCGAGACCTTCTCCTGATTGACCAATTCTTCCACCGCCTTTACCGCCAGGGCGGCGTCGCCCTGGTCGTCACGAGTGACGATCTGGACGTTGTTGACGCCGTTGCAAGGCGACTTGACGCTCGCCGCGCACTCCATGCCCTTGAGGGTGTTGGCGCCGTAGACCTCGTATTTGCCGCTGAGCGGCAGGATCACCCCGATCTTATAGACCTTGCCGGCCGGGCCCTTCGGCTCCTTCCCGGGCTTCACCCCCAGCTTGGCGACGACCGGCTCGGCCTCCTTGCTGAGGGGATGGTCGGGGAAGCGCCCCGTCAGGCGGCCCAAGTATTTCTTCGCGAGCTTCTGATCCCCGCCGTTGTAATAGGACATGCCCAATTTGTAGTCGATATAGGGCTCGCTCGCCTTCGCCTTGTAATTGGACAGCCGGGGGTCGAGCTGGTTGATCGCAGCCGGCTTCGTGGCCCAGGCCTTGAGCCCGCTGACGACTTCTTGGCGGAGGGGCGCTTCGCTTCCGTACTTCTGCTGGATGGCGGAATCGCCGAGGTTCTCATAGCTGTCGAGCAGGACCGCGTCGTAAAAACCCTTCTGCTCGGCGGAGGCGCCGCTCTTGTCGATCGCCGCCAGGGCCAGGCCGCCCAGCTTGATGCGGTCGTTCTCGGCCAGCTCGGCGGGATCGGTCTTGTCGAAATACTCCAGGGTGCGCGAATAGTTGCCCAGGCGGAATTGGCTGATCCCCGCCTTGACCCGGGCCCGGGAGGCCACGCCGGGGTCGGGCGTCTTCCCGATCAAACGATCGAAGGTCGCGGTCGCACCCTCGTAGTCCTTGCGCAGCATCTGGATCTGGCCGACGCGGTACTGGGCGCTGTCGGTCAGCTCGTTATAGGGATACCTCTGGATGAAGGCGTTGTAGGCGCTCTCGGCCTGGGGATAGCGCTGCGCCTTGAAATCGTTTTCGGCGAGGGCGTACTCGGAACGCATCTCGGCGGTGACCGCATTGGGATATTTCACCTTGGCCCCGCCGCCTTTCAACATGGCGCAACCGAAAGAGGCGAGGAGCAGGGTCAGCAAGAGGGGGAGACGAAGGGTGAGAGAGAGACGTTGTCGCATCACGGGATCCCTTTTTCGGATTACCAAAACAGCTGCTTGATTTTTTGCCACCAGCCCGGCTGCTCCGTTCCTTGTTCCCCCCGAATGCGGCGGAGCAAGAGCCGGTCTTTTTCGTTGAGCGCGGCTGGTATTCTGACGTTGATTTTCACGAATTGATCGCCCCCCAGCCCCAGGCCCTTGATGCGGAACACTTGGCCGGATTGCGTGCCGGGCGGCAGTCGGAGCGCCGTCGTGCCGCCCAGGGTGGGAACCATGACCTCCGCGCCCAGAGCGGCTTCGCTCATTTCGACGCTGGTCTCACATATAATGTCCTTGCCGTCAAAGGAAAACCGGGGGTGGCGCCGCAGCCGGACCAGCACCTGCAGGTCTCCGCGCCGACCGGGTGCGAGCTCATGCCCCTCGCCCGGCAGGGTGACGGTGAATCCGTCGGTGACCCGGGGCGGAAGCGGGACCTTGAGCTTCGCCTCTTGGAGCAAATAGCCCCGCGCCCGGCAACGCAGGCATCCCTTGGCGCTGAGAAATCCCCGGCCGTTGCACTTGGGACATTCCCGGCGCTCGGCCGTTTCCCCGGGACCGCTGACGCTGCCGGCGCCGAAGCAGTACGTGCAGGTGAAGACCTTCGCCCCCTCTTCCACACCGTTGCCGCGACAGGAGGGGCAAAGCTCCTCCCGCTCGACGAGGAGGGAAAAAGTGCCGCCCGCGAAGGCCTCCTCGAGACTCAGCGACAATTCCCGCCGGAAGGGGGCCCGATCCCGCAGCGAGCCGGGATGATCGATGTCGAAGAGCGTCTTCAGGATATCCTGGGCGTAGTCGCCGGTCATCTTGGCCGCGGCGGAGGGCCCCTGCAGGGCCCGCAGGGCTTCGAGGTTGCCGGTCAAGTAGGAATAGGCCTCGACAGTCTCCTTGAACCTCTCCTCGGCCCAGGGGTTGTGCGGATTGCGGTCGGGGTGGAACTGAAACGCCAGCTCTTTGAAGGCCTTCTTGACCTCCTCGCGCGTCGCGCCGGGCTTCAGCCCCAGGGTCGCGAAATAATTTTTTTGGGAATCGGCCAAGCTCTCCCGCCTTTTCACTCGCTTTGGACAGGCCTATTGCGGAACCCGATGGGTTGCGAAACGTCTCTCACGACTTGGATTCCGGCGGCTTGGCCACGGTCACCAAGGAGGGACGAATCAGCCGGCCGTGCATCTTGTAACCCCGCCGGTACTCATTGACCACGGTATGAGGCTCGTGTTCCTCGGATTCATGATGGGCCATCGCCTCGTGGTGGTGGGGATCGAAGGGCAGGCCGACCGAGTCGACGGGGGTGACGCCGAAATTTTCCAAGACCCGCAGGAACTGGCGGAGGACGAGCTCCACGCCCGCGACGATCGCCTTCTTGTCGGAAGTCTCGGCGTGGGCCAGGGCCTGCTCGAGGCCGTCCAAGATCGGCAGCAGCTCCTTCACGAATTTCTCGTTCCCGTATTGGAGCGCCTCTTCCTTTTCCTTGGCGATGCGCTTGCGAAAATTGTCGAACTCCGCGTACTGGCGGACGAACTTCTCGTTCGCCTCCTTCGCCTTGGCCTCGGCCTCCTCCAATGCGGACTGGACCTTGTGCAGTTCCGACTCCAGCTCGGCGAGCTTCGCCTGGTATCGGTCCTCGAGGCCTGGGCTCAGGCCGCCCTGATCCTGGCTGTGCGCCAGGCGCTCCTCGGCGTCTTTCTTCGCCTTGATGACATTTTTCAGTTGCTCGACTTTGTCGTTGGACATGCTCATCCCTTCAATATGTCTCCGAGCGACCGCGCGGTGAACTCCACCATCGGGATCAACTTGGAATAATCCATCCGGGTGGGCCCGATCACCCCCAGGCTGCCCAAGGGCTTGGCCTCGCCGCCGTAATTCGCCACGATCACGCTGCAGTCCTCCAGGCTGGACAGGCGCGACTCGCTGCCCACGAAGATCTGCACGCCGGGCGCCTTGTGGGCCCGATCGAGGAACTCGACCAGCCGGTGTTTCTCTTCCAAGGCCGCAAGGATCTCTCGGATCTTGTTCAAGTTGGAAAATTCCTGGGTAAAGAGGAAATTCTTCTCGCCCTCGATAAACAGGCCCTCCGAATCGGCCGAGACCACCTCTTGGGAAAGCACCAGGGCCTGCTTCAGGAGACGGTCGAGGGCGTCCTGCTGGCGGGCCATCTCGGTCAGGATGCGCTGCTTAGCCTCGCTCAGGTTGAGCCCGCCCAGGAAGGAGTTGAGGTAGTTGTTCATCCGCACCAAGTCGGCGCGGCTGAGACTCTCCTCGACCTCGAAGAGGCGGTTTTGGACCACGCCCTGCTCGGTCACCAGGATCGCCAGAATTTTCGATTCGCGCAGCGGCAGGAACTCGATGTGCTTGAGCCGGGCCACCTCGCGCTTCGGCGCGAGGATCACCCCGACGTGCTGCGACAGCCCCGACAGCATGCGGCTGGCGTTTTGCAGTATCGAGACGGTGTCGGTGCCCTCCTGGATGGATTGCCGGATCTGGCTCTTGACCTCTTCCTCAAGGGGCTCCACCTTCAGCAGGCAGTCGATGTAGAAGCGCAGGCCCTTCTCGGTGGGCACGCGCCCCGCGGAGGTATGCGGCTGCTCCAGATAACCCTCGGCCTCCAGATCGCCCATGACGTTGCGGATGGTCGCGGAGCTCAGGCCAAAATCGCCCCCCCGGGACAGGGTGCCCGAGCCGACGGGCGCCGCCGTCTGGATATAGCTCTCGACCAGGGCCTGCAGGATCTGGCTCTCGCGGGGATCAAGGGGATTTTGCGGTTCCACTGCCATCGCCTAAGAGTTAACGATCCTGTCTTCCGGTGTCAATGGAGGGATGGGGGCAAAAATTCTTGAAGGATTTCGTTGCTTAATAACAGTCCCTCGGGGGTGAACCGGCAGCCCTCGCCGTCGCTCTCGACCAGGCCCCGCTCCCCGCCCCGTTCCAAGACTCGCCGAAAGGCGGGGGGGAAGGCCGCGGAAAACTTTGCCTCAAAATCCTGAAAGCGAATCCCCCGGCTCTTGCGCAGGCCCATCATCATGAATTCCGCCATGGCCGCGTCGCGGGAGACCGCCTCGACCTCGACCCCGCGCCAATCCCCGACCGAGGCCTGGTAGGCGGAAAGCCCGCGCGGGTTCGTCAAGCGAAGCCCGTAGAGGCCCTGCTGGGGGGAAATCCCCAAGCTGCGCAAGGTCTCGCCCTCCAACTCCTCGGCCCGGAGGAAGGATACGGCGCCCGCCCCTATCCCCACAAAGCTGTCGTAGTCCCAGTAGTGCAGGTTATGCAGCGACTCCTGGCCTGGCCCGGCGTAATTGCTGATCTCGTAGGGATGCAGGCCGCGACCCCGGAGATAGCCCTCGATGAGCCCCCGCATGGCGAGGACCTCCTCGGTCTGGGGGAGCGGAAGCCGCCCTTGCAAATAGCGGTCGTAAAAGGGGGTGCCCTCCTCCACGATCAACTCGTAGGCCGAGAGGTGACGCAGGGGAAAGCGCGCCAAACCCTCAAGAGTTGAGGCCACCTGGGCCAAGGTCTGGCGGGGCAGACCGTACATGAGATCGGCGCTGATCCGCTCGAAGCCCGCCGCGAAGGCCCATTCCAGGGCCTGCAAGGCGTCCTCGGCGTCATGGGCGCGGGCCAAGTCGCCCAAGAGGCCGGCGTCGAGGGTCTGGACACCGATCGAGAGCCGATTGCAACCCGCCTCCCGGAAGCCCCGCATCTTATCCGGTTGGGCGGTCTTGGGGTTGAGCTCCAGGGTAGTCTCCGTCCCGGGCACCAGTTCGGCCAGCTGGGGCAAGGCCCTTAGCACCGCATGGATGCTCTCCGGATGAAACAAGGAGGGGGTCCCGCCGCCGAAAAACACCGTGGCGATGCCCTCGCGCAGGCCCGGAGCCAGGGCCCCTGCCCAGCGACCGAGCTCCCCGAGCAGGGCGGCCAGGTATTCGGCCTCGGGCAGGGGGGCCCTCCCCATGCCCAGGGAGTTAAAATCGCAATAATGGCACTTGCTGACGCAAAAGGGGATATGGCTGTACAAGGAAAAACGGCCCATGACGCTCCATGTCGTCGAATTTAATCAGGTCTTTGCAAAAATGCCCCTTGCATAAATGGGGTCCCTGCTCTATCTAGCGGTCAAATCCCCAAGGCTCGGGTCTTCTTCATTACAAATTTCTCGTTTCAGCGATGTCCTTACTGACCGATAAAATAAAATCCCTTTTGACGATCGAGACTTCCCAGGTCTTGACGCAGGAAAAAGGCAAGAAGCGGGCCGTCGTCATCGCCATCTGCTCACAAAAAGGCGGAGTCGGCAAGACCACCACTGCGGTCAACCTCAGCACCGCCGTCGCCAAATTTCACGGCAAACGCGTCCTGGTCATCGATCTCGATCCGCAAGGCCACGTCGAAAAATCCTTGGGCGCCCTCATCCCCGAGGGGGTCGAATACTCGCCGATGTCGACCATCCTTTCCAGCAAGAAGGGAAACGTGATGGACGGGGTGATCCCCACCGAGCTGGATAATTTTTTCATCACTCCCGGAGACAAGACCCTCTACGAGACGGAGAGCCTGCTCGCCACCAAGATCGGCAAGGAGTATATCCTGGCCGAGGCGATGAAGGTGGCCCGCAGCCAATTCGATTACATCTTCTTCGATTGCCCGCCCAACCTCGGCAACCTCACCCTCAACGCCTTGGTCGCCAGCGACTATTGCCTGGTGCCCTGCGAGATGAGCGTCTTGGCCTTTGAGGGCGTCAACGACTTGGTCGAGACCCTCGAGACCGTCAATGAGCGGCTCAACCCCAGGCTGAAGATCCTAGGCGTCCTGTTCACCCGGGTCGACGGCCGCAACGTGAACATGAACCAGATCATCGAGGGCAACATCAAGAATTACTTCCGCGGCAAGGTCTTCAAGACCCAGATCGCGATCAACACGGCCCTCAACAAGTCGCAGCTGGAAGGCCTGCCGGTCTTCGACAATTATCCCTCCAGCTCGGGGTCGCAAAACTACCAAGAGCTCGCCGACGAGCTGCTCAAAAAGCTCAAGCGACAAAACCTACCCCACGGCTCCGGGCAGCTCAGCCAGGCCGCCAGCGGCTAACCGAGTCGAAATCCTCGCTAAAAATACTTTGATTTCAACGAATTAAGGTCTAGAGAGCCTTAGCAACTTTCACCGTTTTTGGCCGAGACTGTTTTTAGCGATGCGGCAAGCCAGCTTATTAAAATTATTGGCTTTTTTCTTAGGGCTCTCCCTGAGCCCCTCCTTGGCCCGCGCCCAATCCCAGAATTATTTCACCCAATTCTTCAATGAGAAGGTCCTCACGGTCAGCCGGGAGGGAGACGGCATCTTCCCGGGCACCCTTCGGGCGGCCCTGATCCAGGCCAGCGGGATCCGTTCGCAAAACCCCTTCACCTTGGTGCGGATCGCCTTTGACCCCTCCGTAAAGCGGGTGCGCATCACCAAGGGCGCCCTCCCCGAGGTCTCCGGCTCGCTGACGACGATCGACTGCCAGACCCCCCAGGGGCGGGTCTTGATCGAAGGCGTCCAAGAGAACACCGAGGGCATCGACCCCAATGAAGAGATTGCCGGCTTGAAGCTGACCAGCAACGGCAATGCGGTCCGCAACTGCCATATCACGGGGTTTCGCGGCCCGGGCCTATTGATTCGCGGCAACCGCAATACCGTCGAATACAACACCATCGGCTACCACAAGGCCGTGCCCGAAACCGCGGTCGAGGCCTCGGCGCTCTTCGAAGAACCCAAGACCAACCAGGGGTCGGGGGTCTTCCTGGGCGACGGTTCCAGCGAGAACCTCGTGCAGAACAACGAGATCGTCGGCAATGCCTTTAACGGGGTGGAGCTCAGCGGCGGCGTCGGCACCGGTAACAAGATCGTCTACAACATGTTCGCGAAAAACAGCGGTCGGCCCATCAAGGCGGCGCCCAGCGCCAACGCCTCCCGCCAGCCGCAGATCACCAAGATCGTCCAACAGGGCGACCTCTACCTGATCAGCGGCATCGCGGAGGCCCGCGCCAGCCTCCAGATCTATACCCTCGGCAAGGAGGACGGCGAGATCGGCATGATCGTGGTGCCCGATACCCAGTTGCCCCAAGAGACTTTCACCGTCGCCACCAAGAGCAAGGGTTTCGTCCCCAACCAGACGAAGATCGTCGCCTTGCTCCAAGGCGTGGGCCGCAACAGCAGCGAGTTCAGCAACCCCATCACAATTCCGGGACCGAACGCCACGGTGATCGGCACGCCCGAGACGGAGGGCGCCGCACCCAAAATCGAGGTGCAACCCGCTCCCAAGGAAGAGCCGGCGCACGAGGGCGAAGGCGAAGCCGGCGGCGCTGAGCCCGCCAATGCCGAAGGCGGCAAGGCTCCGGCCTCGGCTGCGACGAATTCCAACTCCTCCGCCCCTGCCGGCAAACCCGCGGTCGCCGACAAGGCCAACGAGCCCGAGACGGTGATCAACCTCAACGGCGCGGGCGAGCCCGGCCATGAACCCGACGGCGGAGGGCTCTCCGAGAAGAGCGCCAAGGTCAGCTCCCTGGGGATCTAAAGCCACTTAAAATTTCGCGTTAATTCCATTCCCTGGCTTGGCCCAAGCACCGGTGGTCTTTCAACAGCCTGTTATAGCGCCAGGGCCGAACGGGCCTCTTCGATCGAGGCGGGTCGTCGTCCGCATTCGCGCGCCATGCGCACCGCCTCGCCCACCAAATCGCCGTTGGAGGCGGCCATCGCGCCCGAAGGCAGGTAGAAATTGTCTTCCAGGCCCACGCGCAGGTCGCCGCCCAGCGCCAAGGCCTCGCCCAGCAGGCGCCATTGGTCGCGGCCGATCCCGATGACCTCCCAGTGCGACCCGGGTGGCAGGTTGGCGGCCATGCAGGCGAGGTTGCCGCTTCGGGTCGGGATCCCGCCCAGGACGCCGAGGATCAGGCTGAAATGGGCGGGCGCCTTCAGGATCCCCATGTCGAGGAAGGGCTCGGCATTAGCGATGTGGCCGACGTCGAAACACTCCAGCTCGGGCTTGGCGCCGGCGGCGTTGATCTGCTCCAGGCAGTATTGAATGTCCCGGAAGGGATTCGCGAAGACGTAGTCGTGGTAGAAGGCCTTGTTCTTCCGGGAATAGATGGCGTAGTTCATCGAGCCCATGTTGAGCGCGGCGATCTCGGGCCGGTGGTCGACGATGTGCCGGGTGCGCTCCTGGATGGGCAGGCCGATCCCCCCCGAAGAAAAATTGAGCAGGACCGGGCAGCGTTCCCGAATCTCGCGCTTGATCTCGCCGAACACCGCCGACTCCCAGCTAGGTCCGCCTTCCGGCGTGCGGGCGTGGATGTGCACGACCGCGGCGCCAGCCTCGTAGGCGCGCCGCGCCTCCTCCGCGATCTCGGCCGGGGAATAGGGTATGGCCGGGCACTGCTCTTTTTTGGCGAGCACTCCGGTCAAGGCGCAGGTGATGAGGACGGCGTCTTGGTTCATGGCACGATCCAATTCTGGAAGATCTTCAAGAACTCCTCGCCGACGGCCTTCCATTCGCGGCGGCTCAGGCTGCCGAGGCGCTTGTGCAGCAGCTCGCCCTCGACGGTGACGATTTTGCTAAGGCGAATCTTCGCCGGATATTTCAGGCCCGAGTATTCCCAATCCTGCACGCGGTAATCTCCCGGCATGTCCCAGGCGTCGAGCTGGCTGGTGACCATGGCGATCACGGCCTTGGTGGGAACATCCTTCACCTGGACGCGCGAAACGACGAAGGCCGGGCGCTGCTTGGTGGCATGGGGATCGGAGAAGGGATAGGGAACCAGGACGAAGTCGCCCGCTTTAAAATCGATCATAGTCGGCGTCTCGCGGGTTCTCCCACTCTTGGAAGGAGGCCTCGGCCGCCTTCATGATCGCCAGATGTTCTTTTTTGTTGGAGAAAAAACCTTGGATGGCCTTGCGCACGATCTCGCGCATCGGCCGGCGCTCCACCGCGGCCTCGAGCTTGAGCATCTTGAGCAGCTCGGGATCTTGCAGGTCGATGGTGATCCGGGTTTGCTTCATCGTCCCCAGAAAACCATGAAAGGACGAGTCTCGTCAACAGGCGCCTGGCCTCGAACACCTGTACAAATTCTAAATTTTCCGGCGGGACACCTCGTCACACCGGAGAAACCCCGTGCTTTTTCCGGGGCCAGGCGATCTGCTTGGAGGCGGCAAGTTCCAGGGTCTTCACGACCCACTTTTTGGTATCGCGGGGGTCGATGATGTCGTCGATGTAGGCGCCCGCGGCGGCCTTCTCCAAGCTGATCTCTTTTTGGTAGCGTTCCACCAATTCCTTGCGGGTCTGTTCGGGATTCGGGGACGACTCGATTTCTTTCCGGAAGATAATATTGACCGCGCCTTCCGCCCCCATCAGCGAGATCTCGCCGGTCGGCCAGGCCACCAGGCCGTCGGGTTCATAACCCCGCCCGCACATGACGTAGTACCCGGCGCCGTAGGCCTTGCGGATCACAACCGTCAGCTTAGGCACCGAGGCGCGCGACACCGCATAGAGCATCTTGGCGCCGTGCCGGATGATGCCCTGACGTTCCACCTTCGAACCCACCATGAAACCGGGGACGTCTTGCAGAAACAGGAGCGGGATATTGAAGGCATCGCAGAGATTGATGAAGCGCGCGCCCTTGTCCGCCGCGTCCACATCCAGCACGCCGCCCATCACCATCGGCTGATTGGCCACGATCCCCATCGGCCGCCCGCAGAAGCGCCCAAAGCCGACCAGCAAGGTCTTAGCGAAGGCGGGCTTGAGCTCGAGGAAGCGCCCCTGGTCGACCAAACGCGTGATGATCTCGCGCATGTCGTAAGGTTTTTTCGAGCTGTCCGGCAGGATCTTCAGGATGGACTCGTCGACGTGATCATCGGGCGCAGCTTCCTCTTCGTATTCCGAAAAGGAATACTCCGAATAGGCCCGCTTTCCCGAAAGCACCGGCGGCGGCTGGTCGCAATGCTGCGGAAAATAACCCAGGTATTCCTGGATGACCCGGATGCACTCCCGGTCGTCGGCGACCTCCAGGTCCCCTACCCCGCTGACCTCGCAGTGGATCCGCGAGCCCCCCAGCTCTTCCATCGTGATCTCTTCGCCGATTACGGCCTTGACCAAGGGGGGCCCCGCGAGCGCCATCGAGCTGGTCCCCTTCACCATCGGCACGAAATCGGCAAGCGCAGGAATATAGGCGGTCCCGGCGGCGCAGGGCCCCATCATCGCGGCGACCTGCGGGATATAGCCGCTCATCTTCACCTGGTCATAGAAGAGCTTTCCGCTTTCGGCGAATTGCGAGCCAGCCAACTCCTGGATGCGGGCCCCGGCCGAGTCGAGGAGCCAGACCATCGGGATCTTCTCTTTGAGCGCAATCTCGCGGAGGCGATCAACCTTGCGTTCCTGCACGTAGCCGATCGAGCCGGCCATCACGGTGAAGTCATAAGCCGCGCAGGCGACGAGCCGGCCGTTCACCTTGCCGTAGCCGGTGATGCAACCGTCGGCAGGGGTTTGGCGCTTGATCATATCGGGATGGGTGGACTGGTGGTGGGCCAGGATACCGATTTCAACGAAGCTCCCCTTGTCGAAGAGCAGCTCGATGCGTTCGCGGGCGGTCAGCTTGCCCGCGGCGTGCTGCTTCGCGACCTCCTCGGGGCCGCCCATTTTTTTTGCCTGCTGTTTTTTGTTTTCGAGTTCTTTCAGCGATTCGTCTAGCGCCATAGCTGCACCTATAAGCATTGAGAAATACCTCTGTGCCCTAAGCCGGTCGGAAGCGGGGACCTGCCCCTTTCCGCTCTTTGGTCTGGGGCTAAAGCCGCCCCAGCCCAAGGGTCGAAGCCCTCCTATCATGAAAGGCTTTAAGGAAGCCGGATTCTATCCTATCCCCCCCATCTCCTTCCCCTCCAGCACAAAGCTTTCCGGGGAGAGGGGGATCCTCCCCCACGAAGCCTAAGGCAGGAAGGAGGGCGTAGGAGCGGCCAATAAGCCAAGAGAGCAAATCAGTTAGGGGCTGACGAAGGAAGACCCTAACTGATATTGCGAACCGGCTTATTGGTCGCGACTAGCCCGACTGGGCCGTCGCTTCGTGGGGGAGGATCCCCCTCTCCCCGGAAAGCGTCGCGGCAAAAAAAGCAGCAGCGAGAAAAAACGAAGGCCGCCCTACTTCGTCCACTTCATGCGCTTGACGATAATCTCCTTCATGATCTCGGAGGAGCCACCCCCGATGGTCATCAGGCGAATGTCGCGGGTGAAGCGGGACAAATCGTACTCTTCCATGTAACCGGCTCCACCGTGGGCCTGCAGGCAATCGTAGGCGACGCGCTGGGCCAGGTCGCCGGCGAAGAGCTTGGCCATGGAGACTTCCTTGCTGCATTCGACGCCCGCCTGAAAGAGAGTGACGGCGTGGTAGTTGAGCCGTCGCGCCGCCTCGAGCTGGGTGGCGAGCTCAGCGAACTTGTGCTGCCAGACCTGGTAGTCGATGACCCGCTTGCCGAAGGCCTGACGCTCCCGGCAGTATTGGACCGTTTCGTTCAAGGTCAAGTCGGAACCCGACACGCAGGTAAGCGCGGCGACCAATCGCTCGCCCTGAAAATTCTTCATGATGTAGAGGAAGCCTTGGTTTTCCTCGCCGATCACGTAGCGCTTCGGGATGCGGCAATTCTCAAAGAACAGCAAGGCGGTGTCGGAGGAGTGATTCCCCATCTTCTCGAGTTTTTTGCCGACCGCGAAGCCCTTGGTGTCGGTGGGAAAGGTGACGAGGCTGATGCCCTGGTAGCCGGGCCCGCCGGTGCGCACCGCCAGGGTGATGAAGTCCGCGCGCCCGCCATTGGTGATATAGGTCTTGGCGCCGTTGATCACATAGTCGTCGCCGTCGCTGACGGCGCGGGTAGTGATACTGGCGACGTCCGAGCCGCAGCCGGGTTCGGTGATACCCAAGGCGGCGATCTTGTCGCCCTTGAGCGCCGGAACCAAGAACTCCCGCTTTTGCTCCTCGGTGCCGAGGATGGCGAGGATCGGCGTGGAGATATCGGCCTGGACCATCAAGTCCATCGCCAGGCCCGCCATTTTACAACGAACAATCTCCTCGCAAAAAACCACTTTGAACCAATAGTCCCCCGCGCTGCCTCCCACTTCTTCAGGAAAGCAAACGCCCAAGATACCGAGCTCGGCGGCCTTCTTGAAGACCTCTTTGGGAAAGCCCCGGGCCCGCTCCCATTCTTCCTTGTGAGGGAGCAGGTCTTTTTCGGCGAAATCGCGGACAGTTTTGCGGAAGAGTTCGTGTTCGGTGGTGAAGGGAGAATTGAGGTTCATGGACGGAATATAGAGGCAAATCCGCGGGGGAGCAAGGCGGATCGGGGCGGGGGCCTAGCGATTCAAGACGTGCAGGGTAGGAAAACGGGAGAGCAATTTGGTGAAAAGCTCGGCCAGAGGAACCTCTTCCTGACTTTGAGACTTCATATCCCGCAGGATGGCCAGGCCCTTTTGCCTCTCCGACTCGCCCACCATCACCACCCAATCCGCCTTCCAGCGGTCGGCGCGGCGCATCTTGCTCTTGAGAGAGGCCCCTCCAAAGTCCAATTCGGCCACGGCCCCGGCCTCGCGGAGGGCGGGCAGCTGCTCGTAGAGGAGGCGGTCGGATTCGGCGTCCAGGCCGAGGAGGTAAATTCGGGGGTTGCCGTCCCCTTCTCCGAAGCCCGCCGGCAATACCGACACCAGGCGCTCCATGCCCAAGGCGAAGCCGATCGCCGGCACTGCCGGCCCGCCCAGCTCTTGCACGAGGTCGTTGTAGCGCCCGCCTCCGGCCACGGCGTTCTGGGCGCCGAGCTCTCCGCTGGTGAATTCGAAGACCGTCTTCTCGTAGTAATCGAGCCCTCGCACCAGCCGGGGATTCACCTGAAAGGGGATGTCATGGGCCTGCAGCGCGGCCCGCACCGCGGCGA
Source organism: bacterium (assembly GCA_046346845.1). Taxonomy (GTDB): domain Bacteria; phylum UBA10199; class UBA10199; order DSSB01; family DSSB01; genus DSSB01. Next base: position 145,872 of record JAXMHH010000007.1, read on the forward strand.
AGTGCTCGACGCTCTCGCGCGCGAGGTGGTCCGGGATGAGCGGCGCCGCGGCGGTAGCCTGGATGCAGGACTCCTTCTTGCAATCCAGGGCCCGCAAGGGATTGCGAACGATGCGCCGTTGGCAATCCTCGCATAGCTGGGATTTGACGCCCTCGAGGAAACCGGCCAGGGCCGCGCGATAATTCAGCCGGTCTTCCTTAGAGCCGAGGGAGTTGAGCTGCAGCTGGACCGCCTGAAGGCCCAAGCTGTCGAAGAGCCGGTGGACGAGGCCGATCAGTTCGGCGTCGAGCAAGGGGTGGTCGGAACCGAAGACTTCGGCGCCGATCTGGTGGAATTGCCGGAGCCGCCCCTTCTGGGGCTTCTCGTAGCGGAACATCGGCCCCAGGTAAAGAAACCGCGCCTCGTTGACGTTATGCGAGGTGAAATGCTCGACGAAGGCGCGCACCACCGGCGCGGTGCCCTCCGGCCGCAGGGCCAACTGGTGGCCGTTGCGGTCGAGCAGGGTATACATCTCCTTCTCGACGATCTCGGTGGTCTCCCCGACGCTGCGCTCGAAGAGCTTGGCGTCCTCGACGATCGGGGTGCGGATCTCCTGAAAACCGGCAGGCGCGAAGATGCGGCGGGCGGCCTGTTCAACTCTGACCCACTTGCGCACCTCGGCGGGATCGACGAGGTCTTCCATTCCCTTGACGCCGCTGATCTTCTTACTCATCCGAGGCCTTCACTTTGCCGGTATCTTCTTTCACTTCGGTCTTGGCGAGGTATTCTTTGAGCTGCAGGGCCTTGGCGTAGATCGGCTTGAACTGCTCATCGTTCTCGAGCTTGTATTTCTCGATCTTGCGCAGGGTCTTCTGCGGGTTCTTGAGCTTGAGGTAGAAGATGCAGAGCTCCTTGAGCAGCCCCAGCTCCTTGGGCTTTTTCAGCAGGATCTTCTCGTAGACCTCGACCAGGATATCGAGGTGCTTCAACTCCTTGCGCAGGTCGCGGGCGAGCTTTTCGTATTCCCGGAGCGACTCGTCCTGCATGCCCTGGTTGAAGTAGAGCTCGGCCAAACGCAGGCGGTGGCGGGGCTCGCCGGGTTCGGCCTCGACCAGCTTTTGGCAGGCGCGCACCGCGTCGGCGCCCTTGTGGTGGGTCAGGTAATAATGCACCACGATCTGCAGCTGCTGGGAGGCGTCGCCGCGCATCCCCATCTTGGCGTAGAGCTCGCCCAGCTTCTCGTTGAACTCGACCGAGCCGGGGCTGAACTTGAGGATGTTCTTGTAGATCGCGATCGCCTTCAGCAGAAAGCCGTTCTCGCTGTAGTGCTCGGCCACCTCGCGGAACCAGGCGATGCCGTTGCGGATGTCCTTCTTCTTGAAATAGAGCTCGCCGACCTTGATCTTCAGGCGCATGTCGGTCGGGTCCTTGGCGGACATCGCCAAGAATTCCTTCAGCTCCGCCTCGGGACCGGCCTTCTTGAAAAGGCCCTTGAACAGGTTGGAAAACTTCTCGGTCGCCATCACCCCTACTTCTTTCGTTTCTTCTGGGTTGCTACGTCTCCCGCCCGATTATCGATCTCTTGAATGAGGCCGTAGAGCCCCAGGACATAGCTGTAGGCCCCGAAACCCGAGACCTGGCCCAGGGCGACGGGGGCTATATAGGAATGATGCCGGAATTCTTCCCGTTTGTAGATATTGGAAAGGTGGACTTCGACGACGGGCAGGCCCACGGCGGCCACCGCGTCGCGCAGGGCCACCGAGGTATGGGTATAGGCCGCCGGATTGATCAGGATGCCGTCGAACTGCCCGACGGCCTCTTGGATGGCGTCGACCAGCTCTCCCTCCCCGTTGCTCTGGAAGATGCGCAGCACCAGGTTTTCCTCCGCGGCGATGGCCTTGAGGGTGCGGTCGATGTCTTTCTGGGTGACGGCCCCGTAGACCTCGGGTTCGCGCAGGCCCAGCAGGTTGAGGTTGGGCCCGTGGATCACCAGGATTTTACGCTTGGGATGCATCGGCGCCCTTTCGGAATAGTTGAACCCTGCGGAGCAACGCCTCCAGGCGCCGGATCTTCGCCTGACGCCGGGAGAGCGGAGGCGGGGGTGGCACCAGGGTCAGCCGGACCGGCTCGGGATCCGAAGCCGGTGCGGCGGCTTCCGGCAATTCGGCACCCGCCGCGTCGGACACTAAATTAGCCGGGCCCGCATCGATTGCCGGTTCCGGCGCCTCAACCACGGAGGCTTGAGAAACTTCCTCGAGCAAAGCGGAGCTTTGGCTAAGCTCGGGCGTTTCTTCCGTCAAAACCGCCGCGCCACCCTCGGCGGGGCGCCCGGCGCTCTTGAAGCGCTCGAAGGCCCGGCGGGCCTCCTCGCGGAGCTCTTCCAAAATGCGACGGACCCCCTCGTGCTGCGGATTCTTCTGCAGGATCAGCTCGGCCAGCTCCATGGCGTACTGGGTGCTGCCTTGATCCCGGAGGATCTTCACCATGGTCTCGGTATGGAATACGGGGTCGAAATCCAGGGGCATGGGGACCTCACCAAGGGAGCAAGCTAAAAGACCTCTTCCAGCGGCGTCGGGATCACCACCGACTTTCCGATCCTGTTTAAATAAACGAAATGCAGCTGCGAAGACACCCTTTTTTTGTCCTGCATCAGGGCCTTCCGGTAGGCCGTCCGAGGGAAACGAGGGAGCTCCAGGGGCAGGCCGGCGGCGGCGATCAGGGCCCGCAGCCGCTCGACATCCCGGAGGGGCAGGCCGGCGCGGGTCTTGGACAGCTGGGCGGCGTAGGCCATGCCCATCGCGATGGCCTCCCCATGGGTGTATTTGCGGTAATGCGTGAGGCTCTCGACCGCGTGCCCCAGGGTGTGGCCGAAATTGAGCTTGGCCCGCAGGCCGAGCGTCTCCCGCTCGTCGCGCTCCACCACCCAGGCCTTCCACTCGCAGCAGCGGCGCACGATGGGCTCCAGGCCGGCGCCCTTGCCTGCCAGGATTTTCCCCATCTCGGACTCCAGGGCGCGGAATAGCTTGGCGTCGAAGATCGCGGCGTACTTGATCACCTCGGCGAGGCCGCAGATCAGCTCGCGGCGCTGGAGGGACTGCAGAAAAAGCTCGTCGATCAGGACGAAACGCGGCTGGTAGAAGGCGCCGACCAAGTTCTTGCCCTGGGGCAGGTCGACCCCGGTCTTGCCCCCGATCGAGCTGTCGACCTGGGCCAGGAGCGTGGTGGGGATCTGGACGAAGGGGATGCCCCGGAGGAAGGTCGCGGCCGCGAAGCCGGCCAGGTCGCCGATGACGCCGCCGCCCAGGGCGAGCAAGGGGGTCTTGCGGTCGACCTTGTATTCCACCAGCTTGGCGTAGACCGAGGCGACCGTCTTGAGGTTTTTGGTCCGTTCCCCGTCGGGCAGGACGACCGTCTTCAATTCCAGGGAGCCCTGGCAGGCTTTGGCCAAGGCCTTGCCGTAAATCCGATGCACCACCTGATTGGTCACCAAGACCGCCCGCTCCGCCGGGCAATGCCGCTGCACCAGCAGCGGGAGCTGCCGCAGCCCGTCCCGCTGGAAATAGAGCGGATAGCTGCGCTCGCCCAGCTCCACCCGCAGGGAGTTGGCCTCCAGGGGCAGGATTTTCAAAATCTGTTCCGCCACCGCCTTGGGGCTTTTTCCGTCGGTGGGGACCTGCAGGGAAATGCGCTGGTAAAAGGGCGCCCGCTTGGCCAGGATCTCCCGGATTTGCGCCTCCCGATCCTCGCCCTGCAAGAGCGGACGGGAACGGTCGGCGGCCAGGCGCTGCAACAGGGTGGCCACCGAGGCCTTCAGCAACAGCAGCTGGCCCCGCTTCCGGAGCTTTGCCAGGTTGTCGCGGAAGCACACCGCGCCCCCGCCGACCGCAATCACGAGGCGCTCGCGGCCTAGGGCCTGATCGATGGCCATGCTCTCCCAGCGGCGGAACGCCGCTTCGCCCTCCTCGGAAAAAATCCGCGGGATGCTCTTCTGGCTGAGCGAAACCACCAAGTCGTCGGTGTCCACGAAGTCGTAGCCGAGCTTGGCCGCCAGCAGCTTGCCGACGCTGGTCTTGCCGGTGCCCATGAAACCGCTCAGGATGATTCGGGAAGGAAACTGAGACAAGCGACGCTCCGAATGCGAATAGGATCAATATTGGTGGACCTGGGCGAGATACCCTTCGTAGTTCCTGCGAATTTCGCGGAGGGAATCCCCGCCGAATTTTTCCAAGAAGGCGTCCGCCAGGGTCAGGGCCACGGCCGCTTCACCGATCACCGCGGCCGCGGCGATGGCGCAGGTGTCGGAACGCTCCACGCTGGCCTGGAACTCCTCCTTGGTCTCGATATCGACAGAGTGAAGGGGCTCGTAGAGGGTGGAAATCGGCTTCAGGGCCCCTCGCACCACGAGCGGCAGGCCGGTGGTCATGCTGCCCTCCATGCCGCCCGCGCGATTGCTCGAACGGGTGAAGGCCCGTTGGGCGGCGTCGTAAAAGATAGGGTCGTGGACCTGACTGCCGAACTTCATGGCGTTCTCAAAACCGTCTCCGATCTCGACGCCCTTGACCGCCTGGATGCTGAGGATGGCCTGAGCCAGGCGGCCGTCGAGCTTGCGGTCCCATTGCACGTAACTGCCCAAGCCCGGCGGCAGTCCGTCGACGACGATCTCGAAAATCCCGCCCAGGGAATCGCCCTGCTTTTTGGCCTGGTCGACCAGGGCCACCATCTTGGCCTCCGCCTCGGGGTCGAGGCAGCGCAGCGGGGCGTCCTCGGTCTTCGCCAAGATCTCCTCGGCGCTTGCCGACGCCGCCTTCGCCCGCACCGAACCAACCGCGATCACATGACCGGCGATGCGGACTCCGAACTCCTCCAACAGGCGCCGTGCGACCGCGCCGCAGGCCACCCGCGAGGTGGTCTCCCGGGCGCTGGCGCGCTCGAGCACGTTGCGCAGGTCGCGGAAGTCGTACTTGATCCCCCCGACCAAGTCGGCATGGCCCGGCCGGGGCCGCGTCACCACCCGCTTCAGCGGCTTGTCGGTGGGGCCGACGCTCATCTCGTCCTGCCAATTCTTCCAATCCCGGTTTTGCACGACCAGGCAGATGGGGGAACCCAGGGTATAGCCGTGCCGCACCCCGGCCGTGATCTCGACCTCGTCGGTCTCGATCTTCATCCTCCCGCCGCGGCCGTAGCCCTTCTGCCGCCGGGCCATTTGCTGATTGAGGTAATCCACTTGCAAGGGCAGGCCCGAAGGCATGCCTTCGAGGATCGCATAGAGACCCGGGCCGTGGGACTCGCCGGAAGTGAGGTAACGAATTTTAGTCAGAGATTGCATATCGAAAAATAAAAATCCCCGTAAAGCCTTACGGGGATCCGCCTAAAAACTCAAGCGACATAGCCTGGTGATTACCGAATATTCCCGCCCTACTCTTCGGGAAAAACTTTTTCTTTTTCCGAGAGTTTGAAGCCCAAAGCGAGAATGATCTTGCGCATGGTATCCATCCGGCAGCTCATCCCGCCCTCGACGCGGTCGATGGTCAGGGCGGAAAGCCCCGCCTTGCGGGCCAGCTCGGCCTTGCTCATGAGTTGCTCTTCCCGGATCTTCTGCACGTTGTTCTTCACGAGCTTGTTGTCTTTCTTCGGCTTGACCGCTTCCGCCATAGGGCTACCCGTCTGCAATTTCGGTTTTTCTCTTATCGAACTGAGATGTGACGTTAGAAGAAAATGATGCAATCTTCAAGATTTTCTAATTCATTTTCGAAAAATAATATTGAGTTTATATTATTTTAAGTAAATTTTAATTAATTTTAATATAATTATAATAAATATCGTAGAGTTTGCAGGTAGGCTCGGATCAAGGCCTCCCCGTGGAAGAGGAACAGGATGGAAACCACGCCCAGTGCGCTTCCGAAGGGCAGTGGGGCCTCCTTGTTGGCGCCGCGAAAGGCGATCAGCAGCAGGCCGAAAATCAATCCCAGGAGAGAGGCGAGCAAGAAGATGAAATAGATCGCCTGCCAGCCAAAAAAGGCGCCCAGCATCGCGGCAAACTTCACGTCGCCTCCGCCCATCCCCTCGCGCTTGCGAAGCCTCTGGTAAACGAGGGCAAGCAACAGAAGGGTGAGCCCTCCAGCCAAGGCCCCGAGCAAGCTTTCCGACAATAATTTCAAGGAGCTGTGCGGCTGAGCGGAAAAATACCGACCATCCAGCCAATGCACGAGAAAGCCCGCGGGAATTCCCGTCAGGGTGATCTTGTCGGGCAAGAGCAGGTGGCGGAAATCGATGACGGTCAGCAGGAGGACCGGCGCCAGGAACAGCATCAGATAAAGCAAAAAGCGCGGCCAAGGCTGCAGGCGATGGAAGGCATAGACGGCCAAGGCCGCCGTCGCCGCCTCGAGCAGGAGGTGGTGCCAGGAAATGCGCGCCCCGCAAGTCCGGCATTGGCCCCGCAGGAAGAGATAACTTACAATGGGAAAGTTTTCGTACCAGGCGAGCTGGCGGCCGCAGTTCCGACAATGCGAGCGGGGCTGAATCACGGACTCGCCGGCGGGGATGCGCTCCGCGGCCAAGCCGAGGAAGGAGCCCAGGGCCAGACCGAACAGGCCAACGTAGATGGAAAGCAGGGTTGCCACCGCAGCCATCTTAGGGAAGCGGGGCTAATTCTCAAGAAAAGATTGAGATTTCTCACTTGATGCGAAGAAAAAAACTCAATAGGAGAGGCTGAGAAGGAGTCGTTTCATGTCATCCACCGTCAAACCCTCGCACGAAGAAGAAGAGTATTTCGCCCGCCAAGAAATCGAAAAACGGCAGGCCTTGGCCGAGAAGCTGCGCGAGCAGATGCAGGCGGCCGAGCTCGAAAACCTCAAGAAATTACACTGGAATCACTGCGCCCGCTGCGGCTTTGAGATGCATTCCGTCGTCTTCAAGGGCGTCACCATCGAAAAATGCCCCAACTGCGGAGGCATCTTCCTCGACGCGGGCGAGATCGAACAGATCGCCGGCAAGGAGAGCGGCTTCATCGGCAGCGTGCTGGGGCTGTTCAAGTTCTAGGTCCTTATGATCACCCGAGATACGGTCGAAAAAATCGCCAAGCTGGCCCGGTTGCAGCTCTCCGAGAGCGATCTCGAGAAGTACACCGGACAGCTCAACAACATCCTGGGCCACATTGAAAAGCTCAACCAGCTCGACACCTCGGCCATCGAGGCCACCACCCACGCGGTGGAGGTCCCCAACCCGCTCCGGGAAGACGAGGTCCGAACCAACCAGGTCATCGAGTCCCTGCTCGAGATCTCGCCCGACCACGAAGACCATTTCTTCCGCGTCCCCAAGGTGATCTAAATGGAACTGCACCATCTAACCCTGGCCGAGGCCGGGGAAAAGCTGCGCAAGAAAGAAGTCTCCTCCACCGAATTGACCCAGGCCATCCTCAAGCGGGTGGCGGCGCTCGATTCCAAGATCGAATCCTATTTGACGGTCACCCCCGAGATCGCGCTGGAACAGGCCAAGGCCGCCGACGCCAAGCTGGCCAAGGGAGAGGCCCTCCCTCCGCTCGCCGGCCTGCCCTTCGCGCTGAAAGACATCTTCCTGACCAAGGGCATCAAGACCACCTGCGCCTCCAAGATCTTGCATAATTTCGTTCCGCCCTATTCCGCGACTTCGGCCCAAAAACTGCTCGACCAGGGCATCTGCCTCACCGGCAAGCTCAACATGGACGAGTTTGCGATGGGCTCGTCCACCGAGACCTCGTTCTTCAAGAAGACCAAGAACCCCTGGGACCTGAGCCGCATCCCCGGCGGCAGCAGCGGCGGCTCCTCGGCGGCGGTCGCGGCGGGGCTCAGTTACGGCACCCTGGGCACCGACACGGGCGGCTCCATCCGGCAGCCCGCCGCCTTGACCGGCATCGTCGGGCTCAAGCCCACCTATGGGCGGGTCAGCCGCTTCGGCGTCATCGCCTTCGCGTCCTCCCTCGACCAGGTAGGCCCGATGACGAAGGACGTGCGGGACTGCGCCATCGTCCTCCAGGCCATCGCGGGGCATGACGATCGGGATTCGACCTCTTTCAACACCCCGGTGCCCGACTACAGCCAGGCGCTCAAGCGGGACTGCAAGGGGCTCAAGATCGGAGTCCCCAAGGAATACTTCATCGCGGGCACCGACCCCGAGATCGACGCCGCGGTCCGGAAGGCGCTCGACACCTATCGCGAGCTGGGCGCCGAGATCCACGAGGTCTCGCTCCCCCACACCGAATACGCGGTGCCGACCTACTACATCCTGGCCCCCGCCGAGGCGAGCAGCAACCTCGCCCGCTACGACGGCGTCCGCTTCGGACACCGGGCGGAGGGAGCCAAGGACCTCTTCGACATGTACGTGCGCTCGCGTTCGGAGGGCTTCGGCGCCGAGGTCAAACGCCGCATCATGCTCGGCACCTACGTGCTCAGCGCGGGCTACTACGACGCCTACTACCTGAAGGCGCAGAAGGTCCGCACCCTGATCCGCCGCGACTTCGAGGCCGCCTTCCAAAAGGTTGACGTCCTGGTCACCCCAACCTCGCCTTCCCACGCCTTCAAGCTGGGCGAGAAGGTCGACGATCCCATCCAGATGTATTTGAGCGACATCTTCACCATCAACGTCAACCTGGCGGGCCTGCCCGGCATGAGCCTCCCCTGCGGGCTCAGCGCGGGGAAACTGCCGATCGGAATGCAGTTGATCGCGGGCCCCTTCCAGGAAGAAAAGATCTTTCACGCCGCCTACGCCTACGAGCAGGCGACCGAATGGCACAAGATGAGGCCGCCGCTATGACCGCCTTCGAAACCGTCATCGGGCTGGAGGTCCACGCCCAGCTCAAGACCCACACCAAGATCTTCTGCTCCTGCTCCACCGAGTTCGGTCGGCCGCCCAACACCAACACCTGCGAAGTCTGCCTGGGCCTGCCGGGCGTGCTGCCGGTGCTCAACAGGCAGGCGGTCGAATTCGCGATCAAGGCGGGACTGGCCACCCATTGCAGCATCGCCCGCAAGAGCGTCTTCGCCCGGAAGAATTACTTTTACCCCGACCTGCCGAAGGGCTACCAGATCAGCCAGTACGAGCTGCCGCTCTGCCAAAAGGGCTACCTCGACATCGAGGTCGACGGCCAGACCAAGCGGGTCGGCCTGACCCGCATCCACATGGAAGAAGACGCCGGGAAGCTGGTCCACGACCTCGGCGACCCCGAGGTCAGCCACGTCGACCTCAACCGCGCCTGCACCCCGCTGATCGAGATCGTCTCCGAGCCCGACCTGCGCTCTTCCAAAGAGGCCAGCGCCTACCTCAAGCGCCTGCGCGACATCCTCGTCTACCTCGAGATCTGCGACGGCAACATGGAGGAAGGCAGCTTCCGCTGCGACGCCAACGTCTCGATCCGGCCGGTCGGCCAGCAGAAGTTCGGCACGCGTTGCGAGCTGAAGAACATGAACAGCTTCCGCAACGTCGAACGGGCCATCGAGTACGAGGTCAAGCGCCAGGAGGCCCTGATCCTCGACGGCGGCCAGGTGGTGCAAGAGACCCGCCTCTGGAACGCCGACAAGGGCGTGTCCGAATCCATGCGCTCCAAAGAGGAGGCGAACGACTACCGATATTTCCCCGACCCCGACCTGCTCCCCTTGATCGTCGACGAGGCCTGGGTCGAGCGGCTCCGCAAAGAGCAGCCCGAATTGGCCTACGAGAAGGCCGCGCGCTTCGCCAAAGAATACGGGATCCCGGCCTACGACGCCGAGGTCCTGACGGCGGAAAAGGCCGTGGCCCAGCACTGGGAAGAGGCCGTGAAGGCCGCCCAGGGCGTCGAGCCCAAGAAGGTCAGCAACCTTTACATGACCCACCTGCTCAAGCTGCAGAAGGACATCCCCGAGACCTTCCAGCGCATCCAATCCGCGACGGTCGCCGAGGTCTTGCGGATGACCGAAGCCGGCGATATCAGCTTGGGGATGGCGAAAGAGATCCTCGACGAGGTGGCCGCCAGCGGCAAGGCCGTGGCCGCCATCGTGGAAGAAAAGGGCATGAAGCAGGTCTCCGACAGCGGCGCCATCGAGGCGGTCGTCGACCAGGTGCTGGCCGACAACCCCAAACAACTGGCCGACTACCGCTCGGGCAAAGACAAGCTGTTCGGATTCTTCGTCGGCCAAACCATGAAGGCGCTCGGCGGCAAGGCGAACCCGAAGGTCGTCAACGACCTGCTCCTCAAAAAGCTGAAGGGATGATCCACGGATGAATTTTTTCACCCTGCAATGGCAAGACGGCGCGGTGGTCATGATCGACCAGCGCAAGCTTCCCAACGAGGAAGTCTACAATACCTATCGGACCCCCGAGGAGGTCGCCCAGGCGATCAAGACGATGGTGGTGCGGGGGGCCCCCGCGATCGGCGTCGCCGGCGCATTGGGCATGGCCCTCGCCGCCAACAACTCCAAGGCCAAGAGCCACGAGGAATTCTTCGCCGAGATGGACCGGGTCGCCGAGCTCCTGATCAGCCAACGCCCGACGGCCGTCAACCTGCCCTGGGCGGTGCGGCGGGTTCAAAATTTCTACCGTTCACAGAAAGACACCGGTCTCCTGGTGCTGCAAAACAAGATCCTCGAGGAGGCCCTGCGCATCTTCGAGGAAGACGTCCGCATGTGCCTCAAGATGGGCGAGAACGGCGCCCCCCTCATCGAGGAAGGCAAGACCTATCTCACTCACTGCAACGCGGGGGCCCTCGCCACCGCCGGGGAAGGCACGGCGCTCTCGCTCTTCTACGAGGCCCAACGCCGCGGCAAGAAATTCAAGGTCATCTCCAGCGAAACCAGGCCGTTTCTACAAGGGGCCCGGCTCACCTCCTGGGAGCTGAGCAAAAACGGCATCGACGTCACCCTGATCACCGACAACATGGTGGGGCACCTGATGCGGCTGGGCAAGATCCACGGCGTCGTGGTGGGCAGCGACCGCATCGTGGCAAACGGCGACGTGGCCAACAAGATCGGGACCTACGGGGTGGCGGTGCTCGCCAAGCACCACGGGATCCCGCTCTACGTCGTGGCGCCCTCCTCCACGGTAGATTTCAACAGCCCCGACGGGGCCCACATCCCCATCGAGGAGCGCCCGGACGAGGAGGTCACCGCCTTCTTCGGCACCCCCTCCGCCCCGGCCGGAATCAAGGTCTTCAATCCGGCCTTTGACGTCACGCCCCATGAGCTGGTAGAGGCGATCGTGACGGAGAAAGGGATCGCCCGCGCGCCCTATTCCGAAACTCTGAAGAAGATTCTCAACCGATAGAGGTCCCAAGATGGTGCAGAAAGTAGAAAAAATCTGGCTCGACGGAAAAATGATCCCCTGGGATGAGGCGAAGGTTCACGTCCTCACCCACACCCTGCACTACGGCCTGGGCGTCTTCGAGGGCATCCGCTGCTACGAGGGCGATGACGGCAAGAGCGCGATCTTTCGCCTGCAGGAACACATCGACCGCCTCTACGATTCCGCCCATATCCTGCTGATGGAAGTCCCCTTCCCCAAGGCCGAGATCCTCGAGGCCTGTAAAGAGATCTTCCGCGTCAACAAGCTGAAGGCCGGCTACCTGCGCCCGCTGGTCTTTGTCGGCGACGGCGAAATGGGTCTGCACGCCACCAGCAACAAGATCCGGGTCGCCATCATCGCCTGGCCCTGGGGTACCTACCTGGGCGACGAGGGCGTGAAGAACGGCATCCGCGCCAAGGTCTCCAGCTACACCCGCCACCACATCAACGCGACGATGACCAAGAGCAAGGCCGTGGCGAACTACGTCAATTCCATCCTCGCCAAGCGCGAGGCGATGTTGGGCGGCTACGAAGAGACCGTCATGCTCGACCCCGAGGGCTATGTCTCGGAGGCCAGCGGCGAAAACCTGTTTATGGTGAAGAACGGCAAGGTGGTCACGCCGCTCACCACCAGCGCCCTGCAAGGCATCACCCGCGACACGGTGATCGAGCTGCTCAAAGACCGCGGCATCGCCGTCAAAGAGACGCATTTCTCCCGCGACGAGCTCTACATCGCCGACGAGATCTTCCTCACCGGCACCGCCGCCGAGATCACCCCGGTGCGCGAGCTGGACCACCGCAAGATCGGCAGCGGCAAGCCCGGGCCGATCACGCAGCAGGTGCAGAAGGACTTTCATGATTTGGTGCGGGGGCGTAGCCCCAAGCACCGCGAGTGGCTGGCCTTCTTATAGGGTCGTCTCTTGCCCTGAATCGCGACAATAGCTGGGAACCCAGCTCCTTTCGATCAGCTCCGGTTTCATCACCGAATAATCGAAATCCAGGCCTTCGCGAACCATGCGAGGGATATCCAATAAATATTTCGCCTCGGGGATGTCCTTGAAGAAGGCCGTGATCATCGGCCGCACCATCCGGCGCGCGGCGCGAATGCCCAAGCCACCGATGAAATTGCGGCGCTGGCCGATGTGCGCCAGCTCGTCGACCATGATCTCATGCAACAGGGCGCGGAGCCGGTCGCGCGCCTCGGGCTCGTCGGCGAGCACGTCGTCGAAGAGCCGATCCAGCTCCAGGTAGAAGGTCATGCCCATCAATTCGGAGACGAAGGCCGGCGGGCTCATCAGTTTTTCCGGCACCTTGGGAAAGACGCGATAGACCTTCTGCAGCCAGGGGCCCAGCGGCACCCATTCCACCTTGTCCAAATGAAAGGTGCGAAACATCTCATGGAAGAGCCGCACGTGGCAGAATTCCTCGCAAAGGTGGTAGCGGCTGATTTTCTCCGTGGTCTTCTTCGCCTCATCCATCGAGGGTATCGCATCCCAGGCCCCGGAGATCCCCACCCACTCGTGCCGAGCGAATTTGTAAATGCAAGTCAGTAGCAGGGTCTTGCGATCGAGGCTGCGCGGGTCGTCCTGCATCTTGACGTAGTTGCGATAAAATTTTTCGGGATCGGCCAGGGGCTTGCGGGAACGGACGGGCTCGCGTTGAAACTTCGCCAAGAGGTCCCGCTTGGTCGTCAGATCTTGTTGTGCCTCGAGTATTGCTCCGCTGTGCCGCTGGGAGAACTCCCAGTACGACTCGAAATTATCGCGACGTTGTTGGGGATTGCTGGGGGTGAAGATCGAACGAAAAGGCGGCACAGGGCTCCGATGCGAAAGAAGATTGGGGGCGGGCTCAAAGTCGCATCTATGCGCGGGCTTGTCGAGCAAAATACGGGAATGATTTTTTTAAAAGGCCCGAGACGGGGGAGGATTTAACCGGAGTATTAATTCAGGCCTTCGCGGAACAGGCGGCGCAAGGCCTCGTGCGAGGTGCCGACCTCGCGCAGCGAGGTCTCGCCCAGGTGCAACTCCTGCTCGGTGGAGCTCATGGCCTCGAGGTTTTTATACATGATCACCCCTTGGCGGTAATTCGGCAGGAAAAGAAATTGGTAGGTGTCTTCTTTCTTGAACACCGGGGCCGGGGAGGCGGAGAGATAAACCCCGCCGCAGGAAAGGATCTCGCCCTTTTCTTCCAATAATTGTTGGTCGGGGGACTTTTCCTGGTTGGTGACGATGCTGCCGCATTCTCCGTGAAGTCTTGGCTTGGAATCCATGATGGCTGCTCTCCTCAAAGGTTCAAAACGGTGCCTACCTTTAAGAAAAGCAATCGATATGCCAGCTCGAAAAATTCAGCAGATTATTATCTGTACATAAAATTACTGAGCTATTTCAAAATCTTTTGTGTCGAGCGCCCTTTGAGCGGCCAAAATATTTGTACAAATAAAGGCTTCACGTCAATTTTTTAAAGTCAAATTATCACCTCACCTGTCATGGGATTGACGACCGAATGCGTTATTTCCCTGCTTCAAAGACTCTGCTTGACGCGCAGCGCTAGCTCCAAGGGCACCCCGATCGCCGCGGCGATGGACTCCGCGGAAGCGGCCTGAATCCGCTTCAGGCTGCCGAAATGGCGCAGCAGTTTTTCGCGGCGCAGCTCGCCGATGCCGGCGACATGCTCCAGCGCCGAGTCGAGCGTGCGGCGCTTGCGCAGCTTGCGATGGAACTCGATGCCGAAGCGGTGGGCCTCGTCGCGGATCTGCACCAAGACGAACAAGGCGGAGGAATTGGGAGGAAAGAACACGGGGTTTTTTCGATTGGGAAGGAAGACGCGCTCCTCGCTGCGCGGCTTAGGGCCCGCCCGATCAGCGCTGCCGCCCGTCTCGCCCAGGAGTTTGCTCTTGGCCAGGGCGACCAGGTCCACTCCCACCACGCCCTGATCGCGCAGGGCCTGGGCGGCCGCGTTGAGCTGGCCTTTGCCCCCGTCAATCACCATGAGGTCGGGCAAGGCCCACTCCGCTTCTCCCTCTCCGGCACGGCGCAGCCGGCGTCTCAGCACTTCATACATCGAGGCGAAGTCGTTGGCCCCTTCCACCGTCTTGATCTTGAAGTGGCGATAGGCCTGCCGACAAGGCTTGCCGTCGCGAAAGGTCACCATCGAGCCGACGGACTCGCGGCCCTGGAAATTGCTGATATCGTAGCACTCGACGACTCGCGGCGGCTTGCTAAGGTCGAGGCGGCGCTGCAGGTCTTCCAAGGTCGCCTCCAGGTCCTTTTCCTTCTGCCCCCGAGTGGAAAAGGCCTGTTGCGCATTCTGGGAAGCCAACCTGAGCAGGGCCAGCTTCTCCCCGCGCTGCGGAACGATCAATTCGACCTTCTTCCCCGCCCGCTCCGCAAGGATCTCTCCCAGGCTGACGGCGTCCTCCAAAGCCAGGGGCAGAAGGATCTCCCCCGGCAAAAAGCGGCCCTCGGCGTAATACTGCAGCAGGAAAGAGGCGAGGAGCTCGGCATCCGATTCATGCGACTTGAAATGAAAGCTGCGGTTTTCCTGAATGCTCCCTTCGCGCACCGCCAAGACGTAGACCGTCACCGCCTCTCCCTCGCGGTGCCAGCCCAACACGTCCCGACTAAAATCGCGGTGGCTCACCACTTTTTGTTTTTCGAGGGTCCGTTCGATGTCCCGCAACAGGTCGCGGTATCGCGCGGCCGCCTCGAAGTCCTCCCGCTCCGCGGCGCCGCGCATCAAGTTGCTCACGGTCCGTTTCAGCTCCTCGTTGCGGCCCTCGAGGAAGAGGCGCACCTGCCGCACCAACTGGCCGTAATTCTCCCGGTCGATGTAGCCCACGCAGGGCGCGTCGCAGCGCTTGATCTGGTACTGCAGGCAGGGCCGCACTCGGTTGCGCAGCTCGTGATCGCTGCAGGTGCGGAGGCGGAAGTGGGTCCCGATGAAATCGGCGACCTCGCGGCAGGCCCAGGCGGAGGAGTAAGGCCCGAAATAGAGGCTGCCGTCCTTCTTGATCCGCCGGGTCACATAGATCCGGGGAAACTCATCCTGGATCGAGAGCTTGAGGCTGACGTAGCTCTTGTCGTCCTTCAAATCGATATTGTAGCGGGGGCGGTGCTTCTTGATCAGGGTGTTCTCGAGGAGCAGGGCCTCCTTGGCGTTGTCGGTCAGGACGGTCTCGACCTGATCCACCTTCGAGACCAGAAACCGCACCTGGTAGCGGTCGTGGGCCTCCTTGCCGAAATAGCTCCCCACCCGCGAGCGCAGGTTGGTCGCCTTGCCCACGTAGAGCACCTCGCCCTTGGCGTTCTTCATCAGGTAGACGCCGGGACCCTTGGGCAGCTCGTCCAAGCGGATTTTACTCGAGGCTTCGGTCACCCCCCTACCTTAACAAAGAGATTTCCTTCCTTCCAAGATCTGTTATTTTCCGCCGGCGATGCGGGGCCTTCGGAAAAATCTGCCTCCCGCCGTCGTGGCGGTCGACACCGGCGGAACCTTCACGGATTTCTTCGTCCTGGGTCCCGAAGGCGTCCGCACCCACAAGGTCCTGTCCACGCCGCGCGATCCCTCCCGCGCCATCGCGCGCGGCCTGAAAGAGCTGGACCTGCCCCGGCAGACCCCCATCGTCCACGGCTCGACGGTCGCCACCAACGCCCTCCTCGAAAGGAAAGGCGCGCGGGTCGCCCTGCTCACCACCGCCGGCTTCGAGGATCTTCTCGAGATCGGCCGGCAAAACCGCGCCGAGCTCTACGCGCTGGAGCCGCGCGGGCCCGCCCCGTTGGTCGGGCGCAGGCGGCGCTTCGGCGTCCCGGAACGCCTCGGCCCGCAGGGAAGGGTCTTAGTCCCGCTCTCAAAAGAGGAACTGAAGAAGCTCGCCCAGGCGCTCCGCCGCTCCGCCTGTGATTCGATAGCCATCTGCCTGCTGCACGCCTACGCCAATCCCAGGCACGAGCGACTGCTTGCCAAGGCCTTGCAAGGGCTCGGCAAGACGCTGTCCGTCTCTTCCGAGATCTGTCCGGAATTCCGCGAGTACGAGCGCTGTTCCACCACCTGCGTCAACGCCTACGTCGCCCCGGTCATGGCCCGCTACCTGAATCGCCTGCAAGCCCGGCTGCGCCGCCCCCTTCGCGTGCTGCAGTCCAACGGCGGCAGCCTTTCGGTCCGGGAGGCCTCGGGCGAGGCGGTGCGGACCCTGCTGTCGGGTCCGGCGGGCGGGGCCCTGGGCGCCCTGCGAGCGGCCCAGGCCGCGGGCTTCTCCAAGATCTTGAGCCTGGACATGGGCGGGACCTCCACCGACATGAGCCTGATCGACGGCCAGCTCGAATTCACCAGCGAGGCGATGGTCGGCGAGCTGCCGGTGAAGACCCCGATGATCCACATCGACACCATCGGCGCCGGCGGCGGCTCCTTGGCCTGGATCGACGCCGGAAACGCGCTGCGCGTCGGGCCCGAGAGCGCCGGGGCGGAACCGGGCCCCATCTGCTACGGCCGCGGCGGTAGACGGCTGACGGTGACCGACGCCCACGTCGCCCTGGGACGCATCCCCCCGCGGCATTTTTTGGGAGGTCGCATGCGGATCTTCCCGGACAAGATCCAAGCCCCCCTGGCCGAGCTGGCGCGGAGGCTCGGACTCAAACCCCTGGAGGCTGCCGAAGGGATCCTCGCCGTTGCCAATGCAAACATGGCGCGTTCCCTCCGCATCTTGTCCTTGCAACGAGGCCATGACCCGCGACGCTTCACCCTCCTGCCCTTCGGCGGGGCGGGCGCGCTGCACGCCGCCGAGCTGGCCGAGGCCTTGCAAATTCCCCGCGTCCTGATCCCGGCCTATCCCGGCCTGCTCTCGGCCTATGGCATGGCCTTCGCGGAATGGCGGCGCGATTACGTGCGGACGGTATTATGGAGCGAGCAGCAAGCCTCGATGGCGGCCTTGCGCAAACTCTTCTCCGGGCTGGAATCCCAGGCGCGCCGGGATGCCCGTTCCGAGCGGATCGCCTCCGCCGAGCTGCGTCTCGAGGCCGCCCTCGACCTGCGCTACCAGGGCCAATCCTTCGAGCTCACCCTGCCCTTCCTCCCGAGCTTTCGCCAAAATTTTCATTCCGCCCACCGTCGACGTTACGGGCACGCCTACCCGAGGCGCCCCCTCGAGGTCGTCAATCTGCGACTGACCGTGAGGGCGGAGGCCGGGCGTGCGGCGATACCCGAAACCCTGGTTTCCCGACCGGCGGCCCCGGCTCCCGAAACCAAGACCCCGATTTTTTATCGCCGTCGCCGCTACCAAACTCCGGTCTTTCGTCGGGAGGCGCTGCCCGCGGGCGTCGCGCTACGGGGGCCGGCCATCGTAGCGGAGTACAGCGCCACCTCCTTTGTCCCGCCGGGCTGGCGCCTAACCATCCTGCCCAACGGCGCCCTGCTGCTAAGCCGAAACGGGAGGGAAAATGGCTAAACACCCCCGGATCAACCCGATCGAGTTGGAGGTCTTCCGCAACCGCTTCGCCGCGATCTGCGAGGAGATGGGCGCCGACCTGGGCCGCAGCGCCTTCTCGCCCAACATCAAGGAGCGGCGCGATTATTCCTGCGCGATTTTCGACGCCCAGGGAGAGCTGATCGCGCAGGCGGCCCATATCCCCGTGCATTTGGGTTCGATGGCGCTCAGCGTGCGGTCGGCCCTGCGGAAATTTCGCCTCCGGCCGGGCGATACGGCAATCCTCAACGACCCCTATTCCGGGGGGACGCATCTCCCCGATATCACCTTGGTCGCGCCGGTGACGCTCTCGCCGCGCAAGAGCCGCCCGGGAACCCGCCCCATGTTTTACGTGGCGAATCGGGCTCACCACAGCGACGTCGGCGGGCAATCGCCCGGCTCGATGGCCCTGGCCTCGCGCCTCGAAGACGAGGGCGTCGTCATCCCGCCGACCCTGTTGGAGAAAGGGGGGCGCCGCAACGCGAGCTTCTTGAAGCCCTTTTTGAAACAGGTCCGCCATCCCGAGGAACGGCTCGCGGACCTCGAGGCCCAGCTCTCCGCCAACCGCAGCGGCCGCCAGAGGTTGCGGGAGTTGATCGCCGAATCCGGGGCGTCCAAGGTCCTGGCCGCCCTGCGGGCGACGCGCGATTACGAGACGAGGATCACCCGCGAGGCCTTTCGGAAGATTCCGCGGGGCACTTATCGTTTCGCCGACTACCTCGACGACGACGGCTTCTCGCCCAAGCCCGTCAAGATAGCGGTGGCGATCCGCGTGCGCCGGGACGGTATCGATGTTGATTTCTCCGAATCGGCCCCTCAGGTCGCGGGACCGCTCAACGCCACCTACGCGATCACCCTCTCCGCGGTGGCCTATGCCTTCCGCTGCCTCGTCCTCGCCCTCAGCGGCGAAAACTGCCTCTCGCTGCGCGACCTCCGCCTCCGCACGCGACCCGGCAGCGTCGTCGACGCGCGCGCTCCCGCGCCCGTCGCCGGCGGCAATGTCGAGACCAGTCAGCGCCTGGTCGACGTCCTGTTCGGCGCCTTGGCCCAGGCCCTGCCCGAACTCATCCCCGCGGCGAGCCAAGGCACGATGAACAACGTCGCCTTCGGCAACAAAGGCTTCTCCTATTACGAAACCCTGGCGGGCGGCTGCGGAGCGGGCCCCCATGGACCGGGCTTGAGCGGCACCCACAGCCACATGACGAACACCCTCAACACGCCGATCGAGGCCCTCGAGAGCGCCCTGCCCCTCCGCATCCAGAGCTACCGCCTGCGCCGCGGCTCCGGCGGCCGGGGGAAATTCCCCGGCGGCGACGGCCTGGTGCGCGAATACCTGTTTTTGGAAAGGACGCAGGTCTCCATGCTGAGCGAGCGGCGCAGCTTGGCGCCCTACGGCCTGCGCGGTGGCGGCCCGGGCCGGGTCGGCGCCAACTGGCTGGGCAACGCCGAACCCGGAAAACATCCGCCCCCACTCACTTTCAAGTTGCCCTCCAAATTCGAGCGCGTCTTCCAGCCGGGCGAGCGCCTCCGCGTCGAGACCCCGGGCGGGGGCGCCTTCGGGAAAAAGGGCCGCTTGACCCGTTGAGCCATCGGCGGGCCCCAAGGCGCTGTCCTCCCGGCACCGCCGTGATAAAATTCGGATATGGACGCGACCCGGCCGGACATCCTGATCTTGGGCGCGGGCATCCTTGGCTCCTCGGCCGCCTGGCAGCTCGCGGAGCGGGGCGCGGGTACGATCGCCGTCCTCGACCTCGACTTGGCGGGGACCTTCAGCTCCTCCGAGCGCAACGCCGGCGGCTGCCGCGCTACTTGGTGGCACCCGCTCAACGCCGAGCTGTCGTGGCGCTCCCTGCGATATTACGAAGGCATCGCGGAGGAGATTCAGTTTTTCCAGCGGGGCTACCTCTTTCTCTACTCGCCGCGTCGTTGGACCGTCGCCCGCGAAAAGCAGGCCCAATACGAGGCCCTGGGCATCCCGATCGAGTACCTGAGGCCGGAGGAGATCCGCGCGCGGCTCCCCGAATTTGAGAATCTCAAGGGCGTAGCGGGCGCGACCTTCTCGCCCAGGGACGGCCTGCTCGACCCGCACCTCTTGAAGGAATACTACCGCGGCCGGGCCAAGGCGCTCGGCGTGAGATTCTGGGACCGTTTTTATTTTACGCGGGCCGAATGCCGCAGCCGAAGGGTGGAGACGGTGCGCGCCCTGCACAGCCCCTCCCCTCTTTCGGAAGAGATTTTGGAGAACATCGTCACCCGCCACCAGGTCGACGCTGCCGGAACTTGGGAGGAGGAAGTCTTCCATCCACAGATCGTGCTCAACTGCACGGGCGCCTGGCTCCCGGTGAGCTCCAGAAACCTGGGCTACTCCTCCCCCGTACAACCGGTGCGCCGCCAGATCTCGCTCTTCGAAAGCCACGCGGAGGATTTTTCGGATCGGGGCATGATCGTCGACAGCTCGGGCCTTTACCTGCACGCGGAGGGCGCGCACAGCGGCCTGGTCCTGGCCGGCTACTCCAACCGCGACGAGCAGCCCGGCTATTCCTTCCGATACGGCGACCAGCCCTTCTTCGACAGGAAGATCTGGCTCCGGCTGTACCGCCGGGGTGGCCGGCATCACTTCGAGGCAATCCGCCACGTCCGCGGCTGGGCGGGGCTTTATGCGGTGAGCCCCGACAAATCCGCCATCCTTGGCCGCGTCGAAAACATGGAGAATCTTTTTGAGCTCGGCGCCGCCACCGGCCGGGGCGTGATGCAGTCCTACGTCCTGGGAAAATTGATCGCCGAGCTGATCGCCACCGGCCGCTTCGAGACCCTGGACGCGGCGCCGCTCTCGGGGGAGCGCTTCGCGAAAGGCCAATTACTCACCGAAGCACTGGATATCTGACCGTATCGCGTTTTTTTAAAGGTATGCGCGGCATTGGCCGGACAGGTCTTTCTCATGCGACCTCATGCAGGCTTTGATGCGCCCCTCTCCGGGTTGGACGTCCTTGCAAAACTTCTCTTTGTCCGATTTGCAGGCCAGATGGCGCTGCTTGGCCTTTTCCAGCTTGGCCTGGCAGGTCTGGGAGAGCCGGTCTTGGTTTTGCTTGAGACATTGCCGGATGCGGCCTCCACCCGGCTGAACATCCTTGCAGAACTGCTGGATGTCGGCCTTGCACTCTCCCTTGGCGAGGGCCGGCCGGGGCGCCTGAGTCAGGCCGAAGGCAATGGAGGTCAGAGCCAAGAAAACGATTCCTTTGCGTTTCATGGTGGGTCCTTTCTCAATTCGTCAGTTAATGATCTGTAGAGAACGGAGCCCCCGCAAAAGTTAAAAATGAACCTTAAGCCGGCGAATTAACCGCGCAGCTTATCGCGCACCGCCTCCACCTTGGCCCGCATGCGGCCCATCGGGCGGTCGACCTGGTCGTCGATCTTGATGAAGGTGGACACGCGACGCGAGCGGCCGCGCATATCGAGATGCATCCTCTTTAACAGCTCAAAGACCGCGTCCGGCTCCCCCTCGATGGTCGTGCCCATCGGGCCCAGCTCGTAGGCCAGGCCGCTGTTTTCGATCATCCGGATCAGCGGGGCGATCTCGGCGCTCATGTGCTCCCAATGGTCCTCGGGAGCGATGGAGACGAAGGCCAGCATAATTCCTCCTCCGGTTGAAAACGCTTTTTTTGAGTTTAATCCTTTTGGAAAAAGGGGCAAAGTAGCGGCATGAAAGCGGTCGGCATTCGGCGATTCGGCGGCAGGGAGGTGCTGGAAATCCTTGAGCTTCCCAAGCCGCAGCCCAACCCCCACGAGGTCCTGGTGAAGGTCCACGCCGCCGGGGTCAACCCCGTCGACTGGAAGATCCGCGAGGGGCTGTTGGAGGGGCGCATGCCCCACGCCTTCCCCATCGTCCTGGGTTGGGACGCCGCCGGCGTGATCGAGGCGGTTGGCGAAAAGGTGCACTACGCCCGCCCCGGCGACGCGGTCTTCGCCTACTGCCGGAAAGACATCATCCAAGACGGCAGCTATGCCGAATACATCGTGCTGCGTCACCCGCATCTCGCCCCCAAGCCAAGCAACCTTTCCTTCGAGGAGGCCGCCGCCGTCCCCCTGGCGGCGCTCACGGCCTACCAGGCCCTCTTCGAGGGCCTCAAGCTGAAGGCGGGCGAGAAGGTCTTGATCCATGCAGGCGCCGGCGGGGTCGGCGGTTTCGCGATCCAGCTGGCCAAAGACACGGGAGCCCACGTCCTGACCACCTCCAGTGCGCGCCATCACGACTACCTGCGCGGCCTGGGCGTCGACGAGACCCTCGACTATACGCGGGAGAGTTTCGTCGCGGCCGTCCGCCGCTCCCATCCGGAGGGCCTGGACGCCGTCTTCGACACGGTCGGGGGGCAGGTGCAGATCGACAGCGCCGACGTCTTGAGGCCGGGCGGACGCCTGACTTCCATCCTAGCCCTAAAAGAAGACTACTTCCGAAAGCGCGGGCTGGAGACCGCCTACGTCTTCGTCCGGCCGGACCCCGATCAACTGAACCTCCTCAAGACCCTGGCCGAAGCGGGGAGGCTGCGCGTCAAGCTGGCCGCCGTCCTTCCCCTGGAGGAGGCGGAGCAGGCCCACGAGTTGATCCAAACAGGCCATACCGAGGGAAAGATTATCTTGAAGGTTTCCGACTAGCTCAGATCTCAGATCACCCGCCCCACGCGAAGAAACAAGGGCCAGCGGATCTCCCTGGCTTGCTCGGGGTCTCCCCAGAGGGGCGCCAGTTTATTGCGCAGCTCCGGGAGGGGATCCCGCCCCATCGCCTCGCGATAGCGCTGCGTCGCCGACCAGGTGCCGAGATAGCCGAGCAGGTCTTCCAAATTCCACCGCAAGGTCATGGAGAATTCCGGCGCCTCCAATTCCGGAAAGGGAAAGGGAATGCCCTGGTATCTCTCTTCCACCCAACGCCGGTCGGCGGGCCAATAGGGACCGACCGTCTCGGAGTAGTATCGCAGGTAGACCCGATCGATCTCCGGGCTGCAACTGAAGTGCTGGTAGCCCCAAAGGGCGATAATCCCCTGCGGCACGGCCACCCGCCGCACCTCGGCATAGAACTTTTCAAACTCAAACCAATGAAAGGCTTGGGCGACGGTGATCAAGTCGACCGATCTCCCCGGCAGCCCCGAGGCCTCGGCAGGCGCCACGCGGTATTCCACTCCCGGATGGGCCTCGGCCTGGGCAATCTGCCGCTCGCTGGCGTCCGTGGCGATGACCTGGGAAAAATAGGGCGCCAGGCCCAGGGCCGCCTGGCCGTTCCCCGTGGCGCAGTCCCAGGCCAGGTTGCGCCGCAGGCATAGCCCCGCCAAATAGCGGTAGAGCCCTTGCGGATAGCGGGGGCGATAGCGGGCATAGGCATCCGCCTGCCGGGAAAAATGGTCCTGAAAGCTCATCTTTCGAACCTATTGAAATAATTCATCAAAATCAAGGCAACCCGGCGAAAAATCAGCAGATAATAGAGCCGGCCCCCCGGCGTCCTTTTAAGCTCTGGAATTGTTCAGAATTCAGTGCTAAGCACCGCGCGCCTCGGGCAAGGAATCACGGAATGCGCCTCTCCACCTTATTGATCCTCCTCGCGACGGTCGCGGTCAACGTCCTCATCTGGACCCAGATCAACAAACCCCACTACATGGTGGACAGCGCCTACCCGCTCAACAGCTTTTCCCTCAACCCCTACAAGAAGGACCAGAGCCCCTTCCAGGGCAAGCCCTTCACCCGGGAAGAGCTCGATTCCGACCTCAAGATTCTTTCGCAAAAGACCAATACGATCCGCCTCTACAGCAGCCTGGGCGGCCTCGACCAGGTCCCGGAGCTGGCCAAAAAGTATAACATCAAGGTGATCGCCTCGGCCTACCTCAACGGGGGCCTCGACAACGCCCAAAACCAAGCCGAGGTCGACGCGGCCATTCAGATGGCGCAGAAAAACAAGAACGTCATCCGCGTCCTCATCGGCAACGAAACCCAGCTGCAAAATACCGTGCCGCGCGAGGCCCTGGTGGAGTACCTGGCCCAGGCCCGAAAGAAGCTCAAAAAATACAAGGTCCCCGTCTCCACCGCCGAACCCTGGGATTATTGGATCGTCCACCCCGAGCTTTCAAAAGAGGTCGACTACATCGCCATCCACATCCTGCCCTACTGGGCGGAGATCCCCATCCACCAAGCCGTGGATTACGTCATGAACCATTACGAGGCGGTCAAGATCACCTTCCCGAAAAAATGGGTCATGATCGCCGAGACCGGCTGGCCTAGCGACGGCCCGCAGCGCGGCGCCGCGCAAGCGACCTTGGCCAATCAGGCCGAATTCGTCCGCAGCTTCATGGCCCGCGCTAAGGATAAGAAGGTCGACTACAACATCATCGAGGCCTTCGACCAACCGTGGAAAAGCTCGATCGAGGGTCGCGCCGGGGAACACTGGGGCATCATGGACGCAGACCGCCGGGACAAGTTCCCGATCCAGGGCCCGGTCTTAGAAGACCCGAACTGGAAATGGTGGGCGCTCTGCTCGACGGTGCTGGGGCTGCTGGCCGCGGCCCTATTCCTCCTGCGCCGTCCCGACCTGAAAATCCGCGGCCAAGTCTTCACGGTCTTGATCTTTCAAGCCGCCATCGCCTTGGCGACCCAACTCGCCCGCGAGGCCAGCGACCAATACATGTCGCCCGGCGACATCGTCTTCTGGTCGGTGATGATCTCGGCCCAGGTGCTGCTAGCGATCATCCTGCTCACCGACGCCGCCGAGATCGCGGATGTGGTTGGAGGCAAGGCCTTGCAGCGCAAATACCTGCCGCTCAGGCCGGAGGACCTGACCGCCAAGGACCTGCCCATGGTCTCGATCCATCTCGCCTGCTGCAAGGAGCCGCCCGAGATGGTCATCGCCACCATCAACAGCCTGGCCAAGCTCCACTACCCGAATTTCGAGGTGATCGTGGTGGACAACAACACCCCCGATCCCGAGATGTGGAAACCGGTCGAAAGGCGCTGCGCCGAGCTCGGCCCGCGCTTCCGCTTCTTCTCGCTGGGCTCCTGGCCCGGCTTCAAGGCCGGCGCCCTCAACTTCGCCCTTCGTCAGACCAATCCCCAGGCCAAGATCGTCGGCGTGGTCGACGCCGACTACATCGTCGAGGCGGATTGGCTGGCCGCCACCGTTCCCTATTTCCTCCAAGATCCGGAAGTCGCCCTGGTCCAAGCCCCGCAGGAGCACCGCGACTGGGAGCGCAACATCTTCACGCGGATGGAGAACGACGAGTACAGCGGCTTTTTCCGCATCGGCATGGTACAGCGCAACGAGCACAACGCGATCATCCAGCACGGCACGATGACCCTGA
Source organism: bacterium (assembly GCA_046346845.1). Lineage (GTDB taxonomy): Bacteria > UBA10199 > UBA10199 > DSSB01 > DSSB01 > DSSB01. Next base: position 170,927 of record JAXMHH010000007.1, read on the forward strand.
TCGATAAGCCGGAACTGCTCAAGCTGGGGGGCTGGGCCGAGTGGTGCATCTGCGAGGACGCCGAGCTGGGCCTGCGCATCCTCAACGACCGCAAGAAATCGATCTACCTCGACCACGCCTTCGGCCACGGGCTGGTGCCGCATACCTACGAGGCCTACGCCAAGCAGCGCTTCCGCTGGGCCTACGGCGCGATGCGCATCCTGAAGCGCCACTGGCTGCTGTTCACGGGCCTGCGCGGCAACCTGACCCTCGCGCAACGCTACCAGTTCGTGAAGGGTTGGCTGCCTTGGATCGGCGACGCCCTGCACATGGTCTTTACCTTCACGGCGATCGTCTGGAGCCTCCTGCTCATCCTCAACCCCAGGCATACCGACTTTCCCGAACCCATTTTCATCTATCCCGCGCTGCTGCTGGTCGTCTTGCGGATATTCGGAACCCTGTGGACCTACACGACCCGGGTCAAGATCGGCAAAAGGCGCACCCTGCTCGCGATGATCGCGGGCGGCTCCCTGACCCACAAGATCGCCAAGGCGGTCCTGCAGGGGCTCTCCACCCGCTCCAAACCTTTCTATCGCACCCCGAAGCAGGAGAGCTCCGCGCCGCTCTTGAAGGCGATCTCCAATGTCTATGACGAATTATTGCTGTCGGTGACGTTGGTGGTCCTGGCTTGGGGCATCCTGGACGTCTTCGGGACGGTCAACCACCAGGCGGTGCTGTGGGCAGTGGCGCTGGTGGTGCAGGCCTTCCCCTACTTCGCGGCGCTGATCGCGGCCCTAGTGAGCAGCTACTCGGGGAGGAAAGACCACCCCAAGGACATGGGCAATTCCCCGCTGACGGCGAATCCCCCGCCCCTCCCCAGCCACGCCGCCCGTTAGGTCTTCACCCCCACGGCCATCGCAACCGATTCCAGCTCCTTGATCCGGTCCCGCTTCTGGGCGGCGGTCTCGAAGTCCAGGGCCGCGGCGGCCTGCTTCATCTCTTTGCGCAGTTTCTCGATGAGTGCGGGTATCTCCTCCGGCGCCACCTCCTGGTGATCGACCTCCAGCTCGGTGGGCACGGTGAAATAATCCTGCTCCTCGACGCTGGTCAGGATGTCCTGGATTTGCTTGCGGATCGTCTGCGGGGTGATGCCGCGCTCTCGGTTGTAGGCCTCCTGGAGCTCGCGGCGACGCTGGGTCTCTTGGATGGCCAGAGCCATCGACTGGGTGACCTGGTCCGCGTAGAGGATGACGTGGCCGTTGGCGTTCCGCGCGGCCCGGCCGAAGGTCTGGATGAAGGATCGTTCCGAGCGCAGAAAACCCTCCTTGTCGGCGTCGAGGATGGCCACGAGCGAGACCTCGGGCATGTCGAGGCCCTCGCGCAGCAGGTTGATCCCGATCAGGACGTCGAATTCCCCTTTGCGCAGGTCGCGGATGATGGCGACGCGCTCGATGGTCTCGATGTCGGAATGCAGGTAACGGACCTTCAATCCGATGTCACCGAAGTATTTCGCCAGATCCTCGGCCATCTTCTTGGTCAGCGTGGTCACCAACACCCGCTCGTCCCGGGCGATGCGTTTGCGGATCTCCTCGATGAGATCGTCGACTTGATCCTTGACGGGACGCACGTCGACGGTGGGATCCAGGAGGCCGGTGGGCCGGATCACCTGCTGGACCACGGCCCCGGGCGTGCGTTCCATCTCGAAGGGGCCGGGCGTGGCCGAGACGTAGAGGATCTGGTCGGTGAGACCCATGAACTCGTCGAAGCGCAGCGGCCGGTTGTCGAGCGCTGAAGGGAGGCGAAACCCGTATTCGACCAGGGTGGTCTTCCGCGCCCGGTCGCCGTTGTACATGCCGGAGACCTGGGGCACGGTGATGTGCGACTCGTCCAGGATCAGCAAAAATTCCTTCGGATAGTAGTCCAGGAGGGTCGGCGGCGGCTGGCCCGCCTGGCGGCCGGTGAGATGGCGGCTGTAGTTCTCGATGCCCTTGCAGAAGCCGATCTCCTCCATCATCTCGAGGTCGAAGCGGGTGCGCTGCTCGATGCGCTGCATCTCGAGCAGCTTGTTGTTCGCGTGGAAAAACTTGATGCGTTCCTCCAGCTCGGCGCGGATGTTGACCACCGCCTTCTTCATGGCGTCGTCCCAGGTGACGTAATGGCTCGCCGGGTAGATGGCGATCTTCTCCAGCGCCTGCAGGACCTTGCCGGTCAGGGGATCCACCTCCTGGATCGACTCCACCTCGTCGCCGAAGAACTCGATGCGGATCGCCCGGTCCTCCTCGTGGGCGGGGAAGACCTCGACCACGTCGCCCCGCACCCGGAAGGTCCCGCGGTGGAAGTCGAAGTCGTTGCGCGTGTACTGGATCTTGGTGAGCTCCTTGAGCAGCAGGTTGCGCTCCACCTGGGTCCCCGCCTCCACGAAGGCCAAAAGGCCGTGGTAGGCCTCGGGCGAGCCCAAGCCGTAGATGCAGCTCACCGAGGCGACGATGATGACGTCGTTCCGCTCCAACAGCGCCCGGGTGGCCGCGTGGCGCATCTTGTCGATCTCCTCGTTGATCGACGAATCTTTCTCGATAAAGAGATCCTGGGCCGGGACGTAGGCCTCCGGCTGGTAATAGTCGTAGTAGCTGACGAAGTATTCGACCGCGTTATCGGGGAAGAGGTCCTTGAATTCTCGGTAGAGCTGGGCGGCAAGGGTCTTGTTGGGCGCCATCACCAGGGTCGGCTTCTGCAGGCGCTGGATCACGTTGGCCATGGTGAAGGTCTTGCCGCTGCCCGTGACTCCCAGCAGGGTCTGCTCCCTGCGGCCCGCGAGGAAACCCCGGCTCAGGGCCTCGATGGCGGGCGGCTGGTCGCCCCGCGGCTGGAGCTCGGAGACGATTTGGAAGGGACGGATCAGCATAGACCTAAACAGGTATCTTTAGATACACCCGCACGATGCGCCGGAGCAAGGTCCCGCCGGAATGGATGATCCATACCGCCAGGAACACCCGCAGCAGCTTCGCGGCCACCACGATCCCGAAGACCGCCCAAGGATTCATCCCGATCATCGAGGCGGCGATGGCGCCGATCACGCAGGGCACGACGGTGAAGACGCTGATGGTGAGCTCGAAATAGCCGTACTGCTGGGCGTGCTGGACGATGTCCTTGACCCTGGCGTACATCGAGTAGTCGTTGATGATGGTATCGAGATAGCCGTGCAGGAAGGTATAACTAGCCAAGACCACCAGGCCCAGGCCCGCCACCACGCCCAATACCGCCGCCAATAGCCACTTGACCAGGTGCCGGGGCCGTATCGCCACGGTGGTGCCGAGCAGGCTGTCGCAGGGGATGAACACGAGAAAGCTGTCGAGGAAAAACAGCAGGAAGAAGACCGGAGCCACCCACCTGGCGTCCGCGTGCGCGGCGATCTTCTGCGCGTAATAGGCAATCTTCTCTTTTTTCATGGCCCGCCTATTTCACCTTCCAGGTGGTCGTCCCATCGGGCTTGTCTTCCAATATCACGCCCTGCGCGGCCAAGTCGTCTCGAATCCGGTCCGCCAGCTTGAAATCGCGGGCGCCACGCGCCGCCTTGCGGTCGGCGATTTTTTGCAGGATCTCGGCCTCGCCCAGCGCGGATTGGCGCAGCGTGAAGCTCTTGCGCGCCTCGAGGTATTGGCGAGGCTCCTGGGCGAACAGCCCCAAGGAAGTCCCGGCGAGGGCGAAGGCGCGGGCGGCCTCGGCGCGAAACCGCCCAAGCTCGTCGGCCTCCGGGGCAGCGTCGAGGAACTTGTTGATCTCCCGCACCGAGTCAAAGCAGACGCCCAAGACCTGGGCGGTGTTGAAATCGTCGTCCATGGCGGTCTCGAAGTCCGCGGGGAATTTTTTCAAGACCTCCCAGGCCTTGGCCCGGGCGGCGGGATTGGGCGATTCGCCGGCGCCCGGCACGTATTCCTGGAGGCGCTGCAGGGTCTGGTAGACACGGTCCACCGCGGCCAGGGCCTCCTTCATGTTGCCCTCGCTGAAATCCAAGGGCGAGCGGTAATGGGCCGAGAGCAGGAAGTAACGGATCGCCTCGTGGGGGTATTGGGCCAGTACATCCCGGATGGTCATGAAATTTCCCGTCGACTTGCTCATCTTGTCGGCGTTGAGATTGACGAAACCGTTGTGCAGCCAATACTTCACGAAGGGCCGATCGAAGGCCCCTTCGGACTGGGCGCGCTCGTTTTCGTGGTGCGGAAAAATCAGGTCCCGTCCGCCCCCATGGATGTCCAACGAGGGGCCGAGTAGCTTCGTGCTCATCGCCGAGCACTCGATGTGCCATCCCGGCCTGCCCTGCCCCCAGGGCGAGGCCCACTCGGGCTCGCCGGGCTTGGCGGCCTTCCACAGGGCAAAGTCCAGAGGGTCTTGCTTGGCCTCTTGCACCTCGACGCGGGCGCCGGCCTCGAGCTCTTCCAGGTTTTTCTGGGCGAGCTCGCCGTAGCTCGGAAATTTCCGGACCGAATAGAAGACGTCCCCCTTGGCGGGATAGGCGATGCCCTTCTCGACCAAGGTCGCGATCAAGGCCTGCATCTCGGCGATGAATTCGGTGGCGCGGGGCTCGTCGGTGGGCGGCTGATTGCCCAGGGCCCGCATGTCCTCGTGGAAGGCCTGGATGAAGAACTCGGCGACCGCCTTCCAGTCCTGGCCCTTCTCGTGGGCGCGCTTGATGATCTTGTCGTCGATGTCGGTGAAATTGCGGACGTAGCGGACTTGGTAGCCCCGCTGCTTGAGCCAGCGATAGATGACGTCGAAGACCACCGAAGCCCGGGCATGCCCGAGGTGGCAGTAATCGTAGGCGGTGATCCCGCACACATACATGTTGACGCGCGGCGGGTGGAGGGGTTCGAAGGTCTCTTTATTGCGGCTTTTCGTGTTGTAGATTCTCAAAGGCACTGCGCACTCTCTCTAATACTTGGGTCTTGCCCAGCGCGGTCACCAGGGCGGCCAGCTCGGGACCTTCCGTCCCTCCGGTCAGGGCCACGCGCAGGGGCATGAATAATTTCTTTCCCTTGATCTTGGTTTTCTTCTTCAGCTCCTCGAGGATCTGCTCGTAGCTGACGGCGTTCATCTCGTCCTCGCGGGCCTCGATCAGCTTGGCCAAGGTCTCGAGGACCTTGCGGCTCTCGGGGGCCTTCAGGACCTCCTTGGCCTCGTCGTTTTGCGGCTCGGGCCGGCCCAACAGCAGGCCCATCCAGCCCGGGACTTCGGAAAGGTTTTTCAGGTTGGGGCGCAGGGCGATCAGCACCTTGCGCAGCTGCTCTTCGCTCGCCGACCCCGCGTCGAATTGGGCCCCGGCCAGGGCCGCCTTGGCCTTCGCGAGGTATTCCTCCTCGGGCATCCGCATCAGGTAGACCTGGTTGATGTGGTCGAGCTTGGCCCAATCGAAGATCGCGCTGCTGCGCGAGACCCGACCCAGGTCGAAGTGCTCGATCAACTGCGGGAGATCGAGGATATCCTTGCCCTCCGGAGGGGACCATCCGAGCAGGGCGAGATAGTTCAGGATCGCCGAAGCCTGATAACCCTTGCCCTTGAGCTCGCCGACCGAGGTGCTGCCATTGCGTTTGGAGAGAAGGGTATGATCGGGCCCCAAGATCAGCGGCAGATGGGCGAATTGCGGAGGAGCAAAACCCAGGGCCTTTTGGATGAGGATCTGCCGGGGGGTGTTGGACATGCCGTCTTCGCCCCGGATCACGTGGCTGATCTGCATGAGGCAGTCGTCCACGGCGCAGGCGAAGAGGTAGAGTGGCAGCTCGTTGGAGCGGGCGATGACAAAATCACCGATGGTCAGCGTGTCGAAGACCTTCTCTCCGTAGACCAGGTCGTGGAACTTGACGATCTCGCGCTCGACCTTGAAGCGATAGGTGCGGGGGGTACCGGCGTCGAGCTTGGCCTTGCGGTCTTCGGCGGAGAGCTCGCGGCAGCGCCCGCTGTAGCGGTAGGGCTTGCCGCTGGCCATGGCCTTGCGGCGCTCGGCCTCAAGATCTTCCGGGGTGCAGAAACAAGGATAGACCTGCCCCTGGGACTCGAGTTGCTGCAGGTACCTTTTATAGAGGTCGAGGCGCTCGCTCTGCCGGTAGGGCCCGAAGTCGCCGCCCCGGTCCGGCCCCTCGTCGTATTCCAGGCCGAGCCACTTCAGGTCTTGCAGGATGGCGGCCTCGTAATTTTCTTGGGAGCGCTCTTGGTCGGTGTCTTCGATGCGCAGGACAAGCTTGCCGCCGTGGTGCCGGGCGTAGAGGAAGTTGAACAGGGCGGTGCGAACATTCCCCTGGTGGAGCAGGCCGGTGGGACTGGGCGCGAAACGGACTCGGATCATGACGGACTCCCTCTCTTGTGCAGCAGCACCACGGCGCGGGCGGCGAGGCCTTGCATGGTGCCGGTGAATCCCAGGCCCTCCTCGGTCGTCGCCTTGACGCTGACCCGGTCGACCGGGATGCCTAAGGCGGCCGAGATGTTTTCCCGCATCTCGGGGATGTGGGGAGCCAGCTTGGGCCGCTGACAGACTACCGTAGCATCGACGTTGGCCACGGTAAAACCCTTATTTTTGACCCTGCGGCCCACCTCGGCGAGCAGGATCCGGCTGGAGACGCCCTTGAATTGGGGGTCGGTGTCGGGAAAGTGCTTGCCCAGATCGCCCTCCGCGGCCGCGCCCAGCATGGCGTCACAGACCGCGTGCAGGAGGGCGTCGGCGTCGGAGTGGCCCAGTAGGCCCTGCTCAAAGGGGATTTTCACCCCGCCCAGGACGAGGTCCCGGTCGGGCGCAAAGGCATGCACGTCGTAGCCTTCCCCGATGCGAAATTCGGCGTTCATATTGGATCCTCTTTTTTCCAGCAGGGCCTCGGCCAGCTCGAGGTCTTCCATGCGGGTGATCTTGAAATTGCTGACCGAGCCCTCCACCAGGCGCACCCGGTGTCCCATGCTTTCGATCAAGCCCGCCTCGTCGGTGGCGTCCATGCCCTTCTCGTCAGCCCAATTCAGGGCCTCTTCCAGGAGCTTGCGGGAAAAGGCCTGGGGGGTCTGGATTTGGTAGAGGCGGTCGCGGGAGACGGTCTTTTGGACGTAGGAGCGCTCATCGCCTTTCTTAAGGGTGTCGGCCACGGGGACCGCCGTCACCGCCGCCCCCGTCTCTTGGACGCCCTGGAGGGTGCGGCGGAGGATCTCTTCGGTAACCAAGGGACGGGCCACGTCGTGGATCAGGATCCAGTCGGCCCCCTCGTCGATCATCTGTAGGCCTCTCTGGACCGACTTCTGCCGGGTCAAGCCCCCGGAGGTCACCCGCACCCGCGACCAGGGGCCGCTTTGCAGCGCGGCCTTCCACTCGGCGACAAAATCCTGGGGAAGCACCAAAACCACGCCCGCAAAGAGGGGGCTGGGGGCAAAGAGGTCCAGGGCATATTCCAGGACCGGACGTCCAGCCAGGGGCAAAAACTGCTTGGGCATCTGGGCCCCGAAGCGGGTGCCCGTCCCCCCCGCCACCAAAATCGCCCACACGGAATTCATGAAAATCAACCCCTTAACCTGGTATTGCTGAACAGGCTGTTGAAAAACCACCGGTGGTTGGGCCAAGCCGCCGCAGGCGGATTGGCGGGCCCCGAAAATCCGAAGGATTTTTGGGCGGCGAATGGAGCCGGATTCATTCCGGCGGGAATAAAATCCTTTTTCAACAGCCTCTTAAGCTTTTTCGAGACATGACAGAGCCCCAGTAAGGGCTCCGGCCAAGAAGAGTATCGTGTAGATGGGATGTAACGGGCCCCAGGGAATTTGTCAAACCGAAGGGGGACTGAAGGAAAATACGACGATCCAGGAGCGTCCGAACCCTAATTCCCCCCAAGATCCTCTTGCGACCCAGGGGAGTCTTCGCGCGAGGGGGAGGGAAGATTTCGGAACGGGATCACCTCCCTGGAAAAGACGCCCACAACCTCCTCGAGCCTGGGCGGACAAGGCCCGACTCGCCCGGGGGCGGACACCATCTCTACGGTATCGCCAAAGGGATTGGTGGCGAAAAAAAACCCTTCCGTCGGCGATTCTGCCTCCGGCCACGGCAAGATTTGGTTCCATTCACCGCTCGAGGCAATATTGCCGATGGGTTTGGGCAGGAAAAATCCGAGTTCTTTAGCAGGTAGGCCGACAAAGAAGAACTCAAAGCTCCCATCGATACCCCCGCGTGGGGCCAGGGGGGTATCTAAGTAACGCTGAACATCGAAGAAAACGATGCGCAGGAAGGGCGCTCCAACGATCGGGACTCCATCCTTCTCGATATGCCCGCTGAACTTCACCAGCTCCTTCTCACCCTCGATCCGGCATTGCCGCTCACCCTTCAGGACGACGCGAAAATCCACCAAGTGCCCCACGTCATAACCCGGAGAAAGCCCCCCCTCGGGATGTCCCGGCACGGAGGCGCTGGCATAACTCACGTCATGAGCGGTGCCAAAGACTGGGGGATTGGGATTGGAATAGGGTTCCGGATCCGTGACGGAGGATGTAGCCGGTTGACCGCCCAGCTCTTCCCGGGGCGTCGGGTCGGCTGGATCCTTGGCCTCGATCGCCGGGGCCGCGGAATTCCCGACGGAGCCCAAGAAGGTCCCAGTAGACTCCAGCCCCCCGACACAGGCCAAGAGGGTCAAAAGGAAAAGAGCAAAAAGGATCCGATGAAGAACCGCCGAGATGTGCCGCTTCAAGAAATGCCCCCGTCCGAGCCTGGGTAGTTATCGCCACTTTCTAAAAAAGGATGCGCTTGATAAAAGTCAAAAAGTTGGAGCGGCCGACGGCCGCTCCAACGAGGGGGAAAGCCCCCTGGGTAAGGTGCCTGAAGCCTTTCAGCTCCAGGGCGCTAGGAAAGCGGTTCTCGCCTAAACCGCAGCAGGAGGGTCCCCAAGACCCACGCCCCCAGAAAGAGCAGCCCCAAGCCGGTCCCTTCGGTGTTCCCCGCGGCGATTTGGCAGCCCGCTCCGGAACCCTGCAGATTATTCGGCCCACCCGGCGGGGTCCCCGAGGACCCTGGACCGGAACCTTGCCCGCCCCCGGCAATCACCCGCACATCGGCACTGGAGGCGTTATTGGCAGAATCCGGATCGAAGGCATCGCTGCCAACGGTCGCGGTATGGACGAAGTCGCCTTCTTGTTCGGCCGAAACCACGACGGTTACCTGGGCGCTTTCCCCGCTCAAGATCGCCCCGAGGTCGCAGGTCAAAGGGACCGAAGCGGAACAAGTCCCTTGGCTCGGGAAGGCCTGCAACAAGGTGAAGCCGGCGGGCAGGGAGTCTTGAAGCAGGACATTCAAGGCGTCCTCCGGCCCCGCATTGGAGACCGTGATGACGAAGGAGATCGCGGAGCCCTGTCCGGCCTGTTGCGGTACCACGACCTGGGAGAGGCTCAGATCCGCGACCGACTGCCCCGATTCAAAGGCCCCGATGTCGACCGCGCCGCCGATGACGCGGTTCTTCCCGTCCCGATCGGTGAGCGCCAGTCCCCCGGGCGGCGTATTGGTGCCCTTATCCACCAGGGGAGAATTGGCCTGGAGCCGGTAATTTCCGCCGAAGAGATCCACGAACAGCGGATCGATGTTGTCCGAGGAAAGGACGGTATTGGGGCCGGGAGGATAGCCACCGAAGTAATCCGACTGATTTGCGTAGAAGAAGTTATAGTCGTGATTGATGCTCAGATTGGGAACCACGGGAGGCAAAAGAAATCCAGGTCCCGTTAATCGCGTCATGACGTTATTGTAGAAATTGAGCTGGACCGCGTGGTTGGCGGGATAACCCGCAACATCAATTCCGTAGCCGTCAATATTGTCGAAGGTATTGTTCGAAATGTCGACGATCGATGCCATGTCCTCTCCGACATACATGAGGATCCCGGCCTCAGAGCCGCAGTTGCAACCGCCTAGGTCATGGAGCAGGTTGTTCCGGATCGTCACGCTGGCATCGACGCTGTTCTTTCCGGCGAGGTCCAATACGATCCCGGCCATGCTTTCTTGCTTATCCGCCGTGGTGATCTCGTTGCCCTCGATTTGCAAGGAGATGGCGCCCACCGTCCCATCCCTGGAATAGAAATCGATTGGCTCGCCATTGCCGATGATCACATTGCCCTGGACCAGGTAATGTGCCGGTCCGCTGGTGTCGAAGGTCAGGCTGTCCCAGTTGGCCTCGGAATACACCCGGGAGTTGGTCAGAGAAAAAGAGTCACCGCCGACCGAATCGTAGAAGGTGACGTCGAGCCGAGCCCCGTCAAAATTGATACCGTCGACCGCTATGTCGACCACCTCGCTTTGGCCGTCGTTGTTGTCATTGATCTGGATCCAGCGGGGATTGGTGGGATCCGGATTGCCCACGACCGGATGAAATCCCGGGGCGGCGCGCAGGATCATGGATTTTTGCAGGGAGAGGTCCTCTTGGATCCGGTCGTCCGTGGCGATTTCTACCGCGTCACCGCCCGCCGCCGCATCGATGCAGGCCTGCAGCGTCGTGCTGCAAGCACCGGGACCGGGATAAGACAAAGTCGCCGCCCGCAGCGGCTGAATCGGCAGGGCGGCACCGAGCAAGCCCAGCAGCCCCCACGGGAGTATTTGGCTAATTCGTTTGCATTTTTTCCACATAACAGGCCTTTCTTTTTGAAATGGGATCCTCCCCGAGGCCCTCAATTTGCAAAAGCAAGACCAGGTTTTGGAAAAAGCCTGCAAAACAAATAAAATCTCAAATTATTTATAAGTTACTAAAAATTAATAAATTATTTATAATCAACGAAATAAAACCGAACCCCGGAAGGCTGAATTCGGTCCAAGCTTTGAAAATATTTCATGCAATTTGCAGATATTTTTTGCATTACTAATGAAATTGCAAAACATTTCGCCGAGACGATTTCAGCCGAGCAAGCGACCCAGGCCATGATCCCTCCCGAGAAATTCCGATCCGACCGATACCAGTTGCTGGAGCCCCTCGGAGCGGGCAGCTCGGGCCGGGTCCTCAAGGCCTTAGACCGGGAAACCCAGAGAGTGGTGGCCCTGAAATTTCTCCCTTCGGGCTACACCGCGGACCAACGCAGCTTCCTGAGGCGGGAACTGCATTTCCTCTCTCGCCTTTCCCATCCCAATCTGGTCCGGGTCTTCGACTATCTCGAGGGCGGGGCCTCCCCCACGGCCACCGGGCCGTTTTTCAGCATGGAATGGGTCGCCTCCCCGCTTTACCCGGATCCCGCGCTTTTTATCCAGCTATGCCAAGGCCTGCATTACCTCCACGGCCGCAATCTTTTGCACCGCGACCTCAAGCCCTCCAATCTCCGGGTGGATTCCGAGGGAGTCCTGAAAATCCTGGATTTGGGACTGGCGGTGCCGATCTTGGCGGGGAAATCGGAACAAGGCCTAGGCACCTGGCAATACGCGCCTCCCGAAATTTTTTGGGGGGAGTACAGCGTGCTGAGCGACATCTTTTCCGCCGGAGCGGTCTGCTATGAGCTGTTCTCCGGCAGGCTTCCTTTCGACCGTCCCTTGTCGGGATCCGTCCGTTCCCTGCCGCAGCCCCCTCGCCTCTTCGAGCTGCGCCCGGACCTGCCCGAGCATTTCTGCGATTTGATCGACCGCATGATCGAGCGGGACCCAGGACGCAGGCCCAGTTCCACGGCGACCTTGCTCTCCTACCTTGCCCAACATTCCGACACCGAGATTCACATTCCCGCCCCGCAGGCCCTGGAGAGAACCCTCGAAAAAATTCCCCTGGTCGGACGTGAAGCCGAGCTGCGCTGCGCCCAGGAATTCCTCTTCTCGTCCCCTCGCCAACCAGGCGCGCGCCTGCTGAAGATTCAGGGACCCATGGGCGTCGGCAGGACCCGGTTTCTGGAAGAACTGCGATGGGCCCTCCAAGATCATGAATATCGCTGCCAAACCTTGCCCGGAAATTCCCCGCAAGAATGGGATCGGCTGTTGGGCGAATTCTTGGGTCTCCCTGCTCCCGAGGTCGAAGCCCGGCCCAAAATACTCCCGCTTTTCGAAAGATTCCTCGCGGTGGCGGGCGACCGTCCTTGGGCCTTGATCTGGAGCGACCTCCATCTCCGTTCCGAACTAGAGCTGGAACGCCTCCAGGAATTCTTAAGCCTATTCCAGACCGGCCCCTCCCCTTGGGTGGCGATCCTGGAATACGAGGCTCTAAAGTTTCCCATCGCCCCTTGGGAAAATGAACTGACGATTTCGCTGGGGGATCTCGACGATTCGCAGGCCTTGACACTCCTGCGTTCGGTGCCCTTGGCACAAAAGCTCGGCCCCGAACGCGAAAAGGCACTGCTCGCGCAAGGCGGTGGCCGGCCTCTGCTGCTACTGAGCTCTCTGCAAGGCGGAGGCCCGCGGCGAACACCCGGTTCTTGGCTTGAATCGATCGCCTCACAACTCAAGGGTCTCCCCGAAGGCGCACGCACCCTCCTCTCCCTACTGGTCGCCCACTCCTTCCCTGTCCCCGCCGCGGAGGCGAATTCTCTTTTCCCTGGCTCCAACGACGAGTGGGAGGAAGCCTTGTCCCAATTGGACGAGCTGGGATGGCTGCGGGCCCGCTCCCTTGACTCCCCAGACCTGGCGCTCTCCCATGGCTCCCTGGCCCAAAGCTACCGACAAGCGCTGGGAGAGGAGCGAATGCGGTCGGCGCACCAGCGTTGGTTCATCCACCTCAATTCCCGCGCCTCGGAATCGGTTCCCGCTGAAACCATCGGGTTTTTGGCCGATCACGCCCTGGCCGGTGAACAATGGGACCAGGCCAAAAAATGGGTCTGGAAGGCCGCCGAAGCGGCCGAGCCAGCCGGGGATTTCCCCGAGGCGCTTCGGCGTTACCGGCAATGGAGTCCCTTCGCCGAGAGCGCTGCGGAAAAGACCGTCCTCCATGCCCACCTCGCTTACCTTGCCTATCGATGCGGGGATTTCCCAAAGGCCCTGGACTCCTACGAGGAGTGGTTCCGATACCGGATCGACGATCCGAGTTTTTTGCAAAAGGCCAAACACCGTCTTTACACGGGAATGACGTTACTGGCGATGGACCGGGGAGAGGCGGCCCAAGAACGCCTCGAAGATTGCCTGCGCATCGCGGACCCTGGGCAACATCCGGCACACCGCCCTTATCAGGCCCGGGCCCGGCTCCTGCTGGCGAGCCAGGCGGAAAAAATGGGGCACACCGACGCGGCGCAGGCGCATCTGGAGGCCGCCCTGGAGCTGGGCCAGGATATCCCGGAACTTCGCGGAGAGGCCTTCAAGCAACAAGGAGATCTGGAGCGGGCCGTGGGGAATCTCGAAAAGGCCCTGCCCTGCTACCGACAATCCCTGGAGATCTTCCGATCCCTCGGCAACACCCAAGGCCAAGCCATCGCCTTGCAGGCCATCGGCATGACGCTGCGCAAATCCGGACGGCTCTCCGAGGCCCTGCCCTATTTGCAGGACAGCATCGAGCTTGCCAAGCAAGTCGGAGAGGCACTCCCCTGGGCGCGCTATCGCGAAAACCTCGCCCTGCTCTACCTGGACATGGGCGAATACGGGGACTCCTTGGCCCTCCAATCCCAGACTCGCCCGGTGTTGATCTCTCTCGGAACCGAGGAGGACCGCGCCTTAGTCGACCTCCATCGCGCCGCATCCAAGATCTACCTCGGGCAATTCCGCTCCGCCGCGGAGCTGCTTTCGACATTCGAAACGGGCGCCGCGACCCTGCCCTACCTCAAGTCCAGCGCCCATCACCTGCGGGGCGAGCTCGCCTACTTGGAGGGAGATTATGAATCCGCCGAGACCTCCTTCCGGGCCGCGGCCCGGGAGTCGGAGCGGGATCCCCTCGCCCGGGCCTGGGCGGAGGTCGGAGCCCTTCGCTCGCGCTGGCGGCGAGGGCTCGCCGCCGAGACAACGGCCGCCCCGCCCGCCTGCCGCTCGGACCTGTGGGACTATTTGCTCCCACGTTATGAAACCACTTCGGAACGCTGGGAAGCGGATGCATTCTTGACCTTGCTAAAAAAGATCAAGGACTGTGAGTATCCCGAACAAAGGCAGGATACCTACGAATTGCTGGCTCTGAAATTCTCCCGAGCAGGGCATCCCGGCCTCTCGGGCAAATTCTCCCGCGCCGCCGCCTGCGAGCGGAGCCGGCTGCGCGGCGGACTTCAGGAGGAAACGCGAATGGACTTCGAAAAATCCCGCGGCGGAATGCCTCTGGACCAAGAAATCGACGCCCTGCTGCCCGAGGAGGCAGCGCGCCCGGCCCCGCGCTCTGCAACGGGGCCTCGGGAGGGAAGGGCGATTTCGGAAGCACGGTTTCGGCAGATCAGCGCCCTCGGCCGGCGAGTCTCAGAACGTGAAGAACTGGCGGATACCCTGTCGAGGATCATGGATGCCGCCATCGAATTCACTGGAGCCCAACGCGGCTTTTTGCTTTTAAAAAACGAGTCGTGCACCGGCGGGCCCATTCCGGATTTCGAAGTCCATTGCGCCCGCGGCATTCCGCAAGGCTCGCTTGGCGGGGAGGGCTTCCAACTTTCCCGGAGCGCGGTCCGAATCGCGGTTGACACCGGAGCTCCCTTGTTGACTGACAACGCCCAGTTGGATCCGCGGTTGAAGGATCGCCCGAGCGTCACCTCCTTCCGCCTGCTCTCGATTCTAGTGGTGCCCATGGAAACCGAGGGACGGGTGCGGGGGGCCTTGTACCTGGACCACCAGGGCGAACCAGAACGTTTTTCGCAAGAGGACGTCGTCCTCCTCACCGCCTTCGCGGCGCAGGCCGCACTGGCGATTCAGAAGGCGAAGGACTATGAGGCCTTGAATCGTTCCAAATCGGAAATAGAGGCGCGGCTGCGCTCCCAAGCCGAGGTGATCCAGGGCTTAAACGAAAGGCTGAACCTAGCCAGGAAGGACTTCAAATACCAGTACGGCGAAATCATCGGCGTCTCGCAGAAGATGACCCAGGTATTCCAGCTGCTCGAGCATGTCACGGAGACGACGATTCCGGTCTGGATCTTCGGCGAGTCCGGCACCGGCAAGGAACTCATCGCCCGCTCCCTTCATTTCAACAGTTCCCGAAAAAATTTGCCCTTTGTCGTGGAGAACGTGAGCGCCATCCCCGAATCCCTGCTCGAAAGCGAGCTGTTCGGCCACAAGCGCGGTGCCTTCACCCATGCGGATAAAGACCGGGTCGGCCTCTTCGAGCAGGCCAACGGAGGCACCCTCTTTCTCGACGAGATTGCCGACATGTCCCTGGGCATGCAGGCAAAATTGCTGCGCGTCCTGCAGGATGGCGAAGTCCGCCCCTTGGGCTCCAACAAGAGGGTCAAGATCGACGTCCGACTAGTGACCGCCTCGAATCAGGACCTCCACCGCTTGGTGGGCGAGGGAAAGTTCCGCCAAGACCTCTTCTTTCGCATCAACGGCCTCACCATCCCTCTGCCCCCGCTTCGGGAACGAAAGGAGGACATCCCCATGCTCGTCGAGCACATGTTGGAAAAATTTTCCCGGGACTTCCACCTGGTTCCCGGAGAGGTGACGGAGCAGGCCTACCAAGCCCTCATGCGGCATGCCTGGCCGGGAAACATCCGTGAATTGGAGAACGTCATCCGGAACGCCCTGCTCTTCTCGAAAGGGCGTCCCATCGGGCCCGACTTGGTCATCCTGCAATCTCCGGGAAAGTCGCCCTCCTTGGGCCGGGACACGGCCCAAAACAAGGAAAACCCCCGCGAAGCCCTGATCGACGCCCTCAAGAGACACGAGATGAACAAGGCCCGGGCCGCCAGCGAATTGGGAATCAGCCTAAGGACTCTCTACAACCGCTTGGAGGAATACCGGATTCCGAAAAAGAAGGCCCAGCTCGCGGAGTTTTTGGGACTCGAATAAGGGAGGGAATTTCAATCCCGGCCCCTCCGCGCCACCCCATGCCTCCCCGAGCCAGGCACGGGGCGAAAAAAAACCCCCTCCGTAAACGAAGGGGGTTCCACAATTCTGGCTGGAAAACCGGCTCTAGGCCGACTTGAAGATCTCGTTGATCTCTTCCTCGATCTCGTCTTCCTCGCGGGCCTCGCAGATCGCCAGTTCCTTGATGAGCAGGGACTTGGCGGTATCGAGCATCTTGCGCTCGCCGAAGCTCAGCTCTTTCTTGAACTTAAGCAGGCTAAGATCCCGTAATACCTCGGCAATTTCGTAAACCGAGCCCGTCTTGATCTTGTCCATGTACTCGCGGTAACGGCGGTTCCAGGTTTGGTTGTCGATGTGGACGTCGCGCTGCTTGAGGATCTCGTAGACGTCGTCGACCTCTTGGTCGGAGATGACCTCGCGGAGGCCCACCGCGTTGACATTGGCGGTCGGGACCATGATCTTCATGCCGCTGTCGAGGATCTGCAGCACGTAGAAGGTCTGCTTGGCCCCCATGATCTCTTTGCTTTCGATGCTCTTGACCTCGCCGACGCCGTGGGCGGGATAGACCGCCTTGTCGCCAACCTTGAAGGGGAGATCGGAAAACGCTTGCTTTGCTAGACCCTTGGCCATGGAGCCAACCTCCTATGATGAGCAAAACCCGTAAAGACAGGTCTCAGCCGGTTAATCAAAGAAATCAGGACCTTTTTTTCTGACTGGGACGCGAGCTTGTATCATAGCCCACCCCCTAGCGTCAACGTTTCAGGTAACGCTACGTGTCATTACCCGGAAAATACCCAGCGGCCCGCGGCGACACGGAATAAAAATTGCAAACAATAACCGCAATTTAGTAAATTATGCGAAAAAACTTCTTTCTATTAAAAATTATCGTTGGAAACGGGAAAAAGTTTCCCCCGAAAGCTAACAAGCTGTTGAAAAAACACCGGTGATTGGGCCAAGCCGCCGCAGGCGGAGGGATGGGCCCCCGAAAAATGGAAATCACCTCTATTTTTCAACAGCCTCTTCATAAGGGCCCGAATTTTATGCCCCTTCTCCGCAAAAACAGCCAAGCTATCCTGCTCAACAGGATTCAACAGCGTTCTGCCCGAGTCGGGGTGATAGGCCTGGGCTATGTCGGCCTGCCTCTGGCGGTCGCCTTCGCCGAGGCCGGCTTTAGCGTCACTGGGATCGATGTCGATCCCAAGAAAATCGCCGCCCTGTGCGCCGGCAAGAACTACATCCCGGACATCCCGGACCGCCTCGTCCAAGAACTCGCCCGCTCGGGCAAGCTGCGGGCCACCGGCGATTTTGGCGCCGCCCGCTCCCTAGACGCGGTTTCCATCTGCGTGCCCACCCCGCTGCGCAAGACCCGCGATCCGGATATTTCCTACATCGTCCACGCCACCTCCGAGCTGAAAAAAACCCTGCACCCCGGCCAGCTGATCGTCCTGGAGAGCACCACCTACCCTGGCACCACCGAGGAGTTGGTCCTGCCCGCATTGCAGTCGGAAAAATTCCGCGTCGGACGCGACTTCTTCCTCGCCTTCTCGCCGGAGCGCATCGATCCCGGCAATCCACGCTTCGGACTAAAGAACACCCCCAAGATCCTCGGCGGGGTCACGCCCGCCTGCACCCAGGTCAGCGCCGCCCTCTACCGCCACGTCGCGGACAAGGTCTTGGAAGTCAGTTCCTCCCAGACCGCCGAGATGGTGAAGCTGCTCGAGAACACCTTCCGGGCGGTGAATATCGGCCTGGTCAACGAAATCGCCCAGATCTGTGACAAGCTGAAGATCAACACCTGGGAGGTGATCGACGCGGCCGCCTCGAAACCCTTCGGCTTCATGCCCTTCTATCCCGGCCCCGGACTCGGCGGACACTGCATCCCGGTGGACCCCCACTACCTGTCGTGGAAATTGCGCAGCATGAACTACACGACGCGCTTCATCGAGCTGGCGAGCGAGATCAACCAGGAGATGCCCCACTATGTTTTTTTGAAGATCCAGGCGGCCCTCAACGAGCGCAAGAAGCCGCTCAAGGGCGCACGGGTGCTGCTCTTGGGCGTGGCCTACAAGAAAAACGTCTCGGACACGCGGGAATCGCCCGCCTACGACCTCGCCAAGCTGCTCGAGGAGGCCGGCGCCTCCCTGAGCTATTCCGATCCCCACGTCGCTTCCTGGAAGACCGACCTCCGCGAATACCGCTCCCAAAAGCCCAACAAGGTCTTGCTGGGCAGGCAAGACTGCGTGGTCATCCTGACGGACCACGAGGCCTTCGACTACCGCGGCATCGTCGCGGCCAGCCCGCTCGTCGTCGACACGCGCAACGCGACCAAGGGCCTCTCCCAAAAGAAAGTCGTCCGGCTCTAATCGCCTCGGAATCCGCGGGTGCGCCGCCTTCGAGCCTTGCAGGATTTGTTTGATCGCCCCGGCCAATCATCGTAAATTGCCTGCCATTCGATCCCACCATTCAAATTTTAGGTCGGCCCTCTGCTTGGTTGGAATCCTGCTTCTGGGTACCGCGACGGGCTGCACCCGGCCGAAAGCAGAAAAACTCCCCACGGCCTCCCCCGAGGTCTTGAGCGGCGACCTGCGGCAGGCCTCGAAAATCCCTTCCCCTCGCGCCCAAAGGTGCGCCGAATGCCACCGTGAAATCTTCGACGCATGGCTGTCCTCCCAACATGCCTGGGCAAATCGCCTGATCGATCCCGCGCAAGACGAACCCGCCTTTGCCGCGGACCTGTCCCTGACGGTCGGATCCTCCCTGGCGGAGGCAAAGCGCACAGGAAGTCAATTTCTGCTCACCTGGAAGGACCCTGCGGGCAATAAAACGGAATTCACCCCCCAGGCCGTCATCGGAGTTTCACCCCTGCGGCAATACCTCGTCCCCTTCCCCGGCGGACGCTGGCAGGTATTCCCCTTGGCCTGGGATCCCGCGACTCGGGAGTGGTTTCACGTCTTCGGCGAAGAGGACCGAGAGCCACGCGAGTGGGGTCATTGGTCTAATCGCGGTAATAACTGGAACTCCCAATGCGCCTCCTGCCACATGACGGGATTCGAAAAAAACTATGAGGCCCGGACCGATAGCTACCGCAGCCGTTGGGAGGAGATGGGCGTTGCCTGCTCCCAATGTCACGGAGAGAAGGACGATCACCCCAAAAACACCAAGACCGTGCGCGGAAATGCTCAAGACACCTGCGCCTCCTGCCATGCCCGTCGGGAGGAACTGACGGGGCAGTTTAAGCCCGGGGACTCCTTCAACGACCACTTCCGGCTCCTGCTCGCCGACCAAGAAGGCCTCTATTACCCCGACGGCCAGGTCCGGCAGGAGGATTTCGAATACGGATCTTTCATGATGAGCCGGATGGGCTTCAAGGGCGTCACCTGCCTGGACTGCCACAACCCCCATTCCGGAAAACTGCTCCAGCCCGTCGCAGACAACTCCCTCTGCCTCTCCTGCCACCAAGCGCCCGGACGGCGCGGGGCCATCCCCGTCGAACCCCTGGCACACAGCCATCATCCCGCGGGCAGCCGGGGCAATCTCTGCATCGAATGCCATATGCCGGCGACGAAGTTTATGATGCGCGATCCCCGGCGCGACCACGGCTTCACCGTGCCCGATCCCCTCCTCACCCAGGAGCTGGGCGTCCCCAATGCCTGCAACCGCTGCCATAGCGACCGTTCCGCGGAATGGGCCCAGGCCTGGACGAAAAAATGGTTCGGTCCCAAGCTGGATCGCCCCAGCCGCCAACGGGCCCGCGTCATCGCCCGCGCGCAACGGCGCGATCCCAGCGTGGTGCCGGAGTTGCTATCCCTCCTCCAACAGGAAGAAAACCCGGCATGGGTCGCCTCGATGGTCGCGCTGCTGTCCCCTTGGGCCGCCGAGCCGAAGGTAAGGGCGGCACTGCAAGCCTCGTTAAACTCGGAGAGCCCCTGGGTCCGTTCGGCCGCGATCCACGCCCTCGGGGCGACGCCCGATACCTCGGAAGTTATGCAAGCCCTACAAACCGACCCCTCGCGACTGGTAAGGGTGGACGCGCTGTGGGCCTCCGCGGTGCAGGGGAAATCCCCGAAACAGGGCCTGCCGGAATTGTTACGCTACCTCGAGTATCATGCCGACCAACCGCCGGGGGCCCTCAAGCAGGCCCAGTTCTTCCTGGCCCAAGGGGAGAAAGAGCGGGCCGAGGCCTGGATCCGCAAGGCCGCGGATTGGGACCGAAGCTCGGCCTATGCCCAGTTCATGAAGGGACGTGTCCTCAATCTCTTGGGCAAAAACGACGAGGCTGCGGAGGCCTTTCAGGAAGCGCGGCGACTGGAGCCAAATAACGC
Organism: bacterium; assembly: GCA_046346845.1. Classification (GTDB taxonomy): domain Bacteria; phylum UBA10199; class UBA10199; order DSSB01; family DSSB01; genus DSSB01. The sequence continues at coordinate 191,096 of JAXMHH010000007.1, forward strand.
GGATTACAGCTATTCTTTGGCGCTGCTTTATTCGGAGTTGAACCGCGGCCGAGAGGCCTTGGCGCTCTTGCTCAAGACCGTCGAGTTGGACCCTGCCTTCGGCCGGGCCTGGTACAATCTCGGTTTGGCCTACGCGCAGGGAAACCAATTCGAGGCCTCCCTCCAGGCCTTGGAAAAAGCCGAAGCGCTGATGGAGGATTCCGCGGAGCCTCCCTACGCGATGGCGACGCTTTACCTACGCCGCGGCGAGAGCGAAAAGGCCCGCCGGGCCTTGGCGAGGGCCCTGCAAAGAAACCCGCAATTCGCCCCCGCCCAAGACCTGCTCTCGCGCCTCCCGGCCAAGGAATGAATCCCGCGAAGGCCCATTAAGGCTCCAGCTCGTAGGCCTTCTCGTCTTGCGGGAGCGCCACCGTCTCGGTCAAGGCGCTCCAGGACTTTTGGAAGGCCTCCAGCAGGAACATGGACTTGGCGCTTTCCGCGGCCAAGGCCTCGGCTCGCTGCTGCAATTCCCTGACTTTTTCCGGGTGCTGGGCCGCCAAGTTATTCTTCTCGTAGGGATCTTGCGCGATATTGAAGAGCTCGACCTTGCTCGGAAGGACGCTGCGCCAAACCAGCTTCCAATCCCCCTGGCGCAAGCCGCCGCGGAAGGGCTCGATGTCGTAGACGATCTCGCTGCGGGGTGAAGACTTCCCCTCGGTTAACACGGCCCCGACATCCATGCCGTCGAGCGCCTTGCCCTTGCCCAAGGCAGCCCCGGCCAACTTGAGTAAGGTGGGATACATGTCCACGATGTGAATGGGTTGGTTGATCACGCTGCCGGGCTGGATTTTCCCGGGCCAATTGGCGAGCGCCACGACCCGAGTGCCGCCTTCGTAGAGCGTCGCCTTGCCCTCGCGGTAGGGGCCGTTATCGGCGGGAATGGTGCCTTTAGAAGTATCCACCTCGCCGGTCACCTTGGCGGAGCGAGGCCCGCCGTTGTCGCTCTGGAAGACAATCAGGGTGTTTTCCAGCATCTTCTTCTTTTCCAGCGAGCTGACGACCCGGCCGACCTCGTCATCCATGGCGGTGACCATTGCCGCGTAGGCGCGGCGATTAGGATCGGAGATGTCCTTATACCGATCGAGGTATTCCTGGGGCGCCTGGTAAGGGGCATGCGGCGCGGTGAAGGTCAGATAGAGAAATAGAGGGACTTGCGCATCTTGGGCCTCGATCAGCTTCGCGGCGTCCTGGCCGAGCAAGGTGGTGACGTAACCGGATTCCACGACGGCTTGGTTGTCCCTAAACCAATCGCGGACCCCGTGGGCGGAATGCGTGAAATAGTCGATTTCGCCCAACAGCGGCCCGTATTGGTAATCGAAGCCCCGTTGCCGAGGCCAATATTCCTTTTTGGCATGCCCGAGATGCCACTTTCCGACAATGGCGGTTCGATAGCCCGCCTCTTTAAGGGCTTGGGGAAGCAGCCATTCGTCGGTGGGCAGGCCGTATTGCCCCGCGGAGGGGATGACGGCGGTCTGCAGACCGTAACGATGGGGATAACGGCCGGTCATCAGGGCCGCCCGGGAGGGCGTGCACATCGGCTGGGCATAGAACTGCTCCAGCCGGGCCCCGCCCTGGGCGAGCTTGTCGAGATTGGGCGTCTTGATGTCCGAGCCATGAAAGCCGACGTCCTTCCAGCCGAGGTCGTCGGCCACGATGTAGACGATATTGGGGGCTCGAGAGGCCTGACCGAAGGCCTTTGGACAGAGGAGGCCCAAGAAACTGGTCATCAGCAGCAGGTGGACAGCAGAAAATAACTTGCGGTGCGGTTTCATGCCAACCCCCCTAAGCAAACAACCGATTTCAATTGAAGATGAAGCCAAATTTAAACCAAACGTACTGCCCTCGGACGCGATTTTGGACCTCGATTTCCGGAACCCACTTGCCCTCCATGGCGAAGAGGACCTTTTTATCGAGCGGCCTCACCAAGGAAATGACCGGTCCCAAGCCGAAGGTGCGTCCCTTGAAGCTGCCCAGCCTAGCCCCGGAGCCGCCATCGCCCGTGATCTGCTGGAAGACATAGCCGGTGCCTCCCACGCCGAATCCATTCTTGAATCGCTTATCCACGGTGAAATCGAGATAGATTTCGTGTCCGGATTGATAATTGGTGGCGTTATTCTCGGTGTTGAAATTGAACCCCAGGTAACTGTTCGCCTCCAATCCGCTCTCGTGGTTGTTGTACTGGAAGCCGAAGTAGGGGTTGAAGGTCCAATAATTTTTCCCCAAGTTCGCCAGACGCCCGACGGAAAACGCGCCGGAGGGGGCGTAGATGCCAAGGGAACTGAGATAGGTAAAATTGCCCTTTCTCCAAAACAAGTTGAAGGGAGAGAAATAGATATCGCCCAAGCCGGTCCGAGAGTCCGTTTTAGAAATCCCTTTCCCGGCGGCTCCGCTGACCTTGGCATCCACCTCTAGGCTCAGGACTGGCAGGGAAACCGTGAAGGCATACTGACCCCCCAAAACTTTAGCGGAAAGGTCGTATTGAAAAATCGGGGTCCAGGCGAAGAATTGCGCGGAGAGGTCGGTGGTCAGCAGGCCGGCGATGGGAAACTGGCGGGAGACCGAGGCCAAGCCAAAATACCCCGCAAAATCGCTCAGCACGTTGTAGGGGACTCCTGAGGGAAAATCGATGAAGGAGGAAACCGCCCCCGGCACATAATGGCTGCTCCCGCCCTCGCTGGCGAACACCGTTGCCGGCGGCAAGAGAAGCAACGCGAACAGGGATTGAATCAAGAGACGCTTCCAGAACGGAACCTTAGGCTGTCTCATGGTAGAGTCCTTTCTTTATTCGACTGCCTTACCGATGGCTTCCCGGCCTTTCTTGACCGTAGCCTCCGCGACGGGATTCGCATTGCGAATCTCGACCGTCAGCCTGGGGATGCTCCCGGTGAATTTGGACTGCTGCTCGGAACCGACGCCTTCCACGACCGGAGTCCCGAGGTCGATGCCGACATCCGCCGTCTCGTCGGCGGAGAAGAAGAAGGGCTGAGTGCGCTCGATCCTCCCTTCCGCCACCTTGGTCCCGTTGACGTACAGGGTGCCCGTGCCGCCCTTCCCCAACCCTCCCCCGTCGTAGGCGAAATCGAACTTGATGGTGGCCTTGCCCGGAGGAATCGTTTGGGACGAAACGACGGAACTGCGTTGCATCCCCAAGAAGTTATAGTCGTAACCCGGCTTTCCATCTTTCATGTAGAGCGACCATCCGCCAAAGCGGCCGCCCTGGGCGATGAGCGTGCCGTTGCCGCCCGCCGGGGGGATCTCTACCTCCGCCGTAAGCGTCAAGGATTTGTTTTTGACGTTGAGAAAGACGTTTTCCTGAATCCCCGCCATCCCTTCGGCGAGAGTCAAGGATGTACGGCCGGCCATCAGGTCGGGGCGGCCGACCAAGGCGGCATTGGTGCGCTCGAGGCTTCGGTCGTCGATCGGCAAGACGTGGTTCTTCTCCGCCTCTTTCATGAACAAGGCCTGCATCTCCTTGAGTTTTTCGGGATTCTTGTCCGCCAAATTGTTGGCCAAACTGAAATCGGACCGTACGTCATACAGCTCCCAGACGTCTTCTTCCAGGGGATGGCGGGGCTTCGCGGCCCAAGGCTCGCGATGGACGGTGCCGGCCAACCAGCCGTCATGGTAGATGGCCCGGTTGCCGAAGATCTCGAAGTATTGGGTAGGGTGCCGGTCGGGCGCCTTGGCCTCATCGAAGGTGTAACGCATGCTCACGCCTTCCATCGGAACCTGAGGAACCCCGTTGACGACCTTCAGCTCGGGAAGTCCCGCGGCCTCGAGCAGAGTCGGCGCCACGTCGATCACGTGATGAAACTGGCTGCGGATCTCGTTCTTCGCCTGGAACCCCTTGGGCCAGCGGATCGCCATCCCGTTGCGCGTCCCGCCGAAACTGGAGGCCACCTGCTTGGTCCAAGTAAAGGGCGTATCGAAGGCCACCGCCCAGCCCGCAGCCATATGGGGATAGGTCTCGGGCGAGCCCCATTTGTCGAGTATCTTCAAAAGATCCGGAATCGTCTCGGGGACGGCGTTGAAGTAGGTGTATTCATTGAACATGCCGTTCATCCCGCCCTCGGCGCTGGCGCCGTTATCCCCGGCGATATAGATGAAGAGCGTGTTGTCCAAATCGCCGCTCTCTTCCAAGGCTTTAACCAAACGTCCGATCTCGTGATCGGTCATCTCGGCGAAGGCGGCATAGACCTCCGCCTGGTGGGCGAAGACCTTTTTCTCGTCGGGACTCAGTTTGTCCCAATCTTTGATGGCCTCGGGCTTGGGCGCCAAGGGGGTCCCGGGAGGAACCACGCCCAGCGCGATCTGGCGCGCCAATGTCTCTTCGCGTAGCTTGTCCCAGCCCTGGTCGAACTTCCCCTTCCAGCGCGCGATCCATTCCTGCGGTACATGGTGCGGCGCATGGGTCGCACCGGGGGCAAAATACATGAAAAAGGGTTTGTCCGGGGTGAGGGCGTGCTGAAACTTTACCCAGGCGATGGCCTGGTCGGTCATGTCGGTCAAAAAATGATATTTTGGATTATTGGGAAGCTCGACTCGAGTCACCCCGTCATAGAGCAGCGGCGCCCACTGATTGGTCTCGCCCCCCAGAAAACCGTAGAACTTGTCGAAGCCGCCGCCGACGGTCGGCCACCGCGCGAAGGCGCCCGAAACGCTCGTTTCCCAAGTCGCCAATTCATGCCACTTGCCGAAGGCGCCGGTGCTGTAACCGTTCAAACGCAGCATCTCCGCCACCGGAGCCACCGTATCTGGAATCTGTCCGGTCTGCCCGGGATAAGCGGTGGCCGTCTCGGTGATCGACCCCATGTTGTTGACATGATGGTTTCGTCCGGACTTGAGCGCCGCGCGAGTGGGCGAGCAGAGGGCCGTCGTATGGAAGTTGTTGAAACGCAGCCCCTCGGCGGCGATGCGGTCCATGGTGGGCATCGGGATCGGACCTCCGAAGGTGCTCGGCGCCCCGAAGCCCATGTCGTCGATCAGCACGATCACGATGTTGGGCGCTTCCTTCGGGGCTTTCACGTCGTACCAAGGAGGCGGCTTGGTCTTTCGGACGTCTAGTTCGGTGTAGGTGGGAGGCTCGGGCATCTTGACCGGCAGGACCGTCCGGTCGGGCTGCCAGGCCGTTCCCGATGATTTTTCGGGGGGCGCGACCGCCTGGCGATCGCCACCCGAGGTACAGGAAATGAAGAGAACCAGCAGACAGAAGCGCAAGACATCGATAAAAAACCGGGTGCCCGACTCCTTCATACCCCCTCCCTCCAACTCAAGCTGCTGAGTTTATGTAGTTGAATCTATTTCGGCTCATGGACGGTAAAAAAAAATTATCCGTGGCGGATCCTTCAATTGCAAATTCTTTTTTGGGGACCCTCGAAGTAGATTCAGAGTCAGCCTGGGACCTTGGCTGCCTCCGCCAAGACAGCGCCGCGGGCCTGCCCATGACCATCGAATCACTTCCAGGGCCTCGCGAAAACCTTGCATTTTCTGGCAACAAAAGCCAAATACGCGCGAAGATTTCACGGGTAAGGAAAAATAATGAGTATTTCAGTAAGCAGCTGGCCCAGCTCGGCCATCGGCGAATGGGTTTCTTTGCGCCGCGAGCGGGATCCGGAGCTGTATTGGGAGGGCCTGCTCGGACTCGCCCAACGCCAAGAGAACGAGGGTAACCTCGAAATCGCCGCCACCTTATATTCCGAATTCGCCGCGGGGATATCCGTGCCCCCGGCACTCGCTCGCCGGGCTCGGGAGCGACTGGAATTGCTTCGGGGAGGCGGGTCCTTCGGGGCGCGCGCGGAATTCCTGATGCGCCGCTTCGTCGATTCCACCGCCGATCCCGCCATGCTGCTGGCAATGGGCACCGCGGGCCTGGTTTTTCGGCTAGGCCGCACCGCCTGTCTTGCCAGGATGGCCGCCGGGGAGGCCCATCTGCTCACGCGCGGCGTGATCAGCCGAGGCTTGGCCTCAGTGGGTGCCTTTGTCCTGGAGGCCCCCGCCTTCACCCTGAGTTCCCGGCTGGGCAACGCCGTGCTCGGAAGGCCCCAAGACTGGAGCGCTGGGGCCTGGGCAAGAGACCTGGCCTCGAGCTACCTGACTTTGGGCGGACTAAGACTGGCTGGCTGGGCGGGAACCTCCCTGCACCGACGTTTTGGCGCAGGCCCCCTGCCCGGCTTGGGGCAGCAATTCTACCGGCAGGGCAGCATGTTTGCGGGGATCATGCTCGGTCATCGGCTGGAAGAATGGGCCGGGTTGAGAACCCCCCATCCCGCCTCAAGCCCGCTCGTCGATTCGCTGGTCACCCTGTTGCAATTCAACGTCGGTGGACGCCTGGTGCGCACCGCCTTTGGGAGCGGACTCGAACATTGGGGAAGCGCCCTCGAGGCGAGGGCCGAGTCGCTGGCCGCAAACCGCCCCGTCCTGATGGCCATGTCCACGAGACCCCAGGACCTCAACCCCAGCCTCGCGGCGGCGGGACGCGACCCGACCCGCGGCGAGGGACCGTCCCTGAAAGCCACTCTATCTTCCGATCCTCCCCATGGCGAACCGAGGATCGTGAAGGTGGAAACAGGCTCGTTTGCGGAAACCATTCGCATGCTAGACGAACTAATTCCCGATTTCCCTTCGGAAAAAAGAATTCAAGTGCGGTTGCCCGAAGATTTTCCTCGTCAGATTTCGGAATGGGGGGACAGTTTTCTCGAAAACACCCGTTCCCTCCAAGCTCCTTTACGGGAGGAATTGTTGAGGTTCCATGAGAGGATCGAGGACAGTCCAGCGCTTCGAGTCCGTGACCATCGTCGGTTGAGGGTGATCCTGCGTGGGGTCCAAACCCAGCTCGACGAATTTCATGAGACGTGGCGGATCTTGCGAAAAGCGGCCAAGCACGCCGCCCCCTTCGGGGAGAGAGACCCAGAGACGCGGCAATCCCTACGGCTGGTCCTGCACGACTTGCAATACCGGGCAGAACCCCTGACCATGGCGAAGTTTGCGATCGAGGGCCTGGCCTCCGGGAATCCCCTTCGTCCCTATCAAAGGGCCTATCTCCTCTCTCCCGGAGGCGGATACTCGGCCTCCGGCGCCATCAAGGATGGCCTTGCCAAGGCGACCTCCGAAGTTGAGGAGGTCTTTCAATGGGTGGGGCAGGACTGGCACCAAGGATTCCTGGACGAGCTCAAATTCGCCCAGGGCCGCGACCCAACCCGCGCCGCAGGCGACATCCTCGCCAATCTCCTCACCAATGCCTGGCGCTATCGATCCTCCGACAGCCCGCGGATCCGCATGAATACGGAAGCCCTTCCGGGGGGCGGGCTTCGAGTCTCGGTGCGGGATGACGGGATCGGCATCCTTCCGGAACACCTGCTCGATTTGGGGGGAAGCGGGTTTCGGGAAGGGCGCAAGCAAGTCGCTGGCTCCCAAGGCCTGGGTTTGGCCTCGGTCCTCCAAAATTTGCGCTCGCTCCAATGGGGTCCGCTTTGGGTGCGCAGCCGCCCCGGAACGGGCACCGAGTTTCGCTTTGAAATCCCCGCCGAGGCCTTCCAAGGTGCAACACCGAGTCGACCTCAAGTGGACGCCCGAGGCCTGGGCCCCGAGACCTCTCTGGAAAACAATTTATCCGAAGGCTTCGTGGTCCCGGCCGCCTCGATGGACCTGGCCATCCGGCAAATGTTGCGAGACCTGCCTGGAATCCGGAATTCCCTAAGCCTCTCACCCTTCGTGGTGACCTCTTGGATCGAGGCCCTGGCCAACGGAAATATTCGGAACCGCCGCTTGGAGGCGCTGCACCGACTTTTGTCGGGCGGGCGGAATCCCTCGGAGTTGGAAGTCGTCGAAAATGGTCCCGGGGTCCTCCTGGACATCGCGACCTCACTGGCCCGCCTGGGCAGTCGCGTCCGAGTCAAGGAGAGCGACGGATTTTCGGGAACCATTTATCAACTCACGCTGGAAGACGTACTGCCGCACAGCCTCCTGGAGCGGATTCGGATGGATTCACCGGATAAGCTCAACGAGCCTAGCCCCGCGGACCTCTCCTACTGGGCCAATCCCGCCCCTTCCTTCTTGGCTCGGCTCGCGAATTCGAACGCCGAAGAATATCTGGGGCGCGATGTAAGGCCGGGGGGATTCTTGGTGATCCAGACCGACCACCACCAGGTCGGAGGCGAGCGCATCTTGCCTCGATTGGATGCCGCGCGTTGGCAAAGGATTTTCGAAGCGACCATCCCCAATCTGCCAAGGGATTCGAATGAGATGCTGCCCACCGGCCAGGTGAAGGATCTGCATCTTCAGGTCTTTCGCAGAATTCGATGAGCTGGGCCAACGCATCGCCACATTTCCAGGAGCTGCGGTGATTGATTAAGATTTTTCCTCTCAAAAAGGAAAGCTGCCCGCATGCCCGAGACCCGAACGCCCAATCCCCAAAAATAACGGAGTGTTTACTTCGCCTTTATTTCTTTTCTCGCGAACTTGCGTTCCTCCACCAAATACCCCTCTCCCTTTTCGAAAATCACGTTGGAGCGCCCAACAATCAAAGGGTCGACCTTGCCGATCATATCGGCGTCTTTATTTTTGTAGGGAATCTTCGTCAAAATATATCTCATGGTATTCAACCGCGCCCGTTTCTTGCAGTTGGATTTGACGACGGTCCAGGGCGCGTCCGAGGTATCGGTATGGAAGAACATCTTTTCCTTCGCATCGGTATAGGCCTTCCATTTGTTTAAGGACGCCATATCGATCGGCGAAAGCTTCCATTGCTTCAACGGATGTGTCCTTCGAGCTTTGAATCTACGCCTTTGCTCGTCCCGGCTCACCGAAAACCAGAATTTGAAGAGTATGATGCCGCTGCGCACCAGGTTTCGCTCGAATTCGGGCGCCTGCCGCATGAATTCGAGGTATTCCTCCTGGGTACAAAAGCCCATGACCTTCTCTACGCCCGCGCGATTGTACCAAGAACGATCGAACAATACGATCTCGCCGTAGGTGGGGAGGTGCTTGACATAACGCTGAAAGTACCATTGCCCATTTTCTTCCCCGCTGGGTTTTTCCAGCGCCACCACCCTGGCGCCACGGGGGTTCAGGTTTTCCATTAATCGCTTAATGGTGCCTCCTTTGCCCGCCGCGTCCCGGCCCTCGAAAAGAATGACGATCCTGCCGCCGGTCTGCTTGATCCATTTTTGAAGTTTTAATAGCTCGACCTGAAGATTAAATTTTTCAAATTCGTAGCTCTTTCTGGAAAGCAAATACCTGTAAGGGTAGGCGCCATCCTGCCAATTTTTGTTAAGCTGGCTATCCCGGTTTAACCTGGACTGGGAACCGGAAAACTCCTCTTTGAGGATCTTGAAAAAGAACCGCTTTTCCTCCTGGGAAAAATCCGCCAAATAATTCTTTACGATCTCTTCCTTATTCCCGGACTGCTTAAACTGATTTTTCAAAGCCGCCGCGCCGCTATTCAACTTGGCCCTAATCCTTTTGTCGACGGCTTGTCCCCTTACTTCCTTAAGGTTATTTCCGGCAACCACATCTCCCCGAATAGCCTTCCGCGCGGGTCGCTGGAGGGATGTTTTCGAGATAATGTTGGAAGTTTTTTTCTTCATTTATTCCCCGAAAATTTGTGAATGAAAAATAATCCAGCAGCACAAATCCACCCCTGAATCATTTGCGGAAATGCCCTGCTACCGAAAAAACATCCTAGCAGAGGTTTACCAAAACACTCACGCAGAAAAAAAACCCATTCACAATAGGAACAGTGAATGGGTAAAAAAATGTGGCCAGGGACGGAATCGAACCGCCGAAATGATTCGCCGATCCAGAGTAAATCTGGGCCGGCTAAAGCCCAGGGGGCGCCTGTTGGCTCCCCCTTCAACCCCCATCGATCTCAACAAATTGATTTGGAATGTGGCCAGGGACGGAATCGAACCGCCGACACAAGGATTTTCAGTCCTCTGCTCTACCGACTGAGCTACCTGGCCCCCAGGAGGTTGCCCTCCTAAATCTTTTCTTTTGCGGCGCCAGGACTGAAAATCCGGGATTTTCAGCAAGCTCGGTGGGCTTCGCCTCTAACACTGCTAAAAAGCTTGCCCGGCCACAACGTGGCCGGTTTCCTTTTTAGCCTGCTCTACCGAAGAGCTACCTGGCCCCCAGGAGGTTGCCCTCCTAAAGTCCGGCGTAGATATAGATTGGCGCCGCCTCTGTCAATGGAAAGCTTTAGGCGAAAAATCCCGTGATTCTATGTAGTTGAAAACAGGCACCGCCCCTGGCTTAGCGGGAAACGGGATCCGGGCTTGGCCGGCCGGCCTGGGCCAAGGTCTCGGCCGCCTCTTGGGTCACCTCGACGATGCGATCCTTGGTCTGCTGCGCGGTGCTCGCGATGGTTCCTGCCACCTGCTGGGTCGCCTCGACCAGGCGTTCTTTGGTGTGCTGGGCGGTGTTGGCGATCGCCTCCAGCGCCTTGCCCGGCAGGTCTCTCAACATGCCGATGTCGACCACGCCGTCTTTGATCAGGTTGCGCTGCAAGGCCGAGGCCGGCGGCTTTCGCAAATCGTGGGCGAGCCCGACGAATTCCATCCCCTTCAATACATAATAACTGATGTCCAACTCCCACCAATAAAAGCCCTGGTTGACCGAGGCCTGATAGTGATGGTGGTTGTTGTGCCAACCCTCGCCCAGCGTGAGAATGGCCAAGAGCCAAGAGTTGCGGGAGGTGTCGGTAGTCACGAAGCGGCGCCGACCGAAGACATGCGCCAGCGAATTGATAAAGAAGGTGCTGTGCCAGAGCAGGACCGTGGAGAGGAAAAACCCGATCCACAGGGCGCTCCAACCCCAGAGACAGGTCACGGCCACGGCCAAGCACACTGGGGGCAGCAGCCAATAGCGGTCGAGAAAACGCAGCTCCGGGTATTTCGCAAAGTCGGGAATCAAGGAATGATCGGGCTTATGGTATTTCTCGCACATGATCCAGCCAACGTGGCTCCACCAAAAGCCCTTCTTCGGCGAATGGATGTCCTCCTGCATGTCGGAATAGCGGTGGTGGTGCCGATGATAACCCGACCACCACAAGACGCCCTTCTGCGAGGAAGTCATCGCCCCGAAGGCCATCAGGAATTGCATCACCCTCCCCAACTTATAGCTGCGGTGCGCGAAATAGCGGTGGTAGCCCGCCGTGATGAAGAACATCCGCACCACGAACAGGACCCAGCAGATCAGGAAATCCCGCCAATGTACGCCTGTCCAGATCGCCGCCAACGGCATCAGGTGGGCGAGGAGGAAGGGGGAGGACTTAAGCCATTGGACTTTTTCATCGGCCGCGCGGGCCATCGTGGGTTTCACCGAGCCTCAACTTTCCGGAACCATCGTTCGCCAGAGAATGTTAGCAAGCTCGGCCTACGATTTCACGCCCGGGAAGTAAAGCTGGAAATGACGCGCTACGTCTTTAGCGACGTTTGAAAGTTTTGGAACGACTCGCGCCAGCTATTTTATAGGTGGATGCGTTCCGCCAGTTCCACCAACCAAGCCGGGGGCGGCCCGAAGAGCCGAAACAGCCCTTCCCCAAGCAGGTTGCCTAACACTGGGATCAGGCTTGCGGTGCTCACTGCGGCCCCCAGGGCGGTGTTTCCCGAGGCCGCGGCGCCGGCGGCGGCACCCGCCGCGGCGGCAGCCCCTGCCCGCTGATGAATACCGTGAATGGCCGTCGCCAAGGCCCGCTTGCCAGCCATGGCACCCAAGGCCCGGCCGATATCGACGGAAACCATGAAACTGCTGGAGCCGTCGGGATGAGCCTCCGCCTTCGTGGAGAGAAAACTAGGCAATTCCTTCATCACCAACAGCGGGGCCGGCTGAGTCAATTCGACAATCATTTTAAGGGGATCAGAGTGGTTCGCAGGTTTGGGCGGGGTCATGTTTCCTCCTGGTAATAGAGAAACAGCCCGCCCTTCGGACTTGGAAATTATCGGTCGTGATGGAGATAGGTTGCTTACTCGCCGGCCTCCCCTCCCCCGCGATGGGACCACCACTCCACGATACCCTTTACAACCAAAGTCACCAAGGCAAGGCAGGCCAGCAGAGAAGCAACCGCAAAGGCCGGGACATATTGATACTCATTGTAGAGAATCTCTACCTGCAGGGGCATCGTATTGGTAAGTCCCCGAATATGCCCAGACACGACCGAGACGGCGCCAAACTCGCCCATGGCCCTGGCGTTACAGAGGATCACACCGTAGAGAAGCCCCCATTTGATGTTGGGCAGGGTGATCTTACAAAAAGTCCGTAGACCTCCCGCCCCCAAGGTCATGGCCGCTTCTTCCTCTTCCCTGCCCTGGGCCTGCATCAGGGGGATCAATTCTCGGGCAACAAAGGGAAAGGTAACGAAGAGAGTCGCTAATACAATTCCTATGGGCGTA
>JAXMHH010000008.1:0-151656 GCA_046346845.1 bacterium
CGTCCTTGATGGAGACGCGGGGCCGCATGTCGGCCTGCTTCGACTCGGTGATGACCTTGCGCGATAGGCCGGTGACCTCGTCGACCTGCTCCTGCATGGTCACGCTGTCGACGATGTCGCCGAACTTCACCTTCCCGTCGACCTCGGTCAGGATGGGAATCGAATAGGGATCCCATTCGGACAGCAGGGTCTTGGGGGCGACGCGTTGGCCTTCCTTGACCAGCAGCTTGGCGCCGTAGGTGAGGGTGTATTTCTCGCGCTCGCGGCCCGCGTCGTCGACGATGGCCAGCTCGCCGTGCCGGTTCATGACCGTGAGGGAACCCTCGCGGTTGGTGACCGTCTTGACGTCGATCAACTTGACCATACCTTCGTTGCGGTTATCCAAGGTGGACTGCTCCGCGCGCCGGGAGGCCGCTCCGCCGACGTGGAAGGTACGCATGGTCAGCTGGGTGCCGGGTTCGCCGATGGCCTGGGCCGCGATGACTCCGACCGCCTCGCCCAGGTTGACGAGCTGGCCTCGGGCCAGATCGCGCCCGTAGCACAGCGAACACACGCCGCGCTCGGATTGGCAGGTCAGCACCGAGCGGATCCGGACCTTCTCGATACCGGAATCCTGGATGACATCGACGAGCTTCTCGTCGATCTCGGTGCCGGCCTTCACCAACACCTCGCCGGTGTAGGGATCTTTCACGTCGTCGAGGACGACGCGACCGAGGATGCGGTCGCCGAGCGGCTCGATGATCTCGCCGCCTTCCACCAGCGGCGACATCCAGATGCCGTCCAGCGTTCCGCAGTCCACGGTGGTGATAACCACGTCGTTGGCCACGTCAACCAGGCGCCGCGTCAGGTAGCCCGAGTTGGCCGTCTTCAAGGCGGTATCGGCCAGACCCTTACGGGCGCCGTGCGTCGAGATGAAGTACTGCAACACGGTGAGACCTTCGCGGAAGTTGGCGGTGATGGGGGTCTCGATGATTTCGCCGGAAGGCTTGGCCATCAAGCCGCGCATTCCCGCCAGCTGGCGCATCTGCATGGCGCTACCGCGCGCGCCGGAGTCGGCCATGATGTAAATCGGGTTGAAGCTGGGCAGGGTCTTCTCGCTGCCGTCGTCCTGCTTCACCTTCTCGGTGCTCATCTGCTTGAGCATCTCGTTGGCAATGCCTTCGGTGACCTGCGCCCAGATGTCGACGATCTTATTGTAGCGTTCGCCGTCGGTGATGAGGCCGTCGATATATTGGTTCTCGACGTCCCGGACCTCGTTGTAAGCGGTCTCGAGCATCGAGCTCTTCGCGGACGGGATCTTCATGTCGTCGAGACAGATCGAGATGCCGGCCTTGGTCGAGTACTTGAAGCCGATGTCCTTCAGCCGGTCGGCGAGGATGACGGTCTCTTTGTTGCCCGCGATGCGGTAGCAGCGGTCGACCAGCTCGGCGATGGACTTCTTGTCCATCGTCTTGTTGATGACGCTGAAGGGGATCTTCGCGGGGATGATCTCGGAGAGCAGCACCCGGCCCGTGGTGGTCTCGACCCGTTCGCCGTTGATGCGCACCTTGATCTTCGCCTGCAGGTCCAGCGCCTTGGTCTCGTAGGCCAGAGCGACCTCCTCAGGGCTGCTGAAGGACTTGCCCTCGCCCTTGGCGTGCAAGCGCTCGCGGGTCATGTAATAAATGCCCAGGACCATGTCCTGCGTGGGAACAATGATGGGCTTGCCGCTGGCGGGCGAGAGGATGTTGTTGGTCGACATCATCAAGACCCGGGCCTCGAGCTGGGCCTCGATGGAGAGCGGCACGTGGACCGCCATCTGGTCGCCGTCGAAGTCGGCGTTGAAGGCCGCGCAAACCAGCGGGTGCAGCTGGATCGCCTTGCCCTCGACCAGCACTGGCTCGAAGGCCTGGATGCCGAGGCGGTGCAAGGTAGGGGCGCGGTTCAGGAGAATCGGATGCTCCTGGATCACCTCGTCGAGCACGTCCCACACCTCGGGGACCTGCTTCTCGACCATTTTCTTCGCGCTCTTGATGGTCGAGACATAACCGCGCATCTCCAGCTTGTGGTAGATGAAGGGGCGGAACAGCTCGAGGGCCATGATCTTGGGCAGACCGCACTGGTGCAGCTTGAGATTGGGGCCGACCACGATGACCGAACGGCCGGAGTAATCGACGCGCTTGCCGAGCAGGTTTTGGCGGAAGCGGCCCTGCTTGCCCTTCAGCATGTCGGAGAGCGAACGCAGCGGACGGCGATTGGGGCCGGTGAAGACCTTGCCGCGGCGGCCGTTGTCGAACAGCGCGTCCACCGCCTCTTGCAGCATGCGTTTCTCGTTGCGGATGATGATATCCGGCGCGTTCAATTCCATCAGCCGCTTGAGGCGGTTGTTCCGGTTGATGACGCGGCGGTACAGGTCGTTCAAGTCGCTGGTCGCGAACCGGCCGCCTTCGAGCGGGACCAAGGGCCGCAGGTCGGGCGGGATGACCGGAATGACTTCCATCATCATCCAATCCGGCTTGTTGGCCGAGTCGCGGAAGGCCTCGACGACCTTCAGGCGCTTGGCGATCTTCTTCTTGGTGGCCTCGCTCTTGGTCTTGCCGAGGTCCTTGCGGAGCTTCTTGGCCAACTCGTCGCAGTCGATCTTCTTGAGCAGCTCGAGGACCGCGTCGCCGCCCATGCGGGCGGTAAAGCCATCGAGGAACTCTTCGCGTGCCTTTTGGTATTTGTCCTCGGTGAGGATGTCGCCCTCGGCGAGGCTGCTAGTACCCGGATCGATGACTACGTAGGCCTCGCAGTACAGGACCTTCTCGAGATCTTTGAGGGTCATGTCGAGGATGGTCCCGATGCGGGAAGGCAGGCTCTTCAGGAACCAGATATGCGCCACGGGGGTGGCCAGGTTGATATGCCCCATGCGCTCGCGGCGCACCTTGGACTGGATGACCTCGACGCCGCATTTCTCGCAGATGATTCCGCGATGCTTCATGCGCTTGTACTTGCCGCAATTGCACTCGTAGTCCTTCACCGGGCCGAAGATCTTGGCGCAGAACAGGCCGTCGCGCTCCGGCTTGAAGGTGCGGTAGTTGATCGTCTCGGGCTTCTTCACCTCGCCGTGCGACCAGGACCGGATCATCTCGGCCGAGGCCAACGAGATCTTGATACCCGTGAAAGACAGCGGATCTTTGGGTTTTTCGAAGAAGTTTTGGATATCCATTTTTTCCTCCGGGCGGGCCCAGGGCCCGCCCCCACGAAAACTATTTCGCTTCGATCAATTCGACGTTCAGTGCCAGGCTCTGCATTTCCTTGACGAGCACGTTGAAAGACTCGGGCAAGCCGGGCTCCAGCGTGTTGTCGCCCTTCACGATCGCCTCGTACATGCGGGTACGGCCGATGACGTCGTCGGACTTCACGCTGAGGAACTCCTGCAGCGAATAAGCGGCGCCGTAGGCCTCCATCGCCCAGACTTCCATCTCTCCGAGCCGCTGTCCGCCGAACTGCGCCTTGCCGCCCAGCGGCTGCTGGGTGACCAGGGAGTAAGGACCGATCGACCGCGCATGGATCTTGTCGTCGACCAAGTGGTGCAGCTTCAGGATGTACATGATGCCGACGGTGACCGGTTGCTCGAAGGCCTCCCCGGTGCGCCCGTCGAACAGCACGGTCTGGCCGGATTCGGGCAGGTCAGCGAGCTTCAGCATTTCTTTGATCTCGCTTTCCTTGGCGCCGTCGAAGACGGGGGTGGCCGTGTGCATGCCGCGGAACATGTGCTTGACCAGCTCGAGCAGCTCCTTCTGGCTCATGTCGTCCAGCTGGGCCGCGGAGGGGTTCTTGCCGTAGACCTTCCTGAGCAGGGCCAGGAGGTTTTCCTTGCTTTGGGCCTCCTCGACCAAGCGGTGGATCTTCTCGCCCAGGCCGCGCGCGGCCCAGCCCAAGTGGACTTCAAGAATCTGGCCGATGTTCATACGGGAGGGAACGCCCAGGGGGTTGAGCACCACCTCGACGGGCCGACCGTCTTCCATATAGGGCATGTCCTCGATGGGCAGGATGCGGGAGATGACGCCCTTGTTGCCGTGCCGTCCGGCGACCTTGTCGCCGACCGAGATCTTGCGCTTGATCGCGACGTAGACCTTGACCATCTTGATGACGCCCGGGGGCAGTTCGTCGCCCTTCTTGAGCTTGTTGATCTTCTGGTCGAAGACCATCTTGGAGAACTCGACCTGCTCTTCCATCGCCTCGAAGAGCTCGCCCAGCTCGGCTTCGATGTCGTCGCCGTCCTGGACGGTGATCTCGGACCACTTGCTGACCGGCATCTGGTCGAGGGTGGAGTTGGTGATGGTCTTTCCCTTGGTCAGGTAGACCTTGTCGGTCTCGTCATCGACCACCTTGGAAGAGCTGGTGCGCCCCACCAGGAGCTGGCGGATTTTCTTGGCCGAGCTTTCCTGGAGGATCTTGATCTCGTCGTCCAAGTCCTTCTTGAGCTTGTCGGACTCGGCCGATTGGATCTCTTTGGCCCGCTCGTCCAGCTCCGCTCCCTCGCGGGAGAAGACTTGGGCATCGATGATGATGCCGCCCACGCCCGGCGGGACCCGCAGCGAGGTATCTTTAACGTCTCCGGCCTTTTCGCCGAAGATGGCGCGCAGCAGCTTCTCTTCGGGGCTCAGCTGGGTCTCGCCCTTCGGGGTGATCTTGCCCACCAGGATGTCGCCCGGCTTCACCTCGGCGCCGATGCGGATGATACCCGAATCGTCGAGGTCCTTGAGGGCTTCCTCGCCGACGTTGGGAATGTCGCGGGTGATTTCTTCCTTGCCCAACTTGGTGTCGCGGGCGACGCACTCGAACTCCTCAATGTGGATCGAGGTGAAGATGTCGTTCTTCACCAGGTTCTCGGAGATGAGGATCGAGTCTTCGAAGTTGTAACCGCCCCAGGGCATGAAGGCGACCAGGACGTTCTGGCCCAGGGCCAGCTCGCCCAGCTCGGTGGAAGGACCGTCGGCGAGGGTGTCCCCCTCGCGGACCTTCTGCCCGGCCTTCACCACGGGCTTTTGATTGTAGCAGGTGTTCTGGTTGGAACGGCGGTACTTGACCAAGTTGTAGATGTCGACCTCGCTGGTCTCCTTGCGGGAAGTCTTTTCCGCCTTGACCACGATGCGTTCGGCATCGACGCTCTGGATGACTCCGCCGCGGCGCGCGCGGATGGTCACGCCGCTGTCCTCGGCGACCTTTTTCTCGACGCCGGTTCCGACCAACGGAGTTTCGCTGCGCAGCAGGGGCACGGCCTGGCGCTGCATGTTCGAGCCCATCAAGGCGCGGTTGGCGTCGTCGTGCTCGAGGAACGGAATCAGCGAAGCCGCGATGGAAACGAGCTGGTTGGGCGAAACGTCCATCAACTCGACTTCCTTGGGCTGAACCATGACGAATTCGCCGTTCTTACGGCAGCTCACCAGGTCGTTCTTGAAGTGGCCCTTCTCGTCGACCGCGGCGTTGGCCTGGGCGATATAGAAGCCCTCTTCGTCCAGCGCCGAGCAGTAGATCACCTCGTCGGTGACCTTGCCTTCGGCGACCTTTCGGTAAGGAGTCTCGATAAAGCCGAACTCGTTGACGCGGGCATAGCTGGAGAGCGAGGCAATCAGACCGATGTTCGGACCTTCAGGCGTCTCGATCGGGCAGATACGGCCGTAGTGCGTCGCGTGGACGTCACGGACTTCGAAGCCAGCGCGCTCGCGAGTCAAGCCGCCCGGTCCGAGGGCCGAGAGGCGCCGCTTGTGCGTGACCTCGGAAAGGGGATTGGTCTGGTCCATGAATTGCGAGAGCTGGCTGGAGCCGAAGAACTCTTTGACCACCGCCGAGACCGGCTTGGGATTGATCAGGTCGTGCGGCATGAGGGTCTCGATCTCTTGGAGGCTCATGCGTTCCTTGATCGCCCGCTCCATGCGCACCAGGCCGATCCGGTATTGGTTCTCGAGCAGTTCGCCCACCGCGCGGACGCGGCGGTTGCCGAGATGGTCGATGTCGTCGACCTGGCCGAAGCCGTCCTTCAGGTTGACTAGGTACTTGATGGTGTCGAGGATATCCTCTTTGCGCAGGGTGGTGATCTCGAGGGGAATCTCGAAACCGAACTTATGGTTGATCTTCAGGCGGCCGACCTTCGAGAGATCGTAGCGCTCGGGGTTGAAGAACAGGTTTTCGAAGAAGGCCGTCGCGGTCTCGATGGTCGCCGGGTCGCCGGGACGCAGCCGGCGATAGATCTCGGTGATAGCCTCTTCGGTGGTGGGTACCTTGTCGACCAGCAGGGTGTTCCGGATGTAGGGACCGACGTTGAAATTGTCGATGAACAGCAGGGGGATCTCGGGGATCTTGCGCTTCTTGATCTCCTCGAGCTTCTCCTCGGTGAGGATCTGGTTGCACTCAAGGACGACCTCGCCCGTGGATTTGTCGACGATGTCGTGGGCCGCCGGCCGGCCGATGACCTCTTCGAGCTCGACGGGAATCTCGTTGATCTTGGCCTTCTGCAGCTTTTCGATGGCCGACTGGTTGAACTTGCGGCCCTTCTTCACCAGCACTTCGCCGGTCTTGGGGTGCTTGATGTCCTTCGCCGCGCGCTGCATGGTGAGAATCTCGGGCTCCAGCGCCTTGGAGAGATTCTTGCCCTCGTAGGTGAAGGTCTCGGTCTTGTAGAAGTAATTGAGGATCTGCTCGGTATTGAGGCCGAGGGCGCGGATCAGCACCGTGACCGGCAGCTTGCGGCGCCGGTCGATGCGCACGTAAACGATATCCTTGGGGTCGAACTCGAAGTCGAGCCACGAACCGCGGTTGGGAATGATTCGGGCGGAGTACAGCAGCTTGCCCGAGGAATGCGTCTTGCCTTTGTCGTGCTCGAAAAAGACGCCGGGAGAGCGGTGCAGCTGGGAGACGACGACGCGCTCGGTGCCGTTGATGATGAAGGTGCCGGTGTCGGTCATCAGCGGAATCTCGCCGAAATAGACTTCCTGCTCTTTGACGTCGCGGATGGAGCGTCCGCCGGCGTCGTCGCTGACGTCCCAAACCACCAGGCGCACGGTGACCTTGAGCGGCGCCGAGAAGGTCATGCCGCGCTCGCGGCACTCGTTGACCTCGTAAGCCGGCCGTTCGAAGCGGTAGCTGACGAACTCGAGGCTCGCCGTCTGGTTGAAGTCCCGGATCGGGAACACGCTCTTGAAGACGCCTTGCAGCCCGGTGTCCTCGCGGGACTCGGGCGCCACGTCGGCTTGGAGGTATTTATCGTAGCTGAGCTTCTGGATCTCGATCAGGTTGGGCAGCTCGACGATCTTGTGGATCTTCGAGAAGTCCTTGCGCAAAATTCCGGTAGGGACATGAGAGGAACTCATGAAATCTCCTAGCATTGGTAAATTGTCAACGCGGGCTACGAATCACGAAAAAAAAGGCGGTTTCCCCCTCGCCCGGAGGGGGAAACCCCTGGAATGACTGAAAGGCGATTACTTGATTTCGACTTTGGCGCCGGCCTTCTCAAGCTGTTCCTTGATCTTGGCCGCGTCTTCCTTGTTCACGCCTTCCTTCACGGTCTTCGGGGCGCCCTCGACCAGGTCCTTCGCCTCTTTCAGGCCCAGGCCGGTGATGGCGCGGATTTCCTTGATGACGTTGATCTTGTTGTCGCCGGAGCTCGCGAGGACGACCGTGAATTCGGTCTTTTCCTCGGCCGCCGCGGCGCCGCCGCCGGCCGCGCCGCCCGCCACGACCGCCACGGGGGCGGCGGCGGAGACGCCGAACTTCTCTTCGAAGGCCTTCACCAGGTCAGCGACCTGGAGGAGGGTCATGTTTTCAATGGTTTCGAGGATATCCTCTGCTTTAACGATAGCCATGTTAATTCTCCTTAAATTTTGAATTTCAAATGGGTGTTTCGGTTATTGGATTCTTCGTTATGCGGACTTCTTGTCGCGGATGGCCGCCAGCACGGTGACCAGCTTACGCGGCATCGCGCTCATGACGTTCACCAAGTTCTGCGCCGGGGCGTTCATCGACCCGAGCAGCTTGGCGAGCATCTCTTCGCGCGAAGGGAGCTTCGACAGGGTCTCGATCTCGGCGGCGCCCATCGTCTTGCCCGACAGGAAGCCTCCTTTGATCTTGGCCTTCTCGAACTCCTTCGCGAACTTGACCAGCACCTTGGCCGGGGCGACCGGGTCTTTCTCGGTCGTCACGACGGCAATAGGGCCGGTAAAGAGCTTCGTCAGGGGTTCCATTTCGGTTCCCTGAATCGCCAGACCGGCCAAGGTGTTCTTGACGACCTTGAGTTCGGACTGGTTCTTGCGAAGCTCCTGCCGGAGCTTGGTCAGTTCGCTGACCGTGAGGCCTTGGTATTCCGCGAGAAGCGTCACCGAGGCCTTTTGGAAGCGCACTTTCAGCTCTTCCACCGCCTGGGCTTTCTCTTCTCTGTTCACGTTCCCTCCTTTCGTTGGTGTGTCTTGAGTGGGTCGTGCCAAGAGGGAACCGAATCCCGTCTACGCCGGCGGCTCTCGCCATTAGGAAGCCCGGCAGGGCTTCACCGACGGTCTTTGACGCACCCATTCAAAAATTTTCAAAAAAAATTACCCTCGCACCGCCGTATTCACGTCGATGCGGATCCCGGGGGGTTATTCGCCCGCTCGAAGTAAATTCGAGCAGGCTAAAGCCCTTTCGCCCCCTTTGCCAAATCCTAGCTCCTTAAACCTTATCCCCGCACCGCCGTATTCACATCGATACGGATCCCCGGGCTCATCGTGGCCGAGATGGCGAGGCCGCGCAGGAAGTTGCCCTTGCTGGAGGAGGGCTTCGCCTTCACCACGCCGTCGATGAACGAGAGGATGTTTTCTTTAATCTTTTCAGGGCCGAAGGATAGCTTGCCGACCGGGGCCTGGACAATGCCCGCTTTCTCGTTTCGAAACTCGACCTTGCCGGCCTTCAGATCCCGCACGGCCTTGCCGATGTCCATGCTGACGGTGCCGACCTTCGGGTTGGGCATCAGGCCCCGCGGACCCAGCACTTTACCCAGCTTGCTCACCGCCGCCATCATATCAGGCGTGGCAACCACCTTGTCGAAGTCCATCCAGCCGCCGTTGATCTTTTCGATCAAGTCGTCCGCCCCGACGAAATCCGCGCCGGCCTCCTGGGCTTCTTTCTCCTTGCCGCCTTTGGCGAAGGCGACGACCCGGACCGTCTTGCCCAGGCCGTGCGGCAAGGCGACCGCGCCGCGGACCATCTGGTCGGTCTGCTTGGCGTCGATGCCCAGGCGCAACGAGACCTCCACGGTTTCGTCGAACTTGGCCGTCTTCATTTGAGCCAGCAGGTTGACCGCCTCGTCCAGGGTGTATTTCTTGTCGGGATCCACCTTGGTAGCGGCGTTTTTGTATTTCTTTCCAGCCATAATAACCTCAACGATAAAAAACTATTTCACTTCGATGCCCATGCTGCGGGCGGTTCCTTCGACGGTGCGGATGGCGGCCGCCAAATCGCGGACATCGAGATCCGGCAGCTTGAGCTTGGCAATCTCTTCGACCTGCGCCTTGGTCACGGTGCCTACCTTGGTCTTGTTGGGCGTTCCGGAACCCTTCGGCACCTTCGCCGCCTTCAGCAGCAGGATGCTCGCCGGCGGGGTCTTGGTGATGAAGGTGAAGGAGCGGTCTTGGTAGACCGTGATCACCACCGGAATGATCAAGCCGGCGTCTTTCTGGGTGCGGGCGTTGAACTGCTTGCAGAACTCCATGATGTTCACGCCGTGCTGACCGAGGGCGGGACCGACCGGCGGGGCGGGATTGGCCTGACCGGCGGGGCATTGCAACTTGATATATGCTTGGACTTTCTTAGCCATAATGCTTCCTTAGTTCTTTTCCACTTGCATGAAGTCGAGCTCGATCGGCGTCGAACGGCCGAAGATGCTGACCAATACCTTTAATTTTCCCTTTTCCGGGTTGACCTCTTCGACCATCCCGTTGAAGGTCGCGAAGGGGCCGTCGATGACGCGCACGCTCTCGCCCTTCTCGAAGCTCACCTTCGGCTTGGGGCGCAGCGTCCCCTCGTCGATCTGCTGGGTGATGCGCCGCACCTCTTCCTCCGGGACAATGGGAGGATTGGTGTTGTTCCCGACAAAGCCCGTGATCTTGGGGGTATTCTTGATCAGGTGCCAGGTGTCTTCGTTCAGCTCCATCTTCACGAGGATGTAGCCCGGAAAAAACTTGCGCGAGGTGGTCTTCTTCACGCCCTTCTTCATTTCGACCACGCTTTCGGAGGGAACCAAGACCTCCGAAACGAAGCCCTCCTTGCCCAAGGCGCGCACGCGCTCCTCGAGGGCCAGCTTGGCCTTTTGCTCGAATCCCGAATAGGTATGAACCACGTACCAATGATGGGCCATAAGGGTCTGCGTCCTTTACAGGGTCAACAATCTCGCGGTCAGGGTGCCCCACAGGGCGTCGAAACCGAACATGATCAGCGAGGCGATGCCTACCATCACGACGATGACGCCGGTGGAGGCCACCGTCTCCTGCATGGTAGGCCAGGAGACCTTCGCCAACTCGGTCGCGACCTCGCTCAAAAAGGTCATGCTCTTCGCGTTGGTGCGGAAGAACAGAAAAAGCCCGCCCGCGACGACCAAGGCGATGATTCCCGGCAGCTCGAGGGGGAGGTTCTCCATCAAAGGAAGATGAAAGAGCTCCCAGAGCTGCAAGAGAAACTGCCGCAGCAGGAACCATAAGGCGACTGCCGCCAGCGCCAGACCCAAATCGATGTATTTTTTATAGCGTTCCATGGTGTATAAACCTGTTTCTCCAACAATCACTGGCAGGAGAGACAGGTCTCGAACCTGCGGTTATTCGCCGAGTCGAAGTAAATTCGACCCGACTAAAGCCCAGGGGGCGGCTTCCGCCCTCCCCCTTCAACCCCCACACGGTCTCCCTTTACTTCTCTCTCCCTTGCATTGGCAGGAGAGACAGGTCTCGAACCTGCAACCCCCGGTTTTGGAGACCGGTGCTCTACCAATTGAGCTACTCTCCTAGAAATCTCCTTAAGAAAAACTTATTTGGTCTCCTTGTGCGGAGTGTGCTTGCGGCAAAAGCGGCAATACTTCTTCCGCTCCAGGCGATCCGGAGTCTTGGTCTTGTTTTTTGTCGTGGAGTAGTTGCGGTGTTTGCACGCCGTGCACTCCATTTGAATGATGTTACGCATAACAAACCGGTGAAGAGCGAAAGACAAAGGGTGAAAATCACCTCTTACCCTTCACTTTTCACCTTTCACCCTTCACGTGTTATTCAATGATCTCCGTGACGACGCCAGCGCCGACCGTACGGCCGCCCTCGCGGATCGCGAAGCGCATCTCTTTCTCCAAGGCCACCGGCGTGATCAGCTCTACCGTGATCGCCACGTTGTCGCCAGGCATCACCATCTCGACGCCCGCAGGCAGTTCCACCACCCCCGTCACGTCCGTCGTCCGCACGTAAAACTGCGGCCGGTATCCCTTGAAAAACGGCGTGTGCCGCCCGCCCTCTTCCTTGCTGAGGACGTATACCTCCGCCTTGAACTTCTTGTGCGGCGTGATCGAGCCCGGCTTCGCCAATACCTGCCCGCGCTCCACTTCTTCCTTCTTCGTGCCGCGCAGCAAGGCCCCGATGTTGTCGCCCGCCCGGCCTTCGTCCAGCAGCTTCCGGAACATCTCGACGCCCGTGATGACCGTCTTCTGCGTCGGCTTGAAACCGACGATCTCGATTTCCTCGCCCACCTTCACCACGCCGCGCTCGATACGGCCCGTCACCACCGTCCCCCGGCCCGATATCGAAAACACGTCTTCGATCGGCATCAGGAACGGCTTGTCGATCGGACGCTGCGGCTCAGGAATGTACTCGTCGATCGCATCCATCAGCTTCATGATCGCCTGCTCGCCCAGCTCGCCCGCGTCGCCTTCCAGCGCCTTCAAGGCCGAACCCTTGATGATCGGCGTCTTGTCCCCGGGGAACTTGTACTTGCTCAGCAGCTCCCGCACTTCCAGCTCGACTAAGTCCAACAACTCTTTGTCGTCGACCATGTCGCACTTGTTCATGAACACCACGATGTACGGAACGCCGACCTGCCGCGCCAACAGAATGTGCTCGCGCGTCTGAGGCATCGGGCCGTCCGCCGCCGACACCACCAGGATCGCACCGTCCATCTGCGCCGCGCCCGTGATCATGTTCTTCACGTAGTCCGCGTGGCCAGGACAGTCCACGTGCGCGTAGTGCCGCTTGTCCGTCTCGTACTCCACGTGCGCCGTCGCGATCGTGATCCCGCGCTCCCGCTCTTCCGGAGCCTTGTCGATCTGGTCGTAGGCCAAAAACTGCGCCTTCCCCTTCGCCGCCAACACCTTCGTGATCGCTGCCGTCAACGTCGTCTTCCCGTGGTCGACGTGCCCAATCGTCCCTACGTTCACATGCGGCTTCGTTCGCTCAAATTTCGCTTTAGACATGGAGTCCTCCTTATCACTGAGCCCACAATCAGAATCGAACTGATGACCTTCTCCTTACCATGGAGATGCTCTACCGACTGAGCTATGTGGGCGATGGATGCCGTTGTTAATGAGCGGAAGACGGGGCTCGAGGCCATTCGCGAGCCCGGAGTAAATCCGGTCTCGCTAAAACCTTGGCTTCTCGCCCATTCCAACCGACGCCTTGCCAACCCGCCGATCCGTCTACCGCACACCTTCTTTATTAGAGCGGGAGACGGGGCTCGAACCCGCGACCCTCAGCTTGGAAGGCTGATGCTCTAGCCAACTGAGCTACTCCCGCCTCGAGGCGCTGATGCAGCGCCTCTTCCGTGGAGAGGGAAGGATTCGAACCTTCGAAGGCATACGCCGGCAGATTTACAGTCTGCTCCCTTTGGCCGCTCGGGCACCTCTCCTATTCGGACACGCTGGCAAAGCCCGCATGCCCTAAAGCCCAAGGCGAGTAGCAAGCTTGGTGGCTCCGCTTTATCACTATCGCGGAGTTTGCCTGGCCACAATGTGGCCTTTTTCTCCTTGCTCCTCACCCTTCAACCCACACCGGTTAAGGAAGTCTATGAAGCCCCCTCAAAAAAACCGGCGGGAGATTTTTGAGGGGCGGCCCTTTGCTCATCCCCTTTTTTGCTCAAATTCAGAAACCGACAATTTCAACGCTTTCATCTCTTGAGCTGTTGAATTTTCCGCATCGAAAATTTCGCTCGATGCCAAGCGCCCTTCGGCTTGAATCCTCCAAAAAAATAAAAAGCCGACGACCGGGATCGAACCGGTGACCTACTGATTACAAATCAGTTGCTCTACCAGCTGAGCTACGTCGGCAGCCGTTAAAGCCAGAACCGGCTCGGATCGCGTTGCATCGCGATTGGAACAAGCCAAAATCGTTAGTGAAGGCCTATGAAATTGTTTTCTAATCCTCGAGAAACATTAAATTTTTTCGGATTTCACCATGCTTCAAACAGACAGGGGCCTTCAAAAAGTGGACCGTGTATAGTAGCCGCACCCAACCCTGTCAAGCCTAAAACCCGGATATTTCTATCCTATTGAGGCCTTGCGGAGCCGAGCTACCCGATCCGCCCCCGACCAAGCCATCGCCTGCTACTTGCCGGTCCACAGGCCCAGAGTTCTAACGATTTCGTACAGACATACCGCCGAGGTAGCCGCAACATTAAGGCTGGAAATCTTACCAAGCAGGGGCAGTCGGATCAAGAAGTCACATTTTTCGTGGGTCAATCGCCGCATCCCCTTACCCTCCGACCCCAGGACCAAAAGGGTCTTCTCCGGCCAGGAGAAGGTCAGGGCATTTTCTGCGGCCTCCAAACTCGTCCCCACCGACCAAAACCCCGCCGCCTTGCAGTCTTCCAAGGCCCGCGACAGGTTGACCACCCGGCTGATCGCCAAATGCTCCGAGGCGCCGGCTGAGGCCTTCACCACCGCGGGGGTCACGTGGGTCGCCCGGTCGGTGCAAATCAAGACCCCGTCTACCCCGCAGGCCTCGGCGTTGCGCAACACGGCACCCAGGTTTTGCGGGTCTTGAATCTGATCCAAGGCTAATAGAACACTTCTTTTCTTTTCCGAGGTGTTTTTCAGCAAAACCTCAAGTGCCACATAAGGATATTCTTCGACCTCTGCGGCCCATCCCTGGGCCAGGATTCCGGGCAGCTTGGATTCAAACCAGTTGCGCGGCACGGCGCCGACCTTCAATTTTCGCCGCTGGCAAAAACTCAGGGCCTCTTGCAGGGCGGCATCGGGTTTGGTGGAATCCAAATGAAAGAAGCGGAGCACCTTCCGCCGGCCGGCGCGAAAGGTTTCTAGGATGGGATTTTTTCCGTAGAGGAGTTCGGACATAGCCAGGTATAAAAAAAAGGCCCAATCCCCCTAGGATTGGGCCTTCCCGATACATCCTCACAAACCAAAGATCAAGCCGTATAAGTTCCGAAAATCCTTACTTTTTGATCCATTAACTCGGTCTCGATACGGCGCAGCGCATCCGGGTTTTCCCGCTTGAGATAGCGGCGGGCCATGAAATAGGCGCGCTTATAATTTTCCATCTTGTCGAGCAGGTCCTCCTGGGCCAAGAGGTCCTTGGCCTCTTCCAGCTCGAGGCGGGCGTATTCGTGGCCATAGGAACTGTTATGCAGGATCATTTCCCATTCCTTGGTCCCCTGCTTCGGGGCCGAGGGCTCGCCAAACTGCTCCTCGAGGATTGCCCTGCCATATTCAATGTCGATTACCGCCATCGCTTCACCTCTTAAGCTTTGAGTGAAGCAATTCCTTTGCCAAAAGATTCGCGGGGGTGGTGCAAATTCAATATATTGAAATTATTAATGTTTTATTAGAAACACCCGGCTCGAAACGTTCCCGTCGCAAGACCCCGCTCCCCGTTTTTCCGGGCGGTGGAAAAGAAATGGTGAGTGGAGTCCACAACCAGGCGGAATTAAGAGAAGCAGAGGATGGAATAGGTGATCGCCAATGCCGCGGCCTTGGTGATTTTCTTGACGGTCTTCATAAGATCCTTTCTCGAGGCGTCCTTGTGAGTCACCTCGATTGCGTGGGGCCAAGCTGCCATGGCTACGAGAAAGCCAGGTGACAAGTTTGAAAAATATTGAAAAATCTTTGGCTGCCCAGGTAGGAACGCGCCATGACATCCAAAAAATTACCCAAACTTTATCAGTATAACGTGTGTCCCTTCTGCTGGAAGGTCAAGGCCATCCTCGGCTATAAAAAGATCCCCTACCAGCCGGTCGAGGTGCACCCCCTCAACAAAAAAGAGATCCACTTCTCCAAGGAGTACAAAAAGGTCCCCATCTTCATCGACGCCGCGGGAAACCAGGTGAACGACTCCACCCCCATCATGAAGTACATCGACGAGCAGTTCCCGGAGACGCCGGTGTTTGCGAAGAACGCGGAAGACAGGGAGGTCGAAGAGAAATGGTTGAAGTGGGCGGACGCGACCCTGGTGAGGGCCCTTCCACCACTGATCTATCGCAAGCTTGGCGACTCGCTCAAGGCCTTCGACTACATCACCCAACAGGAAAAATTTAACTGGCTCCAACAAAGGACCATCAAGTACTCCGGCGCCTTGGTCATGACCATGGTGGCCAAAAAAAGCGCCAAGGAGCAGGGCATCGCCGATCCGGAGACCCACCTCAAGAAATGCCTGGGGGACTGGGAAAAGGCCCTGGGAGGACGCGACTACCTAGGCGGCAAGCGGCCCAATGGCGCCGACCTGGCCGTCTTCGGCATCCTAAAGAGCATCGAAACCCTGCCTGCCTTCCGCCATATCCAGGAAAATCGCCCGGTCCGGGACTGGTACCAGCGAGTGGACCGCGCCGCCCTGGAGGCGGCCTAGGCGGAAGCGCCCCCGCCGCCCCGCCTCTGCCATTGGGAGGGGCTGTAGGTGTTCAGCGCCAGGGCGTGGATTTCGCTTCCAAACAGGCCTTTCAGGGCCTCGTTCACCATGCGATGCTGTTCGACCAGGGTCTTGCCCTCGAAGGCCGGGGCGACCACCGTGACCAAGTAGTGCCCTCCCCCGCCCTGCCGCGCTCCGGCATGCCCGCGGTGCTTGGCGCTGTCGTCCAGCACTTCCAGGAATACGGGGCACAAGGCGGCGGTCAGGGCCTCCTCGAGTTTTTCGACCTGTAATTTCATGCAAATGTCGCTATATTTTTTTTGAATCCTCCGTCAATTCGTTATAGGAGGCAGCGGTTCCGGCGCCACAATCGCCGCCGGCGAAGGGAAGCATGGGCAACGACAAAAACTCCCACTTCAGCGAATGGTCCGTGGCCAAGTCCATCGAGCACTTCAACATCGAGAAGTGGGGATCCGGCTATTTTTGGGTCAACGAGAAAGGGCATCTCTCGGTGCAGCCCTACGGCCGGGAGGGCCCCAGCATCGACTTGATGGACGTCATCGAGGATATCCAGGAGAAGAAGCTCGGTTTTCCCTGCATCATCCGCTTCCAAGACATCCTGCGTTCCCGGGTCGTGACGCTCAACGAGAGCTTCCGGAGGATCATCCAAGAGTCGGGTTACAAGGGGCAGTATTTCGGGGTCTACCCCATCAAGGTCAACCAGATGCGGGAAGTGGTCGAGGAGATCCTCGACGCGGGCGCCCCCTACCATTACGGGCTGGAGGCCGGCAGCAAGGGAGAATTGCTCACCGTGCTCGCCCTCAACACCGATCCCCAGGCGCTGACTATCTGCAACGGCTACAAAGACGAGCCCTTCATGCGCCTCGCCATGCTGGGGCGGAAGCTCGAGCGCAAGGTCATCGTGGTCATCGAGAAGATCAGCGAGCTCCCCGAACTGCTGCGGATCGCCGAGGAGATGCAAGTGGAGCCCTACATCGGGCTGCGCGCCAAGCTCACCACCAAGGGCACCGGCCGCTGGGAGCACAGCGGGGGCGATTTCGCCAAGTTCGGCCTGACCATTCCCGAGATCATGCAGGCGGTGAACCTCCTGAAAGCCGCCCACAAAGAGCACTGCCTCAAGCTCTTCCATTTCCACGTGGGCAGCCAAATCACCGACATCCGGACGGTGAAAGAATCCGTCAAGGAAGGCGCCCGCATCTTCGCCAAGCTCTGCAAGATGGGCTTTCAGATCGAGTATTTCGACGTCGGCGGCGGCCTCGGCGTCGACTACGACGGCTCCCAGACGACGGGCGATTCCTCGATGAATTACACCCTGGACGAATACGTCTCCGACGTCATCTACAACCTGCAGCAGATCTGCCAGGAAGAGGAAGTCCCCGAACCCAACATCACCAGCGAGTCGGGCCGCGCCATCGTAGCGCACCACTCCTGCATCATCATGTCGGTGTTCGGGCACATCGAGATCGGCAGCAACCCGGTACTGCCCAACGGCAAGGAGGAATCCCAGGTCGTGCAGGAGATGCGCGAGATCGTCAACGGCCTGACCCGCAAGAACTTCCTCGCGACCTACCACGACGCCACCGCCAAGAAGGAGGAGGCCCTTTCGATGTTCAAGCTGGGGCTACTCGATCTGGAAGACCGGGCCAAGGTCGAGACGCTGCATTGGCAGCTTTGCCGCGAGATCATCAAGATCCAGGAGCGGCTGCGGCGCGTACCGGAAGACACCGCGAAACTGGGCGACCTGCTCGCCGACCAGTACCTGGCCAACTTCAGCCTGTTCCAGACCGCCCCGGACCATTGGGCCTTCGACCAGCTGTTTCCCGTCGTCCCGGTCCACCGCCTCGACGAGCCGCCCACGCGGGAGACGACTATCGTCGACATCACCTGCGACAGCGACGGCAAGATCGACCGCTTCATCGATCCCATCGTCGACAGCCGCGACACCCTCTCCTTGCACCCCCTCAAAGAGGGCGAGGCCTATTTCATCGGGATGTTCCTGCTGGGCGGATACCAGGACATCATGGGCGACATGCACAACCTGTTCGGCCGGGTGAACGAAGTTCACGTGTTCTGCGACGACGAGGACCCGGAGGATTTCTACCTCGAAGAGGTCATCCCCGGCGACCGGGTCAAGGACGTGTTGTCCCGGGTTCAGTACGCACCATCCGAGCTCATCAAGACGGTGAAGATGGCCATCGACCAGCAAGTGAGGAAGGGAGCGGTGAAGCCCAAAGATGGGGTCAGCCTGATCGACTTTTACGAGGAGACGATCGACGGCTATACCTACCTGCATTCCACCCCGCCGATCACCAACGGAGCCGCCGCTCAGGCCGGCGCGGCGGGTTCCAGCGCCTCGGCGCCCGTCTCGGAACCCCGGGTCAGGAACATCACCGCCATCAACCAGGAAAGCGCCAGCCCCCCTACCAGATCCAGCACGTAGTGCTGCTTCATGAACAGAATCGAGACCGACACGATGCCGGCCAGCAGATAGAAGAGCGGGGCCAGCCGCGGCCGGCAGCGCCGGACCGCCAGGGCGCTGATCACCGCCAGCGCCACGTGCAGCGAGGGGAAGCAATTGAAGGGCTGGTCGATCCAATAGAAAAAGCGCAGGATATTGGTGAAAAAATCGTAGGGCGGATGCAGCTCGACCCGCAGGGTGTATTTCACCGGATAGAGCAGAAAGCAGGCGAAACACACCACGCCGGCGCCCGCAAAGGCCTTGGCGGCGGCCTTGATCGTCTCGTAATCCTTCCAGCACAGGAAGAAGGTCGCCACGGGGATGAAATAGACGATCGAATAGAAGGGCGCAAAATACTTGATGAAGGGGATTTGGTAATCCAGGGAAATGGCCAGGTCGTGGGCGGCCCCTTGGCGGGTCAAATAGGCGTTGATGCCCAAATAGCCGGCGATATGCAGGGTCAGGTTGCCGAAGAGCATGGCGAACTTTTTCAGGCTCAAAGAACTCATCTCGCCATGCCATAGCCGGGGCGGGGAAATTTTTCCAGCGCTTAGCGAGGGCCCTCCGAAAAAACCTCGGCGCTGAAGGCCTCGATCCGCAGGGGGCCATGCCGCCAATAATCCAAGGGCAAGCCGGCCTTTTGGCAGGTGTGACTGAGGAAGGTCGCCGCGTCCCAACCGTATTCGGTCGCCACCTGCGGCAAGAGGAGTCCGCGACGCGCTCCGGCGCTGACGATCAGGCCGTGGAGACCCACTTGGATCTCCTCCACCCCGGCGATCGGCTTCGGCTCGGTGAGGGCGCTGATCTCGAATTCGATTTCCACCAATTCCTCGAACCGCACCGGGGAAAAACGGTAGTCCTGGGTGGCGGCGGCGATCGCCATCTCTTGGACGGTTCGGTAGAGGGGATCCGGGGAGATGATGCGGCCGATGCAGCCCCGCAGTTCCTCGCCGCGATGCAGGGTGACGAAGGCGCCGCCGGGGCGATGCAGGCCCGCCTCGGAGGCCTCGCGAAACTCGGCCCGGCCCTGGCGCAGCTGCTCCTCCACCGCGAAGCGGGCGAATCGCAGCAATTCGGATTTTTCTCGTTCCTTGAGCATGCTCCGCAAGGGCCGGGGAATAACTGCCCCGGATTTCCCAAGGCCTTCATCTTAGCGATTTTTTCTTATTTCGGTAAGCTTCTCTTTCCTGCTATAAATTCCCCATGAGCCGCCTCAAGGGTAAAATGGTCTTGCTCGGGGTCAGCGGCGGCATCGCCGCCTACAAGGCCTGCGAGCTGGTCCGCCGCCTTTCGGAGCGGGGCGCAGAGGTCCACGTCATCCTGACCGCCTCCGCCCAGCAATTCGTCACCGCGCTGAGCTTCCAGGCCCTCTCCGGCAATCCCGTCCACAGCGACCTGTTCAGCCTCACCGAAGAGTCCGAGATGAGCCACATCCGGCTCGCCGACCAGGCCGACCTCCTGGTGATCGCCCCGGCCACCGCCGACTTGATCGCCAAATTGGCCCATGGCATGGCTAACGACCTCCTCACCACCGTCGCCCTGGTCACCCGCGCCCCCGTCTGGTTCGCGCCCTCCATGAACGTCAACATGTGGGACAAGGCTGTCGTCCAAGATAATGTCCGCAGCCTGCAGGAAAGGGGCTACCGCATGATCGAGCCGGGCGAGGGTTACCTGGCCTGCGGTTGGGAGGGCAAGGGAAGGATGGCCGAGCCGGAAGAGATTGTCGCCGCCTGCGAGTCCCAGTTCGGAGCCCCGACTCCCGCCAAAAAAAAAAGTCTCAGCGGCCTTAAGGTCTTGATCAACGCGGGCCCCACCCGCGAATTCCTCGATCCCGTCCGATTCCTCAGCAATCCCAGCACGGGCAAGATGGGCTTCGCCTTGGCCGAGGCCGCGCAGCGCCGCGGCGCCGAGGTCACTCTGGTGGCGGGCCCCGTGACCCTGCCGACGCCGGCGGGCGTGCGCCGCATCGATGTCGTCTCCTCCGCCGAAATGGGAAAGGCCTGCCAGCGCCTCTTTCCCGACGCCGATCTATTCATCGGCACCGCGGCCGTCGGGGATTTCGCCCCCGCCAAGGCGTTGCCGCACAAGCTCAAGAAGAACGGGCGGGCCTTGCGGCTCGAACTGCAACCGACCACCGACATCCTGCTCACCCTGGGCCGAGCCAAGCGCAAGGGCCAGATCCTGGTGGGCTTCGCCGCGGAAACCGAGTCGCTCCTCCCCCACGCCCGGGAAAAGTTGAAAAGAAAAAACCTCGATCTGATCGTCGCCAATGACGTGTCCAGCCGCGAGGTCGGCTTCGGCAGCGAAGAGAACCGCGTCACCCTGATCGGAAGGTCCGGAAAACCCGTGGCGCTAAAAAAGGCTCAAAAATCGGAACTCGCCGAACAGATCTTCGACGCCATCGAACAACTCCTCCCCAAATAAAAAAGGCCCCTCCGTCGGGAGGAGCCTTTTTGAGAAGATAGAAATTCGCTTAGGGACGCGTCACCACGGAGTTCTTGAAAAATTCCTTGATGAAGGCATCCCTAAAATCCAGCCCATCGCCCTTCACCTCCACCGGATTCTCCGCGACCTTGGCCGAATCGGGCAACTCCGTCGCCATCTTTTTCAGGTCGATGCCCGTCTTGAGCTGGGAATTGCTCAAAAAGACGGTTCCACCCCGGATGGAATCCTTCAATTGCGAGACAAAGATCGCCATTTTCGCCTGTCCCTCGAAATCGTGCGGGATGGTATCTTTGAGCAGGTCGCTGCTGAGCAACCAGGCCTCGGGAGGCCGCATGATGACGTTCCCGGCCCCGAGCGCATAGGCGCTCAACCACACATCGAGATAGGGGAGCAAGGCGCTGCCGTTCGCCGTCCCCTTAAGGCTGAGCAGCTTCGGCGCCGTATTCATGTCTTGGACCAGGGTATTGATGTCGGCGAAGCTGTCCGAATTGGTGATTCCCAGGTCGTAATAGGGGTAGACCTTGGCGGCGAAACGCAGGGCATCCACCCAAGGCAAGTAATAGGAAGCCTCGGTGAAGGTGAAGACCAGCTCGGTGGAATTGTCGTTGAAATGGGCAGGGATCTTGGAATTGATGAATTTGGGATCGGTGGCCATCGCCTTCAACAGCACGTGCCAATCGTCGAAATTTTCCCCGATGAATTCCGCCGCCTTACCGACCACGTCGGAGATGGAATGGCCCTTTTGCTCGTGGAACTTGAAGAAATTCCTGGCGAGCACCAAGCCATCGCCGGGATATTTGGCAGCCAATTGAGTCGTGAGATTGTCGGGATCCCCGTCCGTGCCAAAGACCGTTTTGGCCTGGATATTGAGATCGGCAACATACTGAAACTGGGGGCTCTCCACCGCCAGAGCCATGCTGGACAGGAAGGCATAAAAGGCCGCCTCGGTATTGGGGCTGTTAGGATCGGCTTTGACGCTGTCGTTGAAGGCGCAGCGGGCCTGCCGGTTGGCCTCTTTAAAATCGTTGGCGGCAAAGGCGGTCTTGGCCCCTGCCAAGGTGCCATTTCCCTCACAGCCATCCACGAGTGCCTTTTCAACCGGCTCAGCGGCCGTCACCTGGGCACCGGGGCTTTCTTCCTCCCCAGCCGGGGCCTTTTGGTTTTTACTGCAT
This sequence comes from bacterium, assembly GCA_046346845.1. Classification (GTDB taxonomy): domain Bacteria; phylum UBA10199; class UBA10199; order DSSB01; family DSSB01; genus DSSB01. Next base: position 21,906 of record JAXMHH010000008.1, read on the forward strand.
CCCGAATAAACAAGAGTCGTAACCAGCAGTGCCACCCCGATCGCCTTCCAGTTTTTCATGGGAATTTCCTTTCAATGAATGGAGCAAAAGTCGAAAAAGAGACCCTAATAATCTTCTTATCGGCCGGTGCCCCAAAGCAAGTTGCCTGAGAGACAAGATATTAATTCCATTAATTACGAATAGTTACTGGATGGCATCCATGATCACCGGCAGGTCCACCGGCTTATAAATCCCCTCCTTGAGGCTGGAGCGGATCTCCCCGATCAAATGCCGGGCCTGGGACCGGCTGATGATCTCCTTGCGGGTGTAGCTGCGCAGGTCCTTCGCCATTTCCTTGGCGTAGAGCAATTTCAACTGCCCGGCCGGATCGGCCCGCAGCACCCTCGCCTGCTCCGGCCCTTGCAGGAATTCGATGAGGACCTCGTGGCAGAGGTTCTTGTATTCCCGGACGTCCTGGTCTTCCAGCTCGTAGTCGCTGCGTTTGGCCAGCAATTCGGCCGCCTGCCGCCACTTGTTCATGCGCTGCACCAGCAAGAGACTGTCGAATATCTTCTTGTTCGTCTTGAAGCTGAAAATGGTGCGTTTCAGGCAGCGTTCCAGGAAACGATCGAGCTCGCGGTAATCCCCCTCCGCGACCTCCTCCAGGGTCTTCCATACCTTGGGGTCCAGCTTGAGGTCGAAGCGCATCTCCCAATAGGTATGCCGCAGGGTCAGGGTCTCGTAGGAACGGATGATCTTGTAGGGGACGAAGAAATTATGGGCAACCGTATCCACCGAGAGGTGGGAGAGGTAGCCGTAGATGAAGGTCCGCTCGCGCTCGGTCTCGGCCCGATCCAGGAGGGGCAGCGCCACATCCCAGTGGTGGCAGTGGTAGAGCTCGCCGGCGTATTTCTTTCCGAAGATGATGTCGGCGGCGATGGTGCCGTAAAGAAAGGTCTCGGGAAATTTCTTGAGCAGGGCCCGGATCGGGGGCGCCAGGACCGCGGCATGGGCCAAGGCATAACTGGCGTAGCTCATATGGGCGCCAGGCCCCCAGGCATGGGCCGCCAGCGGCAAAAGAAGGTAGACAGCGCAGGCGAAAAGGCCATAGAGCAGCATGGGGAGAGGTTAGAACAAGGCCCATGAAAACGGAAGAGTTGGCTCGAAAAAAGTTAGAGGCGCTCTACTTGGCCGGGGAGCGCGAGATCCCGCGAACCGGCCCCGCCGGCGAGATCGGATCCAGCGCTTCCTCTGCCCCCTCCTCAGCCGAGGCCGCCGCGACGCGGCCCCTGCCCGAGCCGGCAAGGCCGGCGGTCGCAACGCAACGCGACGCCTCCAATTCAAAGTCCGCAACCGAACGTCAGGCCGAACTCGACAAGATCCGCGCCGAGATCAGCGACTGCCGCCGCTGCCGGCTCTGCGAGCAGCGCAGCAACATCGTCTTCGGAGTGGGCCATCCCGGCGCCGAGCTGATGTTCGTCGGAGAGGCCCCCGGCCGCGACGAGGACCTCAAGGGGGAACCCTTCGTGGGCCGCGCCGGACAACTCTTGACCAAGATCATCGAGGCGATGAAATTCCAGCGTTCCGAGGTCTATATCGCGAACGTCGTCAAATGCCGCCCGCCCGAAAACCGCAATCCCGCTCCCGACGAAATCTCGACCTGCGAACCCTTCCTGCTGCGTCAAATCGAGATCATCCGCCCCAAGGTCATCGTGGGCTTGGGCAACTTCGCGGTGCAGACCTTGCTGCAGACCGAGGCCAAGATCACCGGCCTCCGCGGCCGTTTCCACCCCTGGCCCTCGGCGCTCGTGAAGGCCAAATTCGAGACCAGCCTGCCCGAGGGTTCGATCCAGCTCATGCCCACCTACCACCCCGCCTTCCTGCTGCGAAATCCCAACATGAAGCGCCCCGTCTGGGAAGACATGCAAAAGGTCATGGCCCTATTGACAAAGGCCTGAAAAACCCTTAGACGCCTTGCGTTATTTTGACGCATCAAGTTAAGTGATCAATATTATTAACTTATCTTGAAATGTGTCGATTTCCTGATTTCTGGGTAAGGAGTTTTTCATCGTGACACCCCCTCTCGGGACCGCTAGCGCCTGGTCCCGCCTCTCTCGACTTCCCCTCCAAGACAGCGCCTCCCGAGAATTGGCCGACCTGGCCAAGGAGGCCGATCCCACCCTGAGGGACGAAGGCCTGCTCAACCTCGCCACCCGCGAGGAGCGGGCTGGAAACCTCGGCGCCGCCCTGGAACTTTATTCCGCCGTCTCGACCCCCGCCCTCCTAGGCCGGGCACAGCGCCGGATTGAGGCCCTGCTGGGGCGCGGCTCGCTCGCCGAGCGTTCCGAAATATTTTTTCGCAATCTCGCCCGCGAGGCCTCGAACCCCGCCGCCTTGATCTCCATGGGCGTGGCCTCGACGGTCTTTCGTATGACCAGGCTCACGGCCCTGGCGGGGCTCTCCTGCCATGCCACCGGAAATCTCTTCACCCGCGGCCTCGGCGCCCGACTGGTCGCGGGCCTGGCGGGGTTCGCCTTGGAGGCCCCCGCCTTCACGCTTAGCTCCCGGGCGCTGCGCGGGGCCCCGGAGGCCGGCGCGGCGGAGCCAAGTCTCGGAGCGGAGCTCGCCTCTTCCTACCTCTTGCTCGGCGCCCTCAAGCTGGGCGGGGCCCTCGGCACGGGGATGGCCCGCCGTCTCGGAGCCCATCAACCCTTCGCCTCGGGACTGCTTCGGCAAGGCGCCCTCTTGGGCGGCATCGCCCTGGGCCGCCGCCTGGAAGGCCTCGCCGAGCTGAGGCCCATCCGCGAGGGCGAATCCCTCCTCGTCGATTCGCTCGCGACCCTGTTGCATCTCCACGTCGCGGGCCGTTTGGCCCAAAGCGCCTTCGGTCCCCGCTTCTCCGCCTGGGAACGAGGCCTCGAGGCCAGGGGCGAGCTCTTGCTGCACCGACCTCCGCCCGGTGGAATCGCTTCCGCAGGATTACTGGAGCCGGCCTGGGCCTCCTCCAGGGGTCGGGCCGGTGACCCCAAGGCCCCCTTCCTCATGGCGATGAGCTCGGACGATTCCAACCCGCCTTCCAGCGATGCGCCCACCCTTCGCCCCACCTTGAGATTGCCCGCGGTAGAGGCGGAGCTGAGGGCCACCGATCTCTACATGATCCTGCTGAACCTGCCCCGCGCGCTTCGCATGCCGGAGCCAAGGCTCTCCTACGACGGCGACTCATGGGTGGAGGCTCGCGACGCCGCGGCCATCGCCGGTCGCCTGCGCGCCGCGATCCCCTTGCCCCGCGAGGCCACGGTAGAACTCCGTCTGCTTCGACAAGGCCAACGGGTGCTGTTTTTTTGGGAGGGGGATCGGGTCCAGTATCGCATTATCCCGGAGGCCGGCTCCGCGCAGTCCCCCACCAAGCCCGCAACTGTAAACTCGGCCGACACCCTGCCCTCGCTCAAGGCGGCCCAACCGGCGCCGCCCCCGGCCCCCGAGGGGGGCTACCGCATCCATTTCGGCAAGGGAGCCACCCCCGAGCCGACGGATTCCAACCGGATCACGGCCTCCGACGCCGCCCCTCCCCTGAGTTACCGCGACTGGAAGAGCTACGAACAAGAGATGGACCGACGGATCGAGGCCTTCTACCGCGAGATGGTCGCGGAGGCGCCCTCCGTAAAGTCCCTCGAGGAGGCCTGCGCCCTGCGCGGCCGCCGCCTGGCCCGCATCGCGAACGTCGCCTTCAAGGCCGAAACCAGCGAGGACACCAGGCCGACCTTCCATCCCATCGAGGTTGCGGTCCGGATCCAACAGCTGCTGCAGCACGCCTACGGGCATTTCGATTTCGGAACCCTGCAGTCCTTCCGGGAACGCATCACCACGCTTGGGGAAGAGACCCTGGAATCCTCGATCGAGCTGCGCAATTTCGCCCTGCGCCGCAAGGGCCGTCCCTTGCTGTTGCGAGCCGGGGAGATGCCCTTGGACCTGCCCGGCGCCTATCTGATCCCGCGTGAGGCGGGATGGCGAGACGGCTTTTTGGCGGAATGGATCAAGGCAGCGCCCCACGAGGAACTGCCGAGGCGAGTCCCGGAATTACTGCAAGACCCCGCCGCGCTCGCTCGATTGTCGGCGCCCATGATCCGCCGCAGGCTGAACGGCTTCGTCTCCCAAACCTTGCTCCTGCAAGGCATGCTGCCGAAGGAAAAATTGAGCGACCTGCTGAACCCGGAAAGAACCTACCGCTCGGATTCCGCCGCCGAATTGCACGCCCAGGCCCTGGGGCTATTGCGCGAAGCGCCCGAGCTCGCCCGCCTGCTGGTGGGCGGCCGCGGGGCCTTCCACCGCGAATACCTCCGCACCCTGTTCTTCAGCGGGGCCGAGCCGGTGGCGGAGCCCTATCAGGAATTTCTCAAGGTATGGCAGGAGCTGCCCGCCGCGCAGCGCGACCTGGGGGAAGGCCGGCTGTTCCTCCCCAGCCTCAGCCAAGTGCGGGACTTCTCCCGGGCTTCCTCGCGGCCGGCCCCGCGCTGAGCCCCTCGCCCAGCAATTGGCGGAGCAGGCTCGACTCCCTCTGATAAAAGCCCTCGGTGTGGAAGGAATCCCCCAGCTTGAGCAGGGTGTAGTCGAGGTGGTGCATCACCTCGTGCAGGATGGTGCGCAGGAAGGTCTTGAAGGCCACCACTTGGATGCGCTTGGCGGTGCGCATCCAGACGGTGATGGTCGGCGGACCCGTGCGGCGCTGCTCGTAGAGGCCGTGCAGTTCCCCCCAGGAATGGGAAGGACGTCGCTCCAAGACCTTTACCTTCGCCGGCGGCACCCCGAACACCCGGCAAAAGGCCGAGACCAAGACCTGGGCCCCCTCCTGGGTCCGCGCCTGATTCCCCAGCGCCAGGGCCTTTTCGAGATAAGCCAAGATCTTCGCAAAGCGCTCGGGTTGGGGGATCTCCAGGGAGTGGATGGCGTCGCTGCGCCGGTAGATCTTTTTCTGCGCGGGATTGAGTCGACGATAGTAAGCGAAGGCCATGGTTGAAGCCGCCTAAAACCCTTGCTTGCCCTCCGACCGCTAGGCCCTTCCCCTGAGGATGGAGGTCACCAAGGCTCGGGGATCCGGCGAGGCCAGGATCGGCCGCCCCATCACGATGGCGTCCGCGCCCAGGCGAAAGGCCTCTTCCGGGGTCTTGACCCGCTTCTGGTCGCCTCGGTCCGCCCCGGCCGGACGCACGCCGGGCGTGACGATCTTGAAGCGACGAGGCAGTTGGGCGCGCAACAGCTCGATTTCCTGGGGTGAGCAGATGACGCCGTCCATCCCCGCGCCCGCGGCCAATTGAGCGAGGCGCAGGACTTGCCGCGCCGGCGGGGTCTTAAGCCCCAATTCGGCCAGCGAGTCCATCGAGGTCAAGACCGTCACCCCCATCAGGAAAGGCGCAGGGAGCTTTCTTTTTTTCGACTCTTCTCGAGTGGCCCGCACCGCCGCGGCCATCATCTCGGAACCGCCGCTGGCGTGCAGCGTGAGCATGTCGACCCGGTGGACCACCGCCTCCCGGCAGGCTTCGGCGGCGGTGTTGGGAATGTCGTGGAATTTGAGGTCGAGAAAGACGCGCTTTCGCTTGCGGCGCAACAATTTCAGGACCTCGGGGCCGTAGTGGGTGAAGAGCTTGAGTCCGACCTTGTAGAAATCGACGGCGGGTCCCAATTTTTGCAAAATCTTCTCGACGTCCCGAAGGGTCTCAACATCGAGGGCGACGATAAGGGGAGAAAGCTTTGGCATGGCTCACCGAACCGCCGCTTGGTTTTGATGGATGTCTTTGAGCCGCTGCAGCAGGTCGCCCAAGGCAAGTTTCTGCACCTCGCCGGTCTTGCGCGATTTGACCTCGATCAGGCCTTCCTTGAGTCCCTTGGCGCCGACCACCACGCGGAACGGGATTCCGAGCAGGTCGCTGTCCTTGAACTTGACCCCGGGGCTCTCGTCGCGCTCATCCCAGAGGACCTCGAGGCCCGCCGCCTGCATCTTCGCGTAAATATCGCGGCTCGCCTCCTGCACCGCGGCGTCGCCGACGTTCAGGGTGACCAAATGAAAATGAAAGGGCGCGATGGGATAGGGCCAGACGATGCCGTTGTCGTCGTGGTTTTGCTCGATGGCCGCGGCCGCCGTGCGGCTGACGCCGATCCCGTAGCAGCCCATCGTCATGACCCGCTCCTGGCCCGACTCGTCGAGGAACTTCGCGTTCATCGACCGCGAGTATTTGTCGCCCAAGAAAAAGACCTGGCCCACCTCAATGCCGCGATGCTCTTCGTAGCGCCCCTCGCACTTGGGGCAGCGGTCTCCGGCGACGGCCCGCCGCAAGTCGAAGAAGCCCTTCACCTCGAAATCGCCCAGATTGACGCCGCTCAGGTGAAAATCCCGCTCATTGGCACCGACCACGAAGTCCTTCATCTCCGCCACGGCGAAGTCGGCATAGAGCGGCGCCTTCAATCCCACCGGGCCGGTGAAACCGACCGCGCTGCCCAAGACGCCTTCGATCGTCGCCGCCGTGGCCATTTCCAACTTGCGGACGCCGGCCACCAACTCGAGCTTGGGAGGGATCAGTTCGTGGTCGCCGCGCACCAAGGCCGCGATCGGCCCCTGCTCGGTCTCGAAAATCAAAATCTTGGCCAGGTCTTGGGGGCGAACCCCGAGGCAGGCGCTCACCTCCTCGATGCTGGTTTTGCCCGGAGTGGCGACCTTTTGGAATTTTCCCGAGGCGGCTTTGGCCTGGTCCGAGTCGGCCAGCGGGCGCAGCGCCGCCTTTTCGACATTGGCGGCGTAGTCGCATTGCGTACAGGTTAGGACAGGGTCTTCGCCGCTCTTCGCCAAGACCTGGAATTCGTGGCTGAGGCTGCCCCCGATCGCGCCGGTCATGGCCTCGACCGGACGGAAGACCAGGCCGCAACGCGAGAAGATCCGTTTGTAGGCCTCATACATCAGCCAGTAGGTCCGCTTGGCGTCCTCCTCGTCGGCGTGGAAGGAATAGCCGTCTTTCATCAAGAATTCCCGCCCGCGCATCAGGCCGAAGCGCGGCCGGATCTCGTCCCGGAATTTGGTCTGGATCTGGAAGAGGTTGATCGGCAGCTGCCGGTAGGAATTGACGTTCTGGCGGATCAGGTCGGTGATCGCCTCCTCATGGGTGGGCCCGATGCAGAAGTCGCGGTCGTGTCGGTCTTTGAAGCGGAGCAATTCTTTGCCGTAGTAATCCCAGCGTCCGGTCTCTTTCCAAAGCTCGGCGGGCATCACGATGGGCAAGAGCACCTCTTGGGCGCCGTCGCGGACCATCTCTTCGCGGATGATCGTTTCAATTTTCTCCAAGACCCGCAGCGCCAAGGGAAGGAAGGAGTAGACCCCGGCGGCGGTCTTGCGGATCATCCCGGCGCGCAGCATCAGCTTGTGGCTGATGACTTCGGCGTCGGCGGGTGCCTCGCGCAGAGTCGGGATGAGTAATTGGGATTGCTTCATGGTAAAAATTCCATAGGGATTGGGTGTGCCGGTCCGAGAAAATCACGCCAAATCGGCGCTTTTCTCGGGCCTCAAGCGGCGGGCGGTTCCACCCAGCGGTTGTGTTTCTTGATAAGCTCGATCAGCTTCTCGTCGGCGATCTCCGAGGGGATGTTCTTCTCGACGCAATCCTTGCCGACATACAGGTGGATGCGCCCCGGTCCGCCGCCGACGTAGCCGAAGTCGGCGTCGGCCATCTCGCCCGGGCCGTTGACGATGCAACCCATGATCGCGATCTTGACCCCCTTGAGGTGCTGGGTCTTGGCCTTGATGCGCTGGGTGGTCTCCTGCAGGTCGAAGAGCGTCCGGCCGCAGGAAGGACAGGCGATGAATTCCGCCTTGCTGATGCGCAGGCGGCTCGCCTGCAGGATGTTGAAGGCCAGGCGGGTCGCCTCGGCGGGAGAGACGTTTTGCACCTCCACCGAATCCCCGATGCCATCCATCAAAAGCGAGCCCAAGGCGGAGGAACCTTCGAGGGTGACGTCTTCGCAGCCCTTGGCGTCGACCGTCAGGTGAATCGGGTGCTTGACGCCTTCTTTGGCGAGCAGGGCCGCGAGGCGCCGATAATCGTAAATGGGCTGCCGCGAATCGAGGCTGAGCGCCAGCGAGGCGGAGGCCTTCAAAATCGGCAGACGGTCGACCAAGGCCGCAACCGAGGGAAAGCGCAGCTCGAGGAACTTTTGGTTCTTTTGCGCGAGCCGGGCCAGCTCTTTCAATTGCTCCGAGGGAAGCTCGGGAGTCACCCGCAATCGCGCCGCATCCCAGACCACCAAGGCCTCGCGGGCGGCCGCGGGATCGTCCACGACCAGGCCGAAATGGGAAGCGGGAAACAGCGTCGCGACCCGCTCACGGAGCCCATCCAAATCCTCCGGGGCAAGGGAGGCCGGCGCCTCCAGGAACAGGAGGTCCATCACGGGCTCCTCGCCCTTGCGGGCCTTGGCCCAACGCTCCAGATCGGCCAGGGAGTCCGGTGCAAGGCCGGCGACCGGGAAGGTCGCGACGACTTGATAGGTGTTGCCGTTGCCGACTTTTCGGTCGCCGGCGAGGATGACCTGGCTCTCGCGGCGTTTCCGTTCCATGGGATCCCAGGAGATCTCGATCGACTCGGCGGCGAGCGGCTCCGGTCGGCCTAGCCTGGCGTTGAATTTTTTCACCAACTGCCGGGCGACGGGGATCTCGTGGATCGAGTCCTCGGTCAAGCTGACGCGCACCGTGTCGCCGATTCCGTCTTCCAAAAGTGAACCGATCCCGATCGCCGACTTGATGCGGCCGTCCTCCCCCTCCCCCGCCTCGGTGACGCCGAGATGGAAGGGGTAGTCCATGCCGAGCTCGGCCATGCGCTGGGCCAACAGGCGGTAGGCCTCGATCATGATGAAGGGGGAGCTGGCCTTCATCGAGATGATCAGGTCGCGGTAATTTTCGGCCTCGCAGAGGCGGACGAATTCCAGGGCCGATTCGACCATGCCGAGCGGGGTATCGCCGTAGCGGTTCATGATGCGGTCGCTGAGCGAGCCGTGGTTGGTGCCGATGCGCATCGCAACCCCGCGCTCCCGGCACTTGCGCACTAAGGGAATGAATTTTTCGGCCATGCGGGCAAGCTCGGACTCGTACTCGGAATCGGTGTACTCCTTGACGGCGAAGAGCTTGCGGTCGGCGTAATTGCCGGGGTTGATGCGCACCTTCTCGACGTAATCGGCGGCGATCATTGCGGCCTGGGGCGTGAAGTGGATGTCGGCCACCAAGGGGACCCTGATCCCGTCGGCCCGGAGCCGGTCGCGGATGTTCTTCAAATTTTCGGCGTGGTGGATGGTGGGGGCGGTAATGCGGACGATCTCGCAGCCCACCTCGACCAAGGCCTTCGTCTCTTTGACCACCGCCTCGGTATCCATGGTGTCGGAGATGGTCATCGACTGAACGCGGATCGGATGGGTGCCGCCGATCCCGACGTCCCCGACCTTGACCTCGCGGGTCTTGCGTCTCTGGTAGGAGAAGAGCGAAGCGGAATATCGGTTCATGAGGGGCTTATTTCACGCCAAAAAAAAGGGGTCAAGCCCTGAAGCTCGACCCCTTGTACCCCCAAACATCCGATTTTCTTCGTGAAGCCGCTTAGGCCGGCGTCCCGATTTTATTCCCGTCTTTGCCGACCAGGGCGTAGGTCCGATCGCCACGCACCACCCCATCGGGTTTCAGCGAGGCATCGGGAGTATGCACCTTCGGAGCCGCCTTGGGCTTCGGACCCGCGGCGCGGGAGGGATTGCTGCCCGAGCGCGACACGTCCGGGTTGTAATGAAGCACCGGCGCTTTGGCGTGGTGTTGGCCAAACTTGGGCGCGTGCGCAGCCATCAAGGTCGTGGCCTTGCCCTGACCGATGGTGCGAATGCCGTGGTCCATCTTGATGCCCTCACCCTTGGTGGCCAGGGGCGGGGCGTCGCTCAAACGCAGGCCATAGGGGCCTTCCGTCGAACCGCGCGTCACGCCCTTCAGGCCTTGCGCAGCGACATAACCTTTTCCATTGTCGGTAGAAGTCGGCTTCTTGGCGGGTCCAGGTTTCCCAACCGGGGCGGACTTACCATCTTTGCCGACCCAGCCGCCTTGCATACCGGCTTGAATCAGCCATTGCGGGGCGCCATTGCTAGGAGCAGCTTTATTTGCGGATTTTCCGGACATTGTGTCTTTCCCTTTCTACACAATAACCCCGTTAACACTTTGTCCTGGAGTCAGACGCCGTGCACCCTTCGGAAAGACAAAATAGCAATGGCCATGCCAAAGACTGAAAAGGGAACCCTACTCCCTCGCGCATTGCTAAATATCACATGTGATTTTAATTAGTTACGCTGCCGATTGGACCGTACAAAAAGCTAGACAGATTGACGCGATGCAGCCTTCGAACTGTCAATAATTGGGGGATACCCCCCTCAAAACAAGGGCCGTCGAGGCGCAAACCCCTCAAAAATACTGATTTTGCGGGAATTAGGCGGCGACAGCCAGATTCAATTGGTTCATCTCGGCGCTGCGGCGGATGGTGTGGCGGATCACCCGCCATTCCTGAGCGCCTTCGATCGCGCGGAACTTACGGCGGGTCTCCATGCCGAGGCGGCGGGCCAGGGCGCCCAGCTTGCGGAGGGATTCGAGGGCCGTCTCGAACTGGCCCTGGGCCTGGCGGCAGAGGTTCTGGCGCTGGGCCAGCTCCATCGTCTGACTGCGGGCCAGGATCGCCGAGCGGCGGGCCTGAAGGAGCAGGTCCTTCAGGAGGGCCAGCTCGGCGTCGAAGGCGGCCTGTTGGCCGGCATTTTCAATGGTGGTGGCGGCGCTGACGGTCTCCAGGGTGGCCAAAGGCAGGGTGGGCAGGGTCTCGGGGTTGACGGCCTTGGCGGTGCCCTGGTTCCAAAGCTTGGCAACGGGCTGGATGTGGGAGAATTTCGCTTGGCTGGGGTTGGAATTTTTCGGGTTGCTGGAAAGTTGCGTGCCCATGGGCATACCTCTTTCATCAGCATGCCCCCGGCATACGCTGTGACGTGTGCAAGTTTAATTAAAAGCAAAGCCGGTGCCATTCCCGACCCATTCCCACTCAGAATCGGATCAACGCCATAACCTATTGAAAATATTATTTTTTATTAAATATTCGAAATCGACTTGAGACTGGAGAGAGGAAGACGGAGCAAAAAATTCAGGGGATCCAGGCCTCACTCGGGGCCCTGGGCCTGGATTTGCCGAGGGATCAGGACCCCACCAAGCGCCCAAGCCGCGGCAGGTCGTCGGCATTGGGGTCTTGCTGGACCAAGAGCAGGTATTGTTGGCGGGCCTCGAGGGTTTCGCCTTGGCGGACCAAAGAGAGGATCAAGTTGCGGCGGTAGCGGCTGTCCCCGGAGTAGAGGGCCAGGGCCTGCCGAAACCGGGTCGCTGCCTCCCGGTAATGTCCGGCATCGAATTCGAGATTACCCAGCTCGTAATGCGCCTCGTGAAATCGAGAGTCGACCCGCAGGGCCGCTTCGAAATCGGTCCGGGCCGAGGCGGCGTCTTGGCGTACGTCGCGGTGAAAGATGCCTCGGTTGAGCAAAATATGGGGATTGGCGGGGTCGATCTGGAGGGCACGGCGGTAGAAACTCAGGGCGGCGGCGCTGGAGCTGGTCTGCCGGTCGAGGGCGCGGTTGTTCCAATGCCAGGCCAGGAATTCCCGGAGGCTCAATCGGGACGTGGACCGGTGCTGGGCATCAAAGACATTGTAAATCGGATCCACCAAGACCGTGCGGCCGTGGAGGGTAATCCCGGTGGCGATGTGGTTGACTCGATCGCCGCGGCTGTCGACGCCCACCCAGACCGGATAGGGACTGAAGCCCGCCCGCTGGAAGAGGGCCAGCAGGACTTTGGTGAACTCCGTGCAATCGCCCCCGCCCGCCGCCAGCGTCTCGTCGAAATTCCGCTCCGGCGGGTTGGTCTGGGATTGCAGGCCCAGGCCCTGCGGATCGGTGACCCAGTTGAAGATTCGCTCGGCCAGGGCGCGGTTCACCCCGCTCGGCAGATGAAGCTCGGTTCGCCAGCGCGCCAGCTCGGCATCGAAGCGGCGCAGGACTGCCTGGGTCGTCGCACTAGAAGAAGGCAGCCAAGGGATCGCCTCTCCGGCAAAGCGCTGGTAGGCGGAGGCAAGCCCGGAAGTAGTGGTGACGGAAGTAAAGAGCTCGGCCGAATCAAGCACCCGGTCCGCATTGCCCTGGAGGCTACCCGCCTGGACGCGGGAATAATCGATCGATGCGAAACCCTGGTCGAGGACGCGGTCGCTCTGGCCGGCGGCGAGCAAATCGCTATACAGGCCCTGCAGGCCCGGATCGCTGGAGAAGCGCGTGGTGTAGGCGGGAGGAGTCAAGCCCAGCCCTTTCCCATGGAAAATGAAGTCGATAAAACGAGATTGTTCCGATTTGGGGCCTTATCGGAAGGGGCCTTCCGGGGTTGCGAAGATACTTTCTAAAATCATATTAGAAATCTACCCCGTCCCCCTTCTCCGATCGGCCTCGGCGGGTTCCCGGGGCAGCTGGACGAACTCGGTCGCCGGGACGATACCCTCCTCCAACCAGGCGTATTCCCCCTTCAGGAAACGCCCCGCCAGGCGATAGGCCCTGCCGTCGTCGCGGTCGAAGAGGGACTGGAAGCGTCTGCGGACTTCCTTGCGCTGATACCGGCAAAAGAGATCGGCCAACTCCACCGCGTTGGCGTATTCGCCCTTCTGTCCCGCCAAGCTCAGCGCCCGGCTGCAGGCCACCGCCATGGCAAAAAGCGAGACGCCGATTTCCACGAGGTGGGCGAGCAAGACCTGCTGACGTTCCAAGGCCAAGCGATAGCGCGCCATCGCATGGAAGATCCCCCGCGCCAAGCGATGGGCGCTGCGTTCGATGAAGCGGTAGTGGGAAGCCAAGGGCCCCATCCGGCCATGCTTCAACCAGGCCCCGGCGGTAAGCCATTGGCGCGGATACCACCAGGCATAAAAGGCGCCCATCTTGAACAGTCCCCGCAGCTTCCCCACCGTCCCCGATTTGGGATTAAAAAGGTCCTGCCCGAGGTGCATGTGGGGATCCAGGGCCTCCCGCGCGATGAACAGGTGCATGATCTCCGACGAGCCCTCGATGATCGTGTTGATGCGGGCGTCGCGCATGATCCGCTCCACTGGGAAGGCCTTTTCCCCCCTCCCGCGCAGGGAGAGGGCGCATTCATAACCGCGACCGCCGCGAATCTGCATGGTTTGATCGATGATCTTCCAACCCGCCTCCGAGCAGAACAGCTTGGCCATCGCCGCCTCCAGCCGGATGTCGCGCCCGCCCAAGTCCACGAGGGCCGAGGCGTAACGGGTCATCGCCTCCATCGCGAAGGTATAGGCGCCCATCCAGGCCAGCTTGGCGGCGACCGCCTCGTGCTTGCCGATCGGCGCCCCCCACTGCACCCGTTCGTTCGCCCAATCGCGGGCGATGTTCAGGCATTGCTTGGCCCCGCCGGTGCAAGCCGCCGGCAAGGTGAGGCGGCCGGTGTTCAAGGTGACCAAGGCCAACTTGAGGCCCCGGCCCAACCCCAACAGGATGTTCTCCTTCGGGACCTTGACGTCCTTGAAACGCAGCAGGCCGTTCTGAATGGCCTTGAGCCCCATGAACTCGCAGCGGTGGATGACCTCGAAGCCGGGGGTCTCGGTCTCGACGATGAAGGCGGTGATCTCCTTGGGCCCGGTCTTGGCCATCACCACCAAGACATCGGCCACAGGCCCATTGGTGCACCAGAGCTTCTCCCCGTTGATCAGGTAATAATCGCCGTTCTCGATCGGAGTGGCGGTGGTCTTCATCTGCGCCGGGTCGGAACCGACCGAGGGCTCGGTGAGGGCGAAGGCGCTGATCGCTCCGTCCCGAAAGCGCGGCAGAAATTTCCGTTTCTGCTCCTCGGTGCCGAACAGCTTCAGCGGCTGCGGCACACCGATGCTCTGGTGGGCGGAGAGCCAGACCGCCGTGTTGCTGCAATAGCTGGCAATGGCCAGGATGGCACGGTTGTAGTTGATCTGGCTTAGGCCCAAGCCGCCGTATTTTTCGGGGATCTTCATGGCGAAGGCGCCGAGCTTCACCAAGCCGTCGATCACCTCCGCCGGCATCTGGCCGCTGCGGTCCACCTCGTCGGGATCGAGATTGTCGCGGAGGAAATTTTCCAGTTCGGCGATATACCGGTCGCCCGCCTCCCGGTCGACCGGGTCCTGCTCCGGAAAAGGATGGACCCAATCAGGATGAAAGCGCCCCATGAAGAGCTCGCCGACGAAACTGGGATTTTCCCACTCCGTCTCGCGGGCGGCCTCGGCCGTCTCCATCGCCTCTTTTTTTCCTTGGGCTTCGCGTTCGTCGGGAAGTGCGGACATACGACCTCCTGCCGATGAGGAATCGATCAGCGAACTTTTTGGCCGAGGGCCTCCGAGAGCCGCTCGACCACCTGCCCGTTGATGGCGCTGACCATCACGAAGTCTACCATGACGGGATCGCGGCGCCCACGATCTTCGAGCACCTCGATCTCGTAACGCAGGTCCCCGTTGCGCGGGTAATCCGTGAACCGGAATTGCAGCTTCTTGCGCAGGGCCAAGCTCTTGACGTCGGGCAGGGACTTGACCTGGGCCATGGCCTGGTCCTCGTTCACCAAGGGTTTTTCCCGGGGTCGGGAGGCCGACGGCATATAAGGCAGGGAGCTGGCCTTCTTCAGCTTCACCTCTTTGATGCTACCTCGCCCCACCTTGCGGTTGCGGTAGGAGAATTCCATCCACCACTGGGCCCGTTCCCGCGTGTCGAAGAGCGTGCCGACGACGTATTGCCCGGCGGGAAGGCCGGAGATGCCGTCGGTCCCGTCGAGCCCGTCCCCCGGCACCTTGACCATCAATTGTTGGATGAAGCGCTGCAGGTCCTCGGCCTGTTTGCGGCTGGGAAAGACGCCCTTGACCACCAGGTAGAGGGTCTCATTTTGCGGAACCGGCAGATCCGCGACCCAATGCGGCAGGCCCCCTCCCCCGTTCTTCTTGCCGGCGGCATCGAGGGCCGGCATCAGCGCGATCAACGCGACCCAGAGCGTGAAGAAATGGAGGAGCAGCTTGGATGCTTTCATGGCTTTCACTTTGCCGTATCGCCGCTTCGCAAGAAGGGCAAATGCAAAAAATCCTCGAAATCGTCGATCAGGTAATCGGGCTCGTAGGCCAGCAATTCCTCGCGGGGCCGGAAGCCATAGCTGACCGCGCAGGTCGCCAGGCCGGCAGCGCGCCCGCATTCGATGTCGACATGGGAATCGCCGACCATCACGCCCTCGACCCGGCCACCCAGGTCCCGGAAAATAGGCTCGAAGACCTGCGGGTCCGGCTTATGGATCGGCAGGGTATCGCCTCCGATCAGCCAGCGGAAGTGCCCGCGCACGCCGAGGCCCTCGAGGATCTTTTGAGAAAACAGCTCGGGCTTGTTGGTGACCACGGCCTTCGGCAGACGGGAATGGGACTCCAAAAATTCCTCGACCCCCGGATAGAGCCGGGTCTGATCGAGCAGGTGCTCCTGGTAGTAATTCCAAAAGGTGAGAAAGACCCTCCCCAGGGCCTCCTCGCTGGGGTTGCCGAGGGCATCCCGCACCAGGGTCTTGGCACCGTGCCCGACCATCTCTTCGATCGTGCGGTCCGGCAGGGTGGCGAAGCCCTCCTGCGCCAAGGCGTAATTAAGGCTGTCGGCGATATCCTTTTTGGAATCGATCAGGGTGCCGTCGAGATCGAAAATAAGCACGGGAGACATGTCTAGGGCTATAGGCGAGGGAGCCGGAAAAATCCAGACAGATTTGCGGGGCTAAGGCCTCGAATTCAAAGCCAAATGGGGCCTTACCGTAAGGATTTCGCGAGCAAAGGAATGGGAATCGCCCCCCTCCGCAGGACCGCGTCGTGGAATTTTTTCAGCGTGAAACCCCGGCCCCATTTCTTCCGGCACCGTTCCCGCAGGTCGGTCAAGAGCAGCATCCCCGTGAAATAACCTTGAGGCACGGTGGGGCGCATCGTGTACCAATTGACATCCGCCCGCGCCGAGACAGGGCTCATCTTCAATTCCTTCGCCATCCACCGAACCGCCTCCTGGTCGCTCATCGCGCCGGTATGCAGGCCCACGTCGACGATGATCCGGCAGGCCCGCCACAGCTTGTCCTTGAGCTGGATCAGACGGTCCTCGGGCGAATAATAACCCGCTTCCTGCATCAGCTCCTCGCAATAGAGGGCCCAACCCTCGTAGAAGCTGCTGCAATTATAGATCCGCATCATGGTGCCGGGGGCGCGCTTCTGCACCGCGAACTGCAAATGGTGGCCGGGATACCCCTCATGGAGCGAAGTCACCCGCAAGGCGCTGAAATTGTGCTCTTGCAGCAATTCCGCAGCCCGCTTGCCCTTGGGGATCGGCGTCACGAAGAAAGTGCCGAGGTTTTTTCCGCCGTACATCGGCGGATCGACGTAGGCGGCGAAGGGAATGGTGCTGCGGGTGAACTCCGGGGTCTCGATGACCTGGAGGCTCTCGCCCCGAGGCAGGCTAGCCAGGGAACGGTCGGAGACGAAGCGCCTCAGGCGCCGCGTCTCGCGGCGATAGGCCTGCAGCAGCTCCCCGGGCCGTGGATGACGGCGTTTCACCGCCTCGATTTGCCGCTGCCAAGGAGTCTTGGGGTCGATGCGCCTCGCCTGCTCGAGCAACTGCGCCTTGACCTCTGCGAACTGCCGCTCGCCCAACCGCTTCAGCTCGGAGGCCTTCATCTCGTAATGGTGGTAATGGCGCAGGAGGAAGTCGAAATCGGCGCGGCCCACCGCATAGCTCCCGTCGGATCGCCGCCGCAGCGGCCCTTCCAGGAATTGCAAAAATTCCTCTCCGGCGCGAGTCGCCTCCCGGCAGGCCGCGTGGATCTCGGCCCGGCGCCGGGGCGCCAGCCGAAGCAGCTCCGCCCGCACCTCGCCGAGGAAACGGAGATAGCCCCTGGCCTCGTCGACGGCGAGGTCGGTCCAGAGCCGCGGCGGGTTTTCCAAGTTGGCCTGGGCCGCCTCCACCACTTGCCTCGCACCGCGCAATCGGGCGAGCGCCGCCTCCACCTTCTCGTCTCGCTCGGGGAGGCGCAAAAAGAGGTACCACAGTCCGTAGAGGAGCTCCCCGACATACAGGGAGGGATCTTTGCGATATCTTCGCCACTCCCCCCATTCTTTGAGCCGGATCTCCAAATCGCTGCGCATCAGCTCCCGCTCGATGCGCTCCTCGCCCCAAACGCCCGGCACCGGAACCCCTGCTAGGGCGAGCTTGAATTTTTTCAGGCGCCTCACATGGTCGGCGACCCGAGCGGCGGAGAGATCGACCGTACGTGCGGCGTAAGGCCCCTTGCCGAGGGCGGTCGCCCACACCGGTTGAAAGTCGAGCAGCTCGCGGAAGTATTCCTGAACGAGTTCGAAAAGGCGCATGGATTTTTCTCTTCCCATTGGCTAAAAATTCGAGAAATCTCGGCGAAGGAGCGATTAAGTGGCTAAATGTCTCTACTGTCAAGAAAAGGCCGGCTGGTTCAAGCCCGTCTGCGCCGAATGCAAACAAATGCTGGGGGCGGTCCAGGCCTTGGGCAACGGGTTTTCCTTTAGGGGACTGCTCGACGCCCTCATCGCCACCGGCGCCTCCAACGCCAAGATCGAAAAGTTCCTGGAGGCCGACATCGGCGGCCAAGGCAGCATCCGCGACCTGATTACGGCGCGCATGACCAACGAACTGGCCCAAAGAGTGGGCCAGCCCACCGACACCGACGCGCAAAAAGTCAGGCAAATTCGGGAAGAAGAAAAGAAGCGCCCGCAGCTACCGCTTAAGCCGGGTCAGTGCGACCCGCTGCGGAGATAGGCTCGGCGGCAGGCTCGAAGGCCGAGGCCAGGGCCTCAGCGCTCAGCGGACGGGTCAGGAAGGTCGCAAACTCCTCCCGCTCGGGCATGGTCTGCGCAAAGGCCAGGGTGAGGTAACTCGACAAGCCGACCCAGCGCGTCTCGGGATGCTCCCGGCTTTGCCGGGCCAGCAGCTCGCGCACCGAGTCTTGGGCCAGCAAGGCGCGGTCAAAGAGCGCAGCCAACACCTTCCGCCCGGCGAAGGCCGCCGGCAATTGCTCGACGGAATCCAGCTCGACCAGCTCGACCTCGGGGCCGAAGTGCTGGCCCGCGGCCAGGCGAGTCGCCTCTTCCGGCGCGACCAACAAAACGGTCTCCCGGGGGGCTGCGGCGGCCGTAACCGGCAAAACTTCCGGCTCGGTTCGAACTATCGGGCCTTCACCGGCTTGAGCTGGAAGGGAGACTTCGGCCGAGGCCGCGATCGCCGGTCGTACCAACGGCGTGACCTCCACCAACCGAGGCTTGGCCTTAGGCGGCTTCGAGGCCGCCGCCCGTCGAGAGGGGCTGGGCTTTTTTTTTAAGGATTCCGGCGCGGGGGCCGCCGCGACCCCCGAAGCGACCACGGGCCGGCGGGAAGAACGCCGCACCTGCGAATCGAGGCGGTCGATCTTGTGCTCGAGCCGGTCCAGGCGACCGGCGAGCTCCTCAATGGCCATGGTGCTGGCGATGCCCAAAAATTGGCAAAGTTTGAGTTTCAAGCTGGGAATAAGACGAACGGAATAGACGTTCATACGTGCCTAAGCCTCCGCGTACGGATCATCGATGGATGGAAGTTTACTACCTGGAAGAGGCCTCTCCATGGCACCCGAGGCGACAGATGTCAAGCCGTTAGCGCGCCGACCGGAAGAACAATTTGAGGCGCTGGGTCGCCTCCTCGAGGCGGTCGATGGAAAAAACGAAACGGTAATGCCCCGGAATGCCCGCCCAGGCCTCGGAATGCAGCTTAATCCCCGCCTCGGTGTAGAGCAGGTCCTGGAGGTTTTGGGAGGTAATTTCGGCCTGGGCTCCGCTGCGCAGACGAAGCCTCCTCCCGTAGAGAGGGCTCAGGTCGGCGAACAAGGCATAGCCGCCTTGGGCCGGGACGAAGGGGATGTTTCGCTCGCGCAGGACCGTTTCCAGCGCAAAGGCACGGGAGCTCAGGTAGTGGCGATGGGCCGGGAGGAACTCGGACCAACGGCTCAGATAGGCCGGGGCGGCGGCGAGCGCCAAGGGGTCGGGACCCGCGAGCAGGTCTTCCCGGACCGCCTCGGCCAATTTGGCGTGGGTCGTGGCGGCAAAACCAAAGCGCAGGCCCCCGGCGGCGAATTCCTTCGAGAGTCCGCCGAAGGCGATCAACCGGGGCCCCATCTCCCGCTCCAATACCTGCAGGGAGGGCGTCCGGCGCCCTCGGATCCTGCCAAAGTCCAGCATGCCGAAGACATCGTCGAACAGCAGATAGCCGTTCATGGCGCGCAGCACTTGGCTCAAGGCCCGGAGCGGAGCCACCCCGTAATACTGGCCCACGGGATTATTGGGCTCGTTGATCAGGAGGGCGTGGACCCAGCGGGCCATTTGGGTGTTGCGGCTCAAGGCCAAGGCCACCTGGGCGCCCGTCGGCAAAAAGCGGTCCCGCTCGGGGGTGAGAACATCCACCCGCCGGGCCCCCGCGGCCTCAATGGTTGGAAAGAACAGACCGTAGCTGGGCCGAGGCAGAGCCACTTGGACCGATTTTCCGGCCTCGACCCGGCCGAGCCCGCGGATCGCGCTGACCAAGAGCGGCTGGACCCCCGCTCCCAAAATAATCTGCTCGGGAGAGAAGCTCGCTCCGCGGCTGTCCCGGAGGTATTCGGCGACCGCGCGCTGGGCCTCCGCGTAGAGCTCGCCGGCGGGACGCCTTGGGGCCTCCCGGAGCACCGGCCCCAAATCGACGGGCGCCGACCACTCCGATTCGCCAAAGCTCATGTCGATCGGATCGGGATGGGTCCCGCTGGGGCCGCTTTCGAAGGCGGCGGGGGAGGCCAGGGCGCGGTGCAGCGGGGAATCCACCTCGAAGGCCGTCAGCATCGGCTCCACGGAGGCCGAAGGCTCGGCCTCGGAGAGCAGACCCCTGGGCAAATGTTGGAAAAAATGCCGATAGGCCTCTTGGGTCAGCGTCGAGCCGCGCGAATAAGTAAGATCTCCGTAGCGCCGCAACCAGCCCTGCACCGCGGAGTTGCCGATCAGGGCCGCGGCCAAGGGCAGTTCCGCGGCGCCGTAGCGCCGGTCCAGCGACTGCACCACGTGCAGGTAGGGAACGGCCTCGGGGTGATTGGCGAGAAACTCGGCCACCGGATGGGCGCCCCCTTGGAGCCGCAGCGGGTGATCCTCCAAAATCACGACATGAGACTTCCGATTCGCCGCGGTTTGGAGCAAGGCCGCCAATCCACCCTCCCCTTCGAGGCCCTCGCGCGGCAGGCGCAGCACCAAGGCCTCGGCCGAACCCGCCGCGACCCGGTCGCGCAAGGCGGCCCAATCCAGGGCGAACCAGGACGGAGTGAAATGCCGCAGCCCCATGGGGGCTTCCTCTCCGGAGGGTCCGGCGTAGCTCACCCGACCGCGCTCGGGGAGCAAGACGCGCAGCAGTCCATCCAGCAGCAAATCGGAAGAGGGTCCCAGGAAGATCATGTCCGGCGATACCCGCACGCCCCACTGCCGGCTCAGCTCCGGCGCCAAGGCAAGTCGGAGCTCTTCGCTCTCGGTTCCGGGATCGGCGGTGTAGCCCCAATGCCGGGGTCCCCTGGTCGTGGCGACGAGGGCCTGGTTCAGGAGATCGGAATAGGGGCGTCCCTCGGTGAGGTAGAGCATGTGATGGACTTCGCCCCGCCCCACCGCCTCGGCGGCGGAGATGGGCCGGGTAGGGTCTTCCTTCAGGAAGAATTCGAAGCGATGGCGATTTTGCGCCTCCAACCGGGCCAACTCGGAGAAATCGGTGGTCGGGTCTTGCTGGATGAGTTGCCCGTAGCGGATGGCCGGGTGGAATCCCCGAGCCTCCAGCAGCGCCTCCAAGGCAGGCCGCCCGGGACGCCCCCCCAAGTTGAACAGGACGCGCCCCCCTTCGGCAAGACGGCCGCGCGCCTGACCCAAGGCCCGGTCGATCAGGCCCAAGCCAAAGCGGTCCCAATAGGTCCCCTCGCTGGAATAATAGTCGGCGACCGCCCTCAAGTTGTCGATGCCGCCGTTGCGCGGGACCTGGGGGAGACAGGCGACGATCAGGTCGGCCTGAAGGCCCTCGGGCAGGTTGGAGAGCAGGTCTCCGGTCTGGAAGCTCACTCCCCTCGCCCCGTTGAGCGCCGCGTTCAAGCGCCCGACGATGGGCGCGTGGGGATTGCGGTCGAGCCCGATCACCTCGCGCGCCATCCCCAGCTTGGCCATCAGGATCGAGACCCAGCCGGTCCCGGATCCGATCTCGACCGCGCGATTCACTGGTCCGCGGTGCTGGCGAAAATCCTGGACGATGCCTTCCGCGAAGACTCGCGACCATTGTTCCGGCAGGAAGGTGGTGGGCAGGCTCACGATGGTCAGCGGATCGCGAACGTCGGGGATGCTGTAGCGCCGGACCAGGATCGATTGCCCTTCGGGCAAGATGGAGGTGATCGAGAGGAGCCGCTCGATCATCTCGCGGGTGGCTGGGGCGGTCTCCGGATTTTCCAGGCGCTCGGCCAGGACCCGCGCGATCTCGAGAGAGTTTTCCTCGCTGCCGCGGCTCGCCTCGAGCAGGCGCATGGCCCAGAGGCTGGGATTCTCGCCCCGGCGCGGCCCCATCTCGGAGTGGCGCAGAGCGGGCGGCTTGGGGGCGACGAGGGCCGGCTTGGGACGCCCCAATTCGCTCCATTCCGTCTCGGCGAAGGGGCTCCGGACCTCGATCCTCCCGCGGAAATAACCTCGCGCATCGAAGGCGATTTCCAGGCCCAGGATCTTCCAGTTGGCGAAAATCCGCTTGCCGCCTTCCGGTTCCGCGACCACCGCGCTGCGGGAAATATCGCCGCGGGCGCGGCGAGGCGAGGCAAAGCCCTCCCAGCCGCGCAGGTTGGGTTGCTCCGCGATGGCCTTCCGCAGGTCGTAGAGCATGTTCTGGATACGGTAGACCTTGGGTGTACCCTCCGCGATGACGGTGGGCACCTGGTCGGCCGAGCGAAAATGCGGCCGCGCACGCCATTCCGAACCGAACTCCTGCAGCTCCGCGGAGCCATCCAGGCGTTCGACCAGTCGCGGGTCTCGCTCCAGCAGCTCGCTCAGGATCCGGATGGCGCTGCGCCATTCCTGCGGATCGCGGGAAAGGAATTTTTCCGTCAGCCGCAAGCCGATGCCGTTGCCCTTCCCGTTGGTCAAGGCGCCCTGCAAGCGGTCCCGCAGGTCCTGAATCTCGCGGTCCCGGCCCCGCTCCACCACCTCTTGCAACAGGCCACGCCAACCCCCCGCGGACTTTTGGAGCCCACCCCCCTCGCCTGTCATCGCCATGAGGAGGGGGCGAGAGGCCAAAAGTTCTGGGGCCCGGCGCCCCGCCGGTTCCGGACCCAGGGGCCCGCCGGCCAAGGCCAGGGCCGGCCCCAAGGATCTCGGGGCGGGATGGGAAGGCCGGGGCCCGCCGGGCTCGAGGCCGGCGAGTCGCGAATCCAATTCCTGAATACGGCGGCTCCAGCCCTCGCCCAGCAGGGATCCGCTGAGCCTGCCGCCGACGTTGAACTGCAGGAGCATCACCAAAGAATCGACCAGGGTCGTGGCCCCGTCCACCGGGCGACGCAGGCCGGTCCATTCCTCGAGGCGATGGCCGAGCAGGATGCCGGTGAACATGCCGGCCTGGGCATAGGCCTGCTGGGCGAGGCGCAAGCCGGCGGGCAGGCCCGCACCGGCTTCGAAGGAGAGGCCGTGCGCGCGGCGAAACAGGCCCTGTGCGGCATAGCCGGTCAGCTTTAGCGCGCCGAGGGTGAGGCCCGCGCCCGCCAATTCGCGGAAATTGGTCGCGGGGTCCCAGGATTGGGAGCCCGGGGCCAGGACCTCCCGCAAACCCTTTCCCGTCGCCCAGAAGGCGGGTACCTCGAGGGCGAAGGCCCCGGCGGAGGCCAGGGCCCGGGCGCCAAAACCGGTCGTGAGCAAATTCCGGGTGGGGGCGGCGAGCAGGCGGGACAGGAAGGCGCCTCGCGCCAGGGAAAAGACCAAGGAGCCGCTCGTCATCGCGAGCAGATTGACGGGATCGGCGGCCTCCCTCGCAAAATGCCGGCCCAGGAATTCGAAGCGGGCCCCGAAGGCCCCCCTGCCGAGGATGGCATCGAGCCTGGCCTGAGCGCGGCCGCGCAGGGTCGGGGTAACTCCCAAGCCTGAGTGGTCCGTTCCCAAAATCAGGCCGTAGACCTCCGCTGCGAGCGCGGGGTCGCCCAGCTGTTCCTGCCGTGCCCCAAAGGAAATGAGTCCTTCGAAAAACAGCTCGGGGTCGGGCTCCCCCGCCAGAGAGCGCAACTCGGCGCCGGCAGCACCCCCCACCCTCGTGTACAGAGGTTGCAATAAGGAGGCGAAAGGAATGGTAGCTGAGGACTCCGACGGGGGTGTGCCAAGCCGTATCCGTCCCGAGCCGGGCAGATCCAGGGTCATAATTTCCTTAAACAATGGCGTTGGGGCTTAACGGAATTGGGCTCGGTGGGTCCAGGGAAAAGTTGCGAGCAACTCGTTGCAATGGCGAAGTTTTTCCTCTAGGCGGCATTTGAGGAGATTTGCCATGACTGGATGGAACACCCAGACCGAGCTGCAGGTCCGCTTCGCGGACGTCGACATGATGGGCCACTTGAACAACGCCAAATACGTGACCTACCTCGAGCAGGGCCGGATCGCCTATTTCCAAAAATTCCCGGAATTGGACTTCACCGCCGGGTCTCTCGAAGCCCGGGACAGCGTCATCGTCGCCTCCCTGAAGGTCGACTTCCGCTCTCCGGCTTATATGAACGAGACGATCCTGGTATTCCTGCGCACCCGAGAGCTCAAGCGTTCGAGCTTCGTGATCGAGTATGAGATGCGAGAGAAGGCCGACGGCCGCCTGGTGGCCACCGCCGAGACGGTGATGGTTTACTTCGATTATCGGGCCCAGAAGAGCAAAGAAATTCCCGATTCCCTGCGCAAGACCTTCGAGGCGGTCGAGGGAAAGGCCTTCCCGAAGGGGTAGGCGCCGGGCCTATTTGTAGAGGATTTCCAGGATCTCGAATTCCTTCTCGCCCCGGGCGGTGCGCAGCTTGACCAGATCTTCCACCGCCTTGCCGATCAGCGACTTGGCCAAGGGGGACTCGACCGAAATCTTACCCGCCTTGACGTCCGACTCGTGGATCCCGACGATCTGATAAGTCATCTCCTCGCCGCTGTCGGTGTCGCTCAAGCGGACCGTCGCGCCGAACACGACCTTGTCGTGACTCAGGTTTCCCGGATCGATGACCTGGGCGCAGGCGATGATCTCCTCCAGCTCGGCGATCCGTCCGGCGATATGGGATTGTCGCTCCTTCGCGGCGGAATACTCGGCGTTCTCGGAGAGGTCGCCGTGGGCGCGCGCCACCTCGATGTCCCGGATGTTCTCGATCTTGTCGACGGTCTTGAGGCGCTTGAGTTCTTCCTTGAGCTTGGCCAGTCCGTCGGGGGTCATGGGGATGGGGGCTTGCATAGGGATCCTAGAAAATAAGATTGTATTGCTGGGCGGGGACGGCCGGGGCCTCCGGAGCGGAGGGGCTTTCCCAATCGACCTTCACGCTCTTCCGGTCGCTGCCGTCGCGGGTCATATAAAAGATGTGCCCGTGCCTGAGCCCGTATTCGTAGACTTCCTTGGTGATCTTGACGTCGTTCAGGCAATAGCTCTTGAGCAGGTCCCACTTCCCCTCGCGAAAATAATCGATGGCGTCCAGGCCGTGGCCGGTCTTGCCGATGTTGAGCGTGGCCTGGGCGACGCTGTCGAGGCTGACCCGGTGACCGATGCGGTTGGCGATGTCTTCCATCAAGTCGAGCATGGGCAGCTTGGCGGTGTCTATCTTGACGTAACGCTGGAGCACGGGAAAGTCGAATTTCCGGATGTTGAAGCCGATGATCAGGGGGCTGTCGATGAGCAGGTTCTCGAAGCGGTGCAACTCCCCCTCGAGGTAGCATTCGTAGCGGTCTTCGTCGTAGCGGTAGGAGCCCAAGACGCTGATCAGCAGGTCTTGGTAATTGCGTCCGCCCACCTCGTCGAAGGTCTTCTGGGTCTCCAGGTCGATGACTAATTTGGTCCCGCGTGACATTGGCACCTCATCCCTCGAGTTGCTTGGTTAATTCTTCCCAATCCAGGCCCTGAAAATCCTTGAGGTAGGCCTTGGCGCCCGGCAAGGCGGAGGGCAGGAAGGAAGTGGTGACCGCCACCGAGGGCATGCCCGCCGCAGTCGCGGCCTCGATCCCCCAGATCGAATCCTCGATCACCAGGCATTCCGCCGGCAGCAGGAGATCGGCGCTGGCCACGCTGTCGCGGTTGAGGATTTGCATGGCCTTGTCGTAGCCCTCGGGATTGGGCTTGCCATGCTGGATATCCTCGGCGGCCACGATGGCGCTGAAAAAATCCCGGACCTGGCCGCGAGCCAGCATCATCTCGATCTCGCGGCGCAGGGCGCCGCTGACTACGGCGAGGTAATATTTCTTCTCGAGCAGGCGGATCAAGTCGAGGACGCCGGCGACAAAGGGGGTGTTGGTCGCCATCTCTTCGTCGTAATACTTCGATTTTCGCGCGATCATGGCGAGGACCTTGTCCTCGAGCTGGGGCTTGCCGGAGTCCCGCGCCGCCGCGTCGAAGCAGTCGAAGTCGTCCATCCCCAGGTACTTGGAATAATAGTCCTCTTTCTTCAGGGTGACCCCTTCCTCGGCCAGGACCTTTTGGAAGAGGCGGAAGTGCACGGGCTCGTCATCGACGATCACACCGTTGAAATCGAAGAGTACGGCACGGATCATAGGGGGCTCTTGGGAAAGAGGGCCATGGCCTCTTGCGGGATGGACTTCGCCGGAACCTCGGCCATGAATTTTTCCACGCTCCTCAGTACCAGGTTTTGGCAGCTCAGACCCGCCTCGCCGATCCGGCTGGGCAACGACAGCGGCTTCAGGCCCATCGAACGCCGGTAGTTGTTGTTCACTTCCACCCGGAAATAAATCTTCTCCCCCGCCTCGTCCCACCAGGGATTCAGAAAATCAAGGTACCGCCCCTTGGCCATGCGCCCGTCCAGGCTGCAGTTGGCCTCGGAATCCAGGCCGTAGACCTGCAGGTATCGCCGCCCGCTGGGGTCTTCCTCCTCGAAGGCGACCCGCTTGCCGTCCGGCGACCAGTGCGGAGTGAGGGCCACCGCGTCGAAGCTCAAACCCACCTGCCGGATGCTTCGATCCGAGATCCGAAACAGGCCGTTCCAATCGCTGAGGCTGCCATCCACGCTGAAGGCGAGCGTGGCGCCGTCGGGGCTGAGCTTGACGTAGGAGAAACGCTGCTCGCCGAACAGGACCTTGGGATGGGCCTCGCTGTTCATGGGAAGCTCGGTGGCGCGGAGCAGAATCTCAGACTGGAAGGGGATGACGGTGCGGCGGATCAGGGTGGGGTCGCTCGGATCGATGAAGATGGCCCCCTCATCGGCCCTGCCCTTGCGGCCGAGACCGGCGACCAGGAGCACCGTCAGGATTATCGCTGGAAAAAGGCTCTTAACTCTCATCCCACCACCAAGCAGGGTCGGAACCGGAAATTGGAAAAAGCCCGGCCCCATCGCGGGGCCTGGGCCGAATGTGGAGCGGAGGAGGATCGAACTCCCGACCTACGCATTGCGAACGCGTCGCTCTCCCAGCTGAGCTACCGCCCCAAAAAATTGTCGATTATCGAGATTCGGAACTCGTTTCATCGACAAGGAAAACGCCCCCAGGAGGAATCGAACCTCCGCACATGGCTTCGGAGGCCAATGCTCTATCCACTGAGCTATGGGGGCAAAAAAACCGGATTCCTCCGCGTTTGCTCTTAGTAAAGAGAAACCCCTAAAAACTCAACACCCTTTTGCCCATTTTTTGGAATTATCCCTAGCGCGCCCTGCCGGAAACCAAGGGGGGCGCCACGGAATCGAGGGACTGGGCCTCAAATTCGACCGGCTGGGTCTTCACCTGAACGCTGCCATGCACCCGAACCTGGCAGGCCAAACGCAAATTGGGATTGCTGTAGTCCTTGAGCTGCTGCTCTTCCATCGCGGTGCGAGGATTGAGGTCCGCAGGACGGTTGGCATAGACCTCGACCAGGCAGGTCCCGCACAGCCCCTGCCCCCGGCAATTCAAGAGCTTGTAAACCCCGCGGTAGAGGGAAATGCCGTTGGCGATCGCCAACTTGCGGAGATTCTGCCCCGCATTGACGTTGAGCGTCTTCCCTTCCCTTTCGAAATAGACCAAAGCCATGCTTGCTCCTAGGCGAAAAAAACCGCGCCTCTCATAAAATTTGTTGGGCCTTTAGTCAAAGGCTTTCGGATTCAGGCCTCGTCCAAGCGGAACAGCTTCCGCACCAAGGCGGTGTAATCCGGCTGGTCGGCCTCCGGGGCCCGCTCTTTGAGGGCGACCATCGGGTCGTGCAGGATTTTATTGACGATGGCGTAAGCCATGGCCTCGACGGCCGCACGGCTCTCCGGGTCGAGCTTAGGGAGCTTCTGGAAGGTGCGGTCGAGTTCCCGGCGGCAGATGCCATCGAATTTTTGGGAAAGGGAAGAGAGGGTGGGTACCACCGCCAGCCCCTTCAGGACCTTCGCGAATTCCTCCACCTCGGCTTCCAAGAGAATGGCCGCGCGTTCCGCCTCCTTCACCCGCTCGTTCTTGTTGGCCTCCACCACCTGGCCGAGGTCGTCGATATCGTAGAGATAGACGTTGGGCACCTCGTTCACCTCGGGCGAGACGTTGCGGGGCACGGCGATGTCGATAAAAAACATGGGGCGGTTCTTGCGTTGCCGAAGCGCCTCCTGCACCTGGGCCGGCAGCACCAAGTAGTGCTCGGCGGAAGTGGAGGTCACCACGACGTCGGCGTCGGCCAGCCACTTCTCGTATTTGTCGAAGGGAATGGTCTCCCCTCCCACCTTGCGGGCGATCTCCTCGGCGCGTTCGGGGGTGCGGTTGGCCAAGAACAGGGTTTGGATACCGGCGCCCTTGAGGTGCCGTATCGCCAGCAGGCTCATCTTTCCCGCGCCGAGGATCAGGGCCTTTTTTCCGGCCAGGTCCCCGAAGATCTGCTTGGCCAACACCACCGCCGCATAGCTGACGGAGACCGGATGGGAACCGATCAAGGTCTCGGCCCGGAGCTTTTTGGCGACGAAGAAGGCGCGATGGAAGAATTTGTTGAGCAGGGTGCCGGTGGTGCCCGCCTCGCTCGCCAGGCGGTAGGCATCCTTCATTTGGCCCAGGATCTGCGGCTCGCCGACGATCATCGAATCGAGGCTCGAGCTGACCCGGAAGCCGTGCCGAATCGCCGGCTCGCCCTCGAAGAAATAGGTGTGGTGCTCGAAAGTTTCTTGAGGAACCCCCTGGAACTCCGCAATAAATCGCGCCAATTGCAGGCGCGCCTGTTGGGGATGCTTGGAGGCGCCGTACAACTCGACGCGGTTGCAGGTAAAGACCCCGACCAATTCCTCGACGTGCGGCAAGGCGGCGGCCTTCTGCAAAAACTCCCCGAGCCGCCCCTCGGAGATCGCGAAGCGTTCGCGAACCGCGATGGGCGCCGACTTATGATTGAGCCCGAGGAGGAATACCTGCATCAGTTGTGTTTCACTCCCAAAAAGGTGAAGAGAATGACGGCGAAGCCCAGCAAGGAAAGCAGCACGCCCCTCCGTCCCCGCCAACCCGCCCCAAATCGGGCCTGCAAAAACAGGGCGTAGATCAACCATGCGATGATCGCCCAGAGCTGCCGGGCGTCTTCAAAGAAGTAGACGCCCGTCACCGACTTGGCCCACGCTGCTCCTGTTATAATCCCGCCGCTTAGCAAAATAAAGCCCACGGTCAAGGCCTTCGCATGGGTCTGCTCGAGGGATTCGAGGCTGGGGAGGCGCAAAAATAATTTGGGAGATACTTTATATTTAAGCTGGAACTCTTCGATAATAAATATGATTCCCAAAATGAAACTCAGGGCAAAAATGGCAAAGGCCAGGAAGCTGAACATGATGTGGACGCTGGCCCAGGGGCTGTGCATCAGCGCCGACCCAACCTCGTAATCCTCCGAGGAAAATCGAGCCAATAAATAGAGGACGCAGAGCAGGGGCAACAAGAGGGCCCCCACCAAGGAAAAACGAAACTTGAGATTGAGCAGGAGAAAGGCCCCGGCCGCCACCCAGGCGCTGAAGATATAGCTGGAAAAACTATCGACCAGGAAGGGAGACCCGACCTTGGCGAAGTAGAGCCCCAATAAGACGGTCTGCAGGACCCAGGAGAGCAAGGTGAAGCGGGCCGCGTACTTGGCCAGGCTCCCCGCCGAAAAGATCAGGTGCAGCAGGTAGAGGATCCCCGCGGTGAGGTAGAGCCCGAAGGTAATATAGAGCAGGTGATGATTCATGGCCTTCCCAGGATCGTGGGCTCCTAATCTAAAAATGCCGCAGGATCAATTGGTTATATCCGGTTACGAGATCCAACCCCGAATCCAGCGCCGCGCGGGTTTCGCCCGCGCCCGGCGGGCCTGATCGAGCCAACGCGGCAGGGCGCGCTGCAAACGGCGGCGCAGGAAGGCCAGGCGATCCCCCTCCCCTCGCTCATCCCAAAAGGCCCCCAAGAGCCCTCCCCCGCGGACCGAGGCCGAGAAGCGCAGGTCGCCCTCGGCCGGATGCGACAGGCAGGCCGTCCGGCACTTGACCGCCCGCGCCCAAGCCGCCAGCCGGCGGGAGCGGGTCCGATCTTGGCTGGCCAATAGCAGCAAATGCGCCTTCGCCAGGTCGCCCTTCCGGAGCCTCCGGCGGCGCCTCCTCAGGCGCCGCCCCGCCACCCACAGGGAGATTTCCAGGCAGGGTTCCTCCGGGGAATAAAGGGTCACCTGGGCGCCGGCCTCGATCAGCGCAAAGAGCCGGCGCGCGAAGGCGGGCCCCTCGCCCTCCGCCACCACGGCCAGGCCCTTGCATTTCCACAGCAGGGGAAGGGAATAATCCACGCTAACTCTCGGCGCCTTTCCCCAACTGCACCCGCGGATCGAGATAGGCGTAGAGGAAGTCGGTCAGCATATTGACCAGGATGAAGGTGAAGGCGATGGTGAGCACGCAGCCCTGCACCACCGGGTAATCGCGGCGCTCGATCCCGCCCAACAAGAGGCTGCCGATCCCGGGCCAATTGAAAATCTTTTCGGTGACCACCGTCCCCGCCAACAGGGCCCCGAATTGCAGCCCGATGATGGTCACCACCGGGATCAGCGCGGAGCGGAAGGCGTGCTTGAGCAGGACCTTCCCCTCCCCCAAGCCCTTGGCCCGGGCGGTGCGGACGTAGTCGGCCCGCATCACCTCGAGCATCGAGGCCCGCGTCATCCGCGACAGGATCGCGGCCAGGGCGGTGCCCAAGGTGACCGCGGGCAATATCATCGAGAGGAAACCCGCGTCGCCCGAAACCGGAAACCAGCCGAGTTTGATCGAGAAGACCAGGATCAAAAGCGGGCCGAGATAAAAGTGCGGGATGGAGATGCCCAAGAGGGCGAAGAACATGGCCGAGTTGTCGATCCCCCCGTCCTTGCGGATCGCCGAGACCAGGCCGAGGGGAATCGCCAGGGACACCGAGACGAGCATCGCGAACATGGCCAGCTTGAAGGTCGCGGGGAATTTCTCGCGGAGCAGCTGCGCCACCGGCTTGTGGTCGTAGAGCGACTCGCCCAGATCCCCCCGCAGCAGGCCGGAGATGAAATAGCTGTGCTGGACCCACAGCGAGCGGTCCAACTTGAGCTCGTGGGTGAGGCGGGCGCGGTCGGCGCTCATCGCGCGCTCGCCCAGGATGACGTCCACCGGATCCCCCGGGACGAGGTGGATCAGCAGGAAGACGAGGCTCACCACCACGTAGAGCGTGGGGATCAGGAGCAGCAGGCGTTTAAAGATGTAGTTTCGCATCGGTGACCGTTTTTGGGGGCCCTCCCCCCTCCAGCTTGGTCTGCGTCAGCCCCAACAGGGAGGCGTCGGGACGCAGGCGGTAACCCTCGACCGCGGGCCGGGTGAAGACGACATTATCCTCATACCACAGGCTCACGTAAGGCAAATCGCGGGCGATGAGCTTTTGCACCTGGGAATAAATTTGCTTCCGGCTGGAGGTGACCGTCGTCAGTCGGCCCGCCTCGACCAGCTTGTCGACCTCGGGATTGGAATAATACCCGCGGTTGGCGCCCTTGGGCGGGAATTGCTCGCTGGAAAAGGCGTAATAATAGATATCCGGCTCGGTGACCCCGACCCAAGTCGAGCTGTACATCTGGAAGTTCCCCGTCTTGATGTCGCGAAAAAAGGTGCCCCATTCGTAGGGCTGCACCGTGAGCCGAATGCCCACCGCCTTCAGTTCCTCGGCGATGGCCCGGGCCATGGCGATCCGGTCCCGCTTGTTGGAGGTCTTCAGGGTCAGCTCGAGGCGCGGCTGGGGCCCCGGCCCGTCCGGGTCTTTGAGTCCCGCTTCCTCGAGCAGCGCGATGGCGCGGGACGGGTCGTATTCGTAACGTGGGACCTCCCCCTCGTAACACCAATTGGAAGGGGCCAAGATCCCGGTGGCCTTCCGCGCCAGGCCCTTCAAGCGGTACTTGATGAGCTTGTCCCGGTCGATGGCGAGGGCGATGGCCTCCCGCACCCTCCGGTCTTGGAAGGCGGGATCCCGCAGGTTGAAGGCCAGATAGGCATAGTTGATCCCGGTATCGCTCTCCATCTCGAGCTTGGCCTTTTGCCGCAGCCACTCCGCCATCATCAAGGGCACGGCATTCTGCACCAAGTCGACCTCGCCGCGAAGCAGCTGCAATACCCGCGTCGTGTCGTCGCGGATGGTCTGGAACTCCAACCCTCCCAGCGCCGGGGGACCGTCAAAATACTTCTCGAAGGCCCGCAGGCGAATCCACTGGTCGGTCCGCGCCGCGACGAATTGGAAGGGGCCGGTGCCCACGGGACGCTGCGCAAAGGCTTGGGCGGAGGCCTCGTCGGCGCCTTGGGGCACGATGCCGACGGTCAGGGCGGTGAGGAAGGGGGCGAAGGGCTCCTTGAGCTCGATCTCGAGGGTCTCGTCGTCGGGAGCGTCCAGCTCGGTAATCTTGCTGAAGTTCTCGTAGAGGGGCGAGCGCTTTTTCGGATCCATCAAGGTCTTGTAGGTGTAGAGCACGTCCTTCGTGGTGAGGAGATGGCCGTCGTGGAACCGCACCCCGGGCCGCAGATGCAGGCGCAGGCGGCGATCGGAGCGGTATTCGTAGCGGTCGGCGAGATCGGGGACGAGCTGCAATTGGTCGTCGTACTTGAGCAGGCCATTGAACAGGAGCTGCTGGAGCTTGCTCGAATAGGCGTCGTTCGGATAGCGCGGATCGAGGTTGGCCGGATAGCTCTCGATGGCGACGACAAAATCCCGCGGACCCCCTTGACGTGAGCAAGCCGCTGGGAGAAAAAGCATTAAGATGAAAAAAATCGCCGCCTTGTTACTCATCGTCTTAGTTTCGTCCTTTAACAGAGTAGTCCCCGCCGCTCAAGCGCGCTCGCGACGCGAGGCCCCCGCCAAAAAGACCGTCGAAGCCCCCGACGAGGCCATCCAATACGGCCTGCTGGTCCGGGACCTCGAGACCGGAAAGGTCCTCTACGCCAAAGACCCGGACCTGCTGCTCAACCCGGCAAGCAATACCAAGGTGCTCACCACCCTCGCCGCCTTGGCGCTCCTCGGCTCGGACTTCACCTTCAAGACCCAGCTCCTGGGAATGCCCGGCTCGGACAAGGGGCGACTGGCCAGCCTCGCCCTCAAAGGCTTCGGCGATCCGGTCTTCAGCACCCAGGCCCTGGCGGGAATGGTCCAAAATTTGAAAGCGCAAGGCATCCGGCAGGTCGACCAAATCCTGGTGGACGGCAGCTATTTTGACGGAGATGACTTCCCCGGCCAGATGGAGGGCAGGCAGCGGGACGCCAGCTTCAATTGCAGCGTCGGCGCCCTCGCCCTCGACCACAATCTGCTGAGCTTGGAGGTCAGCCCCGGGGACAAGGTCGGCGCCCCCGCTCAGCTCCAAGTTCAGCCGCCCCTGCCGGAATTTCCCATCAGCGGCGAGATTCTCACGCAAAAGAAAAAGGCGCGCATCGTCGTCAAAAACGCCTCCTCCGACCCCGACGTCTTGGGCGTGGAGGTGAAGGGTGGTATCGCCCTCCAATCCGAACCCCAGATTTATAAAATCTCCATCCATCGCCCCCTCGCCCTCGCCGGCCTCCGCTTCGCCGCGCTGCTCCGCGAGGCCGGCATTCAGGCTCCCGCCCAGGCCAAAATCGGGACGGCGCCCAAGGCTAGCAAGGTCCTGGCCGAGGCCTCCAGCCCGCCGCTCAGCGAGATCCTCCAAGAGATCAACAAACATTCCGATAATTTCATGGCCGAGCAGCTGACCAAGGCCCTGGGGGCCAAATTCGCCGGGGCGCCGGGGACCACGGCGAACGGCGTCTCGGTGATCCTGAAAAAGCTCAAGGAAATGGGGGTCCGAACCGAGGGGTTGGAGTTGGAGAACGGCTCGGGCCTCTCGAAGAAAAACCGGCTGCGCGCCGAGACGCTGGCCGAGGCCCTGCAGGCCGCTTACCGCGACCCGAAATTGCGCGTCGACTTCCTTTCCTCTTTGAGCGTCCTCGGCGTGGATGGTACACTGAGGAGGAAATTTCGGCACAGCGACTTGGCGGGACGCTTTCTCGGGAAGACCGGAACCCTCAACGGAGTCACTTCGCTGTCGGGTTACGTCTTTCCCAAGAATTCCGAAAAGAGCCACCCCTACGTTTACGCCTTCATCTTGAATGGGCGGGGCAAGAACTTTTGGAAGGAAAAGCAATCCGCGCAAGACCTGCTCGAGACCTTGCTGAACGAGTGAGCCAGGGCATGAACAAATTCTTCGCCAACAAGGCCCTCCTGATTCAGGCGGCCAAGCTCTCCCTCATCCTGGCCTTGCTCGGCCTGCCCTTCGCCCTCTCGGTGGCCAAGCCCAAAAGAGACGCCCAGGCCCCGGCCGCTCCCAGCGCCCCTGCCCCGCAGGCCGTGGCGCCCGCCGCGCTCCCCCCGAGCTTGGCCGAGCTCCCGCCTCCTCCTCCCGAAAAAAAAGAGAAGAAAAAGAACAAAAAATCCAAGGGCGAGGCCCCCGAGCCCGCCAATCAGCTGACCCGCGAGGCGGGACGGAAATTATTGCACTACAGCTTCGAGGTCCCCCCGGGGCTCAAGTCCGCCGTCGATTTTTGGAAATTGGTCTATTCCAAGTACGACCGGCGCCATGAGGTCTTCCACGACACGAAAAACCTCAGGGTGATCTACTCGGTCCTGGATTTCAGCGACATCTATGACAGCGCGGCCCTAAGCCCGGCCATGCGCCGGGCGCTGCGCAAGGAGCGCATCCAGGGCGAAAAAGACCGGATCCGCGCCATCCTGGCGAAGCTCGCCGCCGGGGATTACACGCCCGGACAGCTGACCCCCGAGGAACGCCGCATCTACGACCTCTTCCTCGACGACCCCGATCCCGACAAGTTCGTCTCCGCCCAGGAGGAAGGCCGCATCCGCAGCCAGACCGGCATCCAAGACAAATTCACCGCGGGCCTGGAGGCCTCCGGACAATACCTCGAGGAGATCGAGGACATCTTCACCAGCCACGGCGTCCCGGCCGAGATCACCCGCCTGGTCTTCGTCGAATCGATGTTCAACATGAAGGCGCGCAGCAAGGTGGGGGCCAGCGGCATCTGGCAGTTCATGCCCACCACCGGCCGTCTCTACCTCGGCATTGACTCCATCTCCGACGAGCGCAACGATCCCATCATGGCCAGCCACGCCGCCGCCCGCCTGCTCCGCGACAACTACGAGGCGCTGGGCAGCTGGCCGCTCGCGATCAACGCCTACAACTCGGGACGCGCCACCTTGCAACGCGCGGTCAACGTACTCGGCACCGACGACATCGCCACGATCATCCTCAACTACTCCGGCGGGGTCTACGGCTTCGCCTCCCGAAATTTTTATCCCTGCTTCCTCGCGGCCCTCGAGTTGGCCAACCACCACCCCAAATACTTCGGCAAGCTGAAGATCCAGCCGCGGCTCCAATACGAGTATTACTATCCGCGCAGCGCCCAATTCTTCGGGCAACTGGTGGCCGCCGCCGGGGCCGGCTGGGACGAGATCGTCCATCTCAACCCGCACTTTTCCGACGCGGTGCTCTCCGACGCCCGGAAAATCCCGGCGGGTTATCACCTACGCGTCCCCCGGGGCAGCCAGGAGCGTTTCGCCCAGGCGGAGGCAACCATCTTGAACGGCGGGGTCAGCCCCACCGCCATTGCGGCCACCGAAGCCGACCGGGCCCGCAGCGACCTGGCGCCCAGCCGCGGCGATTCGGGGCCCGAAGAGTCCGACTTGATTTCACCTTCCAATGCATTGGATCATCCCTGAAATGCGCGAAGCCCTGCGTCACATCCTGGAACAGCGAAAAAATACCCCCTTGCCGGTGAAAGACTTCATCCCGGCGGCGGTCTTGGTGCCGCTATTTCTGCAAAACGGCCAATACCACATGCTCTTCACCCAGCGGAGCATGACCGTGCGGGACCACAAGGGGCAGATCTCCTTCCCGGGCGGGATGCGCGAGCCCGCGGATCCCGACCTCCTGACTACCGCCTTGCGGGAGACCGAGGAAGAATTGGGAATCAAACCCGTCACCGTGGAGGTCCTGGGGCAATTGGGTGAATTGGTGACCCCCACCGGCTACCACATCACGCCCTTCGTGGGGCT
Organism: bacterium; assembly: GCA_046346845.1. GTDB lineage: Bacteria > UBA10199 > UBA10199 > DSSB01 > DSSB01 > DSSB01. Next base: position 57,728 of record JAXMHH010000008.1, read on the forward strand.
GATCCCTCAGGCCACGGGCTATCGCCTGAACGAGGAAGAGATCTCCGGGATCATCGAGGTCCCGCTCGACCACCTCTTGGAGCCGCAAAACCTCCGCCTAGAACGCGGGGAGTTCTTCAACTGCCAGACCGAGATGCCCTATTTTCAATACCGCCAGCACGTGATCTGGGGCGCCACCGGGCGAATCACCCGGGAACTGGTCGAATTGATCCTGGAATACCGGCGCAAGCGGGCCTCCTAGGCCTCTCACAAATCATCTTGCGAGCCCGGCCCCGATCGGTTTAGACGCATTTCTCATGAAAAAGCTCATCCCCTGCTTGATGCTCCTCCTGCTGCCCCTAGCCGCCTGCGGAGGCCGGGTCCCCTCCCAGGCCAAAACCGCCTCGATCGCCAAGAAGTATTTTTCGAAATACGGGAAAAAATACAAAGAGACCGTCTTCTACACCACTCCGGTCGCCTCGGTCGAAGTCAAGGACGTCCAAGAACTGCAAAAGAACATCGCCACCAGTTTCATGCTCCTGAAGATGAACGACGGCAGCGAGATCCCCGTAATCATGACCCTGATCCGAAAACAGCCCCTCGGATGGCGGACCAGCGGCTGGGAACAGGCGCGCCAATAAAGGGACGCAGGGTCACGGTCCTGCCGTCCGTCTCCAATTCCAGCTCCCCCGATAGATCGGTGCGATAGACCCGCGCCCCTACCTCTCCCAGCCTGGCCAAGACACCGGCCTGCGGCAGCCGGTAACGGTTGCCGGCCCCAACGCTGATCAAGGCCCAAGTCGGTCGCAAGGCGCGCAAAAAGGCCTCGCCCGAGGAGGTTGCCGAGCCGTGGTGGGCTACCTTCAAGACGCGCAGCTCGGGGCCGGAGAGTTCCGCCAGCAGCGCCGCCTCGCCCGCCGCCTCGAGATCCCCGGTGAGGAGGAGGCAGACCTGCCGAAAACAGACCTTCAAGACGAGGCTGCGATCGTTGTCGGAAAGGGCCGCGGCGGAACCGTCGCCCGGCGGCCAGAGGACGGTGAATTCCGCGCCGCCCTGCGCCCATTTTTCCCCGCGACGCAGCCGGCGCGGCCGCCTGCCCCGTTTGGCCAATACCGAGTTCAGGACGGCAAAGTCCCGCTGGGCTTCGGTCCCCGCGCCGACCCAAAACTCGCCGAAGTCCAGGCGCTCGGCGAGGTACTTCAGGCCCTTCCAGTGATCGGCGTCCGGGTGGCTCAAGGCCAAGGCGACGGGGCGTTCCAGGCCGCTAGCCAGCAGTTCGGGCAAGACGACATTTTTCCCCATGTCGAAATCGCTGTGCGGAAAACCTCCCCCATCCAAGACGATGCCCTGCCCATCGGGCAGTTGCAGCAGGAGGCTCTCGCCCTGCCCCACGTCCAGGACGCGGAGGGTCAAGAGCGGAGGCCGGGGGTGCATCGCCGTCCAGATTTTTCCCGTGAGCAGCGCGGCCAGGCAGGCGAGGAGGCAGAGGCCGCTGCGCCGCCAGCGCCCGAGGCTGAGCAGGGCCCCCAGGCCGAAGGCATAGGCCAGCCAGTCCGAGGCGGACCAGGGGCGTACCAGCCAAGTCGCGTGACGCCAGCCCGCCAGGACGCTCAAGAGGGAATTCGCCACGGCCTGAATTCTGCCCAGGGCCGCGAAGCTCCATTCGCCCCAGCTTGGGAAAAGAAAATAGCTACAGGCGCCCAACAATTCGGCGGGCAGGAGAAAACCGGCATAATAGGGGACGAACAGCAAATTGCTGAGGGGGGCGATCAGCGAGACCTCGTGAAAGCTGCGGGCCAGCAAGGGAAGCAGGGCCAAGTTGACCGCACAGGTGGAATAAAGCGTCGTCAACGCCCAGGCCAAAACCCCTTGGCCCTTCCAAAAACCTCGCCACGCCCGACCCAAAAAATAGAGGGCCGTCACGGAGAGGAAGGAAAGTTGGAAGGAGAGCGAAAACAGCCACAGCGGCTGCCAGGCCAGGAGCAGCAGGGCCGACCCGAGCAGGGCGGCGCCAAAGTCCCGCCGCCACCGCCCCAGCCGGGCGAGGCCGACCAAGGCACAGGCGCCCAGGCCGCGCATCACCGAGGGGCTCAGCCCCACCAAGAGCCCGTAGGCGAGGACGGGAGGCAGGGCCAGGGCGAAGGCCCAGCGCCAGGCCCGGCCGGACTCGGACCAGCGGCGGCGCAGGGCGAGCATGGCATAGGCGGGCAGGAAGAAAAACAAGGTGACAAAGGTAAAATGCAGCCCGGAGACCACGAGGACGTGGGTGAGCCCCGCGCGGCGAAAGTCCTCCTCGACGCCCGCCTCGAGCAGGCCGCCGTCGCCTAGCAACAGGGCCGCAAGGACGCCCCTCGCCCGGGGATCCGGCACGGAGGCCTGCAGGACCGAGCGCAATTCGCGGCGCAGCCCGCCCATCCATCGGGAGGGCCAGGGTGCGGGGGATTCCCGCTCCAGAGCGGCGAAGTTTTCGAGAAAGGCGGTGGCCGATACTCCTTGCCGCCGTAAATAGCGCGGATAATCGAAGCTGTGGGCATTGCGAAAGCCCCGCGGCTCCCGCAGCCGCAGGGTGGATCGGTAGACCTCGCCGGGAATGGCGAAAAACTCTCCGCGGCCCTTGAGCTGCATCCCCAGCTCCTGTTTCACGAAGCTGCCCTGCTCGTAGTAACCGAGCAGGCGGGCGCGCAGACTGCAATAGGGGGCCGAGCAGTCGGCGTAGGACTCCGCCCTCCAGCGAAACTCCGCGGGGCGCGAGAGCCGTGGATCCAAGGGAAGCGGCGGCGGCAAGGCGAGGGCAAGGCGCAGGAAGCCAAAGCCAAAACCCAAACAGGCCAGGGCGACGAGGCCCCGGCCCGCGCGCATGCGGCCCCAGAGCCCGGCGCTCAAACCCAGGCCCAAGGGAACCAGCGAGAGCCAAGGCGAGAGGCACTCGAAGCGAAGCCTTGCGACCATGCCCAGGAGCATGGCCGCAGCAGGAACTAGCAGGGGGTATCGGCGCAGGATGCCAGGCACGAGCAGCTGCCTTGCAAAGCCGGGACCCAGGAACCGGTCCCAAAAGAGCTGGAGAAATTACGGTTTCGGGTTCGGATTTCGAACTCCGGACCGGGGCCGGCGTCCGAATTTACGGAACAACGCCGAGCGTAGTTATTTAAGACTTCGGGGGAAGCAGGGCCGGGGGCGGCAGTTCAATCACCGTGGGGGGATAATTCTGCAATTCCTTCTCGATGGCATTGGCAAGCCGTTCGACGGTCTCGCGGATTTTTTCGTAATTGGGATTTCCGCCCCGGTTGGAGAGCAGCACGGCCAGGCGATTGCGCATCCCCTTCAGGTAGATGCGCCCCTTCTCGCTCCGGTGCTTGCGGGCCATCTCGAGGAAGGCATTGACATTGACGCCATTGAGCAAGAGCTGCCCGTCCTCGAGGTGATAGCTGACGCCGTCGATGGTCTCGTCGAACTTCTTTTTGATCCGGCCGAAGACCTTGGTGAGGAAGGCATGGACCAAGGCGGAGAATTTTGCCAGGGCATCCGGGTCATCGATGTGCAGCGTGGCCCAATCCCGATACCGGGCCAGCCGGCGCGACAGGGTCGTCCAGTATTGGGCGCTGAGATGGGTCAGATTTTCACTGATCAGCTCGGCGAGGTTTTGTCCGTTCAAGAGGATGCGGCCGCCTTGATAGTCGAATTTCTGGCCTTGGATGGTGAAGCGCCAGTCCTGGGCGGGCGCCCGGCGGGTCTCGCGTTCCGGCAAGGGAAGCTGGTCGATACGCGGCGGGACGCGGATGTCGCGGATTTCCGTCATGATCCCTTCAAGTTAGCGTCGCGTCCGGGCCCAAGCAAGGGGATTTTCGGAAAGGGCGCCTCAAACGGGCAGGCCGTGGTGGGTCATGAGCCGCTCGAGGCAGGAGCGATAGGCCTTGAGCAGGTGCGCAGCGCGGGGGTCCGCCGCCAAATAATCGGCGAACTTCTGCAGGCTCACCCATTGCTCTTGAGACATTGTCATGTTTTTGACGTTATGGCCGCGGTAAAAGATCTCGTCCCGCATGGTATCGTAATGGATAGAGGCGACCTCGTTTTGGAAATAAAAGGTCAGAGTCGCCCGATCTTTCCCAAGAAAGAGCCGCGCCTCGCTGAAATATTCTAATTTTAGCGGCTCGCCTTCCCCGGACCCCTTGTCCCAGGCCCCAGGCGTCCCGGTCTGGCCAACACTTCCCAAGCCTTGTTCTTTTTTTTCCATAGCATCGAACCCCAATAGAAAAATTTGCACATATCATGCCAAGATTGGGGGGAGACGGCAGGTGAGGGCTTAGAAGTTTTTTCTTGAGATTACAATGGGTTATCGCTAAGGAGCGGGAAGGGTCTCCGCTCGTCCCTTTCTCTTTTTGAGAAATTTTTCATAATGAGAGCCAAAAGGGCAAAATGTCCATTGAACCAAAAACCACCGAACACGGACTGCGCTTAGGCGATATCGAGTTCATCTGGGCTCGCAATTCGAGGGAATTCTTTTTTTCCAACTCGGTCCTGATCCACGACCCGCAGACCACGATCGTCGACCCCTCTTCCAATTTCACTTATCTCGAACAGCTGGCCTCGCGAAAAATGGTGCAGCAGGTGCTCAACACCCATTACCACGTCGACCACCGCTCGCTGAATCACCTGTTCCGGCAATGCCAGTTCATCTGCCACCAGAAAGACCTGGCGCCGATTTTGAGCTTCGACAACTACCTCAAGTACGCCGACAGCGAACGCAACTCGAGCTATGTCCAGTGGTTGAAGGGAATTTTTTCCAGTCTGGAAATTTTGGACGGCTACGTGAGCATCTTGCTCAAGGACAACGAACAGGTGCCGCTGAAAGACCATTCGGTGCGCGCCTTGCATATCCCCGGTCATACCCCCGGGCACCTGGCGCTTTTTTTCGAGGATATCGACCTGCTCTACACCAGCGACATCGATCTCACCCCCTTGGGTCCCTGGTACGCCAATATCTCCTCCGACATCGACGAATTCCTGGCCTCGATCCGCAAGGTGAAGCTCTTCCACTGCACCTACTATGCCACCAGCCATGGCGGCCGCCTCTACGACCGCGAGCAATTTTTGGAAAAGCTCGAAAAGTTCGAATCGGCCTTCGAGAAAAGGGACACCAAGCTATTGGAGGTCCTGAAGGCGGAGCCGAAGGATTTGAAGCAGCTCTCCGAGATCGGGATCATCTACAAGAGCAGCCAGCTCAGCGATCCGCTGAAGGCCTGCTTCGAGCGGCAGATGGTCGAGAAGCATTTGCTGAGGTTTGAAAAGCAGGGAAAGATCGAATTCCACGACGGCCTCTGGCACCTGACCAGCTAAGCCCGCCGCCGTTACCGGGTCGCCAAAATCCCGGCCACCGTCCCGCCGATCACCGAGACTCCCACCAAGGTGCCGATGATGATCGCCTGGGTGTGGTCTTCGTGGGTGTCTTCGCCGATGTTTTGGGTGGTGGTCTTGCGGATCTTCATCTCGTCTTTCTCGGTGAGCACCGCCGGCCGAGTATGGCTGAAGTATTCGTAGGGAGTGACGAAAGATTTCGGCTTGTAGGCGCCCTGCTGCGCGACCCGATTGGAGCCGCAGGCGGAGAAGAGGAAAGCCACCAGGAGGAATGCGGAGATTTTTCGGACCATGAAATCCGCTTAAATGACTTGGGCCGGGCTGTCTAGGAAATTATGTTTAGACGGAAAAAGAGGTCCCGCAACCGCAGGTCGACTTGGCGTTCGGGTTATTGAAGGTAAACCCCGAGCTCATCATGTCGGAATGGTAGTCGATGGTGATGTTGTTCAAGTAGAGGTAGGCCTTGGGATCCACGAAGATCTTCAGGCCGTTGAGCTCGATCACCCGATCGTTTTCCCCGGGTTTCTCCTCAAAATCCATCTTGTAGGAGAGGCCGGAGCAGCCGCCCCCGACGATCCCGATGCGCAGGCCATGCCCTGCTTTTTTATTGGCGGCCATCAGGTCCTTGGCTTTTTGGATCGCGTTTTCGGTCAGCTGGATCATGGACAGACTCCTCAATATTCGGTCTCGTTCAGATTTTCATAAAAGCGAGCCGGAAAGCAATCCCTTCTTTCCTCAAACGATCGATACGCCGGAGGCCCGCAGGCGGCGCACCGCCGCCACCGTCTGGGCCACGACCGCGTCGATCTCCGCCTCCGTGGTCCAACGGCCCAAGCCATAGCGGATAGAGGATTTGGCGGCCTCGGGGCTCAAGCCCAGGGCCCGGAGCACATGGGAGGGCTCTGGCTGGGCCGAGCTGCAGGCGGAGCCCGAGGAGACTGCGATGCCCTTGAGCTCCATCATCAGGGCCTCGGCCCGGACGCCCGCGAAGGTGACATTGAGGTTGTTCGCGAGGCGCTCGCTGGGATGCCCGTTGCATGCGGCGCCCTCGATTCCGCTCTGCAGTCCTTGCCAGAGACGGTCCCGCAAGGTCCGCAATCGGGCCGTCTCTTCCGGCAGTTCCCGGCAGGCCAGCTCGGCGGCCTCCCCCATCCCCACGATCCCGGGGACGTTGAGGGTGCCGGAGCGCAGCCCGCGCTCGTGGCCGCCTCCGTAAAACAGGGGGGCGATACGGACGCGGGGGTTTTTCCCGCGCAGGTAGATCGCCCCTACCCCCTTGGGTCCGTAAAATTTATGAGCGGAGAGGGTCAAGAGGTCGACGCCGATCGCCTCCACGTCGATAGGGGCCTTGCCCAGGGCCTGCGCCGCATCGCTGTGGAAGAGGATGCCCCGCTCCTTCGCCAGCCTGCCGATCTCCGCTACCGGGTGCAAGGTACCGACCTCGTTGTTGGCCATCATCAGGCTGATCAGGAAGGTATCGGGACGCAGCGCGCGCCTCAGCTCCTCGGGATCTACCCTACCATAACGATCCACCGGCAGGACCGTGAGCTCGCAGCCCCGCTCGGCGAGCCGCTTGGCGGGATCGAGGACGGCCCGGTGCTCGGTGGCGCCGACGATCAAATGCCGGCCCCGTTCCGCCAGGGCCTCGGCGATCCCGAACAAGGCCAGGTTATTTCCTTCGGTGGCGCCGCTGGTGAAGACGATCTCCTTGGCCTGGGCGCCGATCGCCTGGGCGACCTGCCCCCTTCCCTTTTCGACCGCGGCCTCAGCCTTCCAACCGTACTCGTGCTGGCGGCTGGCGGCGTTGCCGAACTCCTCGGTGAAAAAGGGCCGCATCGCCGCGAAGACCCGGGGATCGGTCGGCGTGGTGGCATGGTAATCGAGGTAGATGGGTCGCGTCATAATCACCCTTGTCGCTGCGCGGGGCCTCTGCTAAGCCATGCCCCGTCCGTGTCTATTTTAGAAGGAGTTTTTTCATGCAGGAAGCCGTGATGCAGGCCCTGAGCCAGGTACAAGACCCCGAGATCCATCGCGATCTGGTCTCGCTCAACATGATCCGGGACGTCGAGGTCCAGGACGGCAAGGTGTCTTTGCGGGTCGTTTTGACCACCCCCGCCTGTCCCCTCAAAGAACAGGTCGAGCGGGAGGTCCGCGCGGCCCTGCAGCAGGTGCCCGGCGTGAAGGAAATCCAGATCAAGATGGATGCCGAGGTGCGGCCCGGCAACCGGCCCCTGCCCGGCGGCCGCCTCGAATCGGTGAAAAACATCATCGCCGTGGCCAGCGGCAAGGGTGGCGTCGGCAAGTCCACGGTCGCCGTGAACCTCGCGCTGGCCCTGGCGCAGACGGGCACCAAGGTCGGGATCCTCGATGCCGACATCTACGGCCCCTCCCTCCCCACCTTGATGGGCCTGAAGGGCACGCCTCCCCTGGTCGACGAGACCAAGAAGAAGATCATCCCGCTGGAGAAATACGGCGCCAAGAACATGAGCATCGGCTTCCTGATGAAGGACGAGGATGCCGCCGTCTGGCGCGGGCCGATGGTGGGGCGCATGCTGCAGCAATTTATCGAGGATGTCGCTTGGAACGAGCTGGACTACTTGATCATCGACCTGCCCCCGGGCACCGGCGACGCCCAGCTCTCCATCTCCCAGCTCATCCCGATCTCGGGAGCGGTGATCGTCACCACCCCGCAGGACGTCGCCTTGGCCGACGTGGTGCGCGGCGTGGCGATGTTCCGCAAGGTCCAGATCCCCATCCTGGGCGTAGTCGAGAACATGAGCTATTTTTCCTGCCCCCACTGCCACGAGCGCAGCGAGATCTTCAGCCACGGCGGCGGCCGCAAGAAGGCCGAGGAGCTCAAGATCCCCTTCCTGGGCGAGATCCCCATCGACCTCGACACCCGCATCGGCAGCGACGAGGGCAAACCCATCGTGGTCGGCAAGCCGGACTCGGAGGGGGCGAAGCGCTTTCGGGAGTTCGCAATGCGCGTGGCGGGCGAACTGTCGGTGAGCAACGTCAACCGGCCGGCGGTAAACCTCTAGGCCGAGACAAAAGAACCCAGCGCCCGCAAGAATGCGTCGTTCTCCGGGGGTCGCCCCACCGAGACGCGCAGGCAGTTCTTCAGGCCGTGGTGATTCGAGACGTTGCGGACCAAGACACCCTGTCGCAAGAGGTGGTCGAAGCAGGCCTTCGCGTTCTTCACTTGAAACAAGATAAAATTCGCCGCGCTCGCGAAGGTCTTCAGCTTCGGCAAGCCTCGCATGGCCGCGAGCATCCGGTCGCGTTCCCGGACCACCTCGGCGAGGATGGGCTCGTAGCGCTCGGCGTGTTCGAGGGCGAACAGCGCCGCCGCCTCGCTGACCGAGGACAGGCAATAAGGCAGGAGCAGCTTGGCCAAATTCTCCGTCACCTTTTCATGCGCGACGAGGTATCCGATACGCACCCCGCCCAGGCCAAAGCCCTTGCTGAAGGTGCGCAAGATCACCAAATTCGGGCAGCGCTTCAGCTGCGGCAGCAGCGTGGCCTTCGAGAATTGGACGTAGGCCTCGTCCACGACCACCAGGCACTTCGCCTTCGAGACGACCTCGAGCAGTTCCGACTCGGGAAAGAGATTGCCGGTCGGCGCGTTGGGATTGGCGATGAAGACCAGGTTGGGCCGGTGCCGCTTCAGCTGGGCGAGGATCCGCTCGCGGGGAAAGCCGAAGTCCGGCGCCCGCAAGGGAACCGAGATCACCTTGTTGCCGAAGAGCTTGGCCTCGATCTCGTAGACGCTGAAGGTCGGCTCCAGGACCAAGACCTTTCCCCGGAGCGAGGTCGCCAAGATCAGGGCCTGGATCAGGACGTTGCTCCCGTTGGCGAGCAGGACTTGGGAGGCCGGGACCCCCAGATGCGTCGCCAGCCTCTCCTGCAAGGCCTGGGGTTGGGGCAAGGGATAGCGCTGCAGGGGCAGGTCCGCCAAGCGGCCCAGGAGCTCGGCCTTCAAATCCGGGCTTAAATCGTAGGGGAGTTCGTTTTGGTTGAGCTTGATGGCCTCCGGGTAGGCGGCCAGGCGGTAGGGTTCCTCCAACCATACCTCGCGGCGGAAATAGCGTTTCCAAGGGCTGGTCATGGGCCGAGCTATGCTTGTTTAACCCCTGGAGAACAAGCAAAAAATGAGCATTTTCGCGGCGCGTCATAGGGCGGATGGCTTGTATTTATGGGCTTTGCCCCCGATTCTTTTGGGTCCATAATGATTTATGCAACTTTTGGTCCCCGGGGGCACGATAATGGCCGAAGAGGTTGTGTCGGTTTTTCCCTCCCTGCGGGGATCTTGTCGATAAGGAGACAGCGAGCTATGAGTTCCGATTTTTCCGGGGTTTCTTCCCAACCAGGCATCAAAGGACTCAGTACTCCTCAGGCCTATTCCCCCACCCAAACCAAGAATTTACAGCAGCCCGGCGCCGGCGGCGCCGCCAACCCCGAGCTTGCGGGCTGGTACGAACAGGCCTACGCCTATTACAACGCCGTGATGAGCGGCGCCGAGGCCCGGCCCGACCCCGCCGCCTGGCAGAGCTTCATGGACCAGATGCAGTGGGCCGCAGGCCAACTCGGCTACGGCGGACCCCAAGCCGGCGGCTGGAACCCCGGCATGGGCGGCCCCGGGGGGCCCATGGGCCAGCAGGGTCCCCAGAGCAATCAATTCGGCGGCATGTCCGGGACCATGGACAACTGGGTCTATACGGATGAAAAGGCCAGCATCGGCTTCACTGGCGACGGCACCCACGACATCTGGAGCAACGACACCACCATCAACGTCGCCCCTACCTCGGCCAAGGTCACCGTCGAAAACACGAACGACACCCGCACCCAACCCCCTGAGTCCGTGGTGAAAATCACCGTCACCGACCCGGCCACCGGGACCCAGGCCGTCTACTTCGTCCACAACTACGACCCGACCAAGGACAAGATCAAGATCAACACCCCCGACTCCGCCTCGCAGGTCGTCAACAATACCGGCGATCCCAACATCACCACCGGCAAATTCACCTCCGGCGGCGCGAGCGGCGGCACCAAGCCGGATGCCAGCATCGAGGGCCAGGTCCAGGACGACGGCAGCATCGTCTACGAACCCGAGTTCGCCGGCGGCACCATCGATTTCTGGGCCAATCCCGGCGAAAACCAGACCAGCATCGTCTACTCCGACGCCAATATCTCGGTGAAGCCCTCCGACACGGTTAACATCTCCAATGACACCGGTGGAGTGATCGTGGTCAAGGTCACCCATCGCGACGGTAGCACCGACACCTACAAGGTCCAAAAGGGCTACAAGGTCAACGTCAATCAGAACGCGGAATACGTTACCTACGGCACTCCGCCGGTCAGCAGCGAGGAGGTCCCCTCCGACCTCTCCGAGCGCGTCACGCTCAACGGCGGGGTTTCCACCGAAGGAACCACGGGGGCCAGCCCCGACGCCATCGTCAGCGGTCTCTTGGAGGCCACCGGCAGGAACGAGGCTCAATTGATCAGCGCCCTGAAGGCCTCGGGCTACAACTACAACACCATCGCCGACCTGAAGAAGGCGATCAAAGACAAGGAATTCCCGCCCGCGAAGCCCGACGCCAAGTTGGTGGATTTCCTCCGGCGCCTCGATGCAAACCTGGCCTCGGATTGCAACGATCTAACGGCCCTCATCGGAACGGACAGCAGCAAAGATTCGCAAAAGAAGACCCTCACCCAGAGCATCCAAGACCGGCTGGTCGAATTGCTCGGGAAACTCTATCCCCCCGAGTCGGGCGCTATTATCAACTCCCGCCAAATCGCCCCCACCAATTTCGGCGGAGCCATTCAGTTCAATGGCGAGGATTTCGATTGGGCCCTCAAGACCACCGGGGAACTCGACGGCTCGATGGCCTAGCGCCACGGGCTCGCACCTGCTGTGAAACTGTCGAAATTCGTTTTTGTTTTTCGGCAGTTGTCATCTCATGCCCTAACCGTGGATAATAGGGGCGGAATGCAACTCCTCCACCCGCGGGGCCGATAATCCCGATGAAATAGGAGGGGTTGGCAAGGGGTCAACCGAAGATCTTTAATTCATGGTATAAGGTAATTTATGGACTCTAACTTTTCCGGAATTTCCTCCCAACCCAGCATCAAGGGGCTCAGCACTCCCCAGGCCTATTCCCCCACCCAAACCAAGAATTTACAGCAACCGGGCGCCGGCGGCGCCGCCAACCCCGAGCTTGCGGGCTGGTACGAGCAGGCCTACGCCTACTACAACGCCGTGATGAGCGGCGCCGAGGCCCGGCCCGACCCCACCGCCTGGCAGGGCTTTTTAGACCAGATGCAATGGGCCGCGGGCCAACTCGGCTACGGCGGACCCCAGGCCGGCGGCTGGAACCCCGGCATGGGCGGCCCCGGGGGGCCTATGGGCCAGCAGGGTCCCCAGAGCAACCAATTCGGCGGAATGTCCGGGACCATGGACAACTGGGTCTACACCAACGAGAAATCCTCCATCGGCTTCACCGGCGACGGCACCCATGACATCTGGAGCAACGACACCACGATCAACGTCGCGCCCACCTCCGCGAAGGTCACCATCGAAAAGACCACCGACACCCGGCTCCAACCCAACGAACAGGTCGTCAAGATCACCGTCACCGACCCGGCCACCGGGACCCAGGCCGTCTACTTCGTCCACAACTACGACCCGACCAAGGACAAGATCAAGATCAATACCCCCGACTCCGCCTCCCAGGTCGTCAACAATGCCGGGGATCCCAACATCACCACCGGCAAATTCACCTCCGGCAGCACCGGCGGCGGCACCAAGCCCGACGCCAGCATCGAGGGCGAGGTCCAGGACGACGGCAGCATCGTCTACGAACCCGAGTTCGCCGGCGGCACCATCGACTTCTGGGCCAATCCCGGCGAAAACCAGACCAGCATCGTCTACTCCGACGCCAATATCTCGGTGAAGCCCTCCGACAACGTCACCGTCAGCAAGCCCGACGCCCAGGGCGTGATCACCGTGTTGGTGACCCACAAAGACGGCAGCACCGACACCTACAAGATCCAAAAGGGCTACAAGGTCCAGGTCAACGCCAATGCCGAGTACATCACCTTCGACGGCCACCCCGGCACCGAGGGCGTCCCCAGCGACATGAGCGACCGGGTCTCCCTCAACGGCTCCAGCCCGACGGAGGGCGCCGGCGGCGCCGTCAGCGGCGATTCCGTCGTCAGCACCCTGCTGGGCCTTACCAGCCCAGCCCGCACCGAGGCCCAATTGTTGAGTGCCCTGCAGTCCGTCTACGGCGCCAGCAAATTCCCGGACATCGCCAGCTTCAAGAAGGCCATCGCCGACGGCACTTTCCCCGGCACGCCGGACAACAAGCTACTGGACTTCCTGCGCATCCTCGACGGCGACCTGAACAGCAAACTGAACACGCTTTTGGCGATGGTCGGGAGCAGCGATACGGACGACAAGAAGAAGAGCGCCACCAAGGAAGTGCAAGACCGCCTGGTAGAACTGCTGGGCGCCCTGATGCCCAACGATATCGTGGGTTCCGGCACCGCCAACAAGTTCGAAGGCAGCATCACGATCAACGGCACCGCCTACAACTGGACCACCTGGGGCTCGAACGACTGGATCTTTAAATAGCCCTACGCCCAAGGTCCAAAAACGCCGCGGTCAATACTCCACCCGAACCAAGAACAACCCCCAAGCCGGCGCGGTCGGCCCCGCCTGCCGGCGGTCGCGGGCGGCGACGATGCGCTGGAAGCCCTCGACGTCGATGCGTCCCAAGCCCACCTCGACGAGGGTGCCGACGATATTTCGAACCATGTGCTTCAAGAACCCGGGCCCCTGGATCGTCACCGCCACTAGGGCGGGTCCCTCGTCCGCCTCGGGATGGAAACTGTCGTCCACTCCCAGCGGCCGCAGGACTTCGGCCAGGCCAAACAGCCCCATCAAACTATTGCCGAGGTCCCGCAAGGGCAGCCGGCGCAAGCGCACCGCTTCGATGCGTCGCACCGAGGTCTTGGCCGTGGAGTCGGCGGCCTTGAAACTGGCGAAGTCGTGCTCGCCGACAAGGCTCTCCAGGCACTCCTGCATAGCCTCCCAATCGATATTTCCATAAATTCGCCAACTGTAATCCGAAAAGAAGGGGGCCTTGTGGTCGGCGTGCAGCAGCAGATAGGTGTAGGTCTTGAGCTTGGCGCTCCGCTGGGCATCGAAGTCCGGGGCAGCCTCCTCGGCGGAGAGCACCACGATGTCGTGCGGCAACTGGGCGTTGAGCGCGCGCTGCAAGGTGGCCAAGTCGATGCCGTGCCCGGTGGCGAAATGCGCCACTTGGGCCAGGGCGTGCACCCCCGAATCGGTACGGCCGGAGGCGACGAGCGTGATCTTTTCATGGCAGATATCCGAGAGGATGCCCTCGAATAGCCCTTGGAGAGTTGGGCCCGTGGGCTGGAGCTGCCAGCCCTGGTATTGGGTGCCCTTGTATTGAATGGTGAGTTTGACCTTGCGCATCCCCTCTGCAAATCACGCTTTTCAAATCCGCGCAATTCCTTCATATTGCCGCCCGGAGGTCCCACCCATGAAACGATTGTTCCGCGCCCTTGCCGTCTTGACCTGCTTTTCTACCCTCTTCGCCGCCTGCAGCGGCGGCGGCACCCCGGTACCCACGGCCACCGGCCTGCTCTATGTCCTCGACCGCATCACCAAGACGGTCTACGTCTACGATAACATCGGCACCATCAACGGCGCGGTCGATCCAGTCCGGACGATCAGCGGAGACAACACCCTGATCCAAAATCCCACCGCCCTGGCCGTCGATACCCTGCGGGACATCCTCTACGTTTCGGAAAGCACCGGGGAACAGGTGCTGGTCTTCACCCCCGCTTCCACCAAGGACGGCAACATCGCGCCGCTAAGGACCTACCCCGGACTCACCAAGGGCGCCGGCCTGTATTACGATCTCGACAACGACGTCCTCTACGCCGCCGACTCGGTCGACCGCTCCATTAAAGCCTGGGACGGGGTCAGCCAGCTGGCCACCGGCGCCTCCTTCACCCGCAGGATCGGGCTCAATTACCAGCCCAGCGCCCTCTTCGTGGATACCCAGCGCGACCTGCTCTACGTGGGCGATCCCGCCACCGCGACCATCAATGTCTACGCCAGCGCTTCGACGCTCGGGACCAACAATCCTTCCCCCACGACCAGCATCCAGGATTCCACCCAGGCCTTCGTGGACATCAATTCCATCACCGTCAACGTCCCCAACAACTTCCTCTTCGTCGGCGAGGATTTCAATCCCTCCGTCGAGATCTTCGAAAAAGCCTCCACGCTGAACGGCGCGGTCCCCACCGACCGCAGCCTGGAAGGCGGTTCCACCGGATTGACGCTGGACATGGGGCAGGTGATTTTCCTGCAGAACGTGCTCTACGTGCAGCTGTCCCGCACCCAAATCGGGGTGTGGGATAACGCGAATTCCGTGACCGGCGACGACGCCCCCGACCGCAATCTCACGATCAACCCGGCTCAGCAGATCCTAGGCTTCGCCATCGACCTGGCTCATTAACAGGCTGTTGAAAAACCACCGGTGGTTGGGCCAAGCCGCCAAAATGGAGCCGGATTCCTTCCGGTGGGAATAAGATCCGTTTTTCAACAGCCTCTTAACGTATCTTATTTCTTATAGAGACGGCCCTGGATGGCAACGTAGATGCGGCTGCCCCCACTGTCGCCCAGGAACCAAGGCAGGTTGGGATTGCTGGTATCGGGGCCTCCCGCCGGAAACTGGCTGACGCCGACCAGCACCACGTCGTAGTACTTGGTCTGCCCTGCCCGCAGCGTCACCTCGTAGCCCTGCAGGTAACGGTCGCCGGTGGAGAGATAGCAGCGGAACCAAGGCTGCACGTCGTCGAGATAGCCCTCGGGGCACTCGGGGCCGAGGCGCTTGTCCTTCATCACCAACTCGGTCTCCGAGACCCGCCCATCCGGCACCAAGACCAGATCCCGGCCTCCCTCTTTGATCTCGCGGTGGTCGAGGATATGGGTCGTAAAGGCGAGCGAGAGCGTCGCATCCATCAGGTAGTCGGGATTACCGCCTGGATTGCTTGCCGGCCAGCGGCCCAGGATATCCGCATGATAGGGATTTTGCATGCGCAGCAGGATGCCGGGCAGCGTGAAATGCCCGGATTCGGAGTCGTAGAGGCCGGCCTCGCTGGAGAGGATGTTATGATAGAAGTACGAGCAATCCCCGTTGCGATACGGCACGAGCAGGCTGGCGGGCTCTTGGCATTTGTCGGATCCGTCCCCCGACCCCAGGCGGTCCCCGTTGCTGGCAACGCTGGCGCGGGAGGTGAAGATGCGAAGCACCTTGATCCGGTCGGGAAGGCTCAGGCTCGGGTCCAAGATGTCGACTACGTCGGTCTGCAGCTCCACGTTCTGGAAATCGGGATCCTCGGTGTCGCTGAAGTGCAGCTTGAGCGGTTCCGGGGCCAGCTCGGGCGCCTGGCGGTAATCGATGGTCTCCAGCGGGTCGTCGATGACGGAGTGGTCGATAAGTGCCGTAAGAAAATCAAACTGCAAATAGACGTCGCCCGTCAGTTTCGGCACCCCGATGGTCGCTAACAAGTTAATCACGATGCGGGCCTCGATGCCGACGGGGTTCGTCTCGGTCCGGCTCCCGACCTTCACCATCCGTATCGTCATGGTGTCCGAGACCACTGGACCCACTCCGTCCTTGAGCACGAGGTCGAAGGGCATTTTCCCGGTGATTCCACCCTCGGTCTCGGGATCCAAGCGATTCATCGTGGGCAGGGTCGCCGAGAAGGCCGACCCATCGGCGAACTCGACCTTGACCTCTTCCCAAGTATCGCTGCCGGTGTTCACCAACACCAGCTTCTGCGTGAAGGGAAGCGGCGTGCCGCTCTCCAAGGAAAGCTTGAGGCTGCCCTTGTTGCGGATCTCCTTGGGCGAGATAACGCCGTTGTTCACCTTGGAAACCCGGAACACGTCCCGCACGTCGGCGATGGTGCGACCGCTCAAGGCGATCTGGAAGGGCTTGGCGGCGCCGTATTCGAAGGAGAACTCCGCGGTGTCCAGCGAAGGGTCCTGGCCCTGGGGCGGCGCCTGGAAATTGAAGGGCACGTACATCAGGGGAAAGCTGAGCGAGGCGCCGGGAGGCAGCTTGCAGTCGCCCACCGGGAAGTCCTTGCCGCCCACCCGAACCGTCTCGCAGCGCGCGCCCCCCGCCGGTAAGACGCTGCCACGGACGAACTCCTGGGCTCCGGCGCAGAGCGGGGCCTTGGCGTCCCGGTCGGTGTCGCGCGGCTGCTGGAATTTAAGGGTGCGCTCCGCGGAGCCGGTGTTCTCGATGGTGACCCGCTTGGAGACCAGGCCGCGAAAACCGGCGTCGGAACAGTCGATCTGCTGCGAACCGTTGCTCCCCCGCACCACTACCGGCGCCAACCCGAAGTCGAGCTTGGTGGTCTCGACCTGCCCTTCGATCGAGACATGGAGGCCCTCGGGCTGTTCTTGGCCCGGAGGCGGCCCGGAGCCGCTGTCGGGGGAGCCGCAATTCTCCGGCAGGTTATCCAGCTTTCCGGTGAATCGCGCGGTGAGGGCACCGCCGCCCAGGATGTCGTTCAAGGGAACCAGAGGAGAAAAATCTCCGGGCAAGGTGATTCCGAAGACCAAGGTCAGGCTCTTGTCGTCGCGGTTGAGCGCCTGCCCCTGCTCCGGAATCGGATGCAGGTTGCCGGTGGCCACGACCGATCCGGTGGTCAATTCGATGTCGCCGATGATTTTTTCGCCTTGTAGCAGGGGCTCGTTCTTCCCCTTCTGCAGCACTTCGAGGGTGAACTGCATGCCGTCGATCTTGATCTCTCCGGTGTCCCGGTTGAGGGTGCCCACGGCGGCGGTGCCATGCACGCCTCCAAAGCGCAGGTCGGCGCTCTCGCTCAGGCGGGTAAGGACGATGTCTGGAAATTGGGCGCCGGCGATGGACAGCTGGTCGCCTTTCACCGCGATCGGAAAGCTGGGAATGGCGATCGGGTTGGCGTCAAGCACCTCGAGCGCCTCCGAGCCGGGCTTCGCGCTCACCTTCAGCTGCAGCAAGGATTGGAAATTGACGAAGCAATCTCCGTCCGGGCCGGTGCCCGGACCCGGCGCCGCGGTCGGCGCGGGCGTCGGCTCGGTGAGGACGATGGGCTGCTTGCTCGATTCGCAGGCGCTGACAGCGAAGATCGCGCAGGCCAGGAAGGCCGAAACAAGAAGGCTGCGACGCTTGGAAGGCTTCGACATCTACCGTCCCCCGGAACCGATCGGGCCGCCCCTAACCCACCCGGGCTGGGCCCCCAACCATAAATACCTAAGAAAATTCTCGGGTTCGGGTGAAAATTGTTGCGCCGGCGGCCCCAGAAAAAAAACCAAGAATCGTTAGATCTTACGGGCCCTTTTTTGGGATAATCTCGGTCCACAGGCAGGAAGGAGGCATGCCATGACCTATGTCGTCACGGAGCATTGCGTTAAATGCAAGTACACCGATTGCGCCGTCGTCTGCCCCGTCGAGGCCTTCCACGAGGGCCCCGAGATGCTCTACATCAATCCCGCGACCTGCATCGACTGCAACCTCTGCGTCGCGGAATGCCCCGTTGAAGCCATCTACGCTGAGGCCGAGGTGCCAAAGAAGTACCATTCCTGGATCGAGGTCAACGCCCAGGAATGCGAAAAATACCCCACCATCGCCGAGAAGAAACCTCCCCTCCCCGGGGCCCTGACCCTGGAGCAGTGGAAGGAAATCGACGCCAAGAAAACCTAAAAAAAATCCCGCAGCGATCAACCCTCAGATTGGTTTGATCGCCGCGGGATGAATTTTTTCTGCTTCAGTCCTAGTCCGTCGGGCACTCCGCCCCTTCTTTGCAAAGCTTGCCCTGGATCGCCAAGTAGATGCGGCTTCCGTCCATGAAGACGGGAATGTCCGCCTCGGCCTGGCGCGTATTGAACTGACCCACCGCCACCAGCACGACGTCGTAGACGTTGTCGCTGTTGGGTCGGAGCGAGAGCGGCTTGCCTTGGACGTATTTGCCGTCGCTGGTGATGTAGCACTTGAAGTGGGGATGCGCCGCGGGATCCGCGGGGCAATCCAGCCCTTGGTTGGCCACCTTGGGCAGGATGTTCAGCTGGCTGCGGCTGATCCGCGTATCCGGGACCAGGGTAGTGTCGCCGTCCTTGAGCTTATCAACAACCTGGGTGGTCAGGGAGACGTCCATCACCGTATCGAGGATATTGCTGTTCGGCGGCGCACTGGGCGGCCACACCCCGCCGACGTTGCCGTGATAGGGGTTCTGGATGCGGAGCTTGAGGTTGGGAACCGTCAGGTTGCCCGTCTCCTCGTCGTAGACGCCCTCGCTGTTGTCGCTGATTCCGATGTTGAAATAGAAGAAGGCGCAGTCTCCGGTTTGGTACGGCTGCTTGATGTTGTTCGGCTCGTTGCACATCGTCGAGTCGTTGCCGGGCTGCAAGCCCGAACCCTGGGCGTTGAAGATGCGCAACGAGGTCTTCCGCTGGTCGACGGTCGAGTTCAGCGGATCGAAGTCGATCGGGATGATCTCGACGGGCTGGACCTCGTCCTCATTGAGGTCTTTGAAGGTCAGCTCCTGGGGCTGCGGCTGCTGGGCCGGGAATTGCCGGAAATCCAGCGATTCGACCGGCTTGGTCTGCAAGGCGTTGTCGATGAAGGCGGTGAGGAAGTCGATGTGCAGCTTGTAGCCGCCCAGCACGGGATCGACTCCCACGGTCCCTTCCAGGTCGAAACGAAGCTCGGTCTGGGCGGTGGAGCCGGCCTTGGTCAGCTTGACGACCAAGGTGCCCTTGTCGACGCCGGCGGTGGTGGGATTGTAGGCGATGCCGAAGGCCGCGGTACCTGGGGCATCCGCCGTTCCCGGACCGACGGTGGTGGCCGCGGGGCCCGTGATCGTGAAGGCGGGGCCCTCTTCCACGGTGATGGCGAGATTCTGCCAGGTATCGCCGCCGGAATTCCGCACCACGAAATTCTGGGTGAAGGGCTTGGGGTCGCTGTCTTTGAGCGCGATTTTCACCAGGCCCTTGTTCCGGATCTGCTTCTTGGACGGCGTCCCGTCATTCACCTTGGAAATACTGAGGGAATCGCGGCTGTCCGGCTCGGCCTTGCCCTTCAGCTGAAGGGCGAAGGTCTTGCTGCCGTCATACTCGATGACGAGTTGCCCGGTATCGCCGGGCGTCGCAGCCGCCGGCGCCGGCGTCGCCCCCGGCGTGGGATCCGGGGTAGCCGCGGGGGTCCCGCTGCTGGCGGGCGCGGTGAAGTTATAGGGGATATACATCATCGGGAAGGTGATCTTGGCGTCCGGCTTGCCGGCGGGGAGCTTGCAATCGCCGCCGAGGAATTGCTTCCCGGCCACCGTCACCGTCTCACAGGTGGCACCGCCCGAAACGCTGATCGAGCCGCGCACGAATTCGCTGCCCCCGCTGCAGAGCGGATCTTTGCTGTCCCCGTCGGTGTCCGCGGGCTGACCAAGGTGCAGGGTCCGTTCGCCGGCGGCCTTGTTGGTGATCGTGATGGTTTTGGTCACCGCCCCTCGGTTGGAGGCCTCGGAGCAATCGAGGATGGTATGTCCCTGGGCGCTGGTCACCAAGACTAAGGTCGAGCCGAAATCCACGGTGCCCACGTTGGCGCTGGTACCGTCGGAGATCGAGAAATCGCTGGGGCCACCCCCTCCGCCGCCCGGACCCGGGCCCGGGGTGCCGCCACCTTCGGTGCAGCTCTCGGGCAATTGGTCGAGGGTGCCGTCGAGGGTGGCGGTGAGCGCACCGCCGCCGATCGCATTGGACAGCAGGCCCGCGCTGGTCGGCACGGTAAGGCCGGCGACCAATTTAATGGTCTTGTCGGACTTGTCGAGGGGCTTCCCGGTTTCGTTGATCGGGTTGTGGTTGCCGGTCGCGGTGATGCTGTCGGTGGTAAAGGTGACCGCCGGAAAATTGTCCACTTTGCCCAGCTCGCTGGTCGAGCCCTTCTGCACGATGGTGATCAGGAATTTGAAGCCCTTGATCTCCAGCTTGCCGGTGGCGGGATCGTAGGTGCCGGTGCCCTTGTTGCCGTCGATCTTGCCATTGACGATCAGGTCCGCCTGGGTGCTCAAGGTCGTCAGCTTGATGTTGGGGAAAGTGTCCCCTTCCATCGTCAGGTTGTTCCCGCTGACCTTGATGGGAATCGGATCGATAGTGACGGGGTGGGCGTCCAATTTCACCGTGTTCGTCGAATCCACCTTGAGCTGCATGGTGCCGTTGAAATTGACGGTGCAGGCATTTCCGCCCGGCGGAGGATTGTTGCCGGGATTGGGGCCGCCCGGGGTGGGGGCGTTGGTGTCGTCGACCAGGGTGAAGGGCTTGTCCGCCCCGCCGCAGCTGATCAGAAACGCCGCGACGATGGGCATCAGAAAACTCGACCGAACGAAACGTTTTCGCAGGGCTGAAAACGTCATGGGCTTACCTCCCTAGAGTGCACGAAGTGCTAACCACGCCTAATATTAGGCCGCCGAAATCCAAAGGATTTTTCGGCGACATGCTAGTTGCCCCCGGTTTCCGTAAAGTTCAGACCCGCATAGGCCAGGATATCGAGGTACAGGCGGCTGTCATCGATATAGGCGACGGGAATGCGCGCCAAGGTCTCGGGGTCGTTGGGGTCCACGACGCCGATATCCAGCGAATCGACCCCGAAATCCGGCAGCAAGGGCGTCGGATTGCCGTCGGCATCCGCCTTGCCGGCGAATTTTTCGGGGATCGGAATCATAATCTCGTTGAACCGTTCGCAGGGGCTGCCGAGGGCGCCGGTCAGGGTCGTCACCCAGTCGCCCGCCAGGGCGGCGTCGGACTTGCCCGTGTTGTTCTCGAGGACCTGGATCGAGGTCACGAAGATCGGATTGGCGTCGCTCAAGGTGTTGGGCACGATGCGCAGCTGGACCTTGGTCTTCTCGGGCGGATTGGGATTGGTCAAGAAGTCGGCCGCCGCCGCCACGCGCTTGACCCCCTTGATCTCGCCGTGGACGATCAGGTTGGCCTTGATGCGGTACAGCGGCTTGGGGTTGTCGAAATGCCCGGAGCTCGCGTCTTCATAAGACACGATGTTGCCGTTGCGGGCCGGGATCTTCACCAGGTTGGCCTCGGGACAGGTAGTCCCGGCCGGCAGCTTGTCGAGCGGCACCAGGGTCTTGGAGTCCACGGGGACCTTGCAGAGCCCCTTGGCCTCCAGCGTGCCGTTGTAGGACGTCGGGATCACCCGCTCGCAATAGGTATTGTAGCCGCCTTCGTTCTCCGGCACGGGGGCCGCGCGGTAGACGGCCAGCTCGAGGTTCGGGATGGTCAGGCGGAAGTAACGGCCGTTCGGGTCCACGATCGGAGGCTTCTTGGCGGTCGAATCCGGAGTGGGAGAAGGCTCGGGCGTGGCGCCGGGGGCCGGCTTCTGCACGACGGTGGTCGCCAGCTCCTGCGCCTCGGCCGCGGTGAGGAAGGTCAGCATCGGGGGCACCCGCTTGTCGCTGCGCACCCGCAGCAGCAAGGGCACTTCCTTGTCCCGGTTGTCCTTCTGGCCGTCGAGGTTCACGTCGATTTCCGGCGCGAGACGGCTGTCGTTGCCGCCCATGGGCGCCAGGGCCTTCTGGGGCGTGATCTTGTTGTTCGTGTAGAAATTCGCGTCGACGTCCAAGTCGATCAAGCCGGCCAAGCTGGCGGCGGAGAAGACCTGGCTAAGCGCATCTTCCCCGATACCGAGGGCGATTTTTTGATTTTCGGTGGTGTTGTCGAGCTGGGGCTCCGGCTCGCTAGCGGTGGTCCAACGCGTAACCGCGCCGAGGATGCCATCGCTGAAATCGGAGGCCAGCTTGGTCAAGGCGCTGGGACCTGGGTTGAAGCGCAGCGGAGCGTTGATGATGTGGATGCCTTCAGCATCGAAACGGATATCGCCCTTCAAGATGTCGTAGCCGATGTCCAGGGCCACCGTCTTGCCCAAGAGAGCAAAGGAGAAAGGCAAACGGAAGATATTGGCGTTATAGCCTGTCAACTTGGTCTCCAAGTCGACGACCGCCTTGCCAAGGGCGCCGGAAGTGGTGTTGTTGATCCCTTCCTCGACGCCGCACAACAAGGTGCCGTTGAGGATGTTATTGAACTGCGTGAGCAGCAGGCCCTGCTGCCAATCCAGCAGTTCAAGGCCAGCGGCGAGGGGATTGCGGCTGCTGTCTACGTATAGCGGGCGGCCCAAGGGCCCGTCGCCGATAATGTCGATTAATTTCACGTCAGGGATCTTTCGCAAGTCGAGCTCGCTGAAGCCGCGGCTCCGCTTGCGGAAGCTGACACCCACGTTGATGTCCAAGCGCGCGATCGAGAAGCGGATGGGAATGAAACCGAGGTCCTTGCCATTGAAGGTATTTCCGTTGTTCACCGCCGAACGCAGGTCGGCATCGCCATGCATCCCATTGATCCGCAAACCCAGGTGTAACATGCCGTCGCTATTGGTTTCGATACTGGTCACCGCGATCACGGGATTTTCCTCGGTGGGATGGTCGGGTCCCAGGCTGAAGGAATCGGGAAGAAAGTTAATGGTGGTGTCGCCGTTGCTGGTCGTAACGTTTTCCGTCTCAGTGCAGACGTAGCCAGGAGCGTTGTCGGTCTTCCGGAAGGTGGCAAGAATCAAGTCCTTGGTCTGCGGACGGTTCAGGAATTTGATCAGGAGGGTTTTGATGTCTCCTTCCACCAGCCCCTTGTCGATGTCGAGGTTCAGGCCGCGTGCGGTAAAGCTGCTGTGCGCGGCCGCGTCACCACTCACCACAACGCCGTTTTCGATCAGCTTCATGGGAACGCCGAAGCTGAAGGCGCCCGCCAGGTAAGAGGTCGACTTGGTCTGATCGTTGCTGGGCTTGATTTGGTCGACGGACTTGATCTCGTAGACGTTGACGCCGAAGCGCGGGCTCAACTTGACCGTAAAGGTACCCTGGGTCGCGTCGTAGGAGACCACGTCGTTGCCGACCACCTTTTCCCCGTTGAGGTAGACGTCGGGCGTGAAGCCGAGCTGGCCGGTCTTGCAGGTGTCGTTGAGGCTGGGCAGGGTCGAGCCGCCGCCGGCGCTGCCGTTGGTCTTGCTGGGAATGAAGGTGTAGCAGAACTGCAGGTCGACGGTCTGGCCGACCTCGCTGGTCTGGGCCACCACTCCGTCCTTGGCGGGCTTCATCAACTTGATGCGCGGGCCGCCGTCGGCGTTGAAGACGGTGAAGGTAACGACCGAGGGCTCCGGCGCGGAGGAGCCGAGCAAGGCGTCCAAGGCGGGGCTGCGGGCCGTCACCTTGATCTTGTTGACGCCCTGGTGCAGGGGCACCACGCCGGTGAAGAAGGTGTCCGCGCCCTCTTCGCTGGGCAGGGCGACCATGGAGGACTGCAGCTCGTCGTTCTCGTTGCTGTCGTCGAATCTCACCTGGATCCCGGCGCCGCCGGCGGTGAGCAGCTTCACCTTCACGTTGAGGAAGTCCGCGGCGATCACGGCGTTGTTTTGCACGGCGTCGGTCTCATGGCCGGCGTCGGCCAGCTTGTTGAGGGGGTTGGGCACGGCATTGACGAATTCGATCCGGGGCGCCTCGATGCGGGTGCCGTTGACCATGATCGAGAACAGCTCGTTGCCCGCTCCGTCGTTGATGACCTTGAAGGCGCTGACCACGATGGTGAACTTGCCGGCGCCGGTCAGGCCCACGGCGGCGGAGAACTTGCCGACGTTGGGATCGCTGGTCGCCTGGACGTCACCCGGCATGATCGGAATCTCCGCAGAGGCCCCACCGCCCGTATTGTTGAAAACGCTGATCACGATGACCGGATCGGTGGCGCTGAACACGGCCAGTTGCCGCAGGTCGATCTTGCCGGTCACATCCACGCCGGGCTGGACGGTCTCGAATCCGTTCTCGGGCGAATCCAGGCAGAGGAAGGTGCTGCTGGGGTCGCAACCGGTCTCGGCGGAGGTCGACTCGAGGGCGAAGACCCGCATCTGCGTCCCGTTGCCGCCGGAACGCACCTTGGGAGCCGCACCCGGCTTGACGTAGAGAATGGGCGCCGTGCGGCCGAGCAGGGTGTTGTAATAACCGTTGCCCTTGCCGCCAAGCTCTTGGGAGGGATCGACCTGGTAGGTCTGATAGATGCGCTCTTTCAGGGAATCGCTGAAATTGTCATAGGCCTCCTTGCCGTGAAAGAAACTCTCGGCGGTGTTGGGAGCGAGGCCGGATTGTTCGGAATTTTTTGGCGTTTCGGAGCCGGGGGGAGGAACGTTCTCGTGGATATTGGGCTGGAGGCCGGCGGGAGGGGTCTTGGAGCTGGTGTCCGTTTCAATCGTCGGTTTTTCTTCTTTTCCCGAGCCGCAAGCCGCCAAGGAGACCAGGCCCATCAAGGCCATCGCCAGTACCGCCGTGAACCGAATTTGCCGCTTCATGCCAGACTCCCTGCACCGAAAATTAGGAGGACGTGCCTCTCCTAAAGTCCTTCTCGGTCCCTTCCAAGCAAAGTTGCTAAAGCTTTACAAGGATTTTACGTGGAATTTCGGGGGGTTGTGGCGCGGCGCGTAAATCCCGCATTTATATCAAACTGCCAAAGAACCCAAAGGGATTCAAACTGACAGAGATGAACCCAGCCACTGATTTGGTGGTACCAAAGGGACTGGCCAAAACGGACAAACTAAGCCCACCAAGGGAAACTCCTACCGAATTCTCCGGATTGATTTTTAGAAAATTAGCAACACTGGAATCCAGGCTCAGTCCCATCACGAAATTGGGACCATTGACAGAATCCTGCACCTTCATCCCGAGCGGAATCCCTAGACGGAATGAACCAAAGACCCCGGAAGCACTGTCTTTATTATAACCTGGATAAAAACTTACGGCAGGCTTGATGCCAAAGTAAGTGACCCCGTTACCGATATGGGGAGAGTATTTGCTCTCACCGGGAGCGTTGTCTAACTTGCGATATAAGAAAAAGCTACCACCAACAGGAATATCAGTGCCATGGGCACCTAACTCGCCTCCCCATACAAAGCCGCCCGAATGGCCGCTTGCCGGCATTCCCCCAAAGTGCATCGAGCTGTCGATCAGAACATCTGCTGAAGGCCCTTTTACCACATCGGAATTTTCTGCTTTGGGGGTTTGAGGCACTGATCCATTCGCTGCCTTCACAACAGCATTAGGCGGTGCCATATTAACTCCTGGTTCTTTTCCTTACCCAGATAGTTTTTGTTGAATTATCCCGCTAAAATGATCCACCCACCATCACCTGGCCACCGTTCGGCCCGACGCCGACGTTGAAGCGCAGGTCTTCTACCATCGCGGTGGACTTGCCCTTCCCTTTGGCCGATTTCGTGCCGCCCTCGCCCTTGGGGACGAAGAGGGGTTCCAAGAGCCGGGTCACGCCCCAGCTGGCCAGACCCGCAGACATGGTGGAAACCACATACTGGTTTTCGATCGCGGCCATGTTGTCCGGGGTCGCATTGATGCCCGAGTGAAAATAATTCGCCTTTTGCCCATAGAAGCCGCAACGCAGGATCGTGCCGTCAGGGCCACAGCCGTTTCCGGAGAGCGGACCCGAAAAGAGGAATCCAAGCAGACCCAAGCCTGCCGCGACTCCACTGGTGGCGAAATATTTCGTCAGGTCCTTATCGCCGATGTTGCCGGCGATCCCGGAGGCGTCGAGCACCGAGAGGCCGTACTCGAAAGGCGCGAGCTTGAGGTTCAGCAGGCCAGCACGCCCAGAGAAATCCGTCACTGAGCCGGGATCCTTGATGAATTCCTGCATTGTCTGGCTGGCCGGCGGGTCTTTCTTGGCCGTCGCCCCCCGATAGATGTTGTACCCAAGGAGCAGGGCATCGCCGCCCAACATCAGGCCGCGCAGGATCCAAGTGTCGTCGCGCCGCCAGATTTCGCCACGAGTCTTGGCGTTGCTTGAGATAAAATAACCGTCCTGCAGGCTGTAAAAAGTCAATCCGGTGGAGATCGTGTCGAACTGGGTCATGCTCGCCTGCGTCCCCAACGGCGCAAAGGTGCCCATGAAGACCTGGGTATTTGCGAAGGCTGGAATATCCTGGCGGCGGTTGAGATTGATAATTTGGCCGGTCCAGAGATTGCCAACCTTGGGGGCTCCCTCGCCCGGACGGAACGGCAGGTTGGTGTCCTCCCGCTTCTCGCGGTCGGGAATGCCGTTAAAATAGTAACGCCCCGAAATGCCGAAGAAACGAAGCGGGCTGCGCGTAAACAGGGAGCTGGTCGTCGCCAAGGGATTATCCTGGCCCGGGATCAAGGGTTGGTCATTGGCAAAGGCGATAAATGTCTCTTGATGGTTGAAAAAGGAGCTAAAGCCGAGCTCGAAGCGCCCGGCGATCGGAATATTGATATCGCTTTCCCGGAAAAAATGCAGCCGGGCCACCGGGCCGGGCGCCGAAATCCCGCTTTTCTCCCCGGCATGACTCGCCACGCCGGTCACTTCGATGCCGATGCCGGAGCGTTCATGGGAGGCCGAGTAGGGATTCACCAGCCCAAAATCCGCGCCGATTCGGTAACCCGTGCCGGTCCCGCCGTCGTCGCCGGGGATGCCCTTCGCATCGAAGGTACCGCCGTTCAACCGCACCATTCCGACCCACTTGCCCATCGGAAAATCGATGGTGGGTTTCAGCGTGAAATAGGATTTTTCGGCGGTGAGCGCGGAGAGCGGAATGCCCGCCGCATCGAGAATCAGCAGCGGCACGCTGTCGTTCTGAAACTCCAAGCCCAACGCCAGGGTCTGCTTCGGGTCGATTTCCTTCGGCTTCTCGGCGCTTCCTGAACCTTCGACCTTCCCCGCCCCAGCTTCTTTTTTTGCCGGCTCGGGAGTCGGATCGGCCGGGAGGTTCTCCTTCAGCTTCGCCGCCTGCTGGGCGTTGTTCGGGTCCTGAAATTTTCCGAGGATGCGGTGCAGGTTGTGGAGCACCACGGCGTTCATCGGGTCCTGGTTGAACTCGGGGCTGGCCGCCCATTCGGCAATTGTGGTCTTCAGTTTTTGCGGGCTAACTTCCGAATCCCGGTTCATGAACCGGATGTAAAGGTCGAGGACGTTGATCAGCTTGAAATTCTTGACTCGGTAGTCGCGATCGCTTTCCCACTTCTTCTGCAAGTGGGCGGGATCGGAGGCGTTGGCCGGATCGAGGAAAAACTCGGAGTTCTTGAGGTAGCTGCTCCGCTCTTCCTTGGGATCGACATTTTTGGGTACATCGCCGGTGCCGACCGGTTTCACGCCATTCGGCGGACTCATGGGACCTCCAGGTCATTGCAGACGGGGAGGTCACCGGGAAGAGAGATTTCCCTAATGATCTTGTGCCCCCATCATCTAAAAATCTTTTCGGCACAAACCTGGGAAGGTTGCGTCCGCGCAGGGAAATTGGCTTGGGAAATCATTGGGTTATGACGCGGTGCCGCAGGCGCAGCAGGCCGGCAATGCGCTTAATTTTCATGCAGTTATTGGCTGAGGGCTCAAGTATTGGGCAGGCTTAAAACCGACCCTCAACCGTGCCCATGACGCGAGATTGGCCGTCGGTGTTGAACCCGATCCGCAAGTCTTCCACCGGACCCATGGCGCGACGCGACCCACCCGTCGAGGAACTGCCGCCGTCGCGAGAGGCATTCATCAGACTCATATATTGGATGCGGGAGAGTCCCCAATCCAAGAGTCCAGAAACGCCGTAGCTCAGCATCGTGGATCCCGCCACAACTCGGTAATACTGCGCCAGCTGATTGCCGTAATCGATGCCTTCAGGATGAGCGGAATAGGCATTACCCAACACCGACCAACCGAGGAATCCCGATCCAGTCAAGTCGCCGCTGGTGAGAATCATCACCAAACCGAGCACGGCGGAACCCGCGTGGGCTAACTGAAAATGCCCGATCAAATCCCCGGAACGAATCGCCGCCTCGCGGTTTCCAAAGGCCCCCAAGGCACCCAGGCCCGTCCATAGGCCGGTTGTGAGGGTGATCGGCAAGGCTAAGTAGGAAGCCCTGGCTTGCAGGGAAGGCGGATCGCCTGGGGCGGGCTGCGACGCCAACGCGTTGATGCCGTGGAGCACTGGTTCGAGCAGCATCGGCGCCAAGATCAAGCCCTGTTGCAGCGGAGTGCCGTGCCGTAAATCCCGTTGCAAGCGGTAGGCGGTCGAGCCGCGCGAAAAACCCAATAACAGGCCACCGGCAAAAGTGCCAAGATTGGTTAGCGAATATTGGGCTGCCGAACCCGTGGGGCCAAAGGCATTGCGTACCGCAAGGTCGCGAACTTGCTCGTAGCCCGCTTCGGTGGTGAGCGTGTTAAAGTCTTGTAGCCCATTTGCGGCGATGCGGAGCGCATCGAAGATTACTTCAGGATTGGTGACCCGCTGATCCAATACCGAATTGGGATCACGTGCAGTGGGCTCTCCCAACAACGGCTGTAAATAGTAAGTGAGACCGAACTCGATGGGAACGCGATTGGAGAGCGGCAAGTGCGTCGAGCTAAAATAGGCGAAATTGGTGCTTTGCAAAAGTCTCACACTCGCTACCACCGGCCCGTAGCCAAAGCTGATCAAATCGGAATCGTTGACCAAGCTGAGATAACCGACCGGATCGGGACAGGTCACGCCCGAGACCGCACTGCCGTCGATCCCGGTGCACCAGGTGGCGCCGATCTGGAAGCCGAGACGGTTCCTTCCACCTAGCGAGAAGTGCAACCCCTCCCCACGCTGGGCGGCGCCGTACTGGACCAGTCCGGCGCTAAGGCCAAATTGGTCAAAATGGGCGGCAGTGGCCCCTTCCGGCGTCATGTGGTTGGTGTAGTTCAGGTCAGTGAAGAAGCGAAAGCCGGCAAAGGTGTACTCGGCGCCCAAGGAGAGCGCAACGGTCGAGCTCAGGTTATATCCCGGGACCTGATCTTGGGGCAGGACGCCCAAGGTCAAGCCGTGGGGCAGGACGCGCATCTCGCGGTCGAAGAGATGGAAATTCAAATTGATCGCAGTGAAGCGAAATCCGTCGCTCGCCGCGCGGGCACGCGGCGAGGTGCCCGCGCTGGTCTCCGAGGGTGGCGTCCCAATCGCACCCAGCACCGCCTGCGCCCGTTCCCGCCGGGCATCGGACACGGCGGCCAAGGAGCCGCGCAAATTGGCCAAAACCACCGCCTCCACCGAACCGGCATGACCCTCCGCAAAACTGCGAAACGCAGTGAGGGTCGCCGTTTGCGAGGCGGACAAGGCGGAAACGCTGCCGCGAAAAAATGCCCGCAAGGCGTCAAGAGCCAGATAGAGCTCGGTGTGTTCCGTGCGGAAGGCCTGGTTGCTGGCCCACTCGCGGGCGAAATGCTGCGGATCTGACGCGTTCGCCGCATCGCGAAATAGGGCTTCGACGCCAAGAAATTCAGGGATTTCGGAGCTGCCGGACGCAGCCGCCGAGCCATGACGCGCCCGGTCGGTGCTTAAGGGGGGTGTCAAAGGGACCTCCTCAACAACGTGGAAAAGGCCCCCTTTCCAAGTACTTTATCGTGTCGCTCCGGTATTAGTTGCGATGCCGGCTAATTGCAATATTTTGTGGGAGAGAAGCCATAGCGGAGCGGGCCCCCGCCCCTCGAGCGCGCCCCGCCTCGACGCCCCATCGTGCTGGCGACCCCCACCGGGGTCTTCATGCCTAGAGGTTTTTCCATGGATTATTGAAAGGCCAATGGAATGATAGGCTGCGACTCCCTTCTTGCTGCTGGAGAAACTTTTGATTGAGGTCGTCCACGGCGGCTTCGACTCGATTCCAGAGCTCCCTGTCCAGGGGGGCCTTGTAGATGCGGGAAAAGACCTGGTTCCAATCGTAGGAGTCTAAGGCCTGATTAAATATTCCATCCAATATGCGACGCCTCTGTTGTCGAGTTAGGGCCGGCCATTGGAGTGTAAGGGCCAATCTCATGGCGTAGCTATAAGCCGTTTCGCCTCCGTTGGCGACCCGCATGTTACGGTCAACATCTCGCTCGACCAAGTCACGGTATTTGGCGAGCTCCCGGGAGAAAATCTCACGAAGCCCCTCGCCTGCCTGGGAAACTCCGTCTAGCCTTTGAAACACCTCCAGCCAGCGGTGATTTTCCATTTCCTGGCGATGAAGTTCGCTCAACAGGTGAACCTGGAGCCGGGGGCTTAATTTTTGGCTGAGAAAGAGTTCGGCGATGACCCCAGCCCTCTCAAATCCTTGATCCGCCCGAGCCACCCTTGCCAAGACCACCTCCTCTTGAATGTGCTCTTGCAACTCCTCAGGAAGACTGGACGCGCCCAGCAGCCGCTGAAGAATTTCCACCCGCTGTTGTGGTTCGAGTCTGATCCCGTTAATTTCCTGCTCGAGCCGCGCCCGCTGCGGGGAAGTCAAGGCTTCGTTCTGGAAAATATCGGCGAAGGCCCTGGCTTTGGCTAAGGGAGTCGCCGGTTGACGGTGCACCGCCCGAACTAAGGAATCCAACTCCTGATCCTGGAGCTCGGCACCATGACTCAGGGAAACCGCCGATTCGCGACGGTAATGCGTTCGGGTTTGCAGGTTTGAAATTTGGGAATTATAGCGGTTGAGTTCCGCCGCCGCCTGCCCGGGAGACCTCCCCAACTCGCCGAGGGCCTTGACTCGGAGCTCGGGACGGGCTCGGGAGTTTCCTATCAGATGCAGCAGCCTTGGCAGGACGTCGCTGCTGTGGTTGCGGGGCGGAGCTTCCCCTCCCCCGGGGCCGCCGACGCCCATCATCATCCACAGCGGCGCGAAGGCGATATTGCGCCAAAAGCCCGCGATCCTTTGCCGAGACGCGGTTTGCGGCGCCTCCGGGGCGGGGGAGGATGCGGCCCCCCGGGCGATCAGCTCTCCCCACCGATCCAACTGTCCCTCCCATTGACGGAGCCCGGCGCCCAGGGCCTCCCTGGCCAAACGCCCGCCCACATTTAAATTGAGCAAGGCGGCCAATCCGTCGGTGATCCAGTTGGCCCCTTCGACCCGAGGTCGCAAATGCAGGGATTCTTCCAAGCGATGGCCGCAGACGATGCCGAAGAAGTTGCCGATCTGGGGAAGCAGCGCGCTCAACAAGCGCCGGTTCGCCCCCATGAGTTCGGCCGGGATGCCCCCATTCAAGCCCCGCAGCGCCATCCCGGACAAGCCCCCAAATATTTTTAACCCGAACAAGGTCACGGCCCCCGCGGCGAGCTCCCGCCCCAGCCCGCTTGCCGACCCGTCTTGCTCTCGCCCGAGGGCGTGATTCACCACTCGCACCGCCGCCGTAAAGCTCGGCACCTCGGCGAAAAATCCCGCGGCATTGGCGATCATCCTGGGCGCCAGGCCTCGCGTGAAAATATTGCTCGCTGGCATCGCCGCCAATCGCGACAGGGTGACCAGGCGGGTCGCTCGAAAGACGGCACCGGCTGCGGCCATCCCCAGGATCATCGCCGGATCGGTGGCCTCTTGCCAAAAACGACGGAGCAAAAATTCCGCCCGAGGCAGAAACGCGGATCGACCCAAGATGACGTCGAGCCTTGCTTGGGCCCGCGCCGGGAAATTCTGCAGGGCAGGATCGCCGTCCCTTGCCGCTTCCGCCACCAAACCGTAAACCGCGCGCGCCAAATCAAGCCGTCCTTGGCCCTCTAGGCGGCGACCGAACTCATAGCAGCCTTCGTAGAAAAGCTCCGGAAAGGAATCTCGGGAAAGGGATTGAAACTCTTGGAATAAATCTCCGCCCGCGGCTCGGAAAATTTCCCGCAGTGGCGCCAGGACCCGGTCGGGCGAAAAATGGCGCGGAGGGGACGGGGCCTCAGGGCTTGCATTCCCAGGCAGGGCCCCTCCTCGCGCAGGAGAAGGAATGAAGGCCCCCCTGAGTTCGACCACGAACAACCCCTATCCTTAGCTGGTTGAAAATGGATACCGAGCCCTATCGGCAAAGGGAAGTATTAGTTGCCGGCGATGCCGCAAGTGACCTGGCCCCCGTCACGGGTTCAACGGCGCCGGCACCACCCCTTCCTGCGCGCAGCGCGCGTTGGTCGTGCCGCTCTGGGCGCCCAGGAAATATTCGAGCAGGAAAGTCCCCCGGTCCCCGCAGGGCAGGACAGCGATCCCGTCGGACCCCGTACAGGCAAGGAACAGCGCGTCCGCCGGGGGATTGGCGCAGCTGTTGCCCTGAGGATCGATGAACCGCTTTTCCCCCGCCTCGGCGAAGCGCTGCGCGGCGCCGTCCGTCGGTACCCAAACCGTGGCGCCGGGCACCGGATTGCCGTCCGGATCGAGCACCAAGACCAAGACGTTGGCGGTAATGCCGTCGGCGAGCGGGTTGTTCCCGCAGGCCGGCAATAGCAGACCTAAGATCAAAAGGAGATTTAGGAGAAAGGCAGAGGGTACACCACAGCTTTCGGAACTCGTCTTGGTCACGAGCCGTCTTTAAACCGCCGCATCTGGCATTTGAAGCGAATTATCGGGAATTATGGGCAGGCCACCGGCTCGCAGACCATCTTGCCGTCGTCCCCGCGCCGGCACTTCTCGCAGCGGCGATCGCTGAAGGTCGAGGGGGCCCTGTCTTTGGCTTGAATCGAAACCGAAGCCCCGGCGCCAGGAATCGCCATCAGCCCCATTCCCAGCAGGAAACCGGCCAAGCTCATCAGCACCGTGATTTTAGGTTTCATGGTTTTTTTCTCCTTGCCAGATCCAATCTGGCGAAAACACCCCTAAAAAACAACAATAATTTTATCGGCGGTCCCCGCCAAAGGTTACCTCAAACATAACGAATCTGGTTGCCGCGTTCGGTCTGTTGGGTTTGGGCCTGCTTCATCCGGTACACGTAGGCCAGGACCTCGGCCACCGCAGTGTACATTTCCTCAGGGATTTCAGCACCTTCCTCCAACTCGAACAGGGCCCAGGCCAGGGGGACGTTGCGCATGATCGGGATGCCGTTTTCTTGGGCAACCTGCTTGATCATCTCGGCGAAGGCGCGCTGTCCCTTGATGGTGATCTCGGGGGCCACCATGGTCTCGCGGTCGTATTTCATGGCCACCGCCACGTGGACGGGATTGGCCACCACCACGTCGCTCTGCTTCACCGCGGCCTTGGCGTCGCTGAAGGCGAACTCGCGGTGCAGTTGTTTGCGGTGCCCCTTGATGTGCGGATCGCCCTCGTCCTGCTTGTACTCGCGCTTCACCTCGTCCTTGGTCATGCGCATCTGCTTCATGAACTGCTTCTTCTGTACCATGAAGTCGATCACCGAGATCACCAGGAAGGCCAAGAGGACCTTGAGGATGAAGCCGAACAGGATGTCGCCGCTGATCATCGCGGCGCCTTCGATCGGCCAGGCCTCGGCGGGGATGGCGCCGATCTTGCCGCCGATGGAATTCGCCTGGTCCGGAATGGGAATCACGGCGGTCTGCAGGAGGGTGTAGAGCTGCTTGTTGAGCGTCGAATAGGCCAGGTAAAAGATGATGGTGATCTTGGCGATGTTCTTGGCCAGCTCGATGAAGGTCTGGGTCTTGAACATGTTCTTCAGGCCTTCGATCGCGTTGAGCTTCTTCATCTGGGGCTTGAGCGGTTCCATCGCGAAGATCGAGCCCACCTGCATGAAACCGACAAAGGCCGCGACGACCCCGCCGGCCAGACAAACCGGCAGGAGCAGCTTGGCGAAGGTCAGGAGGCAGGCCTTGCCCAAGACCCAGATCTGGGCCCCGTCGATGTGCTCGTGGGAGGTAACGTAGGAAAAACAGAGCTTCATCAATTCGCGAAGCTCGTTCATAGCCGACCCCATCCCCAGGCAGATCACGCCAAACATGGCCAGCAAGACCGCGATGGTGCTGACGTCCTTGCTCTTGGGGACCTGGCCCTTTTTTCGGGCCTCGCGGAGTCGCTTAGGGGTCGCTTCTTCGGTCTTTTCGCCACTGCTCTCGGCCATTGAGCCTTATCTTAGCTTGTGAAATCAAAGACTTGCATTTTTTATTCAAAGCAAATCTTTAGACCTCCTCGCTCGGGATCGCGTCCCAATTCCCTACAGATATCGGCAGTTTACCATGAGGGAGTTGTCCTGCCGTAGCGAGGATTTTCCGCGTGGTTTTAGAGGCGACCGGCATAATCCTTGGCGAAGTAGCTGATCAGGATATCGGCCCCCGCCCGTTTGAGGACGGTCCAGGTCTCCAGGACGGCGGCGGCTTCGTCGATCACCCCCGCCTGGGCGGCAAACTTGATCGCCGCGTATTCCCCGCTCACCTGGTAGGCGGCGAGGGGGCAATCGAAACGCTCCCTTAAAGATCTCAGGACATCCAGCGAGGTCAGCGCCGGTTTGACCATGAGGATGTCCGCCCCTTCCTCCAGGTCTTGCGCGGCCTCGCGGAAGGCCTCGTGGTAATTGGCGGGATCCATCTGATAGCTGCGGCGATCCCCGAATTTCGGCGCCGAGTCCAAGGCCTCGCGGAAGGGGCCGTAAAAGGCGCTGGCGTACTTGACCGCGTAGGACAGGATGGGCAGATGCTTGAAACCCGCGGCGTCCAGCTCGTCGCGGATCTTCTGCACCCGGCCGTCCATCATGTCGCTGGGCGCGATCACGTCGGCCCCAGCGCGGGCCATGCTGCCCGCGATCTTGCTCAAGACCTCGAGGGTGGCGTCATTGTCGATGTTCCTCCCCTCCCCCTCGCCCTGCACCACGCCGCAATGCCCATGGTCGGTGTAGTCGCAGAGGCAGACGTCGGCGATAGTCAGGAGTTGGGGGAATTCCTTTTTGATGGCGCGCAGCGCCTGCTGGACCACGCCGTCTTCCCGGTGACCGGAGGAGGCGACCGGGTCCTTTTCGGCCGGAATCCCAAAGAGCAGCACCGCCCCCACCCCCGCCTTGGTGATGGCCTCGCACTCTCGGACCGCCTCGTCGGGGCTCAGCTGGGCGATTCCCGGCATGGCGGCGATGGGGCGACGTTCTTTTTTTCCGGAGCGGACAAAGAGGGGCATGACCAGCTGGGCGGGATGTACCCGGGTCTCCCGTACTAGGTCGCGGATCCTGGGGTTCTCGCGCAAGCGACGGGGCCGGATGGTGGGAAAATTCGCCATGAAAAACTCCTCTTTGAGGTATTGACAGATAACTAAACGGTTACTATAGCCCGCCAGCTCGGAAACTCACCTGTTTTTACAAGGAATAAAGCAACTAAATCAGGGCCTTTCCGAAACTATTCTAAGAAGAAAATTTACGTTACTTTCAGCATTTTTGAAAAGGATTTTGCGCGAGACAGCCCAAATCCTCGCCATCGGGCCCCAGGGGGTAAGGCCCTCCGATTCTATCGGAATCCGCCGTTTTTGAGGGAGTCATGACCAGTTCGTCCTTGCTGCATCCGCTGCGACTTTCAGCTTCGGGAAACACCGAATCGCCG
This sequence comes from bacterium, assembly GCA_046346845.1. Taxonomy (GTDB): domain Bacteria; phylum UBA10199; class UBA10199; order DSSB01; family DSSB01; genus DSSB01. Next base: position 93,463 of record JAXMHH010000008.1, read on the forward strand.
GCCACCGCCCCCAACCAACCCACACCGCGCCAGATTATCTCGGAATTAGAGCGCCGCTTCGGCTCCAACCTGCGACCCGAGGTCCGCGCCGAGCTTCGCTCCCTCGCCGTGGAGAGCGACGCCGGGCTCTTCTTCGAGGGCCTCTTGGGCCTGGCCGTCCGCGAGGAACGCGCCGACCGGTTGGAGTTTGCCGGGGCCCTCTATTCCACCGTCCTCGAGTCGGGCGATTCCGCCGGCGCGGCGCTGCGGTCGCGCGCCCAAGCCAGCCTCGACGCCATTGTGGGCCGCGGCGCCTTCGGCAACCGCGCCGAGTTCCTGATGCGGCGCTTCGCCCGCGAGGCCAGCAGCCCCTCGATGCTGATCGGCATGGCAGGAGCTCAGGCGGTCTTTGGAGTGACGCGCCTGGCTATCCTCTCCCGCTTGGCCGCCTCCCCCACCTCCAGCCTGATCACCCGCGGCGTCGGGGCCCGCGCCCTCGCCTCGGTAGGCGCCTTCGCCCTGGAGGCCCCCAGCTTCGTCGCCTTCACGCGCGGCGCCAATGCGGCGATGGGACAAAGCCAGGATTGGAGTCTCGCCACCCTCGGTCGCGAGGTGGCAAGCAGTTATATCACTTTGGGCTCCCTCAAGGCCGCGGGCGCCCTCTCCACGGGGATTTTCAACCGGGTCCACGGCATCAACCCGCTCAGCGGCCAGGCCACGCGCCTCACGGGGCTTAGTGTGGTCTCGCAACGACTGCTGCCGCAGGCGGGAATGCTCGGCGGCATCGTCCTGGGACACAACTTAGAAACCCGCCTGGGCTTGCGCGATCACGTCGATGGCGCCACGACCCTGGTCGATTCGCTGGCCATGTTGCTGCAATTCAACGTGGGTGGGCGCTTGATGAGCCATGCCCTGCCCCATTTGGAAGGTGTTAATCAGCAACTGAACCTGCGCAGCGAGCTGTTGGCCCACCAGCCAACCGGACCAAGTCCCGCAAGCGCCGCCACCGCCGATTTACTCCTCCACCCGGCGCTCGCTGTCGCGGGGGCGGGTGGGCGTTCCATCCCCCGCCCTTTGGAGCCCCGTGATCTCATCCACATGATGGCAAGCCGGGACCCTGAGACCTCGGCGGAGGAATCTCCGGTGCCAAGCTCCGGAGTCACCAGCCGAGGCAGCCGCGGTCCCAGCGGCTCCGGCGAAAGCCTGCCGCCGCCACCGCCCAGCAGCGGCCCGAAGTCGACGCCCCCCGGCGGCAAACGCGGCGGTTTCTTGGGGGCCTTGATCCGAAACGTCCAGGCCTTCGGCGGAAAATTCAATCTCAACGTCGCCCTAGACCTCGATGCCCCCTTGCAGCCCCTCCCTACCGTGGCGCCCGCCAGACCGGTGCGTTCGGTACGCGAGGGCATGCAGCGCGCCGAGGCCCTGGGCCAAGGGCGACGCACCTTGGCCTATTTGCGCTGGGGCGCCCACCAATTGCGGGCCAACCCCGAGGTGCAGGGCCAATTCCTGGACCTCATGCAGAGGGTCTTCGAGTTTCAGGCTCGCCAGCGCGAGGCCCTGAATCCGGTGCTCCAAGGGCTGCCCGAAATGGATTTCGCCGAGTTGAACTCGCGCTCCGCCCGCTACGACGCCACCCTCGCCCACCTGACCCCCGGCTCCGGCCGGCATTTCGGCGAGGCCATCCTGCTGCGGGAAATCACCCGCGGGTGGCAAGACGCGGATATTTTTCGCGCCTTGACCGACAGCCAGCTGCGCGCCATGGGCATCGAGCCGGAGGCACGCCACGCAATCGCCCGAAACGCCCACGCCTTTGAATTGAGCGAGCTGCGCGCCATCCTCGACCATCCCCTCCTGCGGGAGCTGCCCGAGACCGAAAAGCTGCGGGAGGCCGCCGAGGGCTTCCACACCAAACTGGGACAGATCCGCGAAAACCTGACGGGAGTGAAGCAAACCGTCAAGGAGCTGCGCCGGGAAATCGCCGACACCGAGGACGTGGAGCTACAGCAGCGGCACGAGGCGCGGATCCGGGAGCTTTCGCAGAGCATCAACATGCCCTACGCCCGGGCGATGCTCACCTTCAACGCGGCCATGAAACGATTTATGGGCGATGATTTTCGGGCCCGGGTCTTTTTGGTCGAAACCGCCCGACGCAGCAGCCTGACCCGAGGCCTGCAAGAGGCCAACTCCGGACTGCTTACCCGACACGTGCGCGAGCATCTGGCAAGCTTGAGCGGAGAAGCACGCGAAGCAGCCTCCGCCTACCTCTCCGCCGCGGATCAAATGGCCCTTGTCTCCGACCGGACCGGGCTGCGTCGTGCTTTTTATTCCGTCCTCCGGGTCTTCGGCCGAGACCCGCTGCCTCCGTTGGAGGTTCGAGGCCGCTACGAGCGCGCTCTCTTGGGCCTCATCCAACAGGCGCCCCATGACTTTTGGGAGTTCGGCCCCTTCGATCTGCGCGCCCTCGAAGACGCCGGACGCGCCCAGACCGAGTACTACGAGGGCCTGGCCGAGGCCACCGCCCGTTGGAGGCGAGGTTTCGCCGGCGTCGAGCAGGCCAACGACGCCTTCTGGGCGAAGTATGACAGCGAGGCCAACGGCCTCTATATCGGCGACCTGCGCTTGCAATTGGCTCAGGCGGAGCAACAATTCGCTTCGCTTCGGGAGGGGTCCCAGGCCGCCGAGTTCCAGCGGCTCAGGACAGAGGCCGAGGAGGCGATCCAACGCTTCGCCGATCCCTCGACCCGCGGGGCCAACAGCCGCGATGTCAATCGCAGCCTCGAGGTCGCCTTGACGAAGGTGGCCGAATTACGACGCTTCGTTCGCGCCGGCCTGCGCGCTGCCGGAGACCCCGCCGCCGAGTTCCGCGCGGTCAGCGCCCTCATGCTGCCCTTCGCGGACAAGATCGACAGCCCCGGCTCCGCCCGAAGGCTAGAGTCCCTGGGAGCGGGTTGGCCCTTGCTCTGGCGCACTTTCTTCCGTTCCATGGGCCTGATCAGCAGCCTGGAGCACGGGGAATCCTCCTCGGTCCTGGACCGCCACTTCCTCAACTGGGCGGCCGGGGTCACCAGCGCCACCGGCTCGCGCTTCGTGGCGGACCCGAACGTCGACCGTCTGGTCGAGGCGGAACCCGTGGTCGCCGCCGGCAACCACAACGCCTGGCTCGATTTCCTCTATGGAGGCACCCCGGCCGCCCGAGCCGCCCAGCTCCGGGGCCGCGGCACCTCGCGCGACGCGATGCGCATCGGCGCCAAGGACGGCCTCGGCAAGAAGATCGGCCCCGTGATCGAGCGCGCGATCGAGCTGCTGACCGAAACCGTGGCCGACTCGGCACCGGAGTACGACGGCTCGGTGACCAACCTGGCCCGCGCCATGGCCTACGGCGACATGCCCGGAGCTCGCCTCGGACCCCGCAGTGCGGCCGTCTACGATGAACTGACGATGTCGGTGGCCTCGCTGGTCAACCCCTTCGGTTTCGATCCCTTCCCGGCGATCTCCTCCATCCTCAATCCGCCGCAAGGCGGGCGCAGTTTCAACATCGCCGACCGGGCCATGGCCCTCACCGCGCGGCCGCAAAACCTCTTGGTGACCTCCACGCTCAACTCCTATCGGCTCTGGCCCAAGCCCGACCGGCCGCTGCCGCTGCGGCGCGGACCGACGGTCACGGCGACCCAGTTCGTCCCGTCCCTGGTCTTGACCGACGCGGGCGGCGAGGGGAAAAACGGCGGAACCCGGGCCAACCTGCTGCGCACCCTCTGGCTCAACCTGGGCACCATGCCCGAGTACCAAAGGGAGGTCTCCTCCATCGCCGATACCTTCGGGCCCTTCGACAGGCCCGTCGACCTCTCCGTGGAGACCGCCATCGCGCAACGCTTCGCGGGCCTGCAGGAGTTTCTGCCCTCCGCCGAGGGAATCCGCGCCCTGGAGGGCGAAAAGTCCTCCCTGGTCGAGCGCCTCCGGGAGAATGACGGCAATGTGGAGCGCGCCACCGAGAGCTCGGCGATCCTCAACGAGCTGGAGCGCATCGACCGGCTGCTGGACCTCCGGACCCGCACGCTGCTGCGCAATCGCCTCACCGAGCTGGACCTCCGCGCCGGCCAGGCCCTGGCCAGCGGCGAGATCCCCTCCGCCGAAACCGCCGGCCTGCGGCGCTTGCAGCGCGTGGCGCGGGCGCGGATGCAGCTCCTCGACCGCGTCGAGGCCAAGCTCACCCAGGGCAGGGCCCTGGACCGCACCGAGACCAGCTTCGTCGAACGCATGGGCGCCGCCGTCGCCGGCCGCAACAACACCGCGGGGATCGACCGCCTGGTCGAGCAACTGGATTATTATTTCCAACTCCGCGCCCAGGGCCGCGGCCTGCGCGAAAACCTGACCGAGGCGCAAAACGCCTACTACGACTTCGTCCACAACTGGAACGAGCGCCGCAAGAACCCGGAAAACCCGGAATACCGGCAGATCCACGTCAGCGAGGCCGAGGGTTACGACGCGGTGTGGACAAACTACCGCCGCGCCGCCGAGACGACCCTGAACGTCTACGGGGTCACCCCTGGACGCTGGAACGGGGAAATCATCCCCGACGTCGATTTCATCCGCGAGGGCGACGCGATGCTGGTCCGGCCGCGCGGCTGGAAGCCCAGCCAAGAGTTCAGCCGCGGCTCCCTCTGGCGCTTCCTCCTCGACGACACCATCGGGATCGTCAGGGTCGCCAAGCGACTTCAGGAATTCGATCCCACTCCGCGCCTCTACCTCACCATGCACGGCCGCGGCTGGGGTTGGCGGATGCTGGACCGCACCCACACGCAGCTTCGCATCGAAAACACCGAAAACCTCCGCGACCTGGCGAACACCCAGTCGGTGGTGGCGCCAACGCACGACAGCGGCGCCGAGTTCATGACGGTGCCCGGCGTGGTCCAGGATTACGGCCTGCACGCCTTCTTCATGGCCGACCGCAAATTCTTCGACCCCTTCCCCAAGCCACCGGCCTTCGGCCTGATCAAGGCCCTGCTCGGCCCCATGGACCAATACGGCCATCTGGCCATCGACCGCAGCGACCGACGCGCGGCCATGCAGGTGATGGGCAACGCGGGCCGCTTCATCCGCGACCTGGGACGCTCGATCATCATCTTTCCGGGCGGCACCCGCAACCCGGTGCGTTACGACGAAAACGGCGAGCGTTATGAAGGGCCTATCTACGGAAACCGGCCAGGAGTGGCCATGACGATGGAAGAGTCACAGGCACCGATCCTTCCGATCGGCCTGATCAACGGCGGAGTGATCTTCCCCAAGCAGAACGGCGACGCCTTCCTAGGGCGCGGAGCGGCCGTGGGTCGCACCTACACTTTCCGCTTCGGCACCCCCTTGCTTTACGACCAGGTGGTGCCGGGCAATCCGACTCCGCGGGGACCCACGTTGCGCACGGCCGTCACCCAAAACCTCGACCGCCAGTTCCACGAACTGACTGGCCGCGAGATCGCCCCGCCCGCGGAAAGCAAGGCGAAGAAGCGCTAGCCCTAGGCCCGCGCTCAATTTCTCAACTCAATTGCATTGTTTCGAAAATTTTCCCGTCACCAGGAGGTCGACCTGGGTCCAGGTCTTGGAGACGCCGTCCGGCCCTTTGTGCTTGTCCTCGCAGGCCTTGTGAAGGGACTCGTGAGCCGCCTTTAATTTGAAATCGAGCATGTCAATCGAGGCCTTGGCCTCGATCGTGCCTTCGGGCGTCGCGCTGTAGGCAAAGGGCACGGCCCGGGTCACGCCGTTCATGCTGATCCGGAGGGTCGCGGTTCCTTGGGCGTCATCGCCGACGACCTTGGAAACCATGGCGCTCAACTTGGAAGGGGGCACGAATTTTTGGAAGAAAAATTGCTGGATGGTGGCGTTGCGGCCAGGATTGTCGGTCTCGACCGAGGAGCCATCGATCTCCATGCGCAGGCCCTTCATCAAGGCGGCCAAGGATTTCCCGCTGGACTGGCCGGAGACGACGGCTTGATTGAACCTCCCCTTGACCGCGGTCTTGCCCGAAAACTTGAAGGCGGTCCACACCAAGTGGATGTCCTTGGGATCCGTGGAATAGGTGCAAGTCGGACCTCCGTAGCCCAAGGCCGCCCGGGAACCGACCCAAGAGAGCGCGAGGACGAGGCAGGCGAGGCTCAGCTTCTTCATAGCAGGGACCCTCCGTTTATTGAGTCCCTTTTACAACGGACTGCCGGTCGCGGCAAATTCGAAAAACAGAAAAAAAAAAGCCGCCTTCCCAGGAGGAAGGCGGCGAAACCAGTTCCCTGCGGCGAGGGCTACTTGCCGCTGGAGTTGCCTTGCGCGGGGGTAGCCGGGGCCGTCGTCGTGGTGGTTTGGGCCTGCGGGGCCTTGCCCTTGCCTTCTTCCTTATGGGCATCGCAGGCATAGGAATCGGCGGCGAACAGGACCGCGACCAGGGCGGCCAAGAGTCCAAGACGTTTCATAAACACTCCTTATCAAAATTACAGGATCAAATCCTATAAAAAACAATGGGCCAAGTCCATAGCATCCACGCCGGGCCAAGGGTCAAGGGCTTCTTGAGGGTCCTCTGAGAAACCGTGAAAAACCGCTTCCAATCGTCTCCGTCGACCGCCGATTCGGGCGGGGCGTCACTCTCCTCTATTCTCCAGGGCGCGGAGGCTCCCGACCAGAAAAAGCGATCCCGTCACCACGATCAGGTCGGGCTCCGGACGGGAGCGGCGGGCAGCGGCCAAGGCTTCCTTGGGGTCGGAAAAAAATTCTCCCGAAATCCCGGCCGACTTGGCGAGGCCACGCCAGTCCTCCAAACCGAGGCTCCGGGAATTGGGGAATTCGGTGAAAAAAAAGCTGGGCCCCAACGGATGCAGGAGACGCAGCGCCTCGACGTGGTCCTTCTCCCGAGACATGCCCAGAACAATCGCCAGTCTCGCCCGGGGGTGCTGTCCGCGCAGGTAGGCGACCAGGGCGGTCAAGGCCTCCGGATTGTGCGCGCCGTCCATCAAGACGGGAGGCAACCCTCCCACCCTCTCCAGGCGGCCGGGGTGACGCACCTCCGCCAATCCACCGCGGAGCTCCTCCTCGGACCAGGGGAAACCGCGGACCGCCAGGGCCCACAGCACCTCGATCGCCACCGCCGCATTGCGCAGCTGATGCTCGCCCGCCAAAGGCAAGAACAGCCCGCTGAAGCCCTCATAGGAAAAACTCGCCGCGGTCCCCTCGGGGTATCCCGCTAACACCGGAAAGGCGCCGCCGGCCAAGGCCCTGCGCCGCAGGCCTTCTCGGATTTCCTGCGGCATCTCCCCGAGTACCAAAGGCCGGTCGCGCCGCAGCACGCCCGCCTTCTCCGCGGCGATTTTTTCCAGAGTTTCTCCCAAGACCTCGGTGTGATCGTAGCCGATGCTCGTGATGGCCGAAACCAAGGGCTCGGCCGCATTGGTCGCATCCAGGCGCCCGCCCAGGCCCACCTCAAGCACCACGATCTGCACCCCGGCGCGGCGAAAGGCCTCGAAGGCGAGCAGGGTCGCCTTCTCGAACCAGGTCAGCCATTCGCCTTCAGCGACCGGAATCTTGCCCTCGGCGTCCAGGATTCCCTCGTCCGCCCAGTCGGAGAGTATCGCCTCCAATTGGGCGTCGGAAACCTCCGTTCCGGACATCTCGATCCTTTCGTGGAAGTGCACCAGATGCGGGGAGGTGTAGAGGCCGGTGCGATATTCCGCCTTTCGCAGCACCGACTCGACCATCCGGGCCGTCGAGCCCTTGCCGTTGGTGCCCGCGATCAGGACCGTCGCGTAGGACTTTTCGGGGTGGCCGAGCCGCTCCAAGAGCGCCTGCATGCGGTGCAGACCGAGGCGCATGCCGGCATATTCGCCCCGACTTTGGGCGAGAAATTGCTCCAGGCGGTTCATCAGCCCCTCCGGCGCATGACGAGCAGCGCGATGTCGTCGGGATTTTGCAGGGCCAGGTGGTGGGGCGCCACCTCGCGGGCAATCTCCCGGGCCAACTCGGGCGCCGAGAGATGGAGGTTGCTCTCGACCAGCTCGCAAAAGCTTTGCTTGTCGAAGCCGGTGGCGCGCATCCTCGGGTCGAAGAGGCCGTCGGTGTAAAGGATCAGCAGGTCGCCCTTGTCGAGGTCGATCCGTTTGTTTTGCGGCTTCGATTCGTCCTCGAGCCCCAAGGGAAGATGGTCGGAATAGACCATCTGCCATTTCTTGGCGGCGGCCCGGTAATGCCAGAGCGGAGGATGGCCGGCCCCGGAGACCCGCACCTGGCCCTTGGGCCGGTATTCGAAGACCCAACAGGAGATGAACTGGTGCAACTTGATCAGGTCCTCGTGCATGGCCCAGCGGAGCACCTGCAGCAGGTAGCCCGGAGAATTTGGGTCGAAGACCATGGAGCGGAAAATCGCCCGAAACGAGGCCATGGTGATGGCCGAACCCACGTCGTGCCCCGAGACGTCGGCCACCACGCCGCGCAGGCCCTCCCCCACTTGGATGACGTCGTAATAGTCGCCGCCCCCGCGCATCGAGAGCTGGCAATGGCCGCCGATCTCCAGGTCGCCCACGACCGGGAATTTCTCCGGCAGGAGGCGACCTTGGATCTCGTGGACGATCTCCAACTCGCGATTGAGGCCCTCGTGGCTCTTGACCGTGTCGAGCAGGTCGCGGATCCGGAAGGCGCTGGCCGCCTGGGCGGCCATCACGTTGAGCAGCTTCAATTCGTCGGAAGTAAAGCGGCTGCCGTCGCGCTTATCGGTGAGGTTGAGCACGCCGATGGTCTCCTCGCCGATGTGCATGGGCGAGGCGATGACGGGGAGCGAGACGAAACTGGAGGTATGGTAGCCCTCCCGCCGCGGGCGCGGTCCGGCCTTCCGCGCCTGGGCCGCGTTGTTGACCAAGAGGGGCCGGGAGGTCTCGAAGACATAACCGGCCACTCCTTCGCCCGGGGCGATGGCGATCTTTTGGACCAATTTGGCGGAGAGGCCCCGCGAGGTGACCACCCGGAGTTTTTTGGACTCGGGGTCGTAGAGCAGGAAGGAGGCCCGTTCCACGTTGAAACGGTCGACGACGAAATCGAGGAAGCGGTCGTACAGGTGATGCTTGGGACGCAGCTGCTGGATGCCCTCCTGCAGCATATTGAACAGCTCGATGGCGTCGTCCAACCGCTTCGGCCGAGTCAGCTTGCGGACCAAGACCAGCCGATTGGGCCGGCCCCGGCGGTACTGCACGCTGTCGAAGAGGTTCTTGAGGATCCAAAGCCCCCGGCCGTTGGCCGAAAAGTCGGAGGGGCGGCGCCGCAAGGCGGCTTGGAGGGGGAAGCCCTCCCCGGAATCCTCGATCTGCACCACGATCTTCTGCGGAAGCGCCTCGAAGCGCAGCCGGGCCGGACGGCGCGGCCCGCTGCCCCCGTGCCGGAAGGCGTTGCCGAGGCCCTCGATCATCCCCAGCTTGAGGTCCCCGAGCAGTCCCTTGGGCAGGTTCGAGAAGAAGGGCACCCGCGTCAGGTCTTTCAGCAGCCGCTGCACGGTCCGCTCCGCGCCCCGGAGGGATTTCAAGCTGAGTACCTGGTTGAAACGGCGGACGGTCATTTATTTCTTCTTTTGCAGTTCCTTGAGGGCCTCCTCGACCCGCGGCGCCAGATCGAAGACCTTATAGAGGCGGGTGATCTCGAAGATGGAGCGCACCTCGTCTTGCAAGCCGGCGAGCTTGAGGTGGCCGCCGCTCTCGTTGAGGTGCCGCATCAGCGAGATGAGCACGCCCAGGCCGGTCGAGTCGATGAAGCTGACTTTGGCCAAGTCCAGCACGAAATGCTTGGCGAAATCCTCCCGGGCCTTGGCTATGGCGCGCTTGAGCTGGGCCGCGTGTTCGGCATCGACCTCCCCTTCGATTTCCAAGATGCAGATTTCCCCGAATTCCTTGGCGTTGACCTTCATATTAGAGCAAATCCTCCCGCCCTGTTTTTTTGAGTTGTTCCACCATGCGCTTGACCTCCTGGGCGCGGTTCTTCGGGAGCACCAACACGGCCTCCGCGGTCTCGACTACGATCAGGTCCTGGACCCCGACCAGGGCCACCGCTCGGCCGGAGGCGAGGACCAGGTTGCCGGAACCGTCCAGGATATAGCTTTGACCCTGAGTATGATTGCCTTGAGCGTCTCCGGGCAAGATTTTTTCGAAGGAATCCAAGGCCCCCACGTCGTCCCAGCCAAAAGTGGCCGGTACCATGCGGACCTGGGCCGCCCCTTCCATCACCCCGTAATCGACGGAAACGCTTTCCAGGCCGGCAAAGACCTCCTGGACCGCCCGCGGATAGTTCGGATCGCTCAGGCGCAGGGCAAGCGCCTCAAAGGCGCGGGCGGTCTCGGGGCGAAGCCGGGCCAGCTCTTCCAGGAAGACCTGCGCCCGCCACACAAACATGCCGCTGTTCCAAAAATAGGAGCCGCTGCGCAGGTAGTTCTCCGCGACCTTGGCCTCGGGCTTTTCATGGAAGGCCCGCACCGAAAAATACTCGCGTCCCTCGGCCTCGAAGCGCTCCCCGCGCTCGAGGTAGCCGAAGCCGGTGGCGGGCTCGGTGGGCCGGATCCCCAAGGTGACTAGGGCCGGTTCGCGGCGCGCAACCTCCGCCGCCAGGACGAGGTCCGCGTGCAGTTTCGGCCAGTCGGCCTCCGGGATGAAATGGTCGGCCGGCAGGACGGCCATCACCGCCTCGGGGTCCACCGCCCGCAGCTGGATCGCGGCCAGAGCAATGGCAGCCAGGGTGTTGCGGGCCATGGGCTCCACCAGGCAATGCGCGGCGGGCATGTCGGGCAGTTGCGCGAGAACGGCGGGGGAGTGAGTCCCGCCGCAGACCACCCAGAGACGCTGAGCGGGCACCAGCGGAACAAGCCGGGCGGCGGTCTTTTGCAGCAGGGATTGCTCCCCGGCCAAGGGCAGAAATTGCTTGGGCCGCCGCTGCGTGGACAGCGGCCACAGCCGGGTGCCGCTGCCTCCCGCCAGGAGGACGGCATGCAAGGCGAGGCCTGTCCTCGGGCTCACGGCTCCTCCCTCTCGATGCCGAACTTGCGGATCTTGCGGTAGAGGGTCGCCTGACCCACCTTGAGCCGGCGCGCGGCCTCGAGGACATTGCCCTCACACTTCTTGAGCGCGGTCTCGATGGCCTGTTTCTCGATCTGCTCCAGGGTAAAAACTTCCTTCTCGGCGGCAATGGAGTTCAGGGATTGGTCGCGGGACCAGCCGATCGCCCGGTCGACGTTTTGGAGGTGGGCCGGCAGATGCTTCACCTTCACCTGGCTGTCGTTGCTCAGGACTACCAGGCGCTCGATGGTGTTCTCGAGCTCGCGGACATTGCCGGGCCAACCGTAGTTGATCAGGACCTCGACGGCCTCGGGATGAAAGTCGAGGAAGATCTTGTCGTTGCGCAAGCTGTAGATGTTGAGGAAATGGCGCGCCAACAGCGGGATGTCCTCGCGTCGTTCCCGCAGCGGGGGCAGCCAGATCGGCACGACGTTGAGCCGGTAGAAGAGGTCCTCGCGGAAGCGGCCCTCCTCCACCTCCTTGTGCAGGTCGCGGTTGGTGGCGGCCACGATGCGGACGTCGACGTGCACCTTTTCGCTGCCGCCGACCCGCTGGAAGCTGCGCTCCTGCAGCACCCGCAGGATCTTGACCTGGAGCGAGGGGTCCATCTCGGAGATCTCGTCGAGGAAGATGGTGCCGCCGTTGGCGCGCTCGAAGCTGCCGATGTAACGGCGGTCAGCCCCGGTGTAGGCCCCCCGTTCGTGGCCGAACAGTTCGTTCTCCAGCAGTTCCCGGGGAATGGCGCCGCAGTTGAGGTCGATGAACTTGTGCTTCGGTCGCCCGCTCAACACATGGATGGCCTTGGCGATCAGCTCCTTGCCGGTGCCCGACTCGCCCTGGATAAGGACGGTCGCGTTGCTCTTCGCTACCGTCGAGATCATCTTGAAGTTCTCCTGCATGCGGGCGCTCTGCCCCACAATGCCGAGGAAATCCCCCTTGCCCACGGCCTTTCGCTCGACCTGGAACACCTTGCGGGCGAGATGGTACATCTGGCTAGCCCGCTTCAGCGAGGCCTCGAGCTGGTCCATCCCGGCGGGCAGGACCAGGAAGTCGGTGGCCCCCGCGCGCATGAAGCTCACCGCGGTGGACACGTCGGAATTCTCGACCAAGACGAAGATGGGGAGGTGCTCGTCGATGGAACGGACCTCTTGGATGATGCTGAGGTGGTCCACGCCCGGCGTCGCCGCCAGGTTGAAGATCAGCAGGTCCGGGGGGTTGTTCACCAGGGAGGAGAATAGATCTTCCTTCCCGACGGCCTGGAGGTTGAATCCGCGCTTCGCCAATTCCTCGAAGAGCATCGGGCTGAACTGGTTCTTCTCGTCGAACACGAAAGTGGGAATGCTGACCATGCGCCTTTATCCTTTTTTGAATTCCTTGAGGTCGATGTCGTACTTCCGGATGATTTTCTTGAAATTGCTGCGATCCATGCCCGCGCGATCGCTGGCCATCGAGATGTTGCCGCGCGTCTGCTTCAGCAGGTGATGAAGATAGGCCTTGTTGAAAAGGGAAAGCGCGCGGAGCTTGGCCTCTTTGTAGGGAAAGCGGGTCAGATCGACCTCCTCCTGATCCCGCAGGTAGAAGGTGCTCGATAGGATCTGGGAGGGCAAGTCCTTGGCCCGCAACACGTCGCCGCTCAGCAGGACACAGCAGCGCTCTATGACGTTCTCAAGCTCCCGCACATTGCCCACCCAGGCATAGGCCTGCAGGGCCTGCATGGCGTCGACCGAGATCTCCCGGATCGATCTGCCCAATTTCTCGTTGTTCTTGGCAAGAAAATGGTAGGCCAGCAGGGGGATGTCCTCCTTGCGGTCGCGCAGCGGCGGGAGGCGGATGCCGATGACGTGAAGGCGATAATAGAGATCCTCCCGGAAGCGACCGGTCATGGTCATTTCTTTGAGGTCCTTGTTGGTGGCGGCGATGATGCGGACGTCGGTATGCCGTGTCTCGCCCTCGCCAACCCTCTTGTACTCCCCTTCCTGGAGCACGCGCAGCAACTTGACCTGAAAGGCCGGGCTCACCTCGCCGATCTCGTCCAGGAACAAGGTGCCGCCGTTCGCCTCCTCGAAAAGACCCCGCTTGTCGGCGATGGCCCCGGTGAAGGCCCCTTTCACGTGGCCGAACAGCTCGCTCTCGAGCAGGCCCTCGGGGATCGCCGCGCAGTTGATCACCATGAAAGGTTTCTTGGCGCGCTTGGAGGTGCGATGGATGGCCTTGGCGACCATCTCCTTTCCGGTCCCCGACTCCCCTTCGATCAGCACCGACGCGGAGGAGCCTTTCATCGAGTCGATCAGATAGTAGAGCTCCTGCATGGGCCGGGACCGCCCCAGGATGCCCTGGTAGCTCTCGACCGGGCGCTCGTCCTGTTGCAATTGCTGGATGCGCTGCACCAGCCGGTGCTTCTCCATGGCGTTGCGGAGGGTCAAGGCCACCTTCTCCAGATCGGGGAAGGGCTTCGCCAGGTAGTCGAAGGCGCCCTGCTTCAGGGCCTGGACGGCCTGCTCGACGCTGCCCATGCCCGTCACAATCACCACTTCGATGGCCGGCTTGGTGGACTTGATGAATTCAAGGACTTGAAAGCCAGAAAAGGAAGGAAGGTGGATGTCGAGCACCACGCACTCCGCGTCGTTGCGGGTCAGGTAGTCGATCGCCTCCACGCCGGTGCGCGCGGAGGCGAAGCTCCAGCGTTCCTTTTTGGCGAGGCGTTCGAACAGCTTGACGATGACGTCCTCGTCGTCGACGATGAACAGGGATACGGGCTTCATGGTTGCTTAGGACAAAATCACCTTTTCCAATTGCCGCCGCTTGATTTTCTCGACCAAGGTGGTGCGGTTGAGCTTGAGCAGGGTCGCCGCCTTGTTCTTGTTCCAGGCGGTCTTTTCCAGGGCCCTCAGGATCAATTCGTTCTCGAAATCGTTCACCACGTTCTTGAAGGAGATCCCGTTGTCCGGGATCTGGACGCTGGTGAAGATCTTGCCGCCGCCTTGCAGGAATTTCTCGGGGAGATCCTTCACCGCGATGAGGTGCTCGGACTTCAGGATCACCAGCCGCTCGATGGCGTTTTCCAGCTCGCGGACGTTGCCCGGCCAGGGATAGCTGCTCAGCAGCTGCATGCACTCCGGGGTGATCTGGGGCGTCTTCTTGCCGTTTTCCTTGCTGAAGCGCTCCAGGAAATGCTCGACCAGCAGGGGGATGTCTCCCTTCCGGTCCCGGAGGGGCGGAATCTTGATCGGAATGACGTTCAGTCGGTAGAACAAGTCTTCCCGGAAGCTCTGGTCTTTCACCGCCTTCTCGAGGTTTTTGTTGGTGGCGGCGATGATGCGGACGTCGACCTCGATGCTGCGGCCCGAACCCACCGGCTCGAAGCGGCGTTCCTGCAGGACGCGCAGCAGCTTGACCTGCAGTTTCGGGCTCATGTCGCCGATCTCGTCCAGGAACAGCGTGCCGCCGTCGGCCATCTCGAAGCGTCCCGTGCGGGAGACGACCGCGCCGGTGAAGGCCCCTTTCACGTGGCCGAACAGCTCGCTCTCGAGGAGGTCCTCGGGAATCGCGGCGCAATTGACGGGAACCAGGGGGCGCTCGCTGCGCCGGCTGTTGTAGTGAATCGCCTTGGCCACGAGCTCCTTGCCGGTTCCGGACTCGCCCAGCAACAGGACCGTGGAATCGGTGTCGGCCACCTTGTCGACCAGGTCGAAGATCGATTTGATGCCGTCCGAAACGCCCACGATGCTGTCGAGGCCGTACTTGAGGTTGAGCTGCTTTTTCAGCAGGCGGTTTTCCTCCCGGGCCCGCTGGTGCTCGAGGGCCTTCTGCACCAGGTTGTTCAGGTCATCGAACTGGAAGGGCTTGGTGACGTAGTGGAAGGCCCCGGCCTTGATGGCCTGGATCGCGGTGTCGATGCTGCCGAAACCGGTCATGATGATGCAGGAAGTCTGCGGGCTGTTTTTTTGGATGTGCTGCACCAGCTCGATGCCGTCGCGGTCGCCCAGCTTCAGGTCGACCAAGGCCAACTCGATGCGCCCGCCTTCCAGGGCCTTGGCCGCCTTCTCGAAATTTTCGGCCAGCGTCACCTCATAGCCTTTTTCGGAAAGGAAGCGGTCCAAGGCCCGCAACACCGCCAATTCGTCGTCCACCACCAGGATCTGCGGCTTCATCGCTTGCCTCCTTTGGGGAGACGAACGCGGAACACGCTCCCCTCGTTCAATCGGCTGGAAACTTCGATCTCCCCGCCATGCTCGCGCAGGATGTTGTAGCAAATCGGCAGCCCCAGGCCCGACCCGCCCCGCTGCCGTTTGGTCGTAAAATACGGATCAAAAATCCGTTGCAGGTGCTCTTCGGAAATCCCCTCCCCATCGTCCTCGACCTCGACCACCACGGCGTGCTCGTCCTCGTAGCTGGCGATGCGCACCCTTCCGCCCGGCCGCAGCGCCTGGAAAGCGTTGGTCAGGATGTTGGTGAAGACTTGCTCGAACTTCCCCGCGCAAACCTCGACCGGGGTGAGCGGCTTGAGCTCGAGGCTGAGTCGATAGTCGGGGTCTTGGAACCGCACCCGCAGGTTGGGTAGGACGCGCTGGACGATCTCACCCAAGTCGATGAGGGCCTTTTGGCTCTGCCCGGAGGGGCGCGACATCTCGAGCAGGTCTTCCAGGATTTTCTTGCAGCGCAGGGCGCTGCCCTCGATTTCCTTCAGGTCTTGGTACAGCTGGGAGTCCGGCTGCAGGCCCTGCATCGCCAATTGGGCGAAGGCCAGGACGCCGGCGAGCGGGTTGTTGATGTCATGGGCGATCCCGCTGGCGAAGAGCCCCAGCGCCGCCATCTTTTCGCTCTGCAGGAGCTGCTCCTCCAGCTTACGGATTTCGCTGAGGTCCTGGTATTGGACCACCGCCAAGCCGCGGTCGCCCTTCGCCTCCGCCTGGATGGGAAAGGAACTGGCGACGAAGGCGCGCTGGTCGGCAAAGGGCTGCAGGCGTTCGCGCCTGGGCTTGCCGCTCTCCAAGCTGGTCTGCAGCGGACAGTGCGGACAAGGTCGATCTCCCTTGGCGAAGACTTGGTAGCAGTGTTGTCCGATGAGCTCGCGGACGTGCCGGCCGGCCGAGGCGGCCGCCGCCAGGTTGGCCCGAGCGATGCGGTAGTCCCGGGTCACGACCAGGACTGGATCGAGGATGGCGTCGAAGGTGGCCTCCCAGGCCTTTTTTCCCTCCGACACCACGGCAAAAAGGGAACGCAACTCGTGCAGCTCTTCCGTGTTTTCCGGCTGAACTTCCATTACCCGCCCCTGGCTTCTCAGATCCTAGCTTTCGGAGATTAGGGGTGAAACCTTACCAATGCGTCAGTATTTTGTCACTTTTATTCTCAATTTAGGAAAAAATTATTTATTTAATAATTATATATAGTTAAATAAGAGAGCGAGAAGATTTTTCGGTCCAATCGCCGGCCCAAGGTCCCTTTGGCTTTCTCGTTGACAGAAGATCCCTAGCCCATTAGGTTCCGATCGCCTTGAAAACCCCATCCACATATCGCGACGCCGGAGTGAGCATCGACGCGGGCAACGCCTTCGTCGAGGCCATTAAACCACTGCTGAAAAAGACCAAGCGGCCCGAGGTGCTCACGCCCATCGGCGGCTTCGCCGGCCTCTTCAGCATCAACAAATTGAAATACGACGAACCCGTGCTGGTCTCCTCCACCGACGGCGTGGGAACCAAGCTGAAGCTCGCCAAGGACCTACAATCCTTCAAGGGCATCGGCGTCGATTTGGTCGCGATGTGCGTCAACGACCTGCTCTGCATCGGCGCGGAGCCGCTCTTTTTCCTCGATTACTACGCCTGCGGAAAATTGCAGGTGGAAAAGGCCGTGCAGGTCGTCGAGGGCATGACCGAATCCCTCGCCGCCATCAACTGCGCCCTGATCGGCGGGGAGACCGCCGAGATGCCCGGCGTCTATCAAGACGAAGAGTTCGACTTGGCCGGCTTCGCGGTGGGCGTGGTCAATCGGCCCGAGATCATCGACGGCTCGGGAATCGCGATCGGCAACAAGCTGATCGGCCTGGCCTCCAGCGGGGTGCATTCCAACGGCTATTCGCTGGTTCGCAAGATCGTCGCCGACCGCGGCCTCGACCTGCACAAGACCTATCCCGGCTTCGCGAAACCCCTAGGCCAAGTTTTGCTCGAGCCCACCATCGTCTACGTGAACCCGGTCTTGAAGCTGAAAAAGGAATTTCCCATCTTGGGCATCGCCCACATCACCGGGGGCGGGCTCCTCGAGAACATCCCCCGCGTCCTGCCCGCGCAGAGCCGGGCCGTCCTCAGGCGTTCCGCCTGGCCCCGGGTGCCGGTCTTCGATTTCCTCCAGGAACAGGGCTCCGTCGAAAATCAAGAGATGTACCGCGTCTTCAACTGCGGGATCGGCATGGTCCTGGTCGTCGCGGCGAAGGACGCCGACGAGGTCGTCAGCCGGCTCAAGGCCCACGGCCAGGGCGCCGCCGTGATCGGCGAGATCGTCGCTCGCGGAGCCGCGGACGAGGCCCAGGTCCTGATCCAAGAATGACCCTGAAACTCGCCATTCTCCTCTCGGGCCGCGGCAGCAACATGCAGGCCATCCATCGCAACATCCAAGCCAAGCGTCTCGACGCGCAAATCGCGGTGGTGCTCTCGGACAAGGCCGACGCCCCCGGCCTGGCCTTCGCTCAGGCGGAGGGCCTGCTCACGCGGCTGGTCGCCAAGGCCAAGGAGGAGGGGCGCGAAGCCTACGACCAAAGGTTGATCGCCGCGCTCGATCAAGAGAAGCCGGACTTGGTGGTCCTCGCCGGCTTCATGCGCCTGCTCTCCCCCGCCTTCATCCGGCATTTCCAACACCGCATCGTCAACATCCACCCTTCCCTGCTCCCGGCCTTTCCCGGCTTGCACGCCCAACGCCAGGCCCTGGAAGCCGGGGTCCGGTATTCCGGCTGCACGGTGCACTTCGTCGACGAAGGTTGCGACACCGGCCCCATCATCGACCAAAGGGTGGTGGCGGTTTTGCCGGAGGACGACGAGGAGAGCCTGGCCGAGCGCATCCTGGAGCAGGAGCACCTGCTCTATTCCTCCTGCCTGCAGAAGCTCGCGGAGGGCAAGGTGCGCATCGCCGGGAAAAAAGTGATCGTCGAATAAATCATGGCGGACCTCGACGACCGAGGCCCGCGATCGACTGGGAGCGAAGATGAAACGATTGCAAATAAAATGGATCGGCGCGGCGATTGGGCTGGCGCTGCTCGGCCTGTTCCCCGCCTCCCCCGCCCAGGCGCGCCAGGGTTTCTCGATCGGCGCCCAGGGCATGGGAAACTTCTTCCTGACCAATGGCCGTCCCGACCTCAAGATCGGCCCGGGTGGCGGCCTGTTCTTCGACTACCGCTTCAACCAGCGTTGGAGCATTGAGACCGACCTCTTCGTCTCCTTCCATGACGGCGGTGGCGCCTCAACCGGGGACAACAACATGCTGCTGCTGGGCGTGCCGACCGTCGAGCTCAAATTCTACCCGCGCTCCCAGGAAGGGACCGTAGAGCCCTACCTCTTCGCCGGATTGGGCATCTACGTCCTGACCGAAGGCAGCATCAGCAACAACAGCGGCGGGGTCGGGGTGGGAGGCAACCTGGGCGCGGGCGCCGACTTCTACGTGACCGACCGCCTCTCGCTGGGGCTGGCGGTGAAATTCCGCCCCATCGCACTGATCCAGGGCGGCAACAATTCCGCGGCCCTGATCGACCTCGGCCTGGTCGGCAATTTCGCCTGGCATTTCTGAAGGGCCGGGCCGCACGTAATTCTTTACATTTCGGGCCTCGGTGCTAATACGAGGCCATGGCGGAGCAATACAGCGATATCCTTATCCTGGGTACGGATCTCGCGGGCTTGATCACGGGGGCCTTCCTGGCCAAGCGCGGCCTCGCCGTCACCGTCCTCAATTTCGACAAGGACGTCGCCCTCGAGAAAAAAAACATCCAACCCAACCTGATCACCCACCTCGAGAGCCGCCTCTTCAAGAGCATCCTGGGCCGCCTTTCCATCCTCGACCACGAGCTCAACATCGTCTCGCGCCTGGAAGTGCCCTACCAAGTCGTCTTGCCGCGCCACCGCATCGACGTGTTCCGCGACCGGGAGCGGCTGTATCGGGAGCTGCGGCGGGAATTCCCCCAGGACTTCGAGAACGTGAAGTCCTTCTACGAGACCATGGACCATTTCGACGCGACCCTGGACGCCGAAAAGCTGCAGGAGCTGATCTTGCCCAGGGGCCTGCGCGCCCGATGGCGCTTCAAGAAATTCGTCAAAGAGACGGGCCTGGACCAGCGCGTCTCCGACTATGTGGCCCGGCTGGGGGCCGACCGCGAGGTCAGGTCCTTCCTTGAGGGGCAGCTGAAGCTGCTCTCCAAGACCCATAGTGAGGATCCCTTCACCTACCAAGTCGCCAAGAGCCTCAGCAACGAGAACTGCGTGCTGTTCGAGGTCAAGGGCGGCATCGGACACCTGAAGAAGATCTTCCTCGAGAAGATCGAGGCCTTCGGGGGCAGGGTCAAGAACGAGGCCCCGGTGGAGAAGGTCCTTTTCGAAAAACGCAAGGTGAAGGGCGTGCAGCTGGGCGGTTTCGAAGGGATGATCGGCTGCCGGTATCTCCTATGGAACGACGAAATCCGAGGCCTCAAAGATTTCCTGCCCAAAGGCTGGCGGACCCGCGGCCTGATCAAGCGCATCGACGCCGTCACGCCCCGCCACTACCATTTCAGCATCCAATACCAGCTCGATCCCGAGGTGATCCCGGTGGGGATGCGGGAAAACCTCCTCCTGATCGGCGATCCCGAGGGGGAGCTCAGCGGAGCCAATTATCTCCACCTCAATATCTACCACCCCGCGCAAAACGATCCGCAGGGAATGGCCTTCCTGACCGTCAGTTACCTGTTGCCCGCTGAGAAGCTGCACGAGCCGGCGAGCTATTTCAACGACCTGCACGGCGATATCACCCGACGGCTGAAGAAACTGATGCCCTTCTCCGAGGGAAAGATCCGCCTGCACTTCCCGCTCGAGCAAAGGCAGTCCGAAAATCCAGAGCTGCTTTTTTCGATGGAGAAGAGCGACTTCGAGATCTTCCGCGAGAACGCCACCGCCAACCCC
Source organism: bacterium (assembly GCA_046346845.1). Taxonomy (GTDB): domain Bacteria; phylum UBA10199; class UBA10199; order DSSB01; family DSSB01; genus DSSB01. The sequence continues at coordinate 113,627 of JAXMHH010000008.1, forward strand.
GTCTACGAGGTGCATCCCAAGGATTTCGGCGGCCTCTTCCCCATCAGCCACCGCACCCCCTACAAGAATCTCCTCCTCACCAGCCCCGAAATCCTCGCGGCCTTGGGCTTCGAGGGGAAATTCCTGCTCGGCCTCAAAACCATCGACGTCATCTGGAACGAGGTCGAGGTCGGCCGCAAGAAGGCGATCAAGCAGCGGAAAGTAGAATAACCCCTCCTCATATTGAGAAAATCCTCAAATTGAGAAATTTCACTTTAAGGATTTCAAGTGCTTAAGTGATTTTTTTTGGCACATCCTTTGCTTTTTCTTCCAAGGGGCATACTGAAAAAATTGGGAGGGCTTATGAAACTTCGAATCGACCGGCTTTTCGCCGCCACGCTAACCCTGCTATTTTTACCCGCCCTTGCCAGATCTCAGACAATCCTTAAACCCATCACGAATACGAATTTAATTCAAACCGCCGTGACCAGGCCGGCCCCCAGCACCTCCAGCAACAGCACGACCGGCATTAATTTTTCAAAATTCGTCAATGTTAAATTCACGCTGCCCCCGCTTGCGCTTAGTTGCATCGCTTCCAGCGCGGATGCACCCTACAAGGCGCTCTCCACTGTTTGTCGCGCCATCGGAAACTGCGTATCGATCCCCGGTCGGGAAATAACCCCTGAAACTGCCGCAGCTTTTGCGGATTGGTGTGTCTCCGACGGCACCGCCGCGGTAACCGGTCTCTGGGACAATATGGGTTACCATGTGTCCGACGGCGTGCTCAATTGGCTGGGAATGAAAGACGATATCTCCGCGGGGCGAGCCACGGTGAATTCGGCGGATTTTTGTGCCTGCATGGAGGCAATCTCGGCGCAGAGCTGCGATTTTATCGCGAGGGCGATTAGCGGCCCGGGAGATTACGGCAATTTTGAGAATCTGGTCCCGGATGGCGGCGCCTGCGAACGGAGTTTCAGCGGAACTCATTAATTGCGCCAGGGATGCCGCTAGAAAGCCTTAAATAACAAATAAACGCCCATCCCCACGGCAAGCGTGGTTTTGAGGAAGGTCGCCACCATCTTGGTGGCCAGCACCGCGCCGGCATTGACGAAGGCCTTGCCGAAATTCTTCAGCGTCGCCCACTCATAGACGAAGGCACCGACGAAGGCCCCGAGAAAGATGCCAATCAGGGCGCCCACCAAGAAAACCGGGACGCCGATCAGGCCGCCCACGATGCCGCCGATAAAGGCGCAGACGATGGCTCCATTGCTGACCTTGAGAGGTTTGCTGCCGAGCGTGCCGACGGCGAACTCAACGATCTCGCCGAAGACCGCGAGGCCGATGAGGATGAGGTCGACGCCGATCGCCGAGGTGGCGCCGCCGTCGAATTTAAAGAAAAGCGAATAGAGCACCCCGCCGAGCGCAATCACCCAGGTCCCGGGCAAGCCCAAGGGGACCATCAAGATCCCCAGGCCCACCGCCAGGAACAACCCGCCCAGGCCGCTAAGCCGGGCCAAATCGTACCAGGGAATTTGTTGCCAGAGGTGTCTAAGGTAGTTCATGTTGCAACATCTCTTGGACCGGGGCGAAGGAACGCCGGTGCAAGGGAGTCACGCCGTGCTGGCGGAGCTCGCGGAGGTGCTCGGCGGTCCCATACCCTTTATGCTTGGCAAAGCTGAATCCCGGAAATTGCGCCTCCTGCTCCGACATCCATCGGTCGCGGGCCACCTTCGCAATGACGCTCGCCGCCGCAATCGAGGCGCAGCGGGCGTCACCCTCCACGATCGCGCGTTGCGGCAGGGGGCTTTCGGTCACGCGATTGCCGTCGACCAACAGCAGGTCGGGACGCTCGACCAATCCCTCGACCGCCAGCCGCATCGCCTTCATCGAGGCCCAAAGGATGTTCAGGCGGTCGATCTCCTCCACCGATACCATGGCGATGTGCCAAGCCCTGGCCTCGCGCAGGATGGTCGAGCTGAGGCGCTCCCGGACTTTGGGGCTTAATTTCTTGGAATCGTTCAATTCGGGGATGCGCAGCTCCCGGGGCAGGATCACCGCCGCGGCGAAGACCGGCCCGGCGATGCAGCCGCGCCCCACCTCGTCGACCCCCGCCAGGGTGACGAAGCCTTCCGAGGCGAAGCGGGCTTCTTCCGCGTACAGATCCATGCCGGCCATAGCTAGCCGTGACTGAAGATCACTCCGTCGAAAACTGCAAACAATTTTTTGGAGGACTAATGAGGATTTATTAAGAAGCCTCGCCGGCGGGGGGCGTCGCCGCCGGGGCGGTCTCGTTGGCCGCTGCCTCCTGGCCGCGGGTATCCTCGGCGAAGATGCGCGCCTTCTTGCCGGAGAGCTCGCGCAGGTAATAGAGCTTGGCCCGCCGTACCTTGCCGACGGTTCCGAGCTCGATGCGATCGATGAAGGGGGCATGCAAGGGGAAGATGCGTTCGACGCCTACCCCGTAGCTGACCTTGCGGACCGTGAAGCTCGAGCGCAGGCCGCCGTTGTGGCGGGCAATGACGACGCCCTCGAAGAGCTGGATGCGCTCTTTGTCGCCCTCTTTGACCTTGCAGTAAACTCTAACCGTATCTCCCACCTTGAATTGTGGAATGTCGGCGCGCAGTTGCGATTTTTCGAAATCCAGGAGGGAATGCATGGCCCTAACTCCTATCTAGGCGATTGCCGGTGTTACCGAGGGTTGATCCCTAGCCGGGGGCCTGGGAAACCGACGAGGACGGGGGAACTATCAAGTTCACTTGGGATTGTCAAACGACCATCCGGGAAAGATAGAAATTGTACCTTCCCGCCCCGCGCAACGGCCCCCCGTGGAGGCCGCCGAAAAAATAGTAATAAAATTACAATAATATCAATAAGTTAAAAGAGTTAATCCTCAAGGTTGAAATCATGGTGGTCCAGGACATGCCGGCGTAGCTGGGCGCCCATCGTAGCTCGCTCCCGTTCCAAATAAGCCAGCTTGCGGAGCTGCAGTACGGTCTCGCGGAATTCCCCGGCCTTCTCCCGGAATTTCCGGCTCAGCCTCAGGTCATTCCGGTGGATTCTCACGGGCTTCCCCCAATGCACCACCACCTTGCTGGGCAAGAAGAAAGGCGTCTTGGGAATCACCCAAAAGGGATATTTGGCCAAAGGGCGAATCAGGTGGCTCATGATCCATTCGTTCTTGATGATCCAAAACTTCAGCATTTTCTCGATGCCCGCGTGGGCGACGGGGACGACGGTGACTTGGCGCCTCCCGGTCCGCCGCAGGTATTCCTTCGCGATATGCAAGAAACCCGTGTGATAGGGCGCGGTGCGATCCGGGTTGGCGAGCCCGGCCAGAAAATCCATGCCCTCGGGAAAAATCAGGATATGCCGATCCATGAGGGTATCGGCCCCGGCCTCCACGGAAATCGGGACGCATTGGCAGCTCCGAAAAAATTCCCGGATCAGGGGCAGCTTAAAGGCCTCCCGGAACACCATGGTCCCCACCCTCCCGGCCCCGCGCACCAAAAACAGGTAGCCGATGATCAAGGCCTCGATGGTCAGCGCATGGTTGCTGATCAGGATGACATTTTCCCGCCGCGCCACCTGGAGACAGCGGTCCAGCTCGCCGATGTGCCGGACCCGGAGAAAATAATCGTGGAGATACTTGATCCAAATGCCATGGGAGGCATAGGTGGAGTCTCCCATGGGATGGTCATCGTAATGGAAAGATAACGCCTGCCGAAGCGGCGCCAAGGACAGCATGCGCGCCCCCACATCGGGATGATTTCGATTGTTTCTTTGAGGAGAGCGTCGCGAAGGAAGGCCTTATCCACACACACCCGTCAACCCTAACCCCCGGCACCAGCCCTCATGCTTTTATTTGAAAAAATTTTCCAACATTTGCCTCACCCTGTCAATGGCCAAGCGATCGGGAAAATCCGGCCCCGGCGATAAACTCGCGAGAAAAAAATTCAAATTCCTCCCTCGAAAAGCTATTCTTCCTATCTAGAGGCTCGCATTGGAAAAAACTCAGAAAAAAATCGCGGCCGTCGTCATGCTGGTGGAAAACCAGCTCGCACAGCTGGCCCGCGGGACAGTGGAGACCTTGGGCTACCGGTGCCTAACGGCAAATGACGCCGCCGAGGCCCTGGCAATCATGGCAAAGACCCCCGTCGACCTGGTGGTCTCCCGCGTCCGGGAAAGCGCCCAAGATTTTGCGTTTTTCGACCAAGCGGCGAAACTCTCGCCCCACTGCCGCTGGATCGCGGTGATCGACGACTCCCTGGAGGAGTATTTCCCGGAATTGTTGGTCAAAGGTTTTCCCCACAACTTGATCGCGGACAATCAACCCCTGGACCTCCACGAACTGGGCGCCACCATACGCAAGCTGCTGAACGGAGATATCTTCGGCATCGACAAGTACGGGATCCCCGTCCACGAAACCATCCGCCTGACGGCCTCCGACCAGAAATACCCCGTCATCGAAAAGATCCGGGATTTTTACCTCCAGGCGGGGGTCCAGGAACGGATCGTGCGCAACGTCGAACTGATCCTGAATGAACTGCTGATGAACGCGATTTTCGACGCACCGGTCGATCCGGGCGGTCATAAGCCCTATTCCAACGTGGATCGGGGCGCCAGTTTTCAGCTCCAGGACAAGGAGCAACCGGAGGTCCAATACGGCCTGGACCACGGCAAGCTGGCCGTGTCGGTCTCCGACCAATTCGGCGGTTTTCGGAAAGAGACCTTCTTCACCTATGTCCACCGCTGCTTCTCCGAGAAATCCATCCTGGAAGGCCCCGGAAAAGGTGCGGGAATGGGGCTTTTTATGGTATTTAAATCCCTAAACCAAATGGTCATCAACGTTGCCCCAGGAAAAAAGACCGAGGTGATCGCGTTGATCGACTACACCATCACCATGCGCGAACTGAAAAAACGACGGCACTCCTTCCACCATTTCCAGGTTGAAGGCCGTTGAATGCACCGGAGGAAATGACATGGCCACCAAGTTGCACATCGACAAGTCCACCGAGGACGGCGCCACCAAGATCAAGCTGCGCGGCGTCATCGATGAAGAGTCGGATTTCAACGAAATATTCCAGGATGTCAAACCCAAGGTCGTGGTCGATTTCGAGGGCATCACCCTGATCAACTCCTGCGGAGTCCGGGAATGGATTCACGCCTTGCAAACCCTCCGCCCCGCCACCGAGCTCATCCTGGAAAAATGCTCCCCTAGGATCGTGGAACAGATCAACTACGTGTCCAACTTCGTCGGGCCGGGAAAAGTCGTCTCGTTCTACGCGCCGTACTTCTGCTCGAAATGCAAGGAAGAACGCGACGTGCTGGTGCACACTTCCGAAATGCGAGGCGCCAAGACGATGCATGCGCCCGCCCAGAAGTGCCCCCAATGCAAATCCGCGATGGAGTTCGACGACCTCGAGGAAGAGTATTTCGCCTTCTTGGAGGGATAGGGCCTCGCCCGCCTGAGTCTCTCAACCCAAGAGGGAGTCGTTGATCTTCAGGAATTGCCGGGGAATGGATTCCTTCGCCAACTCCAAGACCTTGGGGATCAGGTTCGGGTTCATCAACCCGCCGCCCTTCAGCTCGAAATCCAGCTCCCACAGCTCGACGTTGGGGTCGTTCACCAACTGCCGTTTCTGCTCCTGAATCCTGGACTTCCGCATCAGGTCGGTGAGTTCGATGGTCATGAGCAAGTACTGGATGGCGGGGATTTTGCGGATCAGCCAATTCTCGAAGATACCCAAGGAGGAAAGCTCCGGGTGGAGATCCACGGAAATCACCAAGAGACGGCTGCGCGTCTCCAATCCCAACTCCCGGTCGCGCAGCCACTTCTTGTAGACCGAGACCGTCGGGACTTCTTCGCCGGTCGCCCCGTCCGCATAGACGCGCCGCCCGTGCTGGTCGTCGATGATCTTCGGGACGAACAGAATGGGAACGGAGGCGGAAGCCACGATCGCCTCGAGGGGATCGGCGGAGAAGATGAAGTTGGGATAGAGGCTGGGATCGAGCGAGATCGGAGTGAGGACGTCGGTCTGGTTTTTCGCCAGGTTGTAGGCGAGGCAGTAGAAGGGCAATTTCATTTCCTTTCCCTGCGTGATCTCGGAGGCCCATTTCTGCATGTTCTCCTGGATATTATGCAGGCCGCCCATGCCCGTGGGGTTGTCCTTGAAGGGCAGGCTTTCGACCAGGATTTTTTTCGCCACGGAGAGGAGGCTGGGGGTCATATTCATTTTCAACTTCCCCCGAAGCAGGGATTCGGCCTCCCGATGCATATCCTCCGGCTTGATCCCCATCGAGTAGAGATATCCGATCACCGCGCCGCCGCTGGCCCCCCAGACTTCGTCGAGATACCTCGCGGCCCCGATGTCCTCCAAGTACTGGATCACGGAAATATGGGCGAACATCCGAACTCCGCCGCCGCCCAGGGAAAGGACGATCTTGGTGTCCTGCTGCGACATGCTCCGTAAAATTCGCGAGGTGCGAAATTTCAAGGCGGAATTCCGCACCGGCCGGAGCTGCGGCGGATGGACCTTCTTGCCGTTGGTTTTCTTGATAGGACCCCTGGAATGAGCTGCCCGATTCACCACAAAACCCCCCACTGTAATCGATCAATGGAAGGGGATTAAGGAAAGATTGTGTTGATCTTTAAATTCCCCTACCCCTAAAATCTTGCATTACTAATGCCATAGTTTAGAATATTTTTTGATTTCGTCAAAGGTGAAAACATGAGCGCGCAATTGGGGACTCAAAGCCTCGCCAACCCGATCATCCGGTCCAACCACCGAATATTATTCATCGGAGGCGGCAAGGAATTCGATCTGACGGATATCCATCCTCACGAGGTTTCCCATGCCAAGACCCTGGATTCCGCCTACGAGGCCGTGTCCCGGTTTCGTCCCGACCTGGTTTTTTATTTCGTCAAGGGCAGGCACGAAAAGCTGGAAGAACAGATCATGACCTGGCTGATCGGGGGGTTCCGGGGCAAATTCATCCTGCTGGACCTCTTCAACCGGGTGCAGGACATCAAGACCCTGCTGCAAAGCCAGGTGGTCGACGAGTATTTCTCCGGGCCCATCAGCCCGGCGCGGCTCAATTCCATCCTCAAAAGCCAGCTCATCCACGACACGCGTTTCGCCTCTCCCCGGGCCATGACCACCTTCGACCTGTTCCGAAATCTGTTCGACCGGGGACTGAACGCGATCTTCATTTTTTCCCAGGAATTGGACGCCTGCGTCGCCGCCAACCTGCGCGCCGAGCAAATCACGGGACACACCCTCCACCAGCTGCGCACCATGGGCCTCCAGGAGCTCTGCGCCCCCGCGGGCTTCGAGGAAACCCTCCAGGTGATTCGCAGGGCCGGGCGGCATTATTACGACGCCCGGGGAAAAATCTTCCTGAAAGGACCCGCCCGGGAGGCCAAGCAAAGCGAGTTCAGCTGCAGCGTTTTCAATTTCGGTCGGAGATATTTCGTCAAGATCGAGGTGCAAATCACCGGCAACGCCTCCACTGAGGCCAGTAAAGACGCGATGGAGGCTCCGCCTCCACCGCCAAAAAAGCTTCCCGCCAAGCGCCAGAAGGCCCTCCACAAAAAAACCGCCTAAGTCGGCCCGCTCCCGGCCCGATTCCGTAAGGGATCGGGGAACCGCCCGCCAGCCTAGGCACGGCGCGTCAAAGCCGGCCCGGGGATGACGCCTCGGAGGGCCATGGAAAAAATTCAAGGTGAAATCTTCGGGCTTCTCGACCAAAATGGTCGGAGGAGAATTGGCAAGGGGTTGTCGCATGGCCGCGCTTTGGGACAAAGTCAGGGCCCGTTGGAAACTGGGGCGCCAAGTCAGCCTTTGGTACCACCCGGGCTATGAGGCCCCTTCCTTGGCCAAGATAGCCCAATCCCTGGGCATGGTGGCCTTGCGCGGAAAACGCGCCCTGGCCCAATTGGCCAAGGCCGGCCTGATCCGTCCGGGCGACCTGCAGCCCTTCCCCTTGGCACCCCTCTCCGATTTGGCCTTGTTCCACAGCGAATCCTACTTGGAACGAGTGGGCCGCACGGATACCCTTTCCCGGATATTCGGCATCCCGGAATCGGAGGTCCGGAACGATGAAATCCTCCAGGCGGTGCGTTGGACCGTAAGCGGAACCGTCTCCGCGGCCCAATCCGTGCTCAAGGGCTCGACCCCCTTGGCCATCAACCTCGGCGGCGGCTTCCATCATGCGGAGCCCGAGATGGGCGGCGGCTTTTGCGTCTTCAACGACATCGGGGTGGCCATCCGGAAGATCCGGCGATCCGGCTTTCGAAAAAACATCGCCATCGTCGACCTTGATTTTCATCAAGGAAACGGGAACGTCGTCGGCTTCCTCGACGACGAGACGGTGCTCTGCTATTCCCTGCACGGCGCCATCTGGACGCCGGACGAAGGGGTCGGCAATTTCAACCAGAATATCGAGGGCGAGGTGCGGGATTCCCGCTATCTCACGATTCTGGAGGACTCGCTTCCCGACTTCCTTGCGGAGGCGGAACCCGGCCTGGTCTTTTTCATCGCCGGCCATGACGTCCTGCAGGAGGACCCCTTGGGACTGTTCGGCCTGTCCCTGGAAGGGACGGCCCGCCGCGACCGGCTGATCTTGAAGCTGTTGCGGGACCGCGAGTTTCCCGCGGTGATCACCTTGGGCGGCGGGTATTCGGAAGCCGCCTCCCAAGCGACGTTGAACCTGCTGGTAGCCTCGCTAAACCTCGACCTCTCGCTGACCCTAGAGCAGGCCGTCGAGACGTCCCCCCCATTCCGAAAAGTCCTGGCCAAGATCGATCCCTCGAATCCTCAATTCGATGAGGGAATCGAATTTAGCCTCAGTGAGGCCGATTTGTGGCAGGATTTGAGCCCCTCCCCAGCCGCCGCCAAGCTGTTCGGTCAGTTGTCCGCCTTCGAGATCGAACGGGAACTGGAAACCTGCTGCGTCTTGGAAAGACTAAGGGCCATGGGCTTCGAGGATCTTCGCATCGGAGTGGACGCACGAAACCCTCAGGCACAGAAGGTCTACGTCGATGCCCACCCTTTGGGGCAGCTCCTCACTCCGCTCTTCAGGGTTGCAGAGCTGGTCTTGCGACAGGAGGCCCTGGCGCTGCTGCCGGGTGGACAAACCATGAACCTGCTGTCCCTCGAGGACCTCCGCCTGAAGGGCCTGGATCTCAGTCCTTCCGAGCTCCAAAAGGAGTTCCAAGATTTTTTTCGGCGGATCTGCCTGAAGCTCGGCTGGGACGGGATCCTGAGGATGCCCGCCTTCTTCCACATGGCGACGACCGGATCCGGTTTCCAATTTTTATCCCCCGAAGACCAGGGCAGATTCGAGGCCATGGAAGAGGTCCTGAGCCCCCTCGAGCTCGGAGAGGCCTCCGCCCGACTTCAAGAACGGCAATGGCAGTTGGAAGATGGAACGGTGGTCGAGTGGAAGGCCGCCCGCCAATTGCTTCCACTCCGCGGCGAAATCGGGGATTATTTCCGCTCCCGGGATTATCTGGAGCGTTCCCACCACGAAAAAAGCCGCTATCTGGCCAAGGGATTGCGCCTGGCGGAACGTTCGCCGTTGGCCTCCTAAGGGCTTTGCTTATCGGACTACCTCGAGGCCCGCTTGGGACGGGCCGCCCGGCGCAGGCGCTTGGGCTCCCGGGCGATATGGAGCCCCGCCTTCAACAGGCGGTATTTCTCTTCCAGCGCCGCACGTTCGAAATCGGGGGAATTGAAATAGGTCTTCATGCGGTGACTGACCGGATGGATCTGATCGCCGGGTATCCAGGCGATGACCTCGCCGTCTTTCAGCTTGAGCCGTTTTCGGTCGACGCAGTGGCTGGCCGCCGCCAATTCCTTCTTCTTCAGGACCTCCCGGAGGGCGCGGAACCGCCCCTCCACCTTCGGGTCGAGAAAATGGAACAGGGCGGAGGCCCCCAACCCGATGTGGTAATGCGAAGGGTGGAGGGCGACGCCGTCCAGGCCGAGACGCAGGCACATCTGCACGAATACTTCCTGGACCTCCGCCCCCAAACCCAGCCCGGGATGCTCCTGGCCGGGAAGGATTTTCTTCTGGTCCGTAAAATTGGCCATGGGATTCTGCAGCAGGAGCCATTCGATGGAGATCAGCTCCAGCTTCTCGCCCGATCCCATCTCCTTGGGGGCCGGCAAGGTGAGCCTGCGGAGGATCACCTCGCCCAGCAGGTAGGTCTTGGGGAGCTTATCCGCCTCCCACCGCGCCTCGACCCGGATCATTTGATGGGAGGGCTCGGAGGCGTTCACCGTGACCTTCAGGTCGCTGTATCCAATTTGCCGGATCTTGGGCAGGATGCCGTAGCGCTCCAAGGCCAGCTCGATCCCGTAGGCCGAATAGTAATCCAGGATCTTCTTCTGCGACCCGAGGGGGCTGGTCCCGAACAGGTCTTCCGCCGTGAGGCTGAACTCGTTTTCGCTGGCAAAATCCTTTTGGAGCTCCAGCTTCCGGAGACCTTTGGAGATATGGTTGAAGCGCTTGTGAAAATGGGTGTCCTCCTCCAGCTCGACCTTTTCCGGGCAACCCAGGGTATAGGAAAGCAGATTGGCGCTGCACTGACAGGCCTGCATGCTGTACCCGCCCGCGAGGGTGATCACTAGCGGGACGTCGTTCTCCCGGGCCCAATCGAGGACGAACTTATCCCGTTCGAAGACCCCAGGAATGGTCATCTCGAAACCGCCCAGGGGGTCGTCCCGCAGGACGTCGTGGCCGGCGACGTAGATCATCAGTTCCGGCTGGAAATCGCGCAAGGCCTTGGGCAGGGTCTCCTTCAACTTCTTCAGGTATTGTTGGTCGGTGGTCTCCTCGGGCAGCATGATCTCGGTTTTTTTCTTGCGCATGGGGGACCACTGGGGACCGTTGAGCGAATAGACCAAGACCGAGGGATCCCGCTCGAAGGCCGCGGTATTGCCGTTTCCGAAATGAAAGTCCAAGTCGACCACTGCGATGCGGCCCTGAAAACCATCCTTCCGGATTTTAGCGATGGCGACGGCGATGTCGTTGTAGACGCAGAAGCCGGAGCCCTTCGCCGTCTCTGCATGGTGGTAACCGCCCCCCAGGTTCACCGCCACCCGCTTGCCCCCGTAGAGCACGGACTTGATCGACATAATGGTGCCGCCCACGCCGCGGCGCTGCGAGCTGATCAACTCGTCGGTGTGGACCTCCTGGGGCTTGAGGCCGAAGATGCGCCCGAGGGTCTGGGGCGACTCCAGGGACTCCAGATAGTCGCGGGAATGGAACAGGCCGAGCACGGAGAGGCCGACCCAGGGCGAGGGGTGCACGTCTTGCAGGTCGATGACGCCCTCGTTGAGCAGGTGCGAGATCAACTTCCTGCCACGGTCGTGCACGATCCCGTGCATCTTCGTGTGCTTCCCCAACATCTGACGCTCATAGCTGGGATGGTACCAAAAGCTGATGTCTCGCTTGCGGCGAACGGCGGACAAAAAACGGTCGATCAGGTGCTTCATAGCTCCCCCGAATAGAATGGCAGGTAATTATTCAGGAAAGGACCCACGTGTCCTCCTCACAACCTGTATTTTCAGGAATTGGGGGATTTTGGTCAAGTTGTTGCGTTTGGGCGGGGGCGAGAACCTAGGGAAAGGGCCTAGCGGCCCAGCAGGCGGTCGAGGATGATCGCCACCGCGGCCCGGACGGGCAGGTGGTTGTAAGAGCCGTCTTCCTGGGAACCGATCGGCTCCAGCAGGCATTCGGCCTGGGCGAGAAGTTCCTCGGTCATTCCCCACCCCGTCCCGAACAGCAAAAGGTGGGGGGACTCGCTCTCCCGCAATTGCCCCTGGAATTCGGTGTAGGCCATGCGATCCGGCCCGCTTTTGGCTGAGGTCCCGACCAGGCGGGCCCGGCGGCCGGTTTCGCTCTCCACCGCGGCACAAGCCGCCTCGAGGGTGGGCACCAAGGAGACCAGTTCAAAGGCCTCCTTGCGGGTGACGTTCATCTCGGCCCCCGCCCCGGTGAGCCAGTGATCCATGATGCGCTGGGCCAATTTGCGCTGGCTCTCGACCGGACAAACGATGAAATACTTGGCGATGCCGTAGGTCTTGCTGGTGCGGGCGATGTCGTGGATGTCGAAGGGGGTGATGGAGGTGCAGACCACCTCCTTCGCCTGGTTGTAAACCGGATGATGGATTAAGGCCAAATAAAGGGGGGCTTTGGGTTTCATCGTCGTCTGCTCAATTCCTCGAGGATCTTGCGGTCCGCCTCGCTCAGCTCCAGCTTTTCCAACAGGTCCGGGCGCTTCTGCAAGGTGCGCCGCAGGGCCTCCCGCCGGCGCCACTTCTCGATCTCGCCATGATTGCCCTGCAGCAATATCTCGGGCACCGACCTCCCCTGAAAGACCGGCGGGCGGGTGTAGTGGGGATATTCCAAGAGGCCGTCGGCGAAGCTCTCCTCGCGCAGCGAGGCCTCCTTGCCCACCACCCCCGGCACCAGGCGGGTCACCGCCTCCACCACCGCCAGGGCCGCGACCTCGCCTCCGCACAGCACGAAATCGCCCAGGGAGATCTCCTCGTCGATCCAGCCCTCGAGGACGCGTTCATCGACGCCCTCGTAGCGTCCGCACAGCAACAACAACTCCTCGTACTCGGAGAGCTCGCGCACCACCTTTTGGTCGAGCACCCGGCCCTGGGGACTCAGGTAAATCACGCGACCCTTGCGGTAATCCTTGGAGATCGCCTCGATCGCCGCGACCAGCGGCTCGGGCTTCATCACCATGCCCTCGCCTCCGCCGTAGACCTCGTCGTCGACCCGGCGGTGTTTGTCGAGGGCGTAGTCCCGGAGCTGATGCAGCTGGAATTGCACCAAACCCTTTTCCTCGGCCTTGCCCAACAGGGAGGCCTGCAGATAGGGCCGCAGGGCCTCGGGAAATAAAGACAAGATATCGAAACGCCGGGTCACTCGAGCTTGCTCCGTCTTCCTCTTTCTCGTTCCTTTTCTTTATCAGCGCCCTCTTTCAGGCCACCCCCGCCCCGCAGTCCGAGGGGGGATACCCCTCCACTCTTCGGTCGGCCCCTCAGGCCGGGGCCTCCCTTGCCTGTCCGGGACAAAATATCACAGGCCTTAAGGGGTTTGTCCCTACCAAAGGCCGTTCCGGGGCATCCCCCCTCGGACTGCGGGGCTCGTGCAGAAAACTCCCGAATAATAAATACCCCCCTCTTCAGAAATCCTAGCTTTACCCCCTCTACAAATTTTCCGCGCCTCCCATTTTGCTAGCACGAGCCCCGCCTGGAGAGGAGCCCTTCTCCTTCGCGCAACCTTCGAAAAATCCGTCCTTAAAGCCCTGTGATCTTCCTTCGGATTTTTCGACGTAGGGGTCGACCCGGCTGGAGGGTCGGCCCCGGTGCGCGAAGGAGAAGGGCTCCTCTCCAGGCGGGGCGGAGGTCGCGACGAGTACAATTATCCAAGTAGTTCGTCGGCAAATTCCTTGAGGACGATGACTCCCTCCTCCCGATCGGTGCTGGCGACAAAGTCCTTTTGGTAAGGCACCAAGGTCTCCCGCCCTGACTCGTCGCGAATCTGCATCACCTCGTGGTCGCCGACGGAGAGGAAACCCGCGACCACCCCTATCCGGCGGCCGTCCGCCGCCCGCACTTCGAGCCCCTCTAGGTCGCTGAGATAGATCTCGCCCGACTCCGGCTCCGGCAGGGCTTCGCGCGGCAGGCCCAAGACAATTCCCCTTAATTCGCGGGCATGTTCTGGATCTTCATAACCCTTTAGTTTCAGCAACCAATAGCGCCCATGGCGCTTGATGGATTCGATGGCGTAGGGGGCTTCCCCACGGTCCTCGGCATACAGGACATCGAGGTCCGGATAAAGCTCGCTCTGCGGGTTGAAGGAAATAAAGCGCACCTGCCCGTGGATCCCCCACTCCTGCAGGATCTTGCCGAGGCGGACAAACTTGCGGGGAGACGACATGGCGCCGGCGGCTTTTAAGCCACCTTGTGCTTTTTGATCAGCTGGCCGACGGTTTGGGAGGGCTGGGCGCCCTTGCCGACCCAGTGCTGGATGCGGTCGGTCTTGAGGACTAAAGGATTGCTCTTGGCCCGGGGGTCGAAGGTGCCGACCACTTCGATGAATTTACCGTTGCGGGGGGCTTCGGAATCGGCGACGACGATTCGGTAGAAAGGCTTTTTCTTGGTGCCGTGGCGGGCCATGCGGATTTTAACGGACATAAGGAATCCTTCTAAAAACTATCGAGGGTGGCGGAGATAGCCTTAATCTTTTGGAAGATCAAGAGAATATCTCGCCGGAACCCCGCTACATCCCGGGGAGCAGGCCTCGCAGGCCCTTTAGCCCGAACTTACCGAAACGCTTCATCATTTTCTGCATCTGCTCAAACTCCTTGAGCAGGCGGTTGACCTCCGAGACCTGGGTCCCGCTCCCCTTGGCAATTCGTAAGCGCCTGGAACCATTAAGGATTTTAGCATTAAGCCGTTCCCGCATCGTCATTGAGTTGAGGATGGCCTCCTTGCGCCTGAACTCCCGCTCCACGTCCTTGGGATCGACCTTATCCGAGATCTGGCCCATGCCGGGGAGCATCCCCATGATTTTCTCCATGGAACCCAGCTTCTTCATCTGGCCCAGCTGCTTGCGGAAGTCCTCCAGGTTGAACTCGGAGCGCATCACCTTTTGGGCCATCTGCTTGGCCTCTTCGGCGTCGAATTCTTTCTGGGCCTTCTCGATCAGGCTCATCACGTCGCCCATCCCCAGGATGCGGGAGGCGACCCGGTCGGGAAAGAAAGGCTCGAGGTCCTCGATCTTCTCGCCGATGCCCGCGAAGTAGATCGGACGCCCGGTCACGTAGCGCACCGAGAGCGCCGCGCCGCCGCGGGCGTCGCCGTCCATCTTGGTGAGGATGACCCCGCTGATGTCGAGCAAATCGTGGAACGACTTGGCGACGTTGACCGCCTCCTGACCGACCATGGCGTCGACCACCAGGATGCTGTGGTGGATCTCGACCTTGTCCTTGATCTTGCCCAGCTCCTTCATCAGATCTTTGTCGATCTGCATGCGGCCGGCGGTGTCGAGGATGACGGTGTCGTAGCCGCGCTCCCGCGCGATCTCGACCGCTTTGCGGCAAATCTTCACCGGATCGTCCTTGGGATGGGTGTCGTAGACCGGTACTTCGATACGCGCGGCAAGGGTTTTCAATTGGTCGATGGCCGCGGGCCGGTAGACATCGGCGGGCACTAGGTAGGGGAAACGCTTCTTCTCCTGCTTGAAAAAACGCGCCAGCTTGGCGGCGGTCGTCGTTTTTCCCGAGCCTTGCAGGCCCACCATCATGATCACCACCGGGGGCTTGAAGGCCAGGTCGGGCTCGCAAGCCTCGCCCATCAGCTGTACCAAAGACTCATGGAAGATCTTGATGAACTGGCGGTCGGGCGTGAGGCTCTTGTGAATCTCCTCGCCGAGGGCCTTCTCTTTCACTCGGTCGCAGAATTCCTTGACCACCTTGAAATTGACGTCGGCCTCCAACAGGTTGATGCGAATCTGCCGCAGGGTCTCATCGATGTTGGCTTCGTTGAGCTTGGGCCGCCCCTTGAGCTTGTCGAGAACGTCGCCGAATTTTTTAGTCAATTGCTGGAACATGGATTTCTCCGCTATCAAACTACCAGTCGCTTGACCAGCCGCTTCACCGAGATCAGGCCCAAGATCGCCGCCCCCACCAACATGCCCGCCAAGGCCAGGGCGTCGAAGGCCCCGAAATGCCCCGCGAACAGGTGCCGGGAGACCCGCACCGGATACGTCAGGGGCAGGAAATAGGCCAAGTTCCTCGCCCAGGTGGGCAGGTTATCGAGCGGAAAAAAGGTGCCCGAGAACAGGAACATCGGCGAAATGACGAGGGTGAAATAATAAGTGAAGTAATCGTAGGAACGCGCGATCGAAGTCATCAGCATCCCTAGGCTGGCGAACAGCAGGCCGGTGCAGACCATGACGAGGGGCATGAGCAGGACCCAGGCCGAGGGGATGAGCTTGAACACCGCCAAGACCAAGAATATCACCGAACTGGTGATCGTCGCCTTGGTCGCGGCCCAGAGGATCTCCCCGACCACCACCTCGGCCATCGAGACGGGGGTCATCGCGATGCCGTTGAAGGTCTTCTGCACCTCCATCCGGGTGTAGGAGCTGAAGGTCGTCTCGAAGCTCGAGGCGTTCATCACCGTGGTGATCAAGATGGCCGGGGCGATGAACTCGGCGTAGGTCATGCCGTTGAGATTGGGGACGAGCTTGCCCAGTCCGTAGCCCATAGCCAAGAGGTAGAGCAAGGGCTCGGCGAAGTTGGCCGCCAGGGAGGCCATGAAATACTTCTGCCAGACGATGAAATCCCGGCGCCAGACCTTGAAGATGCGGTAGGAAAACATCAGTCCCGCAGCTCCCTTCCCGCCAGCTTCAGGAACACGTCTTCCAGCGAGGCCGGACGCAGGTGAAAATCCAGCTTTTGGATGTCCGGCACCTTTTCCAGTAAGGTTCCGTTCTTCTCGCGGATCAGGACATAGAGGGTATCGCCCACCAATTCGGTCTCCCGCATCCGCTCTTTTCCTGATTCGAGGGAATCGATGGCCGTCTTCAAGGGGAGGAGAGCGGCGTGGGGCGCCCTCACCTCCAAGACCTCGCGGCCGACGAGCTTTTCGACCAGGGCCTCGGGGCTGCCCTCGGTGAGGATTTTGCCGTGGTCCATGATGACGAGACGATCGCAAAGACGCTGGGCCTCTTCCATGTAGTGCGTGGTCAAGACCATGGTGACGCCGCTGGCCTTCAGGGCCCGCAGCTTGTCCCAAATGAGGTGGCGGGCCTGCGGGTCGAGGCCCGTGGTCGGCTCGTCGAGGATCAGCACCTCGGGACGATTGATCAGGGCGCGGGCGATCATCAGCCGGCGCTTCATGCCGCCGGAGAGCTTGTCGATCTTCTGGTCGCGCTTCTCTTGGAGGCTGAGGAACTTCAGCAGCTCCTCGGCCCGGACCTGGGCCTCGGCCTTGGGGATGTCGAAGTAACTCGCGTACAGGACGAGATTTTGCAGGACGGACAGGTCGGGATCGAGGTTGTCCTCCTGGGGCACCACCCCCAGCCGCGCCTTGATCCGGCGCGCCTCGGCCATCACGTCGTAGCCCAATACCTGGAGCCGCCCGGCGCTGACCGGCGAGAAGCAGTAGATCATCCGCATGGTGGAGGTCTTGCCCGCGCCGTTAGGGCCGAGAAAGCCGAAGCACTCCCCGCGGGCGATCTGGAAATTCACCCCGCGCACCGCCTCGAAGGAGTTGAAGCTCTTCCGCAAATCGCTGGCAATGATGACGGGGGCGATCTTGTCCATGGAAGTCGAAAGATCTAGGACGAATCCCCGACCTTAGGCAAGCCCCATGCATAGGCCTGTCCCGCGAGGACAGGCTATCCCGGAAACCATTATCGGTACTGCACTTGGACGTCGAAGGCGAAGTCCATATGGCGCCGGCGGGCGTCGTCGACGTACTCTTGGGGCTCGGCCAGGGAAACGTGGTAATCCTCGCTGCGGCCGGACAGCATCGACATGAAGAGGCGAACGGCGTTGCGCCACTCGAACATGCCCTTGGCGAGGTCGCTCAGCGAGAGGCAGAAGGAGAGGTCTTTCTTGAGCAGCAGCTTGTCGAGGATCATGGAGACGAAGCGCGGCAGCTCCTGGTCTTGGATCTCGCTTTGGCTCCCCATACCCAGGACGATCAGCTCCTTGGCGGGCAGGCGCCCGTGCAGCGGCATGAGCAGGGCCTCCCCGCGCTTGCCGCGGAAGCGTTCCTTGAGGATCAGTTCGGAGAGCGAGCCGTTGAGCCGCCAATCCACCATTCCCGCCTGTCCCTTCAGGGGACGGACGTCCTCATAGGCGAGCACCATGGTCAGATGGTTCTCGATCTCGTCGATCGGGTCGCTGGTGATCTTGAGTTGGATCATTAAATTTTTTTCAGGGCCTTCGCGATATGGTCCAAGATGCCGTTGACGAAGGCGCCGGATTCTTCGGTCCCGTATTTTTTGGCGATCTCGATCGCCTCGTTGATCGTCACCGAGGCGGGGATGTCCTGGCAATACAGCAATTCGAAGACGGCCATGCGCAGGATGTTGCGATCCACCGAGGCCATCCGCGATACCTTCCAGTGGGTGGAATGGCCCTCGATCAGCTGGTCGATCTCCCGGACGTTGTTGGTCACACCCTCGGTGATCTGCCGGGTGAAGTCCTTCACCTCGCCGAGGGCGGCCTCGCCCAAATCGCTGCCCTCCAGCAGGAGACAATACGGGTCCTTGAGGAACCTGTCCGTCACTTCCCGCCCCGATTTGTGGGCCAGCTCGGTCTCGTAGAGCAATTGCAACGAGACCTCCCGGGCCTTCCGCCGGTTACCCATTTCGCACCCGTTTCTTTAACAGAGCCATCTCGACGGCGGTCAGCGCCGCCTCCCTACCCTTGTTATGCCCATCCTCGCCCGACCTGGCAAGTGCCTGGGCCTCGTTGTCGGTGGTCAGCACTCCGAAGGCCATCGGGACCTCGGTCTGGAGCATGGCCCGCATCGTCCCCTGGGTCACGCCCTCGCAGACATAATCGAAATGGCTGGTATCTCCCCGGATCACCACCCCCAGGCAAACGACCGCGTCGCACTTTCCGGTCTTGGCGATTTGCTGGGCCAGCAAGGGCAATTCGAAGGCCCCGGGGACGCGGTAGACGTCGAGTTCCGACTCGGAGAGGCCGAGCTCGTGAAGGGCCAGCAAGGCGCCTTTCAGCAGGCCATCGGCCACCCTGGGGTTGTAGCGGGCGGCGACCACGGCGATCCGCAGCCCGCGGGCGTTCAAGTCCTTCCATTGTAGTTCGGTCTTTCCCATAGGCGAATGCTTAAACTTTCTTCAAAAGATGTCCCAGCTTGTCCTTCTTGGTGGTCAGGTAATTCAAGTTCGAGCGGTTGGGGGAGATTTCGATGGGCACGCGCTCAACGATGCTCAGGCCATAACCCTCGAGCCCGACGATCTTCTTGGGGTTGTTGGTCATCAGGCGAATCTTGCTGACCCCCAAGGAAACCAAGATCTGCGCCCCAATCCCGTAATCGCGCAGGTCCGGCTTGAATCCCAATTTTTCATTGGCCTCGACGGTGTCCATGCCCTGCTCTTGCAGGGTATAGGCCTTGATCTTGTTGGGCAGGCCGATGCCGCGGCCCTCTTGTCGGATATAGAGAATGATGCCCTTCCCCGCCTCCTCGACCATCTCCATGGCGCGGTGCAATTGGGCCCCGCAATCGCAGCGCATCGAGCCGAAGGCGTCCCCGGTGAGGCACTCGGAATGCACCCTCACCAGCACCTCGTCCTCGGGGCCGATCTCGCCCTTCACCAGCGCGACGTGGTGGTTTTGGTCGACGTCGTTCTCATAGACCTTGATCTTGAAGCTGCCGAAGGCGGTGGGGAGCTCGGCCTCGCTGGCGACCCGGACCAGGCTCTCCTTTTGGAGGCGGTAGCGGACCAGGTCGGCGATCGAGACGATCTTCAGCGAGTGCTCGGCGGAGAATTTCTCGAGGTCGGGCATCCGGGCCATGGTTCCGTCCTCGTTCATGATCTCACAGATGACGGCGGCCGGTTTCATGCCCGCCAGGCGGGCCAGATCGACCGAGCCCTCGGTCTGCCCCGTGCGCACCAAGACCCCGCCGGTTCGGGCCCGGAGCGGAAAGATGTGGCCGGGACGGGCCAGCTCCTCTGGCTTGCAGTCGTCTTTAATGGCCGTCAGGATGGTCACCGCCCGGTCCGCGGCCGAGATGCCGGTGGTGGTGCCATCGCGGGCGTCGATGGAAACGGTGAACCCGGTGTTGTAGAGCGAGCTGTTGTCTTGGACCATCATCGGCAGGTTCAGCTGCTGGCACTTCTCTTCCGTCAAAGAGAGGCAGATCAGGCCCCGGGCGTGCTTGGCCATGAAGTTGATGGCCTCGGGGGTGATGGCCTCGGCGGCCATGGCGATGTCGCCCTCGTTCTCCCGGTCTTCGTCGTCGACCAGGATGACCATCTTGCCGGCCTTATAGTCTTCGAGGGCCGCCTTTACTTTTTCGAAACTGCGATGGAATTCCAAGATATCGGTGCTCATAAGCAGCTCACTTCCTTCCCCGAGCTTTAAACATTTTCTCAAGGTATTTCAAGAGGATATCCGCTTCAAGGTTAAGTGGCGCTCCAACTGACTTCTCCACCAGGGTGGTCTTCTCCTGGGTATGGGGAATGATACACAAGGCGATCTTATCTTGCTTCACCTGGTTGACGGTTAGGCTGATTCCGTCCACGGTGACCGAACCCTTGTCGACCATATAGAGGCGAAGGTGCTTGGGCACCTGGACTTCCAAAAGCCAATAGCCCTCGGGCTTGGCGGAGACGAATTGCTTCTTCACCAACTTGCCGACCCCGTCGACGTGGCCTTGCACCATGTGGCCGCCGAGGCGGTCCCCCATGCGTAAGGGGCGCTCGACATTGACTCGGTCCCCTTTGCGAAGCTTCCCAAGCGTGGTCACCCGCAGGGTCTCGGGGCTGATATCGGCGGAGAAGACCCTGCCTTGGAGCCGGGTCGCGGTGAGGCAGCAGCCGTCCACGGCGATCGAGTCGCCCACCTTGGTGCCCTTCAGGGCGAAGGGACACTCCACCTCTAGACGGGTATGAGTTCGGAAAGATTCGACTTTTTTGATACGGCCGCGGCCTTCGACGATCCCGGTAAACATAGGCTGGGGAGGCTAGCGGGCCAGGCCGGAGGCGTCAAGGAGAAGGCGGAGCCGCCGCGCCCCGCGAGGTTCAGAGGTGATAGACGAGCAGGACATCCTGCCCAAAGAGCTCCACATCCTGCAGCTTGAGGTGGGGAATTTGCGGGATGCGCTTGAGACGCAGATCGCCCAGCAAGGACTTGGCATCGCCGCCCAGCAATTTCGGGGCTAAAAAGGCCCAGAGCTCTTGAAAGGCCCTCTGCCGGTAGAAGCTCGTCCAAATCCCGGGCCCCCCTTCGACCAACAGACTGACCAATCCCTTTTTTCCCAACAGGGAAAGAAGCTTGGCGAGCTCGAAACCCCGGCCGCGCCGATAAGGGGCGGTCAATACTTGGGCTCCGGTCGTTTCGACCTGCGACTTCTTCGCGGCCCGGAGCTTGTCCTCCCGAACCACCACCCAGCAAGGCGCGCCCTTTCCCGCCCGCAGCACCTTGGCGCGAACCGGTATCTTGAACTCCGGATCCAGAATGATGCGGATCGGCTGATGAGCCGCTCGGGGGTGTCGCGCGGTCAGCTTGGGGTCGTCCGTGAGGACGGTGCCGATCCCGACGAGCACCGCGTCGACCTCGCCGCGCAATTGGTGCACGGCCCTGCGCGCAGCCTCGCCGGTAATCCACCGCGAAGTCCCGTCGGCGAGGGCCACCTTTCCGTCCAAAGAGGATGCTGTCTTCAGCACCACCCAAGGCCTCCCCGTGCTCACCCAATGGTTATAGAAGATGTTGAGCTGGCGGCAGTCCTCCTCCAGCACCCCGACCTTCACCGCTACCCCTGACCGGCGCAACAACTGCACGCCCTTGCCGGCGACCTTGGGATTAGGGTCGAGGGTGCCCACCACTACTTTCCTTAATCCGGAACGAAGGATCGCCTGGGTGCAGGGAGGCGTCCGTTTTCCGTCGTGGCAGCAGGGCTCGAGGGTGACGTACAGGGTGAGGTCTTTGAAATTCTGCACCCCCCGCATCGCTTCGATCTCGGCGTGCGGTAGGCCCGCGCGGTGGTGATAGCCGCGGGCGACCAGCTTGTTGCCCCGAACCAAGACGGCGCCCACCATCGGATTCGGAGAGGTGTGGCCGCGAGCCTTGACGGCTTCGTCCAGGGCAAGGCCCATCCAGTACTCGTCGGAATGTCGCTTGGTTGTTGGCAATGCTGTTGCCCCTAGGTTTTGACTTCCTGGATCAGGTCGACGAACTCGCCGATATCCTTGAAGGAACGGTAGACGCTGGCGAAGCGGACATAGGCCACGTCATCCAGGCCTTTGAGCGCCTCCATCACCTTCTCGCCGATGATGCTGGAGGAAATTTCGGCCTCTCCCGACTCCATCAGGGAGGCCTCGATATCGTTGGCGGTCTTCTCGATGGTCTCGACCGAAATGGGCCGCTTCTCGCAGGCCTTCTTCAGGCCGGTAATCACCTTATTGCGGTCGTAGGGCTCGCGCCGGCCGTCTTTCTTCACCACCAAGGGCAGCATCTCCTCGACCCGCTCGTAGGTGGTGAAGCGCTTCTGGCAGACCTCGCACTCGCGGCGGCGCCGGATCATCCCGCCGTCTTTGCTGACGCGGGAGTCGATCACTTTGCTCTCGGGATCTCCACAAAAAGGGCATTTCATAGCTTAAGCCGGGCGATGGCAGACGGCCTCGATGTTGTGGCCGTCCGGATCGAGCACGAAGGCTCCATAATAGTGGGGGTGGTAGTGCTCGCGCAAGCCGGGCTTGCCGTTGTCGGTGCCGCCGGCCGCGATGGCCGCTTGGTAGAAGGCGTCGACCTGGGCCCTATCCTGGGCGGCGAAGGCGATGTGCAGGGCCGGGGCCGGGCTTCCGGGGGCGATCCAGAAAAAGGGTTTCCCCTCCGCACCGATGCCCGTGAAATCCTGGAATTCCATCACCACCCCCAAGCCCAGGGGCTTCAGGGCCTTGAGGTAGAACTCGCGGCTCTTCTTGACGTCTTTGCAGTAGATTCCGAGATGATCGATCATGGCGTCCTCCCGGTGACAGGATTAGCGGTACAGTGGAAATTTCTCGCAAAGCGCCCGGATCTCGCCCTGAAGCTTCTTCTGCAAGGCGGTGTCGCTTGGCTTGGCCAGGGCCTGGTCGATCCATCCGGCGATCAGCTCCATTTCGCCCTCTTTCATGCCCCGGGTGGTGAGCGCCGGAGTGCCGATGCGCACACCGCTGGTGATCAGCGGGCTCTGGTCGTCGAAGGGCACGGAATTCTTGTTGGTGGTGATGCCCGCCTCTTCCAAGGCGTGCTGGGCGTCTTTTCCGGTGAGCCGCTTGTTGCGTAGGTCAATAAGTATCAGGTGGTTGTCGGTACCACCGGAGATGATGTTGTAATCCTTGGCGACCAAGCTCTTCGCGAGGGCCTGGGCGTTCTTGATCACCTGCTTGGCGTAAGCCTCGAAGGCCGGCGACAGGGCCTCTTTGAAGGCCACGGCCTTGGCCGCGATGATGTGCATCAGCGGGCCGCCCTGGATGCCGGGGATGACCATGGAGTCGATCAGCTCGCTCATCATCTTGGTGCGGCCGGATTTTGGCGCGACCTGCCCGAAGGGGTTTTCGAAATCCTTGCCCATCAGGATCAAGCCTCCCCGGGGTCCGCGCAGGGTCTTGTGGGTGGTCGAAGTGACGAAATGGCAATGCGGCAGCGGGTCGTCGAGCAGTTTTTTAGCGATCAATCCAGCCGGGTGGGCGATGTCGGCGAACAGGAAGGCCCCGCAGGCGTCGGCGATCTCGCGGAACTTCTTGTAGTCGATATTGCGCGAATAGGCCGAGGCGCCGACCGTGATCATCTTCGGCTTCTCTTTCTTCGCCAAATCCATGCACTGGTCGTAATCGATGCGGCCGGTCTTGGGATCGACCCCGTAGGCGACGAATCGATAGAGCTGCCCCGAAAAATTCACCGAGGAGCCGTGGGTCAAGTGGCCGCCGTGGGAGAGATTCATCCCCATCACCTTGTCGCCGGGCTTGAGGAAGGTGAAATACACGGCCATGTTGGCCTGCGAGCCGGAATGGGGCTGGACGTTGGCGTACTCGGCCCCGAACAGCTTCTTGACCCGATCGAGCGCCAGGTTCTCGGCCTGGTCGACGAATTCGCAGCCCCCGTAATAGCGGCGGCCGGGATAGCCCTCCGCGTACTTGTTGGTCATCACCGAACCGGCGGCCTCGAGCACCGCCCGCGAGACGAAGTTCTCGGAGGCGATCATCTCGAGCTTGTACTCTTGGCGATCCAGCTCGCCCTGAATGGCCCTGGCGATATCGGGGTCGAATTCTTGCAAAATGCTCACGGCAGGCTCCTACGGCTTATTTGAAATTTTTCTTCTCGATCTCGGCGATCTTCTCGAGGCGCCGGGCATGGCGTCCCGCCTGGTATTCGGCGTCGAGCCAGGCCTTGACCGTCTCCATCGCCTTGGTCTCGTCGACCACGCGCCCGCCCACGGCGATCACGTTGGCGTTGTTGTGCTCTTTGCTCATCTGCGCCGTGTAGGGATCGGTGACCACGGCGGCGCGCACGCCCTTGAACTTGTTGGCGGTGATGGCCATGCCGATGCCGGTCCCGCACACTAGAATTCCGCCGTCGACCTGGCCGGAGGCGACGCGCTCGGCGACCTGGGCGGCATAGTCTGGATAGTCCACCGAATCGCCGTTGGCCACACCGAGATCGACGTATTCAATTTTTCTTGAAGAGAGGAGCTGCAGAATGGAGTTTTTGAGTTGATAGCCCCCGTGATCGGAGGCGATGGCTAATTTCATCGCACCATCAGCTTTCTTGTTGGCGACGCTTCACGTAATCGATGACATCCTTGACGGTCACGATCTTCTCGGCGTCCTCGTCGGGAATCTCCATTTCGAATTCTTCTTCCATCGCCATGACCAGCTCGACGATATCGAGGGAGTCGGCGCCAAGATCGTCCAGCAAGGACGCGTTCTCGTTGATCTCGTCCTCGTTCAAACCCAGTTGCTCCGCGATGATCTGTTTGATCTTTTTATCGTTGGACATCGGATCCCCAAGGCAAAGGTTTAGAGATTTTCTTCCACCCGCAACACGTCGACGTTCTTGTAGAAACCACAGTGGATGCAAACGCGGTGCGGCAGGCGCGGTGCGCCGCAACGGGGACAACCGGAGGGGTTGACGGGAGTAAGCTTGTGCGTCGCGCGACGCATATCGCGGCGGGATTTGGATTTTCTTCGTTTGGGTACTGGCATAAGGCCTCAGAATAATGAGTGAAAACGGTCTGCTAGGTACTATAGGGCTTCGCGGCTTGTCAATTGGCATTATTTCTGTGCATATCTCAGCGAATTCCCATTATTTATAATAACAATTTCAGGGAGTTATACACTTCCCGTCGCTTTGGCCTGGGCGACGAATCGGTCCGCTTCCCGAGTGGGTTTCGGGACCCTGCGCCCGTCCCCGCAGGCGAGGACGAAACGCAGCGCCGAGGCGAGCCCGATGCGATGCCCGATCGAGACGAAGATGGGACGCACCCCGTCCTTGGTGCGCAGGACGGCCCCGATCTCCTCGCCTCCCTCGCGCAGGGAGGAAAAGCTGCCCCGGCTCCGGCCCGGCTCCCGGTACTCCCCGCACAGCCGCGACTTCGCGCAGCCGATCGCGGGCAGGCCCAGCCAAAGGCCGAGATGGCTCGCGATCCCGAAGCGGCGCGGATGGGCAATACCTTGGCCGTCGACCAGCAGCAGATCGGGACGCCGGCGCAATTTCTCGAAGGCCCGCAACAGTACCGGCATCTCGCGGAACGAGAGAAGTCCGGGCACGTAGGGGAATTTCAGCTTCGCGACGGTGGAGACGCGCTCGAGCTCGGCGAGGCTGGGATATTCGAAGACGATGACCCCGGCGTATCCGGACTTCTTGTCGGCGGAGATGGCCATGTCGGCGCCCGCCACCGCGCGGATTTCCCCGAAGTCGTCGCGGGCGATCACTTGCGGGGCCAGCTGGCGCTGTAGCTCGACCGCTTGCTTGGGGCTTAGGTCCCAGGAATGTAAGGCCTGGTTTTGCGCTCCAATCATGTTTCTCACCGCTTCATTAAATAGTACGATTCAGGACCTCGGGGTGGGTGCCCCTTCCGGGCCCTGCGGAACTCGCGTTTTCATAATCGCCGCTTACTGCTTGGTGGCGAATCCAATCTTTGCCCAAATTAACTACGAAACCTAGCCTATAAGGTTTGCTCAGACAGTCCTCGGTCCCTCCAGGGGCACCCACCCCGAGGTCCTGAGGCGAACATTAATAGCTATCATTCTGCCGGATGAATGATTTCCTTAGCCGCGCTGCAGGCCCACACGCGCGATCGGTTGGATGCGCAGGTTCTCGGATAATTCCTGATAAGACAGCACCGAGAGCTGCGGGAATTCCAGCTCAATGATCTTTCGGAAATAGCGCCGAATCTCCGCGGTGGTCAGGATGACCGGCGGCCGGGCCCCCGGCGGGAAGGGATGGGAGGCGATCTCCTTGCCGACGGCCTCGACGATCTCCTGGGTGGTCTCGGGCTCGAGGGCCAGGTAGTTGCCCTTTTCGGTGGTGCGGATCGCGTTGCGCACCAGGTCTTCGATCTCGGGGTCCAGCAGGTAAACGGCCATGGTGTTGGAATGCCCGGCGTACTTATGGGTGATGTAGCGCTTCAGGCCGGCTCGGATGTGCTCGGTCAGCATCAGGGTATTGCGCTCCACCTCCGCCCACTGCGCGAGGGTGGAAAAGATCGTCTTGAGGTCGCGGATCGCGATCTCTTCCTGGATCAGTCGTTGGAAAATCTCGGAGAGCTGGAGCACCGTGATGACCTTGGGCACCAACTCCTTGACCAGGGCGGGATGGCTCTTCTCAAGCTCGTTCAGGATGTTCTGGATCTCCTGCAATCCCAGGAACTCGTGGGCGTGCTTGCGCAGGATATAGGAGAGATGGAGGATCAGGTACTCTGAGATGTCCCACATCCGGAAGCCCGCCTGCACCGCGACGTCCTTGAACTCCTCGTTGATCCAGGTCACGATCGACCCGTCGATCGGATGGATCGTCTCGGTGCCCTCGATGTTGAACAGCGACAGCTGCTCCAACGGCTCGCCGACCAGGATACAGCCGCGGTAGACGCGGCCCTTGGCGACGGGGACCTCGTTGATGTTGATCACGTAGTTCTCGGGCTCCATGTCGACGTTCTGGCCGCGCACCTGGATGCCGGGGAAATTGACGCCCAATTCGTAATAGAGGCCGTGACGCAATAGCGGGATCAATTCGTTGATGAAACGCCCGCCGTCCTGGCTGTCGTCGACAAAGGGAATGATGGCCTCGCCGACCTCCAACGAGATGGGCGCGGGCATGATGAAGGGCAGGACGTCGCCGTGCTTCTCCACCGCGCGCTTGACGACCTCTTCCTTCGGGACCTCCGCGATCTCCTGGGCCTCCTCGGTCTTCCCGCGCTTCAGGTAATAGGCGACGGCGCCCAGGACGGCGGCCAAGATCAAGAAGGGGATCTTCGGGAGCCCGGGAACCAAGGCCAAGGCCACCAAGAGGCAAGCCACGATCAAGATCGCCTTGGGATAGGCGGTGACCTGGCCGACGATCTCCCGGCCCAGGTTGGATTCCTTGTTTTCGGAGGCGACCCGGGTGACGACGACGCCGGCGGCGATCGAGATGACCAGGGCGGGAATCATCGAAACCAGGCCGTCGCCGATGGACAGCAGCGAATAGGTCTGGACCGCCTTGCCCAAGGTCATGCCGCGCAGCATGACGCCGATGATGAAGCCGCCGATCAGGTTGATCAGGGTGATGATGATCCCGGCGATGGCGTCCCCCTTGACGAACTTCATCGCGCCGTCCATCGCGCCGTACATCTGGGACTCCCGCTGCAGGATCTCGCGGCGTTCCATGGCCTGTTCCATGTTGATGATGCCGGCCCGCAGGTCGGCGTCGATCGACATCTGTTTTCCGGGCATGGCGTCCAAGGTGAAACGGGCGCCGACTTCCGAAACGCGCTCCGCGCCCTTCGCGATAACGATGAAATTGACCAGGGTGATGATGAGGAAGATGACGATACCGACGACCATCGACTTCATCGAAACGCCGCCCAAGACGAAACTACCGAAGGCCTGGATGACCTCGCCCGCATGCCCTTGTGAAAGAATGAGGCGAGTGGAGCTGATATTCAGGGCGAGCCGAAAAATGGTGGTTATCAATAATAACGTCGGAAAAGAGGCGATCTTCAGGGCGTCGGAAATATACAAAGCGACCAATAAGATCAGGATCCCGATGGTGATGTTGATGGTGAGCAGGATGTCGATCAGCCAGGTCGGCAGGGGGATGATGATCATCCCGATGACGGCGACGACCAGAAGGGCCAGGACGACGTCGCTGTACTTGCTGATGAGTTCGTTGATGTTGCCGAGTTTTAATTTGGGCACGGGCTCACCTCTAAGGGGCGGGCCGCGAATGCCCGCCTAGGTTCGATATTCGGCGTTTATTTTGACATAGGCGTAGCCGAGATCACTAGTCCAAACTTTGGCCTCTCCCCGCCCCCCCTTGAGGTCGACCAAGACCCGAAACTGGCTATTTTTCATTACCTTATGGGCCTTCGCCTCGTTGACGACCGGGGTCGGCAGCCCGTTGCGGACCAGGGCGATCGGGCCGTAATAGATATCGACTCGGGAGGGGTCGAAGGTTTCGCCGGAATAGCCCACGGCGGCGAACACCCGGCCCCAATTGGGGTCTTGGCCAAAGAAGGAGGTCTTGACCAAGGGAGATCGGGCGATGCGGTAGGCGATCCGCTTGGCCGAGGCGGCGTTCTTGGCGCCCTGCACGTGGATCTCCACCACCTTGGTGGCCCCCTCCCCGTCCTGCACCATCATCCAGGCCAGGCGTTGGCAGACCTCGAGCAAGGCCGACTCGAAGGCCTTCCAAGCGGGGCTCCCAGGCTTCAGGAGGGGAATCCCCGACCGGCCGCTCGCCATCAAGACGGCGGTGTCGTTGGTCGACATGTCGCCGTCGACGGAGATGGAATTGAAACTGGCCCCCACCGCGCTTCGAAAACTCTTCCGCATGGCCCCCAAGGGCAAATCGAGGTCGGTAAAGAGATACGCCAGCATCGTGGCCATGTTGGGCTCGATCATCCCGGCGCCTTTGGCGAAGCCGGCGACGATAAAGGGCCTTCCGCCGACCTTGCCTCGCACCGCGTGCCACTTGGGAAAGGCGTCGGTGGTCATGATGGCGCAGGCCGCCTGGGAAAAATTTTTCTCGGCAAGGCCCTGAATGGCGCCGGGCAAGGCCTGGAGGATCTTTCGCGCGTCCAATTGGACGCCGATCTTCCCGGTGGAACTGACCAACACCTGGTTTTTAGAGGTGCCTAGGCCTTTCGCGACGGCCTCGGCGGTCGCCCAGGCGGTCTTCAGGCCCTGCGGTCCGGTGGCGGCGTTGGCATTGCCGGAGTTCACCACGACGGCCCGCAATTTCCCGCCGCGGATGGCACGCTGCCCTTGGAGCACCGGGGCCGCCTTGAGCCGGTTCGTCGTGAAGGTCGCCACCGCCTTGACCGGCCGATCGGCGACGATCAGGGCGAGGTCCGGCTTTTGAACCTGCTTGATCCCGGCGGTCACGCCGGAAAAGCGAAAACCGGGGATAAGACAGGATTCCGGGCGAAGGGCTGCGCGATTTTTTTTCATACTCTCTCTGGCTGGGAATTTCGGCCGTGGCTCCGGGTCGCCTGCGACTCAGGAACCGTGGCACTTTTTGTATTTTTTCCCGCTCCCGCAGGGGCAGGGGTCGTTGCGGCCGACCTTGGGATCTTGGCGCTGGATGGAACCGGTGGGCTGAACCGCCTGAGGGGCGGGTCGGCCCATCCCCGGTAAGGTCCCGCCCGGCAAGGGGAGCGGCGTAGCGGCGGCCTGCGGCGCAGCCTGAGCCGGGCGAGCCGCGGGGCTCGCGATGGGCGCGAAGGAGCGGCTCATCGTCATGGGCTGGGCCCGCTGCATCGGGGCTACCGCCACGGCCTGGCTCTCCTCAACCTCGACGCGGAAGACCTTCTGCAGGACGTCGTTGTTGAAGGTCTGCATCATCTGCTCGAACATCGCGAAGCCCTCGCGCTTGTACTCGACGATCGGATCTTTCTGGGCGTAGCCGCGCAGCCCGATGCCCTCGCGCAGGTGGTCCATGCTGAGCAGGTGGTCTTTCCAGAGGGCGTCGATGGTCTGGAGCATCAGGACCTTCTCGATCTGGCGCATCAGGTCGGGGCCCAGGCGCTGCTCCTTGGCTTCGTAAAAATCGACGGCCTTGTTGTAGGCCCATTCGCCCAAGGCGTCGGGATCGGACTCTTTGCCCGCCAGTTCCTTGGGATCGGCATGGATGTCGAAGACCTGGTACATCCGCTCGGCGATGCCCGCCGCGTCGAACTCCTCGTTGCGCCCAGGGGTGAATTCTTCCGAGATCTGGACGGCGGTCCCGTCGATCATGTCCAGCACCTTGTCGCGCAGGCCCTCGCCGCGCAGGATCTCCTTGCGCAGGCCGTAGACCGTCTTGCGCTGCTGGTTCATGACGTCGTCGAACTCGATCAAGTTCTTGCGGATGCTGAAGTTGTGCTCCTCGACCTTCTTCTGCGCGTTGGCGATGGCCTTGGTGATCCAGGGGTGGAAGATGGGCTCGTTCTCGTCCATCTTCAGGCGGTCCATCATGCGCGAGATCCGGTCGGAGCCGAAGATGCGCATCAAGTCGTCCTCGAGGGAGATGTAGAACTGGCTTTCCCCGGGATCGCCCTGCCGGCCGGCGCGGCCGCGCAGCTGGTTGTCGATGCGGCGGCTCTCGTGGCGCTCGGTGCCGAGGATGAAGAGCCCGCCCGCCGCCCGCACTTGCTCCTTTTCGGCCTCGCAGACTTTGCGGAATTCCCCGAGGGCCTTGGCGTATTCCTCTTCGGTCGCCTCGGGACCCGCCTTGGCGCGGGCCAGGAACTCGGGATTGCCTCCCAACAGGATGTCGGTGCCGCGGCCGGCCATGTTCGTCGAGATGGTCACCGCGCCGTGGCGCCCGGCCTGGGCCACGATCTCGGCCTCCTTCTCGTGCTGCTTGGCGTTCAGGACGTGGTGCTGGATCCCGCGGCGCCGGAGCATCCCGGAGAGCACCTCGGATTTCTCGATCGAGATGGTGCCGACCAGGACCGGCTGGCCCTTGGCGTGGAGCTCGAGGATGCGCTCGATGACCGCGTTGAACTTGACGCGCTCGTTCTTGTAGATCAAATCCCCCTCGTCCTTGCGGAGCATGGGGCGGTTGGGTGGGATGACCATCACCTCGAGGTTGTAGATCTTGGCGAACTCGGCGGCCTCGGTGTCGGCGGTGCCGGTCATGCCCGCGAGCTTCTTGAACATGCGGAAGTAATTCTGGAAGGTGATGGTGGCCAAGGTCTGGTTTTCGTTCTCGACCTGGACGCCTTCTTTCGCCTCCACCGCCTGGTGCAGCCCGTCGCTCCAGCGCCGCCCGGGCATCAGGCGACCGGTGAATTCGTCGACGATGATGACCTCGCCATCCTTCACGACGTAATCGACGTCGAGCTTGAAAAGGACGTGGGCCTTCAAGGCCTGATTGACGTGGTGAAGCACCTCGATCTGCCGCGGGTCGTAGAGATTCTCGACGTTGAGCAGCTTTTCGACGTGAGCCACCCCCTCCTCGGTCAGAATCGCGGTGCGCGCCTTCTCGTCGACAGTGTAGTCGGCCTCATGCTTCAGGTTGGGAATGATCGTGTTGATGCGGTAATACTTGTCGGTCGACTCCTCGGAGGGGCCCGAAATGATCAGGGGCGTACGGGCTTCGTCGATGAGGATGGAATCGACTTCGTCGACGATCGCGTAGTTCAGTTCGCGCTGCACCATCTGCTCGATGCTGAACTTCATGTTGTCGCGCAGGTAGTCGAAGCCGAATTCGTTGTTCGTCCCGTAGGTGATGTCGGCGGCATAGGCGGCGCGGCGCTGCTGGTCGTCGAGGCCGTGGACGATGATCCCCACCGACATGCCGAGGAAGTTATACAATCTCCCCATCCAAGTCGCGTCGCGCCGGGCCAGGTAGTCGTTGACGGTGACGACGTGGACGCCCTTGCCCTCCAGGGCGTTGAGGTAGACCGGGAGGGTCGCAACCAAGGTCTTGCCTTCGCCGGTCTTCATTTCGGCGATCTTGCCGTGGTGCAGGACCATGCCGCCGATCATTTGCACGTCGAAGTGCCGCATCCCCAGCACGCGCTTGCCGGCCTCGCGGACCGTGGCGAAGGCCTCCGGCAGCAAGTCGTCGAGGGTTTCGCCCTTGGCGAGGCGCTCGCGGAATTTGGGCGTCTGGGCCTTCAGCTCCTCGTCGCTCATCGCCTGGATCTTGGCTTCGAGCTCGTTGATTCGGTCCCGAATGGGAAATAGGCGCTTGAGTTCTCGATCGTTTTTGGTTCCGAAGACTTTTTTGGCGAGGGCCTGCAACATGGGGAGACCTTGCTATTTGAGGAAGCCGGGAAAGTCAAATGGACAAAACCCGGGATTAGCGCTCCAAGGGGCCTAGGATAATCCCTGCGTTGGGGAATGGAAAGAGGCGGACTATTCGAAGATATACTTCATGGGATCGGTGGGGATCCCGTCGACATGCACTTCGTAGTGCAGGTGGGGGCCGGTGGAGGATCCGGTGCTGCCCACGGCCGAGATCTTGGCGCCCCGATCGACGTGATCGCCCTCTTTGACGAAGAGCTCGGAGTTGTGGCCGTAGAGGGTGCTGATGCCGTAGCCGTGGTCGATGACGACCGCGTTGCCGTAGCCGCCCTTGTAGCCCGCAAAGACGACGGTGCCTTCGGAAGGCGCAAAGACGGGGCTGCCGACCGGCGAGGCGATGTCGAGGCCCTTGTGCATCTTCACCCCTTCACCCCAAGGCGAGAGTCGGTAGCCGAATCCGGAGGTGATCCAGCCGTGCACCGGCCAAAGCGAGGGGGTGGAGGCCCAGAAAGAGATCCGGTCTTCGTTGGCCTCGTAGACCTCGTTGACCCGCTCTTCCAGATTGACCGCGAATTCGGCCAATTCGTCGAGCTTGAGGGTCATTTTTTCGTAGAATTGCTCGTCAAACTTGCCCGCTTTCCAATCCCGGGCCAGGGACCGGGAAGAAAGCTTGGGGAGGTTGTTCACCCGATTGAGGAATTCGGCCAGGTTTTCCTGCTCGGAGACCGGGCCCACCCCCTTGTTGAGCTTGCCGGACTCGACCCCGATGGAGGCCTCCAGCTTCTCGGTGAACTTCTCAATGCGCTTGATGGTGCCTTCCAGAGCCCCGATCTTGGAGACCAGTTGGGCCTTTTCTTGTTCCAGCTGGGCGATGGTGCCGGACTCGCCCTTGCTGCTTTTGGAACGGTAATAAAGAAAACCCCAAGTCATGATGGAGGAGAAGACCAGGAGGACGGCAAACAGGGCCCCCAGCAGGCGGAGGCTGGTCTGGGAAAGGGCCAAGGTGCGGCTGCCAAAGCCATCCTCGTCAAAAATCACCAGATTGGTCGATTTCCGGTTCAATGGGTCTTCCTCTATCCTCAGGTAACAGGGCAAATAGGGTTTAGACCCCTTATCGGCAGGGCAGCCGGAAGGTGGTCTTAAAAATGCCTTTGGGAAATTTCGGGGAACCGTAGCAGAGGGGTATTTTGGAAGTCAAGGCTTTTAGGCCTTGAAAAAACTAAGTAATTTCATCAACTTGTAGAATAATCACGGTAATATTGTCGTCTCCGCCCCGGCTGTTGGCCGAGTTTACCAGCTTCTCGCAGGCCTCTTGGAGGTCGTATTTTTCGACAATTTCCTCGATTTCCCGGTCCTCGACCAGGTTGGAAAGGCCGTCGGAGCACAGCAAGAGCTTGTCGCCGTGCTGGACCTCCCGGCACAGGACGTCGATGTCGACCTCCTCTTGGTAGCCGACCGACCGGGTAATGATATTCTTCAGCTTATGGCCCCGGGCATCGCTGGCCGAAATCATGCCCGCCTTGACCTGCTCGGTGACCAGGGAGTGATCCTCGGTCATCTGTTCGATTTTACCGGCCCGTACCAGGTAGGCCCGGGAATCTCCGACATTGGCGATATAGAGCCGGGGGGAGGCAAAGAGCGCCGCCACGGCAGTGGTGCCCATGCCCCTGAGGTTTTCGTCGAACATGGCCTGGTCGTGGATCCGGCGGCCAGCCTCTTGGATGGCGTGCTTAAGCTGGTTGCCGGGATTGGAATCAGCCTCGTTGACCCCGCGGATTTGGGTGCAGTCGGGGTCGAAACGCAAGGACCTCACCACCTCTTCCACCGTGGTCACCGCCAGCTTGGAGGCGTACTCCCCCCCGAGATGCCCGCCCATGCCGTCGGCCACCATATATAGACCCATATCGTCGTTGATGAGGTAGGAGTCTTCATTCTGCTGCCGCTTCATGCCGACGTTGGAGATGCCGTAGGATTCGATTTTCATCGGAATAAGGCCCTAATCCAGTTCTCAAGGTCCCAAACGAAAGGTTACCGTAAACGATCGACTCAATTATATGCAAGCCCCTATTTCATGGCAATTTCAGCTTCCGCCGACCGCCATCTCTTGGATGGCTAGGCTTGGCGCCCCAATCTGTCCGGAAACCCGAAAATTCGACCCAACGGCCCTAAGTTCGGCCATCATTTGGTGCAGATTTCCGGCAAGGGCGAGTTTTTTGACCGGGACGCGCCGCTCGCCCCCTTCAATCAAGAAACCCTGGACCCCAATGGAAAAATCCCCGGTCACCGGATTGGCCGCATGCATCCCGATGGTTTCGGTCACCCACAGACCCTTCCCAATCTCCCGCAGCAAGGCTTCATCCGAAACCAGACCCGGCGCAATCCGCAGATTGGTATAGGAGAGGAAAGGGGGACGCTGCAACCCGCGTCGCACCGTGGAGGCATTGGCGGGCAGGCCTAATTTGGGGGCATAGACCCGGTCGAGGAGAAAGTTTGCCACCACTCCATCGGTCACCAATGGCAAACGCCGGCCAGGCAATCCCTCCCCGTCAAAGGGACAGGAAGCGGCGCCCTCCGGGAGCAATCCATCGTCTTCCACCTGGAGCAGTTCGGAATAAACGCGCTGCCCGAGCCTTCCCGACAAATAGCTGCGATGCTTGAACACGGCATCCCCTTGAAAGGAGGCGACCAAGACCTCCAGGATCTCGCAAGCGACCAAGGGATCCAAGAGCACGGGCACTCGACGGCTGGTGGGGGTGGAGCCGCCGAGGTAACTCGCCGCCCGCGCAGCGGCGGCCCGGCCGATGGCCATCGGATCCAAGACCTCAAAACCCGGCGCGGCATCGAACTCATAGGCGGATTCCGCCTCCCCGTCTTGTTCGGCGACCGCCATCACGCCCAGCTGGCAGCGGCTGCGGGTATAAGCGACGTCGATGCCCCGGGAATTCCGGATCTGCAGGGTGCTAACCTTCTCTTCGTAAGCGGCCGAGCGCACGTGCCGGATGCGCGGGTCGAAGTCCTGGGCGGCGGCCTCCATGGCGATTGCCGCCTCCAGCTTGCGAGCCGGGGAGATTTGCCGTAGGGCCGGCTCGTAATTTTTTAGGTCCAGCGCGGGAAGCGGAGCGGGAGCGGCCGGTTCCAGGCCAGCCTCGCGGTCGACCCACGGCAAGCTGGCCGCAACCGTCTCGGCCATGGCGCGAAGCGCGGCCGGCGAGAGGTCGGTGGTGTAGCCGAAGGCGACGCGCCCCTCCCGAAAGACGCGCAGGGCGGCGCCCTCCTGGGTCGCCTCCAGCGAGGACTCGAGGGCGCGGTCCTTGGCCTCGAATTGCCGCGATTGGACCCTCTCGACATAGACCTCGAAGTCGCCCAGGCCCCCTGCGGCCAAGGCCCTTTCCAGCTCGGCAAAAACTTTCTCCATCATGCCCTATCTTTATCACGGCCCCGGCCCCCGAAAAAGAAAAAGGCTCGGCCTGCGGCCGCCACCATGCATTTTGACAGTTAGCGCGGGCTCCGGTAAGGCCAAGACTGCCATGCCGACCGCAGCGAAAACCTTCCTGAGCCTTGCGGCCCTTGCCTGCCTGACCTTCTCCGTCTTGCTTCCGCCTTTTCAAGCCCCCGACGAAGGCTACCATTTCCTGCGCGCCTACCAGTTGTCGGAGGGAAAGTTCCGGGAAGGGCCGGAAAACGGCCAGCCGGGGACAAGGGTCCCGCGGAGCTTGGTCGAATTCCTCTCCGCCTTTGCGCGCCTTCCGCTCCGCCCCCAGGCGAAGACCTCCGCGGGAGAAATTTTGGCCTTTCGAAACTTGGCCTGGCAGGCGGAGGACCGGGTCTTTTTCCCCTTCGCCCAGGAATTGCCACACCCTTCTCTTCCCTACTGGCCCCAAGCCTTGGGCATTTTCTTGGGGCGAACGCTGGGCCTCGGCCCCTTTTATTGTTTTTACCTGGGACGCCTCGCCAACGCCGGCGTCTGGATCTCGCTGCTGCTGCTCGCCCTGCGCGCGACTCCGATACAGCGGTGGTTGTGGGCACTGCTGGCCCTGACCCCGATGACGCTGCAGCAGGCCGCCTCGCTTTCACCCGATGCCTTTACCAACGGGCTGGCCTTCCTGCTGGTCGCCTGGATCCTGAACTTGAGCCTAAACCCGGAACCGGGCCCGCTGGGCGCGCGCCGTTTGGCGGCGCCGATCCTCGGCAGTCTCGCCTTCACCCTTTCCAAGGTCGCCTATGCGCCGCACGCCCTGCTGTTCCTGCTGCTGCCGCCGCGAAAATTTTCCTCCCGGCCCCGATATCTCTTTTCCGTGGGCGGTGCGATCCTGCTGAACGGCCTCCTCGGCCTCGCTTTCCTGCACCACAGCGGGATGGGGACCTGGCCGGAGGTCCAGGCGCAGCGCGAAATCCTGCTCAATCAGCCCGGGGAATTTCTAAAAATCTTCGCCCTCACCTTTTGGCATAGGGCCCCGCTCTATCTCTGGCAGTGGATCGGCTGGCTGGGACACCTGGACACCCCGCTACCCCTGGGGCTCGCCCTCGGCTACGGAACCCTCCTGCTCTTCGTCGCTTGGCGCGACCGCAACGCGGGGCCTCCTCTCTTATGGAAGGCCAAGGCCTTGCTGGGTGGCATCTCCCTGTTGGAAATCACCATTATCTGGACGGGGCTCTTTCTCACTTGGAATCAACCGGGCGCCGCCTGGATCCATGGCGGACAGGGACGTTACTTGATCCCCATCGCCCCCCTGCTGGGGCTCCTGGGCTACCGGCCGGCGGGAGAAGCGGGGGAAACGGCGCCCAGCCTCCTGAGGGCTGCGGTGCTGGTGGCCTCCCTGGCGGGCCTGGGCGCGAGCTACCTCCTCCTGGTGCGTCGGTATTACGGCCTTTCCTGAATTCAGCGGAGTGGTGAGAAGAGAATCCGCAGGCGAAGCCCCAACAAGGCGCCCAGCACCTTGGTCATATAACGCATGGTCTTGAGGCCGCGAATCGTGGAGACGCCCTCTTGACGGGAGGCCATGGGCACCGCCACCTCTTGAATCTTCATGCCGGCCCAGGCCAGCAAGGCGATCGTCTCGGGCTCGGGGTATTCCTCCGGCATATAGCGAGACAGGAAATGGAAGGCGCGCCCCGAGTAGGCGCGAAACCCGCTGGTGGGGTCGGAGATCCTGGCGGGAAAGCGAAGGCCCCGCAGGGTGAGGGCGATCAGCCAGGCCCCCATCCGGCGCCACCGCGTGGTGCTCGCCGCGCCGGCGTCGGAACCCACGTAGCGAGAACCCACGACGAGGTCGACGCGGCCTTGCTCGGCCACCGCGACGAGCTGAGCAATGCGGCCGACGGGATGCTGGCCGTCCGCGTCGCACTGCACCAAATAATCCGCCCCCCGCAGTTCAGCTATCCGGATCCCGGTGAGCAGCGCGGCCGCCACCCCCATGTTCTGCCGATGCGAGGCGAAATGCCCCAGGGCGCAGGCCCTCAGACGTTCGGCGCTGTCGTCCTGGGAGCCGTCGTCGATGAAGCAATAGTCGAGCGGAAAATCCGAGCGCTCCGCCAGGGTTTTCAATTCCCCGGCGAGCGATTCCAGGGTCGCCGCCTCGTTGTAAGCGGGCAAGACCACCAGGACCTTGGGCCCGGCCTTGGTCGGCCAAGCGGGAGGGTTGGCAGCCAGGTATTCCTGCGCCGCCTGCAGGGTGGCTCCGTCCCGGACCAGGCGCTGGACGCGGGTGAGCTCGACGCTCTGTTCGACCAGGAGAAAAATCAGCAAGAGGATCAGGCCGGCAAAGATCAGGTTGCTGCCCAAGGACACGCCCATCGCATGGGCCAGGCGTTGGTAGAGCTCGGGAACCAGGGCCGCCGAGAGGATC